>CACWZP010000001.1 GCA_902765395.1 uncultured Eubacteriales bacterium
ACATGGCCGAGGACTTCTGCCTCGATATCGACCTGCGAGCCTTCGGTGACATGAAGATTTCCGAGCACATCCTCCTGCACCACGACGACGTGAAGGCCGTGAATACCGAGGAGAACCCGGAGAACGTGGCCCCCACGGCCGGCCCCGGCGGCGCGGTGGACGGCGGCCAGGCGCAGGTGAAGCTGCCCGCGCTGAGCTGGAACGTCATCCGGTTTGAGAAGGTGTAATCAACAGACTGCCGATAAAGCCTGCAGTCTGTTGACCATTTCAACATGAAGAAAGAACCGGAGCGCATCGCTCCGGTTTTCTTTTTATGCTGTCGCGGTTGTCAATACCGCTCCTTGATCTCCAGCAGCGTGCCCAGGGCCGCAGAGGTGTCGAAGTACTCGTAGGCCTCGTAGCCCTTCTCCTGCTTGAAGATGGACTGGAAGCCCGCGCCCTCGAGCACGGCCTCGTCCGCCTCGATGGGGCCGTCCGTCATCAGGCAGATGGAGCAGATGGAGGTGCCGTGCGCCTTCAGCCAGGCCGCCCAGGGGTCGTCGTGGCCCAGGGGCTGGATGATCTCAAACCAGAAGTTTTCGCTGCAGACGCTGGCGGCCCTCATGGGGGTGTCGGTGATGTCCCGGCCCAGGTAGCGCGTGTAGGGCGCGCGCACCTGGTTGTGGGGAAGGTCCGCCGGTTCCGGCTCCCGGTCCATACCCAGCAGCGTCCGATAGGCCGAGACCGTCCTGTCCAGGTCGTCCGTGACCACGATGACCTTGATGATTTTCGTCGATGACAGCGCCATGCTGCCCGCCTCCTTATTCTGTCGATTGTCGCCCTCGCGCCGTCACTTCAGCGCGCCGGCGCTCATGCCCTTTTCAAAGTTCTTCTGCATGCACAGGTAGGCCGCGATCTCGGGGATGGCCGTCATCACCGCCGCCGCCAGGATCTTCGTCTGGTCGTTGGTGAACTCGCCCTGGAAGAACTGGGGCAGCAGCGTCACGGTTTGCTTGGCCGGGCTCTGCAGGAACAGCAGCGGCAGCAGGTAGGCGTTCCAGGAGTTGATCAGCGTCAGCACGATCACTGCCGAGGCGATGGGCTTGGTAAGCGGGATGATGATGCTGACGAACAGCTGGAAGGTGTTGGCGCCGTCGATGCGCGCGGCCTCCATCAGCTCGTCCGGCACGCCGTCCAGGAAGTTCCGGGTCAGCAGGATCGTGAACGGCATCTGCAGCGCCGTCTGGGGGAAGATCACCGAGAAGAAGGTGTTGTACATCCTCAGCTTCTGGAACGTGACGAACAGCGGCGTGAGCAGTATGACCTCCGGCAGCGTCAGCGCCACCAGGATCAGCCAGAAATAGACCTCCTTGCCGAAGATGTGCAGCTTGGAAAAGCCGAAGCCCGCCGTCATGCTGAACACGTACACCAGCAGGATCACGCCGCCGGAGATGATGGCGGAGTTGCGGAAGAAGGTGGGCACCACGCCGGTGTCCCACACGGCCTTGTAGTTGGCAAAGCCCCGCCCGCCCAGCGAGCCGGCCACCATCTGGATCAGCGGCAGCACATAGGGCACCGTCATGATGAACAGTAGCAGCTGCAAAAGGATCTTGCTCTTGACGCTTCTGACCTCAAGCATGCTTTCCGCCCCCTTTGTTGGCCCGGTTCGTCAGGTAAGCCCCCGCCACCGCCAGCACCAGCAGCATCACCGATATGGCCGCCGCGTAGCCCAGGTGGGACTGGCGGATGCCCTGGCGGTAGATGTAGGTGCCCAGGAATTCCGTGGCGTGCATCGGCCCGCCGGTGGTGATCAGGTAGGGGATGTCGAAGGTCTTCAGCGCGCCGATCACGCCCAGCATGGCCATGGACACCGTGGTGCCCCGGCAGTTGGGCAGCACCATGCTCCACAGCGTGCGCAGGTTGCCCGCGCCGTCGATGCGCGCCGCCTCCAGCATCTCCATGTCGATCTGGCTCATGGCGGCATAGTAGAGGATGAAGCTCATGCCCGTGAACTCCCAGATGGCCACCGACATCAGCACGTACAGCGCCGTGTTGGGCCGGGACAGCCAGTCCACCGTGATGGGGATGTGGGCCCAGTTGAAGAAGCTCTGCAATATGCCCTGGGGGGAATACAGCAGCCGAAACACCGGGGCCATCGTGGCCGGGGCCAGGATGGTCGGGATGAAGATCAGGCACTTGTGCAGCGTGGCCAGCTTCACGTCCGTGTGCAGGATCGCCGCGAATATGAAGCCCAGGGAATTCTGGATCACGAAGGTGATGACGAAGTATACCACCGTGTTCTGAAGGCACTTCCAGAACACCTTGTCCCTGAACAGCTTGGCGAAGTTCGCCAGGCCCACCCGGGTCTGGTCCGGGCTGAGGCCGTCCCATTCCATGGTGGACAGGTTGAAGGTGAAGAACATGGAGTAGTAGATGATGATGACCAGGAAGAGAAACGCGGGAAGAATCCAAATCAGCCCGTTGGTTCGCTTCAATTTCATGGGCGCTGCCCTGTCATTCATGGCCCTGTCTCCCTTCTCACGCGCCAAAGCGCAATTCATGTCCAAAGGACAATTCACGCGCCGAAGGCGCAATTCATTGGGGCTGCCTCAGTTTTGAGACAGCCCCGTTGTTTGCCTTACTGCTCGGCCTGCACCTCGGCCAGGTACTCGCAGCCCTCCTCGGCGCTCATCATGCCGGAGGCCACGCCCGCCAGCACGTCCATCATCGCCTGGTTCAGGTCGGCGCTGATCTCGCCGAAGCGGGGGTTGTCGGCGTTGGACATGGCGTTGGCCAGGTAGTCCTTTACGGCCTCGTTCTGGGCGTCCGGGTTCACCAGCTGCACGGCGTCCCAGTTGGGGGTGGCGGTCTTCAGCACGGGCACCACGTTCAGGGAGTCGGCGATCAGCTGCTGGCCCTCTTCAGAGGCGCCCAGCCACACCGCGAACTTGGTGGCGGCGTCGATGTTCTCGCCCGCGGCGGCCACGGCGGTGGCGTAGTCGATGTCGCTGAACATGTAGCCCACGTTGCCTGTGCCGGCCAGGTCGGGGAAGTTGATCGGGATCATGGTGAAGGGCTCGTCGGTGGAGGAAGCGGCCTCCATGTTGGCCCGCATGGTGTCGGGCAGGGTGTTCATGGTGTACCAGGAGCCCATCATCACCATGGCGGCCTGCTGGGACAGGAACATGTTGTTGGCCTCGGGATACTGTTGGATGCCCAGCGCGCCGGGCTGCATGATGCCCTCGTCAAACAGGCTCTTCCACAGGTTCAGGCCGGTGACGAAGGTCTCGTCGGTCCACTCCACCTCGCCGCGGCAGGCCTTGGTGAACTGGCCGGGGTTCACGTTGTCACAGATGGCGTGGAAGGTGTCCATGTTGAAGGCGCCCTGGCCCGCGCCCTGCACGAAGCCGATGATGCCGTTGTCTTCAAAGGTCTTGACGGCGGCCTTCCAGGATTCCATGTCGGTGGGGATGGCCACTTCGTACTTGTCGAACAGGTCCTTGTTGATCCACAGGTTGCCGGCATACACGGTGCCCACGCCCAGGGCCTTCAGCTCGCCGTTCACGGTCATGGTGGTCAGGGAGGTCTCGCTGATCTTGTCGGCGTAGTCCTCGCCCAGGGCCTCGATCAGGGCCGGGGTCAGGTCGATGGCCTGGCTGGCGAAGATCTCGATGCCGCCGTTGGCCGAGCCCGCGGAGCACTGGAACAGGTCCACGCCCCCCTGGTTGGCCAGAGCCGGCTTGATGGTGGCGTCGTAGTCGTCGATGGAGATCTGCTTCCAGGTGACGTGGATGTCGGGATAGGTCTGGTTGAACGCCTCGATGAAGGATTCGTTCACGGGGGAGCCGGGGGTCCAGCCGTACCAGATCAGTTCGGCCTCCTCCGCCATCGCGGCGGGGAGCATCGCGGCCAGCAGCAGGCAGGCCAGCAGGATTGCGAGGGTCTTCTTCATGATGATTGCCTCCTTGATGTCGTTTGGTTTGACTGACTATATCATGCTGTGGGCTACTTCCGGTAGCTCTCCAGCAGTTCCACGATGCACTTCAGCTCCGGCGCGTCAAGGTAGTTGTACTCGCCGCTGCCGTCGCCGTACACGCCGTGCTGCACCAGCTTCAGGCCCGCCGCCTCGGCGTTTTTCACCTGCTGGGCGGAATCGCGCACCTGGAAGGCGATGTGGTGCATGCCCTCGCCGTGCTCGTCCAGGAAGTTCCTCCAGGTGGAGGGCGCCTCGTTGGGCTGGATCAGCTCCAGCTGCAGGCCCGGGCCCACGTCGAAGAAGGCCATCAGGCAGCCCGCATCCGGCGCCGGCTGGCCCATGAAGGTGGTGCCGGTCACCGAATAATCGCCCACGGGCTGGGTCTCGGGCACGTCCACGCCCAGGAAGGCGGCCCACTTGCGCTTCGTCGTCTCCACGTCCTTGACGATAAAGCCCACCTGCGCGAACAGGTGCGTTCCAACAACTCCTGCCATAAATATCCTCCTCTGCTCTTTCAACTATATCTCGCCGAGCGCCTGGCCCGGTTCAATGGGTTCGGGAATTTCACAGCCGGTGCACATCCGGTAGAACGCGCCGGTCTCCGCCGATTCGATCAGGCCCTCGATGGCCTCGGTGATGTGGGTCGCCAGCTCGCCGCCGGCCCGGTTCGGCCGTCCCGTCTCGATGGCCCGGGCCAAGTCCAGCACGCCGATGCCCCGGGAGTAGTCCTTGGGCCGGGGGAACAGCTCCGGCAGCTCGTAGAAGGTCTCCTTCCGGGCGCGGGCCTCGTCCGTGTCCCGGAACAGGGGGTCCAGGTACTGCTCCTTGCGGTACACCCTGGGCGCGCCGCCGCCGAAGTTGGGGTCGGGATAGGTCAGCGTGCCGCCGTCGCCGTAGATTTCAAACATCGGCAGCGTGGAGCGGTAGATGTCGAAGCTGACGTTCAGGTTCACCACCGCGCCGCTCACCAGCCGAAGGATCGCGGTGTAGTGGGTGGGGATCTCCGGCGCGATCTCCTCGCCGGCGCGCGGGCCCAGGTAGAGATGGCGCTTCTCGAGGCCCCGGGTGCCGTAGGCCGCGACGGACTCGATGGGCCCCAGCAGCGAGACGATGGCCGACAGGTAGTAGGGCGCCATGTCGTAGAGAGGCCCCGCGCCCTTTTTGTAGAAGGGCTCCACGTTGGGGTGCCAGGTCTCGTAGCCGAAGGTGGTCATGTTGGCGGTGACGAAGAAGGGCTTGCCGATCAGACCCTTGTCCAGGTACCAGCGCAGGCTCTGCAGCCCGGAGCCCAGGAAGGTGTCCGGCGCGCAGCCCACCTGCACGCCCGCCTTTTCCGCCAGGGTGAGGATCTCCCGGGCGGCGGAAACGCTCTGGGCGAAGGGCTTTTCGCTGAACAGGTGCTTCCCGGCGGCGATGATCTGCCGATCCAGCGCCACGTGCAGCTGGGGCGGCGTCAGGTTGACGACGATCTCCACCGCCTCGTCCTTCAGCAGCTCCTCGGTCACGCAGGCCTTCGGGATGTCGAACTCCCGGGCCAGCTTCTCCGCCAGCGAGCGGTTCACGTCCGCGCAGGCCACGATGTTCAGCCGGGGATAGAACGCCTTGATGTCCGCCGCGTAGGTGCGGCTGATGACGCCGCAGCCCAGCAGGCCCACGTTGAACGTCCGCATGGCAGCCTCCTGTTGCATGGGATTGATTACACAATCATAATATCACGTTCACACACTTAACGTTGCTCAGAAAATCCGAAGGGCCTGCGCATAAATTGCGAAGATTTGCAGCGGGCCGAGGGCATTTTGTGCGCAAAAATGCGGCGGCGCTTGAAAAACGGGGAAAATATGATAGAATACATGTAAACGGTTGAGTAGCCGGATATGGGAACGGCGCGCGAGGGCATCACCATGGGAATCAACAAGTATTATGAGAACCTGATCTTCAGCGGCGGCTCGAAGATCAACGTGTCCCGCAAGGTGGATACGAATTATTTTGATACCGTGCACTGGCACCCCTATGTGGAGGTGCTGGTCAGCCTGAAGGACGGCAACGCGGCCACCATCAACTTCACCCGCTACGCCCTGGCCGAGAACGACATCGCCATCGTCTATTCCGGCGACCTGCACGCGGTGCACTACGTGACGGAGGACTCCTTCCTGATTATCCAGTTCCCCATCGCACTGCTGGCGGTGATGGGGGAGCTGAGCCGCGTGCTGCCCCAGCTGTCCCGCTGCAACTGCGTGCGCCATGTGCCGGGGGACGCGGCCAGCGAGGACAGGCTGCGCTGCGTGAGGGCCATCGACGAGAGCTACCACTCCGACGATCCCTTCCGGGAGGTGCGCGCCTACGCCAGCCTGCTGGAGTTCTTCGCCCGGGTGGGGCGGCTGTGCATGTCGGCCCAGCCGGACGCCGCCGCCGGCGCCAGCACGGAGCAGGCCAACACGAAGCTGATGGCCGAGGCCTGCCTGTACATCACCGAGAACTGCGTCAAGCCCCTGACGCTGAACGAGGTGGCCAGCGAGGTGGGCGTCAGCAAGTCCCACTTTGCCCACCTGTTCAAGGGCTACACCAACATGACCTTCGTGGACTTCCTCACCACCGAGCGCATCAAGCTGGCGGAGAGCCTGTTCCCCAACCCCAAGCTGCACATCATCGACATCGCCTTCGAATCCGGCTTCTCCAGCATCTCCTCCTTCAACCGGGCGTTCCGCAAGGTGAAGGGGTGCTCGCCGTCCCAGTTCCGCGCCACGATGATCGACTGAACGGCGCGCGGGAAGCGGCTTCAAAGTGAATACGCGTGGATTGGACAGACGCAGGGGCGCTGCTACGGCGCCCCTGCAAATGTGTGACAGAGTTTTTGGACAGCCCCTCTCCGCGGGACGCCCCGCCTCACCAGGGATAGGCCTCCCCGGCGTAGGTGATGAACAGGTCGCCGTCCTTCACGCGGCGGCGCGCCTCGAACAGCCGGCGCAGGGTCTCGGCGTGGTCATAGGGGATGAGCGGCGCTTCCCGATTGCCCTCGTTGGTGCGCATCCAGCCCGGGTGCACGCACAGTATGTTCAGGTTGTCCTCGCCCTTCCAGGCGTTGAAGACGGTCTTGGTGACCATGTTCAGCGCGGCCTTGGCCACGGCGTAGTCCGTCATGTTGGTGCGGTAGCAGGCGCCGATGCTGCCGGCCTCGGAGGAGATGTTCACCACCAGGGCGGCCTCGCTCTTCTTCAGCAGCGGGTAAAACGCCTGGATCACCCGCAGCGGCCCCGCCGCGTCCACGTTGACGCTGCGCGCGAAGTAATCCGGGTCGGCCTCCATCACGTGGCTCTGGCAGTCCGGGGCGGTGGTCACCGCGTTGTTGATGATCGTGTCGAGATGATCCGCCTTCGCCGAGACCTGGCCGAAGGCGTCCCGGACGGACGGGGTGGAGCCCACGTCCATGACGACGACCGAGAGCTGTTCGGGGTATTCCCGCAGCAGAGCGTCGAAGGCGTCGGTTTCCCCGCGGACGCAGGCGAAGACCCGGTCGCCCTGCTCCAGATACCGCCGGACGAGGTTGTGGCCCAGGGCCTGGGGACGGCCCGTGCCGGTGATCAGTACATTTTGCATCATGGCTCACCTCCATGCATATTTTCTCAATTTCGCGGGAAACGGGCTACGCCGTTGCGGCAAAAATGCCTGCCAGATCTTGCAAAAGTGGGACGAGCCGCGGCGTTCGGCGGGAAAAAACGGCTTGCCGATTCCATTTGCAGACGTTATAATGATTAGCGAACCGGGCCGAAGGCCGGTTGCGCGGGTCGGCGGCTCCCGCAGGGAAAGACGCCGACAATCAAGTTATAATGATTAGCGAACCCCGGGCCGAAGGCCGGTTGCGCGGGCCGGCAGGCCCCGAAGGGAGGAATGGAGCTTTGCCTTCCTATGTGATCGTGGGCTCGGGCTATCGGGCGGAGTACTTCGCCCGGGTGGCCCGGACCTGGCCGGAGCTTTTCCGGGCGCTGTTCCTCTGCCGTTCGGAGGCCAAGGCGGCGAAGCTGAAGCGGGACACCGGCGTGGACGCGGTGCTGACGGCCCAGGCCGCCGAGGCCTTCGGGCCGGACTTCGTCGTGGTGGCGGTGGACCGGGGCCACGTGGCGGACGTGGCGGAGGAGTGGATCGCCCGGGGCTATCCGGTGGTGACGGAGACCCCGGTGGGCGATACCGAGGAAAAGCTAAAGCGGCTGGAGGCGCTGGGCGAGGCCGGCGCGAAGATCGTCTGCTGCGAGCAGTATCACCGCCAGCCGATCCTGGCTGCGGGCCTGGAGGCCGTGCGCCAGGGATTGATCGGCGTGCCCCAGACGGCCTACATCTCCCTGGTGCACGACTACCACGCCGCCAGCCTGATCCGCCGGGCGCTGCTGGTGGGCAGCGAGGGCTACACGCTGCGCGGGGCGCGTCGCGTCGGCCCCGCCGTGGAGACCGATTCCCGCTACGGCGCGATCCTGGACGGGCGCGTGGCGAAGGAGGTGCGCGACCAGGTGCTGGTGACGTTTGAGGGCGGCAGGACGGCGATCTATGACTTCGCGCCGCTGCAGTATCGCTCCTACATCCGCGCGCGGCACATCACCGTGCGGGGCGAGAGGGGCGAGTGGAGCGACGGGACGCTCTACGGCCTGGACGAACACAACCGGCCCTGGCGGCGGGCGCTGATGCCGGAGCTGCCGGAAAAGTATCGCTGCCTGGATACCCAGTACCTGCGGGACCTGCGCAAGACCTGGCGGGGCGAGCTGTTCCTGGACACCCTGCAGGACGAGTACGCCATCGCCACGATCCTCCTGGACATGGGCGAATACCTGGGCGGCGGGCCCTCGCCCTATCCGCTGTGGGAGGCCGTGGAGGACGCCCGGTTCTGGCTGCGGCTGATGGGCGCGGTGGAATGAACGGCCATCGGCGGCCCGATAGGGCGGCGCGAAGCCGTGGAAATGAGAGGACAGAGCATGGCGAATATCTTTGACTATCTTGAGTGGCGCTGCGACGTGCCCCTGGCCGTCGATCCGTTCAACGAGGTGGACAACCTCGTGCTTTCGGAGCTGGTCTATACGGATTTCAGGGGGATCGCGTCCATGGACAGCCGGGCGGTTCCGCTGCGGGACGCCGCGGACGCCTTCTTCCAAACCCACGACCGCGAGGAGATCCTGGAGAGCAAATCCTTCACGGCCAGGGCGCCGCTTTTGATGGAAAAGATGCTGGAGGGCGAGCGCTTCCGGGACGTGAAGCTGTGCTGGTACCAGGACGAGACCGACACCGAACAGGCGATGCAGTTTGCCGCCGTGACGTTCCTGCTGCCGGACGGGAGCGCCTATGTGGCGTTTCGCGGCACCGACGGGACGTTGGTGGGCTGGCGCGAGGACGCCAACCTCAGCTTCCTGCGGGACACCGAGGGGCAGCGCAGGAGCGCGGCATACCTGAACCGGGTGGGCGGCCGGCTGGATGGCGCGATCCATGTGGGCGGCCATTCCAAGGGCGGCAACATGGCGGTTTACGCGGCGGCCCATTGCGATATGGCGCTGCAGGACCGGTTACTGGCCGTCTACAACAACGACGGGCCCGGCTTCCACGAGGAGATGCTCCAGACCGAGGGCTATCGGCGGATCCTGCCGAAGCTCGTCCGAATCATCCCGGAAACCTCCATCATCGGGCTGATGCTCTCTTCGCTGGCCGAGAACCGCGTGGTCAAGAGCGCGCAGAACGGCATCTTCCAGCACGACGGCTTCAGCTGGGAGGTTTCACGCAATCGTTTCGTCGGGGCCGAACTGTCCGACGCGAGCCGGTGGTTCCGGCGGTTTTTGAGCGAATGGCTGGACCATAACGACGAAGAGGCCCGGCGCGCCATGACGGAGATCGTGTTTTCGCTGTTCGAGTCCACCGGGGCGGACAGCTTCCGGGAGATCGGCCAGCAGAAGTGGAGGAGCGCGGAGGCCATCCTTGCGGCGATGGTGAAGCTGCCCCGGGCGAAGCAGCAGGAGGCCCTGTCGTTTATCCAGAAGCTGGGGGCCAGCGGCGGCCAAGCGGTGGCCGAGTACATCTCCTCCAGGATCCGGAAGGACCTGGGCCGCGACGACTGACATGCCGGGGCGTGACGCGCCATCGGAGCCGCCGAAACGGCGCTGGCTGACCCGCCGTCCCGGGAAATCAGGGGGTGCGCCCGGGCTAACCGCTGACTGTGGAGGAATTTACCGTGAAGAAATATGCCGTGCCCATCCTGATGCTGGCGGTCTTCGAGGCCGTCGCCGTCACGCTGTGGCTGACCAAGGACAATATCTTTTACCTGTTCAACTTCAGCTACATCGGCTGTTCGATCGCGCTGGGGACGTTTCTGTTCATCCGCAACAACAGGCACGCGCGGCGCGTGGTGCAGCTGCTGGTGGGGCTGTACATGCTGATCTACCTGGGTCTGATCTGCGGGGAGAACATGCAGATCGAGGGCTTCTGGTACTACCTGTTCACCGGCGTATTCGAGGCCGCCACGATCCACTACGCGGTGGCCAAGATCTTCGGCCCGCTGATCTTTGGCCGCGGCTGGTGCGGCTATGCCTGCTGGACGGCGATGGTGCTGGACTTCCTGCCCTTCAAGGCGCCGCAGCGGCCCCGGAGGAAGCTGGGCTGGATCCGGTACGTCGCCTTCGCGCTGTCGCTGGCGTTCGTGGCCGCGCTGTTCCTGGCCCGTGTGGGGAACATCGAAAGGATCATGTTTTGGGCGTTCATCGTCGGCAACGTCCTGTACTACGCCGTGGGGATCGCCCTGGCCTGCGCCTTCCGGGACAACCGCGCCTTCTGCAAGTACATCTGCCCCGTTACGGTGTTCCTGAAGCCCATGAGCTATTTCGCGCTGGTACGGGTGAAGTGCGATGCGGAAAAGTGCGTATCCTGCGGCAAGTGCCGGCGCGTCTGTCCCATGGACGTGGACGTGACGGACAATTCCAGGAACCGGAAGAACGGCACCGAGTGCATTCTCTGCATGGAGTGCGTCCGGAATTGCCCCAGGGGAGCGCTCTGACGGGACCCGGGCCGGGAGCCAATAAACATGAGTTGAATGAGGTGCGATATGGAAAGGCCGATCCTGTACATCAATGCCTGCGTGCGCAGGGGCTCCAGGACCAGGAAGCTGGCGGAGAAGCTGCTTTTGAAGCTGGACAGGCCCTTTGAGGAGCTCCGCCTGGGGGGCATGGCCCTCCCCGCGGTGGACGAGGACTATCTCAACCGGCGCGACCGGCTCATTGCCGGGGGCGATTTCCTTGACCCGATGTTTGACCTTGCGCGGCAGTTTTCCAGGGCGGAGACCATCGTTATCGCGGCCCCGTACTGGGATCTGTCTTTTCCCGCCGCGCTTAAGCAGTACCTGGAGCTGGTTAACGTGGTGGGCATCACCTTCAGGTACTCGGAACAAGGCGTGCCGGTGGGCCTTTGCAGGGCGGACAGGCTGTATTACGTGACCACTGCGGGCGGGCACTATGTCCCGGAGGCGTATGGCTTCGGCTACGTCAAGGCGCTGGCACAGGGCTACTATGGCATCCGGGACGTCCGGAAGATCGAGGCTGTTGGCCTGGACATCGTCGGCGCCGACGTCGACGGGATCATGGGGGCCGCGGAGGCCGCCCTGTCAGGGGAAACCCTGGACTGACGCACGGCGGCGCGTCACCGCTTGTCCGGATCGTAGCGCAGGCGATAGGCGCAGCACTCCGCGCCCTCCGAGACTGCGGAATGGCGCTCGTAGCGGATGTGGCGGAAGCCCTGGGAGTAGGCCTTGTCCATGTGGCAGATGCACAGCACGGCGCGCTCGTCGCCCAGCGCCTTCGCCAGCTCGTGGTAGGGGCAGGAGAGGATGTCCACGCCGTACATCTCCGGGGGCTCGGACACCAGACGCCGCCGGTAGCCGAGGCGCTCGCTGCTCATCCTGTCTGCGAGGGATCCCACGTGCCGCCACACCAGCCTGTCCACGCCGGGGAGGCTGGTGAGGGCGTGGACGAGGCCCGCGAACTTGTCGCCCATGGCCGTGCCGTAGGCGTTCAGCAGGCCATCGGCGTCCAGGCCCCCGGCCGTCAGCGCCCGATGGAGGGCCACCGCCGGCAGGGCCATGGCGCCCCTGTGCCGCTTCAGCTCCGGCTGGCGGGCCAGCATGCGTTCGTATTCCGCGCCGGCGGCCTTCCAGACGCCGTCGGCCTGCTCCGCGGGCAGCTGCCTGCGCAGCGCCCTGCGGAAGCCCCGGTAGAACCACTGGCGGTTCAAAGGATTCATTCGCACATCCCCTTTCGTGTTGGAAGCGACGGCGGGCCGCGGCTGTGGGATGCGGGCGAGACGCCGCTGCGCGCCCGCCGCGCGTGGCCGCGACGGCGGTTAGTTTTATATATCTTACTACGAATCCCGGGGAATTGCAAGGCGTGCGCGCCGTTTCACAAATGAGCGGCATCGCTATTGCCCGATGTTTCGCATCGTGCTATAATAGCGTATCGAAGCTGTGGGACGGACGCGTGCCGTCCATCTGGCGCAGCATGGCCGGACAGGGCGCCGCTTGCGTCAGCACGCGGTCATTCTCTTGAAGGGAGAAGCACGGATGAGGCTTGAAACGAGAAGGGCGGAAGCGAGGGACGTGCCCCAGCTCAAGCGCATGATCGACGAATGTCTCGCGCCGGATTACTATACGAATGAGAAGCTGGAGGCGAGCATCCGGGGCGAGCGGAACCTGTTTTACGTCGTGACGGACGCGGACCGGGACGGCGCCGTCGCCGCCTTTTTCTACGCGTTTTTGTCGTCGCTGGACGAGGCGCTGGAGATCATGCAGGTCAGACAGAGGCCGGAGGCGCTCGCCGGTTACGACGGCCGCACGACGGTGGGCGTCTACAAGACGGTGAGCACGGGGAAGGATTACCGGAAGGCCGGCATCTGCTCGTCCTTCGTTCGCAGCCAGGAGCCGGTGCTTCGGGCGCGGGGCGCGAAGCTGATCCTGGTCCCGGCCATGCGCTCTCCGGCCGGCGCGGTTCCGGCGAAGGACATCCTGCAGGACAACGGCTTTGTCCCCATCGCCGAAATCATCCGGCCCTGGGCGGACATGGACATCTATTGCCCCTACTGCGGGCATTACCACTGCATCTGCGACGCGGTGTTTTACATGAAGAAGCTGGAACACAGGGAAGGCGGGGATGTCCGTGAATAACGACGGGAAAACCGGGCGCGCGCGCTCCAGCATCAGCAAGCGGCTGCTGCTGAATGTCGCGCTGCTGACGATACTGATCTGCGTGGTTTCCACGGCCAGCGGCTATTTGCAGTACAGCAATACGATCCGAAAGATGTACAACGACAACGGCTATGCCGTGGCGAATATCATACTGGACCACATCGACCACGACAAGATCGGCCATTATGCCCAGACCTGGACCGAGGACGAGGACTACGCCGAAATCGCGGATTACCTGAAGGACGTGGCGGATGCCTCCGGCGTGGCGTTCATCTATATCGTCACCCTCAACGAGGACCAGACCATACGCTACATCTTTGACAGCACCGGCGTGCCCATCGGGTCGTCCGACCCGGTTCCGGCCAATTTCGACGTGGCGTGGAAGGCCTATACCGAGGGAAAGCGGCCGGCCAGCTACATGGTGCGCCATTCCCCAAAATACGGCTATCTGACGTCGAGCATGCTGCCGATCATCGACAGCCAGGGCAAGGTCGTGGCGATGCTGTCGGTGGACGTGTGGATGAAGGTGATTATCGGCACGATGCAGCGCTACATCCTGCGCATGGTGCTGATCTCGCTGGGCACCCTGGCGGTGTTCGGCGTGGTCTACTGGACGCTGATGCACCGCAGCTTCATCAGCCCGCTGAGGCGGATCCGCGATAACGTGACGGAGTTCGCCCGGAACAACACGGTGACCACCACGTCGCTTTCGGACATCCGCACCGGGGACGAGATCCAGGACCTGGCCCGGTCCGTGAGCCAGATGGAGGACGAAATCGTCCAGTACATCGACAACATCCAGGCCATCACGGCGGAGAAGGAGCGCATCAGCGCTGAGCTGAACGTGGCCACCCAGATCCAGGCGGACATGCTGCCGCGCATCTTCCCGCCGTTCCCGGAGCGGCACGATTTTGACATCTACGCAACGATGGACCCGGCCAAAGAGGTTGGCGGCGACTTCTACGATTTCTTCCTGATCGACGACGACCACCTGTGCCTGGTGATGGCGGACGTGTCCGGCAAGGGCGTGCCGGCGGCGCTGTTCATGGTCATCGCCAAGACACTGATCAAGAACCACGCGCTGCGCGGGGAGAGCCCGTCCAGCATCCTGTACAACGTGAACAACCAGCTCTGCGAGGGCAACGAGGCGGAGATGTTCGTCACCGTCTGGCTGGCGATCATTGAGCTGTCCACCGGCAAGGGCGTGGCGGCCAACGCCGGCCACGAGCACCCGGCCATCTGCCGCAGAGACGGAAAATATGAGCTGGCGGTCTATCGCCATTCGCCTGCCGTGGCGGCCATGGACGGCATCCCCTTCCGGGAGCATGAGTTTGAACTGCACCCCGGGGACAGGCTGTATGTGTACACCGACGGGGTGCCGGAGGCCACCAACGCCCAGGACGAGCTGTTCGGCGCCGAGCGCATGGTGAACGCCCTGAACCGCGACCCGAACGCCGACCCGCAGACGCTGCTCGACACCGTGCGGCGGGAGATCGACGCCTTCGTGGGCGACGCGCCCCAGTTTGACGACATCACCATGCTGGGCCTGCATTACAAGGGATAGAACGACGCTGCCTGAACCGCGCGATGGCGCGACGGGCGCGACAGCAGGGACGGCACTGTGCCGCCCCTGCCGCCGTATCAGGGTCGCCATTCAAACCGGGCGGACGCGGCGCCCGCCGGGGATCGACGATATGAGGAGGGCGATGACCGTGTTGGAGTGGCTGAAGGCGCTGTTCGCCGGGAGCGGACAGGCCCGGGCATCCCGGGGGATGATCACGAGGACGTGCAAGGTGTGCGGGAAGACCTTTACCCTTCCCGAGGAAGTGCAGCACTGGCCGGACTGCTGCCAGGCGTGCAGGGCGAAGGTCCGGCCGGCGGAGACGGTCACCCGGGCGTGTCGCCGCTGCGGCAGGAAGTTCACCTTCTCCTCGGCTGAAAGGAACTGGCCGAAGGAATGCCCGGAGTGCCGGGCGAGGCGGAACGGCCGACAGGCGCGCTGAACGGAAAAGCGCGGCAGGCATGCCCGCGCCGCTCATCAGAGGACACAGGGGGGATGGAGATGGGAGACAAGAAGCTGGCGGTGCTGTTTCCGGGCATCGGCTATCACTGCGACAAGCCCCTTCTGTACTA
The DNA here is from genome assembly GCA_902765395.1 of uncultured Eubacteriales bacterium. GTDB lineage: Bacteria > Bacillota > Clostridia > Christensenellales > Aristaeellaceae > UBA2862. Next base: position 15,282 of record CACWZP010000001.1, read on the forward strand.
CGCGGCGAAGCTGGCGAGGGCGGCGGGCCATGACGTGCGGCCCGTGCCCTACGCGGGCTTCCCGGAGAAGGTGCGGGGCGACGGGGACAAGCTGCGCGCGAGCCTCGAAATCGCCTGGGAGCAGGCCGTGGAAATGCTGGCGGACGTGGACTGGGCCGCGTGGAGCGACGTGCTGTTCATCGGCAAGAGCATCGGCACGATCGTGGCGTCCCGCTACGCGCTGGAGAAGGGCCTGGCGGTGAAGAACGTGCTGCTCACGCCGCTGGCGGACACATTTCCATATGTCCGGGGCCGCGCCGTCGCCTTCCACGGCACCGCCGACCCCTGGGCGGACACGGGGGCCGTCGCCGCCGCCTGCCGGGAGAAGGGCATACCGCTCCATCTGACCGAAGGGGCCAACCACTCCCTGGAGACGGGGGACGTCATCGCCGACGTGCGAACGCTGGAGGAGACCATGGCCCGGATTGACGCGTTCATCCGGGAAGGGTGAGCAGCGGGAGCCCCGGGTTCCGCGCCTGCCGCCTGTCCGGCGGGGCGGACGGGCCGCGAACGATTCGATTCCCCTGGAGGAGATTCCATGAAGAAGACCTACATCACCACCATGCCCAACCACATCGGCGCCTTCCTGAAGGCCAGCGAGTGCTTTGCGAAGCTGGGCGTGAACATCACCCGCGTCAGCTACAACAAGGCCGTGGACTCCCACACGCTGTTCATCGACGCCGAGGGCACCGAGGAGCAGCTGGGCCGGGCGGACGCGGAGCTGGCGAAGATCGGCTACCTGAACGGCGCGGGGGACGAACGCGGCATCGTGCTGCTGGAATTCCACCTGCGGGACGAGCCCGGCAGCGTCACGGCGGTGCTGCGGCTGATCCACGAGTTCAGCCTGAACATCTCCTATATCAGCTCCCAGGAGAACGGCACGGACTACCAGGCCTTCAAGATGGGCCTGTTCGTGGAGGACGAGGAGCGGCTGCGCGCGTTTTTGAGCCGGGTGGAGGCGCTGTGCCCGGTGCGGGTGATCGACTACAACCACTCCGAGCGGGTGTACGACAACAGCATCTTCTATCGCTCCTTCGTCTCCGGGCTGATGCGCACCATGGGCCTGCCGGAGGACTGCCGGGAGGCGCTGCTGGTGAACAGCAACCTGGTGATGCAGATGCTGGACGAAAAGGGGCTGTCGCCCTACAAGACCTTCGAGAGCATCGGCCGCTTCGCCCAGCTGCTGGCGGACTGCCGGGGCGAGACCTTCGCGCCGCGGATCACGGAGCACGCCGTGACGGAGGAGACGAAGATCACGCTGATCGAGCCGCCCTGCGGCAGCAACACCGCCATCATCCAGAGCCGGGGCGAGACGCTGTTCATCGACAGCGGCTACGCGCTGTACCGCGAGGAGATGGAGGCCCTGTTCCGCCGGCTGCTGGGGGATTGGGACGGCATGAAAAAGCGCATATTCATCACCCACGCGGACGTGGACCACTGCGGGCTGCTGCCGCTGTTCGACGAGGTGCTGGCCAGCGCGAAGTCCAGGGAGTGCCTGGCGCTGGAGCACGCCGGGGAGAACGGCTTTCGGGAGCAGAACCCGCTGCACCGGCCCTACATCAGCATCTGCAAGACCCTGACGGGCTATCGTCCGCCGGAGCCGGGGAAGGTGCGCGGCCTGTGGGACGACCGGGGCGGGCAGACGGAACCGCTGCAGCAGATCGGCTTCTTCCGCTTCGGGGAGTTGAACTTTGAGGTGTACCAGGGCAACGGCGGGCACCTGAAGGGCGAGACGGTGCTGATCGACTACGGGCACCACATCGCCTTCACCGGGGACATCTACGTGAACGTGCACGGCATGACCCGGGAGCAGGCCGCCTACAACCAGTACGCGCCGGTGCTGATGACCTCGGTGGACACCGACCCGAAGCTGTGCGCCGAGGAGCGCCGGGCCATCCTGCAGCGGCTGGGCGCGGGGAAGTGGCAGGTGTTCGGCGCCCACGGCATGAAGAAGGACTATCAGGTTGAGGCCCAGCGGTGAAGGAGCGGACGCCATGCGCAATATCGGCATATTCGCCCACGTGGACGCGGGCAAGACGACGCTGTCGGAGCAGCTGCTCCTGAAGGCGGGCGCGATCCGCAGCGCCGGCAGCGTGGACAGCGGCACCGCCCACACCGACACACTGGACGTGGAGCGCCGCCGGGGCATCTCCGTGCGGTCCAGCTGCGTGCGGCTGAACTGGCGGGGCGAGGCCATCAACCTGATCGACACCCCCGGCCACGCGGACTTCTCCGCGGAGATCGAGCGGGCGCTGTGGGCGCTGGACGGCGCGGTGATCGTGGTCTGCGGCGTGGAGGGCGTGCAGCCCCAGACGGAGCTGCTGTTCGAGGCGCTGCGCGCCCAGGGCCTGCCGGTGCTGTTCTTCATCAACAAGATGGACCGGGACGGCGCGGATGCGGACCGGGTCTGCGGGCAGCTGAGAAGGCGTCTGTCCCCGCGCGCGGCGATGCCCGGCGACCGGGAGGGGCTGACCGAGGCGCTGTGCGACGCGGACGACGGCTTGATGGAGCGCTGGCTGGAGGACGGCGACCTGCCCGACGGGGAGCTGCAGGCGGCGCTGGCGACCCTCGCGAAGAAGGGCGAGGCGTTCCCGGTGCTGACCGGCTCGGCGCTGCGGGGACAGGGCATCGAGGCGCTGCTGGACGGCATCCTGTCCTTCCTGCCCCCGCCGGACGCGTCCCAGGGCGCGCTGTGCGGCGTGGCCTTCGCGGCGGCCTCGGACCGGCTGCTGGGCAGGGGCCTGTGGGTGCGGCTGTTCGGCGGGCGGCTGGCCAACCGGGAGGCCGTGACCCTGCCGGGGCGCATCGACCCGCTCACCGGCGAGCGCACCGCGGTGCAGAACAAGGTCACCCAGATCCGCGGCGTGGACGGCAGCGACGCGGGCAGCCTGTCTGCCGGGGAGATCGGCATCGTCTACGGCCTGGGCGCCCTGCGGGTGGGCCAGGCGCTGGGGGACGAGGCCCTGCTGCCGCGCAAGGTGCGGCCCGGGACGCTGCGCGCGCCGCTGACCACCATGCGGGTGGAGGCGGAGGACCCGGCGCAGGTGAAGGCGCTGGCGGCGGCCTGCCAGGCGCTGGCCGACGAGGACCCGCTGCTGAGGACCCGGTACGCGCGCGACACCGGGGAACTGCAGATGGACGCCATGGGCGCCATCCAGCTGGAGATATTGCAGGAGGCGCTGAAGAGCCGCTTCGGCCTGTCCGCCCGGTTCGCCGACCCCACGGTGATCTACCGGGAGACCATCGCCCGCGAGGCCGTGGGCCATGCGGAGTACACCTGGCCCAAGCCCTGCTGGGCGATCCTGGAATTCGTCGTCCGGCCCGCGCCTCGGGGCAGCGGCGTCACGTTCCGAAGCGAGGTGCCGGCCCGCCAGATCCTGCCCCGATACCAGCATCAGGTGGAGCAGGCGCTGCCGCTGGCGCTCTCCCAGGGGCGGCTGGGCTGGCCGGTGACGGACGTGGAAATCGCGCTGGTGGGCGGCAGCCATCACCAGTTCCACACCCACCCGCTGGACTTCATCGTGGCCACGCCCTGGGGCATCCAGGACGCCCTGCGCGCGGGCGGCAGCGCGCTGCTGGAGCCGATACTGGAGATGCGGCTGCGGGTGCCGCCGGAGTGCGCGGGGCGGATCATGGGCGACGTGAACGCCATGCGGGGCGAGGTGCTGCGCGTGGAGACCGCCGACGACTTCGCCTCGCTGACGGCGCTGGTGCCGGTCTCCGAGAGCCTGGACTATCCCACCCGGCTGGCCCAGGCCACCGCGGGCCGGGGCGGCATGAGCACCCGGCTGTCCGGCTATCGGGAGTGCCCGCTGGAGCTGGGCGCGACGGCCCCGCGCCGGGGCGTGGACCCTCTGGACACCAGCTGCTATATCCTGGCGGCCCGGAGCGCCCTGGAGGGCGGCATATTCGACCTTTGACGGGGGATTGGCATGGGAATCATTGTGACGGGGTTTGAACCCTTTGGCGGCGCAGAGGTCAACGCCTCCTGGGAGGCGGTCAGGCGGCTGGACGGCGTGGAGAGGATCCTGCTGCCGGTCTCCTTTGCCGCCGCCGTGAAAGGGATCCGCAGGCTCGCCGGACGTGGGATCGACGCGGTGATCTGCGTGGGCGAGGCGGGCGGACGGTCGGCGATCTCAGTGGAGCGCGTCGCCGTCAACCTGATGGATGCGCGGATGCCGGACAACGACGGCGCGCGGCCCGTGGACGCCCCCGTTGTGCCGGGCGGCCCCGCGGCGTACTTTTCCACCCTGCCGACGCGCCGGATCGCGGCGCGCCTGGAGGAAGCCGGCATCCCGGCGGAGCTGTCCTGTACCGCCGGGACCTACGTCTGCAACGCGGTCTTTTACGCGCTGATGGACGCCGTCGCCCGAAGCGGCAGGCCGATCCCGGCCGGGTTCATCCACGTTCCCGTTAGGGGCATGCCGACGGAGACGATCGCGGCAGGGCTGCGGATCGCCGTCGAAGAAGTGAAACGACTTGGGGAGGGACGATGATATGACGTTCATGGAACTGGCGCAGAACCGCTTTTCCGAGCGGCACTTCGACCCACGGCCCGTGGAGGATGAGAAGCTTTTGAGGATCCTGGAGGCGGGGCGCATCGCACCGACGGCCTGCAACCTGCAGCCCCAGCGCGTCTACGTCATCAAGAGCAGCGCGGCCATGGAAAAGGCGAAGGCCACCGGGGCGTCCCTGTGCGGGTGCCCGGTGGCGCTGCTGGTGTGCTATGATAGCAGGGCCGTATGGCGCAATCCCGGCGACCGCTGCTACGAGGATTACAACGCCGGTGAGCAGGACGCCAGCATCGTGGCGGCCAGCATGATGTTCGAGGCCGAGGAGCTGGGCGTCCACAGCCTGTGGATCAGGGGCTTTGATTCCAGGGACGTGATCGAGGCATTCGACCTGCCGGAAAACCACGTGCCGGTGATGATGCTGGCGCTGGGCTATCCCGGCGAGAAGAGCCATCCGGCCCACCTGCACGCCAAGCGCAAGCCGATGGAGGAGACGGTCCGGGAACTGTGAGCGGGGGACGCGCGCCACAGGCCGGCGCGCGGGCGCAAATATGGCCCACGCGGGCTGCGTGGGCCTGAAGCTGTTCATGGAAAGCGAGGGCGCGGACACCGCCGCCGGGGCGGGTCATGCCGTCCATGGGACGGATCGTGGGTGGGCCGTCATTGAATATCGGCGCCCAGGTTGGCCTTCAGGGCGTCGACCTCCTCGCGGGTCAGGCCGATCTCCAGAAGGTAATCGTCGGCTTCGGCGGCCAGGTCGGCGTCGTAGATGCTCTCGATATCAAAGGCCGCGGCGAGGCTGCTTGCGAGGTTGCTGCGCACGATGGCGTCGTACTTCTCGGTGCCGGGCAGGACGCCGTAGAAGTTGGCGTAGGTGACCATGTAGTCCGACACGACCTCTTCGGCGGAAGCGCCCATCAGGCACTCCAGCGCGGCCATGGCGAAGCCGGTGCGATCCTTGCCCTCGTTGCAGTGGACCAGATAGGGGCCCTCGTGGCCGGCGAGGAAGCGGAAGCCCTCGGCCAGACCGGCGCGGAAGTTGTCGGTGGTGAAATCCATGCCCAGGTTCAGGGCGATCACATCCAGGGCGGAGTAGTAGGTTTCGGCATAGCCCTCGTAGCCCTTCATGATCTCCTCGTTGTCGGCCATGTTCATGACCGTGCAGATGCCGGCCGCGTTGACGGCGGCGTCGGCCTCGCGGCTGCGGTTGATATCCGGGTTCACCGGCGAGGAGGAGCGATACAGTACATAGGCGCCCATGCCGGTGATGGCCACGTTGCGGAAGTTGGCGTACTGCTCGTCGGTCAGGTCGGGATAATCCTCGCGGACCTCGCTGCGCGCGAGCTGGTGGATCGCGTATTCATCCGCGTAGCCGCCCTTTTCGCCCATGGCGATGGCGACGGTCAGCGTGTCGTCATAGCCCTCGTTGTAATCTCAGCGGAAGCCGGGGCCCTCCTCGATGGCAGACTTGGTGGCGATGCCCAGCGAGGTGGCGAGATCGCTCATGTTGATCGCGAGCAGGACGATGTTCTCATCGGGGTTGTCCGAGGGAGTGACGCGGATGAGCATCTGGCCGTTGTCCACGTCGGTGTAGTTGGAAACCACGGGCACATCATAGGTTTGGCCGTCGATGGTGACGGCGGCGATGTCGCCGTACTCGTAGCCCCTCTCCAGCAGACCGGTGGCGGAGATGGTCAGCACCAGGTTGCCGTACTTGTTGATCCCCCGTATGCCGGCCTCGATGGGCTCGGCCGTCTCAGCCAAGGCCCGGCGGGCAGCGCCGTCAGCAGCAGCGCCATGAGGCAGATCAGCGCGGTCACTGCCGCGTGAGCCGCCTGACCCAGCGATAGCTGTTCACGCGGATGAAGGCCGGGACGCACTTGAAGACCTGGTCGGAATTGACGATGAACATGATGGCCAGCGGCGGCCAGCCCAGCGTGAACGCGCCCACCAGGGCCAGCGGGTACATGATCAGCTGGGAGATGATGTCCAGGATCATCATGAACCGGGTGTCGCCGCCGCCGCGGATGATGCCGCTGTTCACCGGCATCTGGTAGGACATGGTGAACAGCACCAGCGTCTGGATGTTCATGAAGGCGTTTGCCATGGAGCGGGTCTCGGGGGAGACGCGGTACAGGGCCAGCAGCGGGAAGCGGATCAGCGTGTAGAGCAGCGCCAGCGCCGCGCCGATCATCACAAAGAGCACCTGCAGCGTGCGGGTGTAGTCCTTCAGCCTGTCCATGTCACCGGAGCCGATGGTCCGGCCGATGATGACGCTGGCGGCGGAGGCCGCGCCCACGCTGGTCACCTTCAACAGCTGGAACGGCGTGGCGCTGATGGACTGGGCGGCGATGGCGCTGTTGTCCATATGGCCCAGGATCATGGTCTGCACCGCGTTGGAGACGCCCCACAGGATGGAGGCGAAGATGATCGGCGCGCTGACGCGCAGGTAGTCCCTCAGCATCTGCCCGTCCAGGCGCAGGCAGTCCGCGCCCTTCATTTGAAGCTGCTCCTCCCTGCGGAACATATAGCGCGCCACCACGAAAAACTCCACCAGCCTTGCGGTGAGCGTGCCGATGGCCGCGCCGCGCACGCCCAGCTCCGGCAGGCCGAAGCGGCCGGGGATCAGCAGGAAGTTGATGGCCACGTTGATGACCAGGGACAGTATGGACACCCGAAGCGCGATCTTCACCGTGCCGGCGATGCGCATGGTGCCCAGCATCACCGCCGTGAACCCGAAGCACACGTAGGAAAAGCGCATGATGCTCAGGTAGGCCATGCCCTGCTCGGCGATCCCTTCGTCGCGGGTGAACAGGCCCAGCGCGCCGCGGGGGAACAGGCTCACGGCCATGAACAGCAACAGCGTGATGACGAGGTTGCACCACAGGCCGATGGCGCTCAGCTTCTTCACCGCGTCCGGCCGGTTCTGGCCCCAGTACTGGCTGCCCAGCACGATCACGCCGTTGGCGACGCCGTAGACCAGCTGCTGCAGCACGAACTGGATCTGGTTCACCGCCGCCACGCCGGACAGGGCGCTTTCGCTGTAGGAGCCCAGCATGACGTTGTCCGCCAGGTTGACGGACAGGATCACCGCCTGCTCGGCCATCAGCGCCAGCGACAGGGCGATAAAGGATTTGTAGAAGGTCTTGTCTCTGGTGAGCATGGGTTTTCCTCGCAATTTCTGTAATCCGCGATCAGGCGCCTTGCGCGTCGCCCTGGATGGCGCTCATGCGGGCGTATTTGCCGCCCAGGGCCACCAGCTGCTCGTGGGTGCCCCGCTCGATGACGCGGCCCTCCTCGATCACCAGGATCTGGTCCGCGCCGCGGATGGTGGACAGCCGGTGGGCGATGGCCACGATGGTGCGCTGGCCGGCCAGGTTCGATATGGCCTGCTGGATCTGGCGCTCTGTCTCCACGTCCACCGAGGCCGTGGCCTCGTCCAGCACGATGATGGGCGAGCGCCGCAGGATGGCCCGGGCGATGGCCACGCGCTGCTTCTGGCCGCCGGACAGGCGCAGGCCGCGCTCGCCGATGGCGGTGTCGTAGCCGTCGGGCATGTCCAGGATGTCCCGGTGGATGTTGGCGGCCTTGGCCGCGGCTTCGATCTGCTGCCGCGTGGCGGTGGGGCAGGCATAGCCGATGTTCTCGGCGATGGTGCCGTTGAACAGGAACGTGTCCTGCAGCACCGGGGAGATCGCCCCGCGCAGGCTCTTAAGCGTGGCGTGGGCGATGTCCTGGCCGTCGATGAGTATGCGGCCCTCGTCCGGCTCGTAGAACCGGGAGATCAGCTGGGTGAGGGTGGTCTTGCCCACGCCCGTGGGGCCCACCAGCGCCAGCATCTTTCCGGGCTCGCAGTGGAAGGACACGTCCTTCAATACCGGCATGTCCGGCTGGTAGGCGAAGCTGACGTGCTCGAAGGTGATGCCGCCCTTCACGTCCTTTAGGGGCACGGCGCCGGGGCGGTCCACGATCTGAACCGGCGCGTCCAGTATGTCCAGCACGCGCTCGGCCCCGGCCAAGGACTGCTGCATGTTTTCAAGCAGCGTGGCCAGCCCCGTCACCGGCGTGTAGAACAGCGACAGGTACAGCAAAAAGGCCACGATGTCCGACACCCGCAGCCGGCCCTGATACGCCATCCAGCCGCCGAAGCCGGCCACCAGGATCGTGCCCAGGGCGGAGATGAACTCCACCGACGGGTGGAACACCGCGCTCACCTTCAGCGCCTTCAGCATGGCGCGGATGTGGGCGAAGTTCTTTTCGTTTACCCGCTCCGTCTCGTAGGCCTCCCGGCCGAAGGACTGGATCTCGTGCACGCCGGACAGGTTGTCCTGCAGCTTGCCGTTCAATTCGCCCATCTTCTTCTGGGACACTCGGAAGAAGGGGCGCACCTTCCTGGCGAAGATCACGCCGGAGACGAGGATCAGCGGGATCGGCGCGCAGGTGACCAGCGCCAGCCGCCAGTTGATGGTGGCCAGCACGACGAGCACGCCCACGAACGTGACCAGGTTGGTGATGGATTCCGGGATGATGTGGGCGTAGAGCAGCTCAAAGTCCCGGGTGTCGTTCACCACCCGGCTCATCAGGTCGCCGGTCTGCTTGTCGTGGAAGAAGCCCAGGTGCATCCGCTCCAGCTTGTCGTAGGTGCGGGTGCGCAGGTCGCCCACCAGGTACCAGGCCGCCCGGTGGGCCAGGTAGTTGCTCATGAAGCGGAACAGCACCCGCATCAGGTAAAGCGCCGCCAGCGCGGCCGTCAACGTCAGGATCCTGCGCAGCCCGGCCTCGTCCACGCCGCCCTCCACCACGCCCGTCACCGCGGACAGCAGCTTCGGCGCGGCCAGGTTCACGCCCGTCAGCGCCAGCGTGGCCAGTATGGCCGCCAGATAGAGCCCCTTGTACCTCGAGGCCTCGCGGCTGAGCTGCCAAAGTAGTTTCATAGCGCAGTCCCCTCGTGTGTTCAGGTCGCGAATGCCAGTGTATCGCTGATATTTTAGCACAGGAACGCCAGCGCGTCCATATGCGGCAAGAAATATACTTCACACGGGGCTGGCCGTGTGATATAATAGCGACAGCGTTGATGGGATAGCCGGGGTTTGTGCCCGCCGGCGTCCCGTCGCAATGAAAATCCCGGAACAGGAGGCGAACCGCATGAAGGAGTGGCTGGCGAGGCTGACGGAAGCCCAGAGGGCAAAGTTCGCGGAGCTGGGCGAGCACATCTCCCTCGTTACCCTCGCGAAGTTCTGCGAGGACGAGGGGCTGGAGCTGCCGGACGTGGAATTGGACGTGGGAAAGTGACCGACGGGGGCCGTCGATGGCCGCGGGGACGCGCCGCGGCTGTCGGCAGCCGCTTTTTTTGTGCGGAACCCCGTGAATGGCGCGCCGCTGACCGGGCAGCCTCCCGGATCACAAAAAAGGGCTGTCTCGAAAGGAGACAGCCCTTTTTCGCAGCCTTACGCCAGCGTGACATCCACGGCGTCCGAAGCGCCGTCCAGCCGGAACCCGGCGGCGCGTTCGCCGTCGGTGAGGGCATAGCCGCCCTTGAAGCCGGTGACTTCGGCGCGGCCGCTTGCGTCGGTGGTGATCTCGCCGTGGGTTTCCCATTCGCCGTGGATCAGCCGCTGTAGCGCGTGATAGGCGGGCTTTTCCCGGTTGTCTTTGGCGATTACGCCGCTGGGCGCGCCCAGCCAGGCGCCGTCGGCGAAGTCCCAGCCGGTGACGGCCTCAACCAGCGGGTGGTCGAACAGGATGCGGTACATCTCCTCCCACTCCCGGGCCTGGCGTTCCTCACCCTCCGGCGTGCTGGGCCACTCGGGGATCTGGTAGTCGTTCAGATCCACGATGTGGGGCGACATCAGGTGGCCGGAGACCAGCGTGTTCTCGGTGAAGTGCAGCGGCAGGCCGAAGCCCTCGAAGCGCTTCAGGATCTCGCCCAGCTTTTGGGCGCCCATGTAGCCCTGGTGCTGGTGGGTCTGCAGGCCGATGGCGCCGATGGGCGCGCCGGCGTCCAGGCAGTCGGCGATCAGCCGGGCGTACTTGTCGGAGAGGTTGAAGTCGTTGATGAGCAAGAGCGCGTTGGGGTTGGCCGCCTTCGCCGCGTCGAAGACCTCCTTCACCAGCTGGACGCGGCCGTAGCGCTTGCAGACGCGGGTGATGGCGTTGTCGTACCGGTCGAACACCGGCATGATGACCACCTCGTTGATCACGTCCCAGATGTCGATCACGCCGGCGAAGGCGGTCACGTCCCGGTGGATGCGCTGAAGCTGCTTGTCCAGGATGGTCTTGTCGTCGTAGGCCATCAGCCAGTCCGCGCAGGCGGTGTGCCAACACAGCGGGTGGCCCTTCACGGTCTTGCCCTGCTCCACCAGGAAGCGGGAGGCGTTCATGCGGCTGACGTACTCCGGCTTTCCCTCCTCGGGCTCATAGCGCCCCCAGTAGAAGGACATGGTGCCGTAGTTGAACAGGCGCAGCCACTTGTCCATGCGGTCTCTGAAGAAGGGATCGTCCTTGTGCTCGTTGGTCCGGGGGATGGCGTCGAAGGCGCCGGAACCGAACAGGAAGTCGTGGGAAGTCTGGTCGAGACGGAGCTTGCGGCCCGCGACGGGGTTGCCTGTGGCGTCCACCACGCGCAGGGCGACGGTTGCTTTGCGATGCTCAAGGGACATGGCGATCCTCCTCTTTATACGGTTTTCGGCTTGATCCAGCCATTCGGCAGGCGCCTTTTTCTGGCTGTTTAAACTGAGAGCGGTATTTCGGCGTGATTTGCGACTGGTTTCACTCTGAGTATACAACTTTTTCGGCGGGCAGGCTGCGCGGTTGTGATACAGGTGCTTGCCACATCTTGCGAATGTGGGCCAGGCCGCGAAGGAATGGAACCGGGCGCCCTACCAGGGGCGCTCGGTTCCGTTGTAGTTCCAGTACATGTAGCTGTCCAGCCTGCCGCGAAGCCCTGCCGCCACGTCGGCGATGCCCCGGGCGGCGTCCGCCGGGTCGATCGGGGCCTCCGGCCCGCCCATGGGCGTGTGCATCCAGCCGGGATGGAACAGCAGCACCCGGATGCCCTCCGGCTTCAGGTAGCGCTGGAGGATGATGGACTGGATGTTCAGCGCCGCCTTGGACATGCAGTAGTCGTAGCGCTGGATGTACTCGGCGTGGGAGGTCATGCTGCCCGCCTCGGAGGAAACGTTCACCAGCAGCTTGTCCTCGCCCCGGCGCAGCAGGCCGATGAAGGCCTTTGCCATGCGCAGCGGCCCCAAGGCGTTCACGTCGAACAGGTGCATGGAGCCGTCCACGTCGAAGTCCTCCAGCAGGTATTCGCTCTCCGGACGGAACAGGCCGGCGGCGTTGACGAGGATGTCCAGGGAAGGCGCCTCGGCCCTGACGCGCTGGGCGACTTCCTCGATGGCGGCGGTGTCGGTGACGTCGGCCTCAAAGAAGGCATAGCGCCCTTCCGATGCGGCCAGCAGCGCCTCCGTTTCCGGGCGGCGGGCGATGTCCAGGCCGAAGATGCGGTAGCCCCGATCCAGGTATTCCCGCACCAGGCAGACGCCCAGCCCGCCCGCCGCGCCGGTGATCAGTGCGTTTTTCATGATGGCTTCCTCTCTTTGGGGGTCATCCCTTCACCGCGCCGGCGATCAGGCTCTTCTGAACCTGGCTGCTCATGCACAGGTAGAGGATCAGGGTGGGCAGGGTGCCGATCACCAGGGCCGCGCCGATGGGGCCCCAGTCCGTCTGATACTGGCCGAACATCTGCTGGATGCCCACGGTCAGCGTGCGCACGTTGTCACTGGAGACGAACACCGAGGCCATCAACAGCTCGTTCCACACCTGCAGGAACACGAAGATCGCCGCGGTGACCATTGCGGGCACCAGCATGGGCAGGATGATTGTGAAGGCGGTGCGATAGATGCCGCTGCCGTCGATGAAGGCGGCCTCCTCCATGTCGAGGGGGATGGACCCGATAAAGCCGGAGATGATAAGTATCGCCATGGGGATGTTGAAGGCCGTGTAGGGGATGATCAGCCCCCAGTGGGTGCTCAGCACGCCCAGCTTCAGCATCGTGCCCAGCAGGGGCAGCAGCGCGGCGTGCATCGGGATCATCAATCCCAGCAGCAGGTAGGTCATCGTGACCTTCTGGCCCTTCCAGCGCATGCGCAGCAGGCCATAGGAGGACATGAAGCTGAGCAGCAGCGTGAAGAACAGCGTGGCCGCCGTGGTGATGATGCTGTTGCGCAGGTACAGGCTCATCTTTCCCGCGCCCCAGGCGTCGACGTAGTTGCTCCAGATCCAGTAGTTGGGCAGGCCCACCACGTTGCCGCCGAAGATCTCGTTGTTGGTCTTCAGCGAAAAGGTGAACAGCCAGTAGAGCGGGAACAGGCAGGCCACCGTCCAGATCAGCAGAAAGACTGTCTTGACGACGCCCTTGACGGTAATCGGGCTGTGTTTCATAGCCTGGCCAGCTCCTTTCCCGGTCGCGCGTCGCGCTCGCGGAACACCCAGTTCAACAGCACCGTGAACACCAGGCATTCCGCCACGATGAACATCGCCATGGCGCTGCCCACGCCGTAGTGGTGCTGCTTGAAGATCTCCCGATACATGGTGGTGGCGGGCACCTCCGTGCCCAGGTTGCCGGCTTCCCACTGGCCCATGACATACATGGCCACCTCGCCGTTGTGCCACGGCACCTCGGATTCGTCGCGGGTCAGGGCTGCCACGTCGTCCGGGAAGGCGCCCGCGTCCACCAGGTCCCTGAGGGCCTGGGCGCCGGCGATCATGCCGTCGGTCAGGAAGGTGCCGCCCTCCTCCTTGAAGCAGGCCTTGCGCAGGTCGGCGTCGCCGGCGAAGCGGAGCAGCAGGATGTCGCCCAGCATGTTGGTGGGCCAGCGGTCGCTGCCGCCGGCGATCATCGGGGTCACGCCCGCAGCCTTGAAGGCTTCAACCGCCGCCAGCACGTCGTCCCAGGTCTCGGGGATGGCCACGTTGTTGGCCTCGAACAGCGCCTTGTTGCAGTACATCACGGAGCAGGCGTTGGTGTAGGGCAGGCCGTAGATCTGGCCGTCGAAGGTCATGCTGGCCAGGGCGCCGTCCATCAGGCGGCCCATGGTGTCGTCGTCGATGTAGTCGTTCAGGGGCAGGATCTGGCCCATGTCCACCTTCTCCTTCAGGATGCCGCCGGCGTTCCAGTAGAACACGTCGGGCATGGCGTCCTGGGTGGCCAGGGTGTCGCCCTTTTCCTTCCAGGCGTTGGCCTCGTTCCAGTCCACCTCCACGGTGATCCAGGGATAGGCCTCCTTGAACTCCTCCAGGGTCTTCAGGAACGGGGCGCGGGTGGCCTCGGATTCAGAGGACCAGATGGAGCCGAAGGTCAGGGTCACTTCCTCGTGCTCCTCGGCCATGGCGGACACCAGGCCCAGGCACAGAGTCAGCGTCAGCAGGATGGCAAACAATAAGAATTCATAGACAAAAAATAATTAAATAAGCGTTAACTGTTGCCAGTTAACGCTCAATCGTGGTTCAACGCCGCCGGTTTACAGCATCATGCGATAGATGTTTTCGCAGTCTTCCTGGTTCAGCGTCACGAAGCCGGTGATGTGGCCGGGGCGGCCGTCGCCGTTGCACAGCGCGTCCACCAGCTTGGGGATGTCGGCCTCGTGGGCGCCCAGCTCGTAGAAGTTCCGGGGCATGCCCAGGTCGGTGAGGAAGCGGCGCAGGGCCTCGATGCCCGCCCGGGCGGTGGCCTCGGGATGGTTGAAGTCCATCGCGCAGCCCCACACCCGCACGGCCACCTGGGCAAAGCGCATCACGTCGTGGTCAAGCACATAGCTGAACACCGCCGGCATGGTCACGGCCAGGCCCGCGCCGTGGGCGCAGTCGTACAGCGCGGACAGCTCGTGCTCGATGTTGTGGCTGTTCCAGTCCTGGCTGCGGCCCACGCCGCAGGAGTTGTTGTGGGCCATCATGCCCGCCCACATGATGTTGGCACGGGCCTCGTAGTTGTCGGGGTTCTCGATCACCCGCGGGCCCTCGTGGATCATGGTCAGCATCAGCGCCTCGATCATCCGGTCGGTGACCTCCACTTCCTTCGTGTTGGTCAGGTAGCGCTCGTACAGGTGGGCCAGGATGTCGGTGATGCCGCAGGCCGTCTGGTAGGGCGGCAGGGTCTGGGTCAGCGCCGGGTTCAGCACGGAGAAGCGTGGGCGGATGGCGTCGCCGCTGGCGCCGCGCTTGAACATGCCGTGTTCGTTGGTGATGACGGAGTCCGGACTGCCCTCGCTGCCCGCCGCCGCGATGGTCAGCACCGTGCCCACGGGCAGGGCCTTCTCGATGGGCTTGCCGGAGTAGAAGTCCCAGAAGTCGCCGTCGTAGACCGCGCCCGCGGCGATGGCCTTGGAGGAGTCGATGGTGCTGCCGCCGCCCACGGCGAGGATGAAGTCCACGCCCTCGCTCCGGGCCAGGTCGATGCCCTCGTACACCAGGCCGCTGCGGGGGTTGGGCTTCACGCCGCCCAGGGACACGTGGTCGATGCCCGCGCCGTCCAGCGAGGCCTTCACCCGCTCCATCAGCCCGGAGCGCACCACGCTGCCGCCGCCGTAGTGGATGAGTACCTTCGTGCCGCCAAAGCGCTTCACCAGCGCGCCGACGTCCTGTTCGCGATCCTTGCCGAAGGCGAAGTAGGTGGGGGAATAGAAGTTGAAGTTGTTCATGGAATCCCTCCCGATGGATTTGGGTCGGTCGCGCGGCTGTGTGGTTTGTTCCATTATAACCCGGAAAGCCGTTTTACACAAGTGTAAAAAATCCCGCGGGTGCCGCGCCGAGCCCGCCGGCGTCCATGGGGCGGTTTACGATTGCCTTGCCAAGGGGTTTCGCTTGTGTTATATTATTGGCAAACGCGCCGTGCACCATCGGCCTGTCGCGGCGGCCAAGCGAAGGAGAGGGAAACATGAAGAGCCTGCTGATCGCCGACACCACCCGCGAGGAGCGGGAGCGGATCGTGGCGGAGTCCATCGGCAACATCGACGGGGCCTGCGACGGCTGCAGCCCGGGGCTGGTCAAGATGTATCAAGACTATATCGAGGGCAAGAGGGAGCTCAGGGAGATCAACATGGAGTTCAATGCCCGCTACACCTCCGGCGCGACGGGCCCGGAGCGCGGCGGCTGCGATTATGCCAACTGACCTGTCAAAGCGAGAAAGGAGATCGGGACCATGAAGGAAACCATCCGTGTCAACGATTACGCGGGCCAAATCATCAGCGCCATCCCCAGGGGCGTGCTGCTGAACACCGACGGCGACAAGTTCAACGCCATGGTGATCGGCTGGGGCCACCTGGGCATGCTGTGGAGCCGGCCCACCTTCCACGTGTACGTCCGCCAGGGGCGCTACACCAAGGGCCAGCTGGACAGGACGGGCGAGTTCACTGTCAGCATCCCGCTGGACGGGGTGGACGGAACCATCAACCGCGTCTGCGGCGGACAGTCCGGCTTCAACATCGACAAGGTGGAGGCGGCGGGGCTTCAGCTGGAGGACGCGCGGACGATCCACACCCCCGGCGTGCGGCAGTATCCGCTGACGCTGGAGTGCAAAATCCTCTATGCCCAGGACCAGGACCTCGACCGCATCCCCGCGGACATCCGCGAGCGGATGTATCCCCGGGACGTGCCCGGCACCGCGCCGCTGGCGAACCGGGACTGCCACACGATGTACGTGGGCGAGATCGTGGACGCCTACGTCATCCGGTGACGCGGCGAACCCGCATAAAAGGAGGATAAGAGCGTGAACTATGAGATGAGGAGCCCGAACGTCGTGCCCGTCAACGACCACATCTGGCTGATGGACGACCACGGCGACGCCACCTGGTACGTGGTGGCGGGCAGCGAGCGGGCCATGGTGATCGACACGTCCATCGGGCTGAGCAATGTGCGTAAGGAGGCGGAGAAGGTGACGGGCCTGCCGCTGATCTGCGTGAACACCCACGGCCACGGCGACCACATCGGCGGGAACTGGAGCTTCGACAGGGCTTATATGAACCCCGCCGACCTGCCCCTGGCGGAGGAATCCATGAACTGGCCGGAGGTGCAGGAAGCGATGCGCCGGATGGGCATCCGCTTTCCGAAATTCGAGCCCATCGAGGACGGCCAGGCGTTCGACCTGGGCGGGCTGAGCCTTCAGGCGCTGTACCTGCCGGGGCACACGCCGGGGGAGATCGTGCTGCTGGACCGGCAGGATAGAATCCTGTTCTCCGGCGACGGCATCATCGGCCACCTGTGGCTCCAGCTGGAGGATTCCCTGCCCGTCAGCCGGCAGATCGAGAGCATGGAGCGGCTTTTGCCGCTGCGGGATCAGTTCGACACGATCCTGCACGGCCACTGCCAGCGGCCCGTCGGCGCGGAGCTGTTCGACACCCTGCTGGCCGCGCTCCGGGACCTTGAGGGCGGGAACACCGCCGGGGACATCGACTATGAGTGGCACGGCAAGGTGAGCCGGGCGCACCCCTACCAGCCCGAGGACAGGCGCATCGTCTACAAGGGCTGACGCCATGAAGAGGCCGGGCCCATCCGGCCTCTTTTCACAGGTCGAACAGGCTCAGCTGCACGTGTTTCTCCGGCAGCTCATACATGTACCGGAAGCAATCCTCGGGCGTGGACAGCATGCCGCGCCTTTCGCAGGTTTTGCGGAACAGGGCGGCAAGCGCCTTCGCGTTCGGGCTGGGCAGCTCGTAGGCGCTGCCGTAGCGCCGGATGTATTGCTGCTTCAGGCCGGGGAAGTGGCGATCCAGCGCCGCGTAGTAGTATTCCCGGTCGCCGTCCCGCAGGGTCAGCCCCATGCCGAAGTCGATCACGCCCTTCACGCCCGCCCCGGCGCAGGCGTCCAATATGGCCGCCACGTTTTCCTCCGTGTCGTTGATCCAGGGCAGTATGGGCGTCATCCAGACCACGGTGGGGATGCCCCGGTCGCGCAGGATATGGAGCACCTCCACCCGGCGCCGGGTGTCGCACACGTTCGGCTCCAGGATCCGGCACAGGCCGCTGTCCCAGGTGGTCAGCGTCATCTGCACCACGCACTTGGCGGCGCGGTTGATCTCATCCAGCAGGTCGATGTCCCGCAGGATGCGGTCGGACTTGGTCTGGATCGCCGCGCCGAAGCCGTGCCGCAGGATGACCTCCAGGCACCGCCGCGTCAGGCCCAGCTTCTCCTCGCAGTGCATGTAGGGGTCCGACATCGAGCCCGTGCCGATCATGCACCTCTTCCGCCTCGATCTCAGCGCCAGCTCCAGCAGCTCCGGCGCGTTTTGCTTCACCTCCACGTCCTCAAAGGGATGGGTGAACCGATAGCAGGCGCTGCGGCTGTCGCAGTACACGCAGCCGTGGGTGCAGCCGCGGTAGATGTTCATGCCCATATGCCCGCCGCTGCCGGTGAGGATGCCCTTCGCGTCCACAAAATGCATGCCGCCCGCCTCCTGTCCGATACTCCCGCCGGAAAAGCTTTCGACATCATTATAAACGATTTGCGCGGGATACGCCACCCCGATTTCGCGGCGGTGGGAAGCGATGGCAAAAATGCCGCAGCTGTGCTATAATGGGGACGAAAGAGAGAGGGAGGTGGCCCCATGAGGGATCGCGGAGACGGGTGGAGCATGCCCGGGGCGGCGGCATGAGCCTGTATGCCATCGGAGACCTGCACCTGCACTTCCAGTCCCAACTGAAGGCGCCGGGGCAGTTGACGGACCCGGTGTGGAAGGGCCACGAGCAGCGCTTCCGGAAGAACTGCGCCGCGCTGGTGCGGGAGAGCGACACGCTGGTGCTGGCGGGCGACCACAGCTGGGGCAGGAACCTGGCCGAGTGCGAGCGGGACCTGCAGTACATCATGGACCTGCCCGGGCGCAAGGTGCTGCTGCGGGGCAACCACGATATGTTCTGGGACGCGAAGAAGACCGAGGCGCTGAACCAGCAGTTCGAGGGCCGGCTGTTTTTCCTGCAGAACAACTACTTTCCCTACCGGGACTGCGCCATCGTGGGCACCAAGGGCTATACCTTCGAGGGCCCCTTCTACCTGGACCGCCGCCGCCGGGTGACGGGCTGGGACGAGGAGGAGGCCGCGCACGCCGAAAGGCTGGTGGAGCGGGAGGCGGAGCGCCTGCGCGCGTCCTTCGAGGCGGCGCGGCGGGACGGCTTCAGCCGGTTCATTATGTTTCTGCACTACCCGCCCACGAACATCCTGGAGAGGCGCAGCGTCTTCACGGACATGGCCGAGGAGTACGGCGCGGAGCAGGTGATCTACGCCCATTGCCACGGAAAATCCCGGTTCAACGACAGCATCCGGGGCGTGTTCCGGGGCGTGGAATACCGGCTGGTATCGGGGGACTGCCTGCTGTGGAACCCGGCGCGGATCCTGTGACGGCGCGGCGGGGAAGTGCGTGTGAAAAGAGGATGGATATGCGGATCGAGACGGTGAGGACGGGCGGTTTCTCCATGAACTTCTGCCGGTTCGGGCGGGGCGGGGAGCCGCTGGTGATCCTGCCCGGGATGGGCGTGCAGCGGGTGCTCGACTCGGCGGACGCCATCGCGTCGGCCTACCGGGCGCTGGCGGAGGACTTCACCCTCTATGTGTTCGAGCGCAGGAACGACATGCCCGCCGACTATCCCGTGCGCGACATGGCCCGGGACACGGCGGCGGCCTTCGAGGCGCTGGGCCTGGGGGCGGTGAACCTGTTCGGCGCGTCCCAGGGCGGCATGATGGCCCTGGTCATCGCGGCGGAACATCCGGCGCTGGTGAAGCGGCTGGCGCTGGGCTCCACGTCGGCCCGGGTGACGGACGCGCGGTACCGGGCGGTATTTGAACCCTGGGCGGCCCTGGCGCGCTCCGGGGACGCGGCGGCGCTCTATTTGGCGTTCGGGGAGGCCCTCTATCCCGGGCGGATGTATGAGAAGCTGAAGCCACTGCTGCGGGACGCCGCGAAGGCCGTGACGGACGAGGACATGCGCCGCTTCGCCACGGAGGCCCGGGCCATGCGGGGCTTCGACATATTGGATGAACTGGGCGGGATCGCCTGTCCGACGCTGGTGCTGGGGGCCGCGGACGACCGCGTGCTGGGCGGGGCGGCATCCGGGGAGATCGCGGAGCGCGTCAAGGGTGCCGCGCTGCATATGTACGACGGCTACGGCCACGCCGCCTACGACCTGGCCCCGGATTACAAGGCGAGGCTGTTGCAGTTCCTGGCGGGGCGCGGGCAGGCCGATGGGGAGGACGGGACATGACGGGATATATAGCGGAAATGCGGAAGCTGGTGGGGCATCGGACGCTGATCCAGTGCGCCGCGAGCGTCATCTGCGTGGACGGCGCGGGCCGGGTGCTGATGGGCCGGCGCACCGACAACCACCTGTGGGGCTACTCTGGCGGCTCCGTGGAGATCGACGAGCCCGTGGAGACCTGCGCGCGGCGGGAGCTGATGGAGGAGATGGGCCTCGAGGCGGAGGAATTGACGTTCTTCTGCGTCAACTCCGGCCCCGAGGCGCACTACGTCTATCCCAACGGGGACGAGGTGTCCAACGTGGAGATCATCTACTTGTGCCGGAAGTGGCGGGGCGAGCCCGCGGCGCGGGACGGGGAGCTGGAGGCGCTGCGCTTCTTCGCCGTGGACGAGATCGACCTGGACCAGATCTCCCCGCCCATCCGGCCCGTGGTGGCGAAGTACATCCGGGAAGCGGGCCGGGGTGAATGAGCATATGAAGGCCTGCTATCACCTGCCGGGGCTGTTTGAGTTTTACGAGCTGTATCGGGCCTTTTTGCCGCTGTACCGCGACCACCGGGACTGGTTCTACGACTGGTGCGAAATCGGCTCCGTCTACGGCGCGCCCGCGGACTGCCTGTGGGGCGGCGGCCGGGTGGGCTTCGGCGAGGCCCGGGCGGAGGACGTGGCGGCGCTCATGCGGGAATATGGCATTTCCGCGCGGCTCACGTTCAGCAATTCCCTGCTGCGGGCGGAGCACCTGTCGGACAAGAAGTGCAACGCCCTGTGCGCGCGGTTTGAGCGCAACGGCGCGGCCCAAAGCGGCGTGATCGTCCACTCTGATTTACTGCTTAACTGCCTGCGAAGGCGCTACCCCGGCTTCTATTTCGTGTCCTCCACCACCAAGGTGCTCACGGATTTCGCGGAATTTGAAGCCGAGCTGGACCGCCCGGAGTTCCGCTTCGTGGTGCCGGACTTCCGGCTGAACAGGGCCTTCGACCGGCTGGACGCGCTGACCGCCGCCCAAAAGGCCAGGGTGGAGTTCCTGTGCAACGAGTGCTGCTGGTTCGAGTGCCCCCGGCGCAGGGCCTGCTATGAGAACGTCAGCCGGAAGAACCTGGGGGAGGACTGCCCGGACCACGTGTGCTGCTCGCCCACGGCGGCGCGGGGCTACCGATTCTCCGACGCCATGGAAAACCCCGGCTTCATCGGCGTGGACGACATTCGAAACATCTACCTGCCCCGCGGCTTTTCCCACTTCAAGATCGAGGGCCGCAGCCTGGGCAGCGCCGTGGTGCTGGAGTTCCTGCTCTACTACATGACGAAGCCGGAGCACCAGCTGAAGGTGCGGGAGGAGATCTACCTGGACAGCGCGCTGGACCTGTTCTGACGGAAGATGAGAGGCCGAAGCGCGGCGGCCAGTGTCCCCGGCTGCCGCAAGGGGAGAATAACGGATTTTGCGAAGCGATCTGAACATGAGCAGAAAAACGGACGCGCGCGCCTTTTTCGCGAAATGGCGCGCGGACTACGATTTTAAAACCCTGATTGGCTCCACGGGCGCCATGCTGGTCACGGCGGCGTTTGCCGTCTACAACGGCTATCTGGGCATCGCCCACGCGTCCCCCAGGCACGGCGGCATATGCGTCTACTATCTCCTGCTGCACCTGCTGCGCCTCATCGTCATCCGGGCGGAGCGGGCGCCGAAGGATCGGGCCGGCGCGGACAGTCGGAAGGAAAGGGCCGTGCTGGCCGCTTCGGGGCTGCTGCTGGCGCTGAACCTGTGCCTCATCGGGCCGTTTTACCTGATGGTCAGCCAGAGGCGGCCGGTCACGCTGACGCTGATCCCGGCCATCGCCATGGCGGCCTACACCACCTACAAGGTCACGATGGCCGCCGTCAACCTGAAGCGGAAGGGTCGCAGCGACAACCGGTCGGTCCGGTTCCTGCGGACGCTCAACTTCATCGACGCGCTGCTGTCCATCGTGACGCTGCAGAACACGCTGATCATGGTGAACAGCGCTGACGGCGGGCGGTCGATGCTGCCGCTGACGGCGGCGACGAGCGGGCTGATCTGGGCGGCCATGCTGGCGATTTCGATCTATGAACTGCACGCCGAGTGGAAGCGTGTTCATACAAGGGAGGCATGAAACATGAAAAGGGCGATGATCTGCCTGCTGCTGGCGGCGCTTGTGCTGATGAGCGCGGGAGTGTGCGAGGAGATCTACTACCAGCAGATCACACAGGAGGAGGCCGCGCGCATCCTGGACGGGGAGGCGGGCTTCATCCTGCTGGACGTGCGCACCGAGGAGGAGTACGACGAGGGGCACATCCCCGGGGCGGTGAACCTGCCCAACGAGGATATCGCCGCCGAAGAGCCGGAGCTGCTGCCGGACAGGGACCAGATGATCCTGGTCTACTGCCGCAGCGGGCGGCGCAGCAAGGAGGCCGCTGCGAAGCTGGCCGCCATGGGCTATACGCAGGTGCTGGAGTTCGGCGGCATCATGGACTGGACGGGCGAGGTGATCTCCACCGAGGCGGAGGCGCTCATAGAGGACGACCCCTTCGAGGCGGCGGAGTACGGCAGCCCGGAGGACTTCTACGAGGACTACGGCGACAACTTCGACGACTTCGAGGAGGCCGAGGAGTACTACTACGAATATGGCGGCTGGTGAGCCGGGGAGGGGGACGCGCTTATGATCACCAATGGATTTACCTATGTGGCCGTGCTGCTGTTCATGGCGGGCGCGCTGGTGACGCTGGAGAAGACGGCCAAGGGGCCGCTTGCGAAGTTCTTCAAGTATGTGCCCTCCATGGTGCTGTGCTATCTGGTGGCGATGCTGCTTTGCACGCTGAAGGTGTGGGACCTGGGCGAGACGAAGGCGGCCTACGGGGCGCTGAAGAACAACCTGACCTACGCGATGGTGTTCGCCATGCTGCTCAGGTGTGACATCCGCAAGGTGCTGCGCCTGGGGCCGCGGATGCTGCTGGGCTTCTTTTCCGCCACGCTGACCATCATGTTGGGCTTCATCGCCGCGTTCCTCATCATGAAACGGTTCATCGGCGGCGAGGCCTGGATGGGCCTGGGCGCGCTGTGCGGCTCGTGGATCGGCGGCAGCGGCAACATGGTGGCCGTGCAGGCGGCGCTGAACATCTCCGAGGCCGACATGGGCTATGCGCTGGTGATCGACTCCATCGATTACTCCCTGTGGGTGATGTTCCTGCTGTGGGCCATCCAGCTGGCGCCTTCCTTCAACAAGTGGACGAAGGCGGACACCGCGAAGCTGGACGAGGTTTCCGTGAAGCTTTCCGACGAGGCAAAGCAGAACGCGAAGCCGGTGACGCTGCAGAGCCTGCTGCTGCTCATCGGCTGCGCGTTCCTGGTGAGCGCCGTGGCCACGGGCGTGGGCGCGAAGCTGTATGAGCTGACGGGCTTTTCCGACAAGGCCACCTGGACGGTGCTGTTCGTGACCGCCGTGGCGCTGGTGTGCGCGCTGACGCCGCTGGGGAAGGTGGCCGGGTCGGGCGAGGTGTCCAACCTGCTGCTCTACGCGGTGATCGCGCTGCTGGCCTCCCGGGCGAGCCTCACGGAGCTGGGCGACGCGCCGGCCTGGATCATCACCGGGTTCATCGTGCTGGCGATCCACGCGGCGCTGATGCTGGTGATCTGCAAGCTGCTGAAGCTGGACCTGTTCACCGCGGGCGTGGCCTCCCTGGCCAACATCGGCGGCACGGCCTCCGCGCCGGTGCTGGCGGGGTCCTACGCCGGCTCGCTGGTGCCCGTGGGCATCCTGATGGCGCTGATGGGCTATGTGGTGGGCACGCCCCTGGCCACGCTCTGCGCCAACATCATGAAGGCGCTGGCGTGATGGCGCAGGACAGCCAGGGATGGATTTATGAGGCAGTGATCCCATATTGAAAAACGGGGATAAATACTTCTTGACAATTCCGAATCATCTGCTATACTGTTATCAGCCTATCAAGAGTGCGCGAGAGATCAAGCTCGATGACCGCACAGCAACCTGCCCGCGGGGTAAGGTGCTAACGCTTGGCGATAGGGTGCAGACAGACAAAACAGCACTCATCGCAGCGATGGGTGCTGATCTTTTTCAGTGACCCTCCTCATGATGGGCAAATAAACATCAAGGAGGCATTCCCATGAACCATCGTCCCATTTCCGAACTCTTCAGGCACGAAGGCGCGCTCTACATCCACTGCGCAAATCCCGCGATGAGGGCCATGCTGGCCCGCGATCTGACCGATCAGGGCTTCCGCTTCCGCGACGGCGCGTCCCCCGAACAGCGTGGGATCGATTCCCTGATGCGCATCCACCGGGACTACACCATCGGCTTCTGCGGCTACGTCTGCCGGGTGCAGGACAACATCGGCCGGCCGGACCAGCTGGAATACTGCAGGAAAAACAGCGAGCGCGGCGCCACGCGCATCGACTATGCCCGCTTCATCAGCGGCGGGGAGAAATACGTGCTGCGCCGGAAGAAGGCAGTCTGACGGCGGGGCATGCAGACAGAGGGCGCCGCGACAATCCCTGTCGCGGCGCCCTCCGTTTGTCCGCATACCGTTTCCCGTCACCGGGCCGCCTTCGGCCGGCGGGACTTCATCTGCGCCTTGTCCATGTACAGGTTTTTATCCGCCCGCTGCTGGCAGGCCTGGAAGGTGTCCCCGTCGTCGCCGAGCTGGCTGTAGCCCGCGCCGATGGACAGCGTATAGGGCGCGCCCCTGGACTTGCAGGTGTCCATGATCTGCCCGCGCAGGTCCCGGATCAGCGCGTCCACCTCGCCCGCGTCCGTGGGATGGACGATGTAGATGAACTCGTCTCCGCCGTACCGGGCCAGGAACAGGGGCATGTTGTGCCTGCGGATGACGGCCCGCAGGGAGTCGGCCACGATCAGCAGCGCCTTGTCGCCCTCAGCGTGGCCGTAGGTGTCGTTGATGGACTTGAAATCGTTGATGTCGAACATGATCACGAAGGTCATTCGGCCCTCGCGGCGCATGTTGGATTTCTGCAGGGTGTAGCGCATCAGCTGCCCCCGGTTGTTCAGGCCGGTGAGCGGGTCGCTGGAGATCCGGGTCTCCATGGCGTTGATGTAGAATATCAGCATCAGTATCGCGCTGCAGAAGCAGAAGATGGGCGTCTCCGGCAGGAACAGGACCTGCAAAAGCCCCCCGGCGATGACCATCAGCGGGAACATGCCCACGAACAGGTGCTTGCGCCGCTCCAGGGGGTTTTCCTCAATGATGGCCTTGCGCGAGGTGTAGACGACCACCGCCACGATGTACACGCAGGGCACGGCGATCTGGAACGCGTTGTAGAGCGGCTGGAGCACAAAATCCTCGCTCAACAACAGGGTCGGCTTCCACAGGTAGGTGGCGATCAGCGCGATGGTGGAGAGGTAGAAGGGGGATTGTATGGCGAAGCGGGTGCGCCTGTCGTCCCGGTTCTTCACCTGCTCCACCACCATGACATAGCGCAGCCAGGTGTAGGTGATGGCGGCCATCAGCACGTAGTTGCAGAAGGTGACGGGCAGCACCGTGAAATGGTTCTTCGGCAGCACGCCGGCGATGACCGACGCCCAGCACGCGTCGCACACGAAATAGAGCATGAACGCCACCAGGGCATGGTCATACTTGATCTGCTTCTCCTGCCGGTCCACGCTCATCAGGTCGCGAAACAGCATGATGGCGAATATGATCATGCAGACGACGCTGGCCTCGGTGTAGTAGATGAAATAACTGGACATCTGTGCGCAGCCACCTTCTCGGGATGCCAAAAATATACCAAAAGTATTATATGCAATATATGTGAAGAAAAAGTGACAAATCCAGGGAAATCGTGTAATGGGTATGGCGGAGAGAAAAAAATGCCCCGCCGGCACGGGGCTTGACAGGGCGAATGAAACAAGGCCCCTGCCGGGCAGGGGCCGCCTGTGTGTTACGCGGTCAGACCGTCTTCTCCAGATAGGACACGATGTCGCCCACGGTGTGCATCGTGGGGATGATCCGCTCGGGGATCTCGATGCCGAACTCGTCCTCAAAGGCGAGCACGATGTTGATCACCTCCAGGGAGCTGAGCCCCAGGTCGTCCACCAGGGTGCTTTCCATGGACATGGGCGTGTTTTCGTTGTTGGTGTACTCCCGGAGAATCGCGGTCACTTTCTCAAACATGGGTATATCCTCCTTGCCGATATCAGGCCTTTGTGTTCTGGGGCACGTTCTTGTAGCGGACGATCTTTCGCGTGGTGTTGCGCACGAAGTCCTCCTTGCGCAGCACGATGCGGGCCACCTGCTTGTAGGCCGGCCGGCCCTGGTTCACCTTCTGCTTCAATTCGTTGAAATAGGCCTCGTTGCCGGCGAATTCCTCCTCGGGGAAGATCTCCGCCACGATCAGGCCGTCCTGCTCGTAGACCAGCGCTTCCTTCACGCCGTCGTCCCGGTTGAAGTCGTTTTCCAGCTCCTCGGGGGAGATGTTCTCGCCGTTGCTCAGTATAATCAGGTTCTTCGTCCGTCCCGTCAGGAACAGGAAGCCGTCCTCGTCCATGTAGCCCAGATCCCCGGTGGCGTACCAGCCGTCCTTCAGCACCTTCGCCGTCTCCTCCGGGTTCTTGTAGTAGCCCTTCATCACCATCGGCCCCCGGGCGAGCACCTCGCCCTCCGGGGAGATTTTGATCTCCACGTGGGGCATCAGCTGCCCGGCGCTGCCGTCGCGGTAGTGGTGGTTGCGGTTGATGGACAGCGAGGGGGAGCACTCGGTGGCGCCGTAGCCGTTGATGATCTCCACGCCGATGTCCCGGAAGAACTTCACGTAGAACGGATCCAGGTAGGCCCCGCCGCAGATCAGGTACTTCAGCCTTCCGCCGAAGGGCTCCAGGATTTGCGCAAACAGCTTCGGCCGCACGTCGATGCCCAGCTTCAGAAGCGCGCGGCTGATCCGCACGCCCCACTTGAAGGTGTTTTCCTTGCCGCTCTTTTTCACGCCGTCCCTGATCTGCTTGTAGAACACCTCCACGAACAGCGGCACCAGCGTGATGATCCCTGGCTGCGCCAGCAGCATGTCCTCCTTCAGGCGCTTCAGACTGCGGTTGATGAAGATGGTGGCCCGGAAGTGGAACCCCATCATGATGGTGACCACCAGGCCGAAGGCGTGGTGGAACGGCAGCACCGACAGCACCGAGCCGCCCTCCGGGCTGAACACCCGCGCGCCGCCGGACACGTCGCTGGCCAGGTTGCCGTGGCTGAGCATCACGCCCTTGCTGCGGCCGGAGGTGCCGGAGGTGAAGAAGATGCAGGCCAGGTCGTCGTCCTCGGGGTGGAACGGGCTGTAATCCTCCCAGCCCTCGCACTCCGCCTTTGAAAGCGCCTTCAGCGTGGTGACCGCCAGGCCCTCGATGCCCTCGGTCAGGTCTGTGTAGGCGGGGGACACGAACGCGGCGTCCACGTCCGCCTCCCGGATCATGTCGGCCACTTCATTGGCCGGCAGGTCCTTGTCGATGGGCACGGCCACGTTGCCGCTCAGCAGCGCGCCGAAGAACGCCAGCAGCCACTCGTAGGAATTTTCGCCGATGACGGCGATATGCCTGCCGCGCCCGCAGTTCTTTTCGATCCAGCAGGCGGATTTGCGCACGTCTGAGAGCACTTCCCGGCAGGTTTTGCTCTCCACGCCGTCCCGACCCGCCCGGTAGCGAAAGGCCACGAAGTCCGGCCGCTCGCGCGCGGCGGTCTCCAGCATGTCGGCGACGCTTGTGATGTCGGGGATGTCGTAATAGGGATATTTGCAGTTCTTCAACGCGTCCGCTCCTTTCCGGGTGCGCATGGCGCTGGGTCGCTTCGGTGGGTGGTTTTTGGGATGTCTGTTTTTGACTATCATATCACAGGAAGCCGGAAGTTACAAGCGATTATTGTTTCAATATTTCCATTTGGCGGGCGCTGGACAGCGAGCAGCGTTCCCTGCTATAATAATGTTGATAAAACAGGGGGATGGGGGCGCTGTGCGGCCCTCCCCGGGAAGTGAGGGCAGGGCCATGAAGGTGCGCTTCATCCAACAGGAAGACTGGGTCGCGCCGGGGGAATACCTCGGCTGGGCGCGGCGGAACGGCTGGGAGGTCGCGGTCACCCGGTGCTGGCTCTATGAGGAGCTGCCGCAGGCGGCGGACGCCGACCTGCTGGTGGTGCTGGGCGGGTACCAGAACCCGGCCATGACGAAGGAAGAGTGCGACTATTTCGACGCCGCGGCAGAGCGGGCGCTGATCCGGGAATACGCCCGGGCGGGCCGGATGGTCGTGGGCGTGTGCCTGGGGGCGCAGCTGGTGGGCGAGGCCCTGGGCGCGGCCTAC
The DNA here is from genome assembly GCA_902765395.1 of uncultured Eubacteriales bacterium. Classification (GTDB taxonomy): domain Bacteria; phylum Bacillota; class Clostridia; order Christensenellales; family Aristaeellaceae; genus UBA2862. The sequence continues at coordinate 43,395 of CACWZP010000001.1, forward strand.
GGCCACAGCCCGGAGAAGGAGATCGGCCCCGTCCGGGCGCGCCTGACGGAGGCGGGCCGGGCCGACCCGTTCCTGCGGGCCTTCCCGGAGGTGTTCGACGCCGGGGAGTGGCACAACGACATGCCGGGCCTGACGGCGGACGCCGCGATCCTGGCCGAAAGCGAGGGCTGCCCGCGGCAGATCGTGCGCTATGGCCGGTACGTTTACGGCTTCCAGACCCACATGGAGTTCACCCGGGAGATCATCGCCGCCGGGATCGAAGCCGTCGGCGGAGCCATCCGGGAGACGGGCCGCTTCGTGCAGTCGGCCGAGGCGCTGCTGGACTATGATTATACGGGCATGAACCGCCTGCTGTCCGCGTTCCTGGACGCGATGGCGGCGGACTACGCGAAGGCGCGGTGAAAGTGTCGATATGAGAAGGGAGATCGCCATGGGAAAGACAATCGTCGTCGTGAACGCCGGCCCCAGGAAGGGCTGGAACACCGATACGCTGATCACCGAGGCCGCGAAGGGCGCGGAGGCCGCCGGCGCGGGCATTGAGCGCTTCGACCTGTTCCGGCTGGAGAAGTACACCGGCTGCATCTCCTGCTTCGGCTGCAAGCGGGAGAGGAACAAGGGCCGCTGCGTGTGCCGGGACGGCCTGACGCCGGTGCTGGACGCCATCCGGGAATCCGACGGGCTGATCATCGGCTCCCCGAACTATTTGGGCGAGCTGACGGCCTCCTTCCGGGCACTGTACGAGCGGCTGATATTCCAGAACCTGACCTACAACCTGGAGACGCCCTGCTGCAACCCGCGGCCCGTGCCCGTGCTGCTGGTGATGACCAGCAACGCGCCGGATACCGCCTATCGGGCCCTGGTGCAAAACTACCAGCAGACGCTGAGCCGCTTCGTGGGACCGGCCCAGGCGCTGGTCAGCGGCGACACGCTGCAGCTGAAGGACTACGGCAAGACCGACTGGCCCTGGACGCTGTTCGATCCCGAGGAGAAGCAGCGCCGCCACGAGACGGTGTTCCCGCAGGAGTGCCGGCGGGCCTTTGAGATGGGGGCGGCGCTGGCACGCTGAAAAAGTTCCCCGGTGCCCTGCCGGATTTGGTTTCCGAAGAGGCAACGGGGAATGCACTTTTTGGCGGTGCAACGCATCTTCAAAGCCTTCCCCCATGGGGGAGGTGGATTTGGCGGAAAATGCTTGCATTTTTCGTCAAAGACGGATGAGGCCTTTGCGACAGTTGTACGGAAATGGGGAACCGAAGGACGGCTCTTTTTGGCGGCCTGCGCTCGCTGTTCAGTGAAGCTTCGCGTTCGGCACCCTGCGCCGAGCCGATCGCTTCAATTCACGGCTCGGCAGGCCGCCGCGTGATGGGGGTGCAGCGATAGATGTGGCAGTCCTGAAGAGGGGTGCCCCACCGTCTCGCCTGCGGCGAGCCACCTCCCCATTGAGATGGGGAGGCTTTTGGTTTGCACATAATCTTCTGTAGGGGCGGCGTTGCGGCGCCCGCCCAAAGCCTTTCCCCTTCAGGGGCATCGAGCGCCAGGAAAAATGTCCAGTGGACATTTTAGTGGTTCGAGTGCCCGGGAAACAGTCCAGTGGACTGTTTCAAGCGAGAATGGGTCGGCAGGCTCCCGTCGATGGGGTCGGTAGACCCGCGGCAGGTAGCCGAGCGCAGCCCGGAGGGCAAGACGCAGGCGAAACCCGCGCTTGCCGTGAGGCAGAAGCACGGGGCGTTTTGTTCTGAAACATGCCGCCAAAAAAGTCCGTTCCCCGGTTTCCTCCCGAAGCAATTTCGAGAGAGGAACCGGGGAACGGCATTCATATTCACCTAATGTATATCTGTTCCGCTTACGCCTTCGCAGCGGCCCGCTTCATGGAATCGGCGGCATCGGCGGCCTTGCCCAGGGCGTTGTTGATGCTCTCGCGGCCCAGCTCCTTGCCGGAGAAGCTGTAGCGGCAGCCGGCGAACAGGCCGATCACCAGCAGCGGCACGCACACCCAGAAGGCGCACAGCAGCAGGATCGCCAGCGCGGTCACGGGCATGGTCAGCAGCTGCTCCTCGCCCCGCTGGACGGTGAAGCGGTTGCGGTTGCCGCAGGCCAGCAGGCGGCGGATGTGCTCGCCCAGGTTCTTCAGGGCCTTGCCGTGGCAGCTCTTCTTGGATTCAGTGTGCTTCGGCGCTTCCACCACTTCGATCTTCACGCCTTCCTCCGTCGCGGTTTCCTCGGCGGCGGCCTCCTCCGGGGCGGCCTGCACAGCGGTGGCCGTGCCGGACTCGGCGAACTCGTGCAGCTCCTGCATCCGGCGGAACTTCTCCTTTTCCAGCAGGTGGGTGGCCGTCAGCGTGTTCCAGTCGCTGGCCTCCAGGGCGGTCTTGGCTTCCTCCAGGGTCACGTCGCACTTCTCAGAGAGATTCTCGGTCATTTCATACTGCGTCATGGTTTTGTCCTCCGTTCGTTTTGATGGGCCCATTATAGCAGTCGAAAATGAGATGGCAAGAAAACTGGATTAGGGTTTCATTAGAAAACGATTTCGCCCTTCTCATAAAACGCCCCGCGCTTCGATGATGGAACGCGGGGCTTCAATGGGTTTCACTTCCCGGCGATCTCCCGCACCACCTGCGCCGCGTCCCTGTGGACGACGCTGCGGGGCTCAAAGCGCAGCAGGCTGTAGACCAGCTGCATCACCAGGCCGGCGCCGAAGGTGCTGATGAGGGTGCCCACGCCCACGGGCCCGCCCAGCAGCCAGCCCGCCAGCAGCACCGCCGCCCAGAGCAGTATCTCCACCACGCCGATGGGCAGCCGGGGCATGCGCTTGCCAAGCCCCACCAGCAGCGCGTCCCGGGGGCCGCAGCACTGCCCGGCGCTCATGTAGATCCACATGCCCAGCGCCATGAATGCGAAACCGGCCGCCATGATGGCGATGCCCAGCCACATGTTCCCGTTGGCGGGCAGGGGGTTCAGGTCGTTGAACATCTGCACGAAGTTGCCGGTGAGCAGCGCGTCGATGATGGTGCCGAAGCCGATGCGCTCCTTCAGCAGCAGGTCGACGCCCAGGATCACCAGGGCCATGGCCGTCATGGACAGCCCGTAATTCAGCGGCGTGTGCCCGGCGATGCCCATGCCCAGGCAGTCCCAGGGCGCCAGGCCGATGTTGGCGAATATGGTCAGGTGCACGCCCAGGGCGAACACCAGCAGCCCTGCCGCGATCTGCAGCCATTGGAGAAGCGCGCGTTTCATGGCATTTGTACCTCCGGCTTCCTTATAATACCCGCACGCGCAGGCGCACCGAGCGCGCCGCCTCCGGCAGGTCCTCCTCCGCGCTCATCTGGAAATAGGGCGTGCCGTCCGCACGGAAGTGCACCCGGCGGATGCCGTCGCAGCGCAGGTGCTCGTGCAGGGCCGTCTCCCCGTGATAGGCGATCATCCACTCGCCGTACTCATTCTGATAGAAGGAATGGTGGCCCGGGCCGTACTCCCCCGGCACGGAGTGGAAGGAAAGCACCGGCGGGATGCTCTTTTCCCAGCTGGAAAGCAGCGTCAGGTCGTCCGCGCCGTCCGCGGTCAGCAGCCCCAGGGCGTAGGTATAGGCGTTGGCGGAGCCGCCGGAGTAGGCCAGGTACACCTTCCCGTCCAGCACCAGCGCGTGGGGGCCTTCGTTGTTGATGGTCCCGGCCACGTTCTCCCAGCCGTACAGCGGCCGGGTGAGCAGCACCGGCTCGCCGGTCAGCCGCCAGGGCTCCCGCTCGTCGATGGTGGCGATGTACAGCATGGAGCCGGTGTCCATGGGCGTGCCGATGTGCCGCCGGTAGGACCAGGTCACGTAGGCGCCGCTGGCGGCGCGGATGAACGTCATGTCCAGGGTGATGCCGTCGGTGGAGAGGGGGCTTCCGTCCCGGCGCACCACGGGCACCGGGTCCTCCCAGTCCTCGGCGCGGATGACGCTGCCGCCCTTCTTCAGCCGCATCATGTGGCACTGGGGGCCCCATTCGTGCCCGCTGACGGCGAAGAGGATGTAGGCCTCGCCGCCGATCAGGTGCCATTCCGGGGCCCAGAAGGTCTGCTCGAAGCCCCGGGCCGCATCGAAGGGCAGGATCAGATGCTCCTCGACGCCCGGCGCGAACAGGCCTTCCACGGTGTCCGCCTCGCGGATGTAGAGCCCGATGTCGTCCAGGTTGTCGTTGGTGCCCAGGAAGTGCCACTTGCCCTCCCAGCGGAAGATGACCGGGTCGCCGTAGCCCTCCGCCAGCGGGAAGGGGAAGGCCTGCCGGATGATCTCGCCGCCAATCTCATGGACGCCGGGGCGGCTGAAGTCCACGGAGGCCGCGTCCCACCGGACGGACTTGACCGCCCGGGAGCCGTCGCTGTAGAGCACCTCCGCGCAAACCCTCTCGAGTTCGGCGGGGCTCTTCACCGCGGCCTCCTCCGGCAGGACCACCCTCTGCTGGCGTATCGGGCTCCAATACGCGATGGCCGCCCCGGCGATCTCCGCGTCCACGGCCAGGGCGTCGGTGGCCGGGTAGTCGGCCCCGTCCACCATCCCGACCTCCTCGAAGCGGATCAGGTCCCGGGTCTTCCACAGGAAGCTGCCGCCCGCCGGCTCGCCGCTCTCGTACACCAGGCGGCCCAGTATGCCGATGGCGCCGTCCTCCATGGGGAAGATGGCGGGTTCGACCACGCCCAGGGGCACGATGGTGTCCTCGTCCGAGACGCAGCCCCGGGGGAACAGCACGCCGTAGTTGCGGTTCAGCGGCTGCCGCTCCCCGCCGGGGCGCTGATACGCCAGGTGCACGGCATTGGCCAGCCCCGCCGGACAGGCGTCCGGGTCCACCGGGCGGGTGTATACGGAAAACAGTATCGGCTGGTTGCTCATGGCGGGGCCCTCCTGCGCGTTTTTGCTGCTCAACAGTATACCATGCCCCGCCCCCGCGATCAAGTAGAAGAGAGATGGCAAAATCGGCGGCGCTGTGCTATAATGGGGCCATGGGAGAAACCGGAGGCGATATCAATGAAGACGGCGCTGGTCATGGAGGGCGGGGCCATGCGGGGCATGTTCACCTGCGGCGTGATCGACGCGCTGATGGAGCGGGGCATTGCCTTCGACGGCGCCGCCGGGATCTCCGCCGGGGCGGTGTTCGGCTGCAACTACAAGTCCGGCCAGAGGGGCCGGGCGATCCGCTACAACAAGCGCTACTGCGGCGACCCGCGGTATTGCAGCGTGCGCTCGCTGCTGACCACCGGAGACCTGTACGGCGCGGACTTCTGCTATCGCGAGCTGCCGGACGAGCTGGACGTGTTCGACCGGGCGGCGTTCCGGGAGAATTCCATGGCCTTTTTCGTGGGCGCCACGGACGTGGAGACGGGCGGGTGCGTCTATCGCGAATTGAGGGACGGCGGCGCGGAGGACATGCTCTGGCTGCGGGCGTCGGCGTCCATGCCGGCGGTGTCCCGGCCCGTGGCCGTGGACGGGCGCAGGCTGCTGGACGGCGGCATCAGCGACGCGGTGCCCTTTGCGTTCATGGAGGGCCTGGGCTACGACCGCAACGTGATCGTGCTCACCCAGCCCAGGGGCTATCGCAAATCGCCCGCCGCCGGCATGCCGCTGATGCGGCTCATGCTGCGAAGGTACCCGCGGGTGGCCCGGGCCATGGCCGCGCGGCACGAGATGTACAACCGGCAGATGGAGCAGATCGACGCCCGGGAGGCGTGCGGCGCGGCGCTGGTGATCCGGCCGCCGGAGCCGCTGGGCATCCGCCGCACGGAGAAGCGGCCGGAGGAGCTGGAGCGGGTGTACCGGATCGGCGTCCGGGAGGCGCAGCGGCGGATGGATGAAGTCGCGGCCTTCCTGGCCGGTGAGCGGAGCTGAAAACGGGAGGAACAAAGATGCGTGAATTGCGATTGGACGCCCGGGGACGGGACGAGGCGTACCGGCCCCTGGAGGAGATGGGCCTGCGCGGCCAGTGGACGGCGCTGTCCGGCGGCGGCGCGGCGGACGACCCCATCATCTGCCGGGTCCGCGTGAAGAATGAAACGGACGCGCCCTTTTCGGGCGTGGTGCGGCTGCGCCTGCCCCTTGAATCGGCGGAGCCCCGCTTCTTCCTGCCGGGGTTCATGTACGGCACCAACCGGGGGGACGCCCCGCTGGTGGTGGACAGCCAGACGCCCCGGCTGCGCCATGCGCCCGCAGATTTCCCGGCCTCGCCCTGGTGGCTGACCCGCGCCGACCGGCTGTCCCATCCCGTGGCGCTGGCCTTTGCCGGCGGGCGGGTCGCGGGGCTGTGCGCGTCGCCGTACTTCGTGAAAGCGGGCGGAAAGCGGCGGGCCTGGATGCCCGGCGCGGCGGGGGACTTCGACCAGTACGCGGGCTTCGGCTGCGACATCGACGCGGGCGAGGTGTGTTACACCCTGGGCTATGAGAACGCGCCCTGGTTCTTCCTGGACTCCCACAACTACAGCCCCCGTTCGCCGCTGGGCGACAACGCCTTCGTCCTCGCGGCGGGGGAGGCGTTTGAATTCGAGGCGGCGGTGTTTGACTATCCCGCCGGGGCCGAGCGCGCCATCGACGGGGCGATCCGCTGGGTGTACGGCCGCTTCCACCAGCCGCCCCGGGAGGGCCTGCCGACGCAAACGGTGGTTTCGGACATCGCGGGTGCGGTGTCCGGCGCGGCCTGGCTGGAGGACAGCAGCGCCTATGCCGGGTTCGTGTTCGACTGGCAGCACGAAAACGAGGTGCGGCGGCTGCCCTCCATCACCTGGACCAACGGCCTGTCCGTGGCGGTGCCCATGCTGCAGGCGGCCCACCGGCTGGGTCGGGAGGACATGCGCGCGCAGGCGCTTGCGTGCATCGGCCACATCGTCGAAACCTCCGTCAACCCGAAAAACGGCCTGCCCTTCACTGCGGAGGTGGACGGCGCCTGGGGCAACCGGGGCTGGTGGTACGACAAGCAGCCCGTGCCCGGCCACGCGGGCTATCTGGTGGGCCAGGCGCTGTACTACATCCTGAAGGCCTATGAGCTGGAGAAGGGCCATGGCGCGGAGCACCCGGACTGGCTGGCTTACGTCGAAAGGGCGCTGGAGGTCACGGAGCGCAGCCGCAACGGTGACGGGGAGTATCCTTATATCTTCTCGGAAAACTCCGGCGCGGGGCTGTGCTACGACTCCATGTCCGGGGCCTGGTGCCTGGCCGCGGCGGCGTATTGCGCGTTTCTGACCGGCGACAGGAGCCGCCTTGGCGCGCTGCTTCAGAGCGAGGCCCACTACCACGCCGCCTACGTCGTGCCCATGGCCTGCTACGGCGGGCCGCTGGACATCGACAAGCAGGTGGATTCCGAGGGCGTGCTGGCCTACATCCGCGCCGCGCGCTGGCTGCACGCGCTGACCGGCGACGCGGATCTGCTCCGGCGCATGGGCGAGGCGATCGAATACGAATTCACCTTCAAGTTCTGCTACAATTCGCCCATCCAGGTGCCGCCGCTGAGCAAGGTGGGCTGGAGCAGCTGCGGCGGCAGCATCACCTCCGTCACCAATCCCCACATTCACCCCATGTCCTCGTCCGTCGTGGACGAGCTGGCCTACTATGTGGAAAGGAACGGCGACGAATACGTGCGAAGCCGCCTCCTGGACACCGTGCGCTGGAGCCGGCAGCTGTCCAATACCTTCGACGGCGAATACGACTACGGCAGGCGGGGCTGGATGAGCGAACGCTTCTGCCACTGCCAGGGCCTGCTGACGGAGCATTATCCCGACGGCGCGCCGGCCAGCACCTGGTTCGCGCTGATGCCCTGGGCCTGCGGCTGCGTGCTGGAGGCGCTCTGTGGGTCAGTTTGGGAATGACACCATCGACAATAATAGAAAGAAGGCATAGAAAATGACGTTTGAAACCCTGCACAAGGACATGGTCGCGGCCATGAAGGCCCGGGACAAGGAGCGCAAGAACGTGATCTCCACGCTGATCGCCGATGTGAAGAAGGCCGCCATCGACGCCGGGAACCGGGAGGACATCCCCGAGGCGCTGGTGGACCAGGTGATCCTGAAGTCCAAGAAGACCGCGAAGGAGCAGCTGGACACCTGCCCCGACGAGCGCTCGGAGCTGAAGGCGGAGTATCAGTTCGCCTACGACGTGATCTGCGAATACGCGCCGAAGATGATGTCCGACGACGAGATCCGCGCGTTCCTCGCCGCCCATTTCGCCGACGTGCTGGCCACGAAGAACAAGGGCCAGATCATGAAGGCCATCATGCCCGCGCTGAAGGGCAAGGCCGACGGCAAGGCGATCAACGCCATCGTGGCCGAGCTGTGCCAGTAGAGGGAGGCTGCCATGAGGATACTCGTCACCGGCCCCCGGGGCTTCGTGGGGGCCAGGATCATCCGGGCGCTGGACGGGGCCGTCCCCGCGCCGTCGCTTCGCCACGCGCGGGAGGACGACGTCAAGCGGCTAGTGGATGAAACCGAGCCGGACGTCATCGTCCACACCGCCGCCATATCCGACATCCGCGCCTGCGCGGCGGACCCGGAGGCGTCGTATCGCGCCAACGTGGCGCTGCCCCTGATGCTGGCGAAGACGGGCGTGAAGAGCGTGCTGCTGAGCACCGACCAGGTGTACAGCGGCTGCGCGGGGGAGGGCCCCTATGCCGAGGGCGACGCGGTTCCGGCGAACCTGTACGCCGAGCACAAGCTGGAGATGGAGAAGCGGGTGCTGGATGTCAACCCCGACGCCGTGCTGCTTCGGGCCACGTGGATGTACGACATGCCCCTGTACGGCGTGCCCAACCGCTGGAACTTCCTGGTGGGCATGCTCCGGGAGCGGGCGCTGGCCTTCTCCGGCACGTCCCACCGCGCGGTGAGCTACGTGCGGGAGGTGGCCGCCCGGATGGAGCAGGCCGTGGCGCTGCCCGGCGGGGTGTACAACTACGGCAGCGAGAGCGATATGACCATGCTTGAAATCGCCCGCTGGCTGGCGGAGGAATTGAAGCTGGACGTGCGGCTGAGCGACGCCGGGCCGGAGCACAACCTGTGGATGGACTGCTCGAAGCTGAAGCGCCAGGGCATCGCCTTCAACGACACCCTGGACGCCCTCAGGCAGTGCATACGGGATTACAGTTTGTAAGAAACGGAAGGGGCAGCGCCCCTTCCGTTTCCTATGCGATTGTATTTCATTCAACCCCTGTGACAGGATGTCATCCCCGCCGCTTCACGGCGTGGTACACCGGCAGGCCGAGCAGGGTGACCGCCACGCTGCCCAGCGCCATGATCGTGGCCCGGGTGCCGGAGAGGAACAGCTGGCTGACGATCACGAACAGGCCGCTCAATATGGCCAGCGCGGGGATCACCGGGTACAGGGGCACCCGGTAGGGGCGCTCCCAGTCGGGGTGGAGCTTCCGCAGCCGGATCACGCAGGCGAAGGTGAGCGTGTAGAAGATCCAGCAGGAGAACACGCCCAGGTCGGTGAGCAGGTCGAACTCGCCCGACAGCGAGTACAGGCAGGCCAGCGCGCCGATCAGCAGCACGGAGTTGGCGGGCACCTGGCTTCCGTTCAGCTTCGACAGCGCCCGGCTGGCCGGCAGCGTCCTCTGCGCCGCCAGCTGGTAGGCCACCCGGGAGCCGGACATCAGAAAGCCGTTGGCCGCGCCGATGACGGAGATGATGATGCCGATCTTGATCAGCAGCCCGCCGGATTCGCCGAACAGCCGCGTGGCCACCGCCGCCGCCGGGGACTCCAGGTTCATCAGCTCGTCCGCGGGGATCACCCGCAGGTAGGCGATGTTGATGACCAGGTACACGGCCATGATGATGGACACGCCGGCCACGATGGCCCGAGGCAGATCCCGTCCGGGGCGCTTCATCTTCCCGGCGATGGCGCCCACGTTGGTCCAGCCCTCGAAGGCGAACAGCACGGCCAGCAGCGTGGAGCCCAGCACGCCGCCCAGGCTCTTGCCCTCGCCCACCATGGGCGTGAACACCGGCCGGGCGACCTCGCCCCGCAGGATGCCGAACACCATCAGAAGCGCCAGCGGGATCAGCTTGCAGACGGTGGAGACCACCTGCATGCCCCCGGCGGCCCGGGAGCCCAGGCTGTTCAGCGCCACCAGCGAGAGGATCAGGGCCATGGCCACGGGCAGCGCCCACTGGGGGCCGATCCACTCCGCCAGCTCCGCGCCCACCTTCACGCCGTAGCCGGCCAGGAACGCGGGATAGAACAGGATCACCTGCATCCACCCGGCCAGGAAGCCCAGCCGCTCGTCGTAGGCCTCGGACAGGTAGGCCACCATGCCGCCGGTCCTGGGGATGAGTATGGCCACCTCGGAGAAGGTCAGCGCGGCGAACAGGCTGACCAGCCCGCCGATGATCCAGGCCAGCATGCCCATGCCCGGCGCGCCGCCGGTGGCCTGATAGATGGCGTAGGGCTTGAAGAACACCCCCGCGCCGATCACGCAGCCCACCACCAGGGAGGTGGCGGTCATAAAGCCCAGGTTCTTTTTCATGCGCTGTTTGTCGTCCATGGCGCGATGCCTCCGCAAATGGAAATGAATGGCGCGCGCCGCTGAAGGCGCACCTGTACAGTATACGCCATTTACCCTTCGATGTAAAGGCCGGCTTGGCGCGACAAAGGCGGACAAGAATATCAGGCGGACAGAAGTATCTGTCCGCCTTTTTGGCGCCGACATGGGCGTTTACCCGAAGATCAGGAACATGACCACGCTGATGATCGTGGCAGTCAGGCCCACGCAGGCCTCGCAGGGGATCAGCTTCATGCGGTCGCCGATGGACAGGTTCACGCTGCCGCCGGTGGCGTGGAAGAAGGAGCCGTGGGGCAGGGAGTCCACCACGGTGGCGCCGGCGTGCACCATGGCGCCCGCCGCCAGCGCGGGCACGCCCTGCTCGATCAGGGTGGGCGCGAAGGTCTGGGCGGCGATGGTGGCGCCCGCGGTGGTGGAGGCGGTGGCCCCGGCCATCAGGATGCCGGCCAGCGGAGCCAGCACGAAGGCGGGCATGTTCAGCTTCTCCAGCAGCGCGATCACGTCGTACTGCAGCGCGGAGGCCTTGATGATGCCGGCGATGGTGCCGGTGCCGATCAGCAGGATGGACACGCCCACCACCTTCGACAGGCCGAATTCGGTGATGCCCACCACGCCCTTGATGTGGCCGGTGACCAGCATGCAGGTGAGGCCGCCCACGGGCAGGGCGATCAGCGGGTCGATGGACACGCCGGCGATGGGCCGCAGCGCCAGCAGCACGATCACCACCAGCGGGCCGACGATGGCCGGCAGGAACCCGGGCAGCGCGTTGTCGCTGGTCTCGATGTCGCCGGAGGCCACCGCCAGGCCGTTCTTCTTTTTGGAGAGCACCGTGGCCAGCAGGATGGCCATGGCCAGCGCGAACAGGGCCGGCACGATGTTCTTGAACATCAGCGAGGTGAGATCCACGCCGAAGGCCTCCGAGGCTGCGATGGTGTTGGGGTTGGGGGAGATGATGTTGCCCGCCTTGCCGCCGCCGATCATGGCCAGCAGCAGGCTCTGCTTGCTGAGCTTCGCCTTCTTGCCGATGGCCAGGGCGATGGGGGCCACGGTGATCACGGAGATGTCGATGAACACGCCCACCGCGCAGATGATCATCGTCGCCAGGGCGATGGCCGCCAGCGCCAGCTTTTCGCCCATTCTGTCCACGATGGTCTCGGCGATCTTCTGGGCCGAGCCGGTCTTGATCAGCGCCCCGGCCAGTATGCCGGAGGTCATGATCCGCAGCACGGAGGACATCATGCTCTGTGCGCCGGAAACCATGGTGTTCACCGTGGTCACCAGCCCGCCGCCGCCGATGATGCCGCCCACCAGCGCGCCCAGGATCAGGCTGTAGGCGGGGTGTACCTTGCGGATGATGAGTACGATGGCGATGGCGAGGCCGATCACGGCCCCGAGGGTGGTGAAGTCATACATGGCCTTGTCCTCCTTTTATTTCTTCAGCTCCATACCCGCCTTCAGGAAGCGGAACATGCGCACGGCGCCCAGGTAGTAGAGCTCCTCCGCCCGGCCCAGGGCCTCCTCCAGGGGCATGGGCGCGTCCACGGTGGTCATCAGCGAGGCGATGCCGTGGTCGAAGATCCGGGCGGCGTCCCTTCCCAGCGAGCCGCTGAGCCCCACGGCCACCACGCCCTTTTTCGCGGCGCGCTCGCCCACGCCCTGCATCACCTTGCCGAAGCAGCTCTGCCAGTCGGTGCGGCCCTCGCCGGTGACCACCAGGTCGGCGCCCTCCAGGCGGCTGTCGAAGTCGATCAGATCCAGCACGGTGTCGATGCCGGACTTCATCTCGCCGCCCAGGAACACCATCAGCGCCGCGCCCAGGCCGCCCGCCGCGCCCGCGCCCTGGATGGCGTCGGGGTCGATGCCGAACTGGCGGCGGATCACGTCGCGATAGTTCACCATGCCACTCTCCAGCCGCTGCTGGATCTCCGGCGTCGCGCCCTTCTGGGCTCCGAAGGTCCAGGTGGCGCCGTTTTCGCCGCACAGGGGGTTGGTCACGTCGCACATCACGGTGATCTTCGCGTTTGCGATGCGGTGGTCCAGGTTGGACACGTCGATGGCGCTGACCTGCTCCAGGTCCTCGCCCCGGCCCTCCAGCTCCCGGCCCTCGCCGTCCAGGAACCGCACGCCCAGCGCCCGGGCGCAGCCCATGCCGCCGTCGTTGGTGGCGCTGCCGCCGATGGCGATGGAGATGTCAGTAAAACCCATGTCCAGCGCGTGGCGGATCAGTTCGCCGGTGCCGTAGCTGGTGGCCTTCAGCGGGTTGCGCCTGTCCAGGGGCACCAGCGGAAGCCCCGAGGCCGCCGCCATCTCGATCACCGCGCGGCGCTCGTCCAGCCTGCCGTAGCGGGCCGTGACCTTCTCCATCATCGGGCCGCAGACCTCGCACTCGATCCACTGGCCGTTTTCCGCGGCCACCACCGCGTCCGTGGTGCCCTCGCCGCCGTCGGCCACCGGCACGCCGCTGTACTCGATCTCGCCGAAGACCGCCTTCGCGGCCTTCGCCAGCAGCGCGACGGTCTGCTCGCTGGTCAGGGTGCCCTTGAAGGAATCCGATGCAAACAGGAACTTCATGTTGGTTGCCTCCCCGCTGTTTATTCTGCTGGATTCATTATAGCATTCTCCGCGGATGTGTGGTATATTATATATGACAATAAATATCGGATAATACACTTCATTTATATCATGCATGACAGGGAGGCGGCGCCCATGCCCGCGCAGATCCGCACCCGGCTGGCAGGCCAGATCGTGGACACGCTGAAGACGATCTGCAGCCACGACATCAACTTCATCGACATCCAAGGCAGGATCATCGCCAGCACCGACGCGGCCCGAGTGGGCGGCTATCACGTGGGCGGCCACGAGGCGGCCCGGAGCGGGCAGATCGTGGTCATCGAGGCGGACGACCCCCAGCGGGACGTGCGCCACGGCATCAACATGCCCATCCGCTTCCACGGCAGCACCGTGGCCGTCATCGGCATCACGGGCGCGCCGGGGGAGGTGCAGAAGTACGCCGACCTGGCCCAGCGCATCACCCTGCTTCTGCTGCGGGAGCACGAGATCGACACCCGGAACTACGACGTGCGCACCCAGACGGGCTATTTGGTGCGAGCGCTGGTGGACCGGGAGACGGTGACGGCCGCCTATATATCGGAGGTGCTGGAGAAGAACGGGCTGTCGGATCGGGGCGAGCTCTGGCGCTGCATGGTCATCCAGCTGCGGGAGGGCCACGAGCACCCGCTGTCCGCCATCGAGGCGGCGACCCAGGAGGTGGCGCGGGGGCTGGGCAAGTGCCTGTATGCCTACCGCTTCCCCAACGAATACGTGCTGCTGGTGAAGGAGCGGGACAGCGGCCGCTGGGAGAAGGCGCTGCGGGCGCTGTCAGGCGCCTGGCCCCGGGACATCCGGGTGGGCGTCGGCTCCTCCCGGCGGCTGTCCCGGCAGGATCTGTCCTTCCAGGCGGCGAAGCTGGCCATCCAGAGCCTGGAGGCGGGGGAGAACTTCGCTTCCTATGAAGACGTGCGGCTGGAGATTTTGCTGGGCAGCGTGTCGGAGGCGGCGGCCGGCGCGTACCTGGAAAAGTGCCTGAAGGGGCTGGACGAGGGGGACAGGGCGCTGCTGGGCGTCTATTTCGCCAGCGAGATGTCCCTGAAGGAGACGGCCGAGCGCTGCTTTTTGCACGTGAACACCGTGCAGTACCGCCTGAAGCGCGTGCGGGAGCGCTGCGGCCTGGACCCGCGCCGGTTCCGGGAGGCCTCGCTGCTCTACACCGCCCTGCGGGTTGAGGCCATGAGCCGGCAGGAGGGGACATAAAAAAACGCGCCACACAGGCCTGTGTGGCGCGTTTTCGCCTTCGCGTTCAGATCAGCTGGATATCCCCCACGATGGGCAGCGGCTCGTCGCTCCCCCTCGCGGCGCGGACGATGCCCATGATGACCAGCACCAGCACGCCGATGCCCAGCACATCCCCGGCCAGGCTCAACAGGCCGTGGAAGCGGTTGAGGATAGCGGAGATCGAGCCCGCGATGGCCAGCAGGAAGCCCTGGTTCAGGTGGCGGCGGGAGAGTTGGTCGTCCTTGTTGCGGATGATAAAGGCGACGACCCAGAAGATCCAGCCCAGATAGCTGAAAATGGCGGCGACCTTGTCCTTCTTCTCGGTATACATAGCGTTTTCCTCCTGTGGTGAAGTCTTGGTTTTCCCGGTTGACGATGGCATTATAGCACCCGGGCATGAGAACACAAGGATAATTACATTAGAAAGGGATGAGAAATCAGCCGAAAGGCGCGCTCTGGCGCAGCTCGGTGTAGATCATGCCCCGCTTGCCCCGGTCGGAGCGCATCAATGACACATGATCCACCGTCATCCCGGCCTTCGGCACCCGGACCGGGCTCACGCCCACGCCGCGCCGGAGCAGCGTGATGTGGGGCGAGAACCGCTTGCGGTCGAAGGGAATGCCCTCCTCGCTCAGCGCGTGGCGCAGGGCTTGCACGTATTTTTGAAGCGGCGGACATTGCTCCAGGCCCGCCCACCACAGATCGCCGAAGCAGCCGAAGCCGTCCAGCTGGATCTCAAAGGGCTTCACCGGCGGAAGGGGCACGGCGTCCGGGTCGGGATATTCCCCGATGAAGGCCAGCGTCAGGTGCATGTTTTCATCGGGGGTGTAGCTGCCCGCGACGCCCCGGGCCTTCATCTGCCGCTGCACGTTCCCAAGGGCGCGGCGCATCTCCTCCGACAGCGCGATGGCGATGAACAGCCGCATGGTTACTTCGCCAGCTCCTCTGTCAGCCGCGCCGCGCAGCCCACCAGGTCGTTGCAGCGCTTGCCGGACAGCCGCAGCGCCCCGCAGTTGACGGCGCCGTTCTCCTCCCGGAAGCGCCGCTGGAATTCCTCCACCGCCTCCGGCTTCAGCCGCTGAAGCAGCTGGCATCCCGCCAGATACGCCCCGCACTTGCCGCCGTCGCTCCGGGGCCGGGGCGCGATTTGGGCGGCGGCCTCCGTGGAAAGGCCCAAATCCCGGTCGAAGGCCATCGTCACCGACTGGGCGCAGTTGTTCCCGCCCTTGTGGTTGCCGCGGGCGATATCCTCGCGCATATTCGTCTCCTCACTTTCGCGATCATGTTTCATTCAGGAACCCCAGATACTCGTCGAACACGTTGAACAGCATGTCCCCGGAGCAGACCGGCAGCAGGAACCCGGTCTTCCCGACGGAGGTGAAGTCGAAGAACTCCCTGGCCCCGGTGAGCACCAGCGCGGGCAGCACCTCGTATTCCGGGCCGAACACGATCTCCAGGTACGGGCAGTACTTGGCCGCCTGGGCCGCGTCCTCCGGTTCGATCACGTCCTTCATCTTGAACTCCAGCGAGAACACCCGGTCCTCGGTGATCACCAGCACGTCCGCGTAGATGCGCACACGGCGTGCGCGCTTCAGCCGGAACTCGAAGGCGATCTCCCACTTCAGGCAGCGGTCGCCCGCCATGTCCAGAAGGTCCTCGAACAGGCGCACCATGCAGGCGCGGCAGTCCCGAAAGGAGTGGTAGAGCCCCCGGGCGTCGCTGACGCTGCGGCCAATCCGCTGGCAGCCCTCGATCAGCCTGTCCAGCCACTCATTCTCCGTCAGGTCCATGAACTCGGCGGCGCTGCCGTAATAGCCGCAGAATTCAAACAGCCCCGCGTGGGGCCGCTCCTGGCGGATGATGCCGTGCCAGCGGTAATCGCCGTCCTGCCAGCACAGCTCCTTCAAAAGGGGCGAGGCGTACAGCACGTGGTTGACGGCGCTCCTGTCCAGCTTCAGGCGGCTGGCGATGTCCCTGGCCTTCAGTCCGTCCGACTGGCAGATGACGGCGCAGACCTTCCGCTCCAGCTGGTCGGCGTCGTGGGTGTATGCGGTCTTCATACGCCCAGCATACCACATCGCGGGCCGGTTTTCAACCTTTTCATGCCCGCGGTGGTGGACAGTGGCGGGGCCACCTGCTATAATAGTGGAAAGTCGGGCGCAGGGCATCGGAGCCTGCGCCGGAGGCCGTTCGATCAACAGGGGGGAATGAAGATGGATGGTAAGCTGTTTGGCCGGGCGATCGGCAAGTTTACGGGCGGCGTGCTGCTGCTGGGGATTCTGCTGTTCCTGCCCGCGGGCACGCTGAACTGGTGGCAGGGGTGGCTCCTGATGGGAATCCTGTTCGTGCCCATGTTTGCCGCCGGGCTGGTGATGATGAAGAAGTCGCCGCGGCTGCTGGAGAAGCGGTTGAACGCCAGGGAGGAGCAGGGCGAGCAGAGGCTCGTGATCCTGCTCAGCGGTCTGATGTTTCTTACTGCGTTCGTGGTGGCGGGGCTGAACTTCCGCTTCGGCTGGCTGGTGCTGCCGGACTGGGTGAGCTGGACGGCGGCGGGGCTGTTCCTGCTGGCCTACGCGCTGTACGCCGAGGTGCTGCGGGAGAATGAATGGTTGTCCCGCACGGTGGAGGTGCAGCGGGACCAGAAGGTGGTGGACACGGGCCTCTACGGCGTGGTGCGCCATCCCATGTACATGAGCACGCTGCTGCTGTTCCTGTCCATGCCGCTGGTGCTCGGCTCGACGATCTCGTTCTTCATCATGCTGCTCTATATTCCCATCATCGCCCGGCGCATCCGCAATGAGGAAGAAGTGCTGGAGCTGGGTCTGGCGGGCTACGCCGAATACAAGCGGAAGGTCCGCTGCAGGGTCATTCCCTATATCTGGTGAAGAGCGGAGGAGAGAGGCGCATGAACATCACGGTGTACCTGGGCGCGAACCCGGGCAATGACCCGTCGCTGGCGCGGGCGGTGCGCGAGCTGGGAGCCTGGATCGGCGAAAGCGGCCACAGCCTCGTCTACGGCGGCTTGAAATCCGGCCTGATGGGCGAGCTGGCCCAGAGCGTCCTGCAGGCGGGCGGCGAGGTGACGGGCGTGGAGCCCCGGTTCTTCGTGGACGCCGGGTTCGTCTATGACGACATCACCCGCCTGATCGTCACGGAGGACATGGCCAGCCGCAAGGCGAAGATGATCGAGCTGGGCGACGCATTCATCGCCTTTCCCGGCGGCACGGGCACGCTGGAGGAGATCGCCGAGGTGATGAGCCAGGTGTCCCTTGGGCACCTGGACGCGCCCTGCATCCTCTACAACCTGAACGGCTATTACGACGGCCTGAAGGCGCAGCTGAACCACATGATCGAGATGGGCCTGTCGTCGCCGGAGAAGCAGGCGGGCATACTGTTCGCGGACGACCTGGCGGCGATTCGGGCGCGGCTGTCCGAACGGACATTTCGCGTGCAGGCGCTGGACATCGGGCAGGTTCGCGAGATCTACCATCGGCGCATGATCCGGGATTTCCCCCGGGACGAGCTGAAGCCCCTCAGCTGGATCGAGAAGGCGCTTGACAGGGGCGAGTACGCGTGCTATGGCGCGGTGGCGGGGGAGAGCGTGCTGGCCTACGCGTTCTTCGTGCTCTCGGGCAGGCAGGCCCTGTTCGACTACTACGCGGTGGACGAGCCCCTGCGGGACCGGGGCATCGGCAGCCGGTTTATGCGCGCGCTGATCGAGGGCCCGCTGAAGGACATGGACTGCGTGCTGCTGGAGGTGGACGACCCCGCCAGCGCCAGGACCCCCAAGGAGCGGGAGATCCGCGACCGGCGGCTGGCCTTTTACCTGAAGAACGGCCTGCGCGAAACCGGCGTGAAGGCCAGGGTCTACGGCGTGGACTTTGCCATCCTGTCGCTGCCGGTGGGGCGGCCGCCCTTCCCGGACCAGGCGCGGCGGGTGTACGCCGACCTCTATCACGTGATCCTGCCGCCGGAGCTGTACGAGCGCTGGGTGGTCCTGTGACAGACGACAGAGAGGAGAAGACAATATGAAGGAATACAAGCTGGTCTATCTGAACAAGGGCTTCAAGACCTCCCGGGAGAAGGACCTGGAGCAGGCCGAGGGGATCATCAACGAATACGTCCGCGCGGGCTGGACCCTGCAGCAGATCACCACGCCCGACGACGGCGCGGGCGCCATGGTCGGGGTGTTCTACCGGGAGGAGCGGCTGTGACGGCCGGGGAGGCTAAACCATGATTCGACCCATCGTGCGCGACGTGTTCTTCCTGGGCCAGAAGTCGAAGGAGGCCGCGCCCCAGGACGCGGCCCTGGGCCGGGACCTGCAGGACACGCTGCGGGCCAACCGGGACAGGTGCGTGGGCATGGCGGCGAACATGATCGGCGTGGGCAAGCGGGCGATCATCGTGAGCATCGGCCCGGCGGACGTGGTGATGTTCAACCCCGTGCTGCTGGCGAAGGACGCGCCCTATGAGGCGGAGGAGGGCTGTCTGTCGCTGGACGGCACGCGCAAGACCATGCGCTTTCAGAACATCGAGATCGAGTACCGGGACGCGGCCTGGAAGAAGCGCCGCCAGAAGTACTCCGGGTGGATCGCCCAGATCATACAGCACGAGATGGACCACCTGGAGGGCATCATCATATGAAGAACGGAGGCCTGAACATGAGGGAGATACCGGGGGCATACCTTGAGCCCTGCGCCGGCGCGGGCCGGGTGGAGAGGCTGGATTACGGCGAAAAGTTCCTGCTGGTGTACACGCCCGCGAAGCCGGCAAGGCACATCCTCTACCTGATCCACGGGGGCGGCGGCGACCAGTACGCCTTCTTCTGCCCGGCGTTTCTGAACACCGTGGACCATATGATCGCGGACGGCCTGCTGGAGCCGTTGTACATGGTTTCGCCCTGCTTCTACGACCCGGCGGAGACGGACAAGACCCCGGCGTCCTCGGGCGTGGCGGTGAAGAAGTTCATGAGCGAGCTGCGGGATCAGGTCGTGCCGCTGGCGGAGGGCTTCATCGGAAGGAGCTTCGCGCGGAAGGACCGGGCCATCGGCGGGTTCTCCATGGGCGGCGTCACCACCTGGTATGCCTTCATGCGGGCGCTGGACCTGTTCCGCTGGTTCCTGCCGCTGAGCGGCGACTGCTGGGCCTGCGGCGAGAAGGGCGGCGGCGAGCACCCGGCGGAGACCGCGAAGGCGCTGGTCGACGCCATGCGGGAGCAGGGACAGCGCGACTTCCGCATCCACGCCGTCACCGGCTCGAAGGACATCGCCTTCCCCAACCTGGACGGCCAGATCCGCGCCATGGCGGATTACCCGGAGTTGTTCGGGGACAGGCTGCGCTACGACGTGATGGAGGGCGGCGTCCACGATTACGAGACCATCTTCCGCTACCTGTACAACATCCTGCCGGGGGCGTTCGCGGAGTAGGGCGTTGCCACGGATTCCACGAGAATAAATGAAGAACAAAAAGGGCATAGCGAAAGCCCCTTCCGGTTTCCCGGAAGGGGCTTTTCATGGCCCGATCAGCGGACCGCCGCGCGGCGGGGTCGCGCGGTTTCGTCGGAGCCGAAGGCTTCGGCGAAGATCGAATGGCGATGCGGAAGGGGCTCGAACCCTCGACCTCCAGCGTGACAGGCTGGCATTCTAACCAACTGAACTACCGCACCATGGTGGGCCTTCAGGGACTTGAACCCCGGACCGATCGGTTATGAGCCGACTGCTCTAACCACTGAGCTAAAGGCCCTTGATCCCTGTGGGCTTAAATAAAATGGCGACCTCTACGGGACTCGAACCCGTGTTACCGCCGTGAAAGGGCGGTGTCTTAACCGCTTGACCAAGAGGTCGCAGTGGTCGGGGTGACAGGATTCGAACCTGCGGCCCCATGCTCCCAAAGCACGTGCGCTACCAAACTGCGCCACACCCCGACAATGGAGGCTGTGCCTCACAAGCAACAGAAAGATTATAGCATGTGGGTGGTTGGATTGTCAAGCCCTTGGCGCGTATATTTTTCGCAAAGTCGCCGCCCTGGCGGGCCTTTTCGCGGGGATGGGAGGGCGGCGCGGCGGGGCTCCGGCGGATCGCCGGGAGCCCAGGCGGCTGGCCTCCCATGAAAACTGCGCAGACGCGGGATAGACAAAAAATGAGCTATTTTATAAGGATTTTAATTAGGATAAGCGGAAAATACGCAAAGTAGACATTAAAAACCGGGTGTTCAGCAGAAAAATAGATCGGTTTCGATGAAACAGGCCGAATATGCCCGAATTATGACAGGTATTTCAAAGGTTTATCGAGATTAAGCGGCTTTTGGACTTAGTTGAATCATATTTTGTTGTGTTGAGAAAATACAGAGCGATCAGGCCGCGTTTTTATGTTAAATAGACGGTTTCGATCCCCTGTCCACGGGGCCCAAGGGGGAGAAAGCGGCGGGCCGACCTCCCGGAAATTAGCGAAATGTGCCCGAAATGGGATGGATTTCCGGGACAGAGGAAGAAAGTAGACACAGAATTAATCGAAGTAGATATGATAACGTGGATAATTTGAAAAAGTAGACAAAAACAACGGCCCGCCACAGCGGGCCGAAAGGGCGTTTTGGGCTCATTTTTCCCGGGATTCCATCCGCAGCACCAGGGCGTCGAAGTCGCCGGCGTCTCCGGGGTCGTGGGTGACCAGCAGCACCGTGCGCCCCGCCAGCAGGGGCCGGGCGAAGCGTATGGCGGCGTGCCGGGTGTCGGCGTCCAGGCCCTTGAAGGGCTCGTCCAGCAACACCAGCTTCGAGGGGAACAGCAGCGCCCGGGCCAGGGCGACCCGCCGCCGCATGCCGCCGCTGAACTCCCGCACGGGCTTGTCCAGGTCGCCGCCCAGGCCGAGGGCGGCCAGAGCCTCCCCGATGCGCCCGTCCCGCTCCGGCGCATTCCTCAGCACCGAGCGCAGGCAGTCCGCCGCAGTCAGCTGCGGGGGCAGCCGGTCCTCCTGGAACACCATGCCGATCCCGCCCTCGGGCACGCCCGCGATGGTTCCGGCGTCGGGCCGCTCCAGGGCGGCGATCAGCCGGAGCAGGGTGGTCTTGCCGCAGCCGGACCGCCCTTCGATGGCGGTGACGCGCCCCTCGGGGAAGGTGTGGCTGAAGCCGTCCAGCACCACGTGGTCGCCGTAGGCCTTCGACAGGTTTTTCACCTCCAGGTTCACAGCCGCTCACCCGCCCTTCCGATGGCCCTCAAGCCCAGCTTCAATACTTTCGCGCATCCGGCGCTGATCAGCACGATGGCCAGCGTCCAGGCGAACAGGTCCGGGGTGGCCAGGTAGACCTTGGCCCTGTACAGCTTTTCGCCCACCGACCCGCCGGGGATGCCGATCACCTCCGCAGCCACGCCGCTCTTCCAGGCCAGCCCGATGGACACCGACAGCGCCGAGGCCACGCTGGGCAGCGCGGCGGGCAGGTCGATGGTCTTGAACCGGTTCCAGCGGCCCATGCGGAACACCCGGGCCATCTCCTTCAGCTTCGGGTCGATCTGGCGGATGCCGTCCAGCGTGCCGGCGTAGATCACCGGCAGCACGATCACGAAGGCGATCAGTATGCTCAGCCGCCGGGAGGGCACCCAGATCAGCGCGGCGATCACGAAGGACGCCACCGGCACCGAGCGCATGGCGGCGAGCAGGGGAGAGAGCAGCGCCGACACGAATTCCACCTTCCCGGCCAGCATCGCCAGCGCCATGCCGGCCAGGCTCGCCAGCGCGAAGCCGGCGAGGATGTGGCCCAGCGTGAACAGCAGCGAGCGCCAGAAGTCCGCCGTCCGGACCAGCGCCCACAGCCGCGCCAGCGTCGCCGCCGGGGAGGCCAGCAGTATGGGCTGGCCCACGGCCATGCTCAGCGCCTGCCACACCGCCAGCCAGAACGCCGTCGCGAGGACGGACCTGAGTTTCGGGGAGATGTTTTTCATGGGACACCACCTCTTATGAATATCGGCAGGCATGGATGCCTGCCGAATCAGGGCAGCGGAGGGGGACGGAGCGCCTCCTTCGCAACTCAATCAATAGTAGAAATCCTCGCCCGGCAGCGCGCCGCCCACGGAGGTGGGGTCCTGATCGAACAGCACCGCCAGGTAGCCGCCGAGCTTTGCCTTCAGGTCCTCGCCGTCGATGAAGGTGATGTTGCAATAGGGCAGGGCCTTCTCGGCGGGGCCGGCTTCGAAGATTTCGAACTCGCCGATCAGCTGGGCGGCGTCGTGCCCGTTCTGCTGCACGAAGATCACGCTTTCGCGATAGTCGTCCATGAACTTCGCCACGGCCTCGGGGTTCTGCTCGACGAAGTCCGCCCGGGCCACGGCGATGCCGGTGACCAGCGTGGAGGGGGCCTCGGCGTCCACCTGCAGTTCATCCCAGGCCTCGGTCAGGTCCAGCGCCGGGCGCAGGTCCTCCGCCTTGGTCATGGCCACGGTGGCGAAGGGCTGGGGCAGCATGGCCACCAGGCTCTCGTCCTGCAGCAGGGCCGCCAGGCACTCGGTGTGCTCGCTCTTGTATTCGATGGTCAGGTCCTTCTCCGGGTCGAGGCCGTTGCCGCGCAGGATGTAGTTCAGCGCGTATTCCGGGGTGGCGCCCTTGCCGGAGGCCACCAGCGTGCGGCCCTTCAGGTCGGCGATGCTGTTGATTTCCTCGCCGCGCTCCATGATGTAGAGCACGCCCAGGGTGTTGATGGCCAGCGCGCGGATGCCGCCCTCGGTCTTGTTGTACAGCACGGAGCCCAGGTTAGCGGGCACGGCGGCGATGTCCAGCTCGCCCTTCACCAGCATCGGCACGATCTCGTCCGGCGCGCCGCAGAGGGTGAATTCATAGTCGTCAGCCTTGTCCTTCATCATCTCCACCATGCCCATGGCGGTGGGGCCCTTCAGCGCGCCCACGCGCACGGCCTCCGCCATCGCGGCGGGCAGCAGCAGGACGGACAGAACGACGATCAGGGAAACGATTTTGCGAAGCATTGGTTTTACCTTCTTTCATTATATAGGGTCACGCGATCATTATATCACCCTAACCCCGCCAATGCAATGCGCGGGGCGGCGGAGAGGGGCAAATTCCCGTGTTAAAATATGACAACAGTTTGACAAACAGGGGCTTCTTTGGAGGAATTGTAATAAAAATGAAACAATTTGCCCTGCTCCATGGACAGGGCCAAATGTGTGTGGTACAATATTCAAGTAACATTGGAAATGATAGGATTACCATCAAAAGTGCGCCCGCCGGGATAAGTTCGAACCGGCCGGACACAAGGGGGAGACGATATGAAATTCAACCGATTCCTGGCAACGCTGTGCGCGCTGGTGCTGCTGCTTACAAGCATGACCGCGGCGCTGCCGGCCTTTGCCGATGATCCGCCTGCGGCGGAGCAGCCCGCCCCGGCGCCTGATCCGGCACCCGCCCCGGCTACGAACCCGGATCCCGCCCCGGCGACGAACCCGGACCCCGCCCCGGCGACGAACCCGGACCCCGCCCCGGCATCCGACCCAGAGCCCGCCGAGCAGCCTTCCGAAGCGCCTGAGGCGGAGAAGCCGACCGAGGCACCCACGGAGGAGCCGACCCCCGCGCCCACCGAGGAACCGACCCCGGAGCCCACGGCTGAGCCGACCCCCACGCCCCTGCCCCCGGTGAAGCTTCACGACCTGAGGGCGGACAAGCAGGAAATCGCCCTCGGCAAGGCGGCGCACTTCACGCTCCAGGCGGAGAACGCCGAGCGCGTGGAATGGAGCGCCCGCCGCAGTGACGGCCTGGACGGCGGCTCCGGCAGCTGCTCGGGCGGCGCGTTCGACTGGACGCCCGGACAGTCCGGCATCTACACCGTGGAAGTGACCGCCGTGGGCGGCGACATGACCACCGTCTCCCAGAAGTGCCAGGTCACCGTCCGCGACGGCAAGCTGTTCGTCAAGGTCAAGCCCATCTGGAAATGGGCCAGGGTCGGCGATCTGGACCTGATGTACGAGCTCACCGTCACCGGCGGCGTGGAGCCCTACAGCGCAAGCATCGAGATCGAGTACAAAAAGAAGAAGTTCTACACCAGCAACGTGCTGGAGTCCAAGGTGCAGGTTGGCGCGGAGGGCTATGGCGACCACAAGCTGACCCTGAAGGTGACCGACGCCACCGGCACGGTGGCCCAGGACGACGCCGTGATCAAGGCCTCCGACGACAAGAAGGATGACGCCCCCTCGCTGCCGAGGCTGAGAAAGGACATGACCTTCGCCGAGCGCGTAGTGGCTGTGGCCAGGTCCCAGGTGGGCTATGAGGAGAGCGAGCACAACTTCATCGTCCGCGACGACAAGACCCGGCAGGGTTGGAGCTTCTACGGCCAGTGGGCCGGGATGCCCTTCGAGGAATGGTGCGCCATGTTCGCCAGCTACTGCCTGGAGATGGCGGGCGTTCCCCGCTGGATGATGCCTCAGGAGGCCAACTGCAACCGCTGGAAGAACAAGCTGGGCAAGCGCTACATAGACGACGAGGACGAGTACATCCCCGAGCCCGGCGACCTGATCTTCTTCCATCACGACCGCGTTTCAAAGGATCCCAACTTCCCGAACCACGTGGGCATCGTGGTGGACTACGACCCCGAGAAGGATCTGGTCTACACCGTGGAGGGCAACGCCGGCGCGGCGGTCCGCAACCGCGTTTACGCCCGCAGCAACTCCGTGATCGTGGGCTACGCCAGCATCGGCTATTGCATGAAGCGCTGGGACAAGGTCTATCTCCAGCGCCTGCGCGACCAGCTGGCCAGCGACCGCGCCAAGAGGACCGCGATAAACGATCAGAGGCAGCAGAAGGTTTCCAAGGGAACGCACTGAACAAAACAAACAGCGACGCCGATCACGGTGTCGCTGTTTGCCGTTGATAAAGCCCGCAAACGCAAAAATCTCTGCTGATGAAAGAGGATCGGCAGAGATTTTGGTTCTTCACGGAAAGTTGGGGAATTGAGAAAGCCCCCTCTCCGCCCTTCAGGCACCTCTTCCCCTCACGGGGGCGAGGCAAGGCTCCAGTTTATTGCTTGGCTCTCCCCCGTGAGGGGGAGAGCTGGCAGCCGAAGGCTGACTGAGAGGGGGTATTCCCCGGAAAAACGTGATGAACCGAGATTTTTGCTTGCTGTGTTGGCTGTGCCCGCAAAACGCGGTCACTTGCGACAGGGCAAGCTCCCTTTTTTGCGGGCTTGCCGCCTTGCCTTGCAGACCTTCTCAACGGCCCTTTGCAATGCTGTCCGCGGTCAAATCCTTCACCACCTCCGCCGCGATGACCAGGCCCATGGCGGAGGGCACGAAGGCGGTGCTGCCGGGGATGCTGCGGCGGGGATGGGGGCCGCTGTCCTCGATGGGCGCGCCCTTGGCCTCCGCGGGCGGCTCGGTGGACCAGGCCGCCTTCAACTTCTTCACGCCCCGCTTTTTCAGCTCCCGGCGCATCACCCGCGCCAGCGGGCAGACGGAGGTCTTTGATATGTCCGTCACCCGCAGCTGGGTGGGGTCCAGCTTGTTGCCCGCGCCCATGGCGCTGATGATCGGCACGCCCAGGGCTTCGCAGCGAACGGTCAGCTCCAGCTTGGCGGCCACGGTGTCCACCGCGTCCACCACGTAGTCGAAGCCGGACAGGTCCACCTCGCCCGCGTTCTCCGGCGTGTAGAACATCCGGCGGGGGACGACCGCGCAATCCGGCGCGATGCTGCGCACCCGCTCGGCCATGGCCTCGACCTTGCTTTGGCCCAGGGTGTCGTGGGTGGCGATGATCTGGCGGTTCAGGTTGGTCAGGCTCACCGCGTCGTCGTCGAACAGCGTCAGGCTTCCCACGCCGCTTCGGGCCAGGGCCTCCACCACGTAGCCGCCCACGCCGCCCACGCCGAACACCGCCACCCGCGCCGCGGCCAGCTTTTCCATCGCCGCCGCGCCCAGCAGCAGCTCCGTCCGCGCAAACTGATCCATGGGAAAACCTCCTTGAAGTGTTCTGTCGCAGATTATGTATACAGTCCTCGAATTGAATCCGGAAGATGCTTCGCTTCGCTCAGGATGACAGGCTTTTGACGCGACGGTGTCATTCTGAGCGGAGGCGAAGAATCCTTGCCCGTTTTTTTGAGAACAGTATAAATGCTTCATATTAAATCCGTGCGGTGATTGGCGCTTGCCTTTTTCGCGGCAAGGTACTATAATAATGGAAAGAAGCGCACACGCGCCGCGAAAGGAGAAGATACAAATGGATATCCAGAAGATCATCGGCGATGTCGTCGCCAAGCTGACGGGCAACCCCGAACTGATCAAGAGCTTCCTCAGCAACCCCGTGGAGCTGCTGGAGAAGACCTTCGGCATCGACCTGCCGGACGACCAGATCAACCAGGTCATCGAGGGCGTGAAGGGCAAGATCGACCTGAGCAATATCGACCTGGGCCAGGCCGCCGGCTTGCTGGGCAAGCTGAAGGGCCTGTTCGGGAAATAAGCCTGTTTTAGAAAAGCAGATCCTTCGACTTCGCTGCCGCTCCGCTCAGGATGACAGACGCTGTGCTGTCATCCCAAACGGAGGCACTGGCCGAAGTCGAAGGCTTTTTTATTCATATTATCGGAATAAAATAACATAATGAGGTTGAACCGGGCCCCAGGGGTGCTATAATAGCATTTGGCCCGCGGTTGCGGGTCAAAGTTATGGAAAGGTACTTGAAATACTATGCAATCTCTGTTGTCCGTCGCCTTTGCCCTGTTCGCGGGCCTGATCATGACCCGCGTGTTCAAGAAGCTGAACCTGAAGTTCCCGGACGTCACGGCGTTTCTGATCGCTGGCGTGCTGGTGGGGCCCTATGTGCTGGGGGCGCTGAACGTGCCCGGCCTGGGGTTCGGCTCCATGGAGGCGCTGCAGGCGGTGGGTTCGTTCTCCACGGTGGCCCTGGGCTTCATCGCCTTTGATATCGGCAACGAGTTCCGCCTGGGCCAGCTGAAAAAGACCGGCAAGACCGCCACGGTCATCGGCATCATCCAGGCGGTGACGGCCACGCTGTTGGTGGATGGCGCGCTGGTGGCGCTGCACTTCATCCTGGGCCCGGAGAAGCTGCCTCTGCCGGTGGCCATCACCCTGGGCGCCATCGCCGCGGCCACGGCCCCGGCGGCCACGCTGATGGTCGTGCGCCAGTACAAGGCCAAGGGCCCGCTGACGGACCTGCTGCTGCCCATCGTCGCCCTGGACGACGCCGTGGGCCTGGTGGTGTTCGCGGTGTCCTTCGGCATCGCCCAGGCCATGGAGGGCGGCGTGCTGAACGTGGTTTCGGTGATCGTGAACCCCATGCTGGAGATCGTCGGCTCGCTGATCCTTGGCGCGGCCATGGGCGCGCTGCTGACGCTGCTGGAAAAGCTGTTCTTCTCCAACAAGAACCGCCTGTCGCTGACCATCGCCTTCGTGGTGATGACCATCGCGCTGTCGGGCCTGGAGTTCGATCTGGGCGGCGGCGTGGAGCTGGCGTTCTCGTCGCTGCTGGTTTGCATGATGCTGGGCACCATGTTCTGCAACCTCAGCGAATACTCCGTGGACATCATGAACCGCTCCGAGCAGTGGACGGCCCCGCTGTACGCGGTGTTCTTCGTGCTGTCCGGCGCGCAGCTGGACCTGGGCGTGTTCCGCTATCCGGAGATCCTGCTCATCGGCGTGGTGTATATCCTGGTGCGCTGCGCGGGCAAGTACCTGGGCGCGCTGGGCAGCAGCACGATGATGGGCTGCGACGAGAAGGTGAAGAAGTACCTGGGCGTCACGCTGTTCCCCCAGGCCGGCGTGGCCCTGGGCATGGTGGTCACCGCCCAGGCCCTGGGCGCGGAGATGGGCGGCATGATCCGCAACATCATCCTATTCAGCGTGCTGGTGTACGAGCTGATCGGCCCGATGCTGACCAAGCAGGCGCTGATGGCCGCCGGCGAGGTGCAGGCCAAGGCCAGCGACGCCCAGCATCGCGCGCGGTTCCAGAGGAAGCCCGCGAAGGCGTGAAGTGTATATCGGTGAAACGGTGGGGACGTCCGAGGGGCGTCCCCCGTTCTTATGGAAAGGCGCGACGCGAAAGCCTTCCCACTGCGGTGGGGAAGCAAGACGGGCGGCGCAACGTCGCCCCTGCATTTACACCGTCAGAAATGGTACTTCTATCGCTGTTCCCCAATCACCGGCGGCTTAATCCCCGACGGTTTTCACCGAAGCCCTGCGGACTCCGGCGAACCGGCCAACCGCGCTTTGCGCCGGTTGCCTAACCTTGGCACTATTGAGCGACGCGGCTAACGAGAGGTTTATCTTCCGCAAGCATTGTGATGCCGTGGGCTCACTTGTGCCGGGAATTATGCCGTGAAAAAGAGCGTCCCCCGGGGCCCTATTGGAAACAGCTTCCAGAAGGGGAACCGAGGAACGGTTCTTTTTGGCGGCCTGCACAGAAACCCATTACGCCCCGCGCCTGCCCTGACAGACAGGCGCGGGGCGTAATGGGGTTTTGGTTGCAGGCCGCCCTGTGATGGGGGTGCAGCGAGGGGCGTGGCAGTCCTGAACGGGGTGCCCCACCACCGCAAGCGGTCCCCCTCCCCATTGAGATGGGGAGGCTTTTGGTTTATACGTACTCCTGCAGGGGCGGCACAGCGCCGCCCGTTTTTCTGTTGCGCCAGGTGTGGAATTATGCTATTATGGAAGCATAGACAAATACTCGCAAAGGGGTGCATACCATGATGGAAAGACCCATCCGCGTCGGCGTGGTCGGCTCGGGGATGATCAGCGGCATCTATCTGAAGAACATGATCGGGCGGTTCGACGTGCTGGAGGTGGCGGGGCTGTGTTCCTCCCACTACGAAAACGCGAAGAAGCGCGCGGACGAATACGGCGTTGCGGCCTATGAATCCCTGGACGCCCTGCTGGCGGACGGAAGCGTGGACCTGATCGTGAACCTGACGCCCGCCCCCGCCCACGAGGACATCATCCGCAAGGCGCTCCTGGCCGGCAAGCACGTATACACCGAAAAGGTGATGACCACCAGCCACTTGAGCGCCCGGGCGCTGAAGGAACTGGCGGCCTCGAAGGGGCTGTGGCTGGGCTCCGCGCCGGATACCTTCCTGGGCGCGGCGCTGCAGACCGCCCGAAAGGCCATCGACGACGGGCTGATCGGCGAGGTGACCTCCTTCGCCTTTGCCGCCAACCGGGACAACAACTTCCTCACGCCCTTCTTCCGCTTCCTGAACCTGCCCTTTGGCGGCGTGGCCTACGACTACGCGCCGTACTACTTCACCGCCCTTTGCAGCCTGCTGGGCCCGGTGAAGAAGGTGGCGGCGGCGGTGCGCGCGCCCTATCCCACCCATAAGGACATCAACCCCAAGTCGCCCACCTTCGGCCAGGACATGGACACCCCCAACGAAAGCGAGATCAGCGCGGTACTCACGCTTGAAAGCGGCGTCAGCGGCACGGCCCACGTGAACTGCGACAGCGTCATCGAGGACCAGCACTTCTTCGCCATCTACGGCACCAGGGGCATCCTCTACCTGCCCGATCCCAACGGCTTTGGCGGCGAGGTGCGCCTGCAGCCCAACTGGGCGCACGACGAGGCGCCCGCCCCCGCGCGGGTGCTGGAGAACCGCTTTGGCTTCACCGACAACGCCCGGGGCGTGGGCCCGGCGGAGCTGGCCTGGTCGATCCGCTCGAACCGCCCCTGCCGCGCCAACGCCGACATGGCCTGCCACGTGCTGGAGGTGATCGACGCCATCATCGAAAGCGGCCGCACCGACGCCTTCGTGGAGGTGACCTCCACCTTCGAGCGCCCCGCCCCGCTGAAGGAGGGCGCGGGGGAAGAGGACAGCCTGAAATAGCAATGCTATGGAAGAGCAGGGGCGGCACACAGTGCCGCCCCTGCTTCCATATGTCTATTTATGATATTTCTCCAGCAGCTTCCTCCCCAGCCGCGCCCCGGGTTTTTCCACCAGATAGGTCATCAGCGTGGCGAACGCCAGCGCCGCGGCGAAGCACAGCAGCGTGTAGTGGAGCTGCCAGGGCATCTCCCCGGCCTGGTTGGGGTTTTCCTCGGCCAGGTAGGGCGGGATGTGCCATTCCTTCAGCTTCACCGCCAGCCACTGGTGCCAGATGTAGAAATTGAAGGAGATGCCGGACAGGAAACGCACCACCCGGTTGGAGAACACCCGGCGCACGGGCTCGAAGCTGAGGCTGCCGCCCGCCAGCGCCAGCGCCCCGCAGGCGGAGATCGCCCAGCGGCGGTCCAACTGGCCGTGGCGCAGCTCCTCGTAGCCGTAGATCGTCGCCTGGTCCGCCACCAGATGGATCACGCCGAACAGGCCCAACAGGAAGGCCGCCGTGCCCAGCGCCGCGATCAGCGCCCGGCGCTCCTTTTTTTGCGCCAGCCGGGAGTAGATGTGGGCGGCCAGCATGCCGTTGGCGTACACGTCCAGCATGTTGGGCAGGCGGTTCACGAACAGCGTGGTGTCGGTCATCGGGATTGTCCACAGCCGCTGGAAGCACAGCGCCGCGCCCGCCATGGCCAGGTAGCAGACCAGGGGCTTTTTCCGGAACGCCGGGGCCAGCGCCGGCAGCAGCAGGTAGAACTGCACCTCCACCGCCAGCGTCCACAGCACCACGTTCAGCAGAGACTGCACATAGGTCATGTAGGACAGGTTGTGGGTGAAGGTCAGGTGGGTCGCGATGTCCTTCGCCAGGCGGCCGTACTCCGAAAAGCCGGGCTGGGCCAGGGCGAAGACGATCATCACGGCCAGGCACGCCCAGTAGCTGGGCAGGATGCGCAGCGCCCGCCGGGCGTAGAAATCCCGGGTGGAGCGCTCCTCTCCGTTGGCCCAGGGCAGGTAGAGCAAAAAGCCCGAGAGCATCAGCATCAGGTCCACGAACATATAGCCCGCCCGCACCAGCGCCAGCAGGTTCACATCGATGGCGCCGATCCGCAGCCGCGGCGTCAGCCAGGACTGCTGCCAGATGTGGTACCAGGCGATCATGCCCACGCACAACACTCGCATGAGGTCGCCCGCCGCGGCATGGTTTCGCGGCGCCGGGGCGATCTCCTGGTTCAAAATGGGTTTCTTCATATATAATAGCTCCGTGTTGATTGGTGCCACTATTATAGCAGAGCCGGCGCCAGAGCGCAAACATTATGTGAGGCGCGCGCCGCAACGCCGCCCCTGCATGCGTATATGCACAAAACAAAAGTCTCCCCATCTCAATGGGGGGAGGGGGGACCGCTTGCGGCGGTGGGGCGCCCCATCCAGGACTGCCACATCCCTCACTGCTCCCCGATGCAGCGGCGGCCTGCAACCAAAACCCTTGGGAACGAGCGTATGCGCGCAACGTGCGCAGGAGCGAAGTTACGGGTTTTGCGTGCAGGCCGCCAAAAAGAGC
This sequence comes from uncultured Eubacteriales bacterium, assembly GCA_902765395.1. Taxonomy (GTDB): domain Bacteria; phylum Bacillota; class Clostridia; order Christensenellales; family Aristaeellaceae; genus UBA2862. The sequence continues at coordinate 75,100 of CACWZP010000001.1, forward strand.
CGTTCCTCGGTCCCCATAACCCCTCCGACCCTTCGGGCCACCTCCCCTTTCAAGGGGAGGCAAGGTGGAGAGGGGACGCGAAGCTTCACTGAACAGCGAGCGCAGGCCGCCAAAAAAGAGCCGTTCCTCGGTCCCCATAACCCCTCCGACCCTTCGGGCCACCGTCCGGGGCCTAACAAACGCGCGCGCCCAATGCTGGTGCATTGGGTCCCATCGCGCACGACCGGGCCCGTTCTCGCTGGAAACAGTCCACCGGACTGTTTCCCGGGCGCTCGAACCCCCTTGAAAGGGAAAGCAAGCGGAACACGGCCTCTTCCGTCGGCGCTTTGCGCTGTCCTCTTCCTCCCGATTTTGACTGAAAAATGATATTTCACATAACCTGTCTTGACAGCCCCGGAGAAATCCCGTATACTTATAAGGCTGTAACTTTGGCATTATTCGCCCGGGCGCAACCGGCGGCCGGCGAATGCGACATATTAATTTGTAAGGAGTGTTCCAAATGTCTGTCCGTACCTATCAGCCCAAGAAGCGTCAGAGAAGCAAGGTCCACGGTTTCCGTGCCCGCATGAAGACCCGCGCCGGCCGCAATGTGTTGAAGGCCCGTCGCGCCCGCGGCCGCAAGGTTCTGTCCGCGTAAGCCGCGCCATGGAGGGGACGAGCGAAGCCGGGCGCAGGGACGAGCGCTTTCCGCGCCGCTATCGACTGGGCGGCAACCGGAATTATCGCTATGTCTACCGCAGGGGCAAGTCCTACCCCTCCCGCAACCTGGTGTTGATCCACCTGAAGAGCCGGGATCTGAAGATCGGTTTTTCCGTTTCCGGCAAGGTGGGCAACGCCGTCACCCGCAACCGCATCCGGCGCTGTCTGCGCGAGGATGCGCGCAAGCTGCGCGGGGAGATGAAGTGCGGCAGGTACGTGTTCATCGCGCGTACCTCCATTGTGAACGCGCCGCACGAGGCCGTCACGCGGGAAATGCGAAGGCTGCTCGCGAAGGCCAAGCTGTTGAAGGACGCGCCGGAGCAGGAGGCTCAATGACCTCCGCCGTCCGGCTGTCGGGGGGATGCCCATGCGACAAGCGCGCACCATTCCGAAGCGGGTTCTGCTGTGGCTGATCCGCTTCTATCGGGCCAACCTGTCCCAGCTGCATCCGGGCTGCTGTCGGTTCACGCCGACCTGCTCCCAGTACGCGCTGGAGGCCGTCGAGAAGTATGGCGCCCTCAAGGGGGGCTATCTGGCCCTGCGCCGGATATTGCGCTGTCATCCGTTCCATGCGGGCGGATACGATCCGGTGCCGTAAGGCAAAATCGCCCCGCAGCCATCCAGATTGTGCGGCGGGGTGTTCTGCTTTTGTGGGGAGACCGGGGGAGGCCATCACAACCAATTGGAGGCAATCGAATGACGGGTTTTTTTGTCAATGTTCTGACCTGGATCAACAACCTGGTGGGCAACTATGGCTGGTCCATCGTGTTGTTCACGCTGTTGATCCGCGTGGTTTTGCTGCCCCTGGACATCAAGAGCAAGAAGAGCATGCGCCAGATCTCCAAGATCCAGCCCAAGCTGCAGGCGCTTCAGAAGAAGTACGCCAACGACAAGGACAAGCTGAACCAGAAGACCATGGAGCTCTATCGCAAGGAGCACGTCAGCCCCACCGCGGGCTGCCTGCCCATGCTGATCTCCCTTCCCATCCTGTGGATCATGTTCTCCGCCATGCGCACGCTGGGCAATGAGTACACGATCCAGATGATCCTGGACATGAAGGCCACCAACACCCTGCCGAACCTGCAGAGCTGGCTGTGGATCAAGAACGTGTTCCAGCCGGATTCCTTCGCGGCCACCATCCTGCCCCCGGTGGGCAGCACGCTGGCCATGATCCGCCCGGCCAATGGCTCGGCGATCCTGACGGCGGAGAACATCGCCGCGGCGGTGGAGTACATGGCTTCCAGCGACTACAGCCACCTGGCCGCAGCCCTGGCTCCGGCCACTGCCTTCACCATCCAGCCGATCCGTTTCCTGTTTATCAACACCACGCTGACCCTGCCGAACTCGTTTGCGAACGTGTTCCAGTATGGCAACGGCCTGTTCATCCTGCCCATCCTGGCCGGCGCGAGCCAGTTCCTGATGACCAAGATCATGAACGGCAAGCAGACCCCCGAGCAGAAGGAAGCCCAGGCCCAGCAGAACGCCCAATCCCAGTCCAACCCGATGAACAGCCCCGTGATGAAGTGGTTCTTCCCGATCTTCTCGGTCTGGATCTGCGCCACTTCCAATGCCGCGTTCTCCATCTACTGGATGGCGGCGAACGTGATTCAGATTGTGCAGCAGCTGGCCGTGAACTGGTACTTTGAGCGCCAGGACGCCAAGGCCGCCATTGCTGCGCAGAACACCGACGATAGTAGCATATAAGGAGGCATACCGCCTTGAAATCCATTGAAGCCACCGGTAAGACGGTGAAGGACGCCATCCGGAACGGCCTGGCAGAGCTGGGTTGCGATTCCGACGACGTCGATATTCAGGTTGTAGAAATGGGCAGCCCCGGGCTGTTCGGCATGTTTGGCAAGCCCGCCAAGGTGCGCCTGACCGTGAAGGCCGACGACCCCGCGCTGGACATCGAGATGCCCGTGCTGTCGCTGGACGCCGGAAATGCCCGCAAGCCCAAGGCCGGCAAGCCCAAGGCCGAGAAGCCCAGGGCTGAAAAGCCCGCCAAGGCCGAGGCCGCCGAGGCCGAGACCGAGGAGGCCGCCGCCGAGGAAGCCCCCAAGGAGAAGAAGAGCCGCAATCGCCGCCGCCGCAAGGGTGGCGCCAAGGCCGAAGCGGTCGACGCCGTGGAGACCGACGAGGAGCAGTCCATCGCCACGCCCGCGCCCGTGATCGAGCACGAGCCCTTCGTGGCCACCGCCGAGGACACCCTGTCCGACGACGCAAAGAAGGCCAGGGAATTCCTGGCCGGCCTGACCGAGCGGATGAACGTGCCGGTCGAGATCGAGCTGATGGAGACCGCCGAGCAGCTGCGCATGCAGATGGCCGGCGAGAACATGAGCCTGCTCATCGGCCGCCGGGGCGAGACCCTGGACGCGCTGCAGTACCTCACCAGCCTGAACATCAACCGGGGCCGGGAGGAGTACCTGCGTATCTCCATCGACACCGAGAACTATCGCGCCAAGCGCGAGGAGGCCCTGCGCAAGCTGGCCGTCCGCATGGCGGGCCGCGCCAAGAAGAGCGGCCGCCGCGTGGCGCTGGAGCCCATGAACCCCTACGAGCGCCGGATCCTCCATTCCGCGCTGCAGAACGACCCGGAGGTCACCACCCATTCCGAGGGTGAGGAGCCCTATCGCCGGGTGATCATCACGCTGAAGTAATACTTGGTATAAGCGCGACATAGCAAAGCCCCGTGAAGTTGCATTACTTCGCGGGGCTTTGTCATGTCTTGACAGCGCGGCCCGCGGGGGTTATAATCATATTGGCAGCGATCCCGACGCGAGCGGGCAATCCTGCGGAGGTGTGTTTGGAATCGGTTCAGTAACGGGGAACATGGTTGATTGAACAAGGCGGCGACATGACCGCTTGTTTTCTGACGCCATGGCGCGGTGCTGAACGAGTCCGGGCACTTTTTCTATGCCTTTTTTCATCATCTTTGCCGCATTCCCCGAAGCCCCGTTCATGTCCAACAGATTGAACGAGGGGGATTCCCGTGACACAGGATTGGATCACTTTGGGTTTTGACCAGATCATCGAACAATTGAAGGAACAGGCCGTCTCCGGGGCCGCCCGGCGCAAGCTGGCGGACACCGCGCCGATCATGAACGAGGGGCTCTGTCTGGCCCGCATGGCGCAGACCACCGCCGCGCGGCAGGTGCTGGACGCTGCGGGCGCGCCGCCGCTGGGCGAGACGGACGCCACGGAGCAGGGGCTGGACGAGGTCTGTCGGGGCGGCATGCTGCTGCCCGCCCAGCTGAGCGCCGCGGCGCGGTTCTGCGTGGCCGTGCGCCGCATGAAGCGATACCTGCGCGCCGCAGAGGTCGTCAGCGCGGGCATCGCGTCGTGGCGGACGGAGCTGCCCAACCTGGAAGGGCTGGAACAGGCCATCGACGGGGCGATCCGGGAGGACGCCATACTGGACGACGCCTCGCCCGAGCTGCGCGACCTGCGCCGCCGGCGCGAGCGCGCGGAGCAGGAGATCCGTGAAAAGCTGAACCACGTGCTCCGGCATCATCAAAGCCAGCTGTCGGACGGCTACGTCACCCAGCGGGGCGGGGTGTATGTCCTGCCGGTGCAAAAGCGCTTCCAAGGCGCGTTTCCCGGCCGGGTGATCGACACCTCCGCCAGGGGCAGCACCGTGTTCATGGAGCCCACGGCGGTGAGCGCGCTGTGCCAGGCGCTGGAGGCGCTGCTGATCGACATCGACGCGGAGGAGCGGCGCGTGCTGTGGGCGCTCAGCGACCGCGTGGCCGACGAGGCGGAGCCGCTGCGCCGCGCGATGCGCGCCATGGCGGACCTGGACGCGCTGTTCGCCCGTGCAAAGCTGAGCGCGGCCATGGGCGCGCGCCCGGTGGCGCTGACCGCCCAGCGCAGGCTGCGGCTGGTGAAGGCGAGGCACCCCCTGCTGGAGAGGGACAGCTGCGTGCCGCTGGACATCGAGCTGGCCGCGCCGGATTCGGGCATCGCGGTGACCGGGCCGAACACCGGCGGGAAGACCGTGTGTTTAAAGACGGTGGGCCTTTTGACCCTGATGGCCCAGAGCGGGCTGCACATCCCCTGCGGGGAGGGCTCTGTCGTGGGCATGATGGACGCCGTGCTGTGCGACATCGGCGACAGCCAGAGCATCAGCCAGAACCTGTCCACCTTCTCCGGCCACATGACCAACGTCATTCGCATACTGGGTCAGTGCAGCCGGGACAGCCTGGTGCTGCTGGACGAGCTGGGCAGCGGCACGGACCCCGCGGAGGGCTCCGCTTTGGCGGCGGCCATCCTGGAGGAGCTGCTGCGCCGGGGCTGCTTCTTCCTGGTGACTACCCACGACCCGAAGATCAAGCAGTGGGCGGAGCAGACCCCGCGCGTGGTCTCGGCGCGGATGGCCTTCGACAGGGTCTCGCTGAAGCCGCTGTACCGGCTGGAGCTGGGAAAGAGCGGCGAGAGCTGCGCCATAGATATCGCCGCCCGCCTGGGCATGGACGCCGTTCTGCTTTCGCGGGCGCGGCAGATCGTGGAGGGCCGCGGCGACGGGCCCGTGGAGCTGCCTCTGCCGGGGGCGCTGCCTCTGCCGGGGGCGCTGCCTCTGCCGGGGGCGCCCGCAGGAGGGACGCCCGCCGGACATCCCGCCAGCCGGCTCAAGCGCCTGCCCGCACAGGCGGAAAACCGCGTGCGGCGCTTCAGTGTGGGCGACAGCGTGGCGCTGCTGCCGGAGCGCAGGCGGGCCATCGTCTATCGTCCCGCGGACGACGAGGGCAACGTGGTGATCCAGCTTCGCGGGCAAAAGCTGACCGTGCGCCACAACCGGCTGGAGCTGTTGGTTCCGGCGGAACAGCTGTACCCGGAAGACTACGACTTTTCCATCGTGTTCGACACCGTGGCCAACCGCAAGGCCGCCCACACGATGGCACGCAAGCACGACCCCAACGCGGTGGTCGTGGTGAAGGAGGGAACGCGGGATGAATGACACGGACAGGTGCGCGCGCTACAGCGCTTATTTCACGAAGGACTGGATGATGGGGCCGAATTCCATCCGGCTGCTGGACGAGCTGCTGCGCCGGGCGCCTGCGGACGCCTGGTTTGACCGCGCGCTGGATTTGGGCTGCGGCCCGGCCGTGACTTCCATCTTTCTGGCGAAGGAGACGCCCGCGAAGGCCGTGTTCGCCTTCGACCTGTGGGTCTCCGCGTCGGAGAATTACGAGCGGATCCGCCGGGATGGCCTCGGGGAGAGGATCGTCCCGATCCATGGCGACGCGATGGACATGCCCTTTGCCCGCGGTTATTTCGACGCGATCGTCAGCGTGGACGCCTACCACTACTTCGGCGGCAAGCCGGGCGTGTTTTCGCGAAAGGTGCTGCCCTTTGTTCGGGAGGGCGGCCATGTGATGATCGCGATCCCCGGCCTGCGCCGGGAGCCGGAGGGCGCGATGGGCGCACTGCTTGGGGAATGGTGCGAGGGAGATAACGCGACGCTGTTCCATACCGCCGACTGGTGGCGCGCGCTGCTTATGGCGGAGTGCGGGGATCGGTGCGACGTGGCCGTGCAGGAGGCCGAGTGCTTTGACGCGGCCTGGAGGGATTGGTTCGCGTCGGGCCATGAGTTCGCCCTCCGGGACAGGGCGTATCTGGAAAGGGGCCTGGACCGCATCCTGAATTTCGTGCTGATCTGCATCCGCAGGAAAATTCCAGATCAATCCCTTGACAAATAGCCCCCGGGGGTATATAATACCATCCGCAAGATACCCATGGGGGTATTCGATGAGGAGCGATACCATGAATCACGAGCATGAAAACTGCCCCGCCTGCCACCAGCGCCACACGCCCCGCGGCGACGCGGAGCTGAAGCAGCTGAAGAACCGGCTGAACCGCATGGTCGGCCAGCTGAACGGCATCGGCAGGATGCTGGATGAAAACCGCTACTGCGGGGACATTCTGATTCAGATCAGCGCCGTGGAGCGAGCCCTGCAAAACTTCGGCTACCAGGTGCTCCAGAGCCACATGGAGGCCTGCGTGGCGGAGGAGCTCCGCGCGGGCAACACCGAAATCATCGGCGAGACCGTGGAACTGATGAAGAGGCTGAAATGAGCGCAAGGCGCTCAACCCTGTCTGCTGCCGCGCGGAAATGCCCCGCGCGCCGCGCCACAGGCGCAAGCGCGGCACGCGTGCGCGGCGCGAAATCTGAAACGAGGTAAATCCATGACATTCGACGTAAAGGGCATGACCTGCGCGGCGTGCAGCGCGCACGTGGAGAAGAGCGTAAAGAAGCTTGACGGCGTGAAGAGCGTGGCGGTGAGCCTGCTGACCAACTCCATGGAGGTGGATTTCGATCCCGCCGCCGTGTCGGTGGACGACATCTGCAGGGCGGTGGCCTCCGGCGGCTACAGCGCGTCCCCCCGTGGCGTGGAACAGGCGAAGGCCGCGCCGAAGGTCGACGACGAGGCCCGGGCCATGCTGCGCCGGCTGATCGCGTCGGCCATCATATTGATCGCGCTGATGTACGTGGCCATGGGCCACATGCTGCGCCTGCCCATGCCCGAGGCGCTGCACAGGCCCATGTTCAACGGCCTGATCCAGCTGTTGCTGGTGATCCCGGCCATCGTCATCAACCGCAACTACTTCATCAACGGCTTCAAGGCCCTGTTCCACCTGGCCCCCAACATGAACAGCCTGATCTGCGTGGGCGCGACGGCGGGGCTGGGCTACAGCCTGGCGGTGCTGCTGGGCGTGGCGCTGAAGCTGGACGCGGGCGAGGGCGTGGCCATGGCGGACTACTACTTCGACGCCTCCGTGATGATCCCCACGCTGATCTCCGTGGGCAAGTACCTGGAGGCCCGGGCGAAGGGCCGCACCAGCGAGGCCATTTCGCGGCTGGTTGACCTGGCGCCCCGGCGGGCCACCGTCATTCGCGACGGCGCGGAGGTGGAGATCGACGCGGCGCAGCTGGCCGTGGGCGACATCGTGATCGTCCGCGAGGGCCAGAGCGTGCCCACCGACGGCGTGATCGTCGAGGGCCACGGCAGCCTGGACCAGTCCATGCTCACCGGCGAGAGCGTGCCGGTGGACCTGACTGTGGGCGACGAGGTGGTGGGCGCGACGGTGAACCGGGGCGGCAGCTTCAGTTTCCGCGCCACCAAGGTGGGCGAGGACACCGCGCTCCAGAAGATCGTGAAGCTGGTGGAGGCCGCGGCGAATTCGAAGGCCCCCATCTCCCGCTTGGCGGACCGGGTGTCCGGCGTGTTCGTGCCGGTGGTGATGGGCATCGCGCTTTTGACGTTCGCCATCTGGCTGATCGTGGGCGCGGGCATCCCGGCGGCGCTGAAGCACGCCATCGCCGTGCTGGTGATCTCCTGCCCCTGCGCGCTGGGCCTGGCCACGCCCACGGCCATCATGGTGGGCACCGGCAAGGGGGCCGAGCTGGGCATCATGATCCGCACCGCCGCGGCGCTGGAGATGGCCCATGGCATCGACTGCGTCACCTTCGACAAGACCGGCACCCTCACCGAGGGCCGCATGCAGCTCACCGGCCTGAACGCCGTGGGCGGCGAGGCCGAGGCGCTGCGGCTGGCGGCGTCGGTGGAGAAGCTGAGCACCCATCCCATCGCTGCGGCCATCGTTCAGGCGGCGGGGGAGCGGGGCCTGTCGCTGAGCCCGGTCACCGACTACAGGACCTATGCCGGGCGGGGCGTCAGCGCCATGATCGACGGGGCGACCATCCGCGTGGGCAAGGCGGACTGGCTCAAAGAGCAGGGCATCGACCCGGCAAGGCTCACCGCCTGGGCGGACGAGCAATCCGGCGCGGGCGCGACGGTGATGTACGCGGCCAGGGACGGCGCGCTGCTGGGCGGCTTTGCCCTGTCCGACACCTTGCGGCCCACCAGCGCCGAGGCCGTGCAGCGGCTGAACGCCCTGGGCGTCAGGACGGTGATGCTCACCGGCGACAACGACCGCGCCGCGAGAGCCATCGGCGGCCAGCTGGGGGTCAGCGAGGTGCGCGCCCAGCTGCTGCCCCAGGACAAGCAGGCCGTGATCGCGGACCTGCAGGTCCGGGGCCGCAAGGTGATGATGGTGGGCGACGGCATCAACGATGCCCCGGCGCTGGTGAAGGCCGACCTGGGCTGCGCCGTGGGCCAGGGCACCGACGTGGCCATCGAGAGCGCCGACGTGGTGCTGATGCGGGACGACCCGCGCCTGGCGGCGGGGGCGATCCAGCTGGGCCGCGCCGTGATTCGCAACATCAAGGAGAACCTGTTCTGGGCCTTCTTCTACAACCTGATCGGCATCCCCATCGCCGCCGGCGCGCTGTCCGGGCTGGGCGTGGAGTTGAACCCGATGATCGCCGCCGCCGCCATGAGCATGTCCAGCGTGTGCGTGGTCACCAACGCGCTGCGCCTGCGCCGGTTCAAGCTGGACCTGCCGGAAGCGCCCGCGACCCAAGCTGGGCCCGCTGCCTGCCCTGTCGCCTGCCCGGCGGTTCCCAACGATACCCCCGCGGCCCCTGCCGCTGTGGATAATAATGCAATCAAGGAGGAAAATCCCATGAAAAAGACCGTGAAGATCGAAGGCATGATGTGCCAGATGTGCGTCAAGCACGTGAAGGCCGCCCTGGCCCCGCTGGACAGCGAGGTGGAGGTGTCCCTGGAGAACAACTGCGCCACCATCGACGCGGGTGTGGACGACGCTGCCATCGCCGCCGCCGTGAAGGAAGCGGGATACGAGGTGGTTGCGTAAGCGCAGTGCGCTTAACCCCAATTGCTGCCGCGCAAGCGCGGTGCGCTCAACCCCGTTTGCTGCCGCGCAAGCGCAGTGCGCTTGACCCCGTTTGCTGCCGCGCAAGCGCAGTGCGCTTGACCCCATTTGCTGCCGCGCGCACAGGCCATCCGGGCCGCCCGTCGATCATGGGCGGCCCGTCTGCGTGGGTGGAATGACGAACAAAAACGTGCGCCACAAATTCCAGCGCATGGGCTTGCGCTTGCGGGAATCCCAAAACCTCTCCGCTGTGACTGTGATGAAAATGATGCAGGCGCAGCCTTTTCGCTTCCTCACGAAAAGCTGGTGAAGCGGTTGCCCCGCGTGACGCTGTCGGTGTGGATGTACACGTCCATACAGGTGACGCCGTCGCGTTCGTATTCGTGCTCGAAGCAGCCGAGGACGTCGTCCTTCGGCTTTTCACAGAACCCGTTGGCGCCCAGGTATTCCATGATGCGCTTGTAGGCGTTGGGGATGCGCTCAAACGGCGCCTGGAACGGATCGCGAATGGTGATCACCGCGTAATCCGCTTCCCGCTGGTTTGCGTATTCCACGCCCGGGCAGTCCGTCTCGAAGCTCTCCGGCAGCGCGTAGGCCGCCGCATATCCGCGCAGGCCGAAGCGGTTCTGCTGCTCGGGGGTGACATAGGGAAAGTCCCAGCCGATGAGCATGGCGTTCGGCTGAGCCTCCAGCAAACCCGAGCGCCGTGCCCAGCGCTTCATGTGGTCGTTCACGTCCGCCTCGCAGTTGGGCGTTATCATCACATAGCGCGCCATCCGGAACGCGCCGAGCCGCCGGATGGAGACCTCCGAATAGATCGCGTCCCCTGCGTCCAGGTTTTCCCGAACCAGGGCGTCCAGCTTGCAGGCGAACAGCTCGCCCAGGACGACGAGCTTGTTCAGCTCCGGAACCACCTCGTCCGACTCCCATCTGGAAACCGTCTGGCGGGACACGGACATGATCTCCGCCAGCTGCTCCTGCGTGATCCGCTTCTGCTTTCTCAGGTATTGGATTTTCTTTCCCAGGCTCATAGAAATCCCCTTTCCGCTTGCGCGCTTGATGATGACTGTATTATCCCATGGATTCAGGCAAAAGGCCACCATCCCACAGGCGCGATTTTTGCGTGGAACGCCAACCGGCGGTTTACATCCCGGAATCAGTGTAAACCATTTATCGCCTTCCTTCAAGCAGGCAACAGCCCGTTGCTTGCGCATTCTCATGTTATCGGTTATGATGTTTCCAACGAAAGGGGGATTCATCATGGAGATCCGGGAGATACTGCGCGATCTGCGGGAAAAGAAGGGCCTGACCCAGGAGGAGCTGGCCGGGCGGGTGCTGGTGACGCGCCAGGCCGTCAGCCGCTGGGAGACGGGGGAGACCCAGCCCAACACCGACACGCTGAAGCTGCTGTCGAAGGAATACGGCGTGTCCATCAACACGCTGCTGGGCGCGCCGCGGCAGCTGTATTGCCAGTGCTGCGGCATGCCGCTGACGGAGGACGGCGTCATCAGCCGCGAGGCCGACGGCGCGTTCAACGAGGACTACTGCAAGTGGTGCTATGCCGACGGCACCTATATGTACAGCGACATGGACGAGCTGATCGAGGTCTGCGTCCAGAATATGGCGGGCGGGGACGTCACCGAGGCGCAGGCCCGCGCGCATTTGAAGCAGGTGCTGCCCACGCTGGATTACTGGAAGCGGTACGAGGAGCTCAGCGACGACGGCCAGTTCGAGGCGTTCAAGCAGCAGTTGATCCGGGAGATCAACGACCTTCACATCGAGGGCCTGCCGAAGGTGGAAAAGCTGAACGCCCTCGTGGGAAGCTATGTGAACCTGGAGTATCCGCTGCCGGGCGGCGCGAAGGCGAAGTTCCTGAACGACGGGGCCACCTATCTGGGAAACCAGCTGGAATCGGCCTTTGGCGGCGACCGCTGCTTCGGCGTTCTGGCCAATATGGATTTCATACTGGTCTGCACCTATGGCAAGGACGGTGCCGACCCGGAGCTGGTCCTGTATAAGAAGCGGTGAGCGCCCCGCGGCGGTTGAAGGGATCACAGCAACAGGCGGCAAGCGAATAACGAAGAAATCCCGCGCTGGAATCAGTGGCGCGGGATTTCGTGTACAGGAAAGCGGCAGCAAGTGGGGCCCGGGGCATTGCCCCGGCGGCAGCAAATGGGGTTGAGCGCCCTGCGCTCAGCCCAGGGTACAGTCCAGCGCCATCATCACTGTGAAGCCCAGGGCGAACATGATCGTGCCCAGGTTGGAATGGGTGCCGGCGGCGGTCTCGGGGATCAGCTCCTCCACCACCACGTAGACCATGGCTCCGGCGGCGAAGGCCAGCATGTAGGGCAGCGCCGGGACGATCAGCGTGGACAGCCAGATGGTCAGCAGCGCGCCGATGGGCTCCACCGCGCCGGACAGCACGCCGTAGACGAAGGATTTTCTTGTGCTGGCGCCCTCCGCCCGCAGCGGCATGGAGATGATCGCGCCCTCCGGGAAGTTCTGGATGGCGATGCCCAGCGCCAGCGCCATGGCCCCCGCGGCCGAAATGCCCGCGTTGCCCTGCAACAGCCCCGCGTAGACCACACCCACCGCCATGCCCTCCGGCAGGTTGTGGATCGTCACCGCCAGCACTAGCTTCGTGGTGCGCGCCAGGGCGCTGCGCGGGCCCTCCATCTCGCCCGTGCCCGCGTGCAGGTGGGGGATCGTCCGGTCCAAAAACAGCAGGAACAGCACGCCGATCCAGAAGCCCACCGCCGCGGGCACAAAGGCCCAGTGGCCCATCGACGCGGATTGCTCGATGGCCGGCAGCAGCAGGCTCCACACCGAGGCCGCCACCATCACCCCCGCCGCAAAGCCCGTCAGCGCCCGCTGCACCATCGGGTTCAGCTTGCCCCGCATGAAGAACACGCACCCCGCACCCAGCGACGTGCCGATAAAGGGGATCATTATGCCCCGTATCACTTCCATGTTCATATTCAAACCTCCCTTGGTTCGATGACAACAGTATAGCATGGCCATGTGGTTAGATATATCTAACTTCTGTTAAATCATGTGAACTTTTTGGGGTATACTATGTGCACGGTAGGGGAAGAGTGAATGGCACTGCGGGATCAGCGGGTCGTCGCTGGAATTCATAATGAACAGATCCTTCACTTCGTTCAGGATGACGGCGTTTCGATTTCATGTCATCCTGAGCGCAGCAAAGGATCTGTAGGGTCCGATATCAGGCTGCATCGATGGAACGAGCGGCTACTTTTCCTTCTTTCTGAATATGAACAGCTTGCTGAACACGTAGTTCAGCACGATCACCAGTATGTTGGAAAACACCTTTACGCCCAGGCCCCACAGCGCCATGTGGTTGGGCGCGACGGCGGGGCCGAGCCTGTCCACGCCCAGCACCATGATGGCCTCGTCCAGAAGGCCCGTGCCCAGGCGGCAGGCCACGAAGCTGGTCAGCTCCTTCGCCGCCGCCGCGCCGCGGCTGTGGCTGTCGAACACCCAGCGCCGGTTGGTGACATAGGCCACCAGCACCGACAGCACCCAGGCGATGGCGTTGGCCACGCCGGTGGACAGCCCCGCGCGGGACAGCAGGGCATAGGACGCGATGTTCACCAGCGTGGTCACGCCCCCGAAGAACAGGTAGGCGATCTGCTCGCGGTACTTGAGGAAGAGGGATTTCAGCCTGTCCGTCATACGGCGCGCTCCCCGTTCACATACACGCCCACGATCTTCGCCTGCATGTCGAACAGGCTGCCGTCGGTGAGTACGATGTCGGCGTCCTTGCCCGCCTCCAGCGAGCCGACCCGGTCCTGCACGCCGATGTGGCGGGCGGGGTTCAGGGTGATGCAGCGCAGGGCGGCGGCCTCGCTCATGCCGCTGGCGATGGCCATGGCAGCGCAGAAGCGCAGGTGGCTCTGCTGGGTCACGGGGCTGTCGGTGATGATGGACACCCGGCAGCCGGCCCGGTTCAGGATCACCGGCGTCTCCCAGCTCTTGTTCTGCAGCTCGATCTTGCTGGGCTGGCCGAAGGTGGGCCCGATGGCCAGCGGCACGTCGGCCCTGACCAGCTCTTCCACGATCAGCGCGCCCTCCGTCACGTGCTCCAGCGTCAGCCGCACGCCGAACTCCCGGGCGATGCGGATGGCGGTGAGGATGTCGTTGGCCTGGTGGGCGTGGGCCTTCAGCGGGATCTCGCCCTTCAGCACCGGGATCAGCGCGTTCAGCTTCATGTCGAAGGCGGGTTTCTTCGAGGGGTCGTCCCCGGCGGCCTCCAGCTTCTCCATGTAGGCGCGGGCCTTGAACAGCGTCTCCCGCAGCAGTGCGGCGTTGCTCATGCGGCTGGAGATGCCCTTTTCCCTGTAGCAGCGCTTGGGGTTTTCCCCGAAGGCGCACTTCATGGCAGCCTCCTTCTTCAGGCACATGTCGTCGATGCAGCAGCCCACGGGCTTGAAGGCCGCGAAGGTGCCGCCCAGCACGTTGCTGCTGCCGGGGCCGGTGCACAGCGTGGTCACGCCGCCGCGCAGGGCGTCCCGCAGGGATTCGTCGAAGGGGTTGATGGCGTCGATGGCTCGCAGCTGGGGCGTCACCGGGTCGTTGTACTCGTTGTAGTCCTTGCCCTCGTAGCCCACGGCCCAGCCGTCCAGGCCGATGTGCCCGTGGGCCTCCACCAGGCCCGGCCAGGCGTGCAGACCGGCGGCGTCGATGATCTCCATGCCCGCCGGGGCCGGCATGTCCGCCCCGATGGCGGCGATCCTGCCGCCGTCGATCAGTATGTCGCCGGTGTACGCCGTGTCCTGCAGGGCGTCGTGGATGATTGCGTTTTTAATGAGTTTCATGGTTGTGCGCTCCTGTGTTTTTCTTCTATTATAGCATGGGAAGTGTTGATAAGACAACACTTCCCATGCTATAATAATATCCGGCAAACCATGGAGGTACACACAGATGAAATGGGATATTGGCATCGATCTGGGTACGCAGAGCGTGCGCGTGGCGGAGCTGAACGACGGGCCGGTGATGAGCTCGTCGGCGGCGCTGGCCTTCCGCGAGGGCAACCGGGTGCCCATCTGCGCCGGCGATATCGCCGAACGGCTGGTGGGGCGCACCTGCCAGGGCGTGGACGTGGTCTACCCGCTGCGGGACGGCGTGCTGGAGAACAACCTCTACGCGGCCAGCCTGCTGCAGTGGATCTTCAAGCGCAGCGAGGGCGTCAAGTCCCGGCGGCGCTTCGGCGCGACGATTACCTGCGCGCCCTTCAACCGGCCCGTGCAGAAGGAGGCGCTTTTGACGGCGGCCATCGACGCGGGCGCGGCGGAGGCGCTGCTGGTGCGCAGCGACGCGGCGGCGGCGGTGGGCGCGGGGCTGGATCTGAACGGCCCGGAGGCCAAGCTGCTGATCGACGTGGGTGCGGGCAAGATGACCTGCACGCTGTTCACCTTCGGCCGGGTGGCCGCCTTCGGCTACGTGCCCTACGGCCTGAACCGCATCGACGACCGGGTGCGCCGCATCCTGCGCAGCGACTTCGGCTATCGCGTGGGCAAGGCCCAGTCCGAGGAGATCGCCCGCACGCTGGGCAGCGCCATGCCCGACAAGGCCCCCAAGGACATCATCATGCACGCCACCGGCATCGCCATGAAGGACCGCAGGCCGGTGAACTTCGACGTGGAGACCAAGCCGGTGCTGGACGCCTGCGAGGACGTGGTGTCGGAGCTGGCGCGGCTGTGCTGCAGCGTGGTGGACAACGCCCCGGAGGAGCTGTCCGCCGACCTGAACGACACCGGCGCGGTGCTCACCGGCGGCGGCGCCGTGCTGGCGGACCTGGACCGCCGCCTGGGCCAGGCGCTGGGAATCCCCTGCCGGGTGGCCGACGCCCCCGAGACCTGCGCCATCCGCGGCCTCTGGCGGATCATGGACGATCCCAACGCCTATGCCCAGATGCTCCAGGGCCAGCAGAGCCGGTAATCCGGCAGCCCAAAGCCATCCCAAAAGGGGAAGGCAGATAACGCCAGCCACTGCCCCTAATCCTTCTCCCGGAGGTGACCTCATTGAAGCGCACCGTGGTCGCAAGCGGCCTTCGCCTGGAATACACCCTGATCCAGTCCTCCCGGCGGGACGTGCTGCTGCAGGCGCTGCCGGAGGCGGGCATACGGGTGTACGCGCCGAAGTACATGCGCCTTCGGGATGTGGACGCCGTGGTGCGGGAGAAGGCGGGGGAGCTGACCCGGATGCAGCGGGACGTGGAGGCCAGGCTGGCGGAGAACCGCCGGGCGCACCCGGTCGTCGACGGCAGCCCGATATTGATCGAGGGGCGGCGCTGCGCGCTGCGGCTGCATGAGGGCCCCCGCCGCACGGGCAGACTGGTGGGGGACGAGTACCACCTGACCCTGCCCGAGCCGGACGATGACGCCGCCGTGCGCGCCGCCATCAAGAGCACCCTGTCCGTCATGGCGTTGAAGCGCATCCGCGAGCGGCTGGACTTCTACATCCCCCGCATTGGCCGCGCCCCCGGCCGGGTGGCCATCCGCGACCAGAAGAGCCGCTGGGGCAGCTGCTCGGCGAAGGGCAACGTCAACTTCAACTGGAAGCTGATCATGGCCCCGCCCCCGGCGCTGGACTACGTGGTGATCCACGAGCTGTGCCACCTGTACGAGTTCAACCACTCGCCCCGGTTCTGGGCGCTGGTGGAGCGCCAGCAGCCGGATTACGAGGCGTGGAAGAAGTGGCTGAAGACGCACACCGAGGACCTGTATCTTTGAAATGAGGAATGAGGAATTGTTGTTGAAATCTTCACGGATTTCCTTGATTAAAGAAAGCCAGCCTATTGTTGCCATATATCAATCAAATCCGTCAGGAATTGCACCGCAATTCCTAATTCCTCATTCCTAATTCCTCATTAAACAAATGGTCATACTCAAGGGAGGTAATGAAATGTATCGCAAAAACGCATGGGAACAGTATTCCGGCGAGGAGCGGGCGTTGCTGGGCGCCTTCGCGGACGATTACCGCGCGTTCCTGGACGCCGCCAAGACCGAGCGCGAGGCCGCGGCCACGGCGGAGGAGCTGTGCCGGGCGGCGGGCTTCCGCAACCTGGACGCGCTGATCGAGTCCGGCGAGCCCCTGGGCCCGGGCGACCGGGTGTACCGCAAGTGGATGAACAAGAGCTTCATGGCCTTCGTCATCGGCGAGCAGAGCATCGAAAAGGGCATGAACATCCTGGGCGCCCACATCGACTCCCCGCGCCTGGACGTGAAGCAGAATCCGCTGTTCGAGGACGAGAAGCTGGCCTATCTGGACACCCACTACTACGGCGGCATCAAGAAATACCAGTGGCTGGCCCTGCCCCTGGCGCTGCACGGCGTGATCGTGAAGAAGGACGGCGACGTGGTGCCGGTGGCCATCGGCGAGCACGAGGACGACCCGGTGCTGTGCATCACCGACCTGCTGCCCCACCTGGCCCAGGACCAGATGAGCAAGACCGCCAGCAAGTTCATCGACGGCGAGGCGCTGAACATCCTCATCGGCAGCGCGCCCAAGGCCGACGAGGAGAAGGACGCCGTGAAGGCGGCGGTGCTGGCCGTGCTGGAGCGGGACTACGGCGTCGAGGAGGAGGACTTCGTGTCCGCCGAGCTGGAGGCAGTGCCCGCAGGCCGAGCCCGGGACTGCGGCCTGGACCGCAGCATGATCCTGGGCTACGGCCACGACGACCGGGTCTGCGCCTATCCCAGCCTGCGGGCCGTGATGGACTACGACGGCGTGCCGACCCACACCCTCTGCGCGGTGCTCACCGACAAGGAGGAGATCGGCAGCATGGGCGCCTCCGGCATGAATTCCCACTACTTTGAAAATACCGTGGCCGAGCTGTGTGCGCTGCTGGGCTTCGACCACGACCTCTCCGTGCGCCGGGCGCTGCAGAACAGCCGCATGCTGTCCAGCGACGTGTCCGCGGGCTTCGATCCCACCTACGCCGGCGTGTTCGAGAAGAAGAATGCCGCCATGCTGGGCCTGGGCGTGTGCTTCAACAAGTACACCGGCTCCCGGGGCAAGAGCGGCGCCAGCGACGCCAACGCCGAGTTCATGGCCATGGTGCGCCGGGTGATGGACGACGCGGGCGTCTGCTGGCAGACCAGCGAGCTGGGCAAGGTGGACGTGGGCGGCGGCGGCACCATCGCCTGGCTGTGCGCCAAGTACGCCATGAGCGTCATCGACTGCGGCGTGCCGGTGCTGTCCATGCACGCCCCCTGGGAGACCATCTCCAAGGCCGACCTCTGGGAGGCGTACAAGGGCTACTGCGCGTTTTTGGAGGTGTGATGCCAACCCCTCAGTCTGCTTCGCAGACAGCTCCCCTTTGAAGGGGAGCCAAGGCGGATAAAGGATCGTTCCTCGGTTCCTTTCCTGAAACAGTTCCGGGAAGGGACCGGGGAACGTGCTTTTTTGGCGGCATGGTTTCATCACAAGTGAACTGCGCCGGCGCGCACCACGCGCGCGGCTGGCTTGTTCAAAAGTTCTGAGAACCATGCCGCCCAGCGATAGGGGATCAGCGAGGATCGGGATTTCGTATATGCTCTTGTAGGGGCGGCGTTGCGCCGCCCGCCTTGCCTCCCCAGATCAATGAGGAGGGAACCGCTTGCGGCGGTGGGGTACCCCTTTCAGAAACGTCACATTTATCGCTGCTCCCCGATGCAGGGGCGGCCTGCGACCAAAACCCTTGGGAACGAGCGTATGCGCGCAACGTGCGCAGGAGCGAAGTTACGGGTTTTGCGTGCAGGCCGCCAAAAAGAGCCGTTCTTCGCCTCCCAAACCCCTCCGGCCCTTCGGGCCACCTCCCCTTTAAAGGGGAGGCAAGGTGGAGAGGGAACGCGAAGCTTCACTGAACAGTGAGTGCAGGCCGCCAAAAAGAGCCGTCCTTCGGTTCCCCATTTCGGTACAACTGCCGCGAAGACCTCTTCCGACCTCGCTGCGCTCGGCCACCTTCCCCAAAGGGGAAGGCTTTTGGGTGCGGCGTTGCACCGCCCCTACGGGTAAACGTGACAGGGCCTGTCCGCGAACCAAACAGACGCGGGGCGTCACCGATGGGTGACGCCCCGCATAATCTGTATTCAGGTCAGTGCGGCCTGGGCGGGCGGGCGCGCTTGATTTCGTACAGCGCGTGGTCGGCGGCCTCGATCAGGTCGTTGGCGTTCATGCCGGGGTGGTACTCGCCCACGCCGATGCTGAACTTCAGCGCGTAGGGGCGATGGGCCTGCTCGTTCAGCTCCTCCAGCTTTTCGCGGATGCAGGCGATCAGCGTCTCGGCCTCGGGCTTGGTGGATTCGATGACCACGATGAACTCGTCGCCGCCGTAGCGGGCGATGTAGGGGCGGCGTTTGAAGCCACCGCAGGCCATCTTCAGCGCGGTGGCGGCGCGGATCAGCGCGTCGTCGCCCTCCAGGTGGCCGTAGGTGTCGTTGATGGTCTTGAAGTAGTCCAGGTCCATCATCAGCAGGAAGATCTTTTCGTCGTGGTTCAACAGCTTGTAGTCCAGGAAGCCCAGCAGGTTCTGCCGGTTGTTCACCTGGGTCAGCTTGTCCATGGAGATCTGCTGGGTGCTGGTTCCCATGAACAGGCACAGCAGCTCGATGGTGATGGCCACGTTGATCACCGGCACGCCCTCGCCGATGAAGCTGAGCGCCCAGGCGACCATCAGGCAAAGCGGGAAGGAGGCCACCAGCATCATGTGGCTGCGCTTGATGGGGTCGGTCTCGCTCTGGCGGCGCAGGATCAGCTTGATGCTGAAGGCTGCGGTGAAGGCCACCAGCAGGCCCATCTCCAAGTGGAACATACCCCTGCGGGCATAGGCCTCGCCCTCGTCGATGGTGAACAGCTGGTGGGTCCACAGGTTGCTGAGGATCAGCACCGCCATGGCTGCCAGCGGGATGGCCGTCAAAAGCTGCTTTTTCCGGGAGGTGAACAGCTGGCCACGGCATTCCACGTCGGCATAGCCGCACCAGGTGTACACGCCCACGCACAGCGACAGGTGGTATACGGTTTTGAAGATGTAGGACAGGGGATGGACCAGGGACGGGATCAGCCTGGCGCCGTTGAACAGCGTGAACAGGAAGTTGGCCGCGTGGCTGACCATGAAGGCCACCAGCGTGATGTGCAGCCAGCGTTCGGATGCGGAACCCGAAGAGCGCCTGGTGACCCAAAACAGGCACAGCCAGACGATGATGATGCATATGAGGTAGATCTCGGCATAGAGCAATGTAGCCATAGATGTCTCCCTCTTGAATTTGCGACACATTGCCACAAATATCAACGTACTACAAGTTATTATACTACATTTAACATAAAAAGGATATACCCTGCGGGGATTCTTTTCGCCGGAAAATTGTTAAATAAATGTAAATAAGTTACAATATAATTAAACAGCGTAACGAATGACGGAGGCGGCGGGAGAGAGCATTATTTGTCCCATGGACATGCATTTTTTTCCCTGCTTTTTGCGGGCTGTGGCGTTGCATTGTCATTTATAATGTGCTATAATTTTATCTGTAAAGTTATAGGAGGATGTTACACCATGCGTAAAATAGGTATCCTTCGCGTGGGCCTTCTGCTCACACTGCTGCTGGGCCTGTGCATCGCCGTGGGGGTATCGGCGCAGGCATCGTCCGCGGACGCCGTCTGGCCGGAGAGCTCCGGCGAGGTGATGCAGTCCGACGGCAAGCTGGTCATCGATTCCAGCCACATGGAACAGGGCTATATCATGTGCTGTGTTTCCGCGCCGACGGATCATCGCCTCAAGGTGCGCATGACCTTCTCCAACGGCGCCCAGCTGGACTATGACCTGGACAACGACGGCGACTATGTGGTGTTCCCGCTGCAGCTGGGTTCCGGCAACTACACCTTTGCGCTGTATGAGAACGTGAAGGGCTCAAAGTATTCCGCCGAGGGCAAGATCTCCCTCACCGCCCAGCTGGTGGACGAAAACGCCGCCTTCCTGGTGCCCAACCAGTACGTGGACTATGTGCAGACCACCAATGCCGTTATAAAGAGCGACGAGCTGGCTGCCCAGGGCGACATCTACAAGACCGTGTGCGATTTCATGACCAACGAGTTCAGCTATGACTTTGTGCGCGCCCAGACCATCTCGCCCGGCACCCTGCCGGAGATCGAGGAGTGCTTCGACGCCCGGTCCGGCATCTGCCAGGACCTGTCCGCGGTGATGGTGTGCATGCTGCGGGTGCAGGGCATCCCGGCGAAGCTGATGATCGGCTATGCCGACCGGTACTACCACGCCTGGACCGTGGCGGTGGTGGACGGGCAGGAGGTCTTCTTCGACCCCACGGCCGCCATCGGCTGCCTGAACGCCAGCAAGTATCAGATAGAGCGCTTCTACTGATCCATACGCAGATCCCCTTCCTTATAGTATCGCGATTCCATAACCCAACAAACAGACAATTACAGGAGGTTATTGTTCATGGCCGGAAAGAAACGTGCGCTTGATTCCGCGGAGCTGTCCAGCTTCTGCAGCCAGGTGGCGCTGATCCTCAGCGCGGGTCTGCCGCTGTACGACGGCATGGAGACCCTGGCCGAGACCACCAAGGGCAGCGAGTACGCTGATCTGTACGAGAGCGCCAGCAAGGCCGTCACCGAGACGGGCTCGCTCTACCAGGCGCTGCAGCGGGACGAGAGCTGGCCCACCTATCTGGTGGAGATGGTCGGCATCGGCGAGCAGACGGGCCAGCTGGAGAAGGTCATGAACGGCCTTTCCGACTACTATGCCCGCGAGGACCGCATCCGCTCCTCCATCATCGGCGCGGTGACCTACCCGCTGGTGCTGGGCGTGATGCTGGTGCTGATCATCGCCATCATGCTGTGGAAGGTGCTGCCCGTGTTCCAGCGGGTGCTGAACAGCATGGGCGCGGAGATGTCCGCCTCCGGCAGCGCGCTGATGCGCCTGGGCTCCACCGTCGGCTGGGTGGTGCTGGCCCTGGTGGCGCTGGTGGTGCTGGCCGTGGTGGTGGGCGCCATCATGCTGAAGACCTCCGCCAAGGACAAGGTGCTCGCCTTTGTGCGCAAGCTGTTCCCGCCGGTGCGCACCCTGAGCATGAAGCTGGCCTCCAGCCGCGTGGCCAGCGTGCTGTCCATGATGCTCTCCAGCGGCTTCCCCACCAACGAAGCCTTCCGGCTGCTGCCCTCCGTGCTCTCCGACGGCGAGGCCTCGGACAAGGTGGCGGGCATCCGCAAGGAGCTGGATGGCGGCGCGGCCTTCGCCGATGCCATCAGCCATTCCAAGCTGTTTGACAGCCTGCACGACCGCATGATCCGCATGGGCGTGGCCGCCGGCCGCGAGGACCAGGTGATGGGCAAGATCGCCGATCTCTATGAGGAGCAGGTGGAGGAGGGCATCGCCCGCCTGGTGTCCATCATCGAGCCCACCCTGATCGTGCTGCTGGCCATCGTCATCGGCGCGGTGCTGCTGAGCGTCATGCTGCCCATGGCAGGCATCCTGTCCAGCATGCTCTGATGAAACAATCCGCTCTTATTCGATTATAAGGAGAGAATTTCATGGCATACCGGCGAGAGATCGCGATCGTCCTGCTGATGGTGCTGCTGCTGGGAGGCGTATGGCTGCTGGTCAGCCGCCTTGGCACCGCCTCCGGCGGCGCGCAGACCCAGTTTGTCACCGACGCCGTGCACAACGCGGCCCTCACCTGCTACGCGGTGGAGGGGGCGTATCCCAACGACCTGGAATACCTGCGCACGCACTACGGCCTGGCCTATGACCAGTCCCGCTATCTGGTGACCTACAGCGCCTTCGCCTCCAACCTGCTGCCCGAGATCTATGTGACGGAAGTGGAGGACAGATGATGGACAATCGCAAGATGGTAAACCACAGCATGCAGGGCGTGTTCGTGTTCGTGCTGCTGGGCCTGTTCGCGGTGATGTCCACTCTGATGGTGCTGCTGGGCGCGCAGATGTACCGCAACACCGTGGACCACGCCGAGGCGAACAACGGCGGCCGGCTGCTGGGCGCCTATGTGCGCAGCATGATCCGCGCCGAGGACGCGGCCCAATCCGTGGCCGTGGAGAATATGGACGGCGTGAACACCCTGGCGCTGAGCGAGGAGATCGAAGGCGAGGAGTACGTCACCTGGCTGTATTGCTACGATGGCCAGCTCTACGAGCAGTTCACAGGCGCTGACCGAGACTTCAATCCCGCCTCCGGCACCGCAATCTGCCCGGCGATGGCCTTCCGGGCCACCCTCGAGGGCAATCTTTTGACCGTGGACATGGTGGACGGCGCGGGCGAGATCTGCACCGTGCGGGTGGCGCTGCGCTGTGCGCGGTAGAAGGAGTGCGAGATGAGAAACAACAACCGATCGAATGTATTATTGGTGGAGATCCTCATCGCGGTGCTGTTCTTCATGCTGTCCGCGACGGTTCTGGTGCGCGTGTTCGTCACCGCCCGCAACATGACGGTGCGCTCCGGCGTGGAATCCCGGGCGCTGGCCGAGGCCCAGAACGTGGCCGAGGCGCTGTACGCCGCCGATGACGTGGACGCCGCCCTGGAGGACATGCAGTTCAGGAACTCCCACGGCAGCTGGTCCAGGGACTGCGGCGATTACACGCTGTATGTTACCGGCGAGACGCAGCCCACCAACGCGGGGGAGATGTTCTCCGGCACGGTGAGCGCCTTCTACAAGCTGCGCGATCCCGACGCCAGCCGGGCGGGGGACGAGGAGCTGTTCTCGCTGCCCTGTTCAAAGTACAAGGGGGTGGCGTAGCGTGAAGCGCAAGAGCAGAGTGACCTTCGGCCCCGGCGCGGCCTCGCTGATCCTGATCGTGGTCATACTGAGCATGAGCGTGCTGGGCATGCTGGCGCTGATGAACGCCCGCAACGACAACAAGCTCTCCGACCGCAGCATCGCCGTGGTGGAGGCGGGCTATGCCCTGAACGACAAGGCCGAGCGCACGCTGGCCACGCTGGACGGCGTGCTGTACGCCTGCACCGCCGTGGCCGATGACGACGAGGCCTATATGGCGGCCATCCGCGGGCTGCTGCCCGCGGGCATGCTGTTGGACGGGCGCACCATCAGCTGGTCGGAGACCGACGAGCTGCGTACGCTGAGCTGCGCGGTGGAGGTACTGCCCCTGGGCGGGGAAAAGCGGTTTGAATGGCGGGAGCACCGCCTGACGGCTGTGACGGAGGAAATATGGAATTAAGTGAACTACTGAAAAAAGCCTACGACCTGGGCGGCTCGGATATATTTATCCTGCCGGGCGCCCCTGTGACCTGCAAGGTGAAGGGCGACATGGTGGCCCTTTCCGACGACATCGTGAAGCCCGACGGCTCCAAGCTGCTGGTGCAGCAGGCCTACGAGCTGGGCGGGCGCGACATGAACAAGCTGTATCAGGAGGGCGACGACGACTTCTCCTTCGCGCTGGCCGGCCTGAGCCGCTTCCGCTGCAACGCCTATATCCAGCGCGGTACCGTGGCGGCCACCTGCCGCATGGTGGCCTTCGGCCTGCCGGATCCCCGGGAGCTGGGCGTGCCGGACCTGGTGATGGAGCTGACCAAGAACCTGAACGGCATGATCCTGGTCACCGGCCCCGCCGGTAGCGGCAAGAGCACCACGCTGGCCTGCATGATCGACCGCATCAACAGCGAACGCACGGGCCATATCGTCACCATCGAGGACCCCATCGAGTACATCCACCGGCACAAAAAGTCGCTGGTCAGCCAGCGCGACGTGCCCAACGACGCGCCCACCTTCGCCCGGGCGCTGCGCGCGGCCCTGCGCGAGGCCCCGGACGTGATCCTGCTGGGCGAAATGCGCGACATCGAATCCATCAAGATCGCCATCACCGCGGCGGAGACCGGCCACCTGCTGATGTCCTCGCTGCACACCACCGGCGCGTCCAAGACGGTGGACCGCATCCTGGACACCTTCCCGGCCGAGCAGCAGGCCCAGGTGCGCATGCAGCTTTCCATGGTGCTGCGCGCCGTGGTCAGCCAGCGCCTGGTGCCCAAGATCGGCGGCGGCCAGGTGGCGGTGTTCGAGGTGATGACGGTGAACCCCGCCGTGCAGAACCTGATCCGCGACGGCCGCACCCACCAGATCGACAACGCCATCTTCGGCGGCGCCGGCCAGGGCATGATCTCCATGGACAACGAGCTGCAGCGGCTCTACCGGGCCGGGGTCATCTCCCGGGACGTGGCTATCACCTACGCCGTCAGCCCCGAGACGCTGTCCAAGCGGCTGTAAATTCTTATGCGCGATGCTTGCCGCGGGCCGTTGTGCCCGCGGCAAACGGAGCCTGTATCCTCCGCGAAGATGTTGAGGCCGTGGGCTCACTTGTGCCGGAAATCCGCCGCAAAAAAGTCCGTTCCCCGGTTCCCTTTCCGAAACAGTTTCCGGAGGGGAACCGAGGAACGGTTCTTTTTTGGCGGCCTGCGCTCGCTGTTCAGTGAAGCTTCGCGTTCGGCACCCTGCGCCGAGCCGCTCGCTTCAATTCACGACTCGGCAGGCCGCCGCTGTATGAGGGAGCAGCGAGGAATGGGGCAATCCGGCTTCCTGTGCATACCCTTGCAGGGGCGGCGTTGCGCCGCCCGCCCGTTTTTTCCATTCCGAAAAATAATGGTTGTGCAAAAGCCAGCGATGTGGTATTATTTAGATAAGCCAAACCCGGCTGGAACGGGTTGGACGAGAAGGAGGGAACCCCCATGAAGAAGCGCGTTTTCGCACTTTGTCTCGCATTGGCCATGCTGCTGGCGATGGTCCCGGCGGCCCTGGCTGACACCGCCACCGGCACCGGCACCGCCCAGGGCTACGGCGGCGAGATCACCGTCACCGTCACGCTGGAGGACGGCGTGATCACCGCGGTTGAGGCCGTGGGCAACGACGAGACCGACGGCATCGGCAAGAACATCATCAACGAGTGGCCCCAGGCGTTTGTGGACGCCAACGGCATCGTGGACACCTACACCGGCGCCACCTTCGCCGGCGTCACCCGCCCCGGCTTCATCGCGGCCACCCGTGCCGCTCTGGAGGACGCGGGCGTGAACCCCGACGACTACATGCGCGAGCTGGAGGTCGAACAGGCCGAGGACGAGCTGTACGAGGCCGACGTGGTCATCATCGGCGCGGGCGGCGCGGGCATGACCGCCGCCATCACCGCCGCGGACGCCGGCGCGAATGTCATCGTGCTGGAGAGCCAGCCCGCCGTGGGCGGCAACTCCGTGAAGTCCACCGGTGGCATGAACGCCGCCAAGACCGCCGACCAGGACGAGAACGAGTTCGGCGAGGAGGCCGGCGTGGAGAAGACCCTGACTGCCGCCGCGGAGAACTGGGCCGACAACGAGGTCATCACCGCCCTGGCCGCCAAGGTGCAGGAGCAGTGGGACGCCTACAAGGCCGATCCCCAGGGTTACTTT
Organism: uncultured Eubacteriales bacterium; assembly: GCA_902765395.1. Lineage (GTDB taxonomy): Bacteria > Bacillota > Clostridia > Christensenellales > Aristaeellaceae > UBA2862. The sequence goes on from CACWZP010000001.1 coordinate 100,949, forward strand.
GACTCCACCGAGCTGTTTGCCCTGGACACCCTCATCGGCGGCAAGGGCATCAACGACCCCGAGCTGGTGAACACCCTGGTGAACAACTCCGCCGACGCCATCGAATGGCTGCGCACCCAGGGCATCGACCTGACCAATGTGGCCTCCTTCGGCGGTGCGTCCGTCAAGCGCATCCATCGTCCGGTGGACGAGGAGGGCAAGGTGGTCTCCGTGGGCGCCTACACCGTGCCGCGGCTGGAGCAGGCCTGCGAAGAGCGGGACAACCTGCTGCTGCTCACCGACACCACCGCCACCAAGATCCTCACCGACGACGAGGGCAATGCTGCGGGCGTCGAGGCCGAGGGCAAGGCCGGCAACAAGGTGGTTGTGTCCTGCGGCGCGGTCATCCTGGCCACCGGCGGCTTCGGCGCGAACCTGGACATGGTCGTCCAGTACAAGCCCGAGCTGGCGGGCTTCATGACCACCAACGCCGCCGGCATCCAGGGCCAGGGCATCGCCATGGCCGAGGAGCTGGGCGCGGCCACCGTGGACATGGAGCAGATCCAGATCCATCCCACCGTGCAGTTTGACACCGCTTCCCTGATCACCGAGGGCCTGCGCGGCGACGGCGCCATCCTGGTGAACGCCAACGGCGAGCGCTTCATCGACGAGGTGGGCACCCGCGACGTGGTCTCCGCCGCCGAGATCGCCCAGCCCGATTCCTACAGCTGGCTGGTGGTGGACCAGAAGATGGTGGACGCCTCCTCCGTCATCCAGGGCTACATCAAGAAGGGCTTCATGCTCTCCGGCGACACCTACGAGGCCCTGGCCGACGAGCTGGGCATCCCCGCAGACGCCTTCGCCGCCACCATGGAGACCTGGAACGGCTATGTGGCCGACAAGAACGACCCCGACTTCGGCCGCACCTCCTTTGCCGCGCCGCTGGACACCGCGCCCTTCTACGCGGTGAAGGTGACCGCCGGCATCCATCACACCATGGGCGGCCTGAAGATCGACACCGAGACCCACGTGTTGAACGCTGACGGCGAGATCATCCCCGGCCTGTTCGCGGCGGGCGAGGTCACCGGCGGTGTGCACGGCGCGAACCGCCTGGGCGGCAACGCCGTGGCGGACTTCGTGGTGTTCGGCCGCATCGCTGGCGAGCAGGCCGCGGCCTTCGCGGCCCAGCTGGCCGCCGACCGCGCCGAGGTGGAGCCCGCGGCGTAATACTCCTCTCAGCTTAATCCAGCCATTCAGCAGGCGCCTTTTCCGCCCTGGCGGTGTTGAACCCTTTTGACTTGCTGATAGTAAGCCTGCAAGGGCTTGCCTTGCCAGGACGGAAAATGCACTCTGCTGCTCTTGCTGTTTTAAACTGAGAGTAGTATCAATTCCTCAAATATTATTCCCGGACGGGGCGGTTTTTCGAAACCGCCCTGTTTTACGCGTTTTTTGCTTCTTAATCCTTGCGGTTACACGGTTACATATTGACAATGAGCCATGAAATGCGATATAATTAAACTTGTAGATTTATACTTGGCGGTTCATGCGAAAAGCCCTATTTTGGAGGCAAAGATGACTGTGCAAGGAGTAGGAACGCGATGAATACCGACGCTTTGATCCGCAGCTCCCGCCGCACCGTGCTGGTCGTGGAGGACGAGGCCACCAATCGAGAGCTGCTGGGCTATATCCTGGGGGAGAGCTATGACGTGCTCACCGCCGTGGACGGCGTGGAGGCGCTGGAGGTGCTCGCGGGTCATCCCGGCCAGATCGCCATGATCCTGCTGGACATCCTCATGCCCCGCATGGACGGCATCGAATTCCTCAAGCGCCGCCAGCAGGACGAGGTCCTCAGCCGCATCCCGGTGATCGTGCTGACCAGCGACAAGGACGCGGAGCTGGAGACGCTGAAGCTGGGCGCGCTGGACTTCATTACCAAGCCCTACGACATGCCCGAGATCATACTGGCCCGGGTGCGCCGCATCATCGAATTCGTGGAGGATCGCCAGATCATCCAGGACGTGGAGCGCGACGAGCTGACCGGCCTGTACACCCGCGGCTTCTTCTTTGAATACTGCCGCCGCCTGCCTGCGCCGCCCAGGGGCGAGCGCCGGGACGTGATCGCGGTGGACGTGGACCACTTCCGCCTGTTGAACGAGGTGTACGGCAAGGGCTTCGGCGACCAGCTGCTCTGCGCCGTGGCCGACGGCATCCACGATGTCGTTCACGCAGGCTTCGGCATCGGCTGCCGGGGCGACGTGGACCTGTTCTATGTGCTGCTGAACCAGCGCAGGGACTACGAAGCCGTGTACGACGCGCTGATGCGCAAGGTGCACCAACTGGGCCAGTCCAACGTGCGCCTGCGCATGGGCGTTTACCAGGGCGTGGAGAATACCCGGCCCCTGGAGTGGTACTGCGTGGCCGCCAAGGCCGCCTGCGACACCATCCGCGCCAATTACACCCGCGGCGTGGTGCTCTATGACGACAAGCTGCACGAGCGGGAGCTGTACAACGAGCGGCTGATCGCAGACATGGAGAGCGCCATCGCCCAGAGGCAGTTCACGGTGTACTACCAGCCCAAGTACGACATCCGCGGCGAGGCGCCGAAGCTCTATGCCGCCGAGACGCTGGTGCGCTGGATCCACCCGGAACTGGGCTTCATCAGCCCCGGCGCGTTCATCCCGCTGTTCGAGGAAAACGGCCTGATCGCCAAGCTGGACGATTACGTCTGGCGCCAGGCCGCCAGCCAGATCCGCGACTGGCGCGAGAGGCTGGGCGTCACGGTGCCCGTGTCGGTGAACCTCTCCCGCATGGATTTCTACGACCCCCGCCTCAAGGAACGGCTGCTGGACATCGTGCAGGAGAACGGCATCCCCATCGAGAGCTTCGTGCTGGAGGTGACGGAGTCGGCCTACTCCCAGAACATGGACCAGATGCTCAAGACCGTGGGCGAGCTGCGCCAGGCGGGCTTCAGCATCGAGATGGACGACTTCGGCAGCGGCTATTCCTCGCTGAACATGCTGTGCCTGATGCCCATCGACGCGCTGAAGATCGACATGAAGTTCGTGCGCAACGTGGCCAGCTCCGGCACCGGCTACCGCATGGTGGAGCTGGTGATCGAAATGGCCCGGGTGCTGGGCGTGCCCGCCATCGTGGAGGGCGTGGAGGACGAGGCGCAGTATCGCCTGATGAAGCAGGTGGGCTGCGACATCATCCAGGGCTACTACTTCTCGCGGCCCGTGGATGCCGCGAGCTTTGAGCCGCTGATCACGCTCAAGGCAGCCGATGAATAAACCATCGCCTACTAAATAATCCCGCAGGAGGGAACAATCATGATTACAATCGAAAGCCTTCGCGCCTTTGGCGCCGATGTGGACGACGGCCTGGCCCGCGTCATGAACAACGAGAGCTTCTATCTCCGCATGGTGAACATGGCCCTGGCCGACGCCTCGAATTTTGAAAAGCTGAAGGCCGCCGCCCAGACTGGGGATACCAAGGCCGCCTTTGAGGCCGCCCACGCGCTGAAGGGCATGCTGAGCAATGTCTCGCTGACGCCCATCTACAGGCCGATCTGCGAATTCAGCGATACCCTGAAGGGCCATATCGACCAGCCCATCCCGCCGCAGTGCCTGCCGCTGGTGGACGAGGCCATTAAGCAGTTCGAGGCGGCGCGCAGCCTGTAAGCGCGGAAACTGACCGAATATAACCGTTGGGAGGATAACCATGGGCGATATCGTTCGCATCCAGATGATGGGGAGCTTCCTCATCTTTATCAACGAGCAGCGGGTGGAAAACCCCGTCAGCAAATCCCGCAAGGGCACCGCGCTGGTGGAATACCTGGTGCTGCACAGAGGTCGGCCCGTGCCGAACCAGATGCTGCTGTCGGCCCTGTGGCCGGAGCACAGCGTCACCAACCCCGAAAACGCGCTGAAGACCCTGGTCAGCCGCATGCGCACGCTGCTGAACCAGATGGTGCCCGGGCTGGGGGCCTGCATCGTGTCCGACCGCGGCGCCTATCACTGGGAGTGCATGCCCGACATGCACATCGACGCGCTGGAGCTGATGGACATCTTCGATGCCCTGGGCACCGAGCGCGACCCGGACAAGCTGCGCGTGATGTATGAAAAGGTGCTGGAGCTGTACGAGGGCGACCTCTTCCAGACCGGCGACCTGGATGGCGACAGCGGCTTCGCCCAGAACCTGCACGCCCAGTACCTGGGCGCGGTGTACGGCTTCATCGAGCTGCTGCGCAAGGCGGAGGATTACAACGATGTGATCTCCGTGTGCCGCACCGCCCTGGAGGTGGACAGCTTCGACGACCGGCTGCACATCGAGCTGATGAAGGCCATGGTGAACCTGAACCGCACCAGCGACGCGCTGGTGGAGTACAAGCACGCCACGAACCTGACCTATCGCTATCTGGGCGCGCCGCCCAGCCCCGAGATGATGGCCTTCTATCAGGAGATGAACAAGGCCCGCAACTCGCTGAAGTACAACCTGGACGCCATCCGGCGCGAGCTGCACAACTCCAGCCTGGAGCGCGGCGCGTTCGTGTGCGACTATGAGATGTTCAAGGCCATCTACAACCTGGAGATGCGCAACCTGGAGCGGCTGGGCACCACCATGTTCCTGGGTATCATCATGATCGGCGACGACGAGGACGGCGCGGACAGCATCCGCCAGGACAACATCATGAACGGCCTGATCGAGATCCTGCGCGACAACCTGCGCAAGGGCGATATCATCACCCATTTCAGCCCCAGCGTGATCGCGCTGCTGCTGCCCACGGTGAACTACAAGACCGGCACCATGGTGATGGAGCGCATCCGCTCGCTGTTCTACCAGCGCTATCCCAATTCCGATATCCCGTTCCATTCCCGCCTGGGCATGCTGGGCAAGGACGCCTTCAAGGTGGAGCCCGAGGAGGGCAAGCAGGCGGAATAGGGAAGGGCCTGTCAATGACGCGGGGACGCCGAAAGGCGTCCCCGCGTCTTGCGCTTTCAGGGGCGGTGTTGCGCTGCTCATCTTGCCTCCCCACCGCAGTGGGGAGGTGGCGCGAAGCGCCAGTGGGGCACCCCTTTACAGGACTGCTTCGTTCCTCGCTGCTCCCCGATGCAGCGGCGGCCTGCCGAGTCGTGAATTGAAGCGAGCGGCTCGGCGCAGGGTGCCGAACGCGAAGCTTCACTGAACAGCGAGCGCAGGCCGCCAAAAAGCCGTCCTTTGCTCCCCTCTCGGAAACCATCTCCAAAAGCAACCCGGAGAACGGATTTGCGCGACCCGCGCAAACCCCGTTCCCCGGTTCTCCTGAAATCTATTCCTTTTCTTCCCGCAGCGCGGCGATCTCCCTCTCCATGGCCTCCAGCCGCTCGTACACCACATCGGGGATGTCTCGCTGGTTCAGATCGTCGCTGGGCACCACGCGCTCGCCGTTCTCCCGCACGATGATGGCGGGCACGCCGGCGGCGGTGACGTTGGCGGGCAGGTTTTTCAGCACCACGCTGCCGGCGGCCACCCGCGTGTTGTGGCCGATGGTGACGGGGCCGAGTATGGTGGCTCCCGCGCCGATCAGCACGTTGTCACCGATGGTGGGGTGGCGCTTGCCCACGTCCTTGCCGGTGCCGCCCAGGGTCACCTGGTGATAGATGGTGCAGTTCGCGCCGATCACGCTGGTCTCGCCGATGACGATGCCCATGCCGTGGTCGATGAACAGGCCCGGGCCGATCTGGGCGCCGGGGTGGATCTCGATGCCCGTGGCGCGGCGTCCCCACTGGCTCACCATCCGCGCCAGGAAGAACCGCCCGCGGCGATACAGCCAATGGGCCGCGCGGTGGTACACCAGCACGTGGAAGCCGGGATACAGCAGCATCACCTCGACGAGATTCCTCGCCGCCGGATCCTTGTCCCGTATGTTCCTCGCGTCCGCGATCAGGCCCATGGTGATAACCTCCCCCCTCCCTCCATTATACAACGAAAACAGCCCCTTCGCATCCATACAATGGCGCGAAAAGGCTGTTTTTCTGTAAAATCCCGGGGGAGTTCGATCAATCCGCGAACAGCGGGGTGGACAGGTACCGGTCGCCGGTGTCCGGCAGCAGCACCACGATGGTCTTGCCCGCGTTCTCGGGCCGCTTGGCCAGCTGGATGCCCGCCCAGGCCGCCGCGCCGGAGGAGATGCCCACCAGCACGCCCTCCTGGCGGCCGATGGCCTTGCCGGTGGCGAAGGCGTCCTCGTTGGTGACGGTGATGATCTCGTCGTACACGCCCGTGTCCAGTACCTTCGGCACAAAGCCCGCGCCGATGCCCTGGATCTTGTGGGGGCCGCCCACGCCGGTGGACAGCACGGGGGAGGCGGCGGGCTCCACGGCCACCACCTTCACGCCGGGCTTCTTCGACTTCAGGTACTGGCCCACGCCGGTGACGGTGCCGCCGGTGCCCACGCCCGCCACGAAGATGTCCACCTCGCCGTCGGTATCCTCGAAGATCTCCGGGCCGGTGCTCTCGATGTGGGCCTTGGGGTTGGCCGGGTTGTCGAACTGGGCGGGGATGAAGCTGCCCTCGATCTCCTTCGCCAGCTCTTCCGCCTTGGCGATGGCGCCCTTCATGCCCTTGGCGCCCTCGGTCAACACGATCTCGGCCCCGTAGGCGGCGATCAGCTGGCGGCGCTCCACCGACATGGTCTCCGGCATCACGATGATGATCTTATAGCCCCGCGCCGCGGCCACGGCGGCCAGACCGATGCCGGTGTTGCCGGAGGTGGGCTCGATGATGGTCGCGCCAGGCTTCAGGCGGCCCGAGGCCTCCGCGTCGTCGATCATCGCCTTGGCGATGCGGTCCTTCACGCTGCCGGCGGGGTTGAAGTACTCCAGCTTCGCCAGCAGCCGGGCGCCCAGGCCTTCGGCCGCTTCGATGTGCTTCAGCTCGAGCAGCGGGGTCTTGCCGATCAACTGGTCGGCGGCGGTATAGATGCGTGCCATATTCAGCACTCCCTTCGCGGTTGGATTGGTATAAGCATATCATTTCTGTCGGCTTGTGTCAATAGATTCAGCCTATATCGCTTCCCGATGACCGCCCATAGCTTTTGCCGATAACCGCCCCGCAGCCGGCTCCGTCCGCGAAAACGCCCCCGGCTTGTCATGCCGGCGGGAATGGCTCCGGTCTGCCCCGCCTGCGATAACGCCAACGGCCTGTCTTGCCTGCGAGAATGCTCCCGGCCCGACGGCCCTGTCGCATCAAATGTAAAAAATCGCGGCATTCCCGTTATTTTGCCGCGAAACCCTTGCATTTTCACCCCGCCTGTAGTATAATAACACCTGCGTTCGACGAAATGCGAACTGCGCTGATGTAGCTCAGTAGGTAGAGCGCATCCTTGGTAAGGATGAGGTCGCCGGTTCGAATCCGGCCATCAGCTCCACGAGAGGCCCTGAAAACACGGCGTTTTCAGGGTTTTTCTTATGCCCATCGTACCCTTATAAGCGCCGAAAATCGAGCTTACCCTTGAAAATACCCTTTTAAAATTCCTTAACATTGAGCCGTCATCGACCAAATCCGTGAGGGAAAATGCCGCGATCAGGCTGTCTGTCGCCGGGATTTTGAGGCTCCTGCACGTCAATCAGATTATTGATTTTTGCAATTTCCCGATGCGCAGTATCCAAGGTAACGTGGGTGTAGGTGTTCAACGTGAGGGCCACATCCTTGTGCCCCAGCATCTCCTGAACGACCTTCGCCGGCACACCCGCCTCCATCATTCGCGTGGCGAAGGTGTGCCGCAGGGCGTGCATGCTAAACTTTTCCAGCTCGGCCCGCTTGATGATCTGATTCAGGTAGCGGTTCACCGTGTTGGCTTCGATGATCGTGCCCTTCGATGAACAGAAGACCAGATCGTTGGGATTCCAGTTCGGGTCCATCATGTGTACGCGTTGGCTCTGCATATGGTTCCTCAGAATCGGGATAATGTTGTCCACCATCGGGATTTTGCGGTAGCTCGTCCAGGTCTTGGGCTCCTTGATGGTATGGACGGCCTGACCGGTCACAGGGTCCTTGTAGCGCGTCGCGGACTGCCGGACCGTGATGGTCTTGTTTCGGAAGTCCACACAGTCCCAGGTAAGCCCCAGGAGCTCGCCGCGTCGCATTCCGGTACAGAGTGCCAGCATGAACATCGGCCTCAATTCAAAGCCGTCCAGGGCCTTTATGAAGCGTTCCTGTTCGTCGTGGGACAGGACACGGATCTGCGGCTTGGTCTGCTTGGGCATTTCCACGCCGTTCACCGGATTGCGGATGATCATGCCGTTCGTCGCGGCCTGATCGAAAGCGTCGTGAAGCATATTCCGAATCTTCTGGATGTACGCCGTTGAGTACCCACCTGCGCCGCTGTCCTGCCGGATGCCGTCGCGCTGGAGGCTGTTGATGAACTTCTGGATGTCCGGCGTCTTGATGGAAGCCAGCTTTTTATGCCCAATCGCGGGCTTGATGATCGTGTCGATGATCCGCGTGTATTGGGTGTAGGTGATGGGTTCCAGAGCGCGGAACTTGTAGTCCTTCATCCATGTATCCAGCCACTCACCGAGCGTCCCGGTGCCACAAGCAACCTGGCCCATCTCCACTTCGGCCAAAGCCATGCGGAGTTTTCTTCTTACAGAACGCTCATCCGGCGCATAGACAGATTTTTGAATCTGCCTGCCGTTCAGATCATACCCGGCTGTGTAGCGTGCTTCCCACGAACCGTTTGGCCTTTGGCGAATATTCCCTTCCGTTATACGATTGTCAGGCATTTGCCATCCCCCTCAGTTGCTTGATGCGCGAGACATCAAACTCGCATTGGGGCTTGTAAGGGCACGAATCCAGCAGCCATGCCACAAAGAGCAGCTTCGGAACGCGGACGCTGCCGCCTATGTACACGCTGGGGAAGCCCTTGCTGCGAACCAGCGCGTAAGCCGCCGTTCGCTTGATGCCCGTGATCTCCATCAGGTCATTGATCGTCAACAACTCGATTCCTGTCGCGTCAACCGCTTCCACAAGTTCAGCTCGTGCCATAGGGACAACCTCCATTTCATACGTCTATGTCAAGTTGTGTTGCAACGGGTTCATTATAAAAATGCCTTCCATGCGCCGCTGGGTGCGGACCATAGCCAGCCCGTCGCGCTGCTGCGCGGCAGGTCGCTCCCCCCGATTCGACGGGCTGCCCCTTATCCGTGACGATAGCCAGGCAGAAGTATCATTGTCCTGGGATCACCCCTCCACACCCGTTCCCAGCGGGTGCATGGTTCAAGGCAATATGATTAGGCAACCGGCCCGAAGGGCGGTTGGCCGGGTCGGCGGCTCCGCGAAGCGCAGACGCCGACAATCAACAGGATATGCCTCCGGCGCTGTGTGCGCCGCAGAACGTGCCGCTCGTGCCTTGGGCTTTGTTTCGCCGTGGACGGATCGGTTCCGCAGGCAGTCTTGGCGAGCTTGGGTTCTCCCATTGTGTTCACATGGAAAAGCTATTCAGTTGTCAAAGATCATTGGTTCAACTGAGCGGGTATAAAATAACCCCCTCATAATGTAAAGCCAAAAAATTGAAGGGGCTACAACCTACATTGGGTAAGATTTTACTCAATCTTAACCCTTAACTTCAGGTATATCCTGCCTAAGCGCCTGCTAATTGCCTGCTGAGAGACGCCATACATCTTTGCCAGCTCTGTTGTCGGTATGTCAGCAAAGTGATGTTGGTAGATCAACAGCTGATCCATCTCAGGCAATCGCATCAGTGCTTTAGCCAGGGCATCATTCATAATCTTCTTTTCAACAACTGCGCTGACATCCTGTTCGGAATCTGTCAAGATGGTATTAAGCGTTTCTTCCGGCAGATCGTCGAGAGACACATTATTCTTTAATGCAAGTTCTTTTTGATACCTCTGCCGACGCTTCTCGCTCTTCATGGCCTTGTATTCATCTGGCCGCGCTTCCATCAGGAAGCCATCCTCGAACAAGAATTTCCTGTCCCTGAAAGAGCTGTCATTTTTCCTCATTTCATACAATTCCTGAAAGGAAATTTCGATGTATTCATTATCTTTCAGAATAAAGACCTTCTTGGGCGTGTGATCCACAGTAATTCCTCCATTCGCTGATTGATGTTTGTGAAAACATCAGCGATGGAGGCCCGCGGCATCGAAAGAGCATTATCGTAGAGTATCTAGTAATAAACCTGCTGATATCCTTTCGGTCAGGGCTTAAGTTATTCATGAATTGCGTGTACTTGCATAAACAAATTGGCTGTGATCGAAAACCATCTTTCGCAAAAAGAGGTAATGATATCTTGTTGTAGTAACGGGCATATGCAAAACCAACGGTGTGATATTTTATAAGACAAACTACTGAATGAATTGGGAAAGGATATGATCAAGGATTTGTAGATAAAAGTACTAAATCGAATTTGCAAATAGATAGTATATAGTGTCTCTTTCTTCAGAGTGTTTGGAATATATGCCAAATCGAGTCTTCCAAACCTGTTGAAGCACAGGTAGAGCGCTAATCGATTTGCATTACTCTGAGATCTTGTTCTAAGAAGTTGAATTAAATAGTATGTATGTTGGCTGATGCATACTATCATCAGAATAAAGAGTCAAAGAATGAGGAGGATACTGAAAAATGACCAAAGAGGAAGTTAGAGCGATTGTGACAAAGAATGGATACGCGGTAGTAGAAGAAAACAGGACAGGGAACAATCTTGGAACTGTGCTGAAGCTCAACAATGGGTGTATAGTAAACTGTTGGGATAACGGAAATCATAACTGTCAGGGGAAGAATAAAGAAGCTGTTGAATTTCTTTTTACACAAACTGGTGAAACAAAAGCGAAGGTGAATAGAAAAGTATTTGTTGTCTATGGACACGATACAAATGCCCGAACCCAGCTTGAAGCTATGCTTCGCCGCTGGGATCTTGAGCCGCTGATACTGGATCAGCTGGCTTCATCTGGTCAAACAATCATTGAAAAGTTGGAAGAATACACTCCGCAAGCATCTTTTGGAATCGTATTAGCAACACCTGATGATGTCGGTTACGCAAAGAATAATGAAGCTAACAAGAAGTTTCGCGTCAGGCAAAATGTAGTATTAGAGATGGGAATGCTTTTGGCGGCAAAAGGAAGGGATAAAGTTGCCATTCTTCTTTCTCAAACGGAGGATATGGAGAAACCATCGGATATTGATGGATTAATCTATATACCTTTTAGAGATAATGTTGAAGAAGTCAAGCTATCGCTGGCTAAAGAGATGCAAAAGAATGGATATATTATTGACATAGGAAGGTTATGAGCATTATTAAAACCTATTGTTAACCTGGTCACATTAGTATAGAAATCTTTGCTTATAATATAATAGCATTGCTGGAATGTAATAAACAGCAGGAGGCATTGTTCGTCATTCTGCGAGAAAGAGAGAATTGTGCGTGCTGTATACATAGAAGGGAAAGCAGTTATTGTATGAATCATTACAAGCGGCATCTTGGAGAAGAGATAACCAAAACGAAGTGAAGAATGAGGACTCATCTGGTATAGTTGGAATTGCGAAAACAACAGCCAGAAAGAGAGGTCATTCTTCATGGATAGAATAACACAGGACATCCGGTTTCGTCAATCCCTGCTGCGGTACGCGGAGAAGCACGGCGTCCCGAAAGCCTGCCGGAGGTACAACAAGAGATCGTCGTACATCTACTTCTGGCGGGCACGGTGGGATGGCAGCATAGAATCATAGCGTGAGTTGCCGAAGCGGCCGCACCATCATCCCAACCAGCACACCGAGGCGGAGCTCAAGCTGATTCGGGATATGCGCAGGCGCAACCCCAGGCTCGGCGTGGTGGAACTGTGGCACCGGCTGCGCAAGCGAGGCTATACCCGGCATGTCGGCTCTCTCTATCGGGTGTTACACCGTCTCGGCATGCTCCCGGCGGCGAAGAAGAAAAAGAAGTTCGTCGCCAAACCGTATGAGCAGATGACGCATCCTGGCGAACGCGTACAGATCGACGTGAAGGTCGTCCCACGCAGCTGCATCGCCGACCCGAACCTGCGCCTGTTCCAGTACACCGCCATCGACGAGTTCACACGCCTGCGATGCCTCGGCGCCTGTGAGGAGCAGAGCACCTTCTCCTCCGCCGATTTCCTCAGAAAGACCGTCGCCTGGTTCGCCCGGCGCGGTATTCGCGTCGAGTGCGTCCAGACCGACAACGGCTTCGAGTTCACCAACCGCTTCGCCAACTCCAACAGTGATCTCCTGACCGCCTTTGAAGCCGCCGCTGCCGATCTCGGCGTCCGTCACAAGCTGATTCGCCCCTACACTCCCAGACACAACGGCAAGGTCGAACGCAGCCACAGGGAAGACCAGAAGCGCTTCTATGATACCCACCGCTTCTTCTCGCTCGCCGACTTTGGCGGGCAGCTCGCTGCCCACCAATCCCGCTCCAACAATATCCCCATGAGGCCCCTCGGTTGGCTCTCCCCTATGGAGTTCCTTCGCTCCTTCTCTCCCCAAGATGTTTGACAAACCTACAATTTGAATGTATGGAAAAAGGCAAAAGGTGTTGAAATAGAACTATTGTCGTGATATACTTTTTGTATACAAAGGTTAAAAGGAAGAGCTAAAAGAAATCAATACACGAGAAGGCGGAAACGAAATGGACGGTTATAAGGCTTTAATCGAATGTATATGCAGCGAGCGTTCGTTGATCGATGTTTTCAATTTTCTTAATGCTGTCTTTCATAAAGATATTTATTCCCAAAACAAGTTGAGTTTAGTTCCAACTTTTGCATTTCACCTGTCGGAACTTGGAGAAGAAAAACAGCAACATAAAGGAACAAGCCCAGAAATCAACCTATCCAACATGAAGCGCTTTCTTGGCTTTGGACAGAATGATTTAGATCGCACACAAATTGTCTTGACTATTACGGTCGAAGATGATACTGATTTGGACATATTTACCTACCGCTACTTCTTTCTCATCTTGAATAAGCTGCTGCGAAAGCAGGACTTGGCATATCTCGACTGTCCAGATGCTTATTATCATAAGGTTGGCAGCTATTTCTTTTTGCAGACTTTATCCCAGACTCCTGTGGAATTACGCCAGCGTAAGGACGGTGGAAAGAGTAAGAAGCTCCCACAGGATTTTACACTCTCATCGGAATGGTTGCCGGCAATATATTTATGTAACCGCAATAGTGAATTATATAAAGTTTTGGCAAATCCTCTTTTCAATAGCATGGATGAGCTAAAGACAGCTTTACAGAGTCATTCTAATAAAGGCAGCCGACTATACTTCGCACAATATGAAAAGCTAAGAGAAAAGCCATTAAGGGAACAGTATACCTTCTGTCTGAAACACTATTTTATGGGCTGGCTCAACGGAATGATCTCTGAGTCCAAGGTTACGGAACGACTCCAAAGCGCTCCGGGAATCGCGCAGCTGTTGTTTGCTCTGTTGTGTAGGAAAATCTGGGGGTACAATAAACAATTAAGTTGGCGCGACGCGGAAATGCTTTTAGACATTTGCTTTGACTTCGGAGATTGCATTCTGCAGGTGGCAGAGAATATAGTCAGCCATACAGAAGGTGGCGTTCTTAGTGTCCGAATCAATGATAACTGGGAAAAGATTAGGCATTTGTTTCAACCGAAAAACCCGGAAAAAGCTCGTTGGTATATGAGGATCTCCCTTGTCGATTACTCTCATAGAAGCATTTTGGATAATGTGAAGGCAAAGTCCGGAATTGAGGGACTGACGCTCTCTCACATATTTATGGACCCGAAAGTAATCAATGGCATGCCACATCAGAAGTATCAGCGAACCGCTGAGGCTTATGAAAAATACCTGAACGGTTCGGAGCAGATCATCCACCATTATGGGCTGGCAGTTTTCCGCGATATAGTCAGCCAGTACGGAGGTTGTTTCACGGTCAAAAGCAGTACGCAGAGTCGCATAACAAACGAAGAGTCATATGCACCGGAGTCTGAGAGTATTGCCTACCACGGTAAAGAGCAGAATATCCCACATATCCCAGGAAGTGAATATGACATTTTACTCCCATTGGATAAGGAATTTCTGGAGAAACAGAGACAGCCGAGCAACCCTTCGGTCCTGCTGAAACCGAAATACATCGTCTCTTCCGTACATAGAGAGGTGGTATTCGAGAATGATACCTCGAATCATTTTAACGGGCCTCTCTCCTATGTGGTCCACACCGCAGTATCCGCGGATACACTGGGATACCAGCAAATGAAGGAGCAGGTGATTAAGCAATCGGCTCAGATTTTAGCGGATAAGCTGCTGGCAAAAGGATCGGAAAAGATTAAGAATAGTGTTTTCTACTTTTATCTCTCCGATATAGCAGAGAGGGTTTTTGGTCGCACAGAAATCGTGGCCAAAATCATTTTACAGGTCATTGCCGAATTGAAGGCCAAGATGGGATGGCAAAACAATGAACAGGATTGGATGTGTTTGGTTCTTTATGGTTTCTCAGAGAATAGGTTGGTGCAGTTTGCCCGGCAATTCGCCTTGTTTTACCACCGCAGCAGAGGAAATCATCTTATGCAGGGATGTCAGCTTTATGCGGTGTCGGAGAACTATCAGGCGGAGGTATTGTTCGCCGGGGTCAGGCTGAGCGTTATTTCCGATTACTGTAGGAGCCGGCGATTAGTGACGGGTGCCTCTTTGGGTATATCCGATCTTTTGACCCGTATCGCTAGCAGAGAAATGACTGTCGCTGGGGACTGGGAAGAGATAGAGCCATTCCCATTTGATTTACTGGCGCGGATGGAGCGGGTGGAGCACCCACAAGACAGAGAGCAGATCATGCTTTCACGGCATAACAAATGGTATCATAAAAACTTGGAAACTGTTCTACAAAATGACATACATAGTGGGGATTTGGGATGCTGCCTGCGGAGAGTACATGTCCGAGTGGGCAACGTACATTTGAATACCTTCTATGAGGGACAACTCCTCTTCGCCAATCTCTACTGGTACCAAATATTTGCTCATTATATTTGTGACACGCTACTGGCTGATAATAAACTCGATGGGACGGAAGACATTCTTCTGTATGGCTATGAGACTTACTCAGAGCAGATGTTGTTTGCTGCGACCCAGAAACTTAGAGAAAAAGGGCGTAGGGTATATTACGCCGTTTTTGAGAATCCAAAGTACATAACTGCAGCAGAACTAAGCGAGCAACGGGTACGCTATTTAGAGAAGCTTCTAGACACCCCAGTTCAAAGACTCTGCGTGGTCTATCTTTACGGCATTGGGACAACACTAACAACCATCAGCCAGAAAATGAATGTACAACTAGAATACGCTTTTCAGAAAAGTGGAAAGAAGGAATTGCTTGACCAGGCATACAAAAAAGGTATTGTGATTGTCCAGGTATCCGATAAAAACCGATTTCAATGCGATCGGGAAAACTATACCGTTTCTGGTCAGGAAGGGGATTTGGACTTTCTGACCAATGGAGTGTGCAACTATTTGATAGAGATACAGACTGATTGGAACCGGGCAGAGGAATGCCCGTTATGTCTGCGGGCAAATTCCTATTTAGACGAGCAGCCATTGATTCAGACTAATGAAACCTCGACGGTACCCATGATCCTGATTAAGCCGAATCAAGATAAAGCGTCAAAGATCAAGTTCAATCAAGATGGCGACTACACTCCTTCCTTTCTCCAGAATCCAGATAGTGCGGAGTACCTATATTATTGCCACCTGAATCGGGCAGGAAACCACTACCAATTTTATATTCGAACGGCAGCATTGCTCAACGACTATCTGCAGCGGGAAGATAAGCAGCTCAGGGCCTGGTTTCAGGAAATCAGAGAAAAAGAAATGGTTGACGTGCGGGGAAAGAAGTCGGCCCGAATCGATATTATTGTTTCCCCGCAACACTTCAGCAACGAATCACTGGTTGCTGCTGTAAACGACCGGGTTTTTGGTGGCGAGGCATACATCATCAACTTCGATGTAAAGAAGGAGTTCCGGGATAGTTTTGTGGCCAAATTCCAAAATTACCGTTCTGCTTTGGATATGCTGCATCATGATGGTGGGAATGTGGAGCTATCACTAAATTTCTACTATGTGGACGACATAATCATGACAGGCAGCACTTTCAACCGCGCTAGATCCCTGATTTCAAGCATGCTGGGGGAATATTCCATGCAAACCAGAGGGAATAACTCCGGTATATCAATCAATCTATTTAAGGGAATCATTCTATTGGTTAACCGAAATTCAAAACAGACAATGTGTAATTATTTTGTGTCTGCCGATTTGAAGAGAGATGAGAATGGTTGCCTGCTGTTGCCTGTCTACGCTTTCATAAATCTGAATACGCCTGCCATCCGTTCTTACGGTGATTCCTGCCCAATTTGCAACAAGCTGGCGCGCATTCATACCTTGGAGAAGGAGTCGTCATTGACTTATGTGGAACGACACTGGCGGGAAAAGTCCCAATACCATAGATTGAAAAAGCTGTCTGATGCCAAAGCTGATAAATTAGAGAGGGACAATGAGCACCGGGATGATGAATTCTATCGAACAAGGGGTCTGCGCCGAATGCAATGCTCAGAAGCAATCTGGGCACTGCTCAAGACCAATAGCATTTCATCGAAAAACGTACTTGATATCCTGGAAAACGAAATCAACAGATACCTGTGCCGTCTGTCGCGGACAGATGAGAAAGTTGAGTACCTGATTTCCTTCCTGAAAATCATCTCCAGAGAACATATAGTATTTCAGGAGACAATCCAGCCCGCAGCCTTGCGAATATTACTAACCCTTTTCTCTATCTTTATCGAGGAGGACGGTGGTCCGGATAGAGCGCTCTACCAAACAGTCCGCACCATAGTCCAAGACTTGGAACATCCGGAATTAGCGTACACCCTGTACCTGATCATTATTGCCAGGCTCTGTACTATGGGATCCACAGTGTTCTGCCGTCGTGAGCAATTGGAGGCATGTCTAGAGACAGGACTGATTTTGGAAGAGAGAGTCCTAACAATGAAGGGCAATTGTTTTGAACCATTTTCAGAGTTTCTCTGCATACAGATTAAAAAGATGCTCTTCATTACCCAAGACTGCGCTATCAGGGTGGAAGAACTACAGCAAATACTGATGCAGTGTATACAGGATGAATTGAGGAAAGATGGTGAAGTAGTTGAAGAAAAGACTTGAGTTTTACGCATCCATGTATTTGGAGTCAATCTGCGACGAAACCCGATTCTCGTTCCTCGAGCATTGGGAATGTGATCAGGGATACAGCGCAGATAAAGTTGGAGCCTTCAGAGAGCAGATCGAGACGGAGGATTACAACACTCTAATCAAGTCTTTCCGGGAACTAATGAAGGCGAAAAAGGCCGTCATGTTTCAAACCAGGACCCAGGAAAACCTAACCATGGAGACAGAATACCGCAGCATTACTGTGCTGACAAGTTCACAAGCTGAGCGGGTCGACATTCTGCGTTCTGAGCTTCTGGATTTCTACCGCAGTCATGAGCCAAATAAAGGCCGACCTTTTAGCTGTATACTGCTGGACGTGAAAGACTCGGTTCGCGTGGTCCTGGTGGGTAGGGATCAGGAGGATCTGAACGTAAAAACCTATGTGCGAGAACCTTGTACCATTGCTTATGTCAGGCTGGACTATAGCGATCATCTGCACAGTAATGAGATCGGAAGTATCTTTTTTGCCTTTTTTTACGATGAGGAACAGAGTAATGACCTGATGGGAGTGTTGAAACACCTTCAGGGGTTTTTGTCCTTCCGTCACAACCTAAAACAACGTATAGAAAAGGACTTTAATGGTAACCTGTTTGGAAAACGTACTGAGGAGGCTTGGCGTATCGACTGGCTATCCATTGAAAAGGCTGGTGCGCATACCGATAGTTCTGGTGTCAATCGATTGATCAATCAGCGATCTCCGAAAAGCAACGAAGATATTCTTGACACTCTGTTTGGGTCCGTAGACACCAGACCGGAGGATAGTAGCCAGTTGCTTAAGCTCACCTACAATATCCTAATCGCAATGTATTTTCGGGCGGTTATTAGCGATAGAGATGATCAATTTGCATCGGCAGACAACATAGAATGCGGCGAGGGGGGCACATATTCCAAGGTCAGCGACCTGATCCGATTTTCTGAAAAGGATTATAAGGAACTCAAACTGCGCTTCGGCAATAACCAAAGTGCAGAGGATGTCAACAACGCACTGCTGTATGGGGCATACAACACAATTCGAAGTCAGGATGGTAAAAGCAACTACACCGGTTTGCCAGCCTGTAAACAGATTTCTTTTCGGAGAAAATACCTGCAGGCCTTTCTGGTGGATATTCTCTGTAATATTGTAACCTATGGCACGAAAGATGAATATGCGGAAATTTACGTAGAAGATCGATATGATTTGCCAGGATATCTGGTGTTCCGAAATCAGGTCGTAAACAATTCGGACGATCCGGAGGAGTGGTGCAGGGAAGAGAACTATAAGCTAAAGCAGTCTATTGAATTCAACCATGTGGAAACTTCCATCTCCAAGGGTTTTTCTCTTGGATGCATCGCCCACTGCGTTCGCTGGGCAGGAGAACTGACTGCGAACTACTCCTGTAAGGACGGAAAGACATATTTCACCATCAAACTACCTATAATACAGTCAAAGAAAGAGGAGGGTACGGCAAATGGCTAAACTATTGATTGTTGAAGATCATTTGAAAATGGTTCGAATGATCCAGAAGCATATTCAAGGGATCAATCCACTATTAACATCAGGAAACACGTTCTGCTTTTCACCAAAGCCCCCGCTGAAGCTATGCTCTCTGGACAGTATTCCGAACGAACCTGACCGTGTTCTTTTGGCAGGAGAACAGAATACCGTCTTCTCCAGCGTTTTCACATTTCTGAACGAACACTCATACGAAGACGTACTGATTCTTATTGATGTGTTGCTTAATTCCCAAAATATTAGTGCACCATCGCTTGAGCGCTACCGAGCGGATCGTGAATACAGCTGCGAACTGTACGCTGAGCTGCTACGCGTGAAAAACGGAAAGCAGATTCCTAATTGCAATAATATCAATCCTAATCGATATTTTCATGTTATATACTCCCGATCTGACTCTAGTATTGGCGTGGTAGCTGCAGCGTTGTCAGAATTGTACTGCAATCAAAGTAAAACCGACAAACAGTTTTTCCCCAAAGAGTGTTCTTTATTCAAGAATATTTCCTGGTGCAGGAATGGATATGATGCCACGGATCCGGACTTCGGCGTGTCCGAATCTCAGAAAGACGGCAGTACTCCGTTGGCCCTGCCCTCAGGATATAAAGAATTCATCAGAGATTTGAAGTAGGAGGAACAGCTATGACCTATATCTCGGGCATTCCTGTAAAGCGATTGGATGATAAGTGTAAGGAACCTGCTACGCCGGGGATCTATTACCACTATACCTCTCTGGAAACCCTGTGGGCTATTTTGGATTCGGATACTCTACGAGCCACCCAGGCTCGGTTTTCCAATGATAGCGAGGAGATCAAAAAGGGGGTACACCTTCTCAAGGAACTGTGTTCCCAACATAAAGGCGGCCCATTAGAAAAATACACTAACCAGCTTGAGTACGGAAGCGGGGAGGATATCGACTGCTATATTGCCTGTTTTTGTGGTGCTAACGATGTCTTAAGCCAGTGGAGGGGGTATTGTCGTAACGACGGGGTAAGTATTGGCTTTGCGTTTGATGAGACGCAACGATGTTTCTATTTTTCTGACGCTCCCGACAATGAGCAAGAACCTCAAAAGATTCATCTTTATCCGGTCTGGTATGTTGCTGAGGACAGTCAGGTCTACAAAGAAAAGAAAATTATTACCGAAAATAACCTAATAGAAGAGCTAATGGAAAAGCTGGAGACGTTAGATAAGCTATCTGATGAGCAGACCTGCAAGGTGTTTATTGACGCAACGATTCCGCTGATCAAACACGCGGGCTTTTGTGAAGAAGACGAGTATAGGCTTATTATTCAGAACACGCTATTGGAACACGGCGGAAAAGTTACATTTCCTTTGAATAAGTATGTCCAGTATTCCCCGATGGAGGGATTGAAAAGGCCTTATATCACTATCGGTTTCGGCAAAAATCGAATGGATTCGCATGTGAAAGAGGTAAGGTTATATGGACTAAAAAGAAGTAGCGAAAAAGAACTGCGTCGTCTTATGTTGCCAGCTCATATCAGAAAAAAGCGCAATCCGGAATATCGAATTATACATGAAAAAGGCTGGGCAGGAACGCCGCAGATTGTTATTGGGCAGGGTAAGGATCAGGAAGATGTATTTGAAGCCCTTGACCGAATTCTGACCGCGGACGCAGGACAAGACAACCGTCTCTTTCCAGATGTAAAGCTTTGGTGTGAGGGACATCTGCCGATCCGCACCATTATGGTGTCCCCCTGTCAGAATCAAAAGGAAGTCATCGAATCTATTAGGCACTACTGCCTTCATAAGAAATACTGGATGAAGTATGTGGAAATAGGTGGTTCTTCTACGCCGTACCGTAGGCCAAAATAATAGGTGAACAAACAGGAGGCCATCCCAGATGTTGTGAAAACTTCCAAGAGAGTGTAGAATTGAGACATATTGATGGAGGTGAGTATTCCGCTCCAGAACGAGCACTGCGACCGGCCGAATTGAGCAGTAAGACCGGCGACGTTGAGCAGCGATTCCGCTGCCGTTGAGCACCCTGTATAATGAATATCAGCATCTGCTTTGCAGGTGCAATATTCATTAAGGAGGTCATGTGTATGACCAACTACAGGGAGATACTGCGACTGGACAGTATCGGGTTGAACAAGACGGAGATCGCTGCGAGCTGTGGCTGCTCCAGGAACACGGTTGCCAGCACGCTGAAGCGAGCAGTGGAGTGCGGGCTGAGCTGGCCGCTTCCGATGGACATGTCGGATCAGCAGTTGGCGGGGATTCTGTATCCGAGCGCTGCGGACAAGCCGGAATACAGGATGCCGGACTACGAATACGTATACAGGGAGATGCAGCGCAAGGGCGTCACGCTGAACCTGCCCTGGCTGGAATACGTGGAGAAGTGCCGGCTGTCCGGAGATGTGCCGTACCAGTCCACGCAGTTCAACAAGTACTACGGCGAATACTTCGCCAAGCACAGCGCTACCATGCATCTGAACCACAAGCCCGGGGAGATCATGCAGGTAAACTGGGCCAGGGATATGTCTTTGGGAGATCGCACACAGCAGAGAATGATGGCCGTGTTTTAATACTCAGCCAGTTCATGGTAGAACTTTTTCAGCGTTACTTCGTTGTGGTCATGCTTTTTAGGGCTGGTTTTCAGGTTGTCACACTGCAGTGTCCTGGTCACGCCGCCGATGTAGCGGAATGTGTTGACGTGCGCGGCTGTCCAGCACTCCTGATTCATGGAGAAGGAGTCCTCGATATGACTATATCTGTCAGTAGGATTTGTTATCCTCCATATATCTAACAAAACATTATCCACAAACCTTATATCAGCAAAGAATACTCATGCTAGTTGAAATATGAGGATGACAGTAAACACTTATTCTACATCATCAATTTCGAGTTGTTTCCCTAACAATATGTTCTATTTATTCTTATGGTCACTCAATGTATCGCAATAAACCTCTACCACGAAAAACAACCAGCCTCCGTTTTATGAGTGCATCTAGTGTTGAAAAAAGAATTTTCTCGACTTCTGTGTCGATGTTCTGTATTCCATGTTTCGTCCCGTCATTGACAACTCCTAATACTGCGTCTTTCAGTTCACTAAAAGTGAAAGGATTAGTTTGTTCATAAACTGTATCAGAAACCAGCACCTGTAGATCTCCTAATGAATGAATGTCATTTCCCGTCTTAACGTAGCACATTGTTTCTCCTCCTCAGTATTTTATATGCAATTCTACAAGAAAACTATGCCAAATTTATCCCAAACTCTTTTTGATATTGCTCTGCAAGCTTATTCGCAAGTTTATCGATGATCAGATTCCGTAGTTTATTGATTTCACTTTTCGGATCAATGCACTCAGGATTAAAGCGAACAAAATAGTGTACTGGAGCATAGTTCAACCCTACAGCTTGAATCAAATCGCCTATAACTCTCGCATTATACAAGGATACTTTGCCATCATTATCATAAAGAGGTATAGATTCTTGAGGAATTTCTTTGTCTGGAGTTGGCAACAAAGCACTTATACCATTCTTAATTTCATTTGAATAAAGTAAACAGTCCTTTACACATGTTGAACCGCTGACATGTTGTTTAATATCCTCTTTGATTTCTTCCCATGGGTCGATACCCATATCATTTTTGAAGAACATTGTATATTCATGTCTATCCAGTAAACCAATGCAATGTTCAAGCTTTGATGCTTTTGCAGATAAGCTTGATTTATTCAAAAGAAGATGCAGTTGCTTAGACAATTCATTTTTGTCCGTTATCCTTCCGATGATGTCAATTAGATCATTTTCAGCCTGTTTTTTCAAATCTTGTACATGCTTTTCCATTGTGTCAACAGAAAGTGATAGCTTCTCTAAGGCCGCGATATATATATCGTTTAGGTCGCAGCCTCTCTTAATTAGGCAGTGATAATTGGTATAATTCAATAGGATAGTCTCTAGGCAGGCCAGTACATTTTCCGTGTTTTCTTTTTCAACTTGTTCCAATTCTTCTGTTGCCAACAAGTCATTAATATTGATCAAACAGTTTTGCAATTCTGTAATTAACCATGAATCGTTCCATTGAGAAATCTTCATATCTTCTGGTCCCCATTTTTCCTCTAAAGGCAGCCAGAGCTTTTCTATTTCTGTAGACCAAATATATCTCCTATCAGAAGAAGAAAGATAATTCTCTGCGATTGACTTCACGCTTTTTTGCAAAAGCATTGCGGTCTTTAGGCAGCGATGATTCGCATTTATCCTACTGAATATTTTAAATCGGATCAGCAATATATCATCTATGTCTTCAGCAATCTTTTGTGGGAATGCAACTTGAAAAGGATACTTTAAGTTTTTGGATTGTATTAGTTTCGCAGATTCAATAATCCGTTTATACGGGATTCTACCCCAGTCCACTCCTGAGTTTACACTATCACGAACAATATAATCAAGACGGTCAGCATCAAATGGGCCATCTATAATCCGGTGTATTCCAGTCCAAAATTGGTCTTTTTCCTCAAGAATTGCAAATGTAAACTCATATATTGTGATATAATATGGAATGTAATCAGGCTTGCATTGTTTTAGTGTCTTAACAAAGCAACTAGAGAATGCTGTTTCTAAGAATTCCAGACCTATAGCCTCATGCAATGCTGGTGCCTTTCGATTAGTGGCACTTTTGATATAGCGTTCTTTGGTTGCTCGACCAGAAAAATGATTAATAAGGTTAAAGAAATCCTGCTGTTTTTTAGTCCTATCCGAAGCCATATCGATATTCTCTCTCATTGTTGTCAGAACATCTTCAATAATATGACTAAATGGGGGATGCCCAACATCATGAAACAATGCTGCAATTCGTATTGCTTCTAAAATGCATATATAGAGATATCGATGATTCTCGTCGGATAAATCTGGAATAAAATGCATTAATGCTTTATCAATTTCATTGCTGACGTCTTTATTTAGTGTTGTACTATCAAAACGATGTAGACGGTTTAAACGGTCAATATATCCTCTAACTTCTGAAATTTGATATACTGGCAGATTTATGGGGTTCTTTTTAATATCATTCCAAAGAATATCAAATCGCTTGCTTGCGTCTTGAAAGAAAAGATCAATTGTATCCTTTTCAGAATTTGCAACAGCATAATGGAACATCTCAGCTGCTAACTGCATTGTCCCAATTGAATGTTCATATCTTTTTGTTCGATTTGAAGGAAAAGTCATATAGACTGTTGAACTTTGATAAACATCATGCAGTCGGTAAAAAAACGCTGTTGAGGCCATGTCAGACTCTAATTGACTTAAGTAAATGGTATCATGTATACTATCAGTAATTTGGCGTAGGCGTCTCTTTTCCATGGTTGCTTCTCCTTCATCTTTGTATTATGTTATGTTTTTACACAATACATTTCACTTTTTACCCAATATTATGAGTCACATCCTAAAGCTTTAAAAACTCCTTCTCCTTCCCGCACAAAACCTTTTAATGTATCATGCTTTGTCATATAGATTGTCTTTATCTACCATTATAGACAATATATACCATCGATTTGCAAGTGCTTTTCTTTCATTTTTCTTTCATCAAGCTATTACCCTGACTCGCTATGGTACATTCCAGGCATCGCTCTATGGCATTGTGAAAACCCTTAGGTGTAGCGGGGAAGCCATCATCTTCGCTTTCACGATTCCAAAACCGGTTTGGTCGTATCACAGGGTGCTTGTCCAGTATTTCGCAGATATAGCCGGCCGCCGTCTCCGTGGCCTTGCCCGTCTCGTGAGTGCCATAGTAATTAAGGACCTGCCCACAGTTCTCCCTTGCCTTTTCCGGCGTGGTCTGGCGAATCAATGCGTCCAACTCTGCGGGCGTCCGGGCGCACCAATACGGGGTGTCCAGCGGGTTGACGCACAGCTTCCGGCTGTACTTGATATACTCGTCGATGTCCGCCACATAGAGCCATATGGGCTTCCCGCGCAGTGCGAAATCCCCGGCGGCGCAGGAATAGTCCGAGATCATGGCATCGGCCACCCGGAGCAGCTCCGCCATCTCCGGGTAATCGGTCATATCCCGAAGGCGCAGGGACTTTGGCAGATGCTCCATATTCAGCCCCAGGGACAGATAGTGCGCCCGGACCAGGCATACCCAGCGCTCGCGGGTGGTTTCCTCCAGAACGTCCAGCACGTGGAGGAGGTCCAGCGTGACGGTCTCACGGCGTTCCTCCCGCTGATTCAAATCCCGATAGGTGGGCGCGAAGAGCAGGATCTTTGTCTTGGGTTCGATATTGAGTTTCTCCCGAATTCTCATCTCATCTGACGGATCATTCCTCACCAGGATGTCGTTGCGGGGCAGGCCCACGTCCAGATACGGCCCCTTGAAGTGGTAGGCCATGCGCAGGAACCGCTTACCGAAATCCGAGCCGGTGGTGGCCGCCGAGGCGTGGGATTCCACCATGCGGTTGTACAGCCTGTCCTTCTTCGTGAAGCCGCCGTGCTTGAACACGCGGTCGTGGTGCGGGGAATACAGATACGTCTGCTCGCGGCCCAGCCTAAGCCAGTCGTACTTCTGCCAGTTGTCCACGATCACCCGCGCGCAGCCCAGAAACAGGAAGGACATGGGCGTCTTCCACTCTACGCAGCGAACGTAATCCGGAATGTCATACTTCGCCTTCGCCGCCGCCACGTCCTTGAACAGCCAGACCAATGAAGTCTGCGGTCTCATTTCGTGCAGGGCTTCGCAG
Source organism: uncultured Eubacteriales bacterium (assembly GCA_902765395.1). Taxonomy (GTDB): domain Bacteria; phylum Bacillota; class Clostridia; order Christensenellales; family Aristaeellaceae; genus UBA2862. Next base: position 126,345 of record CACWZP010000001.1, read on the forward strand.
ATGTACTTGGGATTGTCGTTATACGAGCGCATGTTGTACGAGCTGAACACTACCAGGTCGTTATCAATGCCCCATTGGGCCCGATTGTCCCGCATGGCGCGGTTCTTCCTGCGCTCAAACCACTGGGAGAATATGCGATACAGGTGCTTGTGCTGCTTGCAGTAAAGCCGAAATGCCTGTTTCTGTTTATTCAGCATCACTTCACCCCATTTCGTACCTTCGCCAGCGCGGGAAACGCCCGGTCGGAGAGGCCTTCCAGGCAGTTCAACCACGCACGATAGCTTTCCGTGTACATCTCGATATGGCCCGGATTCGGCTCATACCGGCGCTTCATACGTACCATGCCGCGCACCGCGTCCTTCAGGCTGGAATACAGGCCCGCGCCAGTGGCGGCGATCATCGCCGCGCCGAGGGCGCTGGCCTCCTGGGAGGCGATGGTTTCCACGGGACAGCCGTACACGTCGGCCTGCATCTGGTTCCAGAGATCGGAACGGGCCGCGCCGCCCAGCAGCCGGATGGAGGCGAACGTCTGCCCGCTGGCTTCGAGAATCTGCCGCATTTCGTAGCATATGCCCTCCAGCGCGGAGTGCACCAGGGCGGCGCGCGTCGTGCTCAGGGAAGCGCCGATCCAGCCGCCCCGGATGGCGTCGTCCGCTTTCGGATAGATGCTGCCCGCCATCAGCGGCAGAAAGCACAGCCCGCCGGAGCCGATGGGAACGCCGGCCGCTTCCCCGTCCATCTTTGTGTAGATGTCGTCATGGCTGAACGTCCCCGCGGGATACAGCATATCCCGCACCCATCGGAACGCGGAGGCTGCCACCGGCACGGCGACCTCGCTGGCGAAGCCGCCACCCGGATAATGGATGATGTAATAGCAACTCAGCGGATCGGGAATCGGGGCCTCGGACCAGGTCATAAAGACCCCGGCGGTGCCCATGCACAGCGTGCCGATTTCGGCGATGCCATGATTCCCCGCGCCGAGAGCCGCGCAGCACTGGTCCACCGCGCCCTGATAGAGTGGTGTTCCTACTTTCAGCCCCGTCCGCTCCGCCGCGTCCGGCGTCACCCGACCAACCAGGGTTCCGGGGGCGTGGAGCACGGGGAACATATCCGGGTTCAGGCCAAAGACTTCAAGCAATTCGGGATCGAGCTCCAGGGTGGCGCTGTCATGGGAGAGCCACCAGCCGCCGTCCGTGTGGTCCACCGTCACTTCCTCCGCGCCGAACGCACGAAGCAGTATGGCTTGTGGATTGGCGAGCCTGTGAATCCTTCCGTACAGGTCGGGCGCGTGCTCCCGCAGCCACAGCAGCTTCGCCCCGGAGAGCAGCGCATCCAATGGACGGAAGGTGCGTCGGTAGAGGTCCGCCTCCGTCATGCCGTGCGCCGCCAACTGTTTGCGCATCCACGGAAACATCTCCAGCCCGCGAGCGTCCTGCCACACGATGATGTTGGTCAGGAAATTGCCGCTTCTGTCCATGGGGGCGAAGGTGGTCTGCGTGCCGGTGGTGGTGACGCCGACAATCCGCGAGGCATCGATGTCGCCTTTGATAATCGCGCCGCGCACGGCGTCCCACGCACCCTTGATCAGCTGAACCGGGTCCTGCTCCGCGTGGCCGTCCGGGGTGTACACGGTCAGCATCTCCCGGTAGTCCTGGGTGACGACGTTGCCCTGCGCGTCGAAGATAACGCAGCGCACGCCGCCGGTTCCGGCGTCAATCGCCGCAATGTATTGGCTCATGTTCTGCCTCCTTCTGTTTCAGCAAGAGATAGCCCTCGAACAAATCCCGGTCGTGGCTGGTGGTGATCTTCATGCGGCCCGGTTCCGAACCGGGGACGTACCAGGCCTTGCGCCCGTCGGCCAGCCACAGGGTGAGGGTGTAGTCGGTCTCGGTGAGGACATGGCCCCGTTCCTCCAGCCGGCGATACAGGTCGTACAGTTCGCCGTACCGGAATGCCCAGGGGGTGTTCAGCTCGATGTACTTCTCCTTCGGCGCGTCCAGGTCTGCCCAGCCCTCGCCGCCGCCCTGGGCCATGCAAATGCGTATGGGGTGCATGGTGTAGCAGCACCCCTTTTCCTTGCAGAGCGCGATGGAGGCGGCAATGTCCTCCAGGGACACCAGCGGGCTGACGCCCATGTGCAGCACGAAGATATCGCCGTCGCTCAGGCCGCTGCGCAGGGCATAAACCCCGTTTCGTATGGAGACGGGACAGGTATCTCCGCCCGCCGTGATCCAGCGGATCTTGTCAATCCTGTAGTCGCGAACGATGTTGATGACGCGGTCTTTTTCCTCCGGCTGGCAGACGATCTGGATGGCGTCGATGTCCGGCGACCGCTGGAAGGTTTCCAGCGTCCAGGCCAGCACGGGCTTGCCCAGTACCTCGATAAACTGCTTCGGTACCTCCGCGCCAAAGCGTTTGCCCTGCCCAGCGGCAAGGATGGTTGCAATGTTCATCTTATATCCTTCCCGTAGTCTTGTTGTACTACTTTCAGAAACAATGAAGTCATATCTTTGGCTGAATAGTAGATTAGTGCAATCTCATGATATATGTACATAATCCAGCAGTTATATAAACACATTATGCCTATAAGAGAATGAACTGATTGTATATGGCAAAAAAATGTAGATAACAGGCAAATTTATTGAAAGTGAATTCAGAAAGGTAAAGGAATCACTGAGGAAAACAATAAAGTGCAAGTAATACATCAGATGATAGTGCATTGAAGTGTTTGGGATTTCTCATAACCAAATAAGATAACCACCCTTTATGGGTGGTCATGGTTTAATGCATTACTGATGTATAACTGACAGATTGCCCGAAGACAGTTTTGATCTTGTCGAGAGAGTGAACTTATGACGATTGTTGATTGTGTATCGATACCCAGCAAATAATCTGCCGTAACTGAAAACAGTTTGGCAAGATGAACTACATTGCCTACAGATGGATCTGAGACTTCATTTTCCCAGTTCTTTATGCTCTTAACGCTGACTCCGAGCTCTCGCGCAAGCCTTGACTGAGACCATCCAATTTTTTGCCGCATCTCAAGAATACGTAATCCGATCATCATAGGACACCCCGGCTTTTTCCGTATTATATAATGCAAGCAGGGGTATTATAATTACCCAAGAATGGAATATTCATTCCACATCTGAGGGGTGTGTCCACTCTGCGGCATATCTGGATATTGCTGACAGAAATAAACCAAGGGAGAAGACGCTAATTAGTGGACATCTAAATAGAAGAAGAAGAGTTTGAGCAATAGCTGCCACAATCGTAGCCCCCCTTGAACAACGAGTAAACAAAGGCAGATTCTTTCTCAAAAAAAGCCGTTTCGGATGCAATACAACTGGGTATCTAAACAAAACCCAAAATGAGAGGCTGTTCATGACAAGCAAGATTTCAATAGAGAAATGGAGCTTCAACAATATCAGTGAAATGCTTAATGCAGTAATCATGGTAAGGATACAACTGAGACGGGTCTGAGTATGATAACCTCCACCTATTGTTTGATTTGTATAAAAAATCGAAATCAAGATGGCAGCATTATGGGTAGAACAGAACAACCAGCCAACAACAATTAGTACAGTTAAACTAAAGAAGGTGTAAATCATTGTGCTTACACCGTAAAATAGAATCTGCGTGTCTCTGCAATCATTGTGAATATGCTTTACCAATCTACTCGTCAAACTATTAGAAATAGAGTGTATCATGTAATACCTCCCATATAAGGCAGTGTTATTTCTGCAGTAAAAACAGAATCCTTCTTATTAAAATAGCATACGCCCTCCGCCTGTTCAACGATATGCATGATGCTTAGAATTCCATAACCATTACTATTGTTCCGCTTTGATGAAAAGAATGTATCTCTATATGTCCTTAATGGCTTGTTATCGGTGGGATTAGAGCATGTGATATAGAGGACATCTCTACTACGAGAGAACGAAAAGTGAATCCGCTTATCGAGACTTTGATGAGGAAGACGACAAATTGCTTCAATAGCATTATCCAATAAATTCCCAACAATGGAACAGAAGGAAGGCTCGTTTATTGGCAATTCATTGAGTGGATAGGGAGAATACTCAAAGCTAATTCCAAGCTGTTTCATATAAGCTGCTTTTGCCGAGAGTAAAGCATCAACGGCGACACAACCCGTTAAATACTGAACTGGCAGAGCGGTTATTTTCAGACCTTTAAGATAAACGCCGCTTTCTTCTATCTTGCCCTCATCAATCATCGCCTGTAAGGTACTGAACTGATGCTTCATATCATGCCTAAGTTCCAGAATACTCTGATACAGACTGCGCATTTCATTTAGATGTGTTTCTTTTAAAGCTGTGATTTTGACTTGCAGTTCCAAGTCCGCTTTCTCCTTCGCCTTGGAAGATAGTAGCTCAAATAGTATAAGAAGGCCAGAAATGATAAACAGGAGACAGAACAGGGTGATAAAAACAGGCTTTTGAGGAACTAACTCTTGCCAACTCAAATTGTACTGCATTTCGATGGCTAATAAGGCAACGATGTTAAGTACAATAAAGAGAAGCAAAGAGGGCCAGGACATCGATTCTTGATGGAGCCTCACTTTTGAAACGGTGTAAAGAACAACAAACATTAAAACGTTAGCAAGAAGGACGTGGCATAACCTCAACATAGAAGGCACCATTATAGCGTCCCCAGATACCCCAGCAAAGTTTATGAACATAGATAAAGTAGAACTTGCGATTGTCACGATTATAAGTTCAACAACCGCGTTCCATAGAACAATTACATACCACTTGGAATCAAAGACATAGAGCGAATAGATAAAGGGGAAAATTATCACGACACTATCAGTAATTAAAATCGGAAACCACATATAGAGAGAGTAAAAAAGCCCAACAGCGACAATTGTAAGAACAGATGCGAGATTGATCTCGCGAGTATTGCGATTTGGTTTTGTTGCAAGCATCCTTCGTAGGAAAAAAACATGTAACCATCCTTCAAATAGATTAATAAATATTTCAAAAACAGTCCAAATCACATTCACTTAATGTTTCCTCCCTGATATAATAGCTTGAACTGGTGAAACACAGTGTCGCGAAATTTAAGGCTTATGGGGGCTTCTTGATTGTTTGTCAGTGTAACAGAAGTTCTTGTCAACCTTTGTACATACAAAAGATTTACAATATAGCTCTGATGGCATTGTACAAATATGTCAGGAGGCAGATCCTTAAGCAGCTCACCAATTTTCTTACGAATCGTAATGATGGAGTTTTCGTCGTTAACAGTGTGAATACTTAAATAGTGAGCACGTGATTCGATGTAAACGATTGACTTATAAGCAACTCTATATATTTGTTGTTTGTTTTCCAGTATGATGAATGAACCAGATGATGCTATCTGCCATTGTCGGTATGCGATGTTCAGGCATTCAAAGACTTGGACATCGGATACAGGTTTGGCTAAAAAACGCAGTGCATTGACTTTATAACCATCAATAGCGTATTCATCATAATTCGAAACAAAAACAATAACTACCTGATCATTAAGCATACGTAACTGCGTTGCCACTTGGAGGCCACTTAATTCGGCAGGAAATTGAATGTCAAGGAAAACCAAATCGTATATCGTGTGGCTGCTTAAGGAATCAAGCATATCTTCAGAGGATTTAAAAACATCATATGCTATGCTATTATTTCCTGTTTGTTTTTTCCATCTGTCAATAGATTCTTTGATTGCATTTGCGTAATGGATTTCGTCATCACAAATCAATATACGCATGTGAAGGACTCTCCTTTCATATACTAATGGTATTATAGAATAGATTTGACAGCAAATCAACTCTAATAACTAGCGAATGTGGACATTTCTTCTGTTTTTAGGAATATTTATTACACTTTTACTGCGTTATGATTTGATGTATGCCATAATGTATATATTTTTGCTATGATACGCATAAATGCAAAAATTCTGTTAAAGTGTATGCTGAGAATAAGACATGGAAAGGAAGGGGTATTACATGTTAAACAAGCTATGCACTGTATTTGTAGAGCTTCTATTCAAATACGGATATTGGACAGCGGGATTGCCTAGTAGTCATACTTGCTTTGAAGACAATATACCCATGGAAAGAGAAGGAGAGAATGCAAAAACCACCAATAATCTTTGATAATAAGCCTATAACAATATAAGTGGAGGACTTGATAGGTAGCACTTATGCTTTATCATCAAGTCCTTTTTTTGTGCTGATATTAGTGCTAGGTAATGAAAACGTTGTACAACAAAGAAAAAGCCAAGGCAATCGATTAGGTTTAACACGTATCATTAGTCGTCTATTTATGCCATAAATCCATGCAAATCTGTCTATTAGGTCCATAGATAAGGGATAGCTGGTATTATAATATTGTAGGCAATGCATTGCGAATCCTCAGGACAGGGAGAGGGGAGTGAGAGAATTCAACTAGAGATTGATACTCAGATTTGTTAGACAGCAATAGAACGAAAGGATGTATCATAATGAATAAGATCAGCAAGATGGTTGCCATCACTTTGGCCTGCATGATCATGATGTGCATGGCAGTACCCGCATTTGCAACTACAGGGTTTGAAGAAGGACCGACTGGTTGGCTTCAGGGCAATGGAACCAGCACTATTGGTAACAATATTGTCGCTACGGCTACAGGCAACTCGCTTTATGTGGGTGGCAGGGCCTCGTTTAAAACTACCGGATCAGTAGCGAAACGAACGATTACTGTTATTGTTGGCTTATACGATGTTGATGCAGAGTACTGTTTGGGAACTGCAAGTAAATCCAGGGAAGTTTCTTGTACTGGAGCAATGGCACCTACAGGTTATTACAGCTTTAAGGGAACTTCAACGATAAGCTATTATACAGGGCAAGAATGCCGGTATAAAGTTACGCGCAGTAACTTCACTAATGCAATCTATGGAAAGTATAAGGGATACTTGTCCGACTAATCCAATAGATTGGGAGAATGATTATCATTGGGGTAATGAACGTCAACCAGGCTATTTGTCTGGTTGACGTATTGATATTCAGAAGTCTTGAAGTGTGCTGTGGAATGCCTTTTTCCAAATTTGCATATTAAGGAGAGCATAGAATGTTTCGCAAGTTACTATCAACAATTGTTTCTTTATTGGTCTTTTCTTTGTTGAGCTATACATCTATAGGATATGCTCTGACGATTGCCGGAGAAGCATATCCAGAGATTCTGAATAATTATCTGGCGAGTCACCCAGAAATAAAAGTGATACCGATGTATGATGATACCGAATTCATCCGAGATGCCCTGGATCATTCAGATGCAATTGACGTTTACTTCTTTCATACACTCCAGTCAACTGTTTTTGAAACTTTGCGGGACAAAGGATATCTCCTGCCTCTCAGCGATCCGGAACTAATGGCGTTCACGCAATCGCTATATCCAGAACTCCAGACGATCACGGTCTATGACGGGGAAGTATGCGCACTTCCGTTCGCAATGGTGATTCAACCGGGCATAGGTGTGTATATGGATACCTGGGAGAAATGTGGGCTTAGCGACGAAGCTCTACCGACGACATGGGGGCAACTGATGCATTTTGTCGTCGAAGAATGGCCCGCAATATCTGACCAATACGAAGGAGTGAGGCTGTTTGATGCGACGAATACTTCTTATGCCTTGCTGACGCAGATCGGAAATAATTACGAAGCCTATCGTGCCAGACACAACTACGAGTTTGGGTATGATACTCCGGAATTTCGAGAAATCCTTCAACTGTTCCAGCAGATGAGCAGAGACGAAGAAAACAACGAATACGACGATGCTGAAGAATTCCTGTTTTGCTGCACTTATTATCCTTCTGTCAAGGAATTTGGGGGAAACTCTCGTGCTTTGCAGCTATCCTTCAGGGAAGGGGAAGGACCTTGCTGGGCCACAGGTATGCTTGTAATGGCGATCAATCCCGAATCGAGATGTATTGATGAAGCAGTTGAGTTGGTTAAGTATGTTGTGGAAAATATGAATATCTACGACAGAATGGATATGTGTCCCGAAGAGAACGAACCGGTTATCGGTGATTTGTACTATGAAGGTCAGGCAGACTATGAAAGCCAGATGAAACTGTATTCTGAAAGGCTTGAAACCGCCGAAGATGAAGCGACCTACAGAGAAATCGAGATGGAACGCGATGCTTACGATCAGGAAACCCAAGCTTGGTTGTCGGAGAACAAATACGCTGCCAGTACTGAATCCATCCAGCAGTATCGTTGGGAGGTCGAGAATGCGCTCACGCCAATCTATCGGACCGGCCTCAGCCGAGAGGAATACCGTGCCGTAAATGAAAAAAGGCAGCAATTCCTTGATGGACAGATTTCTGCTGATCAGTATATATCTGAGTTGGAAAGGCGGTTTGTTTTCAACAGGCTTGAAAACCAGTAATCCTGATGACGCAGTTATGCTGTTATCTAAGAAATGTTGATGCAGAGCGGTGTTACATGCGTTGTTTCCTGGAAGCATATTAAATCCAACGATGAATTATTTGGAGATAAACAACAGCCGGCGAACAGGATATGTTCGCCGGCTGACATCATTGATTAGCAGGTCTTGGTTCCTGAATATTTGTACGGATGTTCAGACTCGCCATTGTAGGTTACGGTTGCGGTCACGCAGGTGCGGTAGGAACCGGAAGATACTGAGACATCGCCACCAGCAGAGGTACTCCATGTGCCTGAATTGGTCCAACTCTTCACTCCATACCATGTGCCGTTGATCTTCTTCTGAAGCTGTACTTTAATCGAGCAGTTAGCACTGGTATACATTGCGCTGACTCTGCCAGTTACATGAGCAGTACCACCGCTGATCGACAATCCGGCAGAAATGCTTGAAGTCAGTGTGTACCTCATCGGGTTATCCGGCGACTCAATAGACTCTTCTCCAACGGCTAGGCAAAGTCCAGGTGCCATCACGGTAGCAATGAATAGAACAGACAGGAACATACAGAGCAACTTTTTCATAGTGATTCCCTCCTAAAAATGTTGGTATCATATTCTATGATACCTGGAGGGAATATATGTCAGTTTTTTACAGATTTGATGAATCAATCAATCGAACGCTTTCGGCAATACGCTCGGCTTCATCAAAATCACCATTAAAATACAGATATAGGTAGGTATCGTCGATGCACCATGTGATTATGGTACTCTGATTATTCGACGTGGCGATTCCAGAGTATCCATTAATCGTGATATCGATGGCATCTTCATCATCAATATTAACATTGGTATAGACGTTATCTTGAAACTCGCCAAATTCCAATGCTCGGTTATTCGTCGAGGTATAATAAACTGAGTTAAAATGTTCATCTATATGAGAAAACATAAAAGAATCGGGGATATAACTAGGATAATACATCCCCTTCCACTCATCAGGCACATCAAGCTCTTCATTCTCGCTGAAAACAAGACTGACAGCCGAATAGTTTTCCTCAATCCGAGCTATGAAATCCAGTACCCTCAATCGTATCGGGCGCACCGTTGCAACAGCGGTGGTCAGTCCGATGAAGAACAGGAGCAGCGTTATGGTGACAATGTGAAGCGTGCGAGGAAGAGTCTTCAGAACAAACTGCTTTCTAAGTCGCTTATTCAGCTTGTGCTCAATTAGCTTCAAAGTCTTCTTCTGCGCGGCATCAGAATAATCAGATTCTGAAACGGACGACGGATTCCGCTCATATTCATTGAGCTCATCCTCGTCGATTTCAGCAAAGGCAATGCGAATCTTAAGCCCTTCCAATTCGTTATAGAGGGATTGGCTTAACGATGAGTTTTGTTTGGTTGAATTGCTCTGGGTCATAAGCACTCCATTTCAGACAATATGGCTTTCAATTGACGACGGGCGAGGGTGAAATAGTAGCGGACACTATCTATCTTTATCGCAAGGTAGGACGCAATTTCTTTGTCAGAGAGTTGGTCAAAGTATTTCATTCTCAGTATTGTACGATCCCTTTCAGACAGCTTGAGCAATGCTTTCCGCACAGACTCAATATCACTCTCCTGGAGCAGACGGTCATCCACACTTTCGTCAGAAACGGTTCCATCGAATACCTGTTCATTCTCGGAGAGAAAGCTATATTTGCTTCTCCGATTGCGCTTAACGACATAATTGATTGAACAGTTCTTGACTATAGAGACAATGTAAGCGCGCTGTTTGCAAGGCTCAACGCCTCTGATCTTATCTAAGTTGTCAATAATAGTAATACAGCAGTCTTGAACAAGATCTTCTGCTGTATGGGTATCCTCGACGATATTATACGCTGTTTTGAACATAATGAATTTGTATTGCTGATATAGCTCCATGACAAATTGACGATCATCATCGTTCTCAATTTGCAGGATTACTATTGGAACAGAACACAATAGAGAAGCCGGGAAATACATTTTGAATACCCTCTTCTTATGTAAATAGTACTTGGCTTATCGGGGGAAATTGGCAAGGATTCGACACACACTTAGTATATACTCAATTCTCTTTGGAGAGCAACCGTAAATAATCTTGGAGAACTCGTAAACAGCGTCATTATTGCTTTCGGCCAGGTCTTCGTCTGGGAGTATCTTAGCTGGCGTTGCGCCAAGGAGGAGGTCTCCAAAGCTAACGCCTAATTTCTCACATATTTGATTGAGAGCTTCGAACTGAATAGGGCGATTGCCATGCTCCAGTTGTGAGATATGCTCGGGGGAGTAATCAAGCATCTCTGCAAATTCCTGTTGTGTCAGCTTATGCTTTTTCCGAGCGGCATATATGTTTTTGCCAAGCCGTTTGTAGTCAATGGGCATATAGAACCTCCCAGTTGTCTTTTGTTTATTGTATGTGAATTGATAGAGAACGAGAATGATGTGACAGATAATAATAACAGAGAAGTCAAATATGATAAAACTTAACGCAATAGATATTATTAACACATGAATCAAGAATGTAAGAAAGACAGAAAGCCGATGGTCAGCATAATGAAATTATGCTTTGGATGTTTGCACATCATAATGCAGCATTGTCTATATCTATAATTGGCGTATATGTATGCCAAACTGAAGCTATTGTTCATGCGTTTGAATTGTTGAGTTTGGGCCTTGTATATAGTATAATAGTGACATAAATAGAGTTGGATTTGTATCTTGCGATTATGATGTAATACTGTTGGACAAAGAGATTAGCTTAGTTCTTGGATAAACAAGAAAAGGTATATTAGCTACAGGAGAGTACAAAAGTATGAGAATAGACTTGCATTGCCATACAAAAGCAATCAAAAAGGGGGACGGCGCGGGTCGAAATGTCACGCCGGAGCTTTTTAAGCGGCAAGTAGAAGATGCTGATATCAAAATAATAGCAATAACTAACCACAATGCATTTGACTATGACCAGTTTAAGGTTCTTTCTGAGTGCGTGAAAGAGTCTTGTATTGTATGGCCCGGGGTTGAAATAGATGTATTGGATATAAGCTCGAAGAGGTGGCATTTGATTGTTGTAGTAAACCCCAAAGAAGCCGAAGCGTTTTCTAAAAGCGTATCTTCACTCTTTTCTGGTGATGATTTGAACGAATGTACTCATACGCTTGATGAAATCTGCAGTACATTTCGAGTGCATGATGCTATCTATATAGCACATTATCACGAGAAAAAACCGGCTGTACCAGATGAGGATGCAGACAAACTGGATAGATTAGTTGGGGAACCGTATCGAGTATTCAAGGAGACCGCAAATGAGAAGTCCATGAGCATATTTGCCAATTATAGGTATAATGTGCTTGTTGGAAGTGATGTAAAAGATTGGAGCCACTATGGAGAGTGCTCCTTCTCAGAGCTGAAGCTTCCGGTTTCAAGCTTTGAGCAATTTTGCTTGCTGGCAAGGCGTGATGTAAATGTCGTTGAGACATTAATGAATAAAAAGCAGTCCAAAATGCTTACGGCACATCCGGCTGCCTCTGTAGATTTGCCCATTCGCATATTTTCTGATATGAATATCGTTTTTGGCCAAAAAGGAACGGGAAAAACAGAAATTATCAATAGCCTCCATGACAACATGAAAGCCAGCGGGTACAGATGCGTTGAATATGTCGCTTCGGAACGGGATGAAGAGTTTAAGGGCCTGCTGCGTACAAAAGGCTTGGAGCGCGATCCTGCAAAGCTTGGTATCTCAACATGTGAGGATGAATTTGGAATCATCTCTCGGTGGGTTGATTCAAGTCCGACCCATTTTGAAAACTACATAAATTGGAAGAAAACTGAAGGATATAATGTGAACAAACAGAGGATGCGGATTACCCAAGCGACTGCTCTTTCAAAGACTGAGAATGAGGAAGAGGAGGCTCATGCATCAGATAAAGTCTCTGTTGATAGAGTGATCTCTGAGATTGGAAAGATTTGTATATCTGACTATCTCTCTAAGGAAGAAACCGAGCAACTGATTTCGTTGCTTAAACTACTTAGGGAAAGGATCTATAGTTGTCGTATCAATGATCTTGTTGATTCATATGCAGTTCATTTGGTGAACTATAGTATCAATAAGATCAAGAGAATTGCAGATAAAAGCACTAATTCAGTTTCAAAACCATCAGTAACAGGATTTGAACAGTTTGTGGATAACCGTCTACAGCTATATAGGGCAGTAAAAACAATATTGGATAATCTGGAACATGAAGAGAGCAACGAACAAGAGAAGATAGGCTCTTTGGATGAAAAAGGAGAAATCTTCATTAATACAAAATATAGAATGCTTTGTGATTCCTCGAGGACAGATGAGTTCCTAAATGGGATAAGGAAACTCAAGGATGTCAAGGTAAAACTGGAGTTTATTAGAAGCCATGTCTTTGACGCGGAGATCTCCGAAGCCATCCGACAGCTAAATGAGTTATGCGAGGAGGAGATTAAATCCGTATTGCAATTTGTAGGAGTATCCAAGCAAGTGGTGAATGATAATGGGGAAGTGTATTCGCCATCTAATGGCGAGAAAGGAATGTTACTTCTCCAGCGTGCTTTAATGAATGAGGCAGATGCCTATTTCCTGGATGAGCCCGAATTAGGGATGGGGAATTCATATATTGATACCAGCATTCGGCCATTGCTTGTTGACTTGTCAAAACAACACAAGTATGTAGTTGTTGCAACCCACAACGCGAATATTGCAGTAAGGACTTTACCTTATACGTCGATCTATAGGACACATAGCAATGGAAAGTATTCGACCTATATCGGGAACCCGTTTACAGATCAGCTTGTGAATTGTAACGATCCGACAGACATTCTGAATTGGGCAGAGGAAAGCCTGAAATCGCTGGAAGGCAGCAGAGACGCATTTTACGAAAGGAAGGATATATATGAATCAAATCACACTTAATGTAAAACTCTTTGCGGAAGGCGAAGATGAAGACATTCTTGCTTTCTGTTTTGAGGAAGGCGAAGGAAGAATAAACCTGAATTCTGATGCATGCCAAGCACAGATGAAAGAGGTATTTTCAAAGCTTGTGTGGTTATCTATAAACAACGATGTCGAATTATCACTGGTGATTGAAGAAGGATATGCTCGAGGTTTGTACAAAGATGTATGTCAAGAATATGTGCGCGAACTCCAAAGAGAGATGAATAATGTGAGGGAAAAGATTAGAAAAGAATTCAATGGTTCAGAGGGAAAAGCAGAATAAAGTGAGATATCTGTTATCGTGTGTGAAACAGAATTTCATAGTCTATTATATGAAAAAGCAGTATTGAACGGGAAGTGGATCAATTATGACGGATGAGGAACGGATGGCTGCAAGTATAGATCAGATCTACACCTATGCAAACTGCCAATATACGAAGTGGCGTGTCGCAGTCGTTAGATCGATTCAGAAGATACTTTTGAATCTGGATGATTTCTATGCTGATATTCTTCCAGAAATTGAACAAGAGAACGATCCATATGATATTGTTCATTGCCAAATCCGAAATGGCTGGTTCTATGAAGCGGTTTCACAAGCGGAACAGGCCATAGAGGACTTGTTTTCCACAATCATGAATTTAGAGAATTTGGCTTTCTTTGCGAAGAAAGTAGTTCGGTATAGTCCAACTGCCGTTAAGAACTACATATGGGATTTCAAAGTGGATGATCTGGAGTATGTTTGCTCTCAGTTTGGAATGCCTTATTTCCCTTTAACTGAGCCGTGGGAGCATGAAGATGTTTTTGAAGCTTACAAGCAATCAGTGGTCGACACCCAAAAGCTTGTTCGGGAGCTTAAGGCCTTCCACCAAAGATACTATCAGGATTACAACCAGTACAAACATGGATTATCTGTTGCATTGATTCCGATGCAGAATCCCTTGATGAAAAATGATGCTGAACGACGAGAAATGATGATGAAGAATCCTTTGGAAAATGGTTTGGAAACATTTCATCAGGGGACATTAGATCAGTATCAGAAGATAAACAGAACGCTGCCGGCTATGGGAATTCTACTTAAGCCTACCATGCAGAAACACATTCATGAACTCTATGATGAAGGGAACCTCTTGTTCTTTACTACACACGTTGTAAGAATGGAAGAGGTGGTATCAGTCGTAGAACATGCAGGCCTTTTACTGGATACTGTATGGCAAAACATCCTATGGAGATGCGAGGAAAAAGATGAGGACAAATGTCATAAAGTGGCGTTTCCGGCGATTGATTCTGGAAAAATATACGAGATAGGATTTCCAAGGGATGAATGATCATAATGAATATATAGAGTATCTGGAGGGAAATATGCAGGAAATGGAATCTGGACTTGCAAAGATTATAAAAGAGATTATCAACTCCCCTGAGGCAAGATACATGTCTGAGATGGGTAAGAAAGTGCAAGATGAATTGCCTGTTGTGCTGAAACAGTTTGCAAAGGAGATTGCTCCGTACGCTGATATGGCAAGACAGTTTACTGTGAATGTGGCACCTTATCTTCTGCAGCTTGCTCAGGTTTCTGCAAGATTGCGCGTCTATGCGCTTGCTGGGGAGGCTGAATATGTTGCTTGGGAAGTATTCCCTGAGTCTTTTATGGAGGAAGCCTGTACTGTCCAATCAAAGGAAGCCCTGCTTGAATTGATTCGGCGTTGGTTGAATAACCGTGACTTCATTGATGTCGGTGAAGTAATCAATTCACTTGCGACCAATGAGTATTTGAAAGAGGTACCTGTGTTTTGCCAAGCAGCGAAAGCATATGAGCGAAATGATTATGATTTGGCTTCGCTTGGGTTTACCGCTATGCTGGATAGGTTATTATCCGCTTATTCAGGGCTTATTACCAATACAAGTATCAGTAAGAGAGTTAAGGCGATAAGCGAAAAGATAGCGAATGATGGCGAAGAGGCACTGGATGATTACGATGCGAAGGATTATATATTGATTACGACATACACAAAATCGATAGAACTATTTGGAGCGGATAGTAGATTCAATGAAGTCACGCCAGATCTAAATCGGCATTGGATTATGCATGGCAGGATGGGACGGAAAATGGAACAGGTTGATTGCGTAAGACTAATCAATATGTTGCAAGGGACAATACTTTTAGCAAAGCTACAAGCGGGACTAAATATCTGATAGCTATTTATAATGAGCTTATTAGTTCAAAGAATATCTAACTAACGCAATAAATATTGTATACTACTATATGGAGTAAGGCAGACATAAAAGACTATAGGACGTAAAGTGATGGGAAAGTTTTGCACGATAGATAATTCTTTTTGCATAAGGAATATAATCATATGATATTTGTATCAGTATTGATTTGGATGTCGTAATGGCTTAAGTGTGTAGAACCTTATCGATATAGTACATTGTTTTCGATAGACTAAAGCATAACAGGCTTGTTTTCTAATCTATACGGTTTGCAATGTTATAAAGAAGCATTGTCTATATAAATGAGACAACTAATAAACTAGAACGAAGGGATAAAATGCAAAAGAATAAGAAGGACTTCACAGGTTGGCTCGTTACAATTGTATTGCCATGTTTTATACCCTGCATATTTACGTGTCTGTTATATTTCGCTAAAGATGGTACATTTGGGGTAGGGAAAATAATATATGACGGTGAGATGGTGCTAGCTGCTTTTCTATTGATACTTCCAATTATCATAAGTCAGATCGACAAAAAGAATACAGAAGGGAAAACGACATTACTTATTCTGTTTTATGCCTTTTGCGAAGTGTGTACATACGCTTCAATCAGGACTTCAGATCAGCATCCATTTGCTACGTCTTTTGTGTCTATTGTATTTATATTATCATCGTTGTGTATTTCATATAGCAAGCATTCTACATGAAAGGAGAGGAATAACAATGTTTGCTGTCATAGAATCTATAATCAGTAAGGTGGGAATTGAATCACTTTTAATCCTTATATTGAGTGTGATTGGTTTTGTTCTTTCTGTTTTCATTATTAAGTATGACAAAGAATCATCAATGAAAGCAGAAAATAGTAACACGATAAGTCGTGCGGATATACAAGAATCAAGATTTCAAGAATGCAGCGGAATAACTAAAGAGGTAGATGATGCAGATTGTATATCAATAAAAGCGTCATTGAAAAAAGATTACGATATGCCATTGCATGTTAATGTTTATGTATATGATAAGCATATGAAACTACTAGAATCATCAGATAAATGGTGCGTTGTCAGGGATCCTGAGTTTAAGCAATTGCATGAGAATAATGTAGAAGAGAAAGCTTTACGGGATGAGTTAAGTAGATTAAAGAAACAATCTATAGAATCCATTGCCACATTAAAACAAGTACACAAAGGATTGTGATAGGTATGCCTCAAATTTAAATGCATCTAAGCACACGAAGCTAATACGATTGGAAAATTATAATCATGTTATTGAAGCCATCCAGCTTCCTTGTATTGATCGGAAAAAGGAGGGGTTCAAAAATCTCTGTAAGCGCACGAACTACGATATGTCAATGATTCTTGGAGCCTAAGTCGTGCCCCGGCGGATGACCTCAAACGCAACCACCGCCTTAGCGGCCTGACTTTGCTAAGTTGCCGAGGAGATACATAAATGGATAAGCAATGGGGGAGTCAGCGCAACATCTGATTCCCATCGCCGTCGGTGAAGACAGCATAGCATTGCCCCGGCGTTCTATCAAGGCTGGCGTCAACATAATGTGCATCCTCCGTTCCCGCCCCGGTCAGACGCTAATTCCGGGCCAGTCTGCCGGGGTACATGATGTCCAACTCCGCGTAGACCTGCCCCCAGTTTCGGACGGGCGTGTTTTTTTTCGTCAGCTCTCAGGTCGCTAGGTCGAGCGCCTTGGTCAGAACCATGGCGTTGGGGAAGATTGTGGGGCCATGGGTCAGGCGGCAAAAGCCGTTGTTCAGGCTCTCTATGGCATTGGTCGAATACATTAACCTTTCGAGCGGATTGGAAGACTTGCACATGGGGCTGGTATAGTCCAAGTTGTTGTTCCAGCGGTTCATGCAGCTTGGATATTTGGTCCCCTGGGCATCCGAACCTTGTTCAAATGGGTATGCTGTTGGCCATGATTTCCGATTGTTGCATGGTGTTTATTTCTTGCCAGTATTACAACCTGCTTTTTTGTCAGATTCTTAGTTCACGATGGCAATATGTTCAGATACCTTAATGTTGCTATACCAGAAATTATACTCGTTCAGTTTTTGTGTTATTCCATTATAGGCTTTCCCACGATGAAGGGGGTCTTTTATTGTAATGATTAAGCAAAACTCCTGACTTAAGTCTGTTCCATTGATTGCTGCCTGATCTTCTGTATGGCTACGGTACGTGCCTTCCAGATTCAGGTACCACTGTTTTCCACCAGTTATGTATTTTATCCTATTCCCTTCCGTTAATTCCGACAAGTCAACTGCGTATTTCTTTACTGGATAGTACTTATCGGCGTACTGAATGAGCATTCTTTCCTTAAGAGCGAAGTCATCTATCGCATCGCTCATTTTCAGCTTGCTGTAAAGACTTCCTCGAAGTATATTTTGAGATCCTTTTCTACCTACGGGATTGAGAATGCCGTTCCGCGTTGTGTCTCTTGCCTCTTTCTCATCATAGGTGCCAAACCGCACATCCATATTTGATTGGCAATACTCAAATCCCTGAGAGGGATCAAGAATCGGACTATATGCCAAGGTAACAATGACCTGTCCAGTATAAAACCCGTCCACAACCAAGCAGTCTGGCATCGGGAAGTCTTTTATATCAATATAGCTTCCCTTAGGAAGGGTATCGCGTAATATCAAAGTGGCTTCATCAGGAGAATTATAGAGTATCTGTCGAACGGTTCCAGGCACTCCAAATCCAAGATATTTTGTTCGCTCAACCTCTGGCACCAACAGTTCCGGAGCATAATTGGCCGAATGGATAATCAGCGATTTCAAAAGAAGTGGATCAAATTCTTCGTTCATTTCGTTCAGTAGGCCTGCTGCTAAAGCGGATACTCTTGGAGTAGAAAAGCTTGTGCCGGCCTTTTCAATAATATAACCATTCTGCGCAAAAGAGTATACGCCCGTCTGAAGTACTCTACCAGTCCTGTCTGTGCCCGCATTTCCGCCAAAGTGTACAATATCCGGTTTAATAATATAAGCTGGACCCGGGCCCTTTCTTGAAAATGGAGAAGGGTTGTTTGGCTCAGAAATATCTGCTCCTTCTTTCTTTTCTGCAACAGAACCAACTACCAAGGAACGTACAGAATCAGCACCTTCGTTTAATCGGCCCAATGGTTTGCCAGACGCGAAATTCATACAGTTCCCCGCCGACTTACAGATAAGTACATTATACTCATCCTGTATTGCGTCAAGGGCTACAGCAAAATCACTAAACTTATTTCCAGAAATCTCTCTGGTTATGCTTATTGAGAGATTCCATATTTTGATTTCTTGGTGCTTCATTTTGATGATTTCCCGGATGTTTTCAATCAGTTCGTCTTCTTCCAACCTTTCCTTGTTCAGATCCGGGAAAACAGCTCCATCAAATACCTTGACATTATCGGAACCAGTCAATTCTTTTTGCTGAAGCTTATCTCCATACGTTATTATCCCTGCCACAAAAGTACCATGAGTAGCTTGGATAGAACTGTTCGGATAAACAGATTCTCTCCTTCCTTCAATCCATGGGCGAAGATGATCAATGGGTTCAATACCATTATCAAGCACGCCGACCGTGGTAGTTTTGCTGTTTTCATTAGGATATCTGATCGGTATTACCCTTTGTGAGGGGAGTGAATCAAGTGTTATATCGAAAATAGGCATAGGGACAATCTCCTCAGCCATTTCGAACAGATCGGCCTGCATAAGCTCGTCAAGTTGTAGAATACTTATATCTCGTAGCTTGTATATTACAAGCGTACTGGTATATACAGTCCGACTAAACTCGACATTTCTGGATACAAGCATATGCTCAAAGCGTGTATGAATACTTTGGTTGGTGCTGTAGTCATGAAAATCAAACAATTTTATCTTGTAATTTGCCTGTCTAGTAGAGCGTTCCACAGGTGTATGAAACCGAGAGATTTCTTCAATCCCGGATATGCCATATGCATTTTTTTCGGTATCCATTAGCCTGCTTTGTATTTCTTTTGCGTCCTCCAAGGAATCGACTTTTATGATTAGTGTATCCTCGTCACCAACACCTATGATATTGTTCGGCTTGGTTGTAAAAACTGATTCGATTTTACGCCTGTGACTCTTTGCGTGAGCATCTTTCGTCATAGTAGCCTGCACTATGACAGGAACCGTACGTGTTTCCCATTCCGTTTCATCTACTATACTGGCCATTCCCGTTGAAAGGTGTAGCGATCTTTCAAACAATTCGGAGCCTGTCAGTACCCATTTAGGCAAATCCTTTGATGAATTACCCTCAACACGTTGTTTGTCTTCATCGCGCTTGCTGAAGAATTTGATTGGTAGCAATTCTGCCATTTTCGTCAGTCCTCCTTAACATTTTGGATATCGCCTGTACTTTCCGCAACGGAAAACCACGTTTCTGTAACTCTCGGTGAGTCATTCCATTTTCGATCAAATAAGTGAGATAATCATTCTCGTCATTTATCAAATGATTCCGAAAGAGAAATGCTTCTCTCAGGATATCATACATTGATACCTCTTCAGAATCACTGATCAGGCTATTCTTTATCGCATTGCCAATCACCGTTTTTACATCTGCATGACTAAGGCCATCCAACGTCACAGATATAGTATGTATGTTTTTCTCGCTCAGTTTAAACCTGATATTTCCAGCATTAATGTATGAATAAACTAATATTTTAATCTCTTTCGTAGTAGGCTTCTCAACTGCCAAAACTCGATTAAATCGTCGCCAAATAGCAGGGTCTAGGAGTTCATGGTGATTTGTTGCCGCAATTATGATATTGCTCCGACTGAAAACATCGATATTTTGAATTAAGCTATTGACGACTCTTTTTAGTTCACCAGTCTCATTCTTGTCATCCCTTACTTTGGCTATAACGTCAAATTCATCCAGAAACAGAATACACTCTTGCCTAGAGGCAAAATCAAAGACTTTGCGTATATTCTTAGCTGTGCTTCCGAGAAGCGATGAGATTAGGCCATCCAACCTAACTGTAATCAATGGCAGTCCGGTCTGTGACGAGATATATTTTGCCAACGTTGTTTTTCCACAGCCTGGAGGCCCATACAAAAGTAATGAGCTTCCCTCATCAATCCCTGCAGCAATCAGTTTATCTCGGTTTATATAACACCGAATAAAATCTTGTATCTCAATCTTGGTATCCTTATTAAGAACAAGAGAGCTATCGTCAATGGATGGGTAGGATATGTCCACCATATCCATCCGGCTCTCTCCATCTACAGGTTTTGAAGAAAGAGAATCCAATGCAAGCATCCCAGCCTTCCTGCCAGAGATAACATTTCTGATTTTCTTTGCCAAAGCTTTGTCCCCAGAGGCATCCAGGTTGTCTGCAAGTACCTTGGCATAATTATATACCTTTTCTCGGTCGCCATTAAGGCCACCTTCGATGATCTTTGAAATCTCCGTATACATGGGAAGCCACCTCGTGATCATTTTAGCAGAAATGCCATCAGATGTCAAGAGTTGTGTTATCAAATTTATAATTTATGTTATCATACTTCTGATATGGTTATCAGTCATGACGTCTATGTAATCGGAATAAAACGTTTCGATTATTCCGTTCTACCCTTTTTACAGAAAGAAGGATCAACAACTTTATGCGTAAATGGCTTACCCGAATGAACGAGAACCATACTGGGTTAACTACGGAGGATCAATGCTCCGAGTCAAAGCATAATTGGTCGCATATGTGTTGACTCTTGTCCATTGGATTTTAAGCGGAACATTATTCAACTACAGTTTTGCATATATGGAATATGTAGTGTCATTTATAATATGAGTATTATGTGGCTGTTATTCATTGAAATAAAGATATGAATGTGTTATAGTATGAAGAAAGACTCGAAAGTGTTATCTGAAAAGTGGAAGTAATCAGGCATAGTTTCTGATCTGTTTCTTTATTTCTCACGTCTCAACAAGCTATGTTACCAAATCAATATGAGGGAAACCATCTAAACAAAATGTGGGAGGTAAATCAAAATGAAAGAGAACAGTGTGAGCCATAAAGTGGCAGTTCTGATTGATGCAGAGAATATAGCTTACAAATATGCGCAGTTGATTCTTAGTGAAGCAAGCAATTTTGGTAATGTTGTGTGTAGAAGAATCTATGGTGACTGGTCTTTAGAAGCACTGTCATCCTGGAAGGCACCTATTATGGATTATTCTATTAATCCAATACAGCAATTCCATAATACAACAGGAAAAAACGCTTCAGATTCAGCTTTGATCATTGATGCAATGGATTTGCTACACGAAGAAAGGTACCAGTGTGTTTGTATTGTCTCCTCAGATAGTGATTTTACAAGACTAGCGGCACGCTTGAGAGAATCGGAAATCTTTGTAGTTGGAATGGGCGAACAGAAGACACCAGCCTCTTTCCGGAGTGCATGTGATAAATTTCTTTACCTCGATCTTCTTGAAAAAGAAGAAGAGAAGAAGATTGAAAGCTTAGTAGCAGACAAAAAAGGCAAACAAATAGTAGCCTTGCGAGACAATGATCAAAATGGGCTAAACCTTCAAACAGTAATTGCGACAATTAATGGTATTATTGATACAGAATCGGACGAAGATGGATGGGTCGGTTTGGCTGCAGTGGGATCCAAGCTAAATGCAAAGATATCAGATTTTGATGTTCGGAACTTTGGGTGCAGTAAACTTGCCCAGTTTATTAGGGGGCAAGCCGTCTTTGAGGTAAAAGAAGTGAAGCTACAATCAGACCCAAACATCAAAGTGGTATATATAAGGAAAAAGACTAAAAGTTAGATTACAGAAGAGCCAGTTAAGCCTTTGCGACATATTCCGCTAACAGACGATTACTAATGCGCGGTTAAACGGAGGTTAGGCGCAGAGCCAACGGTCGCGATATGCAAAGCAAAATAGCAACTTAATAAGGACTGTACTATTACATAGGGAAGGGCATTTTTGTTTTTTTGTAAAGAGGAGTAATTTCAATATAAGTATATATAATTAGAGGAATTAATAATGGACGAATAAGGGAATAGAAAAATGAGACGAGAAGACTATTTGTTAGAAGAATACCGTATGCTGCGGCAAGAAATCAATGATAAGTTACGAGCCCAAGATGATATATTAAAAACATGCCTAACATTTGTGACTGCAATAATAACATTATCGCTATCTAATGGGAACAGATATATATTATTGCTTATACAGCCTATAATTTTGGTATGCTTACTAAGATACAATTCATATCGGAGCGATTTGGCTCGAAAACTAGGATATATTGTTGTCTGTATTGAGAAGAATATAAATATAAAATGGGAAACATATAATGCTCTATCCTATAAAGAGTTAAAGGATATTAGAATTACTGGGGTCTTACCGCATTTGTTGTGGGTTTTTATGTCGATAATAGGGATTATTGGTGATATTATTATCAATTATAGCAAAAAGGAGACTGCGCATGGGATGTTAGTTCTGATTCATATGTTCTTCTTGGTACTTATACTGTTTCTTATTTACAAAGGGCGATTCAATATACAAAGAGAAAGAAGCATCAATGATTGGGCAGAACTAAATGTAAAATTTCAAGACAAAATACAAAATAATAGCGATGGAATTATCGACATTATAACTCGACACAAACGAAAAGATAGAAGAAGAATACGCACAATCAAGGATTTTAGGTGTAGGCTTTGTAGACAGCTCTGCCCTTGGGACAGCGTCCCATGCCGTAGACAGAAAGAGTCTGTCAAATGATACGATTGCCATAGTTTCCTCTATATCTCGTTATGAAATAAGCTGCCGACTGGCGGGTATTCCCAACCAGCCGGCAGCGTCGTTCTTGTGGGCTACTCCTGATTCTCCTCCAAATAATCCTTCAGGATAAAGCCGCGTGTTCCGTTGTACTCCACTTCGAGGAAGCCGTTTTCCTCATGGTCGAAGCTCCTGACCCTCTCTCCCAGCGCCACGTCCGCAAGCTTATCCGCTTTTTTTGACGCGGATTCCCGGAGGGAAACGCCGGTGCTACAGTTCACGACGGTCAGCCAAATCTCCGTGGGCGCGCCCTTGGCAAGATATTTGGAATGGATGTAGCCGATCTTACCGTCGTACTCCACGCGCATGAAGTCATCCACCGTTTCTCCCGTGGACTGTACCGCGCTGCCCTTCGATACGCCCGCCAGAATCGCGGAATCCGTGGACGGCTCCTCGCGCAGGTTGACGTGGGACTTGATGTTCACGACATAGTAGGTGTTGTCCGATGCGGGAGCCGGTGCCGGGATCGGCGTTGCCTCGGCTGCGGGTGCGGGTTCCTCCGTGGGCGCATCCGTTATGATACTGGCGTCCGTCAGCTGGCAGAAAAGCGTGCCGCCGCCATCCCACATGGAGATGACAAGATCATCGGCGGTATTGTTGGTGAACTTGAAGTCCAGCCCGTGCCTGTAGTCCGTCAGCGCCGTATCCTTGACATCCTCCGCATAACCGGCGTTGAACGCGTTGCCAAAGGTGTGCCTCTCGTCGTAGGTGATTTCCTCGCCCAGCTCCTTCAAGGCCAGGTATAGCGTGGTGGCCACCTGGGACACGCCGCCGCCCATGACCTCCACGCCGTTGCCGTTCAGCGCCGGCGCGTAGCCGTTTCCCTCGGTGCGCGGGCCGAGGACTTTGTTGAGGGAGAAGGTCTTGCCCTTCTCGATGATCTGGTTGTTCAGCGTCTCGATGGCATGGGTCAGGTTCTGCGTCATGCCCTCGGAATCGTCGTAGGTGGGCGTGCCGGTGACGATCATGACGCTGGCGAAAGCCTGCGAGCTGCAAAGCATCATGGCAACGATGAGCGTGAGTGCAAATATCTTCTTCATAATCTTTCTCTCCTTCTATTTTGCCCTTGAACAGATCATAAAGGGCGTTGAGGTCTTTCCTTGCTTCAAAATGGTGGACAGGGGATATGCCTTCTTTGTGCGGGACGAGCTGGCCGGGTCGTTGACGAGTATCTTCCCATCCTTTGTCACGCCGCGCAGCACGATGTAGTGCCCGTTCTTGGTGAACGTGCCTGGTCCCATGTGGGCGATCACGGGATGCCCGGTCAGCAGCGCCTTGACGATCTTCTTGCCGTCTTTCCCGACCCACTTGCCGGTCACGCCGCACAGCTTGCCCATCGCGCTGACCGCGCCATGGTCGAGGCCTTTGCCGTTGTAGTGGCCGTTTTCATAGGCCCACTTGAACAGCAGGTACGGCGTGGGCTTGGTGTTGCCGGTCAGGTAGTGGATGACCATGCACATGGAGGTCGCGCCGCAGCCGGAGGAGGACGCGGACTTGTTCTCGCCGTCGATCCTACAGACGGTTTTCTTGTAGTCGTACTGATAGATCTTCGGGATCTTCATCGAGCTGCCGGAGAAACCGGACCGGCTGGAAGACATGGGGACGTAATCCGAATCGTCGTCGAAGTCGGCGTCTGTCAGGGGAATATCCTCCAGGAAGTCGTCGCCCGGCGCGGTGGTGACATCCGTCCAGTTGTCGCCGCCGTAACCCAGGCCTTCGCTGATAAAGTTGCTCCAGAAGGCGTAATACTCATCGCTCATGATCTCCTTCAGGAGCTCGATCTGCTGCTCGGTGAAGTGGTACTTTTCCACCATGTCCATGTAGCCAAGGCTCTTGCCCAGCACATAGGTGGTGGTCTCGCCGTCCTCCGTTTCCCGCTCCACGGTGATCTGGTTCATGTCCCAGAACACCGTTCGCAGCTCCTTCAGCTGTGCCTCGCTCAGATCTACCACGTTCATGGCGTTGTCATCGCGCATGGTGACGTGGACGGCGAATACGCCCAGCACATCCACCCAGTTCACCGGCTCGATGTCGCCCTCAAGATTCCCTTCGATCAGTATGGAAACATTGTCCGCGCCCCTGGCCTTGCTCTTGACCTCGTTGACATATTCCGCGTTGATGTCGGAGATGGCCTTGGTCAGCGTGTAGGAATTGGGGTCCTCGATGCCGTCCGAATGGGTGAAGATACCGAATGGAGACGAGAGAATGGACGCGCACATCAGAATGACCAGGATAATCACCACGACTACTCCTCCTCCCGAGGTGATCGCGTTGACGAGCGCCTTCCCTGCGGCTTGCACGGCGCGCAGGGCAGACTTCGCGGACTTCTTCAAAGCCTTCGCGGAGCGTTCGGCGGCTTTCCTGGACAGTTCCTTCATGTGGCTGGCCACGCGCTTGGAGGCTTCGTCCGCCACCTTCTCCTTTGCGGCCTGGGCAGCGGCGTTGGTAACCTTTCCCGTGGCCTTCCCGCCGACATCTGCCGTCTTGATCTCCACGCGGGGCGCGCTTTCGATCACGCGGCTGCCAATCACCGGCTCATGCAGCGTCTCCTTTTCCCTGGGAAGCAGCGGCGCAGGGCGCTCATGGTAGAGGTCGGTTTTCTGTTGGCGGGTGCGCGGCGGGGGCTGCCCTTCCACCGCGGTTTCTTGGACAGGTGCGACCGATGCAGTCTTTGCAGGAGGCGGTTCCTCCGTGCCGATGCGCCCGAACTTGCGCTCTCTGGCGCTTTCCAGTTCGTCAGCGGACAGCATCCGGCTTCGCGGAGTGGATGCCGGTTGGCCCTGGGGCTTTGCGTCCGTGCTACCGGTTGCGGTGCCGTCAGCCCTTTCTGATGTTATGTTTTCCTTGCGTTTCAGCCTGGAGCGGTTTTGCCTTGCTCTGCAGGGTTCGACTGAATCGGCGGCTGGTGCATCAGAAGACTGTGCGCCTGGGGATTGTACGTCGGGGGTGAGCTGGCCGGGTTTGCACTTCTCTGCCGCTATGTCCGGCTGTGAAGGTGTAAGTACTTCGGTGGAATCGGAAACTTTGAGATCAGTCGGCTTTTCCGCATCGCGCCAGACGGTTTCGGAAGCGGGCTGGTTTTCGCCAGTACGGGAATGCGTCGTTTCATGTTCAGGCACATCCGTATTTTCGGGATGGGATTGTGGTGCATCATGCCCAGGCACGTCCGTATCTTCGGAACGGGGCTGCGTTGCCTCCTGACGAGCTTCTCCCTTCTCCCTGTCGCTGGTCTGTGGCACTTCCTGATCGGCTTCGCCCTGGTCATGTGCAGCGTTGCCCTCTGCACCACTTTCTTTCTCTTCCGAAAGGCGCGCAGCCTCCCGCTTCTTTCGGGAGACTGCGCTGGCGTGACGGAGCAGCGACTTGCCGGTGTGTTCCACGTCTGCGGTAAGCTGCTGCCCGGTATCCTCAACGGTGCCCACGGCATCGCCTTCGGGCTTGCTCTCATCCGCCTGGGCTTTGGCGCGCCGCTGGGCGAAGCGCGCCTTTTCAGCGCCGTGCTTCGCCGCGTCGTTCGCCGTCATCGCCCTGTCGCGGATGGAGTGGGGCTTCGTGCGTATGCCGGGGCCGGTTTTCCGGTTCTCGCTCATCTGGCGTAGCTGTCACGCTGCGGGGCGCTCTGCTGCGGGGCGGCCTGCTGGGGCTGGCTCTGCTGCACAGGCTCCTTTGCCGGAGCGTCCTTCACCTTCTGGTACTCCTCCAGCACGACCTTGTTGACCGCTTCGCGCCCTTCCTTCGTGGTCGGGAACGCGATGTCGTGCCACTCGCCCTGCTTGTTCTTCATCTGCGGCATGGCGACGAACGGCCCGTTCTTGCCCTGCAGGACCTTCACGCCCTGCACGGCAAAGCCGCTGCCCAGGTTCAGACTGGCGAAGGCCAGCAGGTTCTCCTTCGGCTCCTTCACGGGGTAGACCTTCGCGGTGATCTCCAGATTGGCGTTGTTCTCGTAATTCTGTTCCATGATGATTTCTCCTTATGATTCTTATTTCTCGATCTCGTCGAGCTTGGTGGTCATGAGCTGGTACAACTGTGTGCCCTTGGGGAATGGCGACTCAAACGGGACGATGTTGCCGGAGCAGCGGATCAGCCCCTTGCCGACGCCGGTGTTGTTGATGTAGTTGAGCTGGGTGTTGCTGATGTTCAACAGGCGCGCCAGCTCCACCTGGTCGGAGGCTGCCTGGTTCAGCAGGATCAGGAACTCGCTGTTGCCCAGCATCGTGCGCGCCGTGTGGCTCTGGAGCATATCCTCCAGGTTCTGGCTGATGCCCGTGCAGTACGCGCCGCACTTGCGCACGCGCTTCCACAGCTCGAACAGGAAGTTGGAGCTGTAGTCGTTGGCGAACAGCAGGTAGATCTCGTCGATGTAGATCCAGGTGTTCCGCTTGAGCTCGCGGTTGCGGGAAATGCGGTTGTACACAGCATCCAGCACCACCAGCATCCCGATGGGCTTGAGCTGCTTACCCAGCTCGTGGATGTCGTAGCAGACGATGCGGTTGTTGGTGTCCACATTGGTCTGCTGGGCGAAGGTGTTGAGGCTGCCGCGCGTGAACAGCTCGATGGCCAGCGCGATTTCCCGCGCCTCTGGCTCTGTCTGCTTCAAAAGCTCCTGGTGGAAGTTTTGCAGCGTCGGCGGGTTGCCGGTGTAGTCCCGCTTGACGTAGCCCCGGTAGGTGTCGGTGATGCAGCGGTCGATCAGGGACTTCTCCTTCGCGTTCAGCGTGCCGCCCACGGCCATCTCGCACAGCGACAGTATGAATTCCGATTTCAGGATGATCGGGTTCTCCACGTCGCCGTATTCCCTGGACACGTCCATGGCGTTGATATGGTTGGGACTGGTGGCGGAAATGTTGATGACCTCGCCGCCCAGCGCGCGCACCAGCCTGCCGTACTCCGCTTCGGGGTCGATCAGCAGGATTTCGTCGTCGGTGTTCAGCACGATGTTGATGAACTCTTCCTTGCTGATGAAGGACTTGCCGGAGCCGGACACGCCGAACACGAAGCCGTTGCCGTTCAACAGGTGCTTGCGGTTGATGACGATCAGGTTCTTCGAGATGGCGTTGTGCCCGTAGCAGATGCCGCCGCCGTCGAACAGCTCCTGGGTCTTGAAGGGCATCAGCACCGCCGTGCTCTCCGTGGTCATCGTGCGCAGCGCGTCGATCATCCGCACGCCGTAGGGCAGCACGGTGTTCAGGCCGTCCGCCTGCTGAAAGCGCAGCGTGGAGATCTGGCACAGGTCGGTGCGGGCGATGGACAGCAGCGATTCCGTGTCGCTGTCCAGCTCCTCCTTCGTCTCGGCCATGTGAACCAGCGTCACGCAGCACAGCATCATGCGCTGGTCGCGGGTGGTCAGGTCGTCCAGGAACTCCTTGGCCTCCTTGCGCTGCACCTCCATGTCGTGGGGAATGGTGCCGGTGAAGTTCTGGTTGTTCTGCTGACGGCGGTTGTAGTTGGTGATGTTCGTCTCCACCTTCAGAAGCTGGTTGCCCGCCTGCTTCACGGCTTCGTCGGTGGGGATGGGGATGATGTCGATGGTCAGCATCATGGTGCGGTTGAGCGCGCACAGCTTCTGGATCATCTCATCCTTGATGTAGTTGGCGTACTCGCGCAGGAACAGCACCCGGCCCCAGCGCCCGTCGATCTTGAAGTGGTTGCTTTCCATCTCCACGGAATCCGGGCAGATGTAGTCGATGGGCGAATGCCCGCGCCGGGCCGACTGGCGCAGGTCAAAGTGGTACTCCTCCTCCTTTCCGGTGCGGAAGAAGTCGTGGAAGATGCGCAGCCGCTCCGTGGTGTCCAGCGGCGTCAGCGCCGAGGACAGCGCCGAGAACCGGGACTGGAGCTCCGCCGTGATGCGCACAAAGTAGTTCCGGGCTTCCTCGATGTTCTTCTTGGCCACGCTCACCGTCAGCAGCTTGTCCTGGGTGATGTTGTTGTTGGCGCTCATGGCCTGCTCCAGAATAAAGTCGTTCATCTCGCGCCGGTACAGATCGTGCTCGTCGTGCCGCATGGGCATCATGATGGACTGCTCGAAGTCCGCGCGGTTGACGCGCCGATTGTACAGCGTGATCTTGATGTTCGCGCCGGTATCCAGCGCGTTGATGACCTCGCACCATTGGAGGAACATCGTGCGCTGATCGTCCGGGCTGGCGATGGAGTAGTTGATGTCGGTGAAGCGGTAGGTCTTGCTGAACTTTCCGTCGCAAAAGAAAATGCCGTCCGCGTACACCCGCTGGATCGGCATCCACTGCTGCACCGACTTGGGGACGGCACAGTGTTCCTTGTCGCGCCTGGTAAGCAAATTCAGGGTTTTGCTCATTTCATCCCTCGCTTTTTGTCGGCTGCCCCGGCCCGCAGGGGGCCGTCGCAGCTACGCGGCGGGCCAGCCAAATGGCCTCGCCGCTACTCGTCACTTCGGTGATTAACCATGAATGGTTCATCACCTTGTTCCTCGCTTATGGAATTTGTAGATGTTCCTGCCGCGCCGTTCAAAGTCCTTTTCCCGGCGCTTCTTGATCTGCTTGGCCTTGTCGGGCTGCTTGTCGGGCTTGCCGGGGCGCGGCTTGCGCCTGGGCTTGCTGTCCTCCAAACGGCCCTGCTCGATCATGTCCATGTAGAGGTTGCTGCTCTGGTAGACCAGCACCTTCGGGAACAGGATTTCCGAGCGTACCCACGTCCGGGCGAACTGATCTGCCGACATTCCGTTGTAGCGGATGAAGCCCAGCGCCGCGAAGGGCGCCGCGCACATGATGCAGATCCAGCTGGTCGTCTCCAGCCCCAGCGTGGGGTTGAAGATAAAATACGCTCCGACGGCGCTTCCCACCGCTAGCAGCGCAAACATGAATTGACGCAGGGACAGCCCGAAAAACATGGCCTCCTCAAAGCGAAGGATGTCCTTGGGGATTTTGACTTCTATGGTTTATCACGCTCCTGATAGGGTTCTCAATGTCCTGATGGTCGAAAATGGGGCTATAAGCCCATCATTTCCTTGCATACCCGGTCGCTCATCTTGATGGCTCCGACGAGTATGAGCATGGAAAAGATCGTCTCTCCGATGTACGCCCAAACCGCGTTGGTGGGCGACATGGCATCGCTGACGTTAGGCGGGCTGGATGAAAACGCGGTGAAGATCATGCAGGCGATCACCACCACGGCTCCCTCCAGGCACACGCCGGCGTAGGATTTCAGGAAATGGATGCCGATGCTGCTGGTACCCTCGCCGCCGAAGGTTGATAGCGGTATCGGGGCCAGCGCCGTGTAGGTGTACAGCCGGAAGAACCGCCCGTAGATGCTGAGGATCATCACAAAGGACAGCACCGTGATGAACAGCGATCCCAGCAGCGTTACCGCCCACAGCGGTATGCTCTCCCAGAAGCCCACCTTCAATATCTTCTCCTGCACCGCGTCCGGCAGCGAGGCCGTCACCGAGGCCAGCGAGCCAAACTTACTGGTAGCGGCGCTCATCACGCCCTGGCAGATCTTGAAGATCGCCATCATAATGTCCATGCCGTAGGTCACGGCGGTCTTGGCCAGCACGAAGCGCAGAAAGAAGCGCACCGCCTGCTCCGGGCGCTTCAGCTCCGTCAGGTTCATCGTGCTTTTCACGATGCCCATGACGAAGAACAGCACCAGCAGCGCCAGGCCGATGGCCACCAGCGAGCCGTGGATGCCCTTGATGACCGACCACACGTTGCCGCCCTTGAAGGATTCCGGCGATTGCGTCACCAGCTGCCATATCTCAGCGAGCTTGGAGTTCCAGGTGTTCAGGGCATTGGTAAGGTTTTGTACGATCCAGTTGTCGCTCAAAAGGGTGTCTCACCTCCCAGTGCGGCGCGCCGCTGAGCGACGCGCCGCCGTCGCGCATATCACTTGGTAATCAGGTCGAGGATTTCCTTGGCGAACATTATGATGACGCCGCCCGCCAGCGTCATAAAGCCGTTGGCGCGCTGGCTGGGGTCATGGCCCTTCAGGGACAGGCCGATCTGCACAATGCCGAAGCCCAGCAGGATCAGGCCTATGGCCCGGATGACGCTGAACATGAACGTGGACAGGTTATTGATGACCGAGATGGGGTTGTCCGCAGCGTAGGCGGTCATGCCGCACATACAGGCCAGCATGATGGAGAAGGCGCACCAGGCCCGGAAGCTCCGGCTGGAAAGCGCCTTGTACAGAGAGTTCTTCATAGTCGTGATCTCCTTACAGATTGTTCGTGTAGATATGTTCGTTTTGCTCGTCCGGGGACTCGAAGTAGTCGATCTGTCCGGTCAGCAGACCCGCCAGCTCGTCGCCGTCCAGCAGGGTGTAATCCTCGGTGCGGCTGGCATCGAAGGAAACCTCGCGCTCCACGCCGTCCAGCCCGTCGTGGTTGTAGGGCTTCCCGCCGCCGTCCGGCGTATATTTGATGTTCGGGTGCTTTGTCAGGTCGAACTTCTCGTCCACGATGGGACGTTCGCCGCGAATAAAGAGAAGCGCGTAGCGGTTGTCCAGCATGCGCACTTCATCCGAGGTTAGCAGCTCGCGGCCCGTCTGCTGATAGTTGTCGGAGTAGCTGCCGTTCTTGCCCTTGTTCAGGCCGTGGGTGGTGGTGTCGATGGTGCCCTTGCCCATCAGCTTGGAGACGTATTCATGGGTGGACTGTTCGTTGCCTCCGAGGTAGACGAAGGTATCACAGTTGCCCACCAGGGATTCCCAGCTGTCCTTGAACAGCGCCTTCAGCTGGGCCATGTTCTGGATGATGATGGACACGGAGATTTCTCGGCTGCGCATGGTGGCCAGCAGCTTTTCAAAATCGTCCGGCAGGGCGACGTTGGCGAACTCGTCCATCAGGAAATGCACATGGACCGGCAGCCTGCCGCCGTACTTCCTGTCGGCCAGGTTGTAGAGCTGCTGGAAGGTCTGGGTGTAGAACATTCCGATCAGGTAGTTGAAGGAGGTGTCGTTGTCGGGGATGCAGCAATACACCACGGTCTTCCGTTCGCCGATGGAGGGTATGTCCATCTCGTCGAAGTCCGTCATGCGCGTCACCTGGGACAGGTTGAAGGTCGCCAGACGCACGCCCACGGACACGAGGATGGACTTCGCCGTTTTGCCCGCCGCCATTTTGAATATGCGGTATTGCTTCACGGCGATGTGGTCGGGGTCGCGCATTTCCAGATTCTGGAAGAGGATGTCGAGGTCGCTCATGTAATTCTTTTCATCCTCCTTGACATCCGCGGCTTGCAGCATCTCCATGACCGTCGCAAAGTTGCGCTCGTTCTTGGGCGCGCAGTGAACGAGAAACAGGATCAGGGCTTCCAACAGCGCCGTCTCCGACTTCTCCCAGAAGGGGTCGTTGTTGCTGGCGTTCTTCGGCGTGGTGTTCTTGATGAGGTTCGTCACCAGCCGAAGCACGTCGTTGTCCGATTCGATATACTCCAGGGGATTGTAGCACCAGGATTGGTTCATGTTGATGAGGTCGATCACCTTCACGTCGTAGCCGAGGCGCTTCATCAGCTCGCCGGTGTCCCGGCAGATCTCGCCCTTCGGGTCGGTGATGATGAAGGAGGTGTTGCCCTGGAGCACGTTGGGCTTGGCGTAGAAGCGGGTCTTGCCAGCGCCGGAGCCGCCGACGATCAGCACGTTCAGGTTGCGGCGGTGGATGTGGCTATCCAGGCCGAGGCGCACGCTGTTGGTCAGCAGGATGTTTTCGGCCGGGTCGCTGCCGGCGTATTTCTTGTTGACCTGCTTTGCATCTCCCCAGCGAGCCGAGCCGTATTCCTCCAGCGGCTTCACCCTGCGCCTTGAAGCTGCCCAAGCCAGGACGGACACGGCGTAGGTGCCGCACAGCAGAAACAGCATCTTGGGGGTCTTGTCCACCCAGCGGACGCTGAACGGCTGTGCCATCGCCGCGTTGAGGCCTTCCAGCAGTCCGGACAGGCCCACGTCCTCCGTCACAAGCGGCGCGACCAGCAGTGCCAGCCACGCCACCAGCAGGAGGCCCGCGACCATCAGGATGACGGTGGCCTTGTCGAGGGTTCCCACTTGTTTGGGCATCAACGGGCGTCACCCCGACTGACGCTTCGCCGCTTCTCCTTTCTGGTCGGCGCCTCAATGGTCTTGATCAGCAGTTCGTCAATGATGTCCGTGGTGTAGCCCTCGGAGAGCTTGGCGGTTCGGTAGTCGTTCAGAGCGTTGATGACGACGCCCTGTTCGTGTTCGTCTATTTCGAGGATCAATTTGTCATCCCGAAACAAAGCATCACCTCGTTTGATTGTTCGTGCGGGGCATGGGGGAGCGTGGCGTCCGCGACGGCACGGAGGGCTGTGCATCGCCCGCCAGTCGCGCATTGCGCAGCTCGCGCAGCTGGGCGCGCACGGAGGGCAGCTCATCGCTTCCAGCCTCGCGCGCGTGCGAGGGCCTCCCGGACGGAGTATAATCCCTCGCCGCCCTCGTAGGGTTTCCGCCCACACCATGCTCCTGCTGGTTCTCTCTGCGCTCCCGCTGAATCTCGCTCCTGATATGGGCGACGTCGGGATGCTCGGAGATCGCCAGGCGGTCAAAGATACGGTTGACGCGGGCGGCATCGTCGGCGCGGAACATGATGTCACAGGTTCCGTCCGCTCGCTGCTTGTCCCGGATGGCGACAAACATCACGCCGTACTTCTTCGCCATGTCGTTGAAGTAGGGGATTTCATCCACCTTGATGCGTTGCACAGTCAGCGGGCTGCCGTCCGCGATCATGCGCTTCAGGGTGGTCTTGCCCTTGCTGGGGCCGCCCTCCTTCAAGGCGTTGGCGAGATACACGGCAAGATTCTTTGCCGCGCTGCCGGACAAACGAAGCACCACTTCGCCGCCCTTGAATGCGTAGGATACCATCTGATCAGCGGCTTCACCGCCGTTCATCATGGGGATCACCGTCCTTTATGCTTTGAATTATTGCCGCGCTGGCTGGGCGGCCCTCGGATGACATATCCCATTGCGAAATGTTGACCTCCGTTTCAATAAGGGATATTCAGATAGTCCAACACTGGCATGAGGCCCAGCCCGCCCTCCGATAGAGGCTTCATGGCATATTCGTACTGCTTCGGATGCAGGCGCTTCAATCGCTCGTAGCGGGATTCCGT
Source organism: uncultured Eubacteriales bacterium (assembly GCA_902765395.1). Classification (GTDB taxonomy): domain Bacteria; phylum Bacillota; class Clostridia; order Christensenellales; family Aristaeellaceae; genus UBA2862. The sequence goes on from CACWZP010000001.1 coordinate 160,830, forward strand.
GCCCTTCCTCCGACGCATACACTGTCCCAGCGGGCAGGCATAGCAGCCGGTGCGCTGCTCCATCGTGGTGGCGAGGTGGCCCTTCCTGTCCTCGACGATTTCGCCGTAGATGTCCTTCGCATAGGGGATGCCGGTTTCCTTGATATAGCGCAGCACGTCCTGTCCCGTCCAGAATCCAAGCGGCATAGATCGGGGCTTGCGGCTCTTATAGGCGTTGCAGCCGGTGTGGAGATAGGCCACGGTGCGGCGCTCACTCTCAGAGGCAAGCATCCCGATAAAGGGCTTGCGCTCTTTCTCGATCTCAGCGAGGGGTCTCACCTTCAATTCGTGGCAGCACTGATCGCTGATGGCGAAGTCCGCGGACAGTATCCGTTTCCATCGTCCATGTCGCTGGGCGTACCATTCGGAGGGCGTGCCGTCCGGCCTCTGCCCGTCGAAGCGTCGAATGGCCCAAACGCTTCCGTGGCGGGCATAGTAGGCGGTTCGGGAGATGTCCTTGCTGATTACGGGGTAGCCGTATTCCATGAACACCTGGGCTGGCGTCATGGCGGGGGTGATTTCGCGGATGTTGGGCAAGGTGCGCACAAAGCGCACGATTTCGGGAAACTCCATCCGCGTGTTGACGAAGATGCCGGGGACATCGGGATACAGGCCGTGGATCAGGTCATACATCACCGTGGAGTCGATACCGCCCGACACTGAGGCATATACCATGCCGTCCCAGTATTCGTACCAATCCCGGATGCGCCGTTGGGACATGATTATCTTCGCCTCCAGCGGCAGGGATTGTCTCTGTCTCAGTTCATATAATTCCAGTATCCATTTCCTCCAAAAATGGAAATGCCCGCACAGGTGCGGGTTTATCGGATGGGCTGGCGCGGCTTGGCCGGCTCTCCCTTGCTATTCAGTTGTCGTTCGGCTTCGCGCATCACGGCGCGCTTTTTTTCAAGCTGTCGGGAATCCTCCTCCACCTTTCCGCACAGCCAGACTTCTCTGCGCAGCGTCTTCAGCTGGTCGCGGATATGCGCCAGGGAAGCCTCTGCGTCCGGGCTGGCCCTGTCCCTTTGCAGTGTCCTGCGCTTGGCGCAGAGGTAGCCGATCATCTCCCGGCATTCATCGCGGTGAGCGTGAAGCTGCTCGTAGGTTTCAATGCGGTTTGTTACCAGCAGTCGGGTCATTTCATCCCGCATTTTCAGCTTGTACAGATCCTCCCGCAGCAGATAATGAGCGCGCTTGGAGCCAGTGCGCCGCCGTTTGATATTGCCCATACGGTAGGCATACCAGAGGTACAGTGCCATCAGGCCGCGCACCTTCTTTTTGCGCACCTTTCGGAAGGAGCCGGCAAAGCGGGCGCGATAGACCTTCGGAACAGCTGGTTCCGCTTTCTGCGGGGCGGGGATTTTGGCTGGATCGTTACACAGGATGCGCTGACGGATGGCTTCTTCGGTGTACTCATCGCCCAGTCTGCGCAGACGGGTGAATCGTTCCTTGCCGGGCGGTCGCACCGCCATGTGCTTTACGCCGGTCTTGACCTCGTAGCCCCTCTCCCGTAGCAGCCTGACAAACTGCTCAAAGGAGAGGCTTCTGGCCAGTGCCTCGTCCACGTCCTGCCTGATGGCGCTGCACCAGGTCGGCTGGCCGCTGCGCTCCGCCTGCCATTCGGCGTATGCCTGCCGTCGCTTACCTATGTCGTCCGGGGGAATGACGGACAGGCCGTACTTCCGGCAAAGGTCGTCGGAAACCTCGCGCAGTTCCGTATAGTAGCTCTTCTGGCTGCTGTGATACTTGTGCCCGTCCACACAGTTTACCGAGTTCAGCACGATATGGTTGTGGATATGCGCGTGATCCAGGTGCGTGCCCACGACGGCTTCGAAGCCTGGAAAGCACTTCTCCACGAACTCCACACCGATGCGGTGGGCCAGATCAGGCGTGATTTCGCCGGGCTTGAAGGACTGGACGACGTGGAAGCCCTGAATCCCGTCCGTCTTGCCCCAGCGTTCCTTGGTGACCTTCATTTCCCGCCATGCTGTCTCCACGCTGTCCAGGTTGATCGCTGTCTGGTACAGCTTGGTCGTGCCCTTCTCCGGGTTCAGCGCGTAGGCAATGTTCCGCGTCATGCTGGCATCCTCGGCCCTCTGAGCGTTGTAGGCGGTCTTGACGGGATTGACGGCGTAGTTTACCGTCCTGTCCATGCGAGTATGGCGTATGGAGCCGATCCATGTGTAGGCCATTTACGTCAGCTTCTTCACTTCCGACAGCAGCTCTTTGTAGGTCTGCCTGAGCTCGTCCACATGGTCGGCGCTGACGCCGCCGCGTTCCAGCGCGTCCTGCGCCACGGCGGCCAGCAGATGGCCTTGCTTGCGCACTTCCTTCAGCAGATCCACGCAGTCCTGCTGGGGACGCTCCCTGACCTCCCGGCCTATCACCAGCTTGCGGACGTAGACCTCCCTGGACAGCCCGCTTTTCTCCACCTGCTTCTTCAGATGGTGCATCTCATCGTTGTTCAGCCTCAGAATGAAAGCGTGTTCCCGCTTCCTCAATGTGTATCACCTCGAAAATGGTATTGTTCATATCTCACTTCACCTCCTTGGCATGAAAAAAGCGCCTGCCGAAACAAGCGCTTGTCTTATAAATTTGTCGCTACTCAACCTTGGATTTGGCTCTTCTCCTTCAGAAGCCTAACACTGTCATTCACTTTTTCCCATGCCAAATCCCCGACGAAGTAGTTATCCTGCCGGTATTTTTCCCACATTTCTCGCATAACAGGATCGGACTTAACCGCATCAAGAATCGAATCGAACCTCGGAATCATCTGTGTTGTCTCACGCTTTATGCTGGTCGCCATAAAAGCATCATGGAGGACCTCATAATCTATGGTTTCCTGTTCCGTCAGGATATAGATGTCATAGAAATCCCTCATTCTGGTGTTGGCAGTTTCCCGCGCCATGATGGTTTCCAGCTTCTCGCCGAGCAAGGTTTCCAAATTGTATGTCCAGATGGAGATGGAGCGATCATCAAACATCAGTTTATAGGAATACTCCACAGCTTGAGGCGTGATAACATCCCCGGTTGAGATGTCAATCTTTATCGTCTGACGCAGCTTTTCCAACGTCGCTTCAAGCATAAACCGAATGCCGGGATAATCGTGCCCTTCCATGATATCCGAGACCTTCGTAATTGCAAAGGACATACCATCCGGAACATCAATTTGGATGATGTCCTCGACAACCTTCCTCGCGTTCTCCATGGTCAGAGGAAGCGATTTCACTGTAGTGTCGATGTCCATCGTGGCTCTGGTTTCCAGTCCCACGACAGCCGCGACGAGCATTCCGCCTTTCAGGATGAAATTGTTTCGATACTGTGAAAGCGCCACCCGTTCCAGGAATCGCTCCATGACAAAATTGCGGATCAATACCCTTGCGCGGTCATTGTCTCCTCCGGACAAATTGCGAATCTTCGCTTTGAGCTGAGTAGCTGTTTTGATCATAACATGACCTCCGTATAAGTCCTCACAATATCTTCGATGCCGAAAGCCCTCGCATAGCTGATCAGGTTTCCGAGGTTCTTTCCCTTGCTGCTCATGTACTCTTTCATGGCGGTTTGGAAGGTTTGGATTTCAATTTCCTTTTTGCTTCGGATGATGTCGCAGATGGTCCTTTCCCTGTCATAAACAGAAACTTCATTTCCAAAACCGGTGTTCACTCTCGAAAGGCCAATGCCATACCATTCCAGCTTTGTGTGAATGACGCGCACATTCTGTTTGACAATGTGGGAAGCATTGTAGTCCTTCGGAACGGTTACTGTAGTCATTGTTGGTTCTCTATCCATCAAACCATGAAGATAGAGGGCGCTCTCATGCGAGAATACGACGCGGCTGTTTCTGAGATAAAGAAGATAATAGGTGTCAGGCCACGCTTCATCCGTCATATAAACGCCGTGAGCCACGCGTTCCAGCCCGCGCTCTGAGACATATCTTGCCAACGTCAGCTTTGAAATGTTGTGCTCCAGAGCGGTGGAGGTTTGAAGATAACCGTTTCCTTCTTCCACAAGCTGATCCAGCAGTTCAATCTTTCCCATCTGCCTCACCTCGCTCACAGTTTACTTTCTCGCCACCTATAATAGCATAGAATGGCGAGAAAGTAAACCCCTGCCATGAGATTATCGACGATTTTCATCGACGCGCATATAGTGTTTCCATCACTTGTGGCAATATGATTCATTGTGAATCGCCCTTGTTTTTCTTCGCCTTCGCCATCGCAAGAACAGTAGCAATATCCGTTTCTCGCACCTGATCGGGCTGTCTTTCCTGAAAGTTAAGCAGTATGGCTTCCGCTTCGGATTCCGAGGCGCGGCATCTCTCATACAGAGCGGAGGCATCCGGCGTGTTCAGTGCGGATTTCACCAAATCTATGGTATCTGCCGAGATACGGTCCCAGGAGCCGTACAATTCCCGAACGGCACGGTCGATACGGTCAAATGTCAGCGGCGCGTTCTTCCGCTGATGCTCGCCGATAATCCCCACGATGTCGGACAGATCGTTCTTGTACTGCCGCGCCGACATCATCTTCATGGCGACAAGGTATTCCGCGGTCACGGTACGGACTGTGACGACGCCATAGAAGCTCTTGTAGTATTGAGAGTATTGCACCAGCTTCGGGGAATAGGAGGCCGTCTTGCGAAAGTCCTCGTTCAGCCAGCCATTCGGGAGATTAAATTCATCGCCCACGGCACGGATGGCATCCTTCATCACCGACGAGGCCGTGATGATGGCATCGATGTCATAGGTGGCTTCCCTGAAGCCGTAGTCCGCGAGAACGGCTGCACCGCCGATCAGTATGATCTCCGCGGGCGTATTCCTGCCACCCAGTTTCCTGTAGGCTTTGGCAAGCGCCTTCATGTACTGGTCGATGTTTTCCGTCGTAAAGCGCACATCAGACGACATTTCGCACCTCACTCTCTACGATGTTGAATCGCATGAACTCAGGGATTGCGTCACGATAGCTCTGTTCTTCTCGGTGGTGGCTGTTCGTGATCGCGTCGGAAATCTGCACGCTCATGGGTAAAAGTGGCGTGGCCAGCTTCATGGCGCGTATATCATTGTATTCGGAGCATAGGGGAAGGTCGTTCTCCCTGCTCAGATAGTCCAGCATGGCGAGCAGGTAGAAGCATTCCGCATACCACTTCCTGTCAAAGAGGATTCTGATCTGGTTGCTATTCAGGGTGTCGATGATGAAGTCCAGGTCGCCCATATCCTTGACGCGGTGACAGACGTTGCTCTTGTACACGTCAAAGCTGCTCCGGGGCATCATCGCGTCCCTGAGCAAATCCTCCATTGGCACCTTCAGTGCGGCTGCCAGCTTGTACAGCGTTTCGCCGGAGCATTTCTCGATCTTCGTCTTGCCGTTGCATAGATCATTGATCGTAGTCATAGGTACGCGGCTCAACTTGGAAAGCGCGTACATACTCATGTGGCGAAGCGCCAGCATATCCTTGATCGTCATCAGAATCCCTCCAACACCATTATATCGGTATACCGATGCAATGTCAACAGGGAACCCAGGGTTTTAGGGGCGGGAGCCCCTAACAAGCATTGGCTGTCCTTTGGACAGCCGATGGGCGTTCGGATGGATATCCGAATGCGATGCTTGCCAGATCATAAGCCCTACGTCCGTTCCTCATTCGGTACGATCCGTTTTACCGTGTCGTTTGCCGGTATCTCAGGCGATTCCTTTGCCTTTACAGGCGTGTCGAAGAAGTCCGGAAGCTCTTTGAAGCCGAAGCTGTCCACGAAATGTGCCGTTTTCGATGCGCCATCATGGAGAACGATCACATCGCTGACAGACAGCGAGTGTCCCTTGAAATCCTCCGGGCGCTTGATGTTGAACATGGCGAAAATGCTCTCCAGGTTCATGCCATCTTCCATGTTGCCCTTATACACGGAATCATAGCAGGAAACGTCCAGCTTCACACCTTTCTGTTGGAGAAAAGAATGATTGCAGAAGGCATAGATATGGTTGGCGCGGTTGAGCTGGAGTATCTCATATTCGCGCTGTCCGTCGTTACGGATGGGCTGGATGTCCAGAACATCATAATCCGTTCCGCAGATCTCTCCGGGTTTCAGCTTTCCTTCCTTTTGCCATGCCATGATCTGTGCAACGGCGTCCTGCTCATTTTCCGCCTTGACCTCAACTTGCTGTTTTCTCGTCTCATAAAAAAGTACCGTATACTTGTCCATTTTCTCACCTCGTTTTCCTTTGCTCCTGTTGCCTTTCGGTATGCTCGGCCATCCACCGCGCCTCGTCGTTGAAATCCTTGCCATGAGCCGGGAAAGCTGTCTTGACATCATAGCTTTCTCCCAAAGAAGCAGCGATATGACGGGCCGCTTCACGACCTGCCTTGTCGTTGTCCAGCATCAGGTGGATTTGCCTGATCGAAGGATGATCGTTCAGATATTGAACCAACGCCCGGGGTACGGTGCTCATTTTCTCAGATATGCCGCCGAGGGACAGGTAGTGTGGGGAACGCCATTTCATTCCGTGCCTGCACAGGAGCGTGGCGACGGAGAGCGCGTCAATGGCGCTCTCTGTTACCATCAGCGTATCGTCCGTTCCCGGCATGGAAAAGCTGAATCGCTTGTCGCTGCCCTCCGCCTCGATCTTGAACGTACCGCCATCTGTGGCGCGCAGCATCGCGTAGCGTGCCGCTCCCTGTGTGTCCCTTCCGATGAACACGGCGTTGTGATAACCACACGATTCATATAGCGTTCCGTTTTCCAGGCAACGAGCGATAACAGAGAAGTGTACTCCGCGCCGCATCAGGTACATCGTTACAATGGAATCATCGCCGTTGTGCCGCGGGAGGGCGAAGGGCTTTGTCTGGGGCTTCGCATGGGCTTTGACGGGTTCCGCCAGCGCAGGCTGTAATTCATCGCACAGCAGCTGAACCGCCGGGACAAAATCCATGCCCTTGACGTGAATCAGGTAGTCCAGCGCGGTCTTGCCTCCGATGCCCCGGCTGTGCCAATGCCACAGACCATTGGAAATCTTCAAGCTGTCGTGGGTCCGGGTGCGATAACCCTTGCCGCACTTCACCAGCTCCTCCGGCTCGCAGGCGCGCAGATAGCTCTCCAGGTCGATCTCCTTCGCCCGCGCGATCTCATCCCGCGTCACATAGCCCTTCGCTGTCATTGCAGATCAGATGTACTCGTCCAGCTCGTCGGGCAGTAGGATGATCCTGTCCACCCGGATGAAGCCGGACATACTCTCCTTGGTAACGGACACGCGGATTGCGTCGCTGGCCTTCAGCTCGGCATAGTCGATCTCCTGGCCGTTGATGTCCTCCACATACAGATCATCCGCGCAGGAGAGCTTGATTTCGCCCTTGCCCAGCTTGCCGGATTCAGACTCCACCACCAGGCCGGTGCTGGTCAGTTCCTTGATCGTCACATCGTACTTCGGGATGACCTTCTCGCTTCTGGAAGCGCAGAACAGTATGACGAACAGGACGATCAGACCGGCGATCACAAAGAGGACGGTCATGCTGGTGTTCGAGGTGGACGAGGTTCCGGGGTTTTTCTGCTTCATATTCGGGGTCTGTTTCATTATGGTTTCCTCCTTCATCTGCCGTCATCGGACGGCTGTTCTCTCGCGGGAAGGGGCTTCCCGTTCGGGTTCTTCGTCATCGTCGCCCATTGCGGCGGCGCTGTTGTCCCTGCCGCCCACGTCCAGCTCGACGTTCAGCTGGGCAAGGCGTTCGGACTTCTCCTTCAATTCCTGCTCCTGCGCCCAGGGGCGGGCCAGTTCTTCCTTTGTGGCCTTTAACTGCTCCTTCGCGTTGGCCAGCTGCGCTTCGGCCTTTTCCTTGGCCGCGACCATGCCTTTTGCCAGGTTCTCGACGCGGGTGATGTTGCCCAGCACGCTCTCGCCAAGCTCGGCCATGTACGTTCCTTCGCCCTCGATTTCCAGCTTTGGAGGAGACATCATTTCCGGCCTGCGGATGCGCAGCGTGAAGCCGCAGTATTCGCCGACCTTCATCACCTCTCCCAGCGGCACCAGTTCCGAAAGCCTGGTCAGCTTCTCGCCGGCCTCCACGCGCTTGTCATAGGTGCTGCCCATCAGGGTTATGGAAAAGCCGCCCTCTTCGGACGGCCTGTGCTGCTCATAGATTTGCATATCCTTGTTCAGGTGGTCGATCTGGTGCTCCAGCCGCGTGATTTCCGTGGGAAGCTCCGTGGAGACGCGCCGCTCCAGCCGGTATCGCTCGGATTGCCAGTTGCTCTTCAGCAGCTTCAGCCTGGCGACCTGCACATCCAAATCCATCTTCTCCCGGATTGCCGGATTGCCGGCCGCCAGCGCCTTGACCTCCGCGTAGGAGAGTGCCATTTCGTCCAGGTCCTCCGCGCCGCGGGCCGGGGATTTGCTGGTGAATATCTGGCTGATGAACTTCTGCTTGTTCTCCACCAGCTGGTAGGAATAGGCGTCGAAGGTATCCTGGGTGATGTAGCGGAGAACCTCCACCTCCTTGTTGCCATTGCCCTGGCGCAGTATGCGCCCGTCCCGCTGTTGCAGATCGCTGGGCCGCCAGGGGCAGTCCAGGTGATGCAGAGCCTTTAGCTTTGTCTGGACATTGGTGCCCGCGCCCATCTTCGCCGTGGAGCCGATCAGTACGCGCACTGCGCCCTTGCGCACCTTGGCGAAGAGATCATCCTTCTGCTGCTCGGTGTTCGCGTCGTGGATGAAGGCGATCTCATTTTCAGGGATGCCCTCGCGGATCAGCTTGCGGCGCAGGTCGTGGTAAACATCGTCGAAGACGCCGTCCACGCGCTCTGTCCTGGGGGTGGACAAATCGCAGAAAACCAGCTGCGTCAGCCTCTCCGGGTCGCCCTCTTTGTAGATGCGCATGATCTCCCGCACGCAGGTGTTGACCTTGCTGTTGGGATCGTCGGGTAGCGTCGGGTCGATCAGGCGAGCGTCCAGCGCCAGCAGCCGCCCGTCGTTGGTGACGTTCAGCATATTGTCCTCGTGGGGATCGACGCCGCCTTGCCTGATTTTCTCGGCGCGCTCCGCCAGCTGCGCTACCATCTCCTTCTGATATTCGCTGGCCTCCGTCTTGATGTTCTGCGTCTTGCCGCCCTTCAATTCGGGGACGGGCAGGTTCAGCATATCCGGGGTCTGTATGTCCGCCACCTGCTTGAACATCGCCATCAGCTCCGGCAGGTTGAAAAACTTGGCGAAGCGCGTTTTCAGCCGGTAGCCGGTGCCCTCCGGGGCCAGCTCTATCGCCGTCTGCGTCTCGCCAAAGTTGGCGGCCCAGCTGTCGAAATGGGCCAGCCCGCGCCGCTGCAATTCCGTGTGCTGAAGGTATCGCTGCATGGTGAACAGTTCCGTCATGGAGTTGCTGATGGGCGTGCCCGTGGCGAATACCACGCCCCGGTCGCCGGTCAGCTCGGAGATGTAGCGGCACTTCATGTACATATCGCTGGACTTCTTCGCCTCGACGGTGTTGATGCCGGCGACATTGCGCATCTTTGTTATACACGCGAGGTTTTTGTAGCCGTGCGCCTCGTCCACATAGAGCATATCCACACCCAGCTCCTCGAAGGTGACAACGGAATCCTTGTTTTCGTCGCTGTTCAGCTTCTTCAGCCGAGTCTCCAGCGACTTTTTCGTGCGCTCCATCTCCTTGATAGAGAAACGTTCGCCACGGGAGTATTTCAGCTCCTCAATGCCATCCACGATTTCCTGGATCTGCGCCTCCAGCATCTCCCTCTGTCGCTCCCTGGAGATGGGGATGCGCTCAAATTGACTGTGACCCATGATGATGGCATCGTAGTCACCGGTGGCGATGCGGCCCACGAATCGCTTTCGGTTCTGCTTCTCAAAGTCCTTTCTGGTCGCTACTAGCACCTTTGCCGCGGGAAAGAAGCGCAAGAACTCGGCGGCAGTTTGCTCCGTCAGGTGGTTCGGCACGGCGATCAGCGCCTTGTGGCCCAGGCCGATGCGCATCTTCTCCATGACGCTGGCCACCATGACGGCGGTCTTGCCCGCGCCAACGGTGTGCGCCAGCAGCGTGTTGCCGCCGTAGAGGACGCGCGCCACGGCGTTCTTCTGATGGGGTCGCAGCTGCAATTCCGGGTTCATGCCGGAGAAGCGCAGGTGTGAGCCGTCGTATTCGCGGGGACGGATGCAGTTGTAGGTATCGTTGTAGACCCGGCAAAGGCGCTCCCGCCGATTGGGATCTCGCCATATCCAATCCTGAAAGGCCTCGCGAATGGCGGTCTGCTTCTGCTGGGCGAGGATGGTTTCCTTCTGGTTCAGCACGCGCTTTTCTCTGCCATTCTCATCCAGCACAGTATCAAACACCCGCACGTCCCGCAGGTTCAGGGAATCCTCGATGATTCGGTAGGCGTTGCGCCGGTCCGTGCCGTACTGGGTGTTGGCGACGACATTGTTGAGGTCAACCGTCTTGTTGGTGATATTCCAGGTGCCGGTGAGTGGAACGAACTCGGCCTGAATCCTGCGGCGAAGATAGTAGGGCGTGTTCAGAAGCTCGTGCACAAAGTCGGTGATGTCGCTGGCGGGAATCCACGTCGCGCCGAGGCGCACGCCGATCTCGTGGGGTTCCAGGTCCTTGGGGACTACGGCTTGCAGCGCCTCAATGTTGGGCTTGAAGCGTTCGCCGCCCTCCTGAAACTCCACGGCCGCCTCCGCCGCCTTCAGCTTCTGCCGGATGTCGCCGGACAGGTATTCGTCCGCGGTCTGCCATTGTTCATAGGGACCGGGATTGCCGATGGGGTTCTGGTAGATGAGACCGGTCAGCTCGTCGATGAGTTTGTCCTTGTCCATGCCGGTGAGGTCCGCCATGAAGTCCAGATCAACCATCGCGCGCTCCGCCATGCTGACCGCCAGCGCCTCCGGGGCGGTGTCCACATGGTCGATGGGGCGGCTGACGGCGATGGTGCGCCGGGTGAACATATCCGCCTTGCGCTCCAGCTTGTGTTCGTCGTCCAGTATCTCCAGGGAGGTCAGCAGGTAGTAGCCGTCATCCTCGCCAAAGACCTGGGCGTTCTTACGGCTGGACAACAGGCCGTATTGCTTCGTGAAGTCGTCGTAACGCTCGTTCAGCTCTATTTGCAGGGTGCCGACCACCTGATCGTCAGCGCCGGCGAGCTGTGCCTGGATCAGCTGCCGTGTGGTGTCCCGCAGGGCGATCATGCCGCGCATACGGCGCTCGTCCGGCGCGCTCAGGGTCTGCTTCTCCATCCATTCATTCCGCCGGTAATAGATCTTGCCGTCCTGAATGGCATAGGAGAAGTTGGGTACGGCGGGGTCGGCGGGAATCTGGCTGTCGTCCTGCACAGGCGCGTCCACGGTGCGCTCCACATACTGCCCTTGAATATTCTGGATGGCATGGGCAAGCTGCTCAGACAGCTCCGCGCCGGGGATGGCGTGGCAGGTGGTATCCTTTTCGCTGCCGTACATGCTGTCGTCAAAGGACATCGTGCCCAGCAGCATATCCGGGTTTTCAAGGAAGTACGCATTGACCGGCACGCCGTTTTCATCTGTGCCGACGTGAATCCACGAGGGCTCAATATCTATCGGATTTTTGCGCTTTTGCAGGAAGAGGATGTCCGTGGTAACGTCCGTGCCGGCGTTGGCCTTGAAAGCCGTGTTGGGCAGGCGAATCGCGCCGAGCAGATCTGCGCGCTGGGCGATATACCGGCGGACGGAAGAATCCTGCTTGTCCATCGTGCCCTTGCTGGTGATGAAGGCCACGATGCCGCCCGGACGCACCTTGTCCAGCGCCTTGGCGAAAAAGTAATCGTGGATTCGGAAATGGTATTTGTCGTATCGGGTATCCGGCAGCGAATACGCGCCGAAGGGGACGTTGCCCACGGCGGCGTCGAAGAAGCTGTCGAGGAAGGGGGCGCTCTCAAAGCCCTGCACGCTGATCTTCGCTTCGGGGTACAACTTCTGCGCGATGCGTCCCGTGATGCTGTCCAGCTCCACGCCGGTCAGCTTGCTGTCCTGCATGGCCTCCGGCAGCATCCCAAAGAAGTTGCCCACGCCGCAGGACGGCTCCAGGATGTTGCCGCGCCGGAAACCGAGGTTTTCAAGCCCCTGGTAGATGGCGCGGATGACCGTGGGGCTGGTGTAGTGGGCGTTCAGGGTGGAGGCCCGCGCCGCTTTATACTCATCTTCCGTCAGCAGGGATTTCAGCGTCTCACGCCGGTCTGACCAATCGCCATTGGCCTCGTCGAAGATCTGCGGGATGCCGCCCCAGCCGACGTATTGCGCCAGCGTTTCCTGCTCTGCCGCCGTCGCGCCGCGTCCCTCGCTCTCAATGGTTTTCAGCGTGCGGACGGCCTCTATGTTGCGGTCTGCTTTGGTGCGCTGCCCGCCTTCGCCCAGGTGATCGTCGTGGATACGGTAGTTGGTGACAGCGGGTTCCTGCGTGGTGTCAGTTGACACCCTCCCATCCTCGTCGATTGGGGTGTCACTTGACACCGTGGGTTCAGACGCATCTTGGGTGTCATTTGACACCCTCTCCGCAGAGAGCTGCCGCCAATGTTCGCTAAAGAAGTAATCCTGTTCATCCAGCAGATCATGCACATATTCGATAGGCTCATTTCTGAACAGGGGATAGCCGGAGGCGAACATGGTCATGTCCCTCAGAGAAACCGTCGCCGTCATTCGGTTGACGGAATCCACCTGAAAATCATGGCCTTCGATTTTCAGCGTCGCTCCGATGGGGACGTACTCCTCCGCTCTCACATCCTGCACGGTTTCATATTCACCGGACTCCGAAAGCCCGCGCAGCAGCACGCTGTTCCCTTGGTCGCACAGCTGCTTCAGATAGTAACGCCACTGTGATGCAGGGTCAAAGCCGGACATGGCGACGGGGTGCTTGCCGTCGAATATCCGGGTGTATTCCGCATGGGGAAGCGCGCGCTGAACGAGGGCGGCGTCCTCGCCGTAGGTTTCATAGTGGCTGCCCACCTGTACCAGCACGATGCTGTCGGGGTGGAGGTGTTTCTGCTGATTGTACTCAGCCATCGCTGCCTGGACCTCCGGCGCGTCGTTCGGCTCAAGCTGCGGCCTGGCGGGCTCTTCCTCTGCCGGTTGCGCAGCCTCCCGATGAAGCTCCGGGTGTTCCGCAGCCTGTCGCTGGTAGTCCTGAACGGTTTGCTCCAGGATGTATTCATGCAGTCCGTCCCGGAACTCAGGATAGTCACAGTAGGCGCGATACAGGTCGATGTCCTCTGCCGCCAATCCCGCGGCGATGCCCTCGATGATGCTGTCAACCTCCATGCGGAAGTTGCCCTCGTCCGGGCTGCCCAGGGCTTTGGGATAGTCCGGGGACTCCGTGACGCGGCGCAGCAGGTCGTCCCGATGCTGTTCCAGCATATCGCTGACCCAGGTCTGCTCCGAGGGAGAGACGGCGGCGGTCTGCTGCTCGGTAGAAGCGGGCGAATACGCATCTGCTCCCTCTGCTGGTTCAGGTTCAATGGTAATCGGCTCTTCCAGATGATTCTGCATATAGCGATCCATCTCGGCAGCCGTCAGGAACCAGCCGTGGTCGATCAGCTCTCCCACGCATTTGGCGGCTTGCTTCCAGTTCAGCTTCACAACGGCGCTTGGGTTTGTGATGTCGCCACGCTTGAGGACGATCCCCTTGCTGTCGTAATCCGCCCAGCTGTCGTCCGCGCCGGAAAGCGCGTGGGAGCTGCCTCCGATGCCATAGGCTTCTTTCAGATATGCGGCCCGCTCGTCCTGGGTGTGCGGTTCGGTGAAGTAGCGATAGGTGCGCTCTTTGGAGCCGGAGTAGCTTCCGCCTCTGGTGAGGAAAGCGTCGATTTCATCCTGCGTGATGAACGTCTCCGGCATAGCGGGCATCGGGAAGTCGCCGGTAAACTCTATGGTCGGTCTGCGCAGAGCCTGGGCGTCTGCTTTGAGCCTGCCCAGGTCATGCCAGCGTCGCCTGTCGCTCGGTGCGCTGTTTGCCCGGTCAATATCGTCCTCCAGCCTGGCGATCAGCATATCGCGGGAGGTGGGCTCGATCAGCATCCCGGCGATCTGGCCGCTTTCATCGGGATAGGTTCCTCTGTCCCATAGGGGACGGGCGTCCGGCATATCGTCGCGGTAGGCGTCGCAAATGCGGTTGGCGATTTCCCGCCGTTCGATCTGATCCACAAAGCCTAATTCATCATTGGACATATACCGGCCCAAATCCAGCAGTTCCCGGATGCGAGCTGCGGCCTGCTCATAGGGGATAAGGGTCGCGTCCTGGGTGCGTGCCGTCGTACCCTGGCTGATGCGGATGCCCTCCGCGTTCCACCATACGGCATACTGCTTGCCATCCAGCATGAAGCCTCTGCCGCCTGTCTTGTATTCCCGAATCAGGAAAGCGCGGTTTTCCTCCGCAGGGAAGTCCTTCTTGAAATGCGCGGCAATTCGGTAACGGCTGTTCCCTTGATTGCTTCCCAGCACCAGCGCCTGGTCTATGACCTCCTGGGGCAGTCCGAAGGCGGGTGAGGAGAACATGGAGATCTGCTGGGCAGGCTGCGAGGGCGTAAAAAAGGAGCTGCGCTCTTCGCGTAGCTCCCATCCTCTGTCGCCCAGCTCGAAGACCATTGAGTTTAAGCGTATACCACCGTTTCCCTCACGATCTCCTCCGCCTGGGCCTTTAGGCTGTTCATCCGTTGAATCCAGCCCAGCGGATCGCTGTTCTTGTCCGGCATCGGCTCGGCCTGCTGCATCTGATTCACCAGCTCTTCGACCTTCGCCTTCGCCTGTTCGTTCACGTCCATCAGGTGCTGCTTCAGCGTCCCCTCCATGCTCATCCGAGCGTAGGTCGCCTTGCGGTGCTGCTGGAGGTAGTCCCTCCGCATCCCGCCGTACTTCCCGATGTTGCCCTCCGGTTGCTTCGGGAACGTCAGCACCGGATCGAGCATCCCGTCCGGGCTCTCCCTGTACTGAATCTCCGGCCACTGGATCGCCATGTTCATCCTCCCTTTCTGTCGGTGTCGGCTCGGCGGCCTCCACGTTGGGCGGCTCGCCTCGATCTCCGTCAGTCGGTTCCGAAGGAACCTGCAAGGAAGTATTAATAGACTGACTTTGACTTAATCCGTCACCCATATTATTCCACATTCCGGCTCGGTTGTCAAGGGTCTTTTCGGCGGTTTTCGGATTGTTCCGCTCCGCCGCCTTGACGCCGCGCTCGATCTCCCGCAGCACAGTCCCCGCGATCTCATGGGCGGCCTGCCCGATGGCGATCTGCGTGCCCCAGCTGGTAAAGAAGTCGATGTCGCCCAGCAGCCCCTCCGCGTCCACGCCCTCCGGCATCGGAAGGTTCAGGCGATAGGAGGCGATGACATAGGCGCTGTTGCAGGCAAGATTGGCGAACGTGCTTTCCGCCAGCTGCTCGTCCATGTCCGCCATCGGGCCGTCCACGCGGGCATCTTGAAAGTCGTTCTGGTACCCGCCGGCGATCTCCGCCGTCGCCTCCATGATGGCGCTGTACAGCGTGAGGCTGGGGTCGCTTGCGTCCGCTTCGATCCCCCAGCGGCTGGTCAGGGCATCCTCCAACACGCTCCGCTGATCCTCCCGCAGCTGCCAGATCTGCGGCAGGCGGTTGGGGCGGGCGTTGATGTCCGAGATGTCGAACACGCGCAGGGTCTGGTAGGGATTGTTGGGATCGATGGCGTGGATGGCCTTGCTGCCCTTGCGAATCCAAAGGTTGTGGCGATTCCACTGCTGCATGGTGGCGCAGGCCACGGCATCCGGCCGCTGCGAGGAGATCAGCAGCGCGTTTTCAAAGGAGTATTTGTAAAACGGAGCCACTGAGCGCAGCAGCTCCATCCAGTTTTCAGGGGTTTGTGTCGCTTCGTGCAGCGCGACCATCGCGCTCTCGTGAAGCTGTGCGGCCTTTACAGCCAACGGTGATCACCTCGATTACTTTGGTTCATTATCTATTCTCCTGTCAGTTCTTTTTGTCGTTCTTCGCGTTTTCGCCTCTGTTCGATGTACGCCTCCGATTGGCGCTCATAATCGCTTCCTACAATAAGACAGGCATAGCACATCAGGGCGAGGAACAGCGCGATCAGTATGAGTAAGATGACCAATGGGTTCATGTCCGGCTGATCTCTCCTATCTGAAAATGGCGAGCGCGTACTGCGCCGCCAGCGTCGCGGCGCCTCCCAGCGCCAGGGATGGGGCGAGAGGAATCCGCTTTTCGGTAATACCTTTCTTCCACAGGAGGCTGTATATACCGGCCACGCCGAGAATCAGGCAGGACACCGAGCAGGAGATGACCGTCATATTGATCCCCATATAGAAGCACATCAGCGCCATCAGCTTCACGTCCCCGCCTCCAATGAAGCCCCTGTGCCAGAAGATGAGCAGCAGCACAAACACGGGAAAAGCGCACAGATAGGGCCAAACGGCCTGACCCGCGCCGATGGAATAGCCGAATTGCAGCAGTCCCGGCAGCGCGACGCTCCACAGGAACAGTCCCGGGATTTCATGGATGCGGCGGTCGCTGTCCGCGCAGAGCAGCAGCGCTGCCACAAAGGACACATCCATGACGATCTTGAACGCGCTCATGGGTGCCTACCTCCCCTGGATGGCCGTCACCCGGTCATACATATCGCCCAGGATGTCCACGCTGCCCGCATCGTACCAATACATCTGCCCCGCGGGGGACCATGCGTAGAACGCCTGGGACAGCACGGTGTATTGCCCGTCCGGGAACCACAGCGGCGTGTAGTGAAGCCGGCTGCCGCTCTCTGACCACGGATTGACGGCATATCGCCATTGGGTGTTCTTGTCGCCGGACGAACCGGCGCTGATCTCCAGCGCGTCGAACACGCTGCTCCACTTGGAATACTGCCCGTAGCCCGCCTCCGGGCTGAACACCCATGCCATCTGAACACCCACCAGCTTTTCGGGATGATCGTAGTTGGTGGTGAGCTGGGTGCGCAGCGCGACCTGCACGCCAAACCCGGACTCCATGCGCTTCGGCTCGGCGGGATAGGCAATTCGCGGGTCCGGCGCGAGGGCGAACACGGTTTGCAGCCTTGCCCAGTAGGTTTTGGTCACATAGGAGCCACCCTCATAGCGCACCTCTTGCCAGATATGGTAATCTGAATTGGTAGTGTCGGGAATGGGAAGCAGGCCCCGGGTCTTGTAGGTCTGCTCCAAGTCCGACAGGTCCGGGTCAAGCACGACACCGGCTGGCACCGCCAAGATCTGAACCGACTTGCTCAGGCCATTGTTGTTCTCGTTGCCCTCCGGGATAGCGTTGTAGGGGTCGACGACAAAGGCCAGCGAGGTCGTGCCCGTGGTCGCGGGCAGCTGAATCCTGAACACCGCCAGATTGCTGCCGTTGCCGGGCATGGGTATGACTTCCTCATATCGCTTGCCGCCGAGGGTCAGGCGCACCGTGACCTCCGGCACCGCGCGCTTGGTGTAGTTCACCACGGTGGCCGTGACCACCGCCTCCTTGCCCGCGTACCAGTTCTGCGCGTTGGTGGCGATGATCGCAAGATCCGGCGGGATGGGCTTGACCGCCAGCGTGCTGGTCAGGGTGTTGTTGTTCTCATTGGATTCGGTGATCTCGTTGGTGGGGTCGGTGGTCGCGGTGGCAGTGACGGTCATGCGCTCAAGTGTCTCCGGCGCGATGAAATCGAACGTCACCTGGGCGGCGCTGCCCACGGCGATCATGCCCGTGGTCTTGGTCTCTGAGAAGAAGTCACCCAATACCAACCGCAGCTTGGAGCTGTTCACGGCCTTGGAGCCCTGGTTCACCACCGTGACGGTCACGCGGCCCGTCTCGTCCTCGGTGTACTCGTTCTTGTTGGCCTGGATCTTGGTGACGGTCAGGTCGGGCAGCGGATTGGAGACCGAGAAGCTGCCGTTTCGGGAGTTGTTGTTCTCATTCGATTCCGCGATCTGATTGTCGGGGTCCGCCGTCGCGGTGATGGCGAAGGTCTTGTCCCCGATGACGTAGGGCGCGGTGAAGGTGAATGCCACCGTCGTGGAGCCTCCTGCCGCCAGCGCAGGGACATTCTTCGTCTGCGCGGTGATGCCATCGCCCGACAGCCGCAGCTTGCTGGCCGGACAGGGCACGATGCCGTTGTTTTTGACCGTGGCGGTGATCGTCACCGTCTCGTTGGGCTTGTACTTCGCCGCGTCCGCTATGAGGTTTGTGATAGTCAGATCGGGCTTCTCCCCGATGATCGTCACGCTGCCGATGCCGGTGTTGTTGCTCTCGTTGCTCTCCGTGACGGCGTGGGTGGAATCCGCGACAACAGTAAGTGTCTTGTTCTGCGTGGAGGTCAGGATCGGCGCGGTGAACGTCCACCGAAGCGTCTTGGTCGCGCCGACTGCCAGCCCCGTCATGGTCTGCGTCTGCGCACTCATGCCCTGGGGCGTGAAGGAGACTACGAAGGTCCCCGCGTCCTTGTCCCCGCTGTTCTTGATGACGGAGTTGACCACCACGGTGCTGCCCGCCGTGTAGCTGGGCTGCTCCGGCGTGACAGAGGTGACTGTGAGATCGGGGTATTTGCGAGCGATCACCGATACGGACGTGGTCGCTGTGTTGTTGTTCTCGTTGCTCTCCAACACGTTCCCGTCACAGTCCGCGTAGCCAGTCAAGGTGAGTGTGCAGGGCGATGCCGGGGCTGTCCAGGTCCAGGTCAGCGTGGTAAACGCGCCGACGTTCAGTCCGCCGCAATAGGCTTTTGCGGACGCGCCGTTGGAGCCAGTCAGGGAGGTATAGAACGCGCCGCTGGCGGCGCTTCCCTGGTTTTTCACCGTAGCCGATATGGTCATGCTGTCCTCGACGGTGTAGCTGCTCGCGTTCGTCGTGAGCGCGGTGATCACCAGGTCGGGATAGGACGGCGCAACGACCGTCACCGATGTGGACGCGGTGTTGTTATTCTCGTTGCTCTCGTCAATCCCGCCCAAACTGTCCGCCTTGCCGTTCAGCGTCACGGTCTGCGCCGTGGAGGGGGCCGTGAACTCAAAGGAAACCGTCTGGGAGGCGCCAACCGCGAGGCTGTCGATATAGGAATAGTGGGTCAGGTCGCCCATCGTCAGGCCGACATCAAAGCGCCCCACCGCTGCCGCGCCCTGGTTCTTGACCGTCGCGGAGAAGGTCATATTCTCGCCGGTCAGGTAGGTGGTCTTTCCAGGCGTGAGCGAGGTGATGATCAGGTCGGGCTTCGGCGTTTCAAAGGCTCCCGTGGTGACGGTGAAGGTCTTGGTGACAACCTCCGTGTACCAGGAGGTGCCGATGCGCACGGTCACGACGCGCTGGAAGCTGGCATTGCTGTTGTGCCCGATGGCGGCGATATTGGCCCGGCAGCGGTCATCCTTGCCCGTGACCGTCAGCGTGTAGGTCTTGTTGGCCGCGGCCGCCGACGCGGGAATGCTGATCGTGACGGTTTCCGTCTTTGTTCCCGTGTAGCCCGTGACCGTCGAATCGGCGGGCAGCGCCGAGGTGTCCAACGTGTAGCCCCCGCGCAGGTTCGTGACCGTGATCGACGTGGAGCCGGAGAACACGCTGCCAGAGCGCGCCGCGGAGACGTTGGTCGCGCCGAGGCCGACATCATGGGTGATGGTCTGCTGCGCCCTGGCCTTGATGAGCAGCTCCACCGAGAATTGGAGCGCGGGGATGTAGCTTGCGTCCCGAGCGCGAATCTTCTTCGTGATCGTTCCAGACGCCGCCAGTGTGCGCAGCTGTGCGTCCGTGAAGCTGCCGAGGTTGGTCTGGTTGTAGAACTCGCTGTCGCCGCACTCCGAGAGCCAGAAGCGGACGGCGTTCGCCGTGGCGTACTCCGCCTGGGCCGCCGTCAGACCGCCGGTCTCCCAGGGATAGCCGTTGGTGAGGATGATCTGCAAGCCCTTCTTGACCTTGTCCGAATAGTTGTCGTAGAGGTCGTCCAGCTTGTAGGTCTCGGAGTTCGGCAC
This sequence comes from uncultured Eubacteriales bacterium, assembly GCA_902765395.1. Taxonomy (GTDB): domain Bacteria; phylum Bacillota; class Clostridia; order Christensenellales; family Aristaeellaceae; genus UBA2862. Next base: position 180,803 of record CACWZP010000001.1, read on the forward strand.
GGACTTTTTGTGCTGGAGGCAGTAGGCCACATAGGTGGAGGATAGCCGGTGCTGGGCCGTTTTCAGTTCATTCCACGCCTTTGACGTGGCGTTGTAGGCGTCAAAGAGGTTGGTAGTGGTCTTGGTCGTCACCTTGCCCGTCGCGGCATAGGCCGGAATGGCCGCCAATGCCAGCGCCAGCAGCAGAAGGAGTATGAGTATTCTCTTTTTCATCTATCTGGCCTCTCCTTTCAGGGCATAGATGGGGTCATGTATGAGATCTTCCGGCCTGTGCCAGCCGGGAGGCCGCATGAATCGCTGCACCAACTCGAAGCCGAGGCTGTCGATGTACAGCGCGTGGCAGCCGCTGCGGGTCTGGTACACCAGCACATCGCTTACCGAAGGAGCGTACCCTTGGTAGCCAGTCGGCACTTCCAGGTGATAGCGTTTGCACACGTCCACCATCGCCTCGCCCGGCTGCACTGCCTCGGAGTAGATCAGGTCGTACTTGTCCATCGTCGGCTCCACGCCCAGCCGCTCCACCGTCTCCCGGCTTTTCAGGAAACAGGGGCGCAGCTCCTCGGTGTCCTTCATGCGCATGACGTGCAGCCTCTCCTCAAACGGGCGGGTCATGCAGTGTGCGTCCATCTGGCGGTGGATATCCAGGTTGGCGATCAGCAGGCTGACGGCGGCGATGCAGACATAGGGATCATGCTTCCATTCGTCCATCTCCTGATAGTCCGATACCAGCACGTTTTCTTCGTCCAGCCGGTGAACAAGGTCAGTCTCCACACCGTTCTTCATCACGCCAAGGACGGATTGTTGCTCGGCGGCGTATCCGTTGTAGATCGTGATGGCATTGGGAAGCGTCAGGTTATAGTTGGCGACAACGGCCTCGTTGTTCGATTCAGGGTTTCGGTTGCTGACCACATAGAAGGCCAGCTCGTTGTCCTTGAGCGTGGAATGATTCATACTCGTACCTCCTGATATTCAGTTGATGTATAGGATTTTTGCGTACAGGTCGATGGGAAACTGCACTGTCAGCTGATTGGCCAGCTTCCAGGGAAGCGGAATCGTCAGCGTGGCGGTCAGGTGCAGATTGGAACCGCTGACGCTGTAGCTCACGCTGGTCAGCCGGTAGGCCCAGCGCCCGTTTTCATACTTGGCCCAGCCATTGGCCTCCCGCGTCCAGCCCCGGTTCGTCAGGTTCTGCTCCAGCACATTCACCACGGGCTGATACTGCACGTCCGTGATCACGTCGCGCAGCTTCGCGTTGTGGATGTTGCTGTCCAGGGTGATGGAGGCGCATCGGGTCAGCTCGTCCTCCACAGCGTAATACTTGGAGTAGAGCGCGTGGGCGTTGTACAGCACGGCGGCAAGCATAAAGAACATGAGGATGTAGAAAGCAACCCACATCTGCGCGCTGCCGCGGTTGTCCTTCGCAAAGCGTTTCAGCATACCGTCACCCCTTCCAGTAAACCTCGGATATGCCACTGGCAGACGCGCTCACTCGTACCTTGATCCCAATGGCGTGACCGCCAACGGGCTTGAGGATGGGAATGAGGATTTGCTTGGTGAGCGTGATCGTGAACGGGGTTTTCAGTTGAATCTTCTTTTGCGAGGCGTTGTACCATGTGGTTTCAATGGTGGTGTCGTCCGGCGCGAGCAGCTTGCCATTGGATGTGACCAGAGCAAGCGTCGCGCTGTCCGCCTGTCCGCAGACTTCGACCACATGGGCCATCTGTTTGGCGGTAGCGTTCAGGCTTTGGTAGGTGGTATAGATGGGGAACAGGGAAAAGATGCCGGCGACCAGAGCGAAGATGATGAGCATGGCAATCGCCACATCCACATAGCCCTCACCGGTGCGATCTCTGATAAACTTCTTAATGGTGATGCACCTCCGAAAGATTGTCGGCGTGACGCAAGCATCCCGCCGACCCGCGCAACCGCAGGCTTTGCCTGCCGGTTCGCTAATCTTGCAAATGCAGAGAGCACCGCTTGCGCAGCGCCCTCCGCTGGGTGTTGCCCCTGCGACAGAGGTGTTATCCCTGCCGCAGCTGCTGCCAGGTTTTACCGATCAGGGCAGCACGGTCACCTTGACCAGCTCGTTGCTGATCTTGTTGATCAGGGACTGGAACAGGTTGGGCATGGCGGTGTTCATGATGGCCAGGATCGCCGCGCCGACCACGACGACGATCAGGATCTTCATGGCCATGTCCAGGTAGCCCTCGCCGCGGTTGTCCTTGGCGAAGCGGGTCATGGCAGCGGTGATGCGGGAAGCGACGGTGTTCTTGACAGCATTGATTTTCTTCATGGGCATTTCTCCATTTCATTGTTATGGGTCGTTGGGGGGAATGAGTTGCGCGGATGAAAGGTCGCCGCCCCATGCCCGACACATGAAGGTCGGCGCTTTTCACCCATCTATGTAAACACCCGCCTGTCGGGTAAGGCGGGTGGGACATAGTGTTGTGGAATCAGAGGCCGACCTCAGTCAGCGTGTCAATGATCATCAGCACCATCGGGATCATGAACATGAAGATCATCTCCACGGTGAGGATGAAGCAGGCGGCCTTGATGCGTCCGGGCCGCTTTTCCATGCGCCGCCGCTGAAGCTCGCGCTCCTTGGTGCGAATGTCGCGGGAGAGGATGGCGAGGCTGGTGCGCTGATCGGTGCCCTGGTCTACGCCGAGCAGTATCATGATCAGCGCGGAGAGGTTGCTGGATTGGACGCGCCCCTCCATGCGGCGCAGGGCAAGCTCCTGATTGCCGGTCTGAAGGTCGGTCAGCAGCACGTCCAGCTCCTGGCCCATGACCTTTCCGGCAACCCGGCGATACCGGCTGAAAAAACCGATCAGGTCGCGGTTGTCGCTCAGGGTACACTCCATCGTGCCCACCATGCGCGGCAGCTCCGCGTTGATCGCCCGGTTCAGCTTTTCAATCTCCCGACGCAGCTTCTGGTCGGACTGGAAGTAGGCCAGGATGCCCGCGATGCAGGTGAGGATACTCAGCCACGGGATGCCCAGCGGGATAAACGCCAGCCCCAGCAGCGCCAGCATCAGGCTTCGGGCGATTTTGCCGGAGGTATACTCCTGGGGAGATACCGTCATGCCCAGCCGCGCGAAGTCGGATTCATATCGGGTGCGCTTGTACTCGCTCATGGGAAACAGGCGTCCCAGCAGCGCGGTCAACGGGCGCAGGGCCTTGGCAAACTGTTCTTCCGTGGTGGGCTTGCCGTGGGGATGCCGGATGACATTCTGTGTGGTCTTGTTCGGAAGGAAAAGCACATGGCTGGCGACCAAGTAGAAGCCCGTCGTGGTCAGCACCATGAAAAGCACGCGAAGGATCAGGCTCATGTCTGCTCAGCTCCTTCCGCGGGTGCGTTGGCCCTTGATACCCAGACAGATGTGACCAGCACCGTGCCCAGCACGACGGCCAGCGTGATCTTGCCGGGGATGGTGTTCATCAGCATATCGTACCAATCCGCGATCATAAAGGCCATCAGGGGGATGCTGCCCAGCACCAGCAGCACGGTGATGATGTAATCGCTGATGTGCTTGCGCAGGGTGGTATCCACTTCCATCTGGATCTGCCGCATCTCGGAAAGACGCTCCACAATGCCATTGAGGGTCCGGTTCAGGTTCACGTCGTCCTGGCATTGGATGAGGGCGTTGCACCACTCCTGCCAGTACCAGTTGTCCACGCTTTCGCGCATTCGCTGGATGGCGTGGACGATATTGCCGTCCACATATTGTACATCGGCCATGAACCGCTTGAAGATGTCGCTGACCGGCGCGGGCAGCATGGGCAGCACGCGCTCCACGGCGATGACGAGATTGCCCGTGGCGATGTAGCTGTTGGTGACGCTGCTCATGGCCATCTCCAGCTTCTCGTTTACCATGCGGGTATAGTCCGCCGTTCTCAGTCGGATGATGGTCAGCGGGGTCATGGCCAGGCCGATGCCCAGCACCGCGCTCACCAGCAGGTTGTCGATGACGATGCCAAACATCACGCCGGCCATCGCCAGCAGCACCGCCATGTTCCGGTAGGTGACAAATTGCTCGCCCATGCCGGAGGCATCCAGCATCACGGAGGCTTCCTCCATCATGCGCTGGGCGAAGGAGGGCTTCTTGCCGGTGATGTGGCGGATGCGCTTTTTCCGGCTGACGCTGCGCTGGAAGGGCTTTTTCAGCTCGTCCGTCACGTCGCGGGGGCGAACGTCCGCCATAATAAACAGCCCCGTCGTTACGAAGAGGGCGCATAGCAGATAGGCGATCATGTCGAAGTACCTCCCTTCGATCTGCTCTTGGTGGTCGGGGTCGGCTCACGGCTGAAATAGGAGACCTGCTTCTCGTCGGCTCCGTTGCTCAGCATCAGCTCGGCAATGCGGGGCGATATGGCCCCGACGCGCCTCCAGCTGTCGCCGCTCCTGGTCTTTTCGTATTGGAAAAGTGTCCGGGTCTTGGCGACCCCGTCGCAGGCGGAGGTGGCCTCCACGACCTCCGTGATGCACCGCTTGTTGTCGGACAGCTGCTTGCAGAAGATGGTGATGGGGAACGCCTCCACGATCAGGTCCATCAGGAGAGTGGGCGTCAATGTATTGCCCGGATTCATCTGGCACATAGTCAGTATGCGGGAATAGGTCTGCTTGGCGCTGTTGGCGTGGAGGGTGCTGGTGACGGTATGCCCGGTGCGGGCGGCCTCCTGCGCGTCGTAGGCTTCGCCGCCGCGCATCTCCGCCATCGTGATGATGTCGGGCCGCATTCGGAGCGTGGAGCGTACCAAGCTCTGCATATTCACGTCAAGGCGGGGGTCGTCGCTGGGGCGGGTGCAGAGCGTTACCACGCTCTTGAGCTTCTGATTGTTCTCGTCCAGCGGATTGACGATCAGGATCTCGCGGGTCTCCTCAATGGTGACGATGCGCAGCTTCTCGTCCAGGTTGTTCAGCAGGTAGCTGGTCAGCGTGGTCTTGCCGGAGCCGGTCTTGCCCGCGACGCTGACAGATACGCCGTGATTCAGGCACAGACTGATGAAGTCAAGCAGCTCGTCATTGGCGGTTCCCCAGCGGATCAGCTGGTCGCGGGTGACGTTGAACAGGTGCTGCTTGCGGATAGTGAAGGCGATTCCATCCTTCTCGTCGATGACCGGCGGGAAGAAGGCGGTGATGCGCACGCCGGTGGTGATGTAGGCATCCACGATGGGATGGGCCGTGTCGATGGTCTGCCCAGAAATGCGCACCAGGCGGCGGGCAATGTCGCGGCCCTGCTCCGGGGTGGCAAAGCTCTCATGGTACTTGTGGCGGCCCTTCTCGTCGATGATCTCCACGTCGTTATAGGCGTTGACCAGGATTTCCTCCACGCTGGGATCGGCCAGCGGTTCCTCCAGAATGGAATAACCCGCCATGTCCCGATAGAGGCGGTTCGTTAGCTCCCGGATACTCATGCCCGCCACATAGACCTTGTTCGAGGTCAGGAACTGCTCAGTCAGGTAGCGCACAGTATCGCGGGCTTGTTCCTGAAGCACGGTCTCCGCGAGGGTCTGGGCATGATGCTCGCTCAGGTAGGCTTGGGTCTTTGCCAGCGCGCTCTCATAGGTGTTGTCCTCCGCGGGTGCGGCTTCGCTGGCGCTGTTGTACAGTATCTTGGAAAGGGTCGCTTCGCTCATTCAGTAGCCTCCAGTGTCATGGTATCCAGATTGTCGCGGCGCGCCTCCACCGCGTCGTAGAGTCGATGCAGGTTCTTCGTCCACGCGATGCCCTCGCGCCAGATCTCCTCCGTCGCCAAGCGGCACTCGTCGTGCAGCCGTCCGAGATCGCGGCTGTACTTGAACTGGGCGGCAAAGCGGATTCCAAGCTGGCCCTCAACCTCCGAGATCAGATGGAAGGGCTGTACCATCGTGGCGGCGGGGACGGTTTTCTCCAGCACGCCGGCGTTTTGCAGCATGGGCAGGATGGCGCTGTACCAATACACCGCGCCGACGCTCGGAACGATGGGCAGCACGATGCAGTCCGCCTCACGGAGCATGACCGGCAGGAAGGGGTCGGTGCGCTGGACGCTGCAATCGAGGATCACGGTGCCCAGCAGCTCCTCGCTTTGCAGCAGGAACTCCCTGGCCCGGTCGATGCCCTCGTAGCCGATCTCATAGTCGATGAAGGTGTCCCTGTCCGTCAGTCCCGCGAGGAACATCCCGCTGCACTGGGGATGCTGGTGGAAATAGGGGCGAATCTCGTTGGTGCCCAGGCGGTTCAGATGGCGGCCCAGGCTGTGCTCCCGCTCCAGCCGTGTGCCCGCCAGCTGGATTGGCAGGGTCGGACTGCAAAGGCTGGTGTCGATGACGCCCACGGTGCCGTGGTTCGCATAGATGCTGCCCAGCCCGGTGGCCAATGTGGTCTTGCCGGTGCCGCCACAGCCCCAAATCGCAATAATCATTCGCCCACCCCCGGATCGTTGAAGTCGATTTCAGAGGGATAGACGGGTTCGGAGGGTTCCTGCGTCGCGGCGGGCTCCGCCGTCACAGCGACAGTCTCGGTTTCAGCCGGTTCGACGGAAGCCTCCGGCGCGGTCGTCGCGGCTGGAGCCTCAGTCGCCTGAGCAGTCGTCGTCTTCTGTGGCACTTCGGGAGTCGGCTGTGCCGATTCGGAAGTCGCGGCAGGCGAGGCCGTGGGTTCGGCAGTGGGCGTGGGCTCCGGGATCGGCTCCTCCACCAGCACGCGCTCCTCGCGGGGAATGAACACGTCCGCCGCGTCACCGCGGGCGAGAAAGGCGATGTGGATGTCTCCGTTCTGCTCGATCTCCGCCAGCTTCAAAGCCTGTTCTTCCGTGACATAGAAGGTGATGGTGGCGGGCAGGCGGTTGGGCACGTCCGGGTCCTTTGCTGCGTTTACCAGCGCGTCGGTGCCGTCCGAGGACGTGACCTTACAGACCTCCAGGTAGCGCAGCTCCTCCGGGATGTAGGTTTCCGATTCCTTTTGGATGCTGGAGATCAGCGTCTGGTTGATGCCCGAATTGATGTCGCCGTCGCTGTCCTCGCCTTCGCCGTCCTCCGATTCCGGGGTCGTGGTGATGGTGGATTGCTCCGTTGCCACCAACAGGCCCAGCTGCTGGTTGAACTGAGTGATCTTGCTCGTCACCATGACCGCCACCACATCGCCGGGCAGCAGCGTGCCGGACACGCCCGCGGTCAGGGTGGGAATGGTCAGGGAGACCAGCTGCTTGCCTTTGGCCGCGCCAGCGGCGACGGGATCGACGAGGGTATCACGCACCTTCGTGGCGGTCAGGATGTCCCCGGCGAACAGCTGTGTCACGGCGTATTTGCCTCGATAGGTGTCCACTGACGAGGACGCGCCGCTGGGTACGTTTGCCGCAGGGATGGTGGTCGTCTCCAGGTTCTCAGCCGTGAGCTGCTCCCCGGCCTTGACGTTCTGCGTCAGGCGCACCACCTGGGTCATGGAGATCTCGTTGCGCTGGCTCTTGGGCAGCAGGATGAAGCCCGCCGTCACGCCGATGGCGATGCACAGGATGCCGATGATAAACTTGTTCCGAATGAGTTTCAAAGCGTATTCCTCCTCGCTAGTGTTGTGATGTCAGGAAGGAATACGCGAGAACGCTTATTCCTTCACGGCATGGTCAATGGTGTTGTGCCCTCGCTTCACGCAGACAGGGCGATTTGAAGATGGTCAGGGGCTCGCTGTCCCGAACGGTCAGGCGGCTCCAGCAGCGGTTATACTGGGTGCGCGGGTCAGTGATCTCACAATCGTAGGCGGCCTCGAAGCGGGTCTCCAGGTTCCCGATCAGTACGCGGAACTGCCGCACCGCGTCGCGGGTGCGCTGGATGGTCAAGTCCTTCTGGATATTGCTCAACAGACCGAGCATGGATCGGTGCATCTGCAATTCCGTGTGATAGGGCCGTGCCCACGGTCCGATGACCGACCAGAAGCCGTCCTCGGAAAGCTCCATCATGGTCAGGGGCACGTCATGGTACTGGCAGGTGTCGAGGTTCCCGATGTACAGCGGGTAGAGAAGCGGCACAATGCCCAGCTCGTCCACGCCGCAGAAGCGGATCAGCGAGCGGCTCATGTGCCGGTAGCCTTCGATGGGAATCAAAAAGGGTTTGCGCTTGGGGTATTCAGTCATGGCATCAGTCCTTCCGATGGTTCTTGATTGTCATTACATTTCCATCCGTTTTCTGTGGTGGTACTGCTCGATCAGCTCCAGCAGCTTCTCCTTCACGTCCTCAATGGTCAGGTTGGGGAAGTGTTCGTCGCGGATGGAGGCGACGAAATCATCTTTTGTTGTGTTCCGTCTTTCAGGCTGCTCCTGGGACATGACCTCGTCAAAGGCATCCTGGGTCAAAGCCCCTTGGTCAAAGAGAGAGCGTAGCTCCCTGATCTGCGTCACGGTCGGCCACAGGTTGTTTTGCTCATGGAAGTCGGTGATCCAGCATTGGACCTCCGTATCGAGGTAACTGATCTGGATGGCAACGCCGAGCTTCAGTTTCCCTCCATCCACCATTTCAAGCAGAGGCTGGTTCAAATGTGTCAGCCGGATCATGCGCATCACCTTGCTGGCGCTCTCGCCAAAGTGTTCCGCAATCCTGTCCTTCGACCTTCCCGGCTTGGCGTTGTCGCCATCAAGCTGGACGCCCTGATACACCAGCGCGTCGCGCATCATGCGATACGCCTTTGCCTTTTCGCTGGGGAACAGCTTTTGCCGGTTTTTGAGGTTTGTCTCGATCATGGCAATGGTAGCGGCACTATCATCCATATCCCTGCGAATCTCCACTGGCATTGTGGGTTTGCCGGCAAGCCGGGACGCTTCCTTCCGCCGGTGTCCGGCGATGATCTCATAGCCGCCCTGTCTCCTGGGACGGACGATAGCGGGAACCAGCACGCCATTGTTGCGGATGCTCATCACCAGCCGATCCATGTCCGCATCCATCACCACCCGAAAGGGATGGCCGGGGAAGGGGTATAGCTCGTCCAGCGAGGCCATGATGATCTCTTTGTCCGGCTTTGGCGGGGTCAGTTGCTCGTGTTCGGAGAACACTTCATCCACGGCGGCGACATCCATCTGCTCATTCATCGTGATCGTCCTCCAGTCGGTTCAGTTCTTCGATGTACCCGTCCATGTCCGAAAGTATATCGCGCATCAGCAGCGTCAGCGTTTCAGGGTTCTGGCCATACTCCAGAAACTGCCGCGGCACGGGCTTCTCCACGCCGATGAAGCAAAGTACGACGTACAGGAACATGGAACGGTATTTCCGAAGCTCGCAGAGCATCTTCAGGTAATCCCGGACGGTGTAGGGGTCTATCATCCGTGCCGAGAGCGCGCTCATCAGATCGGCGGTAATGGTGCCGCTATACGCCTTGCACGCCTCCGAGCGATTGGGATGCAGCCGCGCCATATCCTCAAGCCCGGTCTGCGTGCAATAGGCCGCTGCCCCGATGCTCGTCAGCACGTCAAAAACATGGTTCATTTTCATAGCCTCCTTCTGCGATGGGTAAAAGAAAAAGCCAGCCTGTCGCTGACTTCATTCTTGCGGTGTTTGGTGGGTTCCCGGCTCAAAACGGGAGTTCGTCGTCGTCCCTGGCGCGTCTGGTCGCGCCTCCGTAGAGGTCGTGGTTGACCAGCGCAGCGTAGTAGCTGTCGATGGTACTCGGCGCGTTGAACAGCGCCGCCAGGAGATACTTCTTGATGTTGCGCACCTGGGTTGTATTCCTGTCGAGGCAGTTCAGCACATATTCAATGTGCAGACTGTTCAGCCGCAGCAGCTTGTCCTTGACGGCGCGGGCGGGATATTCGTCCCCGGCAATGCTCATGGTCTCCCGCCGGGAGCAGAGTGTCTCCGTGATGAGATCGACGATTTCATCCAGGCGGCCTGCCGGGAACCGTTCGTCCTGTACCAGCACGTCATAGCTCAGGTTCCGCTTCACCAGCCGGCGCACGCTCTCCATGTCGAAGGGCGGGTCGGGATTGATTGGATCAGGATTTGATGCCTGCGTGCTTGATATTTTTATTATTTCTTTTTGGGGAATTGATTGCGGGGGATTCTCCTGTGCAGGTGCGGCCTGTTCAGGTTCTTCCTGTACAGGAGATGCCTGTGCAGGTTTCGCCTGTACTGGTTTCACCTGTACAGGATTTTCCCGTCCAGGTGGATTCGTGCCGGATTGCTGGGGCTGTTCGTATATCACGTACTCCATGCCCCGAAGCCGTCCGTGGTCGTCCCGCTGGCGGGAGCGTATGATGTAGCCGGCGCGCTCCAGCTCCTTGACCGCTTCACCGATTGCGTCCACGCCCTCTTTGCTGATGACGGCGAGGCCCTTCAAGGTGTAGTCCCATTCTTCCGGCAGGGACAGCATCACCGAAAGCAAGCCTTTTGAACGGAGCGAAAGCCGCCTGTCCTTCAGATGGTGATTCGCCATCACGGTGTAGTTCTTTGTCTTTTCTACGCGAAATACCGCCATGCTTTTTCCCGCCTTTCTTGGCATATCCGGGGTAGTGGGCCCAGCAGATAGCCAGAGTGCAAATGAAGCTGATGAGGACAAATATGCCGATCAGCAGAGACAGGCCGATAAAAAAATCCTTCATGCTCGTCACACCCTTTCAAGTCGGGATTCAGCCGGTTCCTCGTTCTCGTTGCCAGGTTGTTCAGACTCGTCCGATTCCTGGAGATACTCGTTCATGTCCTGGTAGGCGTTATAGACACGGCTCAGAACAAGATCGGTAGCGGTGAGCGGGGGAAAGGCACCTTCGGGCAGCTCCACTTCGCTCACGATGTAGCAGAGCACCAGCAGAAGATAGGCGGCATCAATATTTCCAATCGCCCACAACTCACTGATGATGTTGACGATTTGGTGAATGTCCAAGCCCATAACCTTCAGCGCGTCCATGACCTGATAGGTGGTTTCGCCGCTGATGAAGTTGACTTCCACTTCTGCCGCTTGCCCGTCACGGCTATCTTCTTCGGTGCCAGTGAATTGGGACTGGTCTCTGCAAAGGATGGACAGGATCAGTTCCTTATCAATTCCATTCAGGCTCATAGTCTCCCTCCTTCAAAATGGCAACAAAAAAGACCAGCTGGCTGCTGGTCAGATTTGCTGGGTTGTGGTATGCGATTATCCATATGCAGGATTGAGCTTTGCTTCTTGCAAGGCACTTTCTCTCAAAAACGCGGCCAAATCATGCCTTGTGCCCATCGTACCCTTATAAGCGTTCCGTACCCTTGAAACGTACCCTTATAAGGACAACACGATGCGATTCAATGCGGCCTTATTTGAACAGGCTGCACGGAAAACACGAACTTGGGATTGTATAAATGGCACAAAACGATACTATCCGAACGCCCTCCCTTAAAGTTGGTAAGGATGAGGTCGCCGGTTCGAATCCGGCCATCAGCTCCATTAAACCAGTCAGAAATGACTGGTTTTCTTATGCTTTTGGGCGATTTTTGCAGGCAAAAACCGGGGTCAAAATCACATTCCAAATCACATTCCGGACGTTATTTGGAATTTTCCTTCCTATTATGTGCGTCAAAAAAGTGCAATCACATTTTTCATCACATCGCTGCGCCCCCTGGCAGCCCATAGAGCATTGAAACCGTCTTGGCGGCGTTAAGTTTCTGCGGTCTGCCTTTCACGTAGTGCTTCAGCGTCATCGCGGATGTGGTGTGGCCGGCTGCGTCCTTGGCGACGTTGATGTCCTTCGTGGTGTCGTAAATGTCCGTCAACACCGTCGTGCGGAACCGGCGCGGCAGGATGGGCTCGTCGAAGCTGATGTCCTTCTGGATGCGCCGGCACATCCGCCGCACCTGTGTGTAGCTGAGCGGCTCCTTGCCGCCGAAGATGAAATCGCTCGCCCTGCCCTCCGGTAAGCAGTCGCGGATGCCCTCGGCCAGGTCGATGTCGCGACGGCTGGCTTCCGTCTTCGTCGCCTTGACCTCCGGCTGGTTGCGCGTCGGGTGCGTCACCGAGCGCCGCACATGGATCAGGTTCAGCTTTCGGTCAATGTCCTCGTGCTTCAAGCCGAGAGCCTCCTCCAGCCTCAGCGGATGCAGGGCCATCAGCGCGATGAACGCGCGATCGTCCGCCCGCTTCACCTGATTGAGCCTGGAGACGATGGTCTGCATCTGCTCCACCGTGTAGGGTTCGGTGGGCTTTGGCGCGCGTCCCGTGATTCTGATGCTCTTCGACGCCAACGGGTTTTTGACGATGATTTCATCCTCAATCGCCTGCTGGAAGATCATGTTGAGCACCATCTTCGCCTTGAGCTTGGTCTCCTTTGCGCCCTGGATGCCGTTGAACATCGCCTGAACATCCGCCGGCTTGATGTCCTCTACGTCCATCTCCCCGAAGGCGGGGATCAGGTAGCGCTTCAACTGGCGCTCGTAGGTCGTTGCCGTTGCGGTTTCGACGTTCGGGCGTGAAAAGATGTCGAACCACGTCTGTGCGTACTGTGCAAAGTTGTGTTTATCGTGTGGAGCCTGCGCGGGCGCTGCCTGCGGCGCCGCCATCTGAAACAGCTTCTCCGCGTATTCCTGCTCGCTGTTCGCGGTGATCCACACCTGGCGGCCGTCGATGGTGACGCGTCGCTTGATCTTGGGATTTGCCATGTCGCTGTCCTCCTCAGACAGCCTGACTTCCAGTTTCCCTGTGGAGTTGTCAAGGTTCGCCGGGGTTGTCCCCATCAACGATTGTATCATATCCGCCTGGGTTTTGCAAACCTTCGTCAGCGCGTCGATCTGTTCTTCGAGCGTGTGCACATGGCTCTGAATGTCTTGCTGTGTCATTGTGTTTTTTATCATCTCCTCGTCAATCAAAACAACCGCCCGTTTCAGGGCGGCTGGTCGTAAAGTGTATTCTGGATTTGTTGGCCGTCAAAGCTGTGTGTTGATGAGCACATGGACGCCGTGATAGCCTCTGGCCTTCTTCCCGTATCCGGCGTCCAGATTCTTGTCGTAAGTGATGTTCAGCCTGCCCTCATTGTTCCGCAGGATGGTGCTGAACGTGCGCTCTGTGAAGGGCTTTTCCACGTTGTCCTCGCACCAGCGCCTGTAGGTCTGGAACAGCTCCTTTGTGGTGGCATGGGTGACGGGATCGAAGCGGATGTAGCCCGTGGAGCCCAGGAAGTCCAGCACATTGTTGTCGATGTGCCGGATCTCCGCCATGTTCCGCTGGGTGCGCTCGCTGATCGTGAATCGAAACTGGTTGCGCATCAGCCGGTGCAGACCCTCCAGGCACCACAGCGCGATTCCCTCCGCCTCCCGGATCAGGCGGTCGCCCAGGAAGGGATCGTCCTTCCGATCGGGCGGCTTTTCGCGCACCTTCAAAATCAGCTGCCGCCGATAGAATCCGTCGGACTTGTCATAGAGTGCCGCCAGAGAGCCGTTGCCAAAGCCGATCAGCCGGGCATAGAGAAACCCCTGGTAGCTCTGTTTGCCTTTCCTCTCCAAATCGATCTTGTCTTCCATTGTGATGATGGCTTTCAGGATGTTCGTGTCCGGCAAGGCGCTCATGTTCATGTCGTCGTCCAGCATCAAGAGCTTACCCTCCAGGTCGGCGCGGGCGAAGCGATTTGTCGCCAGCTTAACGATGCTGCTGGTGTTCATGTTGTCGCCCAGGATCGCCCGCAGCACGCGGCCCACCCGCGATTTGCCTTCGCCGCCGTTCCCGATGAGCAGCAGCATCTGCTGTGCCTTGTTGGAAGGGATCAGCAGATAGCCCATGAATTCCTGAAAGGCCGGGATGTCCTCCTCGTAGAACAGCTCTTTCAGGAAGGCCAGCCATCGCTTCGGCTCCGGTGCATTCGGATTGTATTTCACGGCCAGCCGATTCAGGCAGAACTGCATTTCAGAGCTGAACGCGCCGTCCAGATAATAGGTGCCGTTGGCGAAGTGCACCCGATCCGCTTGAATCGGCAGGGCTTCCGAATGGGCGCAGTATTTCAGCGCGTTTGTCAGGTTCAGCACGGTCTTCTTGACATCGCCCTTCATGAGATAAGGCTCGACCTCTGCAAAGATCATCTGCTGCACCTCTTCATCGGGGATGTGGCCGTTTACGTCGTAGACCCGGTCGTGGACGCATTTCAGGGGATGCGCCTCCATAAATGCCCTGGCAAAGCCGATGGCGTTGATCTCCTTGCCGTTGTACCAAATCGGGTCAAGCGGCTGCTTTTGTTGGTTCTGGTTCATATTTCCTCCATTGATTGAATTGCGCCCTCCGGGCGTGCCGGAGGGCGCGGTCGTTTTTGGCATAAAGGCATCTTTCAGTCCTTTACATCATACCCTAATTGTGATAGAATATTATCATTAAAAGCCATATGCGGAAGGGAGCCTCTGCCATGATCATCAAACCGTCATCCGCGCTACGGAACAACTACAGCAGTATATCCAGCATTGCGAAGGAGACCCAGGAGCCGGTCTATATTACCGTAAACGGAGAGGGCGACGGCGTGTTCATGGACATGGAAGCCTTTGAGCGCCGGGAGCAGCTGCTCAACCTGCGGGCGCGCATCCTGCAGGCCGAGGAAGAGCGTTTGCACGGCGCCAGGACCATGAGCGTCGCTGAGGCGCGGGAGGCATTGAGGAAGCTATGAGAATTGAAATCCTCCCCTCCGCCTGGGAAGGCCTGGCCCAGATCAAATACAGGGTGCAGGCCGACTTTGGCGAAGAAGTCGCGCTCAATGTCGCCGATCATATTCTGGACAGCCTGGAGCGCCTGGAGCAATTCCCGGATTCCGGCTCCATGACGCCCGATTCGTGGCTCAATGCCATGGGTTTCCGCATGGTCATCTCCGACAAGCGGAATGTATCCGTCTTCCGAAAGGTGGATGAGAGCATCTTTGTCTACATCATCGCCGACACCCGGACGGAGTATGCCAAGGTGTTCAAGGATATGGTTGTCTCTGACCCCGGAATCCTCGCAAAAGACGAATAGCGACTGTCAAAGCGACGGCTCGCTCCTTTTTCGCCGGGGCGGCTGTGATTCGCGGGTTCGGACAGGCTGCGGCTTCTCCCGCTCCGGCAGGGGCATGCCCAGGATGGCGCGGACGTTGGTGTCCATCGTCTGGAATGTCCTTCGCACCTTGAGCAGGGGCTTCAGATCTTCCTTCTGCTGGTCGCGCTCCGCCTGCAATTCCGCTTTGGCGGCCTTGAGCGCGCCCATCTTCGGAAAGCCTGTTTCCCCATAGTGCTCCTTCAGCCAGCGCGCGGATTCCTCATAGCGGTCGATGTCCGTGGCATGCGCGTCGCGAAAGGCCGCCCTGTCCGGGGCGTTCAGGAATTCCGCGTACAGCTTCTTCCGGCTCAGGTAGCTGCCCAGATGGTGAATCGCGGCGTTGGTCTCCTTGAGCCTGCTCTCCGTCTCCCGCAGCGCGGCGCAGGCGTCGCGGTAGTCCTGGTCGAACTCAGCCTTCTTCTCCTCCAATTCCTGGAGGGAACCGAAGTGATTTCGCTGGAGCCAGGATACCGTGCGCGCCATGGTCTGGATGTTGGAAATGGTGACCTTCCGGGCATAGGCGAGGCTCCGTTGGGCTTTGACGCATGTCTGCAAGTCCACTACCAGCCGCAGGTCGGACGGCATGGTGAGCACGTAGGACAAGCCGCCGGGATGTCCCATGAGCAGCTCCACGTTTCGATCCTCATAATCCCGCCCCAGCCGCTTGCCGCGGATGGGCCTTTTCCTGCCGGGCAGAAGATAGCTGACGGTCCCGCGGCTTTTCCTGACCTGGATATGGTACTTTTCTTCCAGTACTCTCGCGTAGTCCTCCCAGCTCTTGACCTTTGGAAGAACGCGATCAATGGCCTCGCGCAGCATTTCCACATCCGTTCGGAAGACGGTTTTGCGCGGCGGGGAACCGGCCTCGATCAGCGCCTCATTCTTCGCGTCCAGCTTCGCCTGTCCGCGCTGTTTTGCCCAATACTCCGCCTCCGTGGTTTTGCTGCTCGTCGGCAGCAGGAAGTCCACGGTGTTCAGGTGCTCCCTGACACAGATGGCGTTCAGTTCCTGCTGCATTTCGCCCAGCAGCTGCCGGGTGACGTGGTGCTTGTAGCCGGCCTTTGTGTCGATATCCCGCTCCATGAAATCCTGCCGGGGCTCGTCCAGCATGCGCAGGCTGTTCAGCACGATGTGGACATGGAGGTTGCCGCTGTGGTTGTGGCCGTCTGTGTGCGTCACCACCAGCACCTGATGCCCGGCAAAGAACTTTTGGGCGAACTCCATGCCGATGGCCTGCACCTTGTCCGGTGTCAGGCCATTCTCCGTCTTGTCCCTGGGGTCGAAGCTGATGATGTAGTGGTGGGCCTTGATCTCACCGTATTCGCAGTTCTTGCAATACTGCCGATTCAGCTGGATGCAGTCCGTATCGAAGTTGAATGGGTCGCAGTTGATGCCGCCCATGATGAACGCCTCCCGGAAGATCATCCTGCCTTCGTCGTCCAGGATGGGCTGGCGGTGGCGCGGGTCGTGCTTGAACAGCAGATACTGCTGCATCTTGGCGTAGTTACTGCTCTTCACGGCGATATGCTTGAGGATGGCCGTTGCGCTCACCTCCCAGGGCGTCCACCTTGTACTTCATCTCATACAGCATACGGACGCACTCCTGAAGCCCGGCGTGCATCCGGGCATCCATGGGAATACCACTGTTCAGCTTCCATGCGATCTGGTTCAGGTTGTTGCCGATCCGGCTGAACTCCGCGGTCAGCTCGCGCAGGCCGGGCAGCTCCACGGACCGGACTTCGCGCACGCTGACCTTTCCCCTGACGATCAGATCGCGCACGCACTCCACAAGGGTCTGGTTGGATCTGCCTGCGATGTCGTTCAGCCTGGCATACATGGGCTCGTCCAGGCGGACGGTCAGCTTGTGAATCAATGGGTTGTTTCTGGGTTTGTTCATAAACATCTCCTTTTCTCTGAATGGTCTGTCATGGCCATTGCCATGCTGCGAATGAAATGAGCCAACCACGCGGAGCACGGATCAATCAGGACGCTCATAGCATCCTGATTGACGGGTCCGGGGGAACCCCGGCAAGATTGCCTCGCGTCAGAATGCGAAGCATTATGACGTCGCAGGCGAATCTTGCCCTTCTCTCGCTCAGAAAGAGCTCGAAGAAAACGCCTGGCGGCTGGCAATTTGAAGATGGATAGGGGCAAGGGAAGGGCGCACCCCCATGCACCCTTCCCGGTGAAAAAGAGGAAAACGGGTGCATGCGCGCACCCGTCATGTGAGACTGTTGATAAAATCCAGGACAGCCGCGTCATCCTCAGCGTCGTTCCGGGCGACCTCCTCAAATGCAGCGCCCGGGGCGTCGTTCAGCGGCAGCGCCGTGAGCCGCGCCGTCCGCATCTCCTCCCGCAGCGCCGCGCGGATGGCGTCCATCGTCGGCGGTGCCGTGGCGGCCTCTCCGTCGAAGGTTCTGAGCAGCGCGTCCACGATCATGTGCGATTTGGACTTATACCGCGCCTGCCGCACGCCCTCTTCCAGAATGTCCCTGGCTTTCGCCATGCGCGGCTCGTTCAGGTTCAGCCGCAGCATCACGCGGATGGTATTTGGGCGGCTGGTCATTGCATCAGTCCCTTTTTGCGCAGGTCCAGCTTGGCCATGTACTCGTAGCCCTTGGCCGTCGCGTGAATGTCGGCGATGACCACCACCCGCGCCGGGTCGACCTCGGCGAAGTGCTTGATCAGGCAGCCTCCGCCCCCGACGACGTAGAGCCTCATCAGCTCCGGATCGTAGCCATGCTCGCGAAGCCGGCGAAAGATGCCCGACACATACTCCATCGCGGACTGGCGCATGGCGTCCTGATAGCGCTGGTCAATGTCGGCCTTGCCGTTGCGAATGAACGCATCGATCAGGTTGTCCTCGACACTCTTGCCAAAGCGGCTGAGCATCTGCTCACGGATGCCCAGCGTGCACTGGTGCGTGCCGTAGAACTCGGTAAAGCAAGCGCTCTGCACCACCCGGCTGTCGACGAGCTTCATGATGTTCATGGTGCCGTTGCCGATATCCGCCAGCATGTTGATACCAACAAACGCCTTCATGCGGTCGGTGACCGCCGCGAAGCCCTGTGGAAAGACGAGCGCGTCAGAGAATCCCACGCGATAGGTCGCGCCACGGAAGTTGAACTCCACCTCCGGCTTCTGCAGCAGATACGCGCGAAATCCCGCGCCCTGCTCCTTCACCCAGGTGAGGGGAAGCCCCGCGGCGATGATGACCTTTGCCTCCCGCAGGCCGCGCAGGTTCAGCTCCCTGGCGACGGCGGCGAGGGTCAGGATATAGTAGTCCTGGTCGTTGGTCTTGATCGGGCTGTATTCCTTGTGACCCTCGCCGATGGTATAATAGTGCCCATCATAGATGAGCAGGTCGTTGGTGAACGCCGGCTTGCCCTCGTGTGTGATCACGCCGGTCTTGAAGCAGGTATTGGCGGTTTTGATGTTGGAATATCCGTGGTCGATGCCGATGATGATTTCTTTCATGTAGTGATACACCTCTTTCTTGTAATTCTGTAATTGTTTTTTCCCTGTAGTTGAATCCATGTGTTCAGAACACTCTCGGACTTGCCCGTATGCGCACCTTTCTGCACCCCCTTTCACCTCATAATACGGAGAAAATGAGCGCAAACCGCGATTTTCAGCAGTTCCGCAAATTGCGGTGTTGAGCAGGGCGTGTTCTTACACTTTTGCAATTTAATCCTGCGTTCGATTGCTTTTCACGGGCACATATGTTAAAATATAAACAAACGTATGTTCGATTATGAATGATAAAATAGAACGCTTCCGAGCGATGAAAGGTGTATCATGGAAAACAATGTCTATCTCCCCGGCACGCCCGCCCAGCGCATCCGCGACAGGCTGGGCGCATTGAATATGAGCCAGTCGGAGCTGGCCAAGGCGGCCGGCCTCACGGAAGGCACGCTGAGCCGCATATTGCAGGAGCGCACGAAGTCCATCAAGAGTCAGGATCTGGTCGGCATCGCCAGGGCTCTGAACGTCTCCGCCGACTTCCTGCTGGGCCTGACCAACCTGCCCGGTAGGAAGAATTACAGCATCGAGCAGCTGGGCCTCTCCGACCAGGCCATGCAGGCGCTGGTCGGAAATCAGATCGACCGAAGTGTGCTGAGCCAGCTGCTGGCGCATAAGGATTTCCCAACGATCACGCGGCTAATCGCTGTCTACGCCGACGCCACCATGGCGGCGGGTTTCAAGGCGCAGAGGGATATGCTGCAATCGGCAAAAGCGGTGTTGAAGGATGTCCCCGGCGCTGGCAGCGCCGTCTCCGCGATGATGAAGGCGACGCCCGATACTGCCGATATCTCGGCGATACAGAATGGGTTATTGAAAATCATCCGCGATATACGGGATGGGAATGTCCAGGAGACCTATGAGAGCGCCCAGCCTGCCGCTGAAATGTTCGGCAGCATGGTCGCACAGGCAAAACCACTCTATGACGCTTACGGGCTGGAAGCTGCGTCCCAGCAGATGGGCGGGCTGATAACCGCCTATATCGCCAATGCACTTGGGTTCGATCCCGGGGAACTGGAGGAATTGCAGGCCGCGTTGACCCACCTGTTCCAGCGGCAATATGAAAAGACAAATGAAAAAGTATGCTGATTACACCAACGAAATGCTGTGCTCTGCCATCCAGGCCGGAGATGATTTTGCCAAAGCGGTATTGATTGAGCAGAACCGTCGATGGGTCGGCAAACTGGCAGAATCCTTCCACAAAATGCTTGGCATGGACGTCTTTGCCACCAGCGCCGCGATTGACGATCTGATCCAGGCGGGCAATATGGCCCAGCTCCACGCAGCAGAACGCTATGAGCCCAACAAAGCCCCGGCCTTCCTGGCGTATGCGAAGAAAATCGTGCTGAACGCCATGCACACAGAAGCCAAACGCGAATACGCGGAATCGCCGCTGCACCTCCTGGAATCTGGCAAGGTACGGGCTGTTCTTCGCCTGGACGACAGCTACGATGAGGACACGGATTCGGCGCTTTCTGAGTGTATCCCGGACGAACGGGAGCTGACGCCGGAGGCATGGTACGAGCGCAAAGAAAACGCCCGGCCGCTATGGGATGCCTTGAAGGCGCTCAATCCCCATGACCGGGAGTTCATCATGCTGCGCTATGGGCTTGGCAACAGGAATGGGAACACGGAGTCCCGCAAGGGTATTCTCCCATTCACAGAAGCCGCCGCGCTGGCGCATATCAGCCTCAGCAGAGCAAAGCGTATCGAAGCAGATGCACTTAGCTTCCTGAGGAAGCACGTCGAGGAACAGCATGCACAGAAGGAGGCCCCACCTGCAGAGTGGTCCCAAGAAGCCCTGTGCGCCGCGAAAAAGCTGAGGGATAACCTGCGCCATCAGGCAGAACAGAGTGCGCTTCATGTACACGGTATTCCATTTTTCGCATGCTCTTCCAAACATCCGGAGGCTGTCGAAGGCACGGCAGAACTGACTGTTGCGACGGCAGTTCTCAATACAAGCGAACAGCTGAAAAGATGTGCCTATGTGCCTACGTGGATCATCTCCGGCGAATCGAAGGGCGATCTGACGATCCATATCCGTTTCCCTGCCCGAGAGGAGCACGCCGCCGAAGCCACGCTCCGCCTGCATGTCGACACAGTTGTCAGGGACTGCGTCGCTTCCGACAACCTAAAAAACACGCCAGACCTCACAGAATGGCTGTGGTGCCTGGCGTGCGAATTGTGGATGACGGATGAAACTGAAACCGAAGTGCATGATGCCCTGTATGTCCGGCGCGCACTTGTCCGGGATATCTGCGACGCTGCGCTTGACCGTCATAGGCGCTTAGGCGGATAGGCGGAAGAAAACGATGAATTGCCTGTATAGAAATAATCGTTCTATCAATCGTGCCAGCATACTCCCATCTGGTACAACAACTTCCCGAAAGTGTCCTGAAAACTGCCTGATAATTGCCCGAAAATGTCCTGTTATGAATACTATTGAATAATGTATAATCGTGGTACGGAAAGGAGATGAGATACATGGATCACAAGATATTGGAACCAATCGTGGAATGCTTGAAGCAAGAGAATCAGTTGTCGCCCATGGAGAGTGACTTCGTCGAAACCTGGAACGCGCTCGTTTCCCAGCCGTTCGATGCTGATGCGGCAAGACAAAGGATAATCAGCAATAATGTAAAACATCCGGACATATACAAGGCAATCATGGCAATGCCTGCCTATGTAAAAAGACCAATTACTGAACTAACAGAAGATGATTTGAAGTACAATCTGTACAATCAGCTTGTCCAGATGGCCTTAAAGGGTGCATTGGGCTCAATGAACGGCAGAAGATTATAGAGCGTTTGGTGAATCCCTGTGCAGACGTCCTCGCGGGTGTCTGCATTTTTGATTGAAAGCACAGCGGATGTATGTTATAATTACTTTATATGAAGCTACATAAAAGAGACTTTGTTGAATCCATAGAAAGCATGTTGCGGAGGGTATATGAAAAAGGTTTTAATCACAGGCATGGGCATTGGTAAAGAACTTGGCGTATGTGATGCTTGTAACCTGAACTTCTCATGGCTGGCATCGAATCCCAGCACTTTATTGTGGGCAGATAAGATATGTATACCTAAGAATCTATATGAGTTATATACTAAGTATTCTGATGACGACAAGAGAGGAGTCGCAGTTTCTTATATATTGGACGAGCTATACACCCATCAGCTGCTTGAGTTGGTTGAGATTCCACAGGAAAGTACTGCGATAAGTGATATAATAGAGCGCCAAGTAGAATCGGATTTTATGGATATGATACGCTTGTTTCCAGAATCTGTCAGAATATTGGATAAAGAGGAAAACAATCATCACAATATACAAATAGGGAATGAGGAATACTGTGGGCCATATATAAAATCTATATATGCATGCCGATATCTGGCCAATTCTTTGCAAGCAAGTTGTCTTTTTGATGAAACCGACTATGAGTTATTAAAATACAAAGAGGGAATTGCATTCAGAAAAGCACCTGACAGACAGTATATAGGTGTCCTCTCTGAACTCTTTGCTGGCATGCTTCCCCAAGCAAGTGTTTTACCAGAATACGCATTGACACGACCGGAGAAATGTGATACCTGCGCTAAACATGTCGATTGTCAAAAAACTTATGAGGAAGATGCTCGAAAGGCTATTTGTAGCTACTTAAAGTGGCGCGAGTATGATGAACTATATGAGTTGAGAAATGAAATTGACAAAATACTCCTGGAACAAGTCTTAATAGGGAAAGACATATCGCTTAAGGAAGCAAAACGAGCTTTGGAAGAAAGGCAACGGAAAATCAATACTAATATCCAAAGACGCTTTCCGAAGATAAAGAGATGGACGAAGCTGGCAACAATACTGTCAACTCCTGCGACGATTGTAGCTGCGGCAGGTGGTAATATTCCTGCTGCAATCGTATCTGCATCAATGACAGGAGCTGCTCAAGTCACAGAAAAGATGTTGGAGCTATATGAGAGTAAGAGCAAGTGGGTTGGTTTCATAAATAAAATGTCGAAGTAGAATCTCTATCTGATAAGATGGCCTATATTGTATTCCAAAATGGGGGGAGTGCGCAGGATGCCGACGTTGAATTGGATTGGGAAAGACAAGGTTGTCAATCATCATTTGGATGTACCGTTCCGGGTGCTGGATGAGCAATACACCTTCGGGGATAACGCGGACGGGAACATGATCATCCACGGGGACAACTTGGACGCGCTGAAGGCGCTACTGCCCCGGTTCGAGGGACGGGTGAAGTGCATCTATATCGATCCACCCTACAACACCGGCAACGAGGGCTGGGTGTACAACGACAACGTCAACGATCCGAAGATTCGCAAGTGGCTGGGCGAGGTCGTCGGTCGGGAGGGTGAAGACCTGTCCCGCCACGACAAGTGGCTGTGCATGATGTACCCCCGGCTGAAACTGTTGCAAAAGCTGTTGGCGGAGGATGGGGCAATCTTTATCAGCATTGACGATACAGAATATGCGAACCTGAAAGCAATCGGTGATGAAATCTTTGGCTTAAATTGCTTTGTCTCCAACATCTCGTGGCAGCGTACATATTCCACTCGGAATGATTCCAAGGGGATTGTGAATGAGGTTGAACATATCCTCGTGTACAGTAAAACGCAGGACTGGCAGCCGGAAAAGCTTCCTCGCACAGCAGAGATGGATGCAAAATATAAGAATCCCGATAATGATGTTTCAGCATGGCGAACAGATAACGCTTTTGCTCCTGGCGCTGCAACACACCAAGGAATGGTATATGCCATTCAGCATCCATTTACAGGTCAGATGCTCTATCCTGCAAATGGTAGGTGTTGGACATTCGGCCAAGACTTGATGCTTGAAATAATGCGGGGCTGGTGTAATTATGAGCTATGTAATCTTCACGATGAGGAACAGCGCGCAGTAGTTTGCGGTGTTTCAAATGAAGAAGTGCGAAAAGACGTATTAGCGATTGTACTATCTGAGTCATTGGAAGAATCAGCAAAAAAAGCGCAAGCAGTATATGATCGTGGACAATGGCCGCGTTTTTTCTTTACCAAAGGTGGTAAAGGCGGTATAGCGCGTAAAACATACCTCGATAATGTTGGTGGGAAACTGCCAACTAATTTGTGGACGTATTCAGATACGGGGCATACCGATGAAGCAAAAAAAGAAATATTTGCATTATTTAATGGAAAAGCGGTATTTGATACTCCGAAACCAAGTCGTTTAATTGAGTATGTACTTCGCATAGTTGGCGACAAAAATGGAATCATCCTCGATTCCTTTGCTGGTTCCGGCACGACTGCTCACGCTGTTCTTAACATGAACAAGCAAGATGGCGGGCATCGAAAGTACATTCTGGTTGAAATGGAGGATTACGCGGAAGCCACTACCGCCGAGCGCGTGCGCCGCGTCATCAATGGGTATGGCGAGGGCAAGAAGGCCGTGGAGGGCACGGGCGGCGGGTTCAGCTTCTATGAACTCGGCGCGCCGCTGATGATCGACGGCAACCTGAATCCCGACGTGCCGGAGGCACGCATCCGGGAGTATGTGTACTACACCGAGACCAAGCTGCCGATGCCACCGGCGTCGGAGGCGGAGCCCCATCTGCTGGGCGTGCACAACCGGGCGGCGTACTACTTCTACTACCTGTCCGACGCCGTGACGACGCTGAACGAGGCGTTCCTGCGAACGATTCGCACGGAGGCCGACAGCTACATGATCTACGCCGACATCAACGCCCTGGACGAGGCGACGATGAAGCGGCACCACATCACATTCAAGAAGATTCCCCGCGATATTACGCTGCTGTAAGGAGGCCGCACCATGATTCTGAAAAACTATCAAAAGCGCGTGCTGGACGATCTCAGCGGCTATCTCAAGGCGTTGGATAAGACAAAGAACCTGAAAGATGCGTTCCGGCAGCACTGGGCGGAGCGCGGCGTCGCCATTGGCTTCCACGGGATGCAGCCCTACAACAACCTGTTGGCGGGCGTGCCCCACGTCTGCCTGAAGGTACCCACCGGCGGTGGCAAGACGTTGCTGGGCTGCGCCTCGCTGCGGCGCATATTCGATTCCATGGGAATCACCAAGACCAAGGCCGTGGTGTGGCTGGTGCCGTCCACCTCCATACTGGATCAGACGGCCCGGGCGCTGTCCTCCGTGGAGCACCCCTACCGGCAATGGCTGGACTATGACTTCAACAGCCGTGTGGAGATCTATAATTCCGAACAGGCCAAGAACGGCCAGAACCTGACGCCCTCCACCGTGCGGGAGCAGCTGTCCGTGTTCGTGATGAGCTATGATTCCCTGCGCATCAAGAAGAAGGAGGGGCGCAAGGCCTATCAGGAGAACGGCGCGCTGGCGCAGTTCGTGCCCCACTTCACCCAGCCGGAAGCGCTGCTGCCGGACGTGGACGAATCCGCGCTGATTCAAGTGCTGGGGCAGATGAACCCGGTGGTGGTTGTGGACGAGAGCCACAACGCCACCAGCGAGCTGAGCGTGGAGATGCTGAAAAACCTCAACCCGTCGTTTGTGCTCGATCTGACCGCCACGCCGCGGCAGAACAGCAACATTATCTCCATCGTGGACGCGCGGGAGATGAAGCGGGAGAACATGGTCAAGCTGCCGGTGATCGTGTACAACCGGCACACCAAGCAGGATGTCCTGACCGATGCCATCCAGCTGCGAGGCAGCATAGAACGGCAGGCCAAGGCGGCGGAGGCCAACGGCGGGCGATACATCCGGCCTATCGTGCTGTTCCAGGCCCAGCCCAAGGGCAAGGAATCCAGCACAACATTTGAACAGTTGAAACAACGATTAGTCGAGATGGGAATTCCAAAGGAAGAAATCGCCATCAAAACCTCCGAGGTCAACGAGCTGAAAAACGTGGAGCTCATGTCCCGGACGTGTCCCATTCGATATATCATCACTGTCAACGCGCTGAAGGAAGGCTGGGACTGCCCGTTCGCGTACATACTGGCGACGCTGGCCAACCGCACGTCCCAGGTGGATGTGGAGCAGATTGTCGGGCGCATACTTCGCCTGCCCTACACGGAAAAGCACGGCCAGCCGCTGCTGAACATGTCCTACGTGCTGACCTGTTCCAACGATTTCAGCGCTACCGTGCAGAACGTGATCAAGGGTCTGAACCGCGCCGGTTTCAGCGACAAGGAGTTTCGCGTCGGTTCCGAAGCAGAGCCTGAGCCAGAGAAGCCGGAGGAGACGCCGGCCCAGCAGAGCATCGATGACATTCAGACCGGACCGGAGGAGGAGTTCCTGGACTTCGATTTCGCGGCGGCCAGACAGCGTTTGGAGGAATCCGCCGGGGATATGCCTTCGCAAGCGGTTCAGGACATGACCCTGACGGCAGAGCAGACCGGTGCGGCCTTTGAAGCCGAGATGAACAACTTGGACGATCTTCCGTTGATGGGAGGCGGTGAAATGCGCAGGCATATCCAGATGCAGGCGGAGTTTGCGGAGGAGGCGCAGGCGCTGCGATTGCCCATGTTCGTGGAGCAGATTGAGGCCTCACTGTTCTCGGAGGCGATGAAGCGGCCCGTGGCGTCGCAGGCGCTGATCGACGGCTTCACGCTGGCGGACAAGGATACGCAGATCAACTTCAATATGACCCAGGGCGACGTGGCGAAAGTGGACGTGGACAGCGATGAACGCCCGCGGCGCATTGCGCTGAGTGAGCGCGAAGCCCGGCAGTTCAAGACCTATATGGAGAGCATTCCCTCCGAGAAGCGGAAGGACGCCTGCATCAACATTATCCATGGGCAGTTGAACCGGCTGGACTGCGTGGGTTCCGGGGATTTGAAGCGGTATATTCAGCGCGTCGTCGAGCAGATGAATGCGGACCAGCTCGCGGAGATGGAGGGTTCTATCCAGGCGTATGCCCGGAAGATCAGGGACAAGATCGAGGCGCTGATGGCGGATTATAAGGAGAAACGCTTTTACGATATGATCAACACCAAGGAGATTACCTGTGAGCCGAACTTCCGCTTCCCGAAAGTGATTTCCCCGGTGGAGACCATGCCGCCGATCAGCAAGTCGCTGTATACGGACGAGGCCTCCGTGAACGGGCTGGAGGAGAAGGTCATTCTCGCGGTCGCCGGCCTGGAGAACGTGAAGTGGTGGCACCGGAATATCGAGCGGCAGGGCTTCTACCTGAACGGGTTTATCAACCACTATCCTGATTTCATCGTGATGACGAAGAAGGGGAATATCGTGGTGATCGAAACCAAGGGCGACGACCGCGATAACAGCGACAGCCGCGCTAAGCTGGCCCTGGGCAAAAAGTGGGAAGCCCTCGCCGGGGCTGACCGGTATTCGTACTTCATGGTGTTCGATGAGAACGATACCGGGTTGGACGGCGCAATGACCGTGGCGGAATTTATGGGGATTATGAAGAGGCTGTAGGAACAAAGCAAATCATCGGCCATAATGCATTAGGAGGGAATTGTATGAAGATGCAGCTCATTCGTTATAAGGTTTTTCAGTTTAAGTCTGTAATGGATAGTGGGTGGATTAATTGTGATGATGTAACGACACTTGTCGGGGTTAATGAAGCAGGAAAGTCAAACCTATTACTTGCTTTGTGGAAGCTGAATCCAGCCCAAGACGGCGAAATCAATTTCACAGACGATATGCCGGTAACGCTTTTGACAGAATTACGGAAAAAGGAGAAAAAACCACAGTTCATCACTGCTGAATTCAGGATAGTTGATAGAGAACTAATACAGAAAATCGTGAAGTTGGCGGGATGTAATGAAGAGGATATAGAAACTGTTTGTGTTTCGCGGGATTATGATGGAACGAAGTTTATTAGCTTCCCCAATTATCATCCTTTTGAAGGCTATCTACCTGGGGAGATTGTTGACTACTTGAATGAGAAATTAGAACAGATTAACAACTCCACAGAAGGAAGGACTGAAGCCGGGATAAAGGAAGAGGCCATCACCAAAATTCAATCTGCACTTGCCGAAATCAATGACTGCGAGCTCATAGGTGATGAAGAATTAGCAAGTATTGAAACCGCCTTTTCACAGATTGATGCACAGGAGATGAAAACATCAACTATTCGTCCTTTGATGCTTCAAGTCGTTGAGAGGGTAAAAGAGCTTAGAAAGGCATTTGAAAAACAATCACCGGCTTCTGTTGCAGATGTGCGGAAGCTTGTTATCGCTGGAATGCCTAAATTTGTATATTACTCTAATTATGGTAACCTTGACTCTGAAATCTATTTACCGCATGTCATAGAAAACTTGAATAGAAAAGACCTGTCTTCAGTAACAGCAGCAAAAGTTCGAACACTGAAGGTGCTATTTGAATACGTCAATTTGGATCCGAGAGAGATAATGGAAATGGGAGGGCCGAGACAGGTAGGCCTAAACGATGCTCAAATTGAAGAGTATAATGAAAAAACCAAACAAAGAGAAATACTGCTACAATCAGCAGCTACAAAACTCACTAGGGATTTCAGAAACTGGTGGAAGCAAGGAGAGTATATTTTCGATTTTAAGGCCGATGGTCCGTTCTTTAGAATTTGGGTTTCTGATAGTAAGCGGCCGGAACGTATTCCTTTGGAGAACAGAAGTACTGGTTTACAATGGTTCCTTAGTTTTTACTTGGTATTTCTTGTGGAGAGCAAGGATAGCCATGAGAATTCAATTCTGCTCTTGGATGAGGCAGGCTTATCCCTTCATCCACTTGCACAGAAAGACCTTATATCATTCTTTGACAATCTGGCATTAAGCAATCAGATAATACATACTACACATTCGCCTTTCTTGGTTTCTCCAGCGAATATTGAAAGGGCACGTGTAGTGTATGTGGATAAAGAAGGATATACTGCAGTGTCTGAGGACTTGAGAGCAGCCGAAGACAGACAGCGTTCGAAGTCTGTTTATGCAATACATGCAGCGCTTGGTTTGTCTGTATCTGATGTTATCCTGCAAGGATGTAGACCAGTTATTGTAGAAGGACCGTCAGATCAGTACTATCTCAACGCGATAAAGCAATATCTGATTTCAAATAAACTGATTGCGCCTAAGCTTGAGGTCGTATTCTTACCTTCTGGAGGCGTTAGGGGTATTTCGCAACTTGCATCGTTGATCTCTTCAAAAGAGAGTCTGCCATATGTAATTATTGATTCGGATCGAAATGGGAAAGCGTATCGGGATAAACTGATTAAAGAGTTATATACCGGGTCGGAATCTGAGAAAATTATTGAGATTGGCGATTATACGAGTATTTCGGATGCAGAAGTGGAGGACACCATTCCATTTGCTTTGTTAGATAGGTATTTGGGTCATGTTCTGCACTCAAGCGACCAAGAATTTAGTGATTGCTATGATGACAAAAAGCCAATAATACCTCAGATAGAGCTATTTGCTAATAATAATGAAATAACGCTACCTGATGGGTATAAGGTGGAAATGGCAAAAGCCGCCAAAGTGTTGTTGCAAGGGAAACGGGCACCTGAACTTCCCAAAGAATATGTAGATAGATGGGTTAATATGTTTTCAAAGATATGCGGATAATCCCGAGCAACCAGATGTTTATTAGGTGGACGATAGAATGGTTGTGAAATGACTCGGAGAGATAGAAATATGGCTAAAAGGAAAACAGATATCAGCATACGATCTTCCGCTGCGGAATACCTGACGTTCGTGGCCGCCATGGGCGACAGCGAAGAGAGCGTGGAGATGCGCTATGAGGATGAAAACATCTGGATGACCCAGAAAATGATGGCAGTGCTGTATGATGTGGATGTACGAACCATCAATTATCACATCAAAAAAATATTCAAGGATAGCGAGTTGCAGCCGGATTCAGTTATCCGAAAATTTCGGATAACTGCTGATGATGGTAAAAACTATCTGACGAATCATTACAGCTTGAAGATGGTGATTGCCGTCGGCTTCAAGGTCAATTCCGAGCGCGCAGTGCAGTTCAGGAAGTGGGTCAACGAGATTGCCACGACCTTTACCATCAAGGGCTGGGTTATGGATGAGGAGAGGTTGAAGAACGGCGGCAGCATTCTGACGAAAAAGTACTTCGAAGAGCAGCTTGAGAGAATCCGAGAGATTCGCGCGAGTGAGAGGATGTTCTATCAGAAGATTACTGATCTCTATGCGACGGCCATCGACTATGACCGCACCGCCCAGTCCACCAAGAGGTTCTTTGCCACGGTGCAGAATAAGATGCACTTTGCCGTGCACGGCCACACCGCCGCGGAGGTCATCGTGGAGCGCGCCGACGCGGGGAAGCCCCACATGGGTCTGACAACCTGGGCGGATGCGCCGGAGGGGAAGATCAGGCCGTCCGACGTGGTAATCGCCAAGAACTACCTTTCGGAGTTTGAAATGGGCCAGCTCAACCGGATGGTGTCCGCTTACCTGGATATCGCCGAGACCATGGCCCAGCGGCACATCCCCATGACGATGCAAGACTGGGAAACGCGTCTGAACGGGTTTATCCAGATGCTGGAATATGGGTTGTTGCAGGACGCCGGGAAGGTCACCGCGGAGATTGCCAAGCTGCATGCGCTGGCAGAGTTTGAGAAATACCGTGTCGTCCAGGATCATTTGTATATGTCGGACTATGACCGATTCATATTGGAACTGGAGGGGGAGAAAGACGATTCTGAAGAGGAAGCGAAATGATACATGTCATTTCGTGCACAATCCAATAGATCAAACACGTAGCTTCGTGATCCATCTTGAGATTCCTGTAGGCAGGTGGAACATAGCAAAGCAGCCGCCATGAAAGCGACTGCTTTGTAAGAGTATTTGTTTGTTCGGTGATCCGTCATGCCGGATCACCACTTGTCCATCAGCAGGAAATCCGCGATATGGATGAAAGCGATGCCTTCATCGTTGCCGATGGCCAGCTTGTCCATGGCAACCACATACTTGTGGTAATGGTCCCGGATTTCCTTCAGGTTCTCCGTTTCGCGGTCGGAATCCTCAGGAATCGTCCGGCACACCTGGACGTAGACTTTTTCATCCCGAAGGATGCCGATGAAGTCGATCTCCTTTGAGCCGATCTTCCCGATATAGACTTCATAGCCTCTGCGCTTCATCTCCAGAAACACGATGTTTTCCAGCATCGCGGCGATCATCTTGTTGTCGAAGCCAAGTTGGCCATATTTCAGGGATATATCAGACAGATAGTATTTCTCCTGGGTCTTCAAAACCGCCTTGCCCTGAAGATCATATCGCTGGCAGGGATAGATGATAAACGCCTCCTGGAGCCATTTCAAATAGTTATAAATGGTCTCCACGGAGAGGGAGCGCTTCTCACCCTTCAGCAGTTTGACAATGCTGTTGGCTGAAAAGGTCTTCCCGACGTTTTCGATGATGAACCGCACGACGCGGTCAAACAGTGCCTTGTTCCTGATCCTGTGTCGCCTGGAAGTATCCCGAGTGACAACGGCAGTATAGATATCGTCCACGATCTGATAGGCGGAGCGCGTGTCAAAGCGACTGATGCCAATGACCGGAAAGCCACCGTATTGCAGGTAATTCTCAAACGCAGAATAGCGATCTTCGGCGTCCTTGAACGCCATGAATTCGCGCAGAGACAGCGTATAGACCGGGATGGACACATAGCGGCCCGACAGGTAGGTGGAGATTTCGCTCGACATCAGCTTGGAATTGGAGCCGGTGACGTAGATGTCCACGTCGGCGCTTTCCATCAGGGTATTGACCACCTTTTCCCAGCCATCGATCTCCTGAAGCTCATCCAGAAAGAGATAACAGCGCCCCTTTCCGTCTATAGCGGACAGGAGATCGGCATACATATCCTTTGACAGAAAGTCCTCGCCATATTCGACGGAAGCGTAGTTTCTGCCAATGATGTTCTCTGCCTTGATGCCTCGGTTCAGGAATTCTTCCTTCATCATTTCCAGTATGGTGGACTTCCCACAACGACGAACGCCGGAAAGGATTTTCACCAGCGGCGCGTCTGCAAAGGGCAGTATCGCGTCCACATAATCGGGCCGATGGATCATTTTCATCGCTCCTTCGCACGTTTTCATCTATAGTATATCAAAAAAGAATTCAAATATCAATGGTTTTTACTTCTATAGGAATAAAAATGTTTTTGCGGCCTATATTTTCTATGCAATAAGAAGTAGTTTTACATATGGATGTGGTTTTCAGAGACCACGGTCATCGTATCAATGATCAACTGCGGCATCGAGATTCAAAGTGTGGAAGTGCGCTGCCGAGCGTGAAGGTGGGCGAGACGCAGTTTGTCAGCTGGCAGGATTGGGGAGATTTCCTGAATTGCTCCAATTCAATCTATAAAACAAGAGAAACGTGCTCCGACGCATGAGAAGACGCGCTCATCGATTTCTCGTCTTCAGAATAATTGCCCAAAGGTCAATTCTATGCTATAATGCCAGTAGATTCATAATATCCGCGATGCGACAAAAACTGGAGATGAGCCAATGATCCTCTATCACGGCAGCAACATGGTGGTCGATCATCCTGACCTGAACCATTCAAAGTCAAACCTTGACTTTGGAGCGGGTTTCTATACGACGTCGGACCTCGATCAGGCGAAGCGGTGGGCAATCACCACCACCCGAAGGCGAGGAACTGGCGAACCAACCGTTTCAGTGTTCCAGGTCTCTTCCGCCGCATGGCGTTCCATGGCGGTGCAGCGGTTTACCTCGGCGAATAAAGCATGGCTGGATTATATCACGGTCAATCGTAAACGGTTGCCAGATGATTCGACTTGGGATCTCGTCATCGGCCCAGTTGCCAATGACGACACCCAGCAGACGATCGGTATCTATCTCAGCGGGCTAATCACAGATCGGATGTGCATTCAGCTGCTCAAGCCGCACAAGCTAAAGAACCAGTACACCTTCAAGACAGAACGTGCCATTGCCACGCTTTCATTCAAGAATGTGATCAAGGGCTAGTAGAACTCAGAGTTGCCCATCTCCAGACAAGGGCATCGCAGAAATGGAGGCAATGCCATGAATAAGCTCATGCCAGATGTGATAAAGTATTATGATAGAGAAGTGACGGCCCTGATGGCCGAGAAATATGGCTTCGCTCCCATGGAGGCATTGAGAACGTTTCTGTCCTCCCAGACTCACGCCATGCTGGAGGACAGAGACTTTGGCATGACGGACTTCGGCCCCTTCGGAGTATTTGATATCTGGGAAGCCGAGAGGGTCACGGGCAACCCGCGAAATTCCGTATATATCCGTGCGGAATGAAGCCCTGCCTTTCAAATCAAGGATGCTGGGGGAAGGAGCGCATTGAATGGAACAGCAGATCAGCCGTGAAATGGATTTCTTTATGTATCTGATAGAGGCATACGCGGCGCACAAGGATCGTCCGACCGGCGATGTCCTTAAAGAATGGGACAGGCTTGGACTGACGGACCTGATCTATGCCATGTATGAAAAATACCACGTCGAGGCCATTGAAAACGCCTTTGAGGATATCGACCAAATGGTGAAGGAGAAAAAACTTTAACGCAAGACAGATGACACCCATTGACACTCCACAGGGCTCCTGGAATCAGGCTTTTTGGTCGTTATTGCTCGCTAAAGTCCTCCTTGGTAAGGATGAGGTCGCCGGTTCGAATCCGGCCATCAGCTCCATTAAACCAGTCAGAAATGACTGGTTTTCTTATGCTTTTGGGCGATTTTTGCAGGTTTGATGGTGGCACCATGCAAATCAGAGACCTCATCTGTTCGTTGGACTGGTTTTGTCAGGCGAAATGTCAGTTTTTGTTGCTTTCAAACGCCCGAAAACCATTGTGCTATCGGCATTTTCAGCCATTTGTGCTTGTCAGTTCAGATGTCAGTTCAAGACCATAAACCTGTGCGATGGGGGAGGCGGTGTTTGCAGTTTCTTCCCGACCCTTCACATAATGCTTGCCCGGCGCCTTTGGAAACATGCGGGTTCATTCAGCATAGAAAAGAGGGGATAAAGCCGGCCGACGCGGCTCAAGGCAATGGTTTCAAAAGGAGGGTTAATAAATAAACACTATGAAATTTTATACAAGAATAAATTAATGTGAAGTAAAACCGCTGTTCATAACGAGAAAAATACAGTATAATATAATTGAGAATTTATATATACTTTTCTGGATGACAGGCCGGGATTGGAATAAGGACGAACTCGAAAAGGGTGTGAAAATATATGAAAAACAGTGATGTCAGGCGCAGGAACAGGATTGAGAATGCCTCAATTCGTGCTGCCGTGAATAAAATCAGCGAACGGGCAAGGCTCAGGCGCATCGTTGCGTTCCTGAGCGCTGTGGTCGTGTTCTTCACCATGAACACGTTCATATTCGATGCCGGAGCGCAGGAGCCCGCGCCTTCATGCGGTTTTAAGGAACATGTGCATGATGCGTCGTGCCTGGATGAGAACATGCAGGCTGTGTGCGGCATGGAGGAACACACCCACACCGAAGCATGCTTTCAGACGGAGTCTGCCGCGCCGGAGGCGAAGGTGACGGAACAGACTGTGCAGACTGATGATCCGGCTGAACAGCCCGGTTCCGCGGAGGCGGACAAGGAAGCCGCGCCTGCGGATGAAGCGTCCGACAAGGAAGCCGCGCCCGCGGATGAAGCGGCCGACAAGGAATCCGCGCCTGCGGAAGAAACGTCCGACAAGGAAGCTGCGCCTGCGGAAGAAGCGTCCGACAAGGAAGCCGCCCCCACGGATGAATCAGCCGGCAAGGAGGCCGCACCCGCAGAAGAAGCGTCCGGCAAGGAAGCTGTGCCCGCGGATGAATCAGCCGGCAAGGAAGCCGCGCCCGCGGATGAATCAGCCGGCAAGGAAGCCGCGCCCGCGGAAGAAGCGTCCGGCAAGGAAGCTGTGCCTGCGGAAGAATCGGCTGGCAAGGAAGCCGCCCCCGCGGATGAGGCGGCCGCCGATGAAGCTGCCCAGGGCGAGGAAAACGCGCCTGAAGAAGACCAGCCGAAAGAAGACCAGCCGGAGGAAGCCGCCCGGGTCATCGTGACCCTGGACTTCACCGATTATGTCGCCACCGACAAACACGTCGCGTATATCTATAACGCCACCAAGGTCGCGGTGCTGGTGGACGAGGACAAGATTGGCTCTGTGGACGGCGTCAAGGCCGTCTTCCCCGAGAACATGGCGGACGCCGAATCCTCTGAAAAAGCAAGCGGCAAGCTGGTCATCACCGGAAACGAAGATTATGCGCTGAACGGCGTCACCTACACCGTCACCGGCCTGACCCTCCCGGTCTCCGTCATCGAGG
This sequence comes from uncultured Eubacteriales bacterium, assembly GCA_902765395.1. Taxonomy (GTDB): domain Bacteria; phylum Bacillota; class Clostridia; order Christensenellales; family Aristaeellaceae; genus UBA2862. Next base: position 215,538 of record CACWZP010000001.1, read on the forward strand.
GCACCGGCGCGGATTCGTATGTGGACGGCGACAAGGCGATCACCATCAGCACCTCCAACGGCAAGGCCACGCTTCCCGACGTGGACCCCGTATTCGAGGAGACGGCCAAGGGCTATGCCCAAATATTCTCCCTCTTCTCCGATATGCAGGAGGAGGCCGAAACCGGCGCGGATGAAGGCCCCTTTGCGCGGCTCATGGACACCCTTCTGGGCGGAAGCGCGCTGGCCGAGGAGCGCGAAATCCGCACCCTGCAGATGAAGCTGTTTGACATCGGCCTGAAGGGGGACGACGGCAAGGCCGTGGAGCCCGGCTCCAAGGTCCATGTCGTGGCCTCCTTTGACGGGATCGAGGGCGAGGACTTCCAGCTCTATCACATCGTGAACAACACCCCCGTGCTGGTCAGAAATGCCGTGCGGTGCGACAGCGCGGGCCGGGCAGTGGGCTTCGATTTCGAGATAAGCTCCTTCTCTCCCTTCGCCCTGGTCTACTATACGGTGATGACGGAGACCGGCGAGGTTTATTCCGGCTACAGCCTGAAGGCGGAGGACAGTGTTCTGAACGCCCAGGCGATCCTGGAAACGCTGGGCATTCAGGCGACGGCGGACAGCGTGGCATGCGCGGATGAGAGCGTCGTGATCGACGGTCTCAACATCGCCCTGCCCGAAGCCGGCTTCACCAGGGCGCTGGTGACCGTGGCCTCCGGCCTGGACCGCTATGAGATCACGCTGCTGGCGGGGGATGAACTGAAAGCCACCGCCGGCGATTATACCGTCGCGCTGGACCTGTCCCGGGCGGGCCTGAACGAAAACGGCATCTATAAGGTGGAGATCCGGCAGGTTCCCGCCACGGACGCGCATATCGCCGCTGTGGAGGCGGCGCTGTCCGAGGATCTTGAGGATGGGACCCGAAAGATCGCGAAGGTATCCGGCCTTGAACTGGTGGACATCGACATACTGGACGTCACCAACCCGGCCAGGCCCGCGGCGGTCGAGCCGAAGGGCGAGGTCGCCGTGACCCTGACCCATGCCGGCGCGGCGGTTCCCACCGTCGTCCACTTCCGCAACGACGGCACCACCGAGACGCTGGACGTGGTGGACGGCGTGTTCACGACGGGGAGCTTCTCCACGTTCACCGGTTTCTATACCGTCGAATTCCATTACAGCGATCAGCAGATCAGCATCGAAGGCGCGACACAGGTGCTGTTGTCCACGCTGATCGAAAAGCTCGGCATCGTCGATGAGGATGGCAAGCGGATCGACGTAGCCAACGTGACCGCCGTCTCCTTCACTGACGAGCGCCTGGTGACCGTGGAAGAGGTCTCCGGGGAGGTGGAGGTCAACGGCGAGAGGGTGGACGTGGGTGAAAAGGATTTCCTGCTCACCAGCAACGAGCCCTTCACCAGCCGGGAACAGCTCATCCTGAGCCTGGCGGACGCGGGCGAGATCGCCGTGGACGTGACGGACTCGCAGGAATCCGCGGATCTGGCGAATTTCCTCACCAAGCTGCTCATAAATGGCGACGATGTGGGGGATGGCGATTATGTCGTCCGGCTCTACGAAGGTTATGAGGTCAAGCTGTATTTCGCCGAGACTCCGACCTTGCAGTTTGACAACAACGCCCAAGCGCTGACCTATCAGCTGCCCGCAGGTATTACCGTTCCCGAGGCCACCGAGGCTCAAATCACGATCAACATCAGCAGCCGTGGGGCCGTCTATTCGGTGCCGGGCACGGTCAGTGTGGACAAAAATGGCCAGGTGAGCGTAGTATTCGATAAGGATGATCCGAATTACAACAAGCTGACGGCGGCGACCAACATCACTTTCCGGATTGGCATCATGGTACAGTTTACCGGAGAGACCACAACCATTCGCTGGAGCACCCAGATCGAAAAGGATGTTGTCATTGACTACACGGATTATTCGGACGCCTATGTGGTGAAGAGCGCTGAATTTGATGAAGATGAATTTGCCTATCACTACACGATCACGGTAAAGGCCACCGGCAACCCGCAGAATGTCAATGTGAAAGACGTGATCAGCGGCAATGCGCTGACCTTCGGTAATGATGTTCAGGTTTCTGGAAACAGCTCAAACTATATTGATAATGGGGCCGCGAATGGATTTGACTACACTTTCCCTGAGATGCAGGACGGTGAGGAGATCACGATCACCTATTCCGCCACGCTCGACCGCAATAAGGTGAAGGACGGCAAGATCACCGCCGATAAGACCAGGAATACCGTCACCGTCCGGAATAAGGACGGCGAACCGCATACCGCGGAGTATTCGCATACTCTTTACCTGAAAAGGCCCGTCAAGGGAGACGGTGTGGAGAGCGGAGAAACGGAGGACGGTGATCGCCTGTACAACTGGCGCGTCGAATACAACAGCACTATGCTGCTTCCCGCCGCCGACGATGTCATAACGGATACCATCGCAGCAGCCGCCAAGCCGTTCATGAATTATTACAATAATGTGACCGTCCAGGTGTATGACAAGACGGGCCAAGAAGTTCGCACCCAAACCGTCACACCCAACGCATCCGAAGGGAAGTGGAGCTATACCGTGCCGGATACTGATACGGAGCCCTATCGCTATGTCTTCACGTATCAGACCATCGTTGACATGGATGCAGTGAACAGAAGCGGCGATATTGTTACACTGACCAACGAAGTTGAAGGGCCGAGCGGTTCAGACAGCGGCTATGTGAGCGTGAAGCCCACGGATTCCGCTTCGATCACCAAGAGCGTGGTGCATTCGAATACCGAAGAAATAGAATGGGTCTCCACGATCCATGTGCCGGCGACCGGTTTGGACGTGGCTGTGGTTACGGATGAGCTGCCGGTGCTCTCGATAAAACAGGAGAATTCGGTTGAACATTATAAGAATATGTATGATGAATACATAGCAGATTCTTTGAAAATCAAAGGCCTGCTCGATGATGAATTCTATACCGTGGACACTTCGGATAAATCGAAGGTTGTGATCACCTTCTACAAGGATGAGGCGCATACGGTACCTGGCCTGATAGGGGTCGAGGGCGGACATGATATCACCATCCAGCTCAAGACCAATGTCAACCAGGAGGCGCTGGAATATGGATATAATATTGACGCGCCTGGTTATTTTGGTTATTATGCCGACCATGTCAATAACATCTGGTTAAACTACCAAAAAAGAGCTTGGGCCCAAGTAACCTTTACGAAGCCGTCGATAAAAAAGAACCTGGAGAACGTGTCCGGCAAAAGTTTCAAGTATACGATCACGCTGTCCGACGTTACCGAAGAACCCTTGATTGTATACGATGAATTCGACACAAGCCTGATGGAGATCGATCCAACATACCATTGGGACCAGCTGAAACTATATGGGGGCAACCAGTATGAACAGAGTCATGACGAGTATCCGGTAAACTACGCGGAAACGGAAACCGGCATCACCCTGAGCGCGAATTCCCTGCCCAAGCTGTCCAACGGCGAGTTCTACTCCCATTACAAGATCGTCTATTATCTCAGGCTGAAGGAAGGCGTCGACCTGCTTGATCTCGCGGTGAAAAACGGCGGCAAGTATGACCTGACCAATACCGCGGACTGGGAGGGTCATGAATCGTCATTCACCTATACGACGACGTATGATTTCCTCGATAAGAAGATCACACAGGAGCCTACGGCTGAAAGCCGCATGGCAAGCTATGAGATCACCTTCAATCCGGAGCAGGGCGAGCTGAATGACGGCCAGCCCATCACGATCACCGATATCCTCAGCGCGAACCAGAGCCTGGACTATACCTCTGTCAAAATCGAGTGCAAGCCTGAGGCCAGCATCGAGGATATCCCCTATAACATCAAGGGAGGCGAGGGCGGCACGACGGTGGCCACGTTTGTTGTGCCGGATTCCACCTTTGTGAAGATCACATACAACGCAATGTTCACCGGCTCAAACGGGGACAGCTATTCCAATAAAGTCGAAGCCATTGGCGAAAAAAAGGAGGTCAAGAACACCGTCGATATCGATATTGAAGCTGCGGGCGGAGCCACCATTGCATGTTTGCAGATCACCAAGGTCGACGCCTTCAACGCCAATAAAAAGCTGGCGGGCGTCAAGTTCAGGCTTACGCTGGACAACGGGGAGAAGATCAAGAACAAGGATGGATCCATAGAATATGACGAGGTTATCCTGGAATCAGATGAGAACGGCATATTGACCATCAGCGGCGAGGAGTATCAGATCCTCTATGACACGAAGTACATCCTGGAGGAGATAGAGCCCAAGGAGGGTTATAAAAATCAGCACATAATGTACAATTATACGCTGACGGATGATATCAATGATGTCAACTATGACGGCCCGGATTACAAGTACTACTTCAACGATACCTTCCAGATCAAGAACGAACCTCTGGAGGGCCTGGTGGTCGGCAAGGCTGTCGAAAGCACAAAGGAGGAAGACCTGACCAGGAAATACGGGTTCAAAGTGTTCATCCTCGACGATGCTGGAAATGTGAATACTTCTGTCAACGGGGAATACGGGGACATGAACTTCGATGAGGGCGTCGCTACCTTCAAGCTGGTCAACAGGCAGCAAATGTCTGCCGCGGGCTTCCCTGCGGGCACCAAATTCAGGGTCGTCGAGACCGATCATGGCGAGCTTGAGCCGTATTACTCGATCGATGGCGCAAATGCTGTCAGCGGGAATAGCGCGACGGGGACGATCACCGGCGAGAAGTATACCCTCGTGACCTTTACAAACAAGCAGAAGGGCTCCCTGAAGCTCAAAAAGAAGGTGACAGTGAACGGCTCTGGAGACGGCGTCGGCAAGCTGGCGGACGGCACCTATTCCTTTGAAATCAAGGGCCCCGGTGAAAACGGGAGCGTCAGCCATACCGTCGCGATCACGTTTGAAAACGGCTCCGCCACAGGGGCCGTGCTGGATAAGAAAGCGCTTTCTGCGGATGAAGACGGTTTCTATGAGGTCGCCGGTCTGGCGGCAGGCGATTATACCATCACCGAGACGGTGCCCGGGAACATGAAGCTGGCCGCGGAAGGCGGCAAAGCGAGAGGGAAGGACTTTGTCACCGTGACCGTGGAGGCGGGCAAAACCGGGGACAAGGTTCCCGAAACGGCCGTCGCCACCTTCACCAACAACCTGCCCACGATCGATATTCCCGTCACCAAGGTATGGGAGGACAACAACAACCAGGACGGCAAGCAGCCCAAGAGCATCAAGGTGAATCTGCTGGCGGATGGCGAGGAGAAGGACGATGCGACCCTGTCCGCGGTGAATGAATGGACACACACCTTCCCCGGCCTGGACAAGTATAAGGATGGGAAGGAAATCGTCTATACCGTCACCGAAGAACCGGTGGAAGGTTACACCGTGAAGATCACGGGCAGCATGACAGGCGGCTTCACCATCACCAACACCCACGTGCCGGAGAAGACCAGCGTGACCGTCACCAAGAGCTGGGACGACGGCAACGACCAGGACGGCAAGCGGCCCAAGAGCATCGCGGTGAACCTGCTGGCGGATGGCGTGAAGAAGGACGAAGCGACCCTGTCTGCGGCGAATGATTGGACACACACCTTCCCCGGCCTGGACAAGTATAAGGATGGGAAGGAGATCGCGTATACCGTCGAGGAGGCCGAGGTGCCGGATGACTATACGGCGACGGTGGACGGCTTCGATATCACCAATACCCTGAAGACGACGCCCACGCCGTCGCCCGAACCCACCGTGACGCCCGAACCCACCGTGACGCCCGAACCCACTGTGACGCCCGAACCCACTGTGACGCCCGAACCCACTGTGACGCCCGAACCCACCGTGACGCCTGAACCCACTGTGACGCCCGAACCCACCGTGACGCCCGAACCCACCGTGACGCCTGAACCCACCGAGACGCCTGAACCCACCGAGACGCCTGAGCCGGAGCCCGAAGAGACGCCGGTGCCGATGGTGGAGATCTCCGGCATCAAGACGTGGAACGACGGGGGCAATGCGCTGGGCCTGCGGCCGGAGAAGATTACCGTGCGGCTGGTGCGCGACG
>CACWZP010000002.1 GCA_902765395.1 uncultured Eubacteriales bacterium
TGTATCAAACGCTTGACACCATAAAAGTGGATACAGTCAATAAGAACGTTTATGAAATCGTGAGCGAAATACTGACGCTTTGATATCAACAAATTCCAGCTTATCGACCTGAACCTATTGATTCCCCAGCGTTTCTTCTTCGGAAGAGGCGCTGTATATGTCTGCTTCCCCGTACAGACAGACGATGAACCCGGCACGCCCTGGCCGGGTTCATCGTGTGTTGTTTCCGTTTGCGCCTGTGGGGGAGCTTTTGCTCAATCGCCTTTCACCCTCACCCTCAAAAAGTCCCCGGCCTCCACGCCCTCCGGCGCGTCCATATCGTAGAGGGCCATGGGCACAGTCGCCTCGTCCAGGGGGTTGCCCTCCCCGTCGGTGATGTTCGCGGCGGGGAAGGACAGGCCCAGGCGGCTGGGGGACAGCACCTCGATGATATCCCCGGCGCGGAAGCGGTTGCGCAGCTCCACGCGGATGCGCCCGCCATTCAGACGCTCGGCCACCTTGCCCACGAACACGCAGTCCTGTGTATACACGCCCTTGTCCGGGGTGTGGTTCTTCATCTCGCCGAAGTAGAACCCGGAGGCGTAGGCCCGGTGGCTGGCGGCGTTCAGCTCGCCCTGCAGCCGGGCGACGGACTCCGGCGTGGCGCTGCCATTTAAAATCCCGTCGATGCGCCTTCGATAGGCGCTGGTCACCGTGGCCACGTAGTAGGGCGACTTCATGCGCCCCTCCAGCTTGAAGGACGTGACGCCCGCCTCGATGATCTCATCGAGGAAGTCCAGGCAGTTCAGGTCGCAGGAGCTCAATATCGTGGTGCCGCCCGCGTCCTCCTCCACAGGAAAGTACTCGCCCGGGCGCTTTTCCTCCATCAGCGCGTAGCTCCACCGGCAGGACTGGGCGCACCCGCCGCGGTTGGCGCTTCGGCCGGTGAGATAGGCGCTGATCATGCAGCGGCCGGAGTAGGCCATGCACATCGCGCCGTGGACGAAGGCCTCGAGCTCCAGTTCCCTTGGCGTGCGCGCACGCAGTTCGGCGATCTCATCCAGCGTCATCTCCCGGCCCAGCACCACCCGCGTGGCGCCCATGTCGAAATAGGCCCGGGCGGCGGCATGGTTCACGCAGTTGGCCTGGGTGCTGACGTGGATGGGCAGCTCCGGCGCGGCCTTGCGCATGGCCGCGATGACGCCCAGGTCGGCCACGATGGCCCCGTCCGCGCCGAGATCATAAAGCGCCTGGGCATAGTCGCCCAGCTGGTCGATCTCCCCGTTGGTGGGAAAGGCGTTCACGGTCACGTACAGCTTCCGCCCCAGGGCGTGCGCCGTGCGGGCCGCCTGGGCCAGATCGTCCATGGAAAAGCCCGCCGACCCGGCGCGCAGCTGCAGCCTTGGCCCGCCCACGTAGACCGCGTCCGCGCCAAAGCGCAGCGCCGCACGGAGCGATTCCATCGACCCGGCGGGGGAGAGGAGTTCATACTGGTTGTTCATACAGAATCCTTTGCATCAGATATGGAGAAAAAGCGTGGTGAACGGCAGCTGGCGCTGTCTGAGGGGGAGACGATAATGGCAGCGTATGTTCCTTGTGCAATACACAGATCCTTCGCTTCGCTCAGGATGACACCGTTGCGGCCCCTGTCATCCTGAGCGAAGCGAAGGATCTGTAAGTCGCGTTCAGGGATTGCTCATTGAACGGAGGGAACCGCCCTGTGTCGCGCCAGCGGGCACAGAAAAGCGTCCCCCGCCATTGCCGTCAGTCCTCGTCGTCCTCCGGGATGTACGTCACGTCGTCCCAATCCTCGGGCCGCAGGCCCACGTTGGTGGGCGCGCCCTTGATCTGGGGGTTCAGATAGGTCTCGAACAGCCAGTTGGCGTAGCTGGCCACGATCAGCTTGTTGAAGGCCACCAGCCACACCAGGTACAGCACCACCACGATGCCCAGCACCTGCCACTGGATGCCGGGGATCAGCAGCCCCAGGCCGATGCCCAGCGCGGGCACCACGAAGGTGAGCAGCTTGATCAGCACCGCGAAGGGCAGCTTGGCCACGCTCAGCAGCACGGAATTGCGGATCACGTCCATGGTCTTCAGGTCGTAGGTGATCAGCATGGGATAGGCCAGCATGCTGGCCAGCGCCCAGATGATGCCCACCAGCATCAGCAGGCCCGCCGGCACCACGTAGATCATGCTGTTTTGCATCATGCTGCCGTAGAACCGCCAGCCGGTGAACATTATGAACGGCATCACGCCGTCGATCACCGACATCACCAGCGCCTGCTTCCAGTTGCCCTTTACCGCATCCTTGAAGTCGCTGAGCACGAAGCTGTGCTCGTCTCGGGCCCAGTTGCGCAGCACGTAGCTGATGCCGGCGTTGAAGGGCCCCGTGATGGCTATGCAGGGGATCATTATCATCAGCCAGGTGAACACCAGGCTGACCATCTGGTCCACGGTGCCGCCCTCCGGCAGGTTCAGAAGCGCCAGCGCGTTGATGACCGTCCACACGATGGCCGGGATCCATGCGATCATGTACAGCAGGTTCACGCCGAACAGCGCGCTCCAGCGCACCTTCAGCACCTCTCCAAACAGCTGCCGCCGGTTCTGTGGCATGTTCTCAATGGTGTAATCGGCCTTGCCCTGCTTGCCGTAGTAGTAGTTGTTCATCAAGTCCCGAAAGCCCATGGGTCAACCTCCAATGCAGATTCGCTGTATTACAGTATACACGTCCGGTCCCCATTTTGCAACCGTCAAACATAAAATTCGACCCGATTTGGACAATCATGTTGCAATCTTGACAAGAATAAGATATAATAAGATGTTGTGGGATGAAAACGGCCTTGCGCCGCGGGGGAGGTAGAAGCGTATGCGGCCCACGATCATGAGGATTTCCACCGACACGGTCGCCGCCAACGCGCGGGCGATCCGCGCCAGGCTGCCGGAAAAGGTGCGCATGATGTGCGTGGTAAAGGCCGACGCCTACGGCCACGATGCCGCCCGCACGGCCCGGAAGCTGCTTGCCGCCGGGGCGGACGCCTTTGCTGTGGCCATCGTGGAGGAGGCCGAGGCGCTGCGCGCGTCCGGCATCGAAAGCATGATCCTGATCCTGGGCGGCGCTTGCGAGGAATCCCTGCGCCAGGCGGTGCGCTGCGGCGCGTCCCAGGCGGTTTACACCCCGGCGATGCTGGACATCCTGCAGGATGAGGCGGAGAAGTCCGGTCTGCGCGCGAAGGCCCATCTGAAAATCGACACCGGCATGAGCCGGGTGGGCGTGCGCGGCATGGACGACCTGAAGGCCCTGCTGCACCACTGGCGGCGCTGCCCGGACGTTGAAATGGAGGGCGCGTTCACCCACTTCTGCGTGGCGGACACCGACCCGGAATTCACCGCGCTTCAAAATGCGCGCTTTGGCGAAGCCCTCTCGGCGATCCGCGCCGCCGGCTTTGACCCCATCGCCCACGCGGCGGCCACCAGCGCCATGTTCATGCCGGAGCTGCAGTACGACATGGTGCGCCCGGGCATCGGGCTGTACGGCTCCTGCGTTAAGGAGCTGGCGGGGGAGATCGAAAACGCCCAGACGCTTTCGACTTATCCCATCCGCATCCAGCGCATCGCCGCAGGGGACACCGTGGGCTACGGCCGCACGTTCACGGCCAGGCGGGACAGCCTGATCATGACGCTGCCCATCGGCTACGGCGACGGCTATCCGCGCATCCTCTCAAACCGCGCCAGCGTGCTGGTGAAGGGCCGGCGCGCGCCGCTGGTGGGCCGGGTGTGCATGGACATGGTGATGGCGGACGTCACCGACATCCCGGACGCGTCCCTGGAGGACGAGGTGGTGCTGCTGGGCCGCCAGGGCGGCGAGCGCATCACGCCGGACGAGCTGGCGGAGCTGGCCGGGACCATTCCCTATGAGATCATGCTGGGATTTTCCAGCCGGATACCGGTCGAAGTGATCGACTGAGAACCTTCCCTTCGATGGAAAGGCACCCGCAGGGGCGGATGAGGTGGAAATACAATGAGCGTATCGGATATGTGGCGGACGAACATCGCCACGCTGGTGTTGATGATCTTTGTGAACCTGGGGCTGTTCGCGCTGCAGAACAGGCTGGCCTGGATGGTGCTGGGGCTTTTGCTGCTGGCGGGCTCGCTGTACCTGTGCTTCAGGCAGGGCATGGGCTACGGCCACGAGGCCTGCGGGCTTTTACAGACGGTGAAGAAGGCCCAGGACCCGACCAGCCCCACCCACGGCCAGATCGACGAAAAGGTGGCCAAGCGGGCCTGGAGCGTGGGCCACGGCCTGCGCGCCGCGCTGTCCTTCGCCCTGCCGGCCTATGTGATCGGCTGCGCCTACATCATCTGCTCGCTGGCGGGCTTTGAGCCGCTGGTGCTGCCGCTGCGGCTGATCTCCTGGATCCTGGCCGCGCCCTTCTGGCCCTGCGTGCTGGGCTGGACGGAGACCTTCGACCGCCTGACGCCCTCGGTAGTGGCGGTGCTGATGATCTCGCCCTTCGTGCTGCCGATGACCACCTTCGCCGGCTATATGCAGGGGCCGAGGCTGTGGGCAAAATCGGAAAAAGCCATGGCCGAGGGCAAGCGCCGGGCCAAGGCAAAGTCCCGCGTGGTGCGGCAAAAACGGGTGCCCAGAAGCCAGAAACCTGAAATTTGATATTTTTTTGAAAAACGGATTGCAAATATAGCGCAAATATGATATAATTGAGACAATATCATAGGTGGAGTTATGCGTATTATATCTGGAGAGGCCAAGGGACGCACGCTTTTCGCGCCGTCCGGCTCGGATACGCGCCCCACATCCGACAAGATTCGGGGGTCGCTGTTCAACATCATCGCCTCCCGCGTGCAGGACGCGCGGGTGCTGGATTTGTTCGGCGGCACGGGGGCTCTGGCGCTGGAGGCGCTCAGCCGGGGAGCGGAATCCGCGGTGATCGCGGACAACGCCCGCGCGGCCTGGCAGGTCATCGAGCGCAACGCCCGGAACGTCCTGAAGGACGACTTCGACTATCGGGCGCAGATCATCCGCACCGACTATCGCAGCGCCATCGCGTCGCTGGAGGGCCGGATGTTCGATCTGGTGTTCCTGGATCCGCCCTACCGGATGGTGGAGGCCTATGGTGACGCGCTGGGAAGGCTGCTGGAGGCGGATATGCTCGCCCCGGGCTGCCTGATCGTCATGGAACGGCTGGGGAGTGCGAAAATCGCCCTGCCGGAGCAGTTCCGGATATTTGACACCCGCAACTACAGCGACACGGCCGTGGATTTCGTGGAGCTGGCGGCTGCGGAAGACTGACACAAGACACATTCCAACAGGATTAAACCGGACACTCCGGGCAGACTAAGCTGTATCCGGCGGCCACCGGGTGCGGAAAGGAAGGGCTAAAGCATGGATCGCGATCAGGATAAGTTCTACGAGGATGAGGAGCTGGACACCCGCGAAACCCCGCAAGCGCAGCAAAACGATGAAGTCAACGATATGCGTTACTTCCTGGAGCTGCTCAAGCACATTCGCGCGGCGATCAACGCGGGCACCAACGTGCCGCTGACCGGCAAAAAGATCATCGATGCGGAAAAATGCCTGATGATTATAGATGATATGGAAAAGAACCTGCCCGACGCCGTGCAGTACGGCCTGCAGATGTATTCCGAGCAGGAGCGCATCATGAACGAGGCCGAGACCAAGGCCATGAACCGCATCAGCTCCGCTGAAATGCGCGTGAACGCCGCCCTGGAGCGCGCCCGCGAGGACGCCGAGCAGCGGGTTCTGGACGCCGAGAACGAGGCCCGTGCCATCCTGGAGGACGCCCAGGACCGCGCCGACCACATGATCGACGAGAGCGAGATCATGCGCCAGGCCCGTGAGGAGGCCCGCATCCTGAAGAACGATGCCCGGGTGGAGGCCAGCGAGATGCGCCTCAAGGCCCAGCACGACGCCTACCAGCTGCTGGCCAGCGTGGAGGACCAGATGACCGAGTCCCTGAAGAACATCCGCCGCCGCCGCGCCGAGCTGGGCGACGAGCAGGAGTAAAGCGAAATACAAAGTTGAACCGCCGCGAGGCCATGCGCTTCGCGGCGGTTCATTATATTTTGGATAGAATCCGTCCATACTGAAAGTATCTCATGCTATGCAGGAGGCCGGTATGGACCAGAACGACGGCAATTATCGATTGAATATAGAGGACGCGGGCGCGATCCGCCGCCTGGCCGAGGGCAACGCCCCGGCGGGCGAGGCGAGGCTTGGCCTGAATTGGCGCGAACACATGCGCCTGCGGGCGCTGCTGCGCCGGGTAGAGGCGTATTCCGCGCTGGAGGACGAGGCGCTCTCCCGGCTGAACCGGGAGGCGCGGCGGATCGCTGCCTGCGCCCGGGAGGCCTCCCGAAAGGGCGGCAGGCTGCCCGCATGGCGGGGCCAGCCGCGGGTGGAGGCAGTGCTGGATCGGCTGATCGCCGGGGGTGACGGGAGGCTGACGCAGGAGCGCCTGATGGGCGCCCTCTCGGCCCTGGACGCCCTCCAGCCGATGGCCATGGCGGAGCTCTGGGCCGCGCCGCAGGCGGCGGAGGCGGCCCTCTCCCGGGCGCTTCTGCGGGTGGCGGATTCCGTCGTCCGCCGGGGCGGGCTGTGTGCAAGGGCCGCACGCTGGGTCGGGCGGGGCGGCAGGGGCAGGATCGCGCTGGAGCCGGGCACTGTCGAATATGCGCTGAAGCGGGCGGCGGAGGACGGCGTGCCCGCGGCGCGGGCGCGGCTGGAAGCTGAGCTCGCCCGCCGGGGACTGTCCGCGGAGGACGCGGTGCGGCGGGCCCAGGCGGAGTCGGCCCGGGACACGCTGCGGCTGGAAAACCTGCTGGCGGCGCGGCGGATGGTGGAAGGACTGAACTGGCAGCGATGCTTTGAGGCGCTCTCCCGGGTGGACCAGGCGCTCAGGCGGGACCCCGCCGGGGTCTATCCCCGCATGGACGACGACTCCCGCGCCGCGCTGCGCGAGCAGCTGGCACACATCGCCCGGCGCGCAGGCCTGCCGGAGATCTCCGTGGCGCGGCACGCGCTGGACGCTGCGAGGGAGGAAGAGGGCATCCGGCGCAATGTCTGCTGGTGGCTGTACGACGACGCGGGCCGAAGGGCGCTGCTCGGCCGGATGAACCGGGAAAAGGCGCGCCTCAGGCTGCTGGTGCCCGACCCGACGGGCCGCGGCGCTATGGCGCTGCACATCGGCCTCGCCGCGCTGCTTGCAGCGGGGCTCGCTGCGCTGACCGGGCGGGCTTGGCTGGCCCTGCCCTGCGCATTGCTGGCCTGGACGTCGGCGGGGACGTTGATCGGCCGGTTCTACCCGAAGTTCACGCCCCCGGCACGGCTCTTGAAGCTGGAGCTGGACGCCATGCCGGAGGACATGCGCACGCTGGTGGTAATGCCGGTGCTGCTGTCCTCGCCGAAGCGGGCGGAGGACGTGCTTTCCCAGCTGGAGGCGCTGGGCTTCCTGGAGGCGGACGAAAACATCGAATACCTGCTGCTGGGCGACTTTGCCGACGCGCCGCGCAGGGACATGCCCGGGGACGGGGCGATCCTGGAAGCCGCCCGGAAGGCCGTCGCGGCCATGAACGCGCGGGCGGGGCGGGAGAAGTATGCCTTTTTGCACCGAAACCGCGTGCCGCTGGCGGCGGACGGCGTCTGGATGGGCCGGGACCGCAAGCGCGGGGCGCTCACCGACCTGAACCGGCTGCTGCTGGGCGAGGCCGGCGCGGAGGCGTCCTTTGGCGCGGAGGGCGCGGCCTGCGGGCGGCTGGCGGGCCGCTTCAGGTACGTGCTGACCCTGGACGCGGACACCCGGCTGCTGCCCGACGCAGTGCGCCGGTTGATCGGCGTGATGGCCCACCCGCTGAACGGCCGCTTTGCCGTGCTGCAGCCGCGAATGGAGCCCCTGCCCGAAGCCTGCGTGAACGGCTTTGTGAAGCTGTTCTGCGGCTCCGGCGGGCTGAACGCCTATCCCGTGTCCGTCTCGAATCTGTGGCAGGATTTGACGGGCCGGGGCATCTACGCCGGCAAGGGCATCTACGACGTGGCGGCGTTCCACGGGCGACTGGACGGCGCGCTGCCGGAGGGCCGGGTGTTGAGCCACGACCTGATCGAAGGCGCGCTGGCGGGGGCGGGCTTTGCGGGGGACGTCGCCTTCTGCGACGGCTTTCCCACGTCGCTGGGCGCGTTCCTGCGCCGGCTGCACCGCTGGACGCGGGGCGACTGGCAGCTGCTGCCGCTGATGGGCCATCCGGGCCTGGCCGCCGCAGACCGATTCCGGATGCTGGACAACCTGATCCGCTCGCTGCACGCCCCGGCGCTGCTCACGCTGCTCGTGGGCGCGGTCTGGGGCGGCAACGGCGGCGCGCTGCTTTCGGCGCTGCTGATGAACTACCTGGAGCCGCTTCTGAACCCCGGCGCGCGGGAGCGCCTGTGGCGCAGGGCCACGGCCCAACTGGCGGCGCTGCCCGCGCTGGCCTTGAACGCGCTGGACGCGATCGTCCGCACCCTCTGGCGGGTGTTTGTATCCGGCAGACACCTCCTGGAGTGGGTCACCGCCGCGGACGCCGAGGGCCGGGGCGGGGGAAGGGCGATCACCTGGCCGGGGCGGATCGCGGCGCTGCTCATGCTGCCGGGGCTGCTGGTGCCCGGCTGGGCCATGGGCGCGCTGGCGCTGGAGGCGCTGTTCCTGGTCGGCCCCGGCTGGATCCGCGACATGGAGGATACGCCCATCGGCGCGGCTGAACCCCTCTCCGGCGACGACCGGCGGTATTTCACAGAGATCGCCGCGGACACCTGGCGCTTCTTCGAGGCCTCGGTGCCCCTGGACGGCACCGGCCTGCCCCCGGACAACGTGCAGCTGGACCCGCCCGTGGGCGCGGCCCGGCGAACGTCGCCCACCAATATCGCGCTGTACCTGCTCGGCTGCCTCTCGGCGAGGCGGCTGGGCTTCCTTGGCGTGGAGGAAACGCGGATGCGCATCGGGCGGACGCTGGATTCCCTGGAGCGCGTGGAGAAGTGGCGCGGACACCTGTACAACTGGGTGGACATCGACACCCTCGCGCCGCTGCGGCCCCGGTACGTGTCCTCGGTGGACAGCGGCAACCTGGCGGCGGCGCTGATGCTGTGCGCCAACGCGTCGGAGATGGGCGGGGAGCTGTCGCATCGGATGATCGCCCTGGCCGAGGGCATGGACTTCACCGCCCTCTACGACGCCGATAAGGAGCTGTTCGCCATCGGCCTGGACGGGGAGACGGGCCAGCTGAGCCGGTCCCACTACGACCTGCTGGCGTCAGAGTCCAGGATCCTGAGCTATGTCGCCATGATGCTGGGCCAAGTGCCGGTGCGCCACTGGAACCGGCTGGGCCGGCCCTGCATAAAGGTGGCGGGCGGCGCGTGCCCCTTGTCCTGGTCTGGCACGATGTTCGAGTACCTGATGCCCGCTATCTTCATGCAGGCCCCGGCGGGCACGCTGCTGGGCGAGGGACAGCGCTGCGCGGTGGCGGCGCAGATCGCCCAGGGCAGGCGGCTGGGGCGGCCCTGGGGCGTGTCCGAATCGGGCCACAGCGCCCTGGATGCCGCCCTCAACTACCAGTACCGGGCCTTTGGCCTGTGCACCCTGTCCATGAGCGGGGAGAGCGAGGAGGGGGTCGTGGCGCCCTATGCCGCGGCGCTGGCGGCAATGGTCGCGCCGGGCGAGGCGGCGAAGGACCTGCGGCGGATGGAGGCGCTGGGCCTTCGCGGGGCCTGGGGCTTTTACGAGGCGGCGGACTACCTGCGCTCCGGCATGGACGGAGCGCCTGCGCTGGTGAAGAGCCACATGGCCCACCACCAGGGCATGGTGCTGTGCGCGCTGTGCAACGCGCTGACGGAGAATTCCCTGCGGCGGGACTTCATGGCCATCCCACGGGCGCGGGCGCTGTCGCTGCTGCTGCAGGAGCGGCCCTGCGACGCGCCGGGGCGGCGGAAGGCGCAGAGGCGGCGCGAACCCGCGGAACCCGCGCCGCGGCTCATGCGCATGGCCCGGGGACCTGTGGAGACGCACCTCTTGAGCGGCGCAGGGGCGACGGCGCTGTGTACCTCGGACGGCGCGGCGCACTACGCCCGCTTCGGCGTGGACGCCACCCGCTTTGCCGGGAACCTGCGCAGCCGGCGGGACAGGGCCTGCGTCCACCTGCTGGATCGCGATACCGGCGCGTCCGTCATACTGGGCGGCGCGGGCAGCCGCGTGGGCTTCGAGCCGGGCGTGATGCACAGCGTCACCCGGCTGGGCCGCGTGGAGGCGGCGATGGCCGTGGGCGTCTCGCCGGAGGACGGCACGCTGGTTCGGGTGATCGAGCTGGACAACCGGGGCGCGTCGCCCGCGCGGTTGACGCTGACGGACGTGGTTCCCGTGGCGCTGTGCCGCCGGGAGGATTTCGAGGCCCATCCGGCCTTCCAGAATATGTTTGTCGAGAGCGAGCGCCTTGCCGACGGGACGCTGCTGTTTCGCCGCCGCCCCGGCAGCCGTGGCGCGGGCGGGCCGAAGCTGGTCCACCTGCTGGCGACGGATGGCGAAACCGAGTACGAGACGGACTATGGAAAACTGATTGGCCGGGAGGGCGACAGCGGCGCTACCGGCGGCATTGCCATGCGCCTGACGGGCAGCCTCGGCGCGACGCTGAACCCGGTGAGCGCCATTCGTACAGCCATTGAGCTGGCTTCCGGAGAGAAGACCAGGGTCTGCGACGCGCTCTCGCTGCTGGATGAGAAGACCTCCGCCGGGGCCTGGGCCGGGCGCTGGCGGCGGCCGGGGCTGCCGGAGCGGGCGCTGCGGCTGGCCGGGGGACAGGCGCGGGCCATGCTGGGCTTCCTTGGGCTGAGTGCCGGGCACTACCATGCCCTCCAGCGCTTTGCGGCGCTGCTGGCGGACGGCCGCATGTCGGCAAGGGCGCGCCTGTCCCGGCCTGGCGAGGGCCCCGTGGACCAGCGCGCGTTGTGGCCGCTGGGCCTCTCCGGCGAGGATCCGATGCTGGTCCTGTCCGTGAAGGACGTAGGGGAGAGGGACACCGCGAGGGAGCTGATCCGCGCCTGCGGGTTCTATCGCGCGGCGGGGCTGACCGTGGACCTCATCCTGCTGGACGACGGCGAGGGCGGCTATGCACGGCCCGTGCGCGACACGCTGGAGGCGCTGATCGCCGCAAGCTCCCTGAACGCCCACCGAAGCGAGCGGGGCGGCGCGTGGCTGCTGGACGGCGCGGCGCTGACGCAGGCGCAGCGGCAGGCCCTCCAGCGCGGGGCCGCGGCGGTGTTCACCGGTGAACGGGACCTCTATGCCCAGATCCACGAGATCCTCGCCCGGCTGGACGTTCCTGCGATGCAATGGAAGCCGATGCTCACCGGCGCGTCCACGATGCGCCGCGAGGAGCGCCTGCTGGACAACGGCACCGGCGGCTTTTTGCCGGAGGGCGGCTACGGCATCGACGTGCGCGCCGGGGCCCTGCCGCCCGCGCCCTGGTGCCACATACTGGCGGGCGACGCGGCGGGCATGCTGCTCACCGAGCGGGGCGGCGGCTTCTTCTGGGCAGGCAGCAGCCGCATGGGGCGGCTCACCCCCTGGACGGGCGACGCCCTGGATGAGGGCTGGGGGCTCGAGCTGCGGCTTGTGAACGGCCGGGGCGAGGCGCTCTCGCTGCTGCCCGGTAAGCGGCCCGCCGTGCCCTTTCGCGCGCGGTACGACGCGGGCTCGGCTTGCTATGCGTTCGAGACGCGCCGGGTGTGCGGGGAGGTGCGCCTCTCCATGAACGGCGGCGCGCCGGAGGCGAACATCTCGGTCAGCCTGACGAACCGCGCCTTGAGGGGCGAGAGTTTCCGGCTGCTGGCCCGCGTGAACTGGCTGATGGGCGAAAATGCCCGGGACGCGGCGTATCTGAACGCCTGGCACGCGGATGGCGCGAGCCTTGCCGCCGGCGTCATGGACGGCGTGGGCTGGCTGGCCGCGCCTCGCTCCGCCGCCACGGGGGAGGGCCCGGGGACGCTCTCGGTGCCGCTGGCGCTGGATCGGGGCTGCGCGGAAAAGGTTCGGCTGGTGCTGGGCTGGTCGGGGGACGTGAAGGCGGCGCTTGAACGCGTGGAAGCGCTGCGCTTGGAACCGCCCATGCCCCCTGAAATGCCGCCGCGCATGACCATCGACACCCCAGACGAGGCGCTGAACCACCTGTTCAACGATTTCCTGATTCACCAGGTCCGCGCCGCGCGGGTGCTGGGCCGCACGGGGTTCTATCAGCCGGGCGGGGCATTCGGCTTCCGGGACCAGCTGCAGGACATGCTGGCGCTGATGCACCAGGAGCCGAGCCGCTGCCGGGAGCACCTGCTGCTATGCGCCGCGCGGCAATTCGAGGCTGGGGACGCACTGCATTGGTGGCACATGCCCGCAAGCGGCGTGCGCACGCGCATCTCCGACGACATGCTGTTTTTGCCGTATGCAGTCGCGGCCTATGTGAAGGAAACCGGCGACGCGGGCATCCTCGATGAGTCGATCCCTTACCTTGAGGACGTGGAGATCCCGGAGGGTCAGAGCGACGTGTATATGGAAATGCGCCCAGGCGCGAACCGCGGCACATTGCACGAGCACTGCATGCGCGCCTTCCGCCGCGCGGCGAAGGTGGGCGGCCACGGGCTCTTGCTGATGGGCGCGGGGGACTGGAACGACGGCATGGACCGCGTCGGCGCGGCGGGCAGGGGAGAGAGCGTGTGGCTCACGCAGTTCGCCATCGCCTGCGCGGACGCCTACGGGGCCGTTGCGCCCGTGGAAGCGGACCGGGCCTGGCTGGAGGCGCTGGCCCGGCGGCTGCGCATCGCCGTGGAGGTGCACGGCTGGGACGGCGGCTGGTACCTGCGGGCCTTTGACGACAACGGCGCGCCGCTGGGGAGCAGCCGGAGCGCGGAGTGCCGGATCGACGCCATCTCCCAGGCCTGGGCGGTGCTGGCGGGGCTGGATCCCGCCCGCTGCCGCATGGCCATGGACGCCGCCTGGGAACAACTGGCGGACGAGGAGCGCGGCATCATCCGGCTGCTGACCCCGCCCTTCGATGGCAAAGGCGCCAATCCCGGCTACATCCGGGGCTATCCCGTGGGGATTCGTGAAAACGGCGGCCAGTACACCCACGGCGCGCTGTGGCTGCTGCTGGCGCTGATCCGCATGGGCGACGCCGAGCGGGCGCACAGGGCGCTTTCGATGCTGAACCCGGTGAACCACGCCGATTCGCCGGAGAAGGTGAAAAGGTATCGCGTGGAGCCCTATGTGATGGCTGCGGACGTGTACGACCACCCCGGCCTGGAGGACCGCGGGGGCTGGACCTGGTACACCGGCGCGGCGGGCTGGATGCACACCTGCGTGCTGGAATTGCTGGGCTTCGAGCGCCGGGAAAACCGGGTGCGCCTGAACGCCCTGCTGGGTTCCTGGCCGCGGGCATCGCTGACAATTCCGTTTGGCAGGAGCAAATACCGCCTGACCTGCGACAGGGCCGCCCGGCATGTGACGCTGGACGGCGCGGAAGTGGCGGAGGATTTCATCGAAATGATCGACGATGGACAGGCGCACGAGGCCGTCTTTCCGCCGCGGCGGGCCTGATTTACCGTTTCATGCTTGACCGGCCAGCCCGGGAAAGTGTATAATCATGGCAATTACAAAAGCGGGAGGAATGGCCATGGACGCAAGTCGCGCGGCACAGGTGATGGAGGCGCTGCGGGAGCTGTATCCCGAGGCGAAGCCGGAGCTGAACTTCCGCAACCCCTACGAGACGCTGATCGCCACGATCCTCTCGGCCCAGTGCACCGACAAGCGGGTGAACCTGGTCACGGCAAAGCTGTTTCCCAAATACCCGGACGCCTTCGCCATGGCGCGGCTTACGCCCGAGGAGCTGGAGCCGATGATCCGCGAGTGCGGGCTGTACCGCAACAAGGCCAAAAACATCGTAGCCGCCAGCCGCGCGCTGGTGGACAAGTACGACGGCAGGGTGCCGGGTACCCGTCAGGAGCTGATGGCCCTGCCCGGCGTGGGCCAGAAGACCGCGGGCGTGGTGCTGCTGGCGGCCTTCGGCGACGACCAGATCCCCGTGGACACCCACGTGTTCCGCGTCTCCCGGCGCATCGGCCTTTCGGACGGCAACACCCCCGAGAAGGTGGAGGAGCAGCTGCGCGCCCTGCTGGATCGGGACATCTGGTCGCTGGGGCACCACCTGATCATCTGGCACGGGCGGCGCTGCTGCCACGCCAGGAAGCCGGAGTGCGAGCGGTGCCTGCTGAACGAAGGATTGTGCGAGAAGCATTTGGAGAATTGAGATTATGGCATTATTTGTAGATGTAGTCAGTATTACGGTGAAGGCAGGCGACGGCGGCAACGGCTGCGTATCCTTCCATCGGGAGAAGTTCGTGCAGGCCGGCGGGCCGGACGGCGGCGACGGCGGGCGCGGGGGAGACGTGATCTTCGAGGCCTCCGAGCGCATGCACACGCTGATGGACTTCCGCTACAAGCGCAAGTTCACCGCGGAGAATGGCGGCGACGGCATGGCCAACCGGCGCACGGGCAAGTCCGGCGAGCCGGTGGTGATCCAGGTGCCCCCGGGAACGGTGGTGCGGGAGAAGGCTACGGGCAAGCTGCTGCTGGACCTGTACGAGCCCGGCGCGCGCAAGACGCTGGTGAAGGGCGGCAACGGCGGCTTCGGCAACCAGCACTTCGCCACGCCCACACGCCAGGCGCCCCAGTTCGCCAAGCCCGGCGAGAAGCGGGACGTGATCGAGCTGACGCTGGAGCTGAAGTCCATCGCGGACGTGGGCCTGGTGGGCTTCCCGAACGTGGGCAAGTCCACGATCCTGTCCGTGGTCACGGCGGCCCGGCCCAAGATCGCCAACTACCACTTTACCACCCTCCAGCCCAACCTGGGCATCGTCAAGCAGGGCGACACCAGCTTCGTGCTGGCGGACATCCCCGGCCTGGTGGAGGGCGCGGCGGAGGGCGTCGGCCTGGGACATGCGTTTTTGCGCCACGTGGAGCGCACGCGGATGCTCTTGCACGTTCTCGACATCGCCGGCAGCGAGGGCCGCGACCCGCTGGAGGACTACGACGCCATCATGAAGGAGCTGGAGGCCTACGGGGATTTGAAGAACCGGCCGATGATCGTGGTGGCCAACAAGATGGACCTGCCCGGCGCGGAGGAGAACCTGGCGCGGCTGCGGGAGAAGCTGGAGGGCACGGGCATCGGCATCTATCCCGTCTCTGCCGCCACCCGGCAGAATTTCAGCGCCCTGCTCTACGCCACCGTGGAGCTGCTGGACACCTGCCCGCCCGCCGAGCCCTTCCTGGAGGAGGTGCTGGGCGACGCCAGCGATCTGAACGGCGAGCCCTTCACCGTGGATGTGGACGGCGGCGTGTACTTCGTCTCGGGCCGCGAGATGGACCGGCTGATGGAGTCCGTCAACTTCGACAACGAGGAGAGCCTCAACTACTTCCATCGCTCGCTCAGGCGGCTGGGCGTCATCGACGCGCTGCGTGAAGCCGGCGCGAAGGAGGGCGACAGCGTGGTGATCGGGAAGATGGAGTTTGATTTCGTGGAGTAACGGATATTGCAGGGGCGGCGTTGCGCCGCCCATCCGAATGAGTGAAACATAGGAGGACAAGACCATGACGACCAAACAGCGTGCGAAGCTTCGCGCCATGTGCAATACGATGGAGCCGGTGCTGCACATCGGCAAGGACGGCATCAACGACAACCTCATCAAGCAGTGCTGGGACGCGCTGGAGGCCCGGGAGCTGATCAAGGTGCAGGTGCTGAACACCGCGCCGTTCGAGAGCACCCGGGAGGCCTGCGACGAGTTGTGCCAGCGGGTGCACGCCGAGGGCGTGCAGGTGATCGGCAACCGGTTCTGCATCTACCGCCAGGCGCGGGAGGATTCGAAGATCCGGCTGGAGGATCTGTAAGGCATCCGGCGATTCCGCGGGAACGCCGACAGGGTATTCAAACCCTTTCCACTGCGGTGGGGAGGGTTTTGATTTGCACGCAAACCCTGCAGAGGCGGCGTGGCGCCGCCCGCCCATGCGCTGCCAATCCTTGCTCCGCCCCGGCTGCGCGGAGGTGCTTTCGGCGCAAGGTCCCTGTCTCTCATTCCTCGAACAGCCTCTTTCCCACCCGCCGCTGGATGAGCGCCATGCCCAGGTGGGCCAGCAGAAGAAGCGCGCCGAACAGGTACAGCGGCCCCGCGCCGCGCAGGTACAGCATGAGCATCGCCGCGGCCAGCAGGACGTTTTTCGGCGAGACGCGCACCGTGGCGACGCGCGCCGCCAGCCGCCGCAGCCGCTGCCGGATGGGCGTGCGCGGAGCGGTCGACTCCGGCGGCAGGGCCTTTCGCAACAGCCGCGACAGCGCCCGGCTGTCCACCACCGCCACCGCGGGCGAGCGCAGCTGGCGGGCGTAGGCCAGTGCCCGGGGCTCCGCCGGGCAGGTGGCGGCCACCACCAGCCGCGCCGCCTCCCGATTGGCCTTCCAGGCGTTCAGAAGGTCGCCGGAGGTCAGCGTGGCATCCGGGTGCTTGAGCACCGGCGCGAGGGCGAAATCCTCCCCGGGCCAGCGGGCGTTCACCAGCGCGGTCAGCTCCGCCTGGGCCTGGGCGTCGGGAAGCCCCGCCAGCCGCAGCAGCTCGCCCCGCACCCGCTCCAGGGACGCGTGCCTTCGCCGGGGCCGCGCCGCGATCAGCCGCCGACCCAGCGCCGCGCAGGCAAACGCCAGCGCCATGGCCAGCGGGATGCTGCCCCAGGCGTTGAGGAAGAACAGGTACAATCCGGCAGCGGCCAGGGATGTCAATACGATTTTGTCGATCAATACAGCCATAAAAAACCCCCCCGTCAATGGAAGTGTTGACGGGGGATTGGCTGTTATTCATCGGCCTGGTTCATGGGTTTTCGATCTATGGGAAGCGAACTCCTTCCGGCGCTCCGCGCCGCCTCCCTCGGGGAGGGAGGCTCCGGGGCTTTCGCTGCCCGCTATCTTCCCAGCGTACACCGGCCCAGGCTGGTGGAATTCTCGTTGGTCGAGGCACCGGTGAAGTAGGGGGTGATCTCGTCCAGGGATTTGGCGATGCGCAGCGGATGGCCCTCGGGGATGTAGATCATGCCGTAGACCCGGGTGTTGAAGCAGCCCGGCGCGGCCACCTGGTGGCTGTTCAGGCACACCGTCACGGCCCGGTGCATGTTGCAGTAGGCGGTGGGCTGGGTGCCGGTGAGGTAGTAGTCGGTGGTGGTGCCGTAGTTGTTCACGTCGTTGCGGCAGGCGCTGGTGGGCAGCATGCCGGACACCGAGCACACGGTGCAGGCGGTCAGGCCGAAGTCCGCCGGGGAGCCGGCGATGATGGCCCGATCCTGGGTGCAGCCGGTGAGGGTGTGCACCTGGCTCATGATGGCGCTCCATAGCGGGGCGGCGAAGCTGCCGCCGGTGGCGTCGCTGGTCAGCGGCTTGTAGTTGTCCGAGCCGACCCACACGGCCCCGGCGTAGTAGCCGGTCATGCCGGCGAAGGTGACGCCGATGTTGTTGGTGTTGGTGCCGGTCTTGCCCGCCACGGTCAGCCCGCCGAAGTTGGCCTTGGAGCCGGTGCCCAGCTCGGGCTGTACGCAGCCCTTCAGCACGTCCACCAGCATATAGGCGGTGGAGGGCTTGAAGGCCTGCCAGGTCTCCTGCACCTCGTTCACGTCGATGTACACCGTGCCGTCGGCGTTCAGGATCTGGGTGAAGGCGTAGCTCTCCTGGTAGACGCCGCGGTTGGCGATGGCGCCGAAGGCGGTGGCCAGCTCCACCACGGTCAGACCCGAAGAGCCCAGCGCCAGGCCGGAACCGTTGGCCAGGATGTGGTCGGGGTTCACGCCCAGCTTCAGCAGGTATGTGACGGAGTTCTCGATGCCCACATAGTCCATCAGCACGTGGGCCGTGGAGGTGTTGTGGGACTGGTTGATGGCGTGGCGCATGCTCTCCACGCCGGAGAAGCTGCCGCCGCCGAAGTTGTTGGGATAGCCGGTCTCGCTGACCCAGCCCTTGATGGGGATGGGCAGGTTCATCACCGGCGTGCCAGGGGAATAGCCCATGTCGAAGGCGGGGCCGTAGACCGCCAGCGGCTTGATGGACGAACCCACGGGCATGTCGTTCTGGTAGGCGCGGTTCAGCTGCTTGCGCTGCACCGGCTCGTTGCGCCCGCCCACGATGGCGATCAGCTCGCCGGTGTGCCAGTCCAGCACAGCGCAGGCGCACTGGGGCTGCACCACCGTCAGGTATTCGCCGCCGCCGAGGGAGGCCTGGGTGGAGCTGTCGTTGCTGTAGCGCATGGAG
Source organism: uncultured Eubacteriales bacterium (assembly GCA_902765395.1). Lineage (GTDB taxonomy): Bacteria > Bacillota > Clostridia > Christensenellales > Aristaeellaceae > UBA2862. Next base: position 18,355 of record CACWZP010000002.1, read on the forward strand.
GGGTACTGGGTCCAGTTGGTGATGGTATCCTGCACCGCCTGCTGCACTTCGGCGTTCAGGCTGGTGAACACCTTGTAGCCGCCGTTGCGCAGCTTGGTCTCCATCTGGCTGCGGTTGTAGGAGGTGTCCTCCAGGCCCTCGACGCGCAGCATCTTGGTGACGACATCGTAGATGGAATACTCCACGTAGTAGGCGTTGTCATACATGTTGTCGCTGGCGGCGGTGCCGCTTTCGATGATGCTCAGCTTGTCATCGTGAGCCAGGTCGTATTCCTCCTGGGTGATCAGGCGATGGTCCAGCATCTCGTCCAGCACGTAGTTGGTGCGCTTGTCGGTCTCCTCCGGCCGGTTGCGGGTGTAGTAGTTCCGGCGGGGGTTGTAGCGCCAGGGATTGCGGATCAGGCCGGCCAGGCAGGCGCACTCGCGCAGCGTCAGATCCTGCAGGTCCTTGCCGAAGTAGTCCTGGGCGGCGATCTTCACGCCGTAGCTGGAGCCGCCCATGTAGATCACGTTCAGGTAGGCCTCCAGGATCTGCTCCTTGGACAGGTTCTGCTCCAGCTGCAGGGCCAGGTAGGCCTCCTGCACCTTGCGCTTGTAGTTCTGGTCGCTGTTCAGAAGCGTCAGCTTCACCAGCTGGCAGGTGATGGTGGACGCGCCCTGGGTGTCGCCGCCCATGAGGTTGTTCACCAGCGCGCCGGCGATGCGCTTCAGGTCCACGCCGTGGTGCTCGTAGAAGCGGGCGTCCTCGATGGCGATGACGGCGTTGATCAGCTGCTGGGGGATGTCCTCGATCTCCGTGTAGATGCGGTTCTCCGAGCCCTTGAACTCCATGATCAGGTTGCCCTGGCTGTCGTATATGAAGCTGGTCTGGCTCTGGGCGCCGATGGCCGACAGGTCCAGGCTGGGGGAGGTGTCCACCCAGCCCTTGGCGATGCCCGCGACGAGCCCGCCGCCGATCAGCGCGATCAGCAGTATCACGAAGAACAGCATCTTCACCGTCGTCAGGATCACGGCGAACAGGAAGTTGCGCTCGGTCTCCCGGGGTTTGAATATCGCGTACTTCAAATCTATAGTGCCTCCGAAAAGGATAATATCCCAATTTATCAACCTACATTATAGCATAGAATTGCACGGTGTGCACGTTTTTTTGATGTCAAATTCGTGAATAAAGTGAATGGCAAAACAAAAACCGGATTGACTTGCCGGGCTTTGCCCGCCTCGCAACGGCCTTGCGGGGAGCAGAGCGGCATGACAATCCGGTTTTTCGTGCCCGACGGGGGCTTATTCGCCCTTTCTGCGAATGCGCACCTGCAGCTTGCCGACTTTCTTGTACGTCAGGCCGTGCATGAGGAAGTCCACGAATATCAGCACGCCCAGGAACGTGAAGACGCCGACCACGCCCCAGAACAGCAGGGCCTCCGGTATGTCCGGCAGCACGCCCAGAAGCATGAGCATGTTCCTGTTGTTGACCACGTTGCGCGCCACGTACAGGCCCGCCATGATCAGGCACAGGATGGAGATGAGCCCCAGGGCGAAGCAGATGTAGCTGACAGAGCTGTTGTACCGGGTCTTGTTCATGTAGATCAGGCCGTGCATGACGAGATTCACGCAGATCAGCAGGCCGATGAAGGCGAACACGCCGATGGTGACCGCTGAAATGGTGGTGGTCGCGGTGTTTTGCAGCACCGTGAGCGAGGTGGAAAGCCGGGTCAGCGTTTTTTCAATATAGGAAGCGGTGATGGCCCCGGCGGCGGTAAAACCGAAAAAGGCAATCAACCCAAGAAGAATACTGATAACACCCATTGTGATTGCTCCTTCTGATGTATATTTTGAACCAGTGTAGGGCCATTATAGCGACAGGGCGCCGGGAGTGTCAAGGGAAAGCGCAGAATTGTCGAAAAATCGTCCTGTGGCAAACAAAAAAGATCCTTCGGCTGCACCCTGCTTTCGCAGGGCTCCGCTCAGGATGACAACGAAACTCTGTCATCCTGAGTGGAGACGCGAAGCGGCGCAGTCGAAGGATCCGTCCGATCGAACAAGCAGGACGTAAGGGGTGGAGAATGGATGATGCTCCGGTCCCTGTTCCTGTTCCCTTATTTCCCCTTGATATACTCGTCGATGGCCGCGGCGGCGTTCTTGCCCGCGCCCATGGCCAGGATGACCGTGGCCGCGCCGGTGACGGCGTCGCCGCCGGCGTAGACGCCCTCGCGGGACGTGAGGCCGTCCTCGCCCTGGGTGACGATGCAGCCGTGCTTGTTGGCCTCAAGGCCCGGGGTGGTGGAGCGGATCAGCGGGTTGGGGGAGGTGCCGATGGCCATGATCATGGTGTCGATGTCCAGCGTGAATTCGCTGCCCTCCTTCACCACGGGCCTGCGGCGCCCGGAGGCGTCCGGCTCGCCCAGCTCCATCTCCACGCACCGCATGCCGATGACCTCGCCGTTTTTCGGGTCGCGGGGATCGTCCGGGTTGTTGTAGCCCAGCACCTCGACGGGGTTGGTGAGGGTCTTGAAGATGATGCCCTCCTCCTGGGCGTGCTCCACCTCTTCCTTTCGGGCGGGCAGCTCGTTCATGGAGCGGCGATAGACGATATAGACCTCCTCGGCGCCGAGGCGCTTGGCGGAGCGGGCCGCGTCCATGGCCACGTTGCCGCCGCCCACGACGGCCACCTTTTTGCCGTGGCGGATGGGGGTCTTACTGTCGGGCAGGTAGGCCTTCATCAGGTTGATGCGGGTCAGGAACTCGTTGGCGGAGTAGACGCCCTTCAGGCTCTCGCCGGGGATGTTCATGAACCTCGGCAGGCCCGCGCCGGAGCCGATGAACACGGCTTCGTTGCCCATCTCGAACAGCTCGTCGATGGTCAGTACCTTGCCGATGACCATGTCGGTCTCGATGTCCACGCCCAGCGCCTTCAGGTTGTCCACTTCCTTGTTCACGATGGCCTTGGGCAGGCGGAACTCGGGGATGCCGTAGCTCAGCACGCCGCCGGCCACATGCAGCGCCTCGTACACCGTCACCTTGTAGCCCATGCGCGCCAGGTCGCCCGCGCAGGTGAGGCCCGCGGGGCCGGCGCCGATCACGGCCACCCTGTGCCCGTTGCCCTCCGGGGCCTTGGGGGCCTCGGCGGCGTGCTCGCGGTGCCAGTCGGCCACGAAGCGCTCGAGGCGGCCGATGCCCACCGGCTCGCCCTTGATGCCGCGCACGCACTTGGATTCGCACTGGGTCTCCTGGGGACACACGCGGCCGCACACGGCGGGCAGGCTGGAGGAGCGGTTGATGACCTCAAACGCGCCCTCGATGTCCTCGTTGGCCAGCCTTTCGATGAAGGCGGGGATGTCGATCTGCACGGGGCACTTGCTGACGCAGGGCTTGTTCTTGCAGTTCAGGCAGCGCCGCGCCTCTTCGATGGCCATTTCATAGGTGTAGCCGGTGGCCACTTCCTCGAACACCTTGTTGCGGTAGTCCGGGGCCAGGGAGGGCATGGGGCACTTGGTCAGGCTCATGTTCTTCTGCGCCATGTCATTCCGCCTCCTTCTGCAAGAGATTGCACATTTCCTCGCGCTTGTGCTGTTCAAAATCCCGGTAGATCGCGCCGCGGCGCATGGCCTCGTCGAAGTCCACCAGGTGGCCGTCGAAGTCCGGCCCGTCCACGCAGGCGAACTTCGTCTCGCCGCCCACGGTCAGCCGGCAGCCGCCGCACATGCCCGTGCCGTCGATCATGATGGGGTTCATGGAGATCACGGTCCTGATGCCATGCTTTTTGGTGAGCAGGCACACGAACTTCATCATGATCACCGGGCCGATGGCGATCACCTCGTCGTATTCGTTGCCCTCGTTGATCAGCGCCTCCAGGGCGTTGGTCACCAGGCCCTTTTCGCCGTAGCTGCCGTCGTCGGTCATCATCTTCACGACCTTCGAGCAGGCGCGGAACTCGTCCTCCAGGATCACCAGGTCCTTGCTCCGGAAACCCACGATGGAGTGCACCTCGCAGCCGTTTTCGGCCAGCGCCCGGGCCACCGGCAGCGCAATGGCGCAGCCCACGCCGCCGCCCACCACGGCCACCTTCCTGAAGCCCTCCACCTCGCTGGCCCTTCCCAGCGGGCCCACGAAGTCGGGCAGGAAGTCGCCCGCGTTCAGGGCGTTCAGCTCCATGGTGGTGCCGCCGACGATCTGGAAGATGATGTCCACGGTGCCCTTGTCCCGGTCATAGCCCGCGATGGTCAGCGGGATGCGTTCGCCGTCCTCGCTGGCGCGCAGGATGATGAACTGGCCGGCCCGCGCCTTGCGGGCCACCAGCGGCGCTTCCACCACCATCTTCGTCACGGTGGGGTTCAGCGGCTGCTTTTCAACAATTCTGAACATGGTCTCGGTCTGCCTCCTTCGGCAATGCTCGGTCGGTCGCGCTCGTCTGAAATCGATCCTTTTGCTAATTTATCATAGCACATTGAAGAATGAAATGCAAATGAAATATGAAGGAGCGGGGAACAGGGAACAGGAAGCAGGGAGAAGGGAGCAGGGAGTAGGGATGGTGGCTGCCGCAAATTCTGCAGGGGCGGCGCTGCGCCGCCCGGCAAGTGCTCGGGGAGAACAGTACGGGGATGCGGCCTACAGCCCAAGCGCCTTCATTACGTCTCCCAGCATGTACAGCGAGCCGCAGGCGCACACGGCGCCGTCCGGCCCGGCCATTTGTACGGCGGCTTCAACGCCCCGGGCCACGCTGTCGCAGGGCGTGGCGGGCAGGCCCAGCGTCCGCCCGATGAACGCGCTCAGCTCCGCCGCGGGCAGGGCCCGGGGGTTGTCCGGCGTCACGGTGACGAAGGCGCTGGCAAACGGCGCCAGGCGGCGGAACATGTCGCCGTAGTCCTTGTCGGCCATGCAGCCGCACAGGAACACCAGCTTCCGCCCGGGCAGGTATTCCCGCAGCGCGGCCTCCAGCGCGGCGAGACACTGGGGGTTGTGGCCGCCGTCGGCGATGAACAGCGGGTCTCTTCCCAGAACCTGGAACCGCCCGGGCCAGGTGACCTGCGCCAGCCCTTCGCGCACGGCTGTCTCCGGGATGTCCCAGCCGCGCCCGCGCAGCGCGCCCACGGCGGTCAGGGCCGTGGCGGCGTTGTCCAGCTGATGCGCCCCCAGCAGCGGCAGCGACAGCCCCCTCAAATCGCCCCAGTCGAAGCGCTGGCCCTCCAGCGACGCGGACAGGGGCCGCAGGGCGGCAAAGTCCGCCACGGTCAGCGGCGCGGCCTTCTCCCGGCAGATCTCGGCGATCACCGCCTCCACCGACGGCTTTTGATGGTACAGCACGCAGGGCCGGCCGGGCTTCACGATGCCGGCCTTGGTGCGGGCGATGGCCTCCACCGTGTCACCCAGGAACTTCGTGTGGTCCAGACCGATGTTCGTTATCACGGCGCACTCGGTGTTTTCGATCACGTTGGTGGCGTCCCAGTCGCCACCCATGCCCACCTCGCAGACCACGATGTCGCACCGCTCCCGCCGGAAGTATTCAAACCCCAGCGCAGTGATCAGCTCGAATTCCGACGGGTGCTCCCGCATGGCGTCGGCGTGGGGGCGCACGTACTCCGTCAGCGCGCACAGCTTCTCATCGGAGATCTCCACCCCGTCCACCTGCATGCGCTCGTTGAAGCGGACGATGTAGGGCGAGGTGTAAAGCCCCGTGCGATAGCCGGCCCGGCGCAGGATCGCGGCCAGCATCGCCGCCGTGGAGCCCTTGCCGTTGGTGCCCGCGATGTGCACGAATTTCAGCGCCTTCTCGGGGTTGCCCAGCCGGGAAAGCAGCTCCCGCTCCCGCTCGAGCCCCGGGATGGTGCCCAGCCAGGAGACGGAGTGGATGTATTGCAACGCTTCGGAGATGTTCGTAGTGATCGCTTCCTTTTCAAGAATCAGAGAGTTCAGAGTTGAGAGTTCAGAGTGAAGATAATAGTGGTGCGTACAGCCGCGCGTCCCGGACACTTCAATCTAAACTCTAAACTCTTAACTCTCAACTCTGATATATTCCCAAGTGCTCAAACACCTTCGACCGGAACAGGCCATAGACCACCGCGGCGTTGACTGCGGAGGTGATGGCGAACTGCACGGCCCGTGAGCCCAGGAACCAGACGAAGCTGTGGGTGCCGTAGAAGAAGGCCAGCCACCAGCTCTGCCACAGCACGTGGCCCAGCACCACGGCGGGCAGGAAGGAGAGCAGTATGCGCAGGTAATCGGGCTTTTTCAGCACGCGGGAGCGCATCAGCCCCGCGCATACGCCGATCAGCACCGGCGGCAGGGCGAACACCGGGTTATAGCCGTAGCCGGAGAACAGGCAGCCCACGGCGTCGCCCACCAGGCCCACGCAGCCGCCGGCCAGCGGCCCGAACAGCAGCCCGGCCACGATGATGGGCACGGCCTCGATGGAAAAGCGCGTGGTGGGGTTGGGCATGGGAACGATGAAGCGGGCCAGCACCACCTCGATGGCCGAGAGCAGCGCCAGCGTGACCAGGGTTTTGGTATTCAGGCGATTGGACATAAAAAATCCTCCGTTTCGGAGGAGGTTGGACGTGGGTCTCGCTGATTGGACATAGTCGTACCCGCGCGACGGTTCAGCGGATGCGAAATGGCACCGCGGGGCCGCTTCCGGCTCCTTCGCCCGGCGGCAACCTCCCATCCGCCGGTACTTGACGCGCCATTCCTACTCATTCCATCGACAGGCTTTGCCGCGACGCCCCGATCGGCATCGCTCGCGCTTATTATAGAACAATCGCGGGCAAGTTGCAACGCCTGCCCGCGACTTTTACCGTATATTCACATTGCCGGCCGTCAGCCGTCCACGTCCAGGTACAGCGCGATCAGCTTGGGATAGTACTGGGACTGGTACATCTGCTGGCCGTCCACGTAGGCGTAGGCCAGGTAGCGGCGGCCCATGACCGGGTTGGTCACGCTGCTCTGGTTCTCCAGCACCACCAGCTGGCGCTCCTCCGTGCCCACGTCCATCACCAGATAGCTGGCGCCGTTGTCGTCGGTGAAGCTGTCGAGGATCGGGCCCTTGCAGGCGAAGCTCTGGTAGTGCCAGTTTTCAAACAGCTTCTTCAACTGGTCGTAGTCCATCTTCCAGGCCCGGCCGGACATCTCCGCCAGCGAGGGCTTGTAGTTCACGGCGAAGCTGATCACCGCATCCTCCTTGCCGGGCATGCTGGCGTGGAAGCGCACGATGTTCTCGCCATAGTTGGTGAACTTGCTGATGAAGGAGAAGCGGCCGGTGGTGGCGTCCACCTGCAGGCTCTCGGGGATGTAGTCGGTGTCCACGGAGATGGAGGCCCCCGGCTCGGTGGTGCCGGTGATGGCCATGGTGCGGGCGGAAGACACGTCGGACACGGTGGTGTCCAGCTCCAGGTCGATGTCGTAGTGCTCGCGGAAGATGACCAGCTCCCGGCGGCACTCCCGGTGCTTGGGCGTGCGCACGATCAGCGTGATCACGTTGTCGCCGATGGGCTTTACGCCCACGTAGGTGGACAGCAGGCCGCTGCGGTCCACGGACTCGGTCACGTCCTCGCCGTTGATGAACACGGTGCTGCCCGGCACCACGTTCAGCACCAGCGGATACACGCCGGTGACCACGGTGGTGCGCTCCTGGGCGGGGGTGGTCACCACCAGGGGCGACTCCGGAACCTCCACCTGGAAGTTGAAGGGGGGCAGCTCGGTCTTGGTGCCCTTCTCGGTGATCAGCATGGGGGACAGGGTGATGTCGGCATATTCGATGTCGGCCACGTTGGCGTCGAACCAGTCCGAATCCGCCACCTCCATGCGGGCCACGCCGCCGGAGATGGTCAGCGAGCGCTCCATCTCGGGCAGGTAGATCTGGTCGCCGTCCTTGCCGTAGAAGATCATGGCGTGGCCGGAGCGCAGGTCCTCCATCTGCACCTGGGACACCTTGGGCGTGTAGACGCCGCGGGTGTACAGGCGGGTGAGCTGGTAGCTGCGGATCCAGCTGGCCAGCTTGAAGCCGCCGATCACCAGCGCCGCCGCGAACGCCACCACCGCCAGGGCGATCAGCGCCTTCTGCAGCGGGGTGCGCTTCTCCTTCGGGGCGCGCAGATCCTCCCGCTCCTCGGCCTGGGCCGTGGGCAGGGGCTGTTTGCAGTTGGGGCAGTAGAGCGCGTCGCTGGCGCACACGCTGCCGCAATAGGGACATTTCACGGTTTGGCCTCCGGTATTGGCAATGAAATCCAACGCCTCCCCGCGAGGGGAAGCCTGAAATACGTACACCCGTTAGTATACCACATATCCCCGCCCAACGCAAAGAATTGTGGGTCAATTTTGTGTTTAACTATCGACAATCCTGAAAATTGTGATATAATCTAAATGTGGAAAATTGACTTTATGGCTCCTCGGCGCGACTGTGCGGGCGGGGACGGGAGGTGCTTTGGCATGGATGACTTTCTGGAGATTATCGCCGTAAGGCACAGGCAGGGCCTGTACACGATGCTGTATTACCTGTGCTGGGCAGTGCTGATCGCGTTTGCGCTGGTGGCGGCGTTCATGCTGTCCAACATCGTGGGCGTGAACCCGGAGACCGGCGGCATGGTGTTCTCCTGGCAGAGCCTGCTGTGGACTGTGGTGTTCGGCGGCGGCGCGTTTTTGCTGTGGCGCGGCTCGGACAATTTGCGCGTGGAGTATGACTATACTTTTACCAACGGCAATCTGGACGTGAGCCGGGTGCTGAACAACAAGCGGCGCAAGTACCTGACGGCGCTGGAGATGAAGGACGTCATCCGCTGCGGCCCCGCAGCCGGCCCGGCCTTCATGAAGACGCTGAACGAGCAGGGCGCCAAGAAGCACAACTGGTTCGTGAACCGGGACGCCAAGCTGTATTACTTCTACTTCCAGCGCAAGAACATGAAGCACGTCATCATCGTGGAGCTGAACGACGAGATGGTGGCCATGATCCGCAGCAAGAACTATCTGCCGCGGGGCGTGTGGTACGACGAGAACGGCAATTCGAGCTATGGTGCGAGCATATCTTGACAACAGCGCCACCACCCGGCCCTGTGAGGCGGCGGTGGCGGCGATGACGAAGTGCCTCACCGAGGACTGGTACAACCCCTCTTCCGTCTACAAGCCCTCGGTGGAGGTGTTCCGCCGGGTGCGCGAGGCGCGGGAACTCATCCTGGCCACCGTCCACGGCGCGGGCTGCGACCTGTACTTCACCTCCGGCGGCACGGAGGCCAACAACCTGGCCGTGCTGGGCGCGGTTGAGCGCATGCGGGGCAGGCAGGTCGTGGCGGTGAGCGCGGTGGAGCACCCGAGCGTGCTGGCAGCCTGCGAGCGGCTTTCCCAGCTGGGCCACGACGTGCGTTACATCGGCGTCAGCCGGAATGGGGAGCTGGACTGGGACGCGCTGGAGAAGGCGCTCTCCGACGGCGCCAGCCTGGTGAGCGTCATGCAGGTGAACAACGAGACCGGCTGGCTGCTGGGCGGCGAGAAGCTGCACGACTTCGTGAACGGCCGGGCGCTGATCCACGTGGACGGCGTGCAGGGCTACCTTCGGGTGCCCTTTGACATGAAGTGGGCGGACATGTACACCCTCTCCGGCCACAAGCTGCACGGGCCGAAGGGCATCGGCGCGCTGGTGGTGAAGAAGGGCGTGAAGCTCCAGCCCCAGCACGTGGGCGGCGGCCAGGAGGGCGCCATTCGCTCCGGCACCGAGAACACCCCGGGCATCATGGGCCTGGGCGCGGCGGTGCGGGAGATGGTGGACATGGGCCCGGATATGCCGGAAAGGCTGATGGAAAAGAAGCTGCGGCTGATCGGGGCCATCCGCAAGGCGGTTCCCGAGATGACCGTCAATGGGGCGGACCCGGCGGTCTCCGCGCCGCACATCGTGAACATCGGCTTTCCCAACGTGCGCGGGGAAGTGATGCTCCACGCGCTGGAGGGCGACGGCGTGTTCGTGTCCACGGGCTCGGCCTGCTCGTCCAAGAAACTGAAGGTGTCGGCGGTGCTGACCGCCGCAGGTGTGCCTGCCCGGGAGGCGGAGTGGGCCGTGCGGTTCAGCCTGAGCCCCCACACCACCGAAGAGGAAATCGATTACGCCGCCGAGCGGGTCGGCATCCAGTACGACCTGCTGAAGCGGTTCCAAAGGAGATAGACAAAGGCATGCGGGATGTATTGCTCGTCCGCTATGGCGAGGTATTCCTGAAGGGCGCGAACCGCCCTCACTTTCTGAAAGTTCTGACCGACAACATCAAGCGGGCCGTGAAGCCCCTGGGCGGCCACGTGTGGCTGTCCGATTCCCGGGTCTACGTGTCCGATTTTGACGACCTCAACGCCACCATCGACCGGGTCAGCAAGGTGTTCGGCGTGTACTCCGTCAGCCCCGCGGTGGAGATGGAGAAGGACATCAATGTGATCGCCGCCGAGGCGGTGAAGATGATGGCCGGCTATTCCGGCACCTTCAAGGTGCAGGGCAAGCGCAGCGACAAGAAGTTCCCCATGAACAGCATGGAGATCGCCGCGGAGATCGGCCACCAGGTGCTGGAGGCCAATCCCAACCTGACCGTGGACGTGCACAAGCCCCAGCACAGGCTGATGGTGGAGATCCGCGACAACGCCTATATCTGTGTGCAGGAGATCATGGCCGTGGGCGGCATGCCCATGGGCACCGGCGGCAAGGCGGCGCTGCTGCTGTCCGGCGGCATCGACAGCCCGGTGGCCGGCTACCAGCTGATGAAGCGGGGCGTGCGCATGTGCGCCATCCACTTCCAGAGCCCGCCCTACACCGGCGAGTTGGCCAAGGACAAGGTGATGCAGCTGGCGAAGAAGCTGGCCTGGTACTCCGGCGGCATGCGGGTGTACCTGGTGCCCTTCACCAAGTGCCAGCTGGAGATCCATGAAAAGTGCCCGGAGGAGCTGGGCACGCTGATCACCCGGCGCTTCATGATGCGCATTGCCCAGCGGATCGCCAAGGACTTCGGCGCGCTGGCGCTGATCACCGGCGAGAGCCTGGGCCAGGTGGCCTCCCAGACCATGGAGGCGCTTTGCTGCACCGACGCCGTGGTTGACATGCCCGTGTTCCGGCCGCTGATCGGCCTGGACAAGACCGAGATCATGGAGATCGCGGGCAGGATCGACACCTACGAGACCTCCATACTGCCCTACGAGGACTGCTGCACCGTGTTCACCCCGCGCCACCCCGTCACCAAGCCCAAGCTGGAGACCATGCCCAAGGTGGAGAGCAAGCTGGACGTGGACGCCCTGGTGGAGGAGGCCGTGGCGGGCACGGAGATGGTGATCGTCGAACCTTGAATGAAGAATTGGGAATGAGGAATCAGGAATGGAGAATGGGGCTCACGCGCTGCTCCTTCGCCATTCATTCCTCATTCCTCACTCCTCATTCCTCATTTGATTTATGAAAATTCAGGAATACATCTCAAAACTGATGAACAACCCGTCCTTCATGGACAACGTCACGAGCTGGCAGGTGCTGCCGGCGCGTGAGGCGAAGTATGGCCGCTTCCCGGCGGAGCTGGACGGGCGCATCGTCGAAACGCTGAAGAAGCGGGGCATCGACCGGCCCTACATCCACCAGAGCCAGGCCATCGAGGCGGCGCTCTCCGGGCGGGATTTCGTGGTGGTGACGCCCACGGCCTCGGGCAAGACGATGTGCTACAACATCCCCGTGCTCCAGTCCATACTGAAGGACGAGGCCTCCCGGGCGCTGTACCTGTTCCCCACGAAGGCGCTGTCCAGCGACCAGGTGGCCGAGCTGTACGGCATGATCCAGGACATGGGGGCGGAGATCAAGGCGTATACCTACGACGGGGATACGCCCGCTTCGGCGCGCTCGGCCATCCGGCAGGCGGGCCACGTGGTGGTCACCAACCCGGACATGCTCCACCAGGGCATCCTGCCGCACCACACCAAGTGGGTGAAGCTGTTTGAGAACCTGAAATACGTGGTCATCGACGAGATCCATGCCTATCGCGGCGTGTTCGGCTCAAACCTGGCCAACGTCATCCGGCGCCTGAAGCGCATCTGCGAATTCTACGGCGCGCACCCCACCTTCATCTGCTGCTCCGCCACCATCAAAAACCCGAAGGAGCTGGCGGAGACCATGACCGGCCGGAGCATGCTGCTGATCGACGAAAACGGCGCCCCGGCGGGGGAGCGGCACGTGGTGTTCTATAACCCGCCCGTGGTGAACGCCCAGCTGGGCATCCGCGCGGGCAGCATCCCCGAGACCCGGAAGATCGCGGCCTCGCTGCTGCGGGCCGGCGTGCAGCACATCGTGTTTGCCCGCTCCAGGCTGACGGTGGAGGTGCTGACCCGGTACCTGAAGGACATGGTGCGCGACCCGCTGGGCAACGCCGGCAGGGTGCGCGGCTATCGCGGGGGTTACCTGCCCACCCAGCGCCGGGAGATCGAGCGCGAGCTGCGGGCCGGGCGCATCACGTCCGTGGTGTCCACCAACGCGCTGGAGCTGGGCATCGACATCGGCCAGCTGGACGCCTGCGTGCTCTGCGGCTATCCCGGCACCATCGCCTCCACCTGGCAGCAGGCCGGGCGCGCGGGGCGGCGGGGCAGTGTGAGCCTTCTGATCGTGGTGGCGAGCTCCAGCCCCCTGGACCAGTACATCATCCAGCACCCGGAATACTTCTTCAAGCAGTCGCCGGAGCAGGCGCTGATCAACCCCAACAACCTGTATATCCTGCTGAACCACCTGAAGTGCGCCTCCTATGAGCTGCCCTTCGAACTGGGCGAAATGTTCGAGGGCGTGGAGGACACACCGGAGCTGCTGGAGTACCTGAAGGACGAGAACATCCTCCGCCAGGTGTCCGGCAAGTACTACTGGATGGCCGAGGAGTTCCCCCAGGCGGGCATCAACCTGCGCTCTGCCAGCGACCAGAACTTCCTGATTGTGGACATCACCGACCCGAAGAAGCACCGGGTCATCGGCGAGATGGACCGCTTCACCGTGCCGATGCTTCTGCACCAGTACGCCATTTACATGCACGAGGGCACCCAGTACCAGGTGGAGCAGCTGGACTTCGACGACAAGAAGGCCTATATCCGCCGGGTGGACGTGGGCTACTACACCGACGCCGACCTGACCACCTCCCTCAAGGTGCTGGATGAGTTCGACCGGGAGGACGAGGGCCCGATCGCCCGGGCGAGGGGCGAGGTGCTCACATCCAGCATTGTCACCGTGTTCAAGAAGATCGCCTTCGATACCCACGAGAACCTGGGCTGGGGCCCGGTGACGCTGCCGGAGCTGGAGATGCAGACCACCGCCACCTGGTGGATGCTGCCGGAGCGCCTGGAGGAAAAGTACGAGAAGGAACCGCTGAAGAACGCGCTGGTGGGCCTTTCCCACCTGCTGCGCCACATCGCGCCCATGTACCTGATGTGCGCGCCCCAGGACATCAGCGTGGTGTACCACGTGAAGGATACCTTCACCGGACGGCCCACCATCTACCTGTACGACTCCGTGCCCGGGGGCATCGGCCTGTCCGATCGGGTTTATGAGATGCAGCGGGAGCTGTTCTCCCACGCCCGGGAGCGGCTCACCGCCTGCCCCTGCAAGGACGGCTGCCCCAGCTGCGTGGGGGCCTCCGCCGGGCCGGGGGCCAAGGGCACGCTGATTTCCATACTGGACGAGCTGCTGAAAGAGTGAGGAGGTCCGTCCATGAGAAGAGTGAGAATCGTCGCGCTGCTGCTGGCTGTGGCGCTCATGCTTTGCGCCTGCCAGAGCAAGGAGGAAACTGCCTATCGCGCCGCGAAGAAGAAGCTGGAGAAGGCGCAGAACCTGTGGGGTTCCACCGGGGACGAGGAGCGGGACGCTACCTGGCAGGAGGCCCTGGAGGCGCTGGAGGCGGTAGGCGACTACGAGGACGCTCCCGCGCTGGCGGACGAGGCGCGGGATTACTTCTACGACAGCGCGCTGTGGTGGTTCTGGGAGATCGGCGACCACGAAGACGCACTGGACCGGGTCCGGGCGTATCTGGACGCGATTCCCGGCTACAGGGACACTGCGGACTGGGCAGTGCTGGAGGCGGCGCTGCGCCTGGCGATGGACGGCAAGGTCGAGGAAGGCGCAGAGCTTGCGCGCACCCTGCCGGAGGGCTTCGAGGACAATCTGTTCAGAAACACCATCCTGTTGGCGGACGACTGCCGCCTGGAGCGCTGGCTGGATGCGCTGGACAAGGCGCAGCCGCTCTATCAGCAGACGCTTCCGGACGGCAAAGGCAACAGCTATTCTGAAAGAAGGAGCTGCCAGCAAACCATCCTGTGGCGCAGCGACCTTGAAATCGTTTACAGTCCTTCCACCTCCTACAAAAGGAACCTTGAAGAAATATTCGAGGCTATCCTCCTGCGCTACTATGGACAGCAGACCGACCTTGGCAACGACATCACCGCGCTCGAGGCCTGGCCCTGCGAGACGCCGAATGACAACGGCTTCGCAAAGAGCGCCTTTGGCACCGTCAATATCGACGACCTCTATTGGGACCGCGCCCACCGCATGGAGGAGAGCATGGAACAGTACGGCGTGACCGAGGAATACGCGACGATCGGCGATGTCACGACGAGAAGCGTAGCGCGATTCAAGAACACACTCAACGGCGTCGTTATCGACGGTTTTGAGGACGAGGTTGAAGTCTTGAATGACAGAATACCGACGCCGCCGACGGAGATTACCGGCAGCGGGATATGCTTCCTGGAGACGGGCAATAGCTATGACGGGGTGAAGGTGGACGTGAACGATCTTCGCTACCGCATCGCCCCCTTCTGCCTGGCCGATTCCGTGGAGAGCGCGCGATACATCTGCCGCATCTACCATGACAAAACCCGGACCCATTTCGTCAGATCGTCCACGGGTGGAGAAGGCGGCCTCTACGACGACAATGCGAGCGTGCAGCTGATCGACCTGAAGACAGGGGTGACCCTGACCGCGTGTGAATACCACGAGAGCCAGGCCGATCATACGAGCAACCGCGACGAAACTCTGAACAGGGATCTGCTGCCCGCGCTGCGGGAGATCGTTACGGTCTACTGACGTTTCAAAGGGCCCGTGGCGGGCCATCCTATAGACAAAATGAAAAGGAGAATGAACAATGGCAGAGGTCAAGGTATACACTTCCGAGGACATGAAGTTTGAGAACCTGTCGAAGAACCACCTGACGCTGGTGGATTTCTGGGCCAGCTGGTGCGGCCCGTGCCGCATGATCACCCCCATCGTGGAGGAGCTGGCGAACGAGACTGAGGGCGTCACCTTCGCCAAGGTGAACGTGGACGAGAACGCCGACGTGGCCATCGGCCTGGGCATCCAGGCCATCCCCACGCTGTTCCTGTTCAAGGACGGCAAGGCCGTGGACAGGACGGTGGGCGTGCAGACCAAGGAGGCCCTCAAGGCCATGATCGAGCGGAACCGGTAAAACGGTTCATGTGAAGGGGGCGGCGAAGACCGTCCCTTGCTTTTTACGCACAATTTCCTATAAAGACACGGCTAAGGCTGTGATTTTAACGGAAATTGTGCTATACTTATTTTGGTATGCTGTGGCGTGGTATCGCATACTGAAAGATGAATCATCGCGTCGGCGGAGCTGCCGCGGCGTGAAATATATGGAAATCCCCATCAAATCAATAAAGGAGGCAATGGTTTGTCCAGGAAAAACAAAGAACCGAAACTGAAAATCATACCGCTGGGCGGCCTGGGCGAGATCGGCAAGAACCTGACGGTGCTGGAATACCAGAACGACATCATCGTCATCGACCTGGGCAGCATCTTCCCCCGGGAGGATATGCCCGGCGTGGACCTGGTGATCCCGGACACCAGCTATCTGGAACACAACAAGGACAAGATCCGCGGCTATTTCATCACCCACGGCCACGAGGACCATATCGGCGCGGTGCCCTATGTGCTGCGCAACCTGCCCGCGCCCGTGTACGGCACGAAGCTGACGCTGGCGCTGTGCGAGCACAAGCTGAAGGAGCACCGGCTGATGAACGTGGCTCCGCTGAACGTGGTCACCGAGGGCGACGTGATCCAGGCGGGCTGCTTCTCGGTGGAGTTCATCCACGTGAACCACTCCATCGCCGGCGCCTGCGCCCTGGCCATCCACACGCCCGTGGGCCTGATCGTGCACACCGGCGACTTCAAGGTGGACTACACGCCCCTGGACGGCGCGCCCATCAACCTGGGCAGGCTCGCCGAGCTGGGCCAGGAGGGCGTGCTGCTGCTGATGGCGGACTCCACCAACGCCGAGCGCCAGGGCTACACCATGTCGGAAAAGAAGGTGGCCGCCACCTTCAACGACCAGTTCCAGAAGGCCCAGGGCCGGGTCATCATCGCCATGTTCGCCAGCAATGTGCACCGCATCCAGGCGGTGGTGGACTCCTGCGTCCGCTTCCACCGCAAGGTGTGCCTGATGGGCCGCAGCATGGTGAACGTGGCCAAGGTGGCCATGCAGCTGGGCTATCTGAAGATCCCCGAGGGCACGCTGATCACCGCCGAGGAGATCGACCGCTACCCCGACGAGCAGATCGCCGTGGTGACCACCGGCAGTCAGGGCGAGCCCATGAGCGGCCTTTCCCGCATGGCCTTCGCCGAGCACCGGAAGCTGGAGATCCGCGAGGGCGACATGGTCATCATCTCGGCCACGCCCATCCCCGGCAACGAGAAGAGCGTCTCCCGGGTCATCAACCAGCTGATCCGCATCGGCGCGAACGTGATCTACGACTCCCTGGCCGAGGTGCACGTGTCCGGCCACGCCCGGCAGGAGGAGCTGAAGCTGATGCATTCGCTGATCAAGCCGAAGTTCTTCGTGCCCGTGCACGGCGAGTATCGCCACCTGTACCACCACGCCAACCTGGCCAAGTCGCTGGGCATGAGCGACGACAACGTGCTGATGGTGGAGATCGGAGACGTGATCGAGCTGGACAGGGATTCCATCGACGTGACCGGCGTGGTGCCCAGCGGCAGCGTGCTGATCGACGGCCTGGGCATCGGCGACGTGGGCGCGGTGGTGCTGCGCGACCGCAAGCACCTGTCCGAGGACGGCCTGCTGATCGTCGTCATGGGCCTGGACCACGAGCTGGGCACGGTGGTGTCCGGCCCGGACATCATCAGCCGCGGCTTCGTGTATGTGCGCGAGAGCGACGAGCTGGTGGAGGGCGCGCGGCTGGCCGCGACCCGGGCCATCGATGCCTTCGGCCCCATCGATTCCAGCGAGTGGAACCGGCTGAAGAACGACGTGCGCGAGTCCGTGCAGCGCTATATCTATGACACCATCAAGCGGAATCCGATGATATTGCCGATCATTGTGGAGATTTAGGGCATCGAGCGCCCGGAAAACAGTCCGGCGGACTGTTTTCAGCGAGATGGGGCCGGTTAGGCCCAAAGGGAGCGGGGAGCAGGAACAGCGGCTGCCGCGCTTCTGCAGGGGCGGCGTTGCGCCGCCCGCCCGTCCCCGCAACCGGATGATATGAACCTGCGTCAAAGTATACAGGAGGAAACATGAACCCATATGACCAGGCCCACGCGCTGGCGCGGGCGCTGAAGGAGAGCGAGGAGTACCGGGAGTACATGCGCCTGAAGGAGACCGCCTATGACGACGGCACCAACAAGGCGCTGCTGGACGAGTACAAGCGCCTGCAGTTCCGCATGCAGGCCAAGCTGGCCGCGGGCGAGAGCATGCCCGCGGAGGATATGCAGCGCCTGCAGCAGATCGGCGCGCTGCTGCAATTCAACCCGGACGTGAGCGCGTTTTTGATGGCGGAATTCCGCTTCCAGCGCATGCTCTCCGACATCTTCAAGATCCTGGCCGACGTGGCCGGGGTGGATCTGGATATGCTGGCGCAGCAGTAGGGAAGCGCCCCATGCCTTCCCCTCGGGGCAAGGTCCTTGGAGCATGGTTGATCTGATTTGGAGGACTCAATGGCAAAGAAACGCAAGAGGCGCGCGACGCGCCGCCCAGCGATACAATCGGAAAAGTACAGCATCCGCGCCCTGCACGAGGACAGGGAATACGGGCTCTATTGGTATGCCTGGCTGTGGAAGCTGCTGCGGCCGGTGCTGATCTTCCTGTGCAGCGTGCTGATGGTGATCGGCATGGTGTCCGTGGGCTACGACCGCATCTACGGCGCGTTCTTCGCCCCGGTGACCCGGGACAGCGTCGAGGTGGTGGATTTCCAGATCGACAGCGGCGAGACCGTCACCCAGATCGGCCAGCGCCTGGAGGACGCAAAGCTGTTGCGGGACCGGCGCGTGTTCAAGTACATGGTGCAGTTCAGGGGCCTGACCAACGCCCTCAGCTACGGCGTGTTCCGGCTGTCGCCCTCCATGAACGTGGACGAGATCATCACGGAGCTGACCTCCGGCAGCCAGACCAACGAGCGGGTGATTACCATCGTGCCCGGCTGGACCTGCGAGGACATCGCCAATTACCTGGTGGAGATCGGCGCGCTGGAGGACACGAAGGAATTCCTGTCGCTGTGCAACAACGTGGACCTGTTCGTGGGCAGCAGCTATGCCCTGCGGGACGCCCAGAACGCGGGCACCCTGGCGGGCCGCAAGTATGCCCTGGAGGGCTACCTGGCCCCGGACACCTATCGTGTGTTCACCACCGCCACGCCGGAGAGCATCATCCGCACGCTGCTGAACCAGCACAACAAGGTGATCGACAGCGTGTACTACGCCAACCACACCGAGTACTACACCGACGAGGAGGGCGTTTACCACGAGGTGGCCACCTATGACAGCGGCCTCTCCATGGACCAGATCGTCACGCTGGCCTCGATGATCGAGAAGGAGGCCGCCACCCGGGAGGACTACGCCCGCGTGTCCGCGGTGTTCCACAACCGCCTGCGCCAGGGGATCAAGCTGGAGAGCGACCCCACCGCCACCTACCTGCTGGGCGAGAACAAGCTGGCCCTCACCGAGAAGGAGACCGGTGCCATCAACAACTACAACACCTACTACCTGCCCGGCCTGCCCATCGGCCCCATCTGCAACCCTTCCGTGGCGGCGCTGGAGGCGGCCCTGGCCCCGGACATGGACTTCATCGACCAGAACTACCTCTACTTCTGCGCCACCGAGCCCGGCTCCGGCAAGCTGGTGTTCTCCATCGACAAGGCCGAGCACGACGCCAACGTGGCCATGTACCGCCCGCTGTGGGAGGAGTACGACCGACGCCAGGCGCTGGAAAAGGCCGCCGAGGCCCAGAAGCCCGGAGATGGAAATTAGGAATCAGGAATCAGGAATGAGGAATTGATAGTGTGGGGGCACTCTCCATTCCTCATTTCTGATTCCTCATTGAATCCCGGGACACGTTTCGACCAAAACCGCATACCATTGTAGGGCAGACTCCGTAGAAAGTGGGGGACGCCCTATGTTTTTACCCGAAATGCTGCTGTGGCTGTCGGAAAACGGCTGGCTGATGCTGCTGCACCTGTCGGCCCGCGCCTCGTTCCCAAAGCCCCTGGAAAAGGAAGAGGAGGCGGCGCTGATCGAGAAGATGTTCGCCGGGGACAGCCGCGCCGCCGCCAGCCTCATCGAACACAACCTGCGCCTGGTGGCCCACATCGCCCGGAAGTACGCCCAGGCCGGGGTGGACCAGGACGACCTGATCTCCATCGGTTCGCTGGGGCTTATCAAGGCGGTGCAGACCTTCCGGCCCGAGGCGGGGCGGCTGACGGCCTATGCCTCCCGCTGCATTGAGAACGAGATCCTGATGCACTTCCGCGCCGAGAAGAAGAACCGGGGCGTGGTGCTGCTGGGGGAGAGCCTGGGCCAGGACAAGGACGGGGACGACGTGTCCCTCAGCGACCTGCTGGGCACCGAGCCGGACCTGGTGAGCGAGGAGGCGGAGACGGCCATCGAATCTTCCCGGGCCGTCCGGCTGATGGAGCGTGTGCTCACCGAGAGGGAGAGGGAGGTGGTGCGCCTGCGCTGCGGCCTGGCGGACGGCGAGCCCTGGCCCCAGCACCGGGTGGCCGCGCGGCTGGGCATCTCCCGAAGCTATGTCTCCCGCATCGAAAAGCGGGCGCTGGAGAAGCTGCGGGAGGCGATGGAGGGGAGGG
The DNA here is from genome assembly GCA_902765395.1 of uncultured Eubacteriales bacterium. Taxonomy (GTDB): domain Bacteria; phylum Bacillota; class Clostridia; order Christensenellales; family Aristaeellaceae; genus UBA2862. The sequence continues at coordinate 38,418 of CACWZP010000002.1, forward strand.
GGCAGGGAGAGTGTAGGGTGTAGAGTGAAGAGCGGAGTTGAAACTGGCTGGGGCAACCGGATTGCCACAGCCTGCGGCTTCGCAATGACGCGGCACTGAGCAGAGCTTGCCTTTCTATGGGAATACAGCTCAGGCGAAGGGGCATGTCATTGCGAGGAGCGAAGCGACGTGGCAATCCGGTCCCCTTGAATCAAGACAAATCCGTCAGGATTTACACCGCAACTCTATACTCCACACCCGCTCCCGCCAGCCTTGCAAAATACGGCCTGTCATGTTAAAATAGACGTATCATCAAAGCAGGGGGGCGCTGGCATGGCCCACACGGACGACGCATACGCGGCAATGCTGCTGACCATGGCGCTGTCGCCGAACAAGGAGGAGTACGCCCGGCCGCTGAGCACGGCGGAGTTTCGTCGGTTCGAGGCCGCGGCCCGGGAATCCACGTTCCACGGCATCGGAAAGCTGCTGGACATGGACATCAGCGGCCTGATGATCTACCTGGGTCTGACCGAGGAGGAGGCCTACCGGGCGTTCACGCTGCTGCACCGGGGCGTGCAGTTGAGCTACGCGCTGGAGGGCTTTGCCGCCGAGGGCATCGAGGTGGTCACCCAGTACGACGCCGGATACCCCGAGCGCCTGCGCCGCAAGCTGGGCGCCGGCGCGCCGCCCGCGTTCTATCAGTGCGGCAGCGGGGAGTTGCTGAACAAGCCCGCCATCGCCATTGTGGGCATCAGCGGCGTGCGCACCACGCCCCAGGCTCGCGGGGCCATCGAGACGCTGGTGCGCGGCGCGCTGGAAAAGGGCTATGGCATCCTCACCGGCGGCGAGCCGGGGGTGTCCCGCATGGCGGCTGGCCTGGTGGGCGAGCTGGGCGGGTCGCTTACGGACATCCTGGGCGGCGGCATGCGCGAACACCTGCAGGGCGACGCCATTGCCCAGCTGGTAGGCACGGGCCGCGGCGCGGTGCTGTCGCTGGAGCACCCCGACGCCATGTTCACCGTCAGCCACGCCATTGCCCGCAACCGGCTGCTGTTCTCCCTGGCCGACGCCGCCTTCGTATTCAACACCGACGGCCGTCGGGGCGAGCAGGAGGCGCTGCAGAACCGCACCTGCGACTGGATCTACGCCTTCGAGCCCCATGCCGGGAACAAGCCGCTGATCGCCCGGGGCGCGGTGCCCTTCTCCGGCCTGACCGACGCCGACGTCGACGCCATGAGCCGCCACTGGAGCAGCTCCCGCAGCCAGCAGATGAATATGTTTGATTTGCTCTGAAATCAATGGGAACAGATGAACGCAGGGGCGCCGCGGCGCCCCTGCGTTCGTCTACCGGCGGTCCATGATCCCGGCTTTCTCCATCGCCTCCCGCAGGCGCGCGCTCTTTTCGTCGTCCAGCGGACACAGCGGCAGGCGCAGCGTGTTTTCGATCCGGCCCATCATGGAAAGCGCGGCCTTCACCGGGATGGGGCTCACGTCTGAAAACAGCGCGTCGATCAGCGGCAGATACTCCACCTGCGCATCCAAACAGCGCTTCGCCTCGCCCCGCAGCCAGTCGGCGGCCATGGCGTGCATCCCGGCGGGGATGACGTTGGCCGCTACGGAGATCGCGCCACGGGCCCCCAGCGCCATGGCGGGCACGACCATGTCGTCGTTGCCGCAGTACACTGCCACGCCCTCGCCACACAGCCGCGCCAGGTCGGTGAAGGCCCGGATGCTCCCGCCGGCCTCCTTCACGGCGCACAGGTTCGGGTGCTTCGCCAGCTCCGCCACCGCCTCCGGCGACAGGTTCACGCCGGTTCTGCCGGGCACGTTGTACAGGATGACGGGCAGGTCCACCGCGTCGGCCACGGCGGTGAAGTGGGCCATCAGCCCCGCCCGGCTGGCCTTGTTGTAGTAGGGCGTTACCACCAGCAGCGCGTCCGCGCCCAGGCGCTGGGCCTCCCTGGACTGCCCCTCCGCCCGCCGGGTGTCGTTGCTGCCCGTGCCCGCGATCAGCGGCACCCGCCCGGCGATCCGCGCGGCGGCGCACTCCAGTATGGCGCTGCGCTCGCTGGGGGAGAGGGTGCTGGGCTCGCCGGTGGTGCCCAGGATCACCAGGGCGTCGATGCCGCTGTCGATCTGCCAGTCGATCAGCGCCTCCAGCGCGTCGTAGTCCACCCGATTGCCCCTAAAGGGCGTCACCAGCGCCGTCGCGCAGCCGTAAAACAGGTTTCCGTGCATGAAAAAACCTCCTTCCCGCATCGTTCAAGCGTATGCGGGAGGGAGGCTTGTTTGTCTTTTATTTCTCCTGCGGGTTGATGTCCACGCCGGGATAGCGCATCAACAGCTCCGTCTGCTTGAAGCCGCACTTTTCCATCAGCTTCAGCACGTGGGGGATGCGGGCGCGCACGTTGGCCTCGGCGCAGAACAGCCGCGCCTTTTCGAATTCCTCGCAGGCCAGGCCCAGCATGCAGGTGCCCACGCCCATGCGCCGCCAGCGCTTGCTGGTCTGGATATAGCCGATGATGCCGGCGTAGCTCTCCCGCCAGATCAGTATCTCGCCCGCCATGCCGGTGGGGGACACGGTGAGGATGCGGGTGAAGCCCTCCCGGTCGATGAAGGAGCGCAGCCAGGCGAAGTCATGGTCGGTGTTGTACAGTTCGTTGTAGCGCTCCAGGAAGAACTTCTGCTCCGTGGCATCGCTCAGGTCGTCCTTCACCACCACACAGCCCGCGGGCAGGCGGTAATCCTGGGCGAAGGGCAGCCGCAGCTGCATCTGCACCAGGCCGTCGTTGTCCTTGAAGCCCATGGGCGCAAGGCTCTCCAGCATCTCCTCGTCGTCGGGGTCGCAGCGGGTGTAGAGCCGGCAGAACTTTCCCGATTCGTTGCAGATCTCCCGCCCACGGGCCACCGCCGCGCCCAGCAGCGCGTCGGGGATGGGGCTGCCCTCCAGCTGCAAGCGCACCTGCAGGGGCCGGGCGGGGTAGAGCGACGGATTGTCGTCGCAGAAGATGGTGCACGCGCCCAGCTGGGCGCCGCTGTACTCGTCGATGGCCAGGAAGGTGTTCTCCACCGGCTGGCCGTCCACAGGCTCTCTGGCGTGTTTCAGCATCATAATGGTTTACCTCTTGTATCGCGTCTTACCGTTTCGGATTGTAGGTCTTGGGCGGGCGATGGTCCACGATGTCGATCTTGCGCAGCACCTGTTCGGTCACGTCGATGCCCAGCGTGCGGGCCAGCTGCAGGCCGTACATCATCACGTCGGCGAACTCCTCGGCGATCAGGGCCACGCGCTCCGGGTCCCTGCCCGCCATCAGCGCGTCCACGTCCGCCGGGTTCAGCCACTGGAAGTGCTCCAGCAGCTCGCTCATCTCCACCGTCATGGCCATGGCCACGTGCTGGGGGTTCTGCACCCCCTCCACGCCCCAGCCCTTGCGCAGGCACAGCTGGTGCACCTGCTCCTTCAGGGCGGAAATCGTGGTGTTGCTGTCATTCATGGCTCTTCGCCGCCTTTCTGCGCAGGCCCTGGGCCAGGGATTTATCCTCGCCCGAGATCCGCCAGGACTCCTTTAATTTCTGGATGGCCTTGTTGTGGGTCCACTCGTCCCACGCGCCGTCGCGCAATATCGCCAGCGCCGCGTCCCGCTGCTTCAGCCACAGCGTGGCCAGCCCCCAGGCCGCGCCCATGCGGGCGTAGTAGCCGGGGTGGGCAAAGCGCCGGTAGACGGCCATGGTCTCGCCGCCGAAGGGGTCGTCCCCGAAATAGCTCATCAGCATCACCAGGCCGAAGCGCTTGCGGAACTCGATGTCGCTGTCGGCGCACCGGACGACAAAGGGAAACAGCGCCTCCCGCTCGCCCGTGCGGGGCTTGAACGCGGAGCACAGCCCGTCGCACACCGCCCAGTTGTCCACCATGGGCAGGAAGGCATCGACAAGCTCGAGCTTCTCTTCGATGGGGCACCTCGCGCCGCCCAGCACATAGGCGTGCAGCAGCCGCGCCTCGTACAGCGGATACGCCCGGCTGGCCTCCAGGAAGGCGCGCCAGTCGCCCCGCAGGATCTCCTTCGATATGGCCCGCAGCGCCGGGACGCGCACGCCCAGAAAGCCCGTGGCCATGTCCGGCACCAGCGAAGCGTGGAAATCCCGATACTTCCCGTCCGCCAGACCTTCCAGGCGCTGAACGAGGACAGGCATGTCATACCCGGTTTGCATAAATATCACCAATTAACAGTTTACGGCGAATGGCGCGGATTGTCAAGGGGGAGGGAACAGGGAGTAGGGAGCAGGAATAGCGGCTGCCGTGCGGATGCAGGGGCGGCGTTGCGCCGCCCGCCGGAGAGGCAACCTGCATCCGCTGTTCCGCGCGGCAGCGAATGGGGCCCGGGGCAATGCCCCGGCGCCGCCCGCCAAAACCATCATTTCATACAACTGCGCTGGAAATCTTTACCCTTGCATATGATAATAGACCCAGCACAACACAAGCGAGGACGCGACATGACACACGAACCCACCACGCGATACGCCCTGGCGGCGCTGGACATGGACGGCACGCTGCTGAACTCCGACCACCTCCTCACGCCCTTCACCCGCAACGCGCTGGACCGCGCTGCGGCGGCGGGCAAGGTGATCGCGCTGTGCACGGGCCGCTGCCTGTCGGAGCTGTGGCAGACCTTCCGGGAGGCCCCGGGCATCGGCTACGCCATCGGCGAAAACGGCGGCTGCCTGTACGACGTGAAGGCGGGCAGGGTGCTGCACCAGGCCATCATCCCCGAGGACGCGGCCCGCGCGGCGCTCGAAATGGCGGTGGAGTACGACCTGTGCGTCCAGTGCTTCATCGAAGGCCAGTCCTGGCTGCAGTACCGGGGCGAGGCGGCCCTCGCACCCTATCACGTGGCGGAGTACGTGCCGGTGTTCGACGGTGGGTCGAAGTACGATGAAAACATCGTCCAAAGGGCCCTTGAGCATGGCCGGGTGGAGAAGATCAACCTGTACTTCGCCGACCCCGCCCAGAAGGCGGACTACTGCCGCCGGGTGGACGGCCTGGGGCTGAACGTGGTGGGCTCCCTGGGCTACGGCTGCGAGCTGTCCCCGGCGGGGGCGGACAAGGCCGAGGGCCTCGTGCGGCTGTGCGGCCTGCTGGGCATACCCGTGGCGGACGCCCTGGCCGTGGGCGACGGCGGCAACGACCTGGGCCTGGTGCGCGCGGCGGGGCTGGGCGTGGCCATGGGCAACGCCGTGGACGAGGTGAAGGCCGCAGCGGACGTGCTCACCGACGACTGCGACCACGACGGCGCGGCCCGGGCGGTGCTGCGGTACATGCTGGGGGAGGACGCGCAGGGGACGGGGCGCTCAACCTGATCTTCGTTTGACAGGCGCGGACCCCGGTGCTATAATGCTTCCATAATTCGACCAAAACAGGAGGAATCACCATGAGCAAGCAGCTTGAAATCGCCAGCCTGTTCGACCTGAGCCACACCATTGCGGCGGCGCTGTTCGACGGCAAGAGGTACCCCTGGGAAGTGCTGAAGGACATCAAGGGCTTCATCCTCCAGCTGGGCGCCACGCTGAGCGCGGATGAATTCGACCACCCTGCCGAGGACATCTGGATCGCCAGGGACGCCAAGGTGGCCCCGTCCGCCTGCCTGAACGGCCCGCTGATCGTGGACAGCGGCGCGGAGATCCGCCACTGCGCCTTCGTGCGCGGCAGCGCCATCGTGGGCAAGAACGCCGTGGTGGGCAACTCCTGCGAGCTGAAGAACTGCGTGCTGTTTGACAACGTGCAGGTGCCACACTTCAACTACGTGGGCGACTCCGTGCTGGGCTTCAAGGCCCACATGGGCGCGGGCAGCGTCACCAGCAACGTGAAGAGCGACAAGAAGAACATCGTCATCCACGACGGCTCCGGCATCGAGACCGGCCTGCGCAAAATCGGCGCCATGCTGGGCGACCGCGTGGAGGTGGGCTGCAACAGCGTGCTGAACCCGGGCACCATCATCGGCCGGGACTGCATCGTCTATCCCACGTCCTGCGTGCGCGGCGTGGTGCCGGAAAAGCACATCTACAAGCGCGGCGAGGGCTGCGTGGAACGGATCATGGACTGAAACAGGTTCGCGGCTCTTTGAATGGCCTTCCCCAAGGGGGAAGGCTTTTTTGTTTCCCAATGTAACCTCTGCCCCTTCCCGGCGGTCTAATGGATGAAGCTTCAAATGCGAAGGGGCATGTATACATGACCAGCGAAGAATTTGCCCGCCGGGTGGAGGCGCTGCGGCCCACGCTCTACCGGATATGCCGATCGGAGCTTTCCGTGGCAGCGGACCGGGAGGACGCCGTCCAGGAGGCGGTGCTCCGGGCCTGGCGCAGGCGGGACAGCCTGCGCGAGATGAGGTATTTCAACACCTGGTTCATCCGCATACTCGTCAACATCTGCCATGACATCCAGCGCCAGCAGGGACGGGTCGTCCCGACGGAGGCTCCGCCGGAACCGCCGCCGCGGCGCGACGACCGCGTCCAGGCGCTGCGGGAGGCCATGGACGCGCTGGAGGAGAAACAGCGGCTGTGCCTGCTGCTGCACCACATCGAGGGCTATTCGGTGAAGGAAGTGGCGGCGATGCTGGGCATCGGCGAGAGCGCGGTGAAGCAGCGGCTGATGCGCGGGCGAAGGAAACTCAGGGAACTGCTGTCGGAGGAGGTGTTCGGCAAATGATTGTACGCGAGGATTTCCTGGCCGCCCTTGGCGAGCCGGACGAGGGCTTCAACCGGGCCGTGGACGCCGCCCTCCGGCGGATTTGCGCGGAGGAGGCGCGACCCGTTATGAAGAAGAAACTGTCAATCGGATTGTTGGCGGCCATCATCGCCATACTCACGCTGACCGGCGCGGCGCTGGCGGTGGGGCTGAACCTGTTTGGGATCTTTGGAAGGTGGGACGGGCGGCTTGCCGAACTCGCCCCCCAGGCGGAGCTTGAGACCGGGACGCCCGGCGAGGCGGCGACGGAGAAGACTGGCAAATCAGCGGTAGAGATCGTCAACGCGTATTATGACGGCGAGAGCCTGATCGTGGCTTACATCGACGACAACGCCCGGGCCTTCGAGCCCTTCACGCCCACGGCGGAGGAATTGGCCCGTATGGAAAAGGCGGAGGGCTTCTTCGAGGGCGTGGAGCCCTATGAGCTGGGGCAAATGGACCCCATACAGCAGGCCTTTGTCGAGGCGAAGCGGGCAGGGAAGCCCTATGGGTTTGTGGAATACTCCGTGTTTGCCAGCGACCAAATGTTTGCCGGTGAGGACGGCGGGATCGAGCTGATTCCCAGCGTGGGCGACGAGACCACGCTGGACGATGGGAGAAGGGCCTGCCTCATGGAGTTCTCGGAGGACTTGCCGGAAGAGGCCAGGAACCGGGACGAGCTGACGCTGCGCCTGCCCATATTGCGCCATGAATGCCGCTTCTGGTTCGACGGAAAGGACACATACCTGCTGTCCGGCCCGCTGGACGCCGAAATGCAAACCTATGAGTGGATCGACGGCGAGACCCACACCAGCTATGCCAGCGCCCCGGAGCAGATCGGCGAGGCCGTGGCCACGGTGAAGCGCACGCCCGCCGAGACGCGAACCTATGCGGGTGAGGGAACGTACAACGGCGTGCCCGTCCACGTGGAGGCGACGGTGACAAGCGTTCGGGTGACTGTTGAAATCACGGCCATGGGCGAGGCATTCCCGGACCCCTATGCGGTATACTGCGAGGACGGCGTCCGGGGCGGAGAGTATATCCGATACGATTTCCGGCTGGAGGATGAGAAAGGAACGGCGCTGCGGGTCAGGGAAATTTCCATGGAAGGGAACGGCATGGCACTGACCTGCTTCGGCGACGGCCGCCTGCCGGAGCGGCTGCGGCTGACGATCGGCGTGGAGGGCGAAGAAGAGACGGGCGAGCCGATCGCGCTGACGGCGGCAGGGTGACCTTATGCTTCCCCGCCGCGGTGGGGAAGCAGCGCGGCAGCGCCGATGGGGCACCCCGAATCTGCTGCGGCGATGATCGAGCGCCCCACCGCCTGCTGACGCGGATACCTCCCCATTGCGATGGGGAGGCTTTCTTTCTCTGTACCCGTTTTTCCATCGAAATTCCCCGTTAACACTTTACATATTCTGAATATTGTGCTATAATCTTCGCGTTGAAACTTAACACAACAAAGGAGGTTTTCCCATGAAAAAGCTGTTGACCGTGCTGCTGGTGCTGGCCATGGCGCTGTCCCTGGTGGCGGTTTCCGCCTCCGCCGAGGATTACTCCGGCTACACCATCCGCATCTACTCCAACTCCAACTCCCCCGAGCGCGTGACCTGGCTGATCGACGCCGCCAAGAAGGCCGGCTTTGAGATCTCCATCGACGACAACTCCGTCATCTCCGGCGACACCGCCGCCGTGCAGTCCGCCAACGAGAAGAAGGACGCCGACATCATCTTCGGCCTGAACGAGGTTCGCTGGTCCCAGCTGGTGAACGGCACCTATGAGAACCTGTCCGTGATGGACTGGACTCCCTCCTGGGCCGACAAGGTGGGCGAGTACAAGTTCGACGGCAAGGCCTATGGCCTGGTCATCCAGAACATCCTGATGCTCTACCGCAACGACGAGCTGGGCACCAATGGCGAGGAGCTGCACTTTGCCCACTGGTCTGACCTGGTGGACAGCGGCTATACCTGGTATCGCCAGAACAAGGTGGGCGGCACCACCAACATGAACACCAACAACGCCCTGCTGTACGCCTACACCGATCCGGAGAGCCCGGCGGGCGGCATCAGCGTGGACGGCTGGAAGATGCTGTGGAACTACTGCGCCAACGGCAAGGTGTTCCCGGACGACAAGTACGGCCTGGATCCGCTGATCCGCGGCGACGTGCAGGTCTCCACCTTCTACTCCTCCTCCCTCTACGGCAACATTGAGGCTGCCGAGGAAGCCGGCACCGAGGCCAACCCGCTGCACGGCACCCTGGAGCCCGAGAACTGGAACCTGGTGGACATCGACGACGGCACCTACTACATCGCCGAGTACATCGGCGTGATTGACAACCCGAACCGCACCGAGGAGCAGACCGAGGCCGTCAAGGCCTTCGCCGACTGGTTCGGCTCCGCCGAGACCCAGATCGCCTGGTCCGACGAGTTCGACAGCTATCCCTGCAACGAGGACGCCGTGGCCGAGCTGTTCGACGAGGTTCCCGCGATCTACGCCATCCCGAACTTCGCCCTGAACAAGGTGGAGGGCACCGACATGACCTACGCCGAGTACGTGGGCGCGCACTCCTCCGAGTGGACCAACATCATGACCAACCTGGGCTTCTTCTGGGCCGACAGCGCCAGCGCGGTGGCCGAGCCCGACTGGGACAACCTGGATTGGGCGACCCTGACCCAGGCGGCCGAGGAATAATCCCATAACGGCATAGCCCGAGAAGGGCGAGCTCTTCGGAGCTCGCCCTTTTATCAGAGTTCAAACACCCCTGAACAAAGGAGCGACGCACATGATTCAACTGTCGGACATCGTGGTCAAATTCGATGATTTTGAAGCGCTGCACAATATCAACGTGCACGTGAAGGAGGGCGAGTTCTTCACCTTCCTGGGGCCCTCCGGCTGCGGCAAGACCACCACGCTGCGCACCATCACCGGCTTCATCGAGCCCGTGAGCGGCACCGTGAAGATGCAGGGCCGGGACATCACCCATGTGCCCATCGAGAAGCGCAACATCGGCATCGTGTTCCAGAGCTATGCCCTGTTCCCCACGATGACCGTGCGGGACAACATCGCCTTCGGCCTGAAGCTGAAGAAGCTGTCGAAGGGCGAGATCGAGGAAAAGGTGAACACCATCGCCCGGAAGGTGGACCTGTCCGACGAGCAGCTGGCCAAGGCGGTCAGCCAGCTTTCCGGCGGCCAGCAGCAGCGCGTGGCCATCGCCCGCGCCCTGGTGATGGAGCCGGCCATCATCTGCATGGACGAGCCGCTTTCCAATCTGGACGCCAAGCTGCGCGTACAGCTGCGCAACGAGCTGAAGAACATGCAGCGGGAGTTTGGCATCACCACCATCTATGTCACCCATGACCAGGAGGAGGCGCTGACCCTGTCCGACCGCATCGCCGTGTTCAACAAGGGCTACATCGAGCAGATCGGCACTCCCAACGAGGTGTACAACCACTCCGCCACGGAATTCGTGGCCAACTTCATCGGCGACATCAACCCGCTGAACGCGCGTGCCGCCGAGGGGATGGGCCTGGCCGCCGACCAGCACCACTTCATCCGCCTGGAGCGGGTGCACGTGAACTGGCCCCACGAGGACGGCTCCTACCGCACCCAGGGCATCATCGCCAGCCGGGAGTACTACGGCCTGTACATCAAGTACTACATCGACGCCGCTGGCCAGACCATCAAGGTGATCGAGAAGAACGACGGCATCAACATCTACGAGCCGGGCGACAGCGTCTCCGTGGCCATCCATCCCCGGGACGTGATGTCCTATTGAGAAGGGAGGCACGAGCATGCAGCAGACCCTTCAAAAGAAGAGCGGCCCCGATCTTTCGCTGATCTGGAAGATCTTCGTCGGCGTGCTCTTCGTCTACCTGTTCCTGGGCTTCATGGTGCTTCCCTGCCTGGACACGCTGAAGTCCGTGTTCGGCGCGGTGCCGGGCGACCCGCTGGCGGTCATCCGCTTCTTCTTCGCGGGCAGCATGCCCTCGTTCGTCATCAACTCGCTGAAGCTGGCCGTGTGCCTGGTGGTCACCGTGAACGTGGTGGGCATCTCCATCGTGCTGCTCACGGAGTACTTTGACATCAAGGGCGCGAAGATCCTGCGCCTGGGCTACATGACCACGCTGATCTACTCCGGCGTGGCGCTGGTCACCGGCTACCAGTTCCTCTATGACGGCAACGGCATGATGACCCAGTGGCTCATCAAGCTGTTCCCGATGATGAACAAGCAGTGGTTCTCGGGCTTCCGGGCGGTGCTGTTCACCATGACCTTCGCCTGCACCAGCAACCACGCGCTGTTCCTGCGCAACGCCATCCGCGGCATCGACTACAACACCGTCGAAGCCGCCCGCAACCTGGGTGCCAAGCCCTTCAAGGTGCTCCTGAAGGTGGTCATGCCCACGCTGCTGCCCACGCTGTTCAGCCTGACGGTCATGACCTTTATCACCGGCCTTTGCGCCATGAGCGCGCCCACCCTGCTGGGCTACAACTCCATCAACCCGGAGATCGTGCGCCTGGCCGGCTCCTCGGTGGCGGACGAGGCCTTCCCCCAGGCGAGGGCCGCGCTGCTGTCGCTGATCCTGGCGCTGTTCACCATCGTGCTGCTGACCACGCTGAACCACTACGAGCGCAAGGGCCACTACCTGTCCGTCTCAAAGACCAAGGCCAAGCTGGTGAAGCAGAAGATCCAGAACCCGGTGTGGAACGTGATCGCCCACATCTACGCCTACGTGCTGTTCGTGATCTACATGACGCCCGTGGTGATGATCGTGCTGTTCGCCTTCCAGAACTGGCCCGCCGTGCGCGCCAAGAGCCTGAACGTGTCCAGCTGGACGCTGATCAACTTCTTCGGCACCCAGGACTACAGCTACACCACCTCCCGCGGCAAGCAGCGCGTGCGCGAGGGCGTCATCTCCGGCGTGTTCTCCAACAGCGACACCGTGGGCGGCATCCGGCTGTCCTTCGTGCTGTCGGCTCTGGCGGCGGCGCTGGCCTGCGTGATCGTGGTGGTGGCGGTGAACTACATCTTCAAGCACCGCAACAAGAAGCGCGCCGCCATCGTGGAGGCCTGCCTGCTGTTCCCGTGGCTGCTGCCCACGATCCTGATCTGCTATTCCTTCCGCACCTTCTTCAACGGCGAGGTGTGGTATGTGCTGGGCCAGAACCTGTACTATCGGGAGAACGTGCGCTTCCTGATCGTGATGGCCTATACGGTGGTCAAACTGCCATTCGCCCTGCGCATGGTGAAGGCCGCGTTCTACGCCATCGACGACGAATTGGAGGACGCCGCGCGGAACATGGGGGCCAGCTCGCTGGTCACGTTCCTGCGGGTGAAGCTGCCAATCGTGCTGCCCAGCGTGCTGGCAGTGTTCGCGCTGAATTTCAACGCGCTGTTCACCGAGTACGACATGTCGGCCACTTTCCAGTCCAGCTATGGTAAGTCCTACGCCATGGTGATCCAGTCCATGACGGCGGAGGAGGGCCGCGACGGCTACAACATGAACGGCTCCGGCCGCCGCTGTGCCAGCACGGTGTTCATCATGATCATCTCCGGCCTGATCCTCTACCTGGTCTACGGCGTGGGCGCCCGCGACCTGGGCGAGCGCCTGGAGCGCCGCAAGAAGCGCAGGGAGTTCTGGGCGAAGCTGACGGGGAAGGGGACCGTGAAAAGCGGTCAGTGATCCCTGATAAAACGGGCGGGCGACAATCGTCGCCCGCTCTGGCGTTTAATCCAAACGGGCACAAATTGTGTTAATTTCATATTGACAACATGGATTAAACATCGTATAATAATACATGGTTGATTAACCCAATAGAAACGGAGGTTGAACCCATGAAGAAACTGCTTGCGATCCTGCTGGCTGCGATGATGCTGCTGGCGTGCTGCTCCGCCTTCGCGGAGGAGATCGACGCGGATCTGATCGCCGCCGCCCAGGAAGAGGGCACGCTGACGGTCTACGGCTCCTGCGAAGAGGATTACCTGAACGCCGCCTGCGATCACTTTGAGGAGCTCTACGGCATCAAGGTCGAGCGCCAGCGCCTCTCCACCGGCGAGGTTGCCCCGAAGATCGAGGAAGAGGGCGAGAACGTGTCCGCGGACGTCTGGTTCGGCGGCACCAACAACCCCTATGACGAGGCCGCCGCGAAGGGCCTGCTGGACAACAGCTATGTGCCCGCCAACGCCGCGCACCTCACCAACGACATGTACAAGAATCCCGACGGCTACTGGTATGGCATCTATACCGGCATCCTGGGCTTCATGGTGAACAAGGACGAGCTGGACCGCATGAACCTCGAAGCGCCCCAGACCTGGGACGACCTGCTCAAGGAGGACTACAAGGGCCTGATCTGGCTGTCCAACTACAACACCGCCGGCACCGCCAAGCTGGTCGTGAACACCATACTGCAGATGAAGGGCAAGGACGAGGGCATCCAGTACCTGGTGGACCTGGACAAGAACATCCAGGTGTACACCAAGTCCGGCTCCGGCCCCTCCAAGAACGTGGGCACCGGCGAGTGCGTCATCGGCATCGGCTTCCTGCATGACGGCATCTACCAGATCGTGGACAACGGCTATGAGAACATCCAGCTGATCATCCCGCAGGACGGCACCACCTGCGAGATCGGGCCGGTGGCCATCTTCAACCATGCCAAGCATCCCAACGCCGCCAAGCTGTTCATGGAGTACGCCCTGTCTCCCGAGTGCGTCGAGCTGGCCGCGCAGAACGGCTCCTATCAGTTCCTGGTGCTGGACAACGCGACCCAGCCCCAGCAGGCCATCGACTTCGGCCTGGATCCCAGCCTGGTTTGGGACGGCTATGACTTCGCCGACGCCGCGGCCAACACCGCCGCCAACGTCGAGGCCGTCATGACCGCCCTGGGTGACGCCGCGGACGATCGGTTCCAGACGGAATAATCGCGGCTTCGGATAATTGAGTTGCATCCTCAATTCCCCGCCCCGTCCGGGACGGGGAATTGACATATCCAAATCACATATGTGAGGAAGGAGGCCGCTGATGGCACGCGGACAAAGCGCGGCGCTGGATCGGAAGAAGCTGATGGCGGATCCCATCATGATGACCACCATCGTGCTCCTGATCACCTTTCTGACGCTGTTTATACTCTACCCCCTTGCGATCCTGCTGGTGGACAGCCTGACCGGCACGAACGGCGTTTCCCTGGAAACCTTCCAGCGCATTTTCCAAATGCATACCTTTCGGCGGGCCATTACCAACACGCTGAAGGTGGGCTTCGTGGTGGGCATCCTGTCCACGCTGATCGGCCTGCTGTTCGCCTATGTCGAGGTGTATGTGAAGATGCGCAAGGCCGTGGGCGGGCTGTTCAAGGTGGTTTCGATGCTGCCCGTGGTTTCGCCGCCCTTCGTGCTCTCGCTGTCGATGATCATGCTCTTCGGCGCATCGGGCCTGATTACCCACTTCCTGCTGGGCATTCCCCGAAACAACGTCTACGGCTACTGGGGCATCGTCACCGTGCAGACGCTGACGTTCTTCCCGGTGTGCTACATGATGATGAAGGGCCTTCTGAAGAACATCGACCCCTCGATGGAGGAGGCCGCCCGGGACATGGGCGCCTCCCGCTGGAAGGTGTTCACCACGGTGACGCTGCCGCTGCTGCTGCCCGGCCTGGGCAACGCCTTCCTGGTGACGTTCATCGAATCCATCGCCGACTTTGCCAACCCCATGATTATCGGCGGCAGCTATGACACGCTGGCCACCACGATCTATCTGCAGATCACCGGCGCCATGGACAAGCAGGGCGCGGCGGCGATGGCCGTGGTGCTGCTGTGCATCACGTTGACGATGTTCGCGGTGCAGAAGTACTACCTGGAGCGCAAGACGGCGGCGACGCTGACCGGCAAGGCCAGCCGCGCACGCATGCTGATCGAGGACAAGTCCGTCACCATCCCGCTGACGGCGCTCTGCTCGCTGGCGGCCATTTTCGTCATCATGATGTACGTCTGCGTGCCCATCGGCGCGCTGTTCCCCACCTGGGGCTACAAGTTCACGCCGCTGACCTTCAAATGGTTCCAGCAGGTGTTCACCAAGTACAAGGGCCTCAAGGCCTTCAAGGATTCCTTCGTACTGTCGCTGATCGCCTCGCCCATCACGGCGCTGCTGTCCATGATCATCTCCTACCTGGTGGTCAAGCGCAAGTTCAGGGCCAAGGGCTTCATTGAGGCCGTGTCCATCCTGGCCATGGCCGTGCCCGGCACGGTGCTGGGCGTCGGCTACATCCGCGGCTACGCCAACGGCCTGTTCCATACCGGCTTCCTCGGCGGCATCTACGGCACGGGGCTGATATTGATCATCGTGTTCGTGGTGCGCTCGCTGCCCACCGGCACGCGCTCGGGCATTTCGGCGCTGCGGCAGATCGACAAGTCCATCGAGGAATCGGCCTACGACATGGGCGCGGACAGCCTGAAGGTGTTCACATCGGTGACGCTGCCGCTGATCAAGGATTCGTTCCTGTCCGGCCTGGTGACGGCGTTCGTACGCTCCATCACGGCCATCTCCGCCATCATCCTGCTGGTGACGCCCAGCTACCTGCTGATCACCGTGCAGATCAACGAATTTGCTGAAAAGGGCGCCTACAGCATCGCCTGCGCCTTTGCCAGCATACTGATCCTGATTACCTACGGCGCGGTGCTGTTGATGAACTTCATCATCAAACACTTCGGCACCAGTAAAAAAGTGAAGGAGGCTGAGTGAGCATGGCGGATATGCGCGTCAAAGAGCCCAAGGGCGTCAAGCTGGATCATATCTCCAAAATCTACAAGGACCCCAAGACCGGCAAGGACTTCTATGCCGTGCACGACGTGGACCTGAACATCAAGCCGGGCACCTTCGTGACGCTGCTGGGCCCATCCGGCTGCGGCAAGACCACCACCCTGCGCATGATCGCGGGCTTTGAATCCCCGGACGAGGGCGAGATCTACCTGGGCGGCGAGCCCATCAACGCCCTGACCCCCAACAAGCGCGATACCGCCATGGTGTTCCAGAGCTACGCGCTGTTCCCGCACTATAACGTGTTTGACAACGTGGCCTACGGCCTGCGGCTGCGCAAGGTGCCCAAGGATGAGATCGCGAGGCGCGTGACGGACATCCTGGCGCTGGTGGAGCTTTCCGGCATGGAGCAGCGCATGACCAACCAGCTCTCCGGCGGCCAGCAGCAGCGCGTGGCCCTGGCCCGCGCGCTGGTGGTGGAGCCGGGCGTGCTGCTGTTCGACGAGCCGCTTTCCAACCTGGACGCCAAGCTGCGCGTGCAGATGCGCACGGAGATCCGCCGCATCCAGCAGGCGCTGGGCATCACGGCCATCTACGTCACCCACGACCAGTCCGAGGCCATGTCCATTTCCGACAACATCATACTGATGAAGGGCGGCGTCATCGCCCAGATGGGTTCGCCCACGGAGATCTACTATCGCCCCAACAGCGAATTCGTGGCCGACTTCATCGGCGAGTGCAACTTCCTGAAGGGCCCCATCTCCCGCGTGGGAGCGGGGGAGGCCGCCGTGAACATCGTGGGCGTGGACGTGCCCGTGGCCACGGACAAGGCCGTGCAGGTGGGCAACCCCGGCGAGATCGTGCTGCGCCCGGAGGCCATCGCCATCGCGGACCAGGGCCTGCTGCCCTGCAAGGTGGAGCTGAGCTGCTTCATGGGCTCCTATCAGAATTATCATGTCCGCGTGGGGGACACCCTGGTGAAGATCACCGACAACTGCCCCATCAACAAGAAGATTTTCAATGTGGGCGACAACGCCTTCATCTCCTTTGACAAGGCCTGCGCGCACCTGCTGTAGCTTTATACGGAGAAGGGGGGTCACTTCATTTTGAAGTGACCCCCCTTTATCTGTATCCTATTCGCTCGTCGCTTCGCTCAATTCCTCCCACAGCTCATACAGCCCGTCCAGCTGCTGCTGGGCTTCCTTGTGCTCCCGGGCGACCCGGGCGGATTCGGCGGGGTTGGCGTACACCTCGGGCGTGCCCATCTGCGCCTCCAGGTCGGAGATCCTCTGTTCCGTGGCGGCGATGTCGGCTTCAGCCTGCTTCAGCCTCGCGGCCAGCGCCTTGGCGCTCTCCTTTTGAAGACGCGCCCGGCGCTTTTCCTTGTCCTGCTGGGTCCTGGTGACGCCGCCCAGGAGCGCCTCCTCCTCGCCGGCCTCCAGGATGCGCTTCTTCTCCAGGTAGTCGTCGTAATTGCCCAGGTACTCCACGGCCCCCTCCGGGCCCATCTCGATCACCTTGGTGGCCACCTTGTTGATGAAGTAGCGGTCATGGCTGACGGTGAGGATCGTGCCCTCGAAGTCGTCCAGCGCCGCCTCCAGCACCTCCCGGCTGTCCATGTCCAGGTGGTTCGTGGGCTCGTCCAGCAGCAGCACGTTGTCCTGCTTCAGCATCAGCTTTGCCAGCGCCACGCGCCCGCGCTCGCCGCCGGAGAGGGTGCCCACGGTCTGGAACACGTCCTCGCCGGTGAGCAAAAACAGCGCCAGCACGCCCCGGATGCGGTCCGCCTCCAGGCGGGGGAAGTCGTCCCACAGCTCGTCCAGCACCGTCTTTTCCGGGTGCAGCTGGGCCTGCTGCTGGTCGTAGTAGCCCAGGTCGATGTTGCTGCCGAAGGCCACCGTGCCCGCGTCCTGGGCGAGCTTTCCGGCGATGATGTTCAAAAGCGTGGTCTTGCCCACGCCGTTGGGCCCGATCACCGCCACCCGGTCCCCGGCGCGCAGGTGCAGATCCAAATGCTCGAACAGCGTCCGGCCCTCGAAGCCCTTTTTCAGGTCCTTCACAATCAGCACATCGTCGCCGGTGCGGCGGCGGGCGGTGAAGTTGAAGCGAACCTTCTGCTCGCTCATGGGCTTTTCGATGCGCTCCAGCTTCTCCAGCCGCCTCTCCCGGCTCTCGGCGGCCTTGATGGACTTCTCCCGGTTGTACATCCTGTACCGGGCGATGATGGCCTCCTGCCGGGCGATCTCCGCCTGCTGCAGCTTGTATTCCTTCAACTGCCGCTCCAGGTTTGCCTGCTGCTGCACGGCGAAGCGGTCGTAATTGCCCTGATACTGGGTCAGCCGCTTCATGGACAGCTCGGCCATGCAGTCGCACACGGCGTTCAGGAAATAGCGGTCGTGGCTGATGACCAGCACCGTGCCGCGATACTTCTTCAGCGTCTCCTCCAGCCATTGGGTGCTGGCCAGGTCCAGGTGGTTCGTGGGCTCGTCCAGCATCAGGAGGTCGGGCTGGGTCAGCAGCAGCCGCGCCAGGCACAGCCGGGTCTTCTCGCCGCCGGAGAGCAGGCTCGCGGGCTGCGTCTCACGCCCCCGGGCGAAGCCCAGGCCCGCCAGCACCCCCTGGATGCGGCTGGGCCACTCGTAGCCCCCGGCGTCCTCGAAGCGGTCCATCAGCCGGGAATAGGCGTGGGACAGCTGCTCGAAGGCGGCGGCATCCTCGTGCTTCTCGGCCATCTCGGCCTCCATCTGGCGAAGCCGCGCCTCCATCTGGCGCACCGGCTCGAACACCCGCTCCAGCTCCTGCTGGATGGTCAGGTCGCTCTGGATGTCGGCGTCCTGGGTGAGCATGCCCACGGTGGTGCCGCGCACCAGCGAGACCGTGCCGGAGTCCGGCTCCATCGCGCCGCTGATCAGCTTGAACAGCGTGGACTTGCCGCTGCCGTTCACGCCCACCAGCCCCATGCGCTGGCCGGACTGCAGCGTCAGGCTCACGTCCTTCAAAACCTCGTTCATCACGAAGCTCTTGTTCACGTTTTGCAGGGTCAACAGTATCATTTCGATGCTTCCTCGATCGGTCTTTTCTTCATCACGCGCATGCGCACGCCGGTATCCTGGATCAGCAGGTCGCCCTCCATGCGCATGAGCGCCCAGACGGTGTAAATATCGCCCGCCGAGCCGGACAAGTTCGAGATCTGCACGATCCACAGCGGCCAGAACCACTCGCCGGGCAGCCTCGCGATGGCGATCTGCAGGACGATGCCCCAGACCACCACCGGCGCCAGGGCGGTGATGACGTGGGATTTCCTGTCGAACCACACCGTGCTGCCCGCGTAGGCGTAGGGCAGCTTCAGCCCGTACTTCGGCCTGACGCCGGATAGGGCGAACATCACGATGCCGTGGGTCAGCTCGTGCAGCGGGATATAGATGACCAGCGCCAGCCCCAGCGCGGGCCAGCCCCACCAGCGCGAGATCAGCAGCCGCCAGCCCGGGCCCACCGGCGCGACCAGCAGCCCGGCCAATGTCGGGACGACCAGCAGCGCCAGCGACAGCCAGACCACGATCTTCATCTGCTGCCGATTGCCCATGAAGTCCAGGTTCCCGGCGTAGGCGTAGCCCTTCGGCAAAGATTTGTAGTTCATGGTCATCCTCACGAATGAGAGTTTGGTTGAGGTGCAAATTCTTGCGGATTTGTTTTCATTCATAACCGGATCGGAGCGCTTCGTATCCTTGCTGGATGATGCTTCCGGCTCCCGGGCACTTCTATCTGAACTCTGAACTCTGAACCCTCAACTCTTGTTTTCAGCCTTTCCACCGCCCACTGGCGCCGCAGGGCAGCACGCCGCCCTCGCTGACGGGCAGCACGATCTCATCGGCCTCGACCGCGCCGCCGCGCTTCTTCGCCACGGCCATGGTCAGCATGTTGTTGAGCACCGCGGGCTGCAGCCCCGTGGTGTAGCTGTTGATGAGCATGAACAGCGCGTCCTCCGCCAGCACCTTTTCGCAGGCGCTCACCAGGCCGTACAGCTCGTTTTCCAGCTTCCACACCTCGCCGCCGGGGCCGCGCCCGTAGCTGGGCGGGTCCATCAGTATGCCCTGGTAGGCGTTGCCGCGGCGCTCCTCCCGCTGGACGAACTTCAGCGCGTCGTCGATGATCCAGCGCACACGCGTCTCGTCGATCTCGCACAGCCGCCGGTTTTCCCCGGCCCATTGCACCATGCCCTTGGCGGCGTCCACGTGGGTCACATGGGCGCCGGCGCGCGCGCAGGCGCAGGTGGCCCCGCCGGTGTAGCCGAACAGGTTCAGCACCCTGACGGGCCGGCCGGCGCCTTCGATCAGACCGGCCATCCAGTCCCAGTTCACGGCCTGCTCCGGGAACAGGCCCGTGTGCTTGAAGCCGGTGGGCCGCACGAAGAACTTCAGGTCGCCGTAGCGCACCGTCCAGCGCTCCGGCAGCTTCTTGAAGAATTCCCACTCGCCGCCGCCCTTCTGGCTGCGGTGGTACCAGGCGTCGGCCCTGTCCCACAGCGCGGGGCTCTGCTTCGGCCAGATGGCCTGGGGGTCGGGGCGGCGCAGGAGGATGCCCTCCCAGCGCTCCAGCTTCTCGCCGTCGCCGGTGTCGATCACCTCATAGTCCTTCCATTGGGACGCGATGTACATATGAAACACCTCACTATTCTACATTATAGGGCATTTTCAGCCCCGTTGCAATCAACTTTGTATAAATTCAACATCGCCATGCAACCTTTTTAGCCTTTGGATTGTATTATAGGTGAAGGGACCTTCAACGAAAGGCATGTGAGCAAATGAGACAATCCGTTTCCCATCTGGCGGAGCACTGGGGCGACAGCCTGTACCGGGCGGCCTTCGCGGTCTGCCGGAACCCCCAGGACGCGGAGGATGTGGTTCAGGAGACGCTGCTGGCCTATTACAGGAGCGACAAGCAATTCGACAGCGAAGAACACATCCGCGCGTGGCTGATCCGCGTGGCCGTGAACAAGGCCAAGAACGCCACGATCTGCTTCTGGCGGCGCAACCGCCGCAGCCTGGAGGACTATATGGACGCGCTGACCTTCGAGGATTCCGGCGACCGGGAGCTGCTGGACGCGGTGCTGCGCCTGCCGGAGAAGTATCGCGTGGCGATCCACCTGTTCTATTACGAGGACTATTCGGTGCGGGAGATCGCGGACATACTGGACACGGGCGAGGGCACGGTGAAGAGCCGGCTCTCCCGGGCGCGGAAGCTTTTGAAGGCACAATTGACGGAGGAGTGGGACGATGAGCAATCGTGAAAAGTACAAGCGGGCGTTTCAGGCGCTGCATGCCCCCAATAATGAATGGTTGGAGGCAGTGAACATGGATATGAACAGAAAGCATGAGAGGTTTTCGTTTTCCCGGCGGGCGGCGGTGGCCGTGATGATCGCGGCGCTGCTGGTGGGCTCGCTCACGGCGGCCTATGCCACGGACCTGGGCGGCGTTCGGCAAATGGTGACGCTGTGGTTCCACGGGCGGGCCACGGACGCTCAGGTGGAGGTCTACACGGGCGAAGACGGCGGGGTGGACGCGGAATACCAGGCTGAGGACGATGAAGAGGGCAGCCCGGCCCCGGCCAGCTATGTGGTCACCTGGACGGACGAAAACGGCGAGGAGCGCCAGATGATGGGCGGCGGCGTGGCCCTGGAGCCCAACGGCGTCGAGAGGCCGCTGACGATGGACGAGTACCTGGAGGACCTGGCCGGCTCGCCGGCGGAGATGGTGGAGGTAAGCGAGGACGGCCGCGTGACGCTCTACTGGTACGACATCGCCGAGGACATCACCGACCGCTTTGAGGACGGCGTGTGCCGGCTCACCCTCACCCACGGGGATGAGACGCTGTACTTCACCGTCATGGACGAAGGCGACGGCGCCTACAACGTCAGCGCCGCCGCGGACGGATACGCGGATTGATGGTCGTCTGACCCACTCAAAGCCTTCCCTACAGGGGAAGGCTTTTTGACTGTATGGAATCTCACCCATAAAAAATCCCTCCGGGGGTAGATTGTTAAGAAAAAGTGTGGTATAATTACTTATCAAAGCAGTTGGCAAGGGCAGACGGAGGGCGCACATGAGAATCGGCATCCTGGGGGGCACGCTGGACCCCATCCACAACGGGCACATCGAAATCGCGTTGGCGGCGATGGACGTGCTCGGGCTGGACGGCGTGGCGCTGATGCCCTCGGGAGACCCGCCCCACAAGCCCCGGGCCACGGACAAGCGGGACCGCCTGGAGATGGCGAAGCTGGCCGCGGCGGAGCACCCCGGCCTGTACGTCAGCGACGTGGAGATCGCCCGCCGGGGCGTCACCTATACCGTGGACACCCTCTCAGCGCTGTCGGTGGAGCGGCCGGACGTGCAGTGGACCTACATCATCGGCGCGGACACGCTGAACACGCTGGATTCCTGGCGGGAGTTTCCCCGGGTGGCCCGGCTGTGCGACTTTGCCGTCATCAACCGACCCGGCTGCGACGTGGAGCTGGCGAAGCTGCGGGCCTGCGCCATCGAGGCCTGCTACGGCACCCGCGTGGCGCTGCTGCCGGTGAGCGGCCCGGCGCTGTCCTCCACAAAGATCCGGCGGCGCGTGGCGGCGGGGGAGGACATCTCCGGCGAGGTGCCTGCGCCGGTGGCGGCCTATATCCGCGACCGCGGACTGTACCTGTGCGACTACAGCGAGGCGCAGATCCTGGATAAGCTGAAGGGCATGATCACCGAGCGCCGCTACGCGCACACCCTGGGCGTGGCCGATACCGCCGTGCGCCTGGCGCCGAAGTGCGGCGTGGACGTGCACCGGGCGCGGCTGGCGGGGCTTCTGCACGACTGCGCCAAGTCCATGCCGCTGGATCAAATGCGCGCGCTGGTGGCGGAAAGCCTGCCCGATTTGGACGCCGCGGAGCTGGAGACCCGGCAGATCCTCCACGCCCCCGCGGGGATGATCCTGGCGCGGGACATGTTCGGCGTGCGGGATCCGTCCATACTCTCCGCTATCCGCAAGCACACCGTGGGCGCGGGCGACATGTCGCCCATGGACGCCCTCATCTACGTGTCCGACTTCATCGAGCCGGGGCGGGAGCCGTTCCCGGGGCTGGAGAAGGCCCGCAGGTTGGCGGAGAAGGACATCTACCAGGCCATGCTGTGCTGCGCGGAGCTGACCGCCAAGCACCTGCGCGCCCACGGGCAGGACATCCACCCGCGGACGCTGAACCTGATCAGCGCGTTTTCACCTGAATGAATATACACAGATCGACCAAAGGAGGCGCAACACATGATGGATTCCAAGGCGTTGGCGAGCAGGATTGCCGAGATTCTGGACAACAAGGGCGCGACCGACATACAGATCATCGAGGTCGGCCACATGACCTCCATCACCGATTTCTTCGTGGTGGCCAGCGGCCGCAACGTGCAGTCGGTGCACACCCTGGCCGAGGACGTGGAGGACAAGCTGGCTGAGGAGGGCATCGACCCCCGCCGCAAGGAGGGCAAAAACGGCGCGCGCTGGATCGTGCTGGACTACGCCCACGTGATCGTGCACATCTTCCACCCGGAGGAGCGCCAGTACTACAACATCGAGCGCCTCTGGCAGGATGGCACCAACCAGGAGCCCTATCCGGAAGCGTGAGCGCGGGGCGCCTCACTAAACGCAGATTTAACTTGCGATATGCAGGGCAAAAGTTTATAATTCTATTAACGTGATGAAGGAGAGAAGTAAGCCCTTCCCAGCGCATGAAGAGAGCTGCCGGTCGGTGCGAGGCGGTTGCGCGGTTTGGCTGAATACACTTTGGAGCGGCGCACCGAAAGCCGGGCATGGCGAGTAGGCCGCGACGGGCGCGCCCGATACAGCGCGGGGGACACTGTCCCGCGAAGGGCGCCTGCCGCGAGGCGGCGTCAAATAGAGGTGGTACCACGGGTTTTCATCCCGTCCTCTGCTCTTGGCAGGGGACGGGATTTTTGCGACCGGCGGCGCTGCCGGCAAACGAGACATTACAAACACGACTGGAGGCCGAATGACATGCCAATTACCGAGATCCTTGAAAAGAACGCCAGAAAGTACGGCTCTGAGATTGCGCTGGTGGAGATCAACCCCGAAGTGCGCGAGGAGCGCCGGGTCACCTGGAAGGAGTACGAGCTGATCGAGCGCGGCGCTTCCGAGGAGTTCCGCCGGGAGATCACCTGGAGTGTGTTCGACGAGAAGGCGAACCGCTGCGCCAACCTGCTGATGAGCCGCGGCATCAAGAAGGGCGACAAGGTGGCCATCCTGCTGATGAACTGCCTGGAGTGGCTGCCGCTGTACTTCGGCATCCTCAAGACCGGTGCCCTGGTGGTGCCCATGAACTACCGCTATTCCGCCGACGAGATCCAGTACTGCGCCGACCTGGCGGACGTGGACGCCATGTTCTTCGGGCCGGAGTTCATCGGCCGCGTGGAGGAGAGCATCGACAAGATGCCCCGGGTGAAGCTGCTGTTCTACGTGGGCGACAATTGCCCGACCTTTGCCGAGAACTACCTGCACCTGGCGGCCAACCAGTCCAGTGCCGCCCCCAACATCGACCTGGAGGACGAGGACGACGCGGCCATCTACTTCTCCTCGGGCACCACGGGCTTCCCCAAGGCCATCCTGCACAACCACGAGAGCCTGATGCACGCCTGCAAGACCGAGCAGAAGCACCATGGCCAGACCCACAAGGACGTGTTCCTGTGCATCCCGCCGCTGTATCACACCGGCGCGAAGATGCACTGGTTTGGCTCGTTCCTGGTGGGCGGCAGGGCCGTGCTGCTGAAGGGCGTGAAGCCCCTGACCATCATCAAGACCGCCGCCGAGGAGCATTGCAGCATCGTGTGGCTGCTGGTGCCCTGGGCCCAGGACATCCTGGACGCCATCGACCGCGGCGAGATCGACCTGAACCAGTACGACCTGTCCGCCTGGCGGCTGATGCACATCGGCGCGCAGCCCGTGCCCCGCAGCCTGATCAAGCGCTGGAAGGAGAAGTTCCCGAACCACCAGTACGACACCAACTACGGCCTCAGCGAATCCATCGGCCCCGGCTGCGTGCATCTGGGCGTGGACAACATCGACAAGGTGGGCGCCATCGGCATCCCCGGCTATGGCTGGCAGGCGCGCATCATCGACGAGCAGGGCAACGACGTGCCCCAGGGCCAGGTGGGTGAGCTGGCCGTGAAGGGCCCCGGCGTGATGACCTGCTACTACAAGGACCCCAAGGCCACCGCCGAGGTGCTGCACGACGACTGGCTCTGGACCGGCGACATGGCCATGCGGGACGAGGAGGGCTTCATCTACCTGGTGGACCGCAAGAAGGACGTCATCATCACCGGCGGCGAGAACCTGTACCCGGTGCAGATCGAGGACTTCCTCCGCTCCCACAACGACATCAAGGATGTGGCCGTCATCGGCTTGCCGCACCCGCGCCTGGGCGAGATCGCCGCGGCCATCATCGAACTGAAGCCCGGCTCCACCACCACCGAGGAGGACATCGACAGGTTCTGCCAGGCGCTGCCCCGCTACAAGCGGCCCCGGAAGATCATCTTCGCCGACGTGCCGCGCAACCCCACCGGCAAGATCGAAAAGCCCAAGCTGCGCGAGATCTACGGCGCGAAGCAGCTGGTGGCCGAGCAGGTGGAGAGCTGAACAACAGACGACGCAAAACGAAAGGGATCAATCACATGAGCCAATCTGAACGCAGAATCTTCAATCCCGCCATGGAATGCATCGACCGCGAGCAGCTGCGCAAGCTGCAGGGCGAGCGACTGGTGGAGACCGTAAAGCGGGAATACGAGAACGTGCCGATGTACCGCGCGCGCATGGATGCCGCCGGCATCAAGCCCGAGGACATCCGCGGGCTGGACGACCTGAAGTACCTGCCCTTCACGGAAAAGACCGACCTGAGGGACTACTATCCCTTCGGGCTGCTGGCCTCCCCGAAGAAGGACATCATTCGCATCCAGGGCTCTTCCGGCACCACCGGCAAGCCCATTGTGTCCGGCTATACCCGGAACGACATCGCCGTCTGGAGCGAGATGATGGCCCGCACGCTCACCGCCGCGGGCGCTACCTGCGAGGACGTGGTGCAGGTCACCTATGGCCTGGGCCTGTTCACCGGCGGCTTTGGTGCGTATCAGGGCGCGGACAAGCTGGGCGCCATGGTCATCCCCATGTCGAGCGGCAACACCCAGCGCCAGATCACCATGATGAAGGATCTGGGCACCACCATCCTGTGCTGCACGCCCTCCTACGCCACCTACCTGGGCGAGACCATCCGCGAGATGGGCATCGACCCGGGCAAGGACCTGAAGCTGAAGGCGGGCTGCTTCGGCGCGGAGCCCTGGACCGAGGAGATGCGCGTGCGCATCGAGCAGCTGTTGGAAATCGACGCCTGCGACATCTACGGGCTCACCGAGATCGCCGGCCCCGGCGTGGCCTTCGAGTGCCTGGAGAAGCACGGCATGCACATCAACGAGGACCACGTGATCGCCGAGATCATCAACCCCGCCACCGGCGAACAGCTGCCCTACGGCATGCCCGGCGAGCTGGTGTTCACCACCATCACCAAGACCGGCCAGCCCATGCTGCGCTATCGCACCCACGACATCTGCACCCTCACCGACGACAAGTGTGCCTGCGGCCGCACCCTGGCCCGCATGGGCCGCATTACCGGCCGCACCGACGACATGCTGGTCATCCGCGGCGTGAACGTGTTCCCCAGCCAGATCGAATCCGTGCTGGTGGGCGCGGACGGCGTCGCCCCGCATTACATGCTGATCGTGGACCGCGTGAACTCCTCCGACACCCTGGAGGTGCAGGTGGAGATGACCGAGGACATGTTCGGCGACACCGTGTCCCACATCGAAAACGTGCGCAAGTACATCACCGGCCAGATCAAGTCCGTGGTGGGCATCGCCTCCAAGGTGACGCTGGTCGCGCCCAAGTCCATCCCGCGCAGCGAGGGCAAGGCCAAGCGCGTGATCGACAAGAGGAAACTATAACGTCGGCTGCCCCGGCCCGCAAGGGGCCGTCGCAGCTACGCGGGCCGGTCTCCTTCGGAACCGGCAACCGCTAGTCGGCGCTCAGCGCCTCCCTCCTAGAACATCGAAGGAGTGATATGTTTTGTTTATCAAGCAGATTTCCGTATTCCTGGAAAACCATCCCGGCGCGCTGCGGGAGATGACCGAGCTGTTGGGCAAGGGCGGCGTGGACCTGCTGGCCCTGTCCGTGGCCGACACCCAGAACTTCGGCATCATCCGCATCATCGTGGAGAGCGCCCAGATCGACCCGGCGGTGCAGCTGCTGCGCGACAACGGCTATATCGCCAAGGTGAACCACGTCATCTGCGCCGAGGTGCCGGACCGCCCCCTGGGCCTTTCGGAGCTGCTGGCGATGATCGAGAAGGCCAACCTGTCCGTGGAGTACATGTACTCCTTCCAGCGGGCCTCCAGCCAGGGCGAGGCCGCGCTGATCCTGCGCCTGAACAACGGCGATAAGGCCGCCAAGCTGTTCCAGATGAACAACGTGAAGACCCTGAGCCAGGAGCAGGTGGACGCGCTGTAAAAAGTTTCATTCATAAACCGCCGGCAGTGCGCATATATACCTTCCGGAGCGTTACGCAATGAAAGGAAGATATGTATGGATAAGGTACGCCTGATGCTGGCGGACGACAATTTGAGCCTGCTTCGGCTGCTGTCGGACTACCTGGGCCACCAGGGCGACATCGAGCTGGTGGCGGCGGTTTCCGACGGCGTGGAGATTCCCGACGCCGTGCGGCAGTATGCGCCGGAGGTATTGGTGATGGACATCATCATGCCCCGGCGCGACGGCTTTATGACCCTGGAGGCGCTGAACGCCATGGACGCGGCGCTGCGCCCCAGGGTGATCGTTTTGACGGGCCTGGCCCGGGACGACTTCATCATGCGGGCCATCGGCCTGGGCGCCAGCTATTACATGGTCAAGCCCTTCGACATGGAGCTGCTCCACGAGCGCATCCTGGAGGTGGCCCGGGAGCAGGGCGCGTCCATACTCGCCCCCAGCGCCCCCGCCGAACCGGCGGAGGAGTCCGTGGACGAGCGCATCACCAACCTGTTCCTCACGCTGGGCATCCCCGCCCACATCAAGGGCTACCAGTACCTGCGGGAGGCCGTGCGGATGGTGCTGGACAACCACGACGTGATCAACCGCATCACCAAGGAGCTGTATCCCGGCATCGCCCGCAAGTTCGACACCTCCGCCAGCAAGGTGGAGCGGGCCATGCGCCACGCCATCGAGGTGGCCTGGACCCGGGGCCGTCTGGACGCCGTGAACCAGATGTACGGCTACCGCGTGTTCGCCCGGGAGGACAAGCCCACCAACGGCGAGTTCATCGCCATGGTGTCTGACAAGCTGGCCGCGAAGAAGACGGCGTGACCTGAGGAAACGACGAAATTGCTACTGTTGACGACCTCTTCCGTCTGGTCTGTGGCCATCACCTGCTGCGGGCCTGCCGACCCTGTATTGCTGAAAAAGATCCATCGGACATTTTCCTGGTGTTCGATGCCCTAAAGGGGAGAGCTTTGTGAAAACAAGCGGTGTATGACTGCCTTCCCCTTCAGGGGAAGGTGGCCGAGCGAAGCGAGGTCGGAAGAGGTCGTTTTCAGGAAGCGGAAGGATAGTTGTTTCGCTATGGCAGGGAAGGCAAGCGTCCTTCTCTCTTACTCATCCTTCTTCTTCCCGATCAGCCCGCCGGTCATCTCGCTGACGTTCCGGCCAAACTTGTGCCAAGCGCCCTTGAACGACCCCGTGGCGGCCAGGCCGTACACGACGGCGGCGAGGATGCCCAGCCCCACGACCCAGCCGATGCCCCTGGCCATGCCCCTGCCCGTGGCGCCCTTGGCCCCCTCGGCCTTGGCGCTCGCGCCGTAGAGCACGTTGTCCAGCACCTCGGCGATGTAGTCCGTGGACGCCTCGGCCTTCTCCTTCTCGATCTCATGGGTGCCGAACTCCATCAGCAGGGCGTGCGGGTATAACTCCTGGTTATAATTCCCTCTGCCAATGAAAATATCCTTGATGAGACCTGGATACTCCCTGTCGGCCTCCGCCTTGATCTGCTGGGCGAAGGCCTTGTTTTCGGCGGAATTCTGGTTGTTGCGGCCCACGAACAGCCGCACCTTGCTGATGTCCTCGCCGTCCACCTCCGTCTCGTATTCCTCGGCGGGCACGGCGTCCCGGTGGATGTCCAGCAGCGCGTCCGGATTCTGCTTCAAAAGCTCCTCCGCCGTGCGCCGGGAGCGGGTGTAGGCGTCGGCGTCGTGGGGGAGGAAGGTCTCCTTGGAGTACACAGCCTCGATGCCCCGCGCCTCCAGCGCATCCTTCAGGCTGTCGCCCACGTCATAGATGCCCGCGCCCTTCCACTTGGAATAGGTGCCGTCCTCGGGCACATAGCTCTCGTCGCTGTGGGTGGAGTACATGGCGATCAGCTTCCTGTCGTCCTTCTCCTCGGCGCGGGCGGTGAAGGCGGCGAATGCGGCCTGGTCGACCTCGGCGCGCCCCAGGTACTCCGCCGTGGCGGTCATGCTGGCGTCGTCCACCGACACCACCCGGTACCAGCCGTCATCCCCGGCGATGTACTCGTCGCCCTCGTAGATGCGCCCGCCCCGGCGGGTCAGAGCGCTGCCGTCCGGGCCCAGCAGCGTGTACACGCAGTCGCCGTCCATCTCGGCCCGGGCGGTCGCGGCCAGCAGCGCCAGCAGGGCCAGCGCGCAGGCGGTCAGTCGCCTCATCATCGCTGCTCCCTCCTGACGAAGTCGCCGTTGACAAACTCCCGGGTGGGCTTCTGGCGGCCGCGCTTCACCCGCTCGACGATCTCGCCCACCAGCTCCGCCAGCAGCACCGCCAGCAGCCCGGCGAACACGATCACGTCAAAGCCGCCCGCGCCGCCCAGCACCAGCCGCTGATTCGCGCCCTGCGAATTGGCGTAACCCCATGTGGCCAGGTTCGCCAGCATCACGCCCAGCGTGCCCGCGATGAACGCGCCGCGCCGGGAGCGCCCAAAGATATAGGCGATCAGGCCGCCCGCGATGCCGTAGACGATCACCGGGTCCACCGGCAGCTCCGCCGGGTCCGCCGGAAGCGCCCGCCCCAGCGCAAACACCGCCACGCCCGTCAGAAGCGCCGCGATCACGCTGCGGGCCTTCTCCAGGAACGTGTCAGCCTTCACCAGTAGGTACACACACAGCCCCAGCGGGATCAGCGCGCCGCCGATGTTGAAGGCGAAGGCCTCCGTCACGTTGATGTCCGGCAGGAACCCGCCCGCGATGATCAGCGCGATGAACAGGATCGCCTCCCGATCCGTCAGCCGCATCCGGTCCAGCACCCGCTGGCCCGCGCCGAACAGCAGCAGCACCCCAGAGACGATCAACAGTATAAAACCAATCGACATGAAAACACCTCCGAATCAAGTCTCGCTTGGATTTGGTTCGGAGGTAGTATTGACCAGGGTTGGGAGAATTATGAATGATGAAACAGGGATGAGGCGGGGAGACCTCATCCGTCAGCCCCGCGGGTTGCCACCTTGCCCAACGGGGAAGGCTTTTGGCGGGCGGCGCAACGCCGCCCCTACATGGGACAAACGGTAATTCCCCGCGCTGGAATCAGTGGCGCGGGGAATTGATAACAGGAAGCGCGGCAGCAAATGTCAGCGCATTCAATGCGCCCCTTCGGGAAGCGGCGCGATCACGTTCCGGTACAGCCGCCGGAACAGCACCAGCGTGGTGATCAGCGAGGCGATCTCGGCGATGGGGAAGGACAGCCACACCAGCCAATCGACGCCGGTGTTCATGCCGATGCGGGCCAGGATGTAGGCCGAGGGCAGCAGCACCACCAGCTGGCGGGCGAAGGACACGATCATGGAATAAGTGCCGTAGCCCAGGGCCTGGAACACCGAGCCCATGGCGATGCACACGCCCGCGAACAGGAACGTGGAGCCGATGATGCGGATGGCCGGGATGCCCACGCGCAGCATCTCCTCCGAGGCGTTGAAGATCTTCAGCAGCGGCCCGGGGATCAGCGTGAAGGCCAACAGGCCCAGGAAGATATAGCTGGCGGCGAAGATGATGGCCATCTTCACGGCCTCCATCATGCGGCGGCGGTTGCGTGCGCCGTAGTTGTAGGCCACGATGGGGATGATGCCGTTGTTCAGACCGAACACCGGCATGAACACGAAGCTGTTCAGCTTGAAGTACACGCCGAATACCGTGGCGGACAGCTCCTGGGCGGCGGTGTAGGTGATGAGGATCAGGTTCATGCCGAAGGTCATGATGGAGCCGATGGCCATCATCAGGATCGACGGCACGCCGATGGCGTAGATGCGGCCGATGATTTTGAAGTCCGGCCGGAATCTTTTAAGGTTCAGCTTCACGTCGTCGTTCTTCAGGTGGTTCAGCGTCACCGCCAGGATGAAGGCCGCGATCTGGCCGATCACCGTGGCGATGGCCGCGCCCCTGGCGCCCTGCTTCAGCGTGAAGATGAAGATGGGGTCCAGGATGATGTTGATGATGGCGCCGATGCCCTGGGTGAACATGGTGTAGATCGTTCGGCCCGTGGACTGCATCAGCCGCTCAAACATGATCTGGCCGAACACGCCGAAGCTGAAGCAGCAGATCACCGTCAGGTAGTCCACGCCGTGATTCACGATGTTCTGGACGCCCGTCTGGGCCGAAAAGAACGCCCGCACGCCGAACAGGCCGAACAGCAGGAACACGGCATAGCCCACCACGGCCAGGAACACGCCGTTTTCGGCGATCCGATTGGCCAGCTCCGGCTTCTTTTCGCCCAGCGCCCGGCTCAGCAGCGCGTTCACGCCCACCGCCGTGCCCGTGGCAAAGCCGATCAGCAGGTTTTGCACCGGGAAGGCCAGCGACACCGCCGTCAGCGCGTCCTGCTCGAAGCGGGCGACGAAGTAGCTGTCCACCACGTTGTACAGCGCCTGCACCAGCATGGACAGGATCATCGGCAGCGACATGTTCAGTATCAGCTTCGGAATGGGCATGACGCCCATCTTGTTCTCGGCGGGGGCGGTGTTTTGCATGGAAAGGTCTCCTTCGGGGTATATTCGTCAAAAAGCCTTCCCCAAAGGGAAGGCGTTTGGGGTCAGTTGAACTTGAATATCTTTTGCAGGATATAGTAGATGCGCACGCAGATCCAGCGCCCGGGTCGACCCGGCAGCAGGAAGAACAGGTTGGCGCTCCAATAGCGCAGGCGGCGATAGGTGGCCGGGTGGTTGTCCTTCAGCCAGGCCCACAGGTCGTCCGCCTTCTGCAAATGCTCCGGCGTACCGGAGATCCACAGGAAGATGGTGGTGATCATCATCATGATGGACAGGTAGTGGGTCAGGTAGTTCGCCAGGCGCTTGTTGCTGCGCTTGATGGTGTCCAGGTCGTGGGAATCGGCCAGGATCTTGACCACGCGGATGTGCTGGTCGATGCGCTTGATCATGTTTTCCTCGGTCACGGACTGATCCGCGCGGCCGATGAAATAGCGGTACAGGTCCACGTCCAGGTAGTACAGCGTCTTCACCGCCGGCAGCGGCTGATAGACGAATATGTTGTCCACGTAGAACGTGTGCTTGGGCAGCTCCAGCCCCGTGCGGCGCAGCACGTCCGTGCGATAGACCACGCAGTGCATGGTGATGAACTGACCGGCGTTCAGCTTGCCCAGCTCGTCCCATGTGAAGGGCCTGCCCATGGGCATCACCTTGCGGTAGCGCATGAACTTCTGGGTGTTGTCGGCGGTGTGCTCGTAGACATAGTTGCACAGGATCAGGTCCAGCGGCGTCTCCATCTTCACGGCCTCGCGCAGCAGCTCCATCAGCTTCTGCAGAGCCTCGCCATCCAGCCAGTCGTCGCTGTCCACCACCTTGAAGTACGTGCCCACGGCGTTGCGGATGCCCTGGTTCACGCCTTCGCCGTGGCCGCCGTTTTCCTGGTGGATGACCCGGATGATGTCCGGGTATTCCGCGGCATAGCGGTCGGCGATGGCGCCGGTGTCGTCGGTGGAGCCGTCGTCTACCAGTATGATCTCCGCCTCGTTCCCCGCCGGCAGCAGCGAATGGATGCACTTGTCCATGTACGCCTGGGAATTGTAGCAGGGGACGGTAAATGTTATCAGCTTCAATGAAGCCGCCTCCAATAATGCATAGTCGTCCAAGTATCAACCCTATTCTATCACCAAATCCCCCCTTTGAAAAGGTATTCCGTGTCAAGTTTGCAGGAACGCTTGCACATTTCGTGTTAACTTGCCATGAAAACGGCAGGCCATGGCGGCGTCGCAAGGCGCAAGCCCCTTTACACTTAACATTGATTCGCTATAATAGGGAAAGACTATTCAAAACGCACTCGAAAGAGGGATTTGACATGGCACAGTATTTGATCAAGGATTTGTACACGAACATGCCCGCGGCGGACGTTCAGGGCGTGAAGGTGAGCGGCTGGGTGCGCACGATGCGCGAGAGCAAGACCTTCGCCTTCGTGGAGCTGAACGACGGCACGTATTTCAAGAACCTGCAGATCATCCTGGAGGCGGACAAGCTGCCCGGCTATGCCGAGCTGGTGAAGCGCATCACCACCGGCGCGGCCATCGAGGCCGAGGGCACCCTGGCGCTGACGCCGGAGATGAAGCAGCCCTTTGAGCTGAAGGCGGAGGCGATCACCGTGGTGGGCGAGAGCCCCAGCGACTATCCGCTGCAGAAGAAGCGCCACACGCTGGAGTACCTGCGCACCATCCAGCACCTGCGTCCCCGCGCCAACCTGTTCCAGTGCGCGTTTCGCGTGCGCAGCGTGGCGGCCCAGGCCATCCACCGCTTCTTCCACGACAAGGGCTATGTGTATGTTCACACCCCGCTGATCACCGGCAGCGACTGCGAGGGCGCGGGCGAGATGTTCCGCGTGTCCACGCTGGACCCGGACGCCCTGCCGCTGGATGAGCACGGCAAGACCGATTTCAGCAAGGACTTCTTCGGCAAGCCCGTTTCCCTGACCGTGTCCGGCCAGCTGAACGCCGAGATCTTCGCCATGGCCTTCCGCAATGTCTACACCTTCGGGCCCACCTTCCGCGCGGAGGAGAGCTACACGCCCCGCCACGCCGCGGAGTTCTGGATGATCGAGCCGGAGATCGCCTTCGCGGACCTGTCCATCGACATGGACCTGCAGGAGGAGATGGTGAAGTACATCATCGCCGCGGTGCTTCAGGAGTGCCCGGAGGAGATGAACTTCCTGAACAGCTTCGTGGACAAGGGCCTGATCGAGCGTTTGGCGTTCGTGCGCGACAGCGAATTCGTGCGCTGCAGCTACACCGAGGCCATCGACATCCTGAAGAAGTCCGGCGAGAAGTTCGAATATCCCATCGAATGGGGCAGCGACCTGCAGACCGAACACGAGCGGTACCTGACCGAAAAGCACTTCGGCAAGCCTGTGTTCGTCACCGACTGGCCCAAAGAGATCAAGGCCTTCTACATGCGCATGAACGACGACGGCAAGACCGTGGCGGCGGCCGACCTGCTGGTGCCCGCCGTGGGCGAGCTGTGTGGCGGCAGCCAGCGCGAGGAGCGCTACGACGTGCTGAAGGCGCGCATCGAGGAGCTGGGCATGAACCCGGAGGACTACTGGTGGTACCTGGAGCTGCGCAAGTACGGCACCGCCGAGCATGCCGGCTTCGGCATGGGTTTCGAGCGCATGATCATGTACCTGACCGGCATCGCCAACATCCGCGACGTGCTGCCCTTCCCGCGCACCACGGGCAACGCGGACTTCTGATCGACCTGGCTCATAAAGACGCGGGGGCGGCGTTGCGCTGCCCCTGCGATCGTATGAAGCTGGGTGATGGATGGTTGTCGCGGTGGATACCGCGTGCCGTGTCATTGCGAGGAGGTCGGGCACAGTCCCAACCGACGCGGCAATCCGGGTATACCCTTGACGGATCCATGCAATAATACGAAAAAGACTTGGTGGAGGTCTCTGCCCATGCGCAAGCTCACGGCCCTGTTGATTATGGCGTTGGTGCTGCTGGCGGGCTTTGCCGGCTGGTTCTACGTGGGCGGCACGCTGCGCGCGCAGGTGGCCATACAGACCGCGAAGGCGGGGGACTATCCCGAGGCCTACGGGGCCATCCGCGCCCTGCTGGCCAGCGGCTCCGCGCCGCAGACCTTCACCGCCGCTGAGCTGCCGGAGGATCCCACGGGCTTCACGCTGGTGGACGCCAGGATCACCCTGAGTAACCGGGGCCTGTTTCCGGCGGAGTGGCTGGACATCCGCGCCGAGGCTGCCCCGGGGGACATCGCGGTCTACGCCCTCACCGGCGAGGGCAGCGACGTGCCCGCCCGGGACAGCGCTACGGTGAACCTGAAGTGGATCACCACCGCCCCCGCCGACGCCGAGCGCGCGATACGGATCCAGTACTATGTGCACGGCATGAAGCGGGAGATCACGGTGAGATAATACTAATCTTAACCAAAAATCAACCATCCTGCGGCGTCTTTTCCGCGATGTCTGCGTTGTCGGCCCTTGACTTGCCCCGGGGGCAAATCAAGGGAAATCAACGCTGAAATGCAGCTCGAGATGCCGAAAATGCATATTCGGGATTTTAGAAACACACTCCAGTATTAAAACGCCGCGCTGGCACTTGGCCAGCGCGGCGTTTTTCATGCCTTATCCGGCTTGGGTTTGCCCAGCTTCATGGCATCCGGGGTTCCGAAGGTGCGGCGCACCAGCGTCTCCACATAGCGCTCCATCCGCGCGCCGTGATCCCTGGTGGTGAACAGGCGCAGCTGGTTGGTCTGGTTGAACCAGACGACCTTCAGCAGATCGCCCAGCACTTCGCTCGCCCCGCCGACGCCCAGCGCGCTGTATTCCCCCTGCAGCTCGGGCATCTGGCGCAGGTCGCCGCCATGGCCGCGGTAGGAATCCACCAGCTCCGTCTCGCTGCCGCTCGGATGGGACACCGACACCGTGCCGATGGCATCCAGGTCCGCGCCGTTCAGATAGGCGGCCCAGTCCACCATCATCGCCCAGCCGTAGGGCCGTGCATCCAGCAGCACGTCATACTGATGCCAGGGGCCACTCTGGCTCTGCCGGATGGCGCGGATGAAGGTGATGTCGTCCAGCGCTTCCTCGGGGTCGTCGCCGCTCGCCCGCCTGGAGACAGCGGCGAACTCCTCCGGGGAAACGGAGTGCGGCATGGCCTCGTCCTCGGTAAAATACGGCTTTGGGCCAGGAGCCGGGAAGGTGCCCCAAGGGCCGGAGAACTGCTCGTTGGCCGTGCACAGAGGATTCCCTGTATCCACCCTCGAGGTCAGGGCCGGCTCTTTCAGCATGACCCGATACTGCTTGAGGCTCAGCGGATACAGCAGGGTCTGGCTGGAGTCGCAGTAATCCATCTTCTGCTCCCACAGCATGCAGACGACCCGCCCGTTCGACAGCACCACGTGCCCGAGCTTGTATTCCAGGTCCGGGTGTGGATCGTCGGTCATCAGCTTCAGGGGCACGTCAGACTTGAAGTCCCCCAGGCCATAGCGCCGCGGGCCCTCCGGCGCTTTCGCCGGGGAATTCCCGAGAGGCGCCTCCGTGCCGGCACCGTCCGGTGGTATCAGGGCGTCCACCTCATACGCGCCGGGCACCCACTGGCCGCTTGCGTCCTTCACAAAGCCGCGCTGTGCCATGGCCTCATCCGGGTCCATGCCCAGCTTGCCGATGTCCATGGAGGCCTGATAGCCCCGGTGCTGCCGCTCGATCTGGCGCGCCTCCTCGTGGGTGATCGCCCTGGGCTTGGCTGAATCGCCTGTTCGCAGCCAGAACCGGCCGTCCACAAAGTGGATCGCCTTGTCCGCGAATACCACCCGCTTGGGTCGGGGCTGCGCCGGTCCGGGCTGTCGATCCCCGGGGGCGGGTTCGAGCGGGCTTGCCGATGGCTCGCGGGCGATGGGGTTGCCGGCCTTGTCCGGCACGATCGGGACCGCTTGCGGGACGCTTTTCGCCGCCTGACCCTGGCCGTCCTTGCTCTTGTTGTACATCCTTGCGCCAAGCCAGAACAACCCGGCAAACACCGCCAGCATGATCAGCACGGACATGGTGTTTTGAAACGGCGTTCCCTTCATTCCCCTGATCAGCTTGGATATACTGGACAGTATGGTGACAAAGCTGGTCCCGAACATGACCATCAGTGCGATCCCGGCGCCGCGAAGCAGCTTTTTCACGGCATACGACCTCCTTTTCCATCATACAAAACGGGCTGCCCCGGGGGAGTGGATCCCGCCGGGACAGCCCGCGGTTTTGTCACATCAGTTCATCCTTGCTCATGGGCTTGAGGGAGAAGTCGAAGGTGAACTCCGCCGGCATGGTGTAATAGGGATTCAGCGCCGGGCCACAGCTGTTCGAACCGATGCCGTTCTGGCGGTAGTCCAGGCAGAACACGGTGTTGCCGCAGGGCGTCAGCTCGAAGTTGTGGGCCTTGGTCGTCAGCTCCTCCTGGGTGAAGCGGGAGGCGTTGAAGCTGAATTCCTCGCCCGTCACCTCCAGGCCGCCCAGCGGGCCGGTGAGCTGGACATAGTCGCAGTTCCAGCGGCTGCCGTTTTCCTGGGGGCGGATGTAGTCCTCGTACATGCCCTCCACGGTGTCCTCGTACAGGTGCTTCACGCTGGCGCGGTGCTTGTCCTTGTAGGTCTCGTAGGGGCCGAAGCCGAAGTAGCGCACGTGGCGCACCTCCTCCGGCAGCATCATACGCAGGCCGAAGCGGGGCAGGGCCGGCGCGCCGTCGCGGCGTTTCAGGTGGATGCTGCCCTCGATGACGCCGTTCATGCGCACGCACCACACGGCGGTGCCCCGGGCGATGTTGGGCAGGTAGGTGGCCCCGATGCTGAATTCGGCGGTGATCACCGCGTCGTCGCCCGCCTCCACGCGCACGTCGTACACCCGGGGGATGGCGCGGTCGTAGCCGAAGCGCAGCCAATCCTGCTTGATGTACATGTCGTTGTCGGTGGGCGCGCGCCAGATGTTGAACTCCATGGGCGCCTGCAGCAGGTGCAGCTGGTCGTAGTTCAGCACCCGGAAGCAGCCGGTCTGCTTGTCGAACACATAGCGGAAGTTCTCGCCCCGCAGCATCACGCGGTGGTCGTCCTCCTGCACCTCCAATGCCAGCACGCCATCGGGCCGGACGGGCAGATCCAGCTTCTGGCGGCCGATCTGCTCCACGCCCAGCAGGTGCCCGGCGGGCACCAGGGGCCGGTCGTAGCGCTGGCGCATTTCAAAGTAGACCGCGAAGGGCTGGCGTTTCACGTCCGGCAGCGGGATCTGGATGATGCCCTCGCCGTGGGGCGGTATGTTCAGCGCTTCCTCCGGCACCTCGCCCCGGGCGATCTCCCGACCGCCCTGGCGCACGGCATAGGTCAGCCGCACGTGCTCGCTCAGTACGGTGAAATCCAGGAAGTTTTTGATATCGAACTGGCCCGCCTCCAGGTTCACCTCCCGGATGCGGGCGGGACGGTTCACGTTCTTGAACTCCTTGAGCCCGGTGTGGGGCCGGCGGTCCGGGTAGACCAGGCCGTCCATGCAGAAGTTGGAATCGTGGGGGAACTCGCCGAAGTCGCCGCCGTAGTAGTAGCGCCGGCGGCCGTCCGGGGTGCGGCCCATGTCCACGGCGTGGTCGCACCACTCCCACACGAAGCCGCCGCAGTGGCCGTCGTGGCGCTCGAAGCACTGGAAGTAGTTCTCCAGGTCGCCGGGGCCGTTGCCCATGGCGTGGGCGTATTCGCAGAGGATGTAGGGCTTGTCGATGCGGCCCTCCTCAAAGTACTGGTCGATGGCCTCGATGGCGGGATACATCCGGCTGTACAGGTCCAGGTTGTCGTGGTTGATCTCCTCGCCCGGCGGGGGGAAGGAGGCCCGCTCGTAGTGGGTCAGCCGGGAGGGGTCGTATTCCTTGGTCCAGCGCAGGGCCTCGTGGAAGTTGGCGCCCATGCCGGATTCGTTGCCCATGGACCAGATCACGATGCAGGGACGGTTCTTGTCCCGGATCACGCTGTGCCGCACCCGGTCGAGGATCGCCTCGCAGAAGTCCGGGTCCTGGGCGATGCGATTGTAGTTGGCTTCATCGTAATCGCCGTCATAGAACACCACACCGTGGCACTCCAGGTCGGCCTCGCCGATCAGGTAGAAGCCGTAGTGGTCGCACATGCGGGCAAACAGCGGCGAGTTGGGGTAGTGGCTGGTGCGGATGGCGTTGATGTTGTGCTGCTTCATCAGCACCAGGTCCCTGAGCATGTGGTTCTCGTCCACGGCGGGGCCCACCACCGGGTCGCTGTCGTGGCGGTTCACGCCGCGGAACTTCAGCTTCTGGCCGTTGATGTAGACCACGCGGTCCGAGATGTGGATCTCCCTCATGCCCACGAATTCCACGATCCGCTCGCCCGCGTAGTGCAGCACCAGCGTGTACAGCGCGGGGTTTTCCGCGTTCCACAGCTCGATGTTGTCCACGTGGATGTCGATGCAGCTGTCGTAGGTGCGACCGTTGGCCACCGGGTCGCCCTGGGGGTCGTAGAGGTAGTAGTGGACGGAGTGGTTCTCCGGCGACTCGCCCCGCATCTGGAGGTCGACGTGCAGATCGCAGGCGCGCAGGTCGCCGGACAGGCGGGTGTGCACGAAGTAGTCCCAGATATGGCGCTCGTCCCGGCGCAGCAGGTACACGTCCCGGAAGATGCCGCTCATGCGCAGCTTGTCCTGGTCCTCCAGGTAGGTACCGTCGCACCACTTCAGCACCAGCACGGCGATGGTGTTGTCGCCGGGATGCACGTATTTCGTCACGTCAAACTCGCTGGTGGAGTGGGAGATCTGGCTGTAGCCCACGAATTCGCCGTTGATCCACAGGTAAAAGCAGGAATCCACGCCCTCGAACACCAGCGTCCTCAAGCCCTCCTGGTCGTCCAGCTCAAAGTGGCGGATGTAGAGGCCGCAGGGGTTCTTCGCCGGCACATAGGGCGGGTCATAGGGGATGGGGAAGCGCACGTTGGTGTACTGGTGCCGGTCATAGCCGTGCATCTGCCACACCGAGGGCACCGGTATGGGGTCCAGCGGCTGGGCCTCGGAGAGGAAATCCTCCGGCAGGTCGGACGTGCTGGCGAAATAGCGGAACTTCCACTCGCCGCTCAACGACTGGAAGCGATCCGACTCGGCGCGCACGTCCCGCCGGGCGTCCTCCACATCGGAATAGGGGATGTAGTAGGCCCGGTTGGGCAGCGTGTTCACGTGCAGCGTGTGCAAATCCTCGTGGTAGCCAGGCAGTTTCATGGACGAATCCCTCCTGCGTGTTGCGTATATCACAAATATACACGAACGGGCGCAAATTGTCAATGATGGAATGAGAAATGAGGGGCAAATGAAAGGCGCCGGATCCATCGGGTTCCGGCGCCTTTCAACGGCTTTGCGCTTATTCCTGCACCACCACGGTCGTGCCCTGGGGGCAGTTGTCGAAGATCCACTTGACCTCCTCCACCTTCATGCGGATGCAGCCGTGGGAGGCCCGATAGCCGAGGCCGCCGTTGCTGGGCTTGCCGCCGGGCTTGCTCATGGTGTTGGAGTGGAACAGTATGCCGCCCACGATCTGGTAGGCCCACTTGGCGTAGCAGTGGAACTCCTTGAAGTAGTACCACTCGTCGCAGGCCTTGCCGCCGGCCTGGTAGGTGCCCAGGGGGGTGGGGGTGCCCTTTTTGCCGGTGGCGCAGATGAAGGTGTAGATGGGGCCTTCATACTTTTCGCCCGTCCACTGGGATACGTAGACCCGCTGGTCGGACACGTCCACCGTCAGCTTGTAGGGGAACACATACTCCTCGCCGGCCAGGGCCTTGGCGGAGAAGAGCATTGCCTGGGTGGCGGCGTCGGCCACGCCGGTCTCCTCCAGGCCGTTCTTGCGCTGGAAGTACTTCAGGGCCCGCACAGACAGCGCGCCGAACACGCCGTCGTTGGCGTAGAGGTACTTCAGCTGGTGCAGCCGGGTCTGCACGCGCAGGGCTTCCTCGCCGGTGCTGCCCTCCTGGACGTTTTCGCGGAAGGTCACGAAGTCCTTGGCGCCGTCCACGTACTCCAGCACGGCGTCGGTGATGGTCTCGTCATACTCATAGGCGTTGCTGGGCGTGTTCAGGGGCATGTCCACCACCACGGGCATGTCGTTGAACGCGCCGTTGGGGTCGGGCGTGGCGGTGGGCTCGGGCGTGGGTGTCACGCCGAAGCTGGGGTTATCCCGCTTCATGTAAGCCTTGAAGGTGCGGATGGCATCGTCGGTGCCGGAGCCCTTCATGCCGTCCACGGGGCCGCCATAGAAGCCCCACTGGCCCAGCATGGTCTGCACGCGGGTCAGCACGCCGCCGATGGTGCTGCTGTCTTCCACCATGGCCACCAGCGTGGAGATATCGGAAAACAGCTTTTCCTGGGTGGCGGCATCGGCAATACCGGTGTCCGGCAGGCCGTTGTTCTTCTGGAAGCTCATCACGGCCTTCTGGGTGTTTTCGCCGAAATAGCCGTCGGCCGCGTCCGTCAGGTAACCCAGCTCGATCAGCCGGTTCTGCATGAACACGATGTAGGCGGTGCTGTCCGCGCCGTCCCGGTCGCCCAGCTTCAGCGTGGGATACTGGTTCGCGTCTCCGGTCGAGCTGTTGCCGTCCATGATGGGCGCGTCGCCGCCGAAGAGGGCCTCCTGCCCGGTGATGGCCAGGGCCGCGGGGGCCAGGGAGATCGCCAGCAGGGCCGCCAGGATCAAAAGACACATTGCGCGTCGCATGGTATGTATTCGCTCCTTGAAGGCGGAAAATCCGCCAGTATGGTCATTCCATCAGAATGCTACCATTATATCCCCAACACGCGCCAATAACAAGGCGAATGTTTTAAATCTTTGTTGACTGTCACGGCGCGTCCGTGGCCTGGGGCGTGGGTGTCGGGGCCTCGATCACCACGCTGCCCGCCTCCACCACCGCAAACCGGCAGGCGGACAGGGCGAGGGCGAGGGCCAGCGCCAGCAGGATGCAAATCAGCTTTTTCATAGCCTTTCACAAACAGAGCCGCCGCGAAGGCTTGCACCCTCGCGGCGGCGGTCTCAAGTGGGATTAAGCGAAGGGATTCTCGCTCTTGTAGTAGCAGCCCTTGGGCTGGTTGAAGCTGATCTTCTCGATGCCCAGATACTTCAGCACCTCGTAGATCGCCTTGCCGGCATGGCCGAAGGCCACGGCGCCGTGATGGGGATAGCCGTCCTCGATCAGCACATGGCGATAGAAGCGGTTCATCTCGGGGATGGCGAACACGCCGATGCCGCCGAAGGACTGGGTGGCCACGGGCAGGACCTCGCCCTCGGCGATGTAGGCCTGGAGCACGCTGTCCTTGTTGCCCTGGAGGCGATAGAAGGTGATGTCGCCGGGCACGATGTCGCCCTCGAGGGTGCCGCGGGTGATGTCGGGCTCTCCGCCGCCCTCAAGGCCGCGGTTCATGATCAGCTGGTACTTCATGGTGCCGCAGCTAAGACGGCACATGGGGGTGTTGCCGCAGTGGAAGCCCATGAAGGTCTCGTTGTGGCGATAGTTGAACTTGCCCTCGATGCTCTCCTTGTACATATCGGCGGGCACGCTGTTGTTGATGTCCAGCAGGGTAACGGCTTCGCCGGTCACGCAGGTGCCGATGTACTCGGACAGGGCGCCGTAGATGTCCACCTCGCAGGCGGTGCAGATGCCCATGCCGGTCAGGCGGCTGTTCACGTAGCAGGGCACGAAGCCGAACTCGGTCTGGAAGGCCGGCCAGCACTTGTTGGCCATGACCACATACTTCGCGGTGCCCTTGTTGGCCTCGATCCAATCCAGCAGGGTCAGCTCATACTGGGCCAGCTTCGGCAGGATGCCGGGATACTTGTTGCCCTCGCCCAGCTCGTCCTCCATCTCCTTGATCTTGGCGGGGATGCGGGGGTCGTTGGCATGCTCCTTGAAGGCCTTCAGCAGGTCCAGCTCGGAGTTCTCCTGCACGTTCACGCCCAGCTTGAAGATGGGGGCGATGGGGGCGTTGCAGGCCAGGAAGTCGAAGGGACGGGGACCGAAGGTGATGATCTTCAGGTCCTGCAGGCCCAGCAGGGTGCGGGCGATGGGCAGGAAGTCGATGATCTCGTTGGCGCAGTACTCGGCGTCGCCCACGGGATACTCGGGGATATAGGCCTTGATGCCGGACAGCTTCAGGTTGTAGGAAGCGTTCAGCATGCCGCAATAGGCGTCGCCGCGGTCGCTGGACAGCACGCCCACGTTCTCCTCGGCAGCCGCGATGTACATCACGGGGCCGCCGAACAGCTTGGCGATCTGGGTCTCGGGGCCCTCGGGGCCGAAGTTGCCCAGAAACACCACCAGCGCGTTGATGCCGGAAGCCTTGATCTCCTCATAGGCCTCGGCCACGTTGGCGTCGATGCCTCCCTCGATGATGGTCTGGATCTCGGTGATCTCGAAATTCTTGGCCTTCAGCTTTTCGACGATGGCCTTGCGGCGCTTTTCAGAGAGGGTGATCGGGAAGCAGTCGCGGCTGACCGCGATGATGCCCATCTTGACCTGCGGGATGTTGTTCATAGGTATCTCCTCCTTGTTTATTTGTTAGTCACATATAACTTCTGCGTAACCTTTACGATATAATTTTAGCAAGAATTTTCATGTACGTCAATACCTGTGCAGTGCAAAATAGCGCATGAATTGCGATTTGTGTAATCATTGTGCGCATTAATTTCATAATGAGGTCGACGGTTGATTTTACACAGCCGTGCGGGCAGCGCCGCAAAAAGCCGTATACAATAGTACTGTCAATCCATTTTGCAACGGGAGGCGAGCCGCATGCTGGTCAATATGAGGACAATGCTTGAGAATGCCCGGAGGGGCGGCTGGGGCGTGGGCTTTTTCAACGCCGTGAACGTGGAGATGGCCCGCTCCGTGATCGAGACGGCGGAGGAGCTGAACGCGCCGGTGATCGTGGGCACGGCCCAGATCCTGCTGCCGTATATGCCCCTGGAGCGGGTGGCGGAATACCTGATCCCCATGGCGAAGAAGGCGAAGGTGCCCGTGGCGGTGCACTACGACCACGGCCTGACCTTTGAAAAGTGCATGGAGGCGCTGCGGCTGGGCTTCACGTCCATCATGTACGACTGCTCCACCGCGCCCTATGAGGAGAACCTCGAAAACGTGGCGGAGATGGTGAAGATCTGCCATGCCATGGGCGCCACGGTGGAGGGCGAGCTGGGTCACGTGGGCGACAACGAGGGCGCGGGCAGGCTGGCCAATCCCTCCGATTACTACACCGATCCGGACGTGGCCGCGGACTTCGTGGCGCGCACCGGCGTGGACTGCCTGGCGGTGGCCGTCGGCAATGCCCACGGGGACTACAGGTTCCCGCCCAAGCTGGACTTTGAGCGCATCTCCACCATCTCCGGGGCCACGGGCGTGCCCCTGGTGCTCCACGGCGGCAGCGGTCTGGCCGACGACGACTTCCGCGAGGCCGTGAAGCGGGGCATCTCCAAGATCAACATCTTCACCGACCTGGACAAGGCCGGGCGGGCCGGCGCGGAGAAGGGCCTGGCCGAGGGCGCGAAGACCCTCATGCAGCTGATGCCCTACGAGATCGAGGCCATGAAGGCCGTGGTGAAGAACAAGATCGAGCTGTTCGGCTCGGTGGGGAAGGCGTAAAATCGCAATAATGCAGGGGCGGCGCAAAGCGCCGCCCAATCGAAGGACCGTTCCCCGGTTCCCCTCCGGAAAATGCTTCGGGAAGGAAATCGGGGGACGTTTTTTCGCGGCGGATTCCCGGCACAAGTGAGCCCACGGCATCAAAATGCTCGCGGAGGACACATGTTTCGTTTGCCGCGTCGCTCAAAAGTGCCAAGGTCAGGCAACCGGCGCAAAGCGCGGTTGGCCGGTTCGCCGGAGTCCGCAGGGCTTCGGCGAAAACCGTCTGGGAAATCCGCCGCCCAGCGATGAGGGATCAGCGAGGATCGGGACTGCGTAAATGCTCTTGCAGGGGCGGTATTTTGCCGCTCCTCAACCCCCATTTGTATTTTTCCCCGAACTGTGTTATAATACAATAGTAAAGTTTTAACCTGCCGGAACAGTGGCTTCGGCGGGAGAGGGTGAGGGAAGCAGACCCATGGCCGAGAAGATCGTCATACTGGATGGCTACAGCCTGATGTACCGGGCGTTTCACGCGCTGCAAACGCCGATGACCGCGCCGGACGGCACGCCCACCAACGCGGTGCACGGCTTTGTGATGATGATGCTGAAGGTGATCGAGGACGAGCGGCCGGACAGCCTGGCCGTGGCCTTCGACCTCCACGCGCCCACCTTCCGCCATAAGATGT
Organism: uncultured Eubacteriales bacterium; assembly: GCA_902765395.1. Lineage (GTDB taxonomy): Bacteria > Bacillota > Clostridia > Christensenellales > Aristaeellaceae > UBA2862. Next base: position 83,265 of record CACWZP010000002.1, read on the forward strand.
ACGACGGCTACAAGGCCACCCGCAAGCCCATGCCCGACGAACTGCGGGCCCAGGACCCGGTGATTCGAGAGATGATCGGCCTGATGGGCGTGCCGATCCTTGAAAAGGAGGGCTACGAAGCGGACGACATCCTTGGCACCGTGGGCGCCTACTGCGAAGGCCGCGAGGCCCGGGCACTGCTGGTCACCGGCGACAGGGACTCCTTCCAGCTCTCCGGCCCCCACACCACGATCCTCTATACGAAGAAGGGCATCACCGAGACCGTGCGCGTGACGCCGGAGTATATCCGCGAGACCTACGGCCTCGAACCGGAGCAGCTGATTGACGTGAAGAGCTTGATGGGCGACGCCTCCGACAATATCCCCGGCGTGCCCGGCGTGGGCGAGAAGACCGCCCTCAGGCTGGTGCAGCAGTACGGCAGCCTCAGGGAAGTGCTGGACCGCGCCGATGCCGAGCAGAAGGGCAAGCTGCGCGAGCGGCTGATGGAGGGTCGCGCCCTGGCTGAGATGAGCTATGCCCTGGCGAAGATCGACCGGGCCGCGCCCATCGACGTGAACCCCGGCGCCTGGCGGCTGGGCAACATCGCCGCGGCGCTGCCGAGGCTTCACGAGCTGCGCATGAACGCCGCGGCCCGGCGTCTGATGGAGGTGGCCAAAGAGGTCATGCCCCATGTGGAGATCGCCGCGCCGGCCCGGTCGCGGGAGGACCTTCCGAAGATCGAGCGCTTCGCGGAACGCGCCGCGCTGGCCGCGCGTATTAATGAGTTGTCCGGCACGGCAAAGTGGGTGAGCCTGCACATCGGCGCGGACTTCACCGTGGCCACCGACGCCGCGCGGCTGTCCATGCCCATGGGCGGCGACCTGCTGTCCCCGGGCCTGACGGACGAGGAGGCGCTGGAGGCCGCCATGCCGCTGATCGAGGCGGACTGCCCCGTGGCGCTGTGCGATCTGAAGTCCCTGGCCATCGACATCCGCCGGGTGAAGGGCGAGATCACCGACGTGATGCTGGCGGCCTACGCGCTGAACCCGCAGCGGCCCGGCTTTGACGCCGAATCCCTGTGCCAGCAGGAGGGCATCGAGGGTTACGCCGAACATCCCGCCATGGCCATCCACGACCTGGCGCTGGCCCAGAAGAAGCAGCTGGCCGAGAACGGCCTGAATGACATCTACGAAAAGATCGAGCTGCCCCTGGCCTATGTGCTCAGGGATATGGAAAAAGAGGGCTTCCTGGTGGACGCGGACGCGCTGCGGGCGCTGGGCGTGGAATTCAAGGCCCAGATCGCCCGGCTGGTCGACGAGATTGCGGAACTGGCCGGCGGCGAGCGCATCAACCTGAATTCCCCCAAGCAGCTGGGCGAGCTGCTGTTCACGAAGCTGGGCATCCCCTCGCCGAAGAAGAAGCAGTCCACCAACGCAGAGGTGCTGGAGCAGCTGGCGGGGGATTACCCCATTTGCGGCAAGGTGCTGGAGTACCGCAAGTACCAGAAGCTGGAGAGCACCTACATCGACGCGCTGATCCCCATGCGGGACGCAAACGGCCGCATCCACACCCGCTTCGACCCGGTGGGCACGGCCACGGGCCGCATCTCCTCCGCCGAGCCGAACCTGCAGAACATCCCCGTTCGCACGGAGCTGGGCAAGGCCATCCGCGGCGCGTTCGTGGCGCGGCCGGGCTGGCTGCTGGTGGACGCGGACTACAGCCAGATCGAGCTGCGGGTGCTGGCCCACATGTCCGGCGACCCCACCATGATCCACGCCTTCCGGGAGGACCAGGACATCCACGCCAGAACGGCCGCGGAGGTGTACGGCGTGCCGCTGGACATGGTCACCGGCCAGATGCGCTCGGCGTCCAAGGCCGTGAACTTCGGCATCGTCTATGGCATCTCCGAGTTCACGCTGGCGAAGAACATCGGCGTCAGCCGGTACGAGGCCAAGGAATTCATCGACCGCTACTTCGACCGCTATCCCGGCGTGAAGGCCTACATGGACGGCGCGGTGAAGAAGGGCCACGAGCAGGGCTACGTTACCACCCTGATGGGGCGGCGGCGCTACCTGCCGGAGCTGATGAGCAGCAACTACGCGGTGCGCTCCTTCGGCGAGCGCTGCGCGATGAACAGCCCCATCCAGGGCACCGCCGCGGACATCATCAAGCTGTCGATGATCGCCGTGGACAGGGCGCTGAAGGAGGGCGGCTTCGAGGCGAAGCTGATATTACAGGTGCATGACGAACTGATCGTGGAGGCCCCGGAGCGCGAAGCCGAGGCCGTGCGCGACCTGCTGCGCCGCTGCATGGAGGGCATCGTGAGCCTGGACGTGCCGCTGCGCACCGACATTTCCATTGGAGGGGATTGGCGTGCTTGCAAATAAGCCCTATGTCGTCGGGCTGACGGGCGGCATCGGCTGCGGAAAGTCCGAGGCGGCGGCCTATCTGAAGACCCTGGGCGCGGCCCACGTGGACGCGGACGAGATCTCCCGCTCGTTGACCGCCGAGGGCGGCGAGGCCCTGCCGGAGATCCGCCGGGTGTTCGGCGAGGCGGCCTTCAACGAGGACGGCAGCCTGGATCGGACGAGTCTGGGCAAACTGGTGTTCGGCAACGAGCCGGCCCGCCGGGCGCTGGAGGGCATCATCCACCCGCTGGTGCAGCGCACGATGCTCATGCGCATGGATGCCGCCGCCCAGGAGGGCGCGAAGGTGGTGATCCTGGACGTGCCGCTGCTGTTTGAGACGGGCATGGACGCCCTGTGCGACGAGACCTGGACGCTGTACCTGGACCACGACAAGCAGGTGGACCGGGTGGTGGTGCGCGACGGGTTGACCCGGGAACAGGCCGAGGCCCGCGTGGCCAGCCAGATGCCCGCCGAGGAGCGCAACAAGCGCGCCACCCACGCCGTGAACACTGACCAGCCCATCGAAAAGACCCGCGCGGTGCTGGAGGGGCTGTACCGGGCGGCGGTGAAGAAGGCGGAATAGGCGGCGGAGTTCACTCTGAACGGCCCGCAGACCCGCGGAGCGGCGTCGCGCCGCCCAACCGCGGGCCTTTCAAAGCGCCGCCGATGCGAGACATGGAGTTGCTATGAGTTCCAAAGACAAAAAACAAAACCCCGCCCTGGCCCGCAGGCGCCGGGTGCGCCGGGCGCGCCAGTTCCAGCGGGCGCTGGCCGTGGGCATGGCGGCGGTGATCGTCGTGGGCCTGATCGGCCTGGGCGTGTGGCTGATACTTGCGCCAAAGCCGGAGGCCACCATCGAGGTCTACCCGGTGGAGTACGAGGCGCAGATCCGCCGCCGCGCCGCGGAAAACGGCCTGGATCCGGCTTATCCGGCGGCGGTGATCCTGGCGGAGAGCAGCTATCAGCCCGAGGCCGTCTCCGGCGCCAACGCCCAGGGGCTGATGCAGCTGCTGCCGGACACGGCGGACTGGATCGCCGGGAAGTTCGACGAGACTTATGTCGAGGGCTGCCTGTTCGACGCGGACATAAACATCAAGTACGGCTGCTGGTACCTGGGCTGGCTGGTGAAGCGCTACGGCGGCAACCTGGCCTGCGCCACAGCCGCCTATCACGCCGGGCAGGGCCAGGTGGACAAGTGGCTTGAGAATCCGGAATACAGCTCCGACGGCGTCACGCTGTCCCTGATCCCGTCCGAGGCGACGGACACCTATGTCAAGAGGGTATTGAAATACTATGAGAAATACTGTGAACTCTACGCGCCTGAGGCGGCTTAGCGCCGCGCTGCTGGCGCTGGTGCTGGCGCTGGCGATCCCGGCGGCGCGGGCGGACGAGCTGGCTTCGGAGCTGGGCGGCGGCCTGACCACCCAGACGGGCGGGGATCTGGCCTCGGACCTGGGCGGCGACCTGTCCGCGGACACGGGCGAGGACGACGGCCTGGCTTCCGAGCTGGGCGGGGACCTGACCGCTGGCGCGGAATCGGGCCCGGATACCGGCCTGGCGGCGGACCTGGGCGGCGGCTTCCAGGGCACCATCCCCCAGGAGGAGCTGGAGGCCATGAAGGCCGACATGGTGAACGCCGATTTGACCATCGGCTACATCGACCCCGGCTACCTGACGCTGAGCCCCGTGAACTGCTCCGACTGGGACCTGGTGAGCGCGAACCAGTTGATCTACGAGAGCGTGGTGGACTTCGACGAGAACATGAAGCCCGTGCCCATGCTGGCGGACAACTGGACCCACGAGGGCAAGACCTGGACCTTCAACCTGCGCAGCGGCATCCAATTCCACAACGGCTATGAGCTCTCTGCCTACGACGTGGTGCGCTCCTACCAGACGCTGAACATGGCCGGCCCGGAGAACCCCTACTATGCCCGGCTGCAGATGATCTCCAGCATGGAGGCCAGCGACATCTATGTGCTGACGGTGGACGCCAAGAACAGCAGCCTGCTGACACTCTATGCCATGACCTTCCCAGTGATGCAGTACGAGACCCTGGGCGACGAGATGCCCCGGGGCACCGGCCCCTACTGGTATATCCAGCACGACGAGGAGGGCACCATTCGCCTGGAGGCCAACCCCCTCTGGTGGAAGCAGCAGCCCGAGGTGAAGAGTATCCTGCTCAGGAAGTACGACGTGGCGGGCGACGCCATCGAGGCCATCCGCACCAACGAGATCGACATGGTGTCCACCACCAGCCCCAAGGCCTCCCTGAGCCGCAGGCTGTCCGGCCTCACCAGCATGGACTATCCCACGCTGACCTATGAGATGCTGATCCCGAATTTGAGCGAGAGCTCCTCGATCCTGTCCGACCTGAACGTGCGCCAGGCGGTGATGTACGCGCTGGACCGGTCCATACTGGCCTCCAACGGCTATCTGGACATGGCCATACAGTGCGAGGTGCCCCTGGTGCCCACGTCCTGGCTGTACGAGAGCCAGAGCGCCATCTACTACTACAGCCCCGAGCGTGCGCTGCAGCTGATGCAAAACTCCGGCTGGGTGGACATGACCGGCGACGGCACGCTGAACAAGCGCAACGGCATCATGCTCATCGAGCCCAGCATCCGCCTGGTGACCTACAACGAATCCACCAACAGCATCCGCGAAAACGCCGCCTACCTCATCAAGGAATACCTGGACGCGGTGGGATTCAACGTGCGGGTGTCGGTGCTGAGCAAGGAGAGAGCCCGGGAGGCCGTGCGCTCCCACGACTACGACCTGGCGCTGTTCGGCGTGAACCTGAGCGAGGTGCCGGACATCTCCGCGATCCTGGAGACCAAGGGCGCCCTCAACTACAACCGCTACAGCAACGAGGAGATGGACCAGCTGATCGCCCGCGCCCGCTCCGCCACCGACGAGGCCACGCTGCAGAAGGTCTACAGCGACATCCAGATGACCGTGGTGCGCCGCCTGCCCATCATGGGCCTGCTGTTCCGCACCGGCACCGTGCTCTCCACCCGCTCCATCGGCGGATTGAACAACCTGCGCGCCTACGACAATTTCAACGGGCTGGAGTTCCTGAAGATGGAGTAGGGAATAGAGTTTAGAGTTAAGAGTTTAGAGATTGGAGAGTGGGTAGTAAAGAGCGGGAATGCTGCCGGGGTTCCTCGCTTATAGTGTGCGGGAAGACCGGACGACTGCAGGGGCGGCGTTGCACCGCTGGCTTGTGAAAAACAGCGCGGGATGGCTCATGCCACCCCGCGCTGTTTGTCGCGCAGATCAATCCTTGAACAGCATCGGCAGGAAATCGTGGATGCAGCGGCGCCAGACCGTCCAGTCGTGGGTGCCGGGGAAGGTGCGCCGGGTCATCTCAACGGGCTTTGTCTTCAGCAGCTCGTCCTCTTCCAGGAAGCGGTCGAAGAACTGGTCCTCGGTGCCCATGGCGCGGTAGAACACCCTGAAGCTCTCCCTGAACTTCTCGCCGTCGTCCAGCAGTTTCAGATGCTCCTGGGACACGCCCGGCCAGGGTGAGCGCAAGAAGCCGCTGAACAGGCCCACCCAGCCGAACAGCTCGGGATGGGTGAGGGTGACCAGGCTGGTCTGGAAACTGCCCATGCTGAGCCCCGCCATGGCGCGGTGCCACTTGTCGGTCAGCACCGGATAGCGATTCTCGATGAAGGGGATCAAATCCTCCAGCAGGATGCGGGGGAACAGCTCCGCCGCGTGTACCTTCGCGTCGCCCTCGCCGTCATTGCGCTGGGCCATGCCGTTGCCCATCACCACCAGCATCTCCGCCATCCTGCCGTTCGCGATCAGCCGATCCGCGATGCGGGCCAGGTGGCCCTGGTAGACCCAGCCGATCTCGTTCTCGCCGTAGCCGTGCTGCAGGTACAGCACGGGATACTTCTTGTTCGGGTCGTAGTTCGCCGGGGTGTAGACCAGGCAGACCTCGTGCTTGCCGGTGACAGTGGAGGGGTACAGGTGGCGGGTCACGGCGCCGTGGGCCACGCCCTCCAGATCGTCCCATTCCGCCTCGCCGGGCACGGGGATGTCCACATAGTTCATCGGTCGGCAGCAGCCGTAGCCGATGGGCAGGTACGGGCACAGCACGTCCGCGCCGTCGATCATCACGAAGATGTACTTGAAGCCCCGGCCCAGGTCCACGATGCCCTCCCACATGGTGTCCGACACCCGGGAAAGGGGCGCATGGAAGCCGAAGAACATGTCGATGGCCACTTCCTTGGCGTTGGGGGCCTTGATGCGGAACTTCACCCGGCCGTCATCCAGCACCTCGAAGCCCTGGTCGCCGTCGCGATCCGGCTCGCCGAAGTAGGGGTCAAAGGAGATGGCGCAATCCAGCGGCTGCTTGCTCATGGGTATACCCTCCTTGCATTTGCTGTCGTCATTCTAACAGAAAAAAAACCGGCAGACAACACGAAACGCAAAATTCGCAAGGAGTGAGAAGTCTATAAATCGGAAATGGGAATAAAAAAGCCTTCCTGAAACAGGAAGGCAATTTTATGTCACTGGCCTGTGCCGATCTGGAACGTGAAGAACCCCCGTCCCACGGGCTCGGGCGTGGTCAGCGTCACGCGATACAGCGGGTTCCCGGCGGGGTCGCCGGTGGGGAAGACCGTGTTCAGCGCCACGATGTCGCAGGACAGCCCGCCCTCCCAGCGCAGGTCCACCGGTCCCAGCCGCACGCCGCCGTCCGTCAGGCGCTCCGGCTTCTGGGGCGTGATGAACCGGAAGACGATGGGCAGGGGCGTCTCCAGGTCGAAGGCGTCCACCAGCCGCAGCGCGCCCTCCTTCCGAAGCACCATGGCCGTGCGCTGCACCGAGCGCGCCCCGGCCCGGGCGGGATACGCGCCGGTCAAATCGACGCTCATCTGCTCGCCGTCCGGCCGTGCGTCGAAGTCCGCCGGACACACGTCGCCGCCGAAGGCCGCCTCGGGGGTGTTGTCCCCGGGGGCGTCCAGCTGGGCGAAGGGGCCGATCAGCGGCGTGCCGGACGCGCCGGGGGCCTCCACCAGCACGGGCCTTTCCCCGGCGAACAGGATCAGGCTGCCCGCGTTGCCCCGGCCGCCGCCGGTGTGCATGGCGCAGGTCATGCCGTTGAAGCGGGACAGCATCAGCCGGTTGCGGGCCGTGGCGGCGTGCTTGAGCCGCGGCGGCTTGCTGTCCTCCGCCGAGAGCATCCCCGCGCAGGACAGGTCCAGAGCCCGGCCGGTCACCGTGGCAGAGGGCCGCCTGCGGATCCGGTGCAGCCGCGCGCCCAGGGCGGTGAGCGCCTCGTCGTTCGCGGCCAGACCCACCCGGAACAGCTCCTGCCCGGAGATGGCCGGGCGCATGTCCCCGGTGACGGCGTCGGCGAAGAAATCCCCTTCCAGCCAGGGAAACAGCAGTCCGTCCAGCCAGTCCGGCGTGGGATAGTCCGCCGTCAGGTCCATCTCGCCCCGGGTCAGCTTGCGCAGCAGCAGCGTCAGGTCCGTGACGGCTGCGGTCTCTGCCAGCTCGTCCGCAAGGGGCAGGGGACGGCCCTCCCGGCTGGCCACGCCCTGGTCCAGCAGCCGCAGCGCCTGCTTGAGGATCGCGCCGCGGCGGGCGGCGTCGGTTTCCAGCAGGATGGCCGAGAGCACTATGTCGCACAGCACGCACAGGGGCCGTCCGCCGCCCGCGCCCTTTAAGCCGGTGAAGCGCATGAAGGGATAGTCGCTGTGGGCCAGGAACGGCGAGAACACCCGCCGCCGCGCTTCGTAGAGCAGCTTGGCCGACACCCGCGAGCCCATCTGTTCGCCCAGGGCGCGGTGCACCCAGGCCACCAGCATCAGCGTCTCGGCGCACTGGAAGTCGATCTCCGGGTGCTGTTCGTCGTCAAAGGGCGCGCCCTTCGGGTTCTCCGACCAGGTGGACTCCTCGCAGATCATGCACAGCAAATCCACGATGCGGCTCAGCGCCGCGGCGTCCGGCTCCACCAGCATCAGCGCCTCCAACGCCTGCCGCCGCCCCCGCTGCACGCGCAGCCAGGCCGGCGGGTCCAGGAGCCGCTGGGACAGGGGCATGGCGGGCAGGTCCCGGCCCATGGCCAGCCGGGCCGCCTCCTGGGCCGCCTCCCGGGCCGCGCCCGTGGCCGCCGGCGAGGGCAGTCCCTCCGGCCGCGCCAGCGCGGCGAGGATCTGGTAGTTGCGAAGGAACATACTCGTGGCCTCCTTTGAAGGAAGTGGACGCTGTTGCACGATTGATGCCTTCCCCTTCAGGGGAAGGCTATGGTCATCACCGATTCATGAACGTATACGTCCCCACCGAAACGGCCACGGCCAGGTTCAGGCTGTCGATTTCGTCGCTCTGGGGGATGAACACGCTCTGGCCGAGGCTGGCAAAGCGGGCGGGCAGGCCGGTCTGCTCGTTGCCGAACACCAGCGAAAAGGGCGGCCGCGCCTCCCGGGCCACATCGTTCAGCGGCCGCGCGCCGTCCAGCATGAAGGGGTACAGGGGCCGGTCGGGGAAGTCGGCGCGATAGGCGTCAAAGTCCTCGTAGACCTTCACCCGCAGCTTGAAGAACGCGCCCATGGACGCGCGCAGCACATGGGGGTCGAACACGTCCACGCAGGGCCGCACCACGGCCACGTCCCGGATGCCGAAGCCCAGCAGCGAGCGCATGGCCGTGCCGGCGTTGCCGTTGTCGGAAATCTGGCACAGCACGGCGTGGCTGGCGGCGGGGTCCAGCGCGCAATCGTACTTTTTAAACACCAGGCCGGCGAAGCAGTTGTCCTTCTTCGACTCCCGGCGCAGCACCCGCTCCGCCAGCTCCTCCCGCACGCCCAGCTCGGCGCACCTTTCCCGCAGCTTCACGACGCCCTCGTTTTCCAGCCCTGCCGGGTGCAGCAGCAGCCGCTGGGCGCAGTCCGGCCGCGCCTCCAGCAGCATCAGCGACGGGAACACCCCAAGCTGGTAGCTGTAATCCAGCTTGCGGGAATAGGGCTCCAATTTCGGCATAGCAAATCACCTTGAAACGTAAGTTTGTAGCAGAGAGTTCAGAGATCAGAGTAATGTGTGGAGAGAACCTGCCGTATTGGAATAACAACGCCATTCAATCTCAACTCTTAACTCTCAACTCTGATCACTCATTGTACCTCAGCCATCCCCGCAGATAGTCCCGCAGCGCCTTGCTGTGGGTCTCCATGGGAAAGTGGCCGGCGGTGGCGAGGCGGTGGATCTCGGCGTCGGGCAGCAGACTGTGGATCTGGCCCATGCGGGTCTCGTCCAGCAGCGGGTCCCGCCCGCCCAGCAGCGCCATCGTGGGGCAGAACCCCATGCCCAGCTTCGGCGGCGCGGCGCACTGCTTCAGCATCCGCTCGAAGGCGGCCTCGGCGCCGGGACGCGTGAGCGGCGCGCGCATGCGGTCCACGATATAGTCGTCCATCGGAAAGGCGGCGAAATGCTCGATCATCCGCCGGAACCGGGGCGCGCTGAGCACGTTGGCGCGGTACCACTGGCCGGTCTCTGAAAGCCGCCGGGCCGGGGGCGCCACGCTGAACAGCGGGGAGATGTGGATCTGGCTCTTCACGCTGTCCGGGTACTGCACCGCCATGCGCAGTATCGCCGAGCAGGCGCTGCCGTGGGCCGCCAAGTGCCACAGGGACATGGGCGTGCCCAGGCTGCGGTCCACGTCGTCCAGCACGCCCCACAGCAGGTTGGCCCGGATATCGGCGCTCTGGGGCGCGGGGCAGTCGCTGCGGCCAAAGCCCGGCAAATCCGCCAGCACCGCCAGGCAGCCCTGGCCGGACAGCTCCGGCAGCAGCTTGCGCCAGTGGAACGTGCTGGTCAGCGGCGAGGACAGCAGCAGCATCCGGCTGTGGATGGGGGTGTCCGGCTTCACCACGCAAAAGTGGATGCGCACGCCCGAAAAGGACAGGTATCGGCTCTCCTCCGTCAAGCGCATCCACAACCTTTCAACTTGCATATGTAATCACCATATATTGTAGCATAAGGCGGCGCGTTTGACAACCAAAGTAAATTCTTTTTGACTGAATCCGTAAACTCAGACGGTCAAAAGTTCCTTCTCGGTAATAACCACGTAAACAGGCTTGCCTGAAATGGCGAAGTCATGTATAATAGAGGGTACGATGGAAATTGTGGCGCTTTGCGCGCCGGAGGATGACCCATGCCGATCTACGACTACAAGTGCGCCCAGTGCGGCAACCGCTTTGACATGCTGCGCTCCGTTTCCGCCCGGGACGACGTGAAGTGTCCCAAGTGCGGCGGCGACGTGGCCCGGGTGTACGAGGGCAAGTGGATGTCCCTGGGCAAGGCGTCGGCGTCCGGCGGATGCTCCTGCGGGGGCAACTGCCAGGGCTGCTCCGGCTGTTCCAGATAAGGCGGATCGACAGGGGCTGCGGACGCTTCTGTATCATTGAATTTTCCGGCAAACCGTTGCCGTTTGAGACGGACAGGCCGCGAGGCCGATTGGAGACAAGATGAAGGAAAAACTGCGCATTCACGGCGGCGCCCGGCTGGAGGGCGAAGTGATGGTCAGCGGCGGCAAGAACGCCGCGGTGGCCATTCTTCCAGCTGCGCTCTTGGGGGATTCCCCCTCCGTGATCGAGAACGTTCCGGACATCAACGATGTACATATCATCATCGACATGCTGCGCTATCTGGGCGCGCAGGTCGAGTTCAAGGACAATGTGGTCACCATCGACCCCCGCACCGCGGACAAGTTCGACCCGCCCTATGACCTGGCCTGCCAGATGCGCGCTTCCTATTATTTCGCGCCGGTGCTGCTGGGCGTGTTCAAACGGGCGGAGGTGCCGCTGCCCGGCGGCTGCGATTTGGGCCTGCGTCCCATCGACCAGACGCTGAAGGGCATGCGCGCCCTGGGCGCTGACGTGGACACCCCCGGCGGGGTCATCATGGCCAGCGCGGACGAGCTGATCGGCGGGGACATCTTCCTGGATATGCCCAGCGTGGGCGCCACCGTGAACAGCATGCTCACGGCCGTGTCCGCCAGCGGCACCACCTGCATTCACAACGCCGCCAAGGAGCCCCACATCGTGGACCTGGCGAACTTCCTGTCCTCCATGGGCGCGGTGGTGAAGGGCGCGGGCACCGACGTGATCCGCATCCGCGGCGGCCGGCACCTGCACGGCACCAACTATACCGTCGTTCCCGACCAGATCGAGACCGGCACGCTGATGATCGCGGCGGCCGCCACCGGCGGCGACGTGGTGATCACCGGCGCGATTCCCACCCACATGGAGGCACTTTCGGCCAAGCTCCTGGAGATGGGCGTGCACGTGTCCAGCGAGGACGACATCATCCACGTGCGCAGCAACCGCAACTACCGCGCCGTGAACGTCAAGACCCAGGGCTATCCCGGATTCCCCACGGACCTGCAGCAGCCGCTTTCCGCGCTGCTCACCGTGGCCAACGGCACGTCCATCGTCACCGAGACCATCTTTGAGAATCGCTTCCGCTTCCTGGACGAGCTTCGCAAGATGGGCGCGAATTCCCGGGTGATCGAGACCACCGCCATCATCACCGGCGTGGACCACCTCTCCGGGGCCCGCGTGAACGCCACCGATCTGCGCGCCGGCGCCTCGCTGGTCATCGCGGCGCTGATGGCCGAGGGCGTGACGGAGATCTCCGGCGTGGAGTACATCATGCGCGGCTACGAGCGTTTTGCCGACAAGCTGCGCGCCCTGGGCGCCCATATCGAGCACCTGCGGGACGGTGAAGTGGTGTCTTCGCCCGCGTTTGCGCACAATATATAACAAAGATTGCGGTTTTTCCGGTAAAATCAGGTTGTATTATTTGCGGAAACGTGATATAATACGAGTGTTATACACGATGCTGCACTGAACAACCGCCGATCTTCGGCGGTGTGTTTTTGAGACAAGGCTCAGCATTTCAATCTGGACATGACGAGGGGGAATATGGTTGCCGGGTAAATCGATGCCGGTCAGGGAAGCCAAGCAAATTGCACAGAGGATCGCCGACGAAATGGGCGTCGAGCTGGTCGACGTTGAGCTGGTCAAGGAGCCGACCGGCCATTTTCTGCGCTTTTATATCGAAAAGCCGGACGGCATTGCCCTGAACGACCTGGAAGCCTACCACCGCCGGATCCTGCCACTGGTGGAGCGGGTGGACTACGATTATATGGAAGTTTCGTCCCCCGGCGCGGACCGGCCCCTGAAGACCGAGGCGGACTTTGAGCGCGCCCAGGGCATGCAGGTGGAGCTGAAGACCTATCGGCCCGTGAACGGCGGCAAGCAGTTCACCGGCGAGCTGGTGGGGCTCGTTGACGGCGAGATCGTGCTGAACGCCCCCGGCGGCGAGCTGCGCTTCGCCAGGAAGGAAGTGGCGCTGGTGCGCCCGCTCATCGAATTCGACGAGGAGGATTTGCAGGACGACGCGCCCGCAAAGTGACTCCGATCGGCATAACACAACGTCCCGGCAGGCCGGGCAAGGAACAGGAGGATGAAGGCCATGGCAAACGGCGGAATTGATTCCAATGAATTTTTCAGCGCACTGGACGCCCTGAGCAAGGAGCGGCGCATCAACAAGGAGATTCTCTTCAACGCGATCGAAGCCGCGCTGATTTCCGCATACAAGAAGAACTTCGGCAAGAACGCCAACGTGCGCGCCACCATCGACCCGGAAAAGGGCGAGGTGGAGGTGCTCTCCCGCAAGACGGTGGTGGAGACCGTGGAGGATCCCCAGTGCGAGATGTCGCTGGAGGAGGCCCGCACCATCCGGCCGCAGTATGAGATCGGCGACCTGGTGGAAGTGCAGGTGACGCCCAAGAACTTCGGCCGCATCGCGGCGCAGACCGCCAAGCAGGTGGTCGTGCAGCATCTGCGCGAGGCTGAGCGCGGCGTGATCTACGACGAGTACAGCCAGAAGGAAAACGAGATCCTCACCGCCATCGTGCAGCGTGTGGAGAACAAGCAGGTGTTCGTGGAGCTGGGCCGCACCGAGGGCCTGCTCGAGCCGAACCAGCAGATGCCCACCGAGGAGCTGCAGGTCAATGACCGCATCAAGGTGTATGTGCTGGAGGTCTCCCGCCTGGGCCGCGGCCCGCAGGTGTTCGTCAGCCGCACCCATCCGGGCCTGGTGAAGCGCCTGTTTGAGCTGGAGGTGCCCGAGATCGTCACCGGCGTGGTGCAGATCAAGTCCATCGCCCGCGAGGCCGGCTTCCGCACCAAGATGGCCGTGGTGTCCACCGACCCGCTGATCGACGCGGTGGGCTCCTGCGTGGGCCCGAGGGGCATGCGCGTGGAGAACGTGGTCAACGAGCTGAAGACCGAGAAGATCGACATCGTCAAGTGGTCCCAGGACCCGGCGGAATACATCGCCAACGCCCTGAACCCCGCCCGCGTGCTCAGCGTGTTCGTCTCCGAGACGGAGAAGGCTGCGGCCGTGGTGGTGCCGGACAACCAGCTGTCCCTGGCCATCGGCAAGGAGGGGCAGAACGCCCGCCTGGCCGCTAAGCTGACCGGCTGGAAGATCGACATCCGCAGCCAGAGCCAGGTGGAGGCCGAGGCCCAGCAGATGGGCGCTGACGGGACGGAGGAATTCTGATGCCAGCCAAGCCGCGCAAGATCCCGATGCGCATGTGCGTCGGGTGCCGTGAGATGAAGCCCAAGGCACAGCTGCTGCGGGTGGTGAAGCCCCAGGACGGCGACGCCCACATCGACACCACCGGCAAGGCCCAGGGCCGCGGCGCCTACGTCTGCGGACAGATCGAGTGCCTGCGAAAGGCGAAGAAGAGCCGCGCGCTGGAGCGCGCCTTGGAGGCGGCCATTGACGACGCGGTGTTCCAGCAGCTGGAGCTGCAGATCCAGGCCATCGCCGCGAAGGCGGAGCAGGGCGAATGAACCGCGCGCTGAGCATGCTGGGGCTGTGCGCCCGGGCGGGCAGGCTGGTCACCGGCGAAAAGGCCTGCGTGCAGGCGATCCGCGCGGGAAGCGTGTATGTGATACTGCTGGACGGCGCGGCGTCTGAAAACGCCGTCAAGGCCGTCGGCCAGGCCTGCCAGACCCACGGGGTTCCGCTGGTGCGCACCGGCGAATACGAGCTGGGCGACGCCATCGGGAAGCCGGGCCGCATGGCCGCGGGCGTCACGGACGCGAAGATGGCCGAGAGAATCATCGAGTTAAACCTTGCCGAGTGAGCTCGGCGTGTGATAACAGGCCCGACGGGCCGAAATGAGAGAGTGTACGGGGGTGCATTGAGGGAATGACCAAAGTCAGGGTTCAGGACGTGACCAAGGAACTGAGCGCGAACACCGGCAAAATGCTGGAGAACGTGACGCGCATGCGCAAGCAGTCGCAGGAGATGTTGAGTGCCCTGCGGCGGATCTCCGACGGTTTCGTCCGCGAAGAGCGGGAACGCCAGGAGCGCGAGGCCAAGGAGGAGCTGCGCAAGCAGTACGAGGCCAGCGCCCAGTTTATGACCGCCTATTCCAGCGAGCAGGTGCCGGATATCCCGGATGCACCTGCGGTGCAGCCCCAGAGCGAGCCGGTTCAGCCCAGCACGCCCGCCGCGTCCAGGCCCGAGCCTGAAAAACCCGCGCCGGCGGCCCGTCCGGCGGCAGCGGCCCCCGCGGCATCCGCAGCGCCGAGGCCCGCGGCCCGTCCGCAGCAGGGCGGCTATACCGCCGCGCCCGGCCAGCGCCCGGCTTATCAGGGCCAGCCGCGCTATGGCGATCGTCCGCAGCGTCCCGCGGGCCAGGGCGGCTATACCGCCACGCCCGGCCAGCGCCCGGCCTATCCGGGTCGTCCCCAGCAGGGCGGCGCTCCCGGCCAGGGCCCGCGTCCCGGCTTCGGCAATCGTCCCGCCGGTGCTCCCGGCCAGCGTCCCGCTGGCGGCGGCATGGGCGGCGGTCCGCGCAGCGGCGGCTTCGGCGGCGGCGCGCGGGGTGGCTTTGGCGGACGCCGCGGCCCGGAGCTCGCGCCCTCCGTTGAAAAGGAGAGGGTCTCCAACTACGATCCCAACAAGAAGCAGTACGTGCGCCAGAACGATCCCGAGCGCAGCCGCAATTCCGGCCGCGCCGCGACCCGTCAGCGCGGCGGCGCCAGCAACCTGAACAACTACGACGACGAGTTCGTGCGCAATCGCAAGAAGCGCAAGACCGTGGCGCAGAAGGCCGCTATCCCGACCGTGAAGATCGAGAAGGCCTTCATGACCGCCGAGACCATCACCGTGCGCGACCTGTCCGAGCGCATCGGCAAGCCCGCCGGCGAGATCATCAAGAAGCTGATGATGCTGGGCATCATCGCCACCATCAACAACGACCTGGACTTCGACACCGCCACCCTGGTGGCCCAGGAGTTCGGCGTGGAGCTGGAGATGAAGCTGGCGGAGACCGCCGAGGATGCCCTGGAGAAGGAGGACGTGGAGGACGCCGAGGAGGATCTGATCACCCGTCCGCCCGTCGTCACCATCATGGGCCACGTGGACCACGGCAAGACCAGCCTGCTGGACTACATC
This sequence comes from uncultured Eubacteriales bacterium, assembly GCA_902765395.1. GTDB lineage: Bacteria > Bacillota > Clostridia > Christensenellales > Aristaeellaceae > UBA2862. The sequence continues at coordinate 99,143 of CACWZP010000002.1, forward strand.
CGCAAGAGCCGGGTCACCGCGGGCGAGGCCGGCGGCATCACCCAGCACATCGGCGCCTATACCGTGGAGCTGGACGGCCGCAAGATAACCTTCCTGGACACCCCCGGCCACGAGGCCTTCACCTCCATGCGCCTGCGCGGCGCCCAGGCCACGGACATCGCCGTGCTGGTGGTGGCCGCGGACGACGGCGTGATGCCCCAGACCATCGAGGCCATCAACCACGCCAAGAGCGCGGGCGTCGAGATCATCGTCGCCATCAACAAGATGGACAAGCCCGCCGCCAACCCCGAGCACGTGAAGCAGCAGCTGACCGAGTACGATCTGGTCACCACCGAGTGGGGCGGCCAGACCGAAATGGTGCCCGTGTCCGCCGTGACCGGCGAGGGCGTGGACGACCTGCTGGAGACCATCCTGCTCACCGCCGACGTGAACGACTATCGCGCCAACCCCAACCGCAAGGCCCGCGGCATCATCATCGAGGCCAAGCTGGACAAGGGCCGCGGCCCGGTGGCCACGGTGCTGGTGAAGAACGGCACGCTGAACGTGGGCGACGCCATCGTCGCGGGCACGGCCTATGGCCGCGTGCGCGCCATGATGAACGACCGCGGCGAGCGCGTGAAGAGCGCAGGCCCGTCCGAGCCGGTGGAGGTCATCGGCTTCAACGACGTGCCCGACGCGGGCGACCAGATCACCGCCGTGGACGACGAGAAGCTGAGCCGCCAGGTGGCCGAGGAGCGCAAGGACAAGCTGCGCGCAGCCCTGGTCAAGACCCAGACCAAGACCACGCTGGACGACCTGTTCAACCAGATCTCCGCCGGCGAGATCAAGGACCTGAACGTCATCATCAAGGCCGACGTGCAGGGCTCCGTGGAGGCCGTGCGCCAGAGCCTGGAGAAGCTGAGCAACGACGAGGTACGCGTGCGCTGCATCCACGGCGCGGTGGGCGCCATCAACGAATCCGACACCCTGCTGGCCTCCACGGCCAACGCCATCATCATCGGCTTCAACGTGCGCCCCGACAACAATGCCAGGGATATGGCCGAGCGCGAGAAGATCGACATCCGGCTGTATCGCGTCATCTACCAGGCCATCGAAGAGATGGAGGCGGCCATGAAGGGCATGCTGGCCCCGAAGTTCCGCGAGGTGCTGCTGGGCCACGCCCAGGTGCGCCAGACCTTCAGGGTCTCCGGCGTGGGCACCATCGCCGGCTCCTACGTCACCGACGGCAAGATCGCGCGCAACGCTTCAATACGCCTGCTGCGCGACAACATCGTCATCCACGAGGGTAAGATCGATTCCCTGAAGCGCTTCAAGGACGATGCCAAGGAGGTCAACACCGGCTACGAGTGCGGCATTGGCATCGAGGGCTACAATGACATCAAGGAAAACGACGTCATTGAGTGCTTCGTGATGGAGGAGATCGAAAGGTAGTCAATACAGAAAGTGTAGGGGCGGCGTCTCGCTGCCCCTATAGTCTTGTAACATCGTTTTCTTTGTTCTGAAGAACCGGATTGCCACGTCGCTGCGCTCCTCGCAATGACGTTGTACAATCTCGAATCTGCTGTGCGTCATTCCGAGGAGGAGCACAGCGACGACGTGGGAATCTGGTTCCTTGGTTTCCCTCGAAGAGTTAAAGGCCACTACATGGCCATTGGAGGTTATTATGCCATCATTTGACCGCATTGACCGCATCTCCCAGGAGGTGCACAAGGCGATTGACGCCATCATCCGGGACGAGCTGAACGACCCGCGCATCGGCGGCACCTGGTCCATCGTGCGCTGCGAGGTCACCCGTGACCTGCGCTACTGCAAGGTCCGCGTCTCCATCCTGGAGGAGGAGAAGCGCAAGGACATGATGAAGGCCCTGCAGAAGGCCGCCGGCTTCGTGCGGCGGGAGCTGGGCCGCCGGGTGGACCTGCGCTACGTGCCGGAGATCCTGTTTGAACTGGACACCAACATCGAGTACGCCGCCCACATCAACCAGCTGTTGAAGGAGACGCAGAGGCATGGCGAAGCGAGTGACGATTGAGAGGCTGGCCGAGTGGCTGAAGGCACACGACGACTATCTGCTGCTGGGCCACGTGGCGCCGGACGGCGACGCGGTGGGCTGCTGCCTGGGCATGAGCCTGGCGCTGAAGGCCATGGGCAAGCGGGCCGTGGTGTGCCTGCCCGGGGGCGTGCCCCGGATGTACGCGGGCCTGCCCGGGGCGGACGAGGCGCTGGACGCGGAAACCGTGACGCCGAATGCGCTGCCCTTTGCGCCGAAGACCGCCTTCGCGCTGGACGTCTCCGAGCTGGAGCGCCTGGGCGCGGCGGGCAAGGCGCTGTTTGAAGCCTGCCCGGAGCAGGCCGCGCTGGACCACCACCACACCAATCCCGGCTTCGGCCAGGTCTATGTGCTGGATGGGGACGCCGCCGCGGCGGGGGAGCTGGTGGTGGAGCTGATCGACGAGCTGGACGTGGAGCTGACCCGGGCGATGGGCGAGTGCCTGTTCGTGGCCATTTCCACCGATTGCGGCCAGTTCAACTATTCCAACACCCGCCCGGAGACCTTCCAGGCCGCCGCGCGCTGCGCGGAGTCGGGCATCGACATCGCCGCCATCACGGAAAACCTCTACCGCACGCGCAGCGTGGGCCGCACGAAACTGCTGGGCCTGTCGCTGGCCGGGCTGGAGCTGTCGCCGGACGGCCAGCTGGCCTGGGCGCGGGTGACGGAGGACATGTACCGCCGGACCGGGGCCATCCCCGAGGACAAGGAGGGTATCGTCAACTACCTGCAGGAGATGGCCGGCGTGCGCATCGCGGTGCTGGCCGAGGAACAGGGCGAGCAGACCAAGTTCTCCCTGAGGGCCAGCGCGCCGCTGAACGTGGCCCGGGACGTGGCCGTTCCCCTGGGCGGGGGCGGGCACGACTGCGCCGCGGGCGTCACCGTGCCCCTCAAGCTGGAGGAAGCGCTGGGCAAGGTGCTGGCGCTGGCAAGGGAAGCGCTGAATATAGCCTGATTTGCTTTGCAAATCAGAGCTCAATGAATTGCGCCTTTGGCGCGTGAATCAGCGCTGCGCGCTATGAATTGCCCTGCGGGCGTGAATTGTGCTTTGGCGCATAGATAAAGCGCAATTCAAATCATGCGCGAAGCGCTTTCCATGATTGCAAAGCAATCAAATCATGGCGCGAAGCGCTTTCCATGATTGCAAAGCAATCAAATCATGGCGCGAAGCGCCAATTCACCTTCCCCGACAAATCGGCATCTGTATATCATCCACAGAAACGGATCAAGACATGAACGGATTTATCAACCTGAACAAGCCCACGGGGCGAACGTCCTCGGATCTGGTGGTGTTCGTGCGCAAGCGCCTGCCCAGGGGCACGGCAGTGGGCCACGGCGGCACGCTGGACCCGGAGGCCTCGGGCGTATTGCCGGTGTGCGTCGGTTCGGCCACCCGGCTTTTTGACTATATCATCGACAAGCAGAAGACCTATGTGGCCCGCATCCGGCTGGGCGTTCAGACCGACACCCAGGACGCCACCGGCCAGGTGGTGTCTGAAAAGCCCGTCACCGTGGGCGAGGAGGAGCTGCGCGCCGTGCTGGGCGAATTCACCGGCGAGATCGAGCAGGTGCCGCCCATGTATTCCGCCATCAAAAAGGACGGGCGGCGGCTCTACCAACTGGCCCGGAAGGGGCAGACCGTGGAGGTGCAGCCCAGGGCGTGCCGGGTGGACGGCATCGAATTCATGGGCGCTGAGGGCGGGAACACCTACCTGTTGAAGATCACCTGCGGCAAGGGCGTGTACATCCGCACCCTGTGCCACGACATCGGCAACCGCCTGGGCTGCGGGGCCCACATGCAGACGCTGGAACGCGTGGCGGCGGGCATCTTCAAGATCGAAGACGCCCTGACGCCCGCGCAGATTGACGCCCTTTCCCGGGAGGGGCGGCTGGAGGAGGCGCTGCTCCCGCTGGACGCGCCGCTGGGTCACCTGCCCGCCGTCCGGGTGGGGGAGCGCAGCCGCCACGCGGTGCTGAACGGCAACCCGCTGCGGCCGAACTGGCTGGACGCCCCCGCGCCTGTCGGCGCCGAGGCCGTGCGGGTCTACCTGAACGACGAGTTTGCCGGCATCGGCGCGCCGCAGCCCGACGGCAGCGTGAAATTCAGGGCAATGCTCTACCGGCGGGAGGGCGAGGCATGAGGATCATACATGGACCCCGGGAGTTCGACGCTCCCGCCGCCGTGGTGGCGCTGGGCATGTTCGACGGCGTGCACATCGGCCACCAGGCGCTGATCCGCCGGGCCGTGGCGCTGGCGGGGGAGCTGGACGCCCAGAGCGTGGTCTGCACCTTCGACCGGCACCCGCTGTCGGTGCTGCTCCCGGAGAAGGCGCCCGCGCCGCTGCTGTCGCTTTCGGACAACCTGGCGAAGTTCGAGCGCCTGGGCGCAGACTGGGCGCTGGTGCAGGCGTTCACCCCCGAATACGGCGCGACGCCGCCGGAGGACTTCCTGCGCCGCCTCGTTTCGGACTATCGCGTCCGGGCCATCGTCGCCGGGGAGAACTACACCTTCGGCGCGGGCGGCCGGGGCGACGCCGCGCTGATCCGGGCCATGGCCGGCGCGCTGGGCTATCGGGCCGAGATCGTGCCGCCGGTGATGGACGGGGACGTGATGTGCTCCTCCACCCTGATCCGGCAGCTGATGGAGGCCGGGGAGACGGCGCACGCCGCAAGGCTTCTCAATCTGGAATAAACCGCGGCGCTGCGCCGCGTTGGATGAAGAACATAGGAGGTCGTGGACATGAGGAAAATCGCTGCGCTGCTGGCCGCCGTGCTGCTGGTCGCGCTGGCCCTGTCCGCCGTGGCGGAGGGCGCGAAGGCCGAGACCGTGGACAGGATCATGTACGTCAACAAGGACAGCCTGAAGGTCTACGCGAAGAAGAGCAAGGACGCCAAGACCGTCAAGACCCTGAAGGGCGGCGCCAAGGTCACCATCGAGGACGAGTACGACAACTGGTTCGGCATCTACTACAACGACAAGAAAGGCAACGAGAAGGTAGGCTATGTCCAGTCGAAGTACCTGACGGACAAGATGCCCCAGAAGTACTGCAAGCACAGCTGGCCGGACTGGACCACCACCCGATCGGCCACCTGTGCCCAGAAGGGCGAGCGCACGCGCACCTGCACCAAGTGCGGCAAGGTGGAGACGGAGGAGCTGAAGAAGCTGGCCCACACCTACGGGGACTGGGTCGTCCAGAGAGAGACCACCTGCGCCGAGCCGGGCCTGAAGACGCGCACCTGCACGGTCTGCGGCCACGTGAACGAGCAGGAGATCGAGCAGCTGCCCCATCAGTACGGCCGGTGGGTCGTCAGCCAGGAGGCCACCTGCACCGAGGAGGGCGAGCGCTGGCGCGAGTGCGACGTGTGCGGCTATGTGCAGGAGGAGGCCATCGCGCTGGAGCCCCACGAGTACGGCAGCTGGAGGATCCTCGCGGAGCCCAGCTGCACCGAGGAGGGCGAGCGGGTGCGCCGCTGCGTGGTGTGCGGCTTTCGGGATGCCCAGGTGCTGAACAAGCTGCCCCATGAATTCGGGAAGTGGACCGTGACCCGGCAGACCAGCTGCACGGCCCCGGGCGAGCAGGCGCACACCTGCGCCATCTGCGGCACCCGGGAGACCGAGGCCATCGAAAAGCTGCCCCACGCGTTCGGACAGTGGACCGTGACCCGGGAACCCACCTGCGCCGCGCAGGGGAGCCGGGTGCGCACCTGCTCGATGTGCGGCACAGAGCAGACCGAGGCGCTGGCCATGCTGCCCCACGATTACCGGTGGACGGTGACCACCGAGGCGACGGATCACTCCGCCGGCGTGCGCTCCAGCAAGTGCACCCAATGCGGCGCCGTCCAGAAGACGGAGAGCTTCGACCCGGAGGGCACGATCCGCAAGGGCGCCAGGGGCGACAGCGTGCGGGAACTCCAGCAGCTGCTGGCCGACCAGGGCTACCTGACCGCGGGCGGCGTGGACGGCGCCTACGGCGGCGGCACCGAGCGGGCGCTGATGCGCTTCCAGGAGGACCAGGGTCTGACCGCCGACGGCGTCGCCTGGCCCCAGACCCTCAAGCGGCTTCGGCACGACTTCGGCGACTGGCGCACCGTCCTGGTGCTGAGCCGGACCCAGGATGGCGAATTCGCCCGCACCTGCAAGGACTGCGGCTATGAGGAGCGTCGCACGGTGAAGGCCGGCACGGCCATCCCCCGGGGCAAGCGGGGCGAGGACGTGCGCGTCGTGCAGCGCATGCTGAACGAGCTGGGCTTCAACTGCGGCACCGCCGACGGCGCTTACGGCCCCAAGCTGGACGCTGCCTTCGAGGCCTTCGCCGCGGAGAACAACCTGGCGCATGCGTCCGGCAGTGTGACACCGGAGGACATGGACGCGCTGGTGGAGCACTGGCTGGCCGCGATGCCCGCCAACCAGCGCATGGGCACGGGCGGCAACGGCTCCGCCGTGCGGCTGGTGCTGACGGTGACAAAGCTGGAGAGCGTGGGGGACGCCACCACCTATGAGTGGAAGCTGACCAACATGGGCACGGAGCGCTGCCGCGTGGACGCGCTGCTGCTGGGCTTCGGCGAGGGATACGACTTCATGCAGGGCGGCATGGTGCTGGATATGGGCGGCGCGCTGCTGCAGCGGGACGGCGCCAACAGCGCCACCGGCACCTTCAGCGTGAACTCGAACTGGGGCGCGGGCGCCCGCAGCTTCTGCGCCGTGGGCACCTCGGAAAAGACGAACGGAACCTGGCTGAGCAACGTGCGCGCCGGTGATTGACGGCGCACATCGGATGAACGGGATGACGGGAACAAGGCGCATATGAAGTTTCTGAAAACTGCCGTTTTTCCGTTTACAAGGCTGTGCGCTTGTGGTACAATACAGTTTGTGGCTATGCGGGCATCGCCCGGTTGACCCGATACCGCCTGCCTGGTCCGCCGAGGACTCCGACGGCTCACCCGGCTTGCGGGGAACAGAAAGAGGAGGAAATACACATGGATCTGAACAAGAAGGAAATCATGGAGACCTACGCCCGCCACGAGGGCGACACCGGCTCCCCCGAGGTGCAGATCGCGCTGCTGACCGCGCGCATCAACCACCTGAACGAGCACCTGAAGGTGCACAAGAAGGACCACCACTCCCGTCGCGGCCTGCTGCTGATGGTCGGCCAGCGCCGTGGTCTGCTGGACTATCTGAAGAGCACCGACATCGAAGCCTATCGTGAGCTGATCGCCAAGCTGGGCCTGCGCAAGTAAGCCTGAGGGCATCCACGATACGTCTTTTCGCGCCGCCGCTTCGGCTTGCCGAGCGGCGGCGAATTGTGGACAGGGGAGCAAGCTCCCCCGCCACTGCCACCCCCTCCAGATTTTGCTTGAACCCTGAAGGGTTCCGGCCGCAAAATCTGCAAGGAAGGAATTTTTCTTCTGGGAAATAGGATTTCCCGGCAGAAAAATTGCCACCCGTTCCCGGCGCACATGTCGCCGGTAACGATTGAAACAATGCCGGGAGCCATCTGATTGGAGTTAGGATTGAGCTGCTGTGCATTGCGGTGTGCGGACGCCAGGATGCGGGGAATTGCCCGCAGGCGCGCGTCTGTACACCGCATATGAAGCCTCCCTCGGGGAGGGAGCCTTGAATTTGGTATCAATAAATGTGTCCATAGAGAGAAACCCAAGGAGGGAAAACAACATGTTCAAGAGCTACAGCATGGAACTGGGCGGGCGGACGCTCACCCTGGAATTCGGCAAGTACGCCGAGCAGGCCAGCGGCGCCACCTTCGTGCGCTATGGCGAGACCTGCGTCCTGGTCACCGCGACGGTGGCCGAGACCCCGCGCCCGGGCATCGATTTCTTCCCGCTGAGCGTGGATTTTGAAGAGAAGCTCTATTCCGTGGGCCACATCCCCGGCTCCTGGAATCGCCGCGAGGGCCGTCCCGCGGAGAAGGCCATCCTGACCTGCCGCCTGATCGACCGCCCCCTGCGCCCCCTGTTCCCCAAGGGCATGCGGCATGACGTTTCCGTCGTGTGCACCGTGATGTCCGTCGAGCAGGACAATATCCCCGACATTCCCGCCATGATCGGCGCTTCCGCGGCCCTGGCCACCAGCCAGATCCCGTGGGCCGGCCCCATCGGCGCGGTGAACATCGGCTATGTGGACGGCGAGTATGTCGTCAACCCCACCGTGGAGCAGCGCGAGAAGAGCCTGATGAACCTGACCGTCGCCGGCACCAGCGAGGCCGTGCTGATGGTGGAAGCTGGCGCGAAGGAAGTGTCCGAAGAGGTCATGCTGGGCGCCATCCTGTTCGCCCACGAGGAGATCAAGAAGATCGTCGCCTTCATCAACGGCATCGTCGATGAGATCGGCAAGGAGAAGAAGGAATTCCCGCTGTCCCTGCCGGGCGAGGACGTGAAGGAAGCCGTCCGCGAGTACGCCCTTTCCAAGGTCGAGTGGATGTTCGAGACCTTCGACCGCAGCGAGCGCAACGCCCGCGAGGAGCAGGTGAAGGCCGAAGTGGCCGAGCACTTTGCCGAGCAGTTTGAGGGCCGCGAGCAGGAGGTCGCCGACGCGCTGTACAACGTGCAGAAGGAAGTCATGCGCCGCCACATCATCGACAAGGGCGTGCGTCCCGACGGCCGCAAGCTCACCGAGGTTCGCCCCATCTGGTGCGAGGTCGGCGTGCTGCCCCGTCCCCACGGCTCCGCAGTGTTCACCCGCGGCCAGACCCAGGTTATGACCGTGGCCACCCTGGCGCCCATGTCCGAACAGCAGATCATCGACGGCATTGGCACCGAGGACCGCAAGCGCTATATGCACCACTACAACTTCCCGGGCTATTCCACCGGCGAAGCCAAGCCCTCCCGCAGTCCCGGCCGTCGCGAGATCGGCCACGGCGCCCTGGCGGAGCGCGCGCTGCTGCCCATGATCCCCTCCGTGGAGGAGTTCCCGTACTGCCTGCGCCTGGTCTCCGAGGTCATGAGCTCCAACGGCTCCACCTCCCAGGCCTCCGTCTGCGGCAGCACCCTGGCCCTGATGGACGCGGGCGTGCCGATCAAGCGCCCCGTGGCCGGCGTGGCCATGGGCCTGATCAAGGACGTTGAGAACACCGGCAAGGTGGCCGTGCTCACCGACATCCAGGGCCTGGAGGATTTCCTGGGCGACATGGACTTCAAGGTGGCCGGCACCGCCCAGGGCATCACCGCCATCCAGATGGACATCAAGATCAAGGGCATCGACGAGGCCATCCTGCGCCAGGCGCTGGCCCAGGCCTATGACGGCCGCATGCACATCCTGGGCAAGATGCTCGAGGTGCTGCCCGCCCCGCGCGAGCACCTGTCCAAGTACGCGCCCAAGATCGTCCACTTCTTCATCAACCCCGAGAAGATCGGCGAGGTGGTTGGCCCCCGCGGCAAGACCATCAACAAGATCATCGAGGAGACCGGCGTGAAGATCGACATCGAGGACGACGGCTCCGTCTACATCGCCACCGAGAACGACGAGGCCGCCAAGCGTGCCCGTCAGATCATCGAGGGCATCGCCAAGGATCCCCAGGTGGGCGACGTGTACACCGGCAAGGTCGTGCGCATCATGACCTTCGGCGCGTTCGTCGAGTTCGCCCCCGGCAAGGACGGCCTGATCCACATCTCCAAGCTGGCCAACGAGCGGGTGGAGAAGGTTGAGGACGTCGTGAACATCGGCGACACCCTGGAGGTCCGCATCGGCGAGATCGACGACCAGGGCCGCATCAACCTGGTTCGCAACGATATCGTGTACGACGACGACTCCATGCCGGTGCGCCGTCCCCCGCGCCGCGATGGCGACAGGGAGCGCCGGGGCGGCGACCGTGACCGCAGGCCGCGCCGCAGGGATTAATAGTGGTTTGAGTTGACTGAGGATGGGCATACTTTGTATGCCCATCCGTTCACTATTGAGCGCATATTGTCAGGGAGGCTGCCATGCCCAAAGACATCACGCTGCCCTGCGACGGCGGGCTGGTCAACCTGCGCGTCGGCGCGATCATACTGAAGGGCGGCAAGCTTCTGATGGCCGGGAACGAGCGCGAGCCCTACCTGTACTCCGTGGGCGGGCGCATCCGGTTCGGCGAGACCGCCGGGGAAGCCGTCGTCAGGGAAGTAGAGGAGGAGACGGGCCGAAGGCTTGCGATCGACCGGCTGGGCTTCATCCACGAAAATTTCTTCATCAGCGATTCCCGGCTCCACGAGGGCAAGCCGGTCTATGAGATTTCCTTCTTTTTCTACATGAAGACGCCGGAGGACTTCGAGCCCGTCAGCCGCAGCTTCACCGAGGATGGCGCGCGGGAATTCCTGGCCTGGATCGATTTCGACGACCCGCGCACGATCTACCCGGACTTCTTCCGCACGGAACTGAAGCATCCGGAGATGACGGTCAAGCACTTTGTGACTGATGGGAGGCAGCGGCATACGACATGAACGATCGTAGGATCGATTCCGAGATCACCCTCGTTCAGTACTATCCCAACGAGGCCGTGACGCTTCCCTGGTACCAGGATGCGGAGCTGTGCCGCCAGGTGGACAATCGCGCCGAGCCCTACACCCTTGAACGCCTGCGGGCGATGTACGCATTTCTTTCAAGTCATGGGAAATGCTATTACATAGAGTACCGCGGCGAATTGGTGGGGGACGTGACGCTGAAGGACGACGGGGAGATCGCCATCGTGGTGTGTGCCGGTTTCCAAAACAGGGGCATCGGGCGGCGCTGTGTCCGGGAGATGGTCGCGCTGGCCCGGGAAATGGGCATGAGCGAGGTACGGGCGAACATCTACGCCTTCAATGCCCGGAGCCAAAGGGTTTTTCAAGCGAATGGATTTGAACGGACCGACGAAGAATGGTATCGCCTATGTCTATGAAAAACATCACCACCAAGCAGTTCCAGCCGCTGACGGACGAGGGCCGAGCCTGGGACTTCATGGTCGAGGTCTACGACGAGAACTGGTCCAACGGCGTGCCCGCGCCGTTCTTCGAGTACGCCCTCGCCTCGGCCTGGCTGGACAAGAACTATCTGTTCATGGACCGGCTGTGGCTGGACGGGGACAGGGTCATGGCCTTCGCCTTCTACGAAAACCCCTGCACGGACGTGTTCGTCAACCTGCGGCCCGGCTACGAGGCCCTGGCGGATGAGATCGTCGAATACGGCGAAACGCGGATGCCCCGCTTCGGCGGCGAAAAGGAATTCGTGCTGTTCCCGGGGCAGGCGGCGCTGATCGAGGCGGTGAAGCGCCGGGGCTACGTCATGGGCCACGAGGAAGTGGACCATGCCTTCGACTTTGAAACCGGGGCGCTGGACCATCCGCTGCCCGAGGGCTTTCGCGTGATCGACCCGCCCTCCTGCGAGCCGGAGAAGCTGGCCCGCTGCTTCTGGCGGGGCTTCGGCAACGGTGAGCGCGAGCCCTTTGAGAACTGGGCGGAGCGGGTGACCGGCGACGACTGGACGGCCCAGCGCTCCTATTACGGCGTGCTGGGCGAGACCCTGGCGCCGCCGCCCCACGCCACCTATGACCACAACGTCATCATCGCCGACGAGACGGGGGAATACGCCTGCTTTTCGGGCATGTGGTGGGTGCCGGAGAATCATCTGGCCTACATGGAACCGCTTTGCACGGTTCCCGAGCATCAGCACAAGGGCCTGGCCGCGGCGGCGCTGTCCATGCACGTCCGGCGCCTGCGGCCCCTGGGCGCGCGCATGATGACCGGCGGCGGCAGCCCGTTCTACACCCATATCGGCTATAACCGCCAAATCCATTGGCTGCATTGGAAAAAGGAGCAAACCAAATGACATTCGATCAGATCACCCTGCCCAACGGGCTGCGCATCATCGGCGAGCGGATTCCGCACTTTCGCTCGGTGTCCGTGGGCCTGTGGATGGGCGCGGGGAGCCAGTTCGAGGCTGCGGACGAGGGCGGCGTGAGCCACTTCCTGGAGCACATGGTGTTCAAGGGCACCGAGAAGCGCACGGCCCGGCAGATCGCCGAAGAGATGGACGCGGTGGGCGGCCAGCTGAACGCCTTCACCGCCAAGGAGTGCACTTGCTTCTACGCCAAGGTGGTGGACGAGCACCTGCCCCTGGCCATGGACGTAATCACCGACATGGCGCTGCACCCGGCCTTCGATCCCGAGGAGATGAAGAAGGAAAAGGGCGTGGTGATCGAGGAGATCGCCATGGCCGAGGACACGCCGGAGGACCTGGTGCACGAGATACTGATGCTGGCTCACTACGGCGACCAGGCGGTGTCCCGGCCCATCCTGGGCACTGAGGAGAGCGTCTCCGGCTGCAGCCGGGAGAAGCTGGCGGGCTACTGGAATAGGATGTACCGCCCTCAGAACGCGGTGCTGGCCATCGCCGGCAACTACGAATGGGACGCCGTGCTGGACATGGCGCGGGGCCTGCTGGGCGATTGGAACAGCGCGGGGCTTGAGAAGCTGCCCTGCGTAACCCACGCCGTGGCGCCCACGATCCTCACCAAGGAGAAGGACATCGAGCAGGTGCACATCTGCCTGGGCTATCCGGCGCTTCCCATGGGCGACGAGCGCAATTACGACATCGCCATCTTCAACAGCGTGTTCGGCGGGGCCATGTCCTCGCGCCTGTTCCAGAAGATCCGCGAGGAGCTGGGCATGGCCTACACGGTCTACAGCTATCCCAACACCTACACCGATTCCGGCATGCTGTCCGTCTATGCGGCCTGCAGCCCGGAAAACGCGGCCCAGGTGTACGACATGATTCGCGCCGAGGCCCGTGTGATTGCCGAGAGCGGCATGACCGAGGCGGAGTTCGCCATGGCGAGGGAGCAGTTGAAGTCCGGCTACATCCTGGGGCTGGAGAGCACCAGCGCCCGGATGCAGTCCAACGGCCGGCGGCTTCTGCTGATGAACACCACCCGCACCGAGACCGAGACCATCGACCGCATCAATGCCGTGCGGTTCGAGGCCGTGAACGCCCTGATGCGCGAAATCCTCACCGCGCCCAACTCCGTGGCGCTGGTGGGCAAGGGCGTGGAGAAGATCGCGGAGAAGATCAGCTGATGATTCATATCATTCTCAAATAAACAGAGAGATCCTTCGACTCCGCTGCGCTCCGCTCAGGATGACAGCGACGATGGTTGTCATCCTGAGCGAAGCGAAGGATCTTCCGCGTCATAATTGACATTAGAACCGCGAGACACGCAGCGCCCCATCCCCGCATACCATGCAATATGGCCGGCAGGCCATTCATGGAGGCGATAGGGATGGGGCGTTTTTGCGGCTATAAGGGGTATAAATACCGGCCTTCCGGCGGGGGCACCCGGGTGGCGGGCATCGTGTTGATGATCGTCGGGGCGCTGATGTTTCTGATCTTCGTGCCCCGGTGGGTGTGGACATCGGCGCTGGGCATCGTGCTGATCAGCATGGGTTTCCTGCTTTGGCGGTTCGGGGAATAGAAAGGCGGCGGCAGTCACATGATTGCCGCCGCGATGCTTCCTGCTCGTTAATACAGCAGCGGCTGCAGGGCGTCAAACAACTCGTCGGTGTGGTCGGAGTAGGCTTCCAGGACGATGGGCTTTGAGTGTTCGAGGCTGCATACGCCGAGGATGGACTTCCCGTCCACGACGTAGCGCCCCTGTCGCAGCTGGATGGTGAAGGGGAAGCGGTTGGTGATGTTGACCAGCGTGCTGATGTTTTCCGCGCTGTGCAGGGCAATGTCTATCGTTCTCAAAGTCTCACCTCCTCGCATGGATCCGGCATGAATGCTGGAACAACAATTAAGTTAAATTAAGTATATCAGATTTAACATTATTTATCAAGTCCCCTGATTAAGAAATCTTCTTGTTTTTTGGGATTTTTCGTGGATCTGACGGAGAATATACCATAGCGGTGGGATTTCCTGTTAAATTCAACAAACCTATTGACAACGGTAGGGGGCTTGACTATAATAACATATGAACAGTTGCTCATATGTTTGGAGGTTGAGCCCATGGAAGTGCGCGCGGAATATTGCGAGGAGCATCACGTCCACAAGGACCTGGTGGACAGCGTGAAGCTGGACATGCCGGACGAGGAGAGCCTTTATGACCTGGCCGAGCTTTTCAAGGTGTTCGGCGATACCACGCGGATCCGCATACTGTATGTGCTGTTTGAGTCGGAGCTGTGCGTGTGCGACATCGCGGAGCTGCTGAACATGTCCCAGTCGGCCATATCCCACCAGCTGCGGGTGCTGAAGCAGGCGAAGCTGGTGCGCTCGCGCCGGGAGGGCAAGACGGTGTTTTACTTCCTGGCGGACGACCATGTGCGCACCATCATCGGCCAGGGCATGGACCACATCAACGAATGAATCCCCCGCGGGCCGGTTCGCCCGCCCTACATATTCAAAGGAGAGAGCATCATGAAGAAGAGCTACAAGATCGAAGTGGACTGCGCCAACTGCGCCAACCTCATGGAGGAAGCCGCGAAGAAGACCGCCGGCGTCAAGGACTGCGTGGTCAGCTTCATGACCCAGAAGATGAAGGTGGAGTTCGACGAGGGCGCGGAGCCCGCCGCCGTGATGCAGGACGTGCTGAAGAACTGCAAGAAGGTGGAGAGCGACTGCGAGATCTATCTCTGATTCAGGGAACAGGGCCAAGGGAACAGGGAACAGGAAATGCCGGGGAACGCGGCAGACACTATTCCCGTTCCCTGTTGCTTCAAAGCGCATACGAAACAGGATAAAGGGGATATGCCCTATGACCAAAAAGCAAAAGAACCTGCTCATCCGGATCATCGTGGCGGCGGTTTTTTTCGTGCCGCTGTACCTGATTTCCGAGGGCATTATCGGCGTGAAGCTGCCCGCGTGGGCGCTGTATGGGCTGTTTTTGATCCCGTATCTCACCGTGGGCTATGACATCCTGCGCAAGGCGGCGCTGGGCATCAAGAACCGCCGGGTGTTCGACGAGTGCTTCCTGATGACCGTGGCCACCATCGGCGCCATCGCCCTGGGCGAGCTGGGCGAGGGCGTGGCGGTCATGCTGCTCTACCAGGTGGGCGAGCTGTTCCAGGGCGTGGCCGTGGGCCGCAGCCGCCGGAACATCTCGGAGCTGATGGACATCCGCCCGGACTACGCCAACCTTGAAAACGAGGACGGCGAGCTTGAGCGGGTGGACCCGGACGAGGTGGAGACGGGCTCCATCATCGTGATCGAGCCGGGGGAGAAGGTGCCCATCGACGGCGTGATCGTGGAGGGCTCGACGGCGCTGAACACCAGCGCCCTCACCGGCGAGAGCAAGCCCATGGACGTGTCCGTGGACGACACCGTGCTCTCCGGCAGCATCAACCTCTCCGGCGTCATCAAGGTGCGCACCACGGCGGAATTCGACGAATCCACCGCCTCGAAGATCCTGGACCTGGTGGAAAACGCGGCCTCCCGCAAGTCGAAGTCGGAGAATTTCATTTCCAAGTTCGCCCGCGTCTACACGCCGTTTGTCTGCTATGCGGCGCTGGCGCTGGCCATACTGCCGCCGCTGCTGGGCACGATCACCGGCATCGGCGCGGCGGGCTACGCCACCACCGGCGCGCTGTGGCGGGAGTGGGTGCTGCGCGCCTGCACGTTCCTGGTCATCAGCTGCCCCTGCGCGGTGGTGATCAGCGTGCCGCTCAGCTTTTTTGCGGGCCTGGGCGGCGCCAGCAACCAGGGCATCCTCATCAAGGGCTCCAACTACCTGGAGACGCTGTCGAAGGTGCGCGCGGTGGCCTTTGACAAGACCGGCACCATCACCAAGGGCAGCTTCGAGGTCACCGCAGTGCACCACAACCCCATCGACGCCCGCAAGGTGCTGGAATACGCGGCCATGGCGGAGTGCCACTCCTCCCACCCCATCAGCCAGAGCCTGAAGAAGGCCTATGGCGAGCACATCGACCCCGCCCGGGTGACGGACGTGCAGGAGATCAGCGGCCACGGCATCCTGGCCAAGGTGGACGGCGCGGACGTGGCCGTGGGCAACGAGAAGCTGATGAACCGCGTGGGCGTGGCCTTCATGCACTGCCACCACACCGGCACCATCATCCACGTGGCCGTAAACGGCGAATACGCGGGCCACATCGTGATCTCCGACGAGTTGAAGGAAAACGCCCGGGAGGCCATGGCGGCGCTGAAGCGCGCCGGCGTGGAGCGCACCGTGATGCTCACCGGCGACGCCGACAGCGTGGCGAAACAGGTGGCCGGGGAAGTGGGGCTGACCGACTATCGGGCGGAGCTGCTGCCCCAGGACAAGGTGGCCTGCGTGGAGGAGCTGCTGAAGGACTGCGGCAGCGGCAAGAAGCTGGCCTTCGTGGGCGACGGCATCAACGACGCGCCGGTGCTGTCCCGGGCGGACATCGGCATCGCCATGGGCGCGCTGGGCAGCGACGCCGCCATCGAGGCCGCGGACATCGTGCTGATGGACGACGACCCGCTGAAGATCGCCAAGGCCATCCGCATCTCGAAGAAGTGCCTGGGCATCGTGAAGCAGAACATCATCTTTGCCCTGGGGGTGAAGGCGGTTTGCCTGCTGCTAAGCGCGCTGGGCCTGGCCAACATGTGGGCGGCCATCGCCGCGGACGTGGGCGTGATGATCCTGGCGGTGCTGAACGCGATCCGCTGCCTGTTCGTGAAGAAGCTGTGAGCGGTATCCATACTTTCCTTTATGGGACGGATGCTTTGCCATCTGCCCCTTGACAAATACCGTTTTTCTGGGTTATGATATTCCTGTTATATACTGGTATTTGCTCGCCGAACGCCATGGCGAGGGGCCGGACGAGGCGCGGCATGCGCCATGGAACCGAAGATCACACCAATGAACAGGCAGGGAATTTGCATGCAGACATTTGCTGAACAACTCATCGCCGCCCGCAAGGCAAAGGGCATGACGCAAGAGGTGCTGGCGCAGGCTGTGAACGTGGCGCGGAACACCATATCCTCCTGGGAGCGCGGCCGCACGGTCCCGGACATCGAAGTTGTGCACCGCCTGTCCGATGTTCTCGGCGCTGAATTTGCGCTGAGCGCCGAAGAGCAGAGCGCCGCCTCTGCCGCTGAAACGGAGCCGGTGGACCAGCCTGTGCCGGATGTCGAAGCGCAGGACCTTGAGGAAGAGCAGTCTGCCGCGCCTTCGCGGGGAGGGATGTGGCGCTGGTCCGGGAAGACGTGGATCGCGGTCGGCGTCGCGGCGCTGGCCTGCGTGGCCGCCCTGATCTTCCTGCTGATCCCCCGCAACAGCGCGCCGGCGGACGGCGGGGAGCCGTTCAACGTGGAATACTACCGACAGGAGACGCCCAACGACCCTGAGCACGCCTGGATTTCCTTTGAGAACGAAGTCTGGCAGAAGGACGGCGACAACAAGACCTATCAGCGCTACAACCTTGTGCTGTGCGAGAAGAACGGCATCGGCTACAACGTCGCAAGGGTCGACGTGGAGATGGAGGGCAAAGGCGGCAGCGTAATGAAGTCGACCCTGGATGGTGACGACCTGCGCGCCTATGAGATTGACCCGAACATACCGCCCTATGGCACGATCACCATTCCCGGCGGTTTCCCGGTGGGCGAGTTCCCCCGCGTTGGCGCGACCGTATATGGCAGCGACACGACGGGGAAGCCGTTGACCTTCTACAGCCTGATCGAGTTTTGAGCGTTCCCTCATATCCGCCCCTTCCCGGGGCGGTTTTCTTTAACTTTACATGCACACCTATATAATGTCATAATGGCACAAATTTGGGCACGAATGGCACAAATTTGGGCATGACTTTTGGCCTCTTTTCCGTTATCATGGATGTAACGGCAGGCATCCGCAAGGCTGTCGCAACGAATACGACGAGGAGGCAACGAGCATGAAGAAGTTGATTTGTCTGGTGCTGGCGGCGCTGCTGGCGCTGTCCGCGGTTTCCGCTTTCGCGGCGGAGTACACGGACAATGAGACGGTAAAGAAGGTGCAGCAGGCGCTGAACGACGCGGGCTTTGACTGCGGCACGCCGGACGGCGCGGCAGGGAAGAAGACCAAGGCTGCCATAGAGGGCTACCAGACCGCGAACGGACTGGAGGTCACCGGCGTGATCGACGACGCGCTGCTGGCCGCGATGGGTCTGGCGGCGGACGCCGCCGAATCCGGCGAAGAAGCGCCCGGAGAAGCGGGTGAAGAAGGCGCGGAGGCGGCAGAGGATTTGCCGCACATCGACTTCCGCGGGGCTGAATTGGGATCGACCGCGGCGGAGGTGTTCACAGCCCTGGGGAAAGACTTTTCCCTGACCGACAGCACGAGCAATATACCGGTGACCACCGACCAAATCAGCATCTACGAGCCGATCAGCCTGAAAGGCGTGTATGGAAAAGAGTATAAGCCCGAGGTGTACAACAAGTTCGCGTATTTCCAGGCCAGCTTTGACGACGTCGCCGGTCATGACCCCATGTTTTCGTTCTTGCTCTTTGTCAAGCCCATCCAAGATGGCGTGGTGTCCGATGTTGTTGAGGACAGTATCTTCTACGGCGGATGCTATCTGTTTAACGACAATGACAAGTCCATCCAGGCGGACCTGACGGACAAGCTGACGGGCCTTTACGGAGAGCCGGAGAAAGAGGGCGACCTGGTGATCTGGCGCGGCGCCAATGATACGGCGATCACCATGAGCAAGGTTGGCCCTACAGAGCTGAACCTGTCCTATGTCTGGTACGGCGCGGATTCGCTGATCGAGGAAGCGATCGCGATTTCGGAGAACGAGGAAACGCCGGCCAACGACAGCACAAACGGCCTGTAATATCCATCCCGCCATCCGGCTTTGCAGCCGGATGGCGTATTTTTTCGCCGGACCGCTGCCTGCCGCCTCGCCTCCCGCGTGCAGGGTCATCTTACCCTTGACTAATCCCCGTTTTTCCCTTATCATAAGCATAATCTGAACAGGCATTGAGTTGCCGGGTCACGAGGGTGACAGCGAACGCATGGCGTCCGCGGGACAGTCATACAATGACAGTCCCGCGGTTTTTCTATTCAGGAGGCGATTTCATGGACAATCAACCGAAGGAGGCCCTGCGGGTGTCGCTGGTGAGCATCGCGGTGAACCTGCTCCTGTCGCTGGGCAAGCTGCTGGCGGGCCTGATCGCCCACTCCGGCGCGATGATCTCCGACGCGGTGCACTCCGCTTCCGACATATTCTCCACCATCATCGTCATCATCGGCGTGAAGCTGTCCGGCAAGGCGGCGGACCGGGAGCATCCCTACGGCCACGAGCGCATGGAGTGCGTGGCCGCCATCGTGCTGGCGGTGGTGCTGCTGATCACCGGGCTGTTCATCGGCCTGGAGGGTGCCCGGCGCATCCTGGACGCCCAGGCGGAGCCGTTGCCCGTGCCGGGTCTGCTGGCGCTGGTGGCGGCGGTGGTGTCCATCGCCGTGAAGGAGGCCATGTTCTGGTACACCCGCGCCCACGCCCGGCGGCTGGGCTCCTCCGCGCTGATGGCCGATGCCTGGCACCACCGCAGCGACGCGCTCAGCTCCGTGGGCGCGCTGGTGGGCATCGCGGGCGCGCGGATGGGCCTGCCGGTGCTGGATCCGCTGGCCAGCGTGGTGATCTGCGCGTTCATCGCCAAGGCCGCCTTCGACATCTTCCGGGACGCCATCGACAAGATGGTGGACCACAGCGCCGACGCTCAAACCGAGGCCGCAATCCGCGCCTGCGTGGCGGGGCACGCCGATGTGCGCCGCATCGACCTGCTGCGCACCCGGGAATTCGGCAACAAGCTGTATATCGAGCTGGAGATCGCCCTGGACGAGACGCTGACCCTCGCCCGGGCCCACGCCATCGCCGAGGAGATCCACGATGACGTGGAGCGCGCCTTCCCCAGCGTGAAGCACATCATGGTGCACGTGAATCCGGACGAGGTCCATTGACCGCCGGACAAAGGCGGGAAAAACTTGAATCCTTCAATCTTCCTTTAAGCTTCGCCCCTTATAATGACCCCGTCATCGAGAGAGGAACGGTGCAAACCGCTCCGCATTCCGAAAATGTCCAAGGATCGAAAGGAGCGTTTATCATGAAGAATTTGAAGAAGATCATCAGCCTGCTGCTGACCGTTGTGATGCTCAGCCTGTGCGCGCCTGCGCTGGCGGACAGCATGCCCCCCGAACCGCCCTCGGGCGAGATGCCGGAGGGCATGACCCCGCCCGACGGCGAATTCCCCGGCGAGCCTCCCGAGGGTGGCGCACCCGGCGAAGGCGGCCCCGGCGGCATGGGCGGCCCGGGCGGCGGCTCCAGCCAGCCCGACAGCTACGACGCCGTGAACAGCTATGACAGCGATGCCGAGCTGACCGGGGAGATCACCTCCACCGGCGCGGACGAGAACGCGGTGCTGGTCACCGGCGGCAGCGTCACCGTGTCGGACGCCACCGTCAGCCGCACCTCCTCCGACTCCACCGGCGGCGACAGCGCCAGCTTCTACGGCGTGGGCGCGGCCCTGCTGGCCACCGACGGCACCCTGACCGTCACCGATTCCACCATCACCACCGACGCGGCCGGCGGCGCGGGCGTGTTCAGCTACGGCGACGCCGTGGTCTATGTGAAGGACACCACCATCGAGACCACCCAGGGCACCTCCGGCGGCATCCACGTGGCGGGCGGCGGCACGCTGTACGCCGAGAACCTGACCGTCACCACCCAGGGCGGCTCCTCCGCTGCCATCCGCAGCGACCGCGGCAGCGGCACCATGGTGATCAACGGCGGCAGCTACACCGCCAACGGCTCCGGTTCGCCTGCGGTCTACGTCACCGCGGACATCACCATCTCCGATGCCGAGCTCACCGCCACCGGCTCCGAGGCGCTGTGCCTGGAGGGCCTGAACAGCGTCAAGCTGTACAACTGCACCCTGACCGGCGACATGCCCGACCAGGAGCAGAACGACAACACCTGGACGGTGATCCTCTACCAGAGCATGTCCGGCGACGCCCAGGTGGGCGAGGGCAGCTTCGAGATGGACGGCGGCAAGCTGGTCAGCCTGAACGGCGGCCTGTTCTATACCACCAACACCGACAGCACCTTCGTGCTGCGGGGCGTTGAGATCGAGGCCAGCGAGGACAGCGAGTACTTCCTGCGCGTCACCGGCAACGCCAACCAGCGCGGCTGGGGCTCCACCGGGGCCAACGGCGCGAACTGCACCTTCACCGCCATCCAGCAGACCATGGACGGCGACATCCAGTGGGACAGCATCAGCAACCTGGATCTGTACCTGACGGACGGCAGCGCGCTGATCGGCGCCATCGTGGACGACGAGAGCTGCGCGGGCGAGGGCGGCGACGGCGCCTGCCATGTGGTGATCGACGAGAGCTCCACCTGGGTCGTCACCGGTGACAGCACCCTGACGGCGCTGGAGTGCGCGGGCAGCATCGTGGACGACGCGGGCCAGAGCGTGAGCGTCGTCGGCGCGGACGGCACCGTGTATGTGGAGGGCGACAGCGAGTTCACCATCACCGTGGACAGCTACACCGCCGAGGCCGATACTACCGGCGCTGGCGCGATCACCGAGGCGTGATATATGAGGCACAGGGTGAAAACCCCGATGCCAAAAAAGATCCTTCGACTCCGCTTTCGCTCCGCTCAGGATGACAACGACTCCGCTCAGGATGACAACCATACGGTGTATCGTCATTCTGAGCGGAGGTGCAGCCGCAGTCGAAGAATCTGCTTTATAACTGGCCTTGGGCAACGCTCCAATGTATCATATTTGTTTGATCGTTCAAAAAGCCTTCCCCTTGGGGAAGGCTTTTTCTCACACAAACCGCCTGAACCAGGCGCACTCCTCGTCATTGCAGCGCGCGCCCTCCACCGAGCGCATGTCGCAGTGGAACACGTGCGCAAGCCGGGTGTCCCTGTCGCCGTAGAACCTGAGCACGAAGGGCACGTCCAGCGCCATCAGCTTTTCCGCCAGCTTGGGCGCGTGGGGCTTGAGGAAGTCGTCGTTGCTGGTCATGATGAAGGCGGGCGGGAAGGCGCTGGTGATGTGTTCCATGGGCGTGATCAGCGCCAGCTCCTTCTTCGTACCGCCCTTCGGCAGCAGGTCGGCCATGGCCGGCTCCTGCCAGTCGTCCCGGAAGGCGTAGGCCCCGCAGTTCAGGCCCACCGCCGTGGGCGCGAAGCCCGCGGGCGGGGCGAAGTCGTATTTTTTCGCGTAGGCGGGGTTGGTGCAGATGCAGCAGTAGATGGCCAGCATGTGCGCCCCGGCGGAATCGCCCACGGCGAACACGTGGTTCGCGTCGAAGCCGTACTCCGCCGCGTGGGCCAGCACCCAGGCGAACACCGCGTTGGTGTCCTCGATCCCGGCGGGATACTGCCATTCCGGGGCCAGCCGGTAGCTGAAGTTCACCACAGCGAAGCCCCGCTGGGCCAGGCTCATGCAGTAGTACTGATAGCGCTCCTTGTCGCCGTAGACCCAGGCCCCGCCGTGGACGCTGACGATCACCGGCAGCGGCTTCTCCCCGGCGGACAGGGGCCGGTACACGTCCAGCGCCTGCAGCGGGTCGGCGTCGCCATAGCGGATGTCGTCGAAGCGCACCACGTCGTTGGGCGTGGTCAGCCCCGCGTCGCGGATGTCGTCCCCGGCGGTGAAATCCCGGCGGGTCTTTTCGCTGTATTCAGACATGACACTCACTCCTTATCCGGCTCAAGCTTCGGCTTGAATCCTCTTGTTCCACTTGAGGAAGTAGTAGCTCACCTCGATCACGCAGCAGCAGCACCAGCCCACGGGATAGCCCAGGCCCACCAGCAGCGGCGTGTTGGCGATGAAGCGGGTGACGGTGAACAGGTAGATCTGCCGGATCACCACGAAGCAGCCGATCATGATCAGCATCGGCGCGCGGGAGTCGCCCCGCCCGCGCAGCGCGCCGGCCAGCGTGTGGTTCACGGCGTTGGCGATCAGGAAAAGCGTGTTTGCCCGCATGAACAGCACGCCGAATTCGATCACCGAGGCGTCCTTGGTGAACAGGCCGATGGCCGGGGCGGCGAACACCACCAGCACCACGGCGATCAGCCCCGTGATGCCCACGGCCAGCAGGATGCTGTCCCGGGTACCCCGGTTGGCCCGGTCGTACTGCTTCGCGCCGATGTTCTGGCTGACGAAGGTGGTGGCGGCCATGGCGGTGGACTGCATGGGCAGCATGATGAAGCCGTCCAGCTTGTTGTAGCAGCTCCACCCGGCCATGCAGCTGGAGCCGAAGGTGTTGATATAGCCCTGGACGAACACGTTGGAAAGAGACGTGATGACGCTCTGGATGCCTGCGGGCAGGCCCACGGCGAAGATGCGCTTCAGCACACTGCCGTCGATGCGCAAATCGCGCCAGGTCAGCTTGTAGATCTCCTTTGTCACGGTCAGAAGCCGCAGCGTCAGCACCGCCGAAACCAGCTGGGACAGGATCGTGGCATAGGCCACGCCCTCAATGCCCATGCCAAAGCCCAGCACGAACAGCAGATCCAGCGCAATGTTGAGTAAGCTCGTCAATATCAAGAACATCAGCGGCCGCGTCGTGTCGCCCACGGCGCGCAGGATGCCGCTGCCGATGTTATAGATCAGAAGGCCGGAGATGCCCCAGAAGTAGATGGTCAGGTAGCTCACGGCGCCATCGAACACGTCGTCCGGCGTGTTCATCAGATGCAGCATGGGCTTGACGCTCAGCACGCCGATGGCCGTGAACGCCGCGCAGAGCAGGAAGGTCATGGCCATGGTGGTCTCGATGGCGGTGTGCAGCCGGTCCATGTCCCTGGCTCCGAAGCGCTGGGCGATGACCACGCCCGCGCCCACCGAAAAGCCGTTGAAGAAGAACACCAGCATGTTCACGATCATCGTGGTGCTTCCCACGGCGGCCAGGGCTTCCTTGCCCACGTAGTTGCCCACCACCACGCTGTCCACCGTGTTGTACAGCATCTGGAACACGTTGCCCAGCATCAGCGGCAGCGAAAACAGTATGATCTGCCGGATGATAGAGCCGCTGGTCATGTCCCGGGTCGCGCTCCCGCGCATCAACGCCATGCCGCGCCCTCCCTTGTGATAAGTGTATGCCTATATTATAGGATAGGATGGGGGATTGCGCAAGTAAAAAGAAAAGCCTTTCCCAAAGGAAAGGCTGGCTCCTTTACACCCCTTCCCATGTCACCTCCGCGTCGGTCAGCTGCAGGTAGGTGTAGCCGTACTCCTCATAGGTGCCGAAGGTGCCCACCACGGTCAC
The DNA here is from genome assembly GCA_902765395.1 of uncultured Eubacteriales bacterium. Lineage (GTDB taxonomy): Bacteria > Bacillota > Clostridia > Christensenellales > Aristaeellaceae > UBA2862. The sequence goes on from CACWZP010000002.1 coordinate 123,383, forward strand.
CTCCGTGTCCAGGGGCGGGTAGTCATCGGGGAAGGCGTGCTCGCCCGCCCAGACGAACTCGATGCCCTGGGCGCAGCAGGCGGCGGCGTCGGCGATGACGGCGGCGAAGTACTCCTTGCCGGTGTCCGGGTCCTTGAAGTAGCTCAAATTGCCCTTCAGCTTCACCACCATGCCCTCAAAGGCCGCCGGGTCCTGGGTCATGTTGTACACCTGGGAATAGACCACCGTGCCGCTGAGCGCGGTCAGGTCCAAATCCACCGGCTCCGCCAGGGCGCTGGCGCCCAGCAGGCACAGCGCCAGCAGGCAAATCAATGCGCGTTTCATGGTGTTACCTCCTCATTTCCTGAAATGTTCGATGGCGGCGCAGACGATGAACGCCGCGATGTCCACGGCCACGATGGTGCTGCCCACGGGCGTGCCGCCCACGATGGCGATCAGCATGCCCGCCAGCGCGCAGGCCACCGACAGCGCCGCCGAGCAGATGGTCACGCCCTTGAAGCTCCTGAACAGCCGCATGGCCGACAGGGCGGGGAAGATGATGAGCGCCGAGATCAGCAGCGAGCCCACCAGGTTCATGGCCAGCACGATGATCACCGCCACCACCACCGCGATCAGCAGGTTGTAGCGCTCCACCCCGGTGCCCACGGCGCGGGCGAAGTCCTCGTCGAAGGTGACGGCGAACAGCCGGTTGTAGAACAGTATGAACAGCGCCACCACCGCCACGCTCAGCCCCGCGCACAGCCAGACCTCCGACTGCTGCAGCGTCAGTATCGACGTGGAGCCGAACAGCGTGGCGCACACGTCGCCGGACAGGTTCGTGGAGCTGGAGAACAGGTTCAAGAGCAGATAGCCGATGGCCAGCGCGCCCACGGAGACCATCGCCACCGCCGCGTCGCCCTTCACCTTCGCGCCCCTGCCGGTGCGCAGCAGCAGTATGGCGCACAGCACCGTCACCGGCATCACGAACAGCATGTCGCCGCCGATGCGCAGCACCCCGGCGATGGCCGTGGCGCCGAAGGCCACGTGGGAAAGGCCGTCGCCGATGAAGGAAAAGCGCTTCAGCACCAGCGTCACGCCCAGCAGTGACGAGCACAGCGCGATCAGCGTGCCCACCGCCAGCGCGTAGCGCACGAAGGGGAACTGCCAGTATTGCAGGAAGGTCTCGATCATGTGCTCACCTCCTCCATGAACCGCCGACCCTGGGGGCTCTGGCGGTAGGCGTCCACCGTGCCGAAGAACACCTCGCCGCCGATGTGCAGGATGTGGCTGGCGCGGCGGACCGCGGCGTCGATGTCGTGGGAGATCATGATGATGGTCACGCCGTCCACGTTCAGCCCGTCGATCAGCGCGTACATCTCCGCGGTCACCTTCGGGTCCAGCCCGGACACCGGCTCGTCCAGCAGGATCAGCTTGCCCGTGGCGCACAGCGCCCGCGCCAGCAGTACCCGCTGCTGCTGCCCGCCGGACAGCTCCCGATAGCAGCGCCCGGCGAAACCCGCCATGCCCATGCGGGCCAGGTTTGCATCCGCCAGCGCTCTGTCCGAACGGCTGTAGAACGCCCGCCGACCCAGCCGCGCCTGGCAGCCGGAGAGGACGATCTCCCGCACCGTGGCGGGGAAGTCCCGCTGGATGGCGGTCTGCTGGGGCAGGTAGCCGATCTCATTCTGGCGCAGGTCGTCGCCGAACTCGATGGCGCCGGCCAGCGGCCTCTGCAGCCCCAGCATCGTGCGCATCAGCGTGGACTTGCCGGAGCCGTTTTCGCCCACCACGCACAGGTAGTCGCCGGGGTCGACGGCGAAATGGATGTGTTCGAGTATCGCGTGGGATTCGTAGCCGATGGCCAGATCCCGGCAGGTGATGAGTGGCATAACAGATATCCTTTCATGGTGAATGTCCTTTGGAAAGGGACTCCTTTCAAGGGGAGACGGCGAAGATATGAATATCTCGCACTCCTTTCATGGGGAGACGGCGAAGATAGAATTATCTTGCCTCCCCTTTCAAGGGGAGGTGGCGGCGAAGCCGCCGGAGGGGTCCCGGCCCGCCGCGCCGCCCGCTGCATTCATCGCGCCAGCGCCTCTTTCAGCACCTCAAGGTTCCCCTCCATCACATCCAGGTACGTCGCGCCGCCCGCCACGTCCTGGGCGGTGGTGCCCTGCATGGAGTTGAGCGCCAGGATGCGCGCGCCTTTCGCCTGGGTGCTCTGCACGATGGTCTCGGCGATCTTGTGGCTTGTGCCCTCGATGGTCATGACGCTGGTCAACCCCAGTTCGTCCACCTTGCCCGCCAGGAAGGCCACCGTCTCGAAGCTGGCCTCGGTCTCGGCGGAGCAGCCGGCGAACGCGGCGTAGTAGTTCAGGCCGTAGTCGTCCGCCAGGTATCGGAAGGGGAAGCGGTCGCCGAACAACAGCGTGTCGAAATCGCCCGCGGCCACGACGGCGGCGTATTCCCCGTCCAGCGTGGCGAGCTTTTCGATGTAGGCATCGGCGTTCGCGGCATAGCCCTCGGCGTTGGCCGGATCGGCCTCGCCCAGGGCGTCTGCCAGGGTCTTCACCAGCACCTGGGCGTTGCGCAGTGACAGCCAAACGTGCTCGTCATATTCGGCTTCTTCCTCTTCTTCCTCCTCGGCCTCCATGCCCTCGACGATCTCTTCTTCCTTGACGGCGTCGCCCAGGGCGTCCAGCAGGTTGACGACGGTCATGTCCGGGTTCACGGCTTCGGCCAGCGCATCCTCCACCCACTCGTCGCTCTCGCCGCCTACATATGCGAACACGTCGCAGGTGGCCACCTTCATGATGTCCTGGGCGGTGGGCTGGTAGCTGTGCAGGTCCACGCCGCTGTCCAGCAGCATGGTGATTTCCGCGTTGTCGTTCTCACCGACGACCTCCCGCACCCAGTCGTAGACGGGGAAGATGGTGGTGACGACGCTGAGCTTCTTCTCCTCGGCGATGGCAGCGCCGGCGGACACAAATACAAGCAGCATGACAAGGGCGGTCATGCCCGCGATATACTTTTTCATGGATCTATCCTCCGAGTATGCAGTTATTCAGTCAAATAGCAATGGGAAAAGTGCATAAAAAGACAAGGGTGCGCGAACACGCCCGCGCCGCGAAACGGCGCAGGGGCATGGCGATCCCTTGCGAATGGGTTTTAATCGTTCAGACGAATCTTTTGGGCCACGGGGGTGGTGAAGCCCGCGGGAACGGCGGCCGCGAACGCAAAGCGCTCCCGGCGCGCGACGGGCGCGAAGCCGAAGACCAGCAGCGCCACCAAAATGAGGGAGAGCCCCTTCAGCGACGCCTCCACCTGCTCGATGAACTGGCAGACGGGGCAGCCCTCGCCGCAGCAGGCGTGGGGGTGGGCCGTCTCATGGGCGATATAGGCGGAGGAAATGAGCATGACCAGCAGCATGGCCGCGCACAGCGCCATGGCGATGAACCGCCTGCGATGGGTCATGGCTATCCCTCCTTCTTACTGATTGACTGTATTTTAGCACGCTGTCGCGATTTGTCAATATGAAAATCGTTTCCAAATTGAAAACAATTTGTGGCAATGGCAACGGGCTGCCCCAAATCGGAGCGGCCCGCTGCTCTGGATTCTATATTTCTTCCACCTTGATCAGGTTCGTGTTTCCGCTCTTGCCGTTGGTGACGCCGCCGGTGATGACGATCTTGTCGCCGGGCTTGAGGCCCAGCTTCTCCCGGGCCAGCTGGGTGGCCACGAAGAACAGCACGTCGGTGGAGGTGTATTCGATGCTCAGCGCCGGCAGCACGCCCCAGCTCAGGGCCAGCTTGCGCATGGCGGCCTCGCTGGTGGTGACGCCCAGGATGTCCACCGGGGCGCGGAAGCGGGAGATCATGCGCACGGTCCTGCCGGACAGGGAGCAGGCCACGATGGCCTTGGCGCCCACGTCGATGGCCATGGCGCACACGGCATGGCTGATGGCGTCCACGGTGTTGTGGGTGACAAACTGGGTGTCGTGGAAGCGCTGGGCGTAGTCGATCTTCTTCTCGGTGGCCTCGGCGATCTTCGCCATCACGGCCACGGCCTCCACCGGGTGCTTGCCCGCGGCGGTCTCGCCGGAGAGCATGATGGCGCTGGTGCCGTCGTACACGGCGTTGGCCACGTCTGAGATCTCGGCTCTCGTGGGCCGGGCGTTGTAGATCATGCTTTCCAGCATCTCCGTGGCGGTGATCACCCGCTTGCCGATCAGGCGGCACTTGGTGATCAGCTGCTTCTGCACGGCGGGCAGCTCCTCGTAGGGGATCTCCACGCCCATGTCGCCGCGGCCGATCATGATGCCTTCGCAGGCGGTGCAGATCTCCTCGATATTGTCGATGCCGGACTGGTTCTCCAGCTTGGCGATCAGGCTGATCTTCCCGCCGCCGTTGGCGTCCAGAAATTCGCGCACGTCCAGAAGGTCCTGCTTGCGGGACACGAAGGAGCAGGCCACGAAGTCCACGCCGTGCTGGATGCCGAACAGCAGGTCGCGCTTGTCGGCCTCGGACAGATAGATCTGGTTCAGCACCTTGCCGGGGAAGGACATGCTCTTGCGGTCGGACAGCTCGCCGCCCACGGCCACGCGGCAGTGGATCTCGCCGCCCTCGATCTTCTCCACGTCCAGCGCCAGCAGGCCGTTGGCCAGCAGCACCCGGTCGCCCGGCTCCAGGTCGTCTGCCAGGCCCTCGTAGTTCACGGAGACCTGTTTTTCATCGCCGATCACGTCGTTGACGCACAGGGTGAATTCCTCGCCCTCGACGAGGTTGATCCTGCCGTTCCTGAAGGTCTTGATGCGGTATTCCGGACCCTTGGTGTCCAGCATGATGGCGATGGGCAGGCCCAGCTTTTCCCGAACGCCGCGGATGGTCTCGATCTTTTCAAGGTGCTCCTCGTGGGTGCCGTGGGAGAAGTTGATGCGGGCGATGTTCATGCCCGCCTGGCACATCGCGGTCAAAACCTCTTCGGACTGGCTGGCCGGGCCGATGGTGCAGATGATCTTGGTCTTGCGCATGGTATCACCTCATATTGTCAATGTGGGTACAAATAAATCCATTATTATTTTAGCATGGCGGGCGAGCGCTGTAAAGGCCGGGCGGAAAATTGGCGGATTCTTGGCGTTGGGCCCGGGGGATTGCGAAAAGCGGGCAAATGGAGTATACTGGAGAGAGCAATGAAGCCGGGAGGCGGAAGACATGGACAACAACCATATGGGCGAACGGGCGAAAATCGGCATACTGGGGGCGGGCACCTGGGGCGTGGCGCTGGCGCGGATGCTGACCAACAGCGGCCACGAGGTGACGGTGTGGTCGGCGCTGCCGGAGGAGATCGAGCAGCTCGCCGCCACGCGCCGTCAGAAGAACCTGCCCGGCGCCGTGATCCCCGAGGCCACTCGGTTCACCGCGGACATCGCCCGGGCCTGCGACGGCGCGGACATACTGCTGTTCGCGGTGCCATCGGTGTTCGTGCGCGCCACGGCCCGCGCCGCCGCGCCATACATCCCCGAGGGCCAGATCATCGTGGACGTGGCCAAGGGCATGGAGCCCGACACCCTGATGACCATGACCCAGGTGATCGCCGACGAGCTTGAAAAGCAGGGCGCGCCGCGAGCGCGGCTGGTGGCGCTCTCCGGCCCCACCCACGCCGAGGAGGTGGCGCTGGACCTGCCCACCACCATCGTGTCCGCCTGCCCGGACATGGACGTGGCCCGTCGGGTGCAGGACGTGTTCATGAACACCTGCATGCGGGTGTACACCAACGAGGACATCCTGGGCGTGGAGCTGTGCGGCGCGGTGAAGAACATCATCGCCCTTGCGGCGGGCATCTCCACCGGCCTGGGCTACGGCGACAACGCCAAGGCCGCGCTGATCACCCGGGGCATCGTGGAGATCACCCGGCTGGGCGTGGCGATGGGATGCCGGGAGCAGACCTTCAGCGGTCTGGCAGGCCTGGGGGACCTGATCGTCACCGCCACCAGCCGCCACAGTCGCAACAACCGCTGCGGCATGCTGATCGGCCAGGGCGTGCCCACCGATCAGGCCGTGGCGCAGATCGGCATGGTGGTGGAGGGCTTGCACGCGCTGGCGGCCACGAAGCAGCTGGCGGCGCGTTACGGCGTGGAGATGCCCATTACCCAGGCCGTGGACGCCATCGTCAACGGCGGCAGCGATCCCCGGGAAGTGGTGCTCGGGTTGATGAGCCGGGAAAAGACGTCTGAAACGGTATAAACATGAAATGACAGAAGCAGCCCCGAACCGACCATGCGGTCGATCCGGGGCTGCGTTTTTGCGGCAAAGGCTCAATTTCCCTCCCGGCGCTCCCGGTACTGGGCGGGGCTCATGCCCACGGCGTTCTTGAAGCTCTTGCTGAAGTGGAACGGGTCGGGATAGCCCACCCGGGCGGCGATCTCCTTGATGGACAGCTGGGAATCCAGCAGCAGCTTCTTGGCCTTTTGCATGCGCAGGTCGGTCAGGTAGCGGCTGGGGCTGGTGCCGACGCGCTCGTGGAACAGCTTGCTCAGGTAGGGCGCGGACACGGCCTGGGCCTCGGCCACGGCGGCGAAGTCGATCTGCTGGTCGTAATTCTGGCGCAGGTACATCATCACATTGTCCACCACCTCGCCGGCGCCGGCCTCCCGCCGGGGGGCGAGGGCCTGCTCCCGGGCCAGCAGCATGGCCTCCAGCCGGGAGAGCAGCGCGGTCAGCTCCTCCGGGTTCACCGGCTTGAGCAGGTAGTCCACGGCGCTGTTCTGGATGGCGGCGCGGGCGTATTCAAAGTCGCTGTAGCCGCTGACGATCACGCACAGCGCCGAGGGGTTCTGCGCCCGCAGCCGTGCGATCAGCTCGATGCCGTCCATCTCGGGCATCTTGATGTCGCTGAACACCACGTCCGGCATCAGCTGCCCGGCCAGCTCCAGCGCCTCCAGCCCGGTGCCGGCCTGGGCCACCACCTCGAAGGCGGCGTTGCCCTCCTGGATGCGCCGGGCGATGTTCCGGGCGATCAGCTTTTCGTCGTCCGCGACGATGACCTTAAACTTTCGACTCATTTACGCTCGCTCCTATCGTGACGCAGGCCCCGCCTTCGGGGTTGTTCTCGAGGGTAAACAGGAATTGGTTGTCGTACAGCAGGCAGAAGCGGATGAACACGTGCAGTATGCCCATGCCGTTGATCTTGAGGGAGGGGAGGGTTCGGGTGCGGCGGATCTCGTCCATCTGCGCCTTCAGCGCCGCCAGCGTCTCCCCCTCAAAGCCCGGGCCGTTGTCCAGGATCTTCAGCCGGTAGCCGTCGCCGTCCGCTTCGCCGCGGATGGCGATTCTGTAGGGCGGCCGGCGGGTGGTGGTGAACTTGATGGCGTTCTCCGCCAGCAGCTGCACGCACAGTTTGGGCACCGGCACGCCGTCCAGCGCCTCGGGCACGTCGATCTCATAGGACAGGTCGCCCTGGTAGCGGATCTCCATGCAGCGCAGGTAGTCCCGCGTGTGCTTCAGCTCGTCGGCCAGCGGCACCTTCTGGGCGGAATCCGATGAGATGTAGCGCAGGATGTCGGCCATGGACTGGCACATCACGGCGATCTCGTCGTTCATGCCCTCGTCGGCCATGGCCTGCAGCGCCTGGAGGCTGTTGTAGAGGAAATGGGGGTTCATCTGGGCCTGCAGCGCCAGCATCCGCGACTGCATTTCCTGGTTTTGAAGCTCCAGCAGCTTGCCCACGTGCTCGGACAGCGTGCCTTGCATCTGGGTGAACGCGCCGTGGAGCGTCTGCATCTCCGTCAGGTCGGTCTCAAGGGGCGGCAGCGCGGTGGGGCGCTCGATGTCGAAGCTGCCCAGCTGCTGGCACATCTGGTCGATGGGCGCGGTGATGCGCCGGGCCGCCAGGTGGGAAAGCAGTATGGCCAGCGCCAGCACCGCCAGCGTGATCACGAAGGCGGTGGCGATCTGCTGCAGTACGGGCCGGAGCAGGTTCCCGGTGTCGATGACCGTCACGGTGTAGAAATTGCCGCCGTCCGACGGCGCGCAGCAGATCAGCGCGTCGCCCCGCCAGGCGCTCGCCCGGCGGAACTCCTCGGGGAAGCCCGTGGCCTGGGCGGCCTCGAACAGGCCCTCCACGTCGGCCTTCAGCGGATAGATCAGCCGCCCGTCCGCGTCGAAGAACAGCATGCGCTCGCCGTAGCCGGAGCCATAGGCGGCGATGCCCGACACCACGCGGCTCACCCGCTGCTTGATCTCGATATAGCCGCAGGGGTTGCCGAAGTTGTCGAAGTTCTCCATGGCCAGGGTCATGAACATCCGCCCGTAGGCGTCGGTGGTGTACTTCGACAGCGCCTCGTCCGCGCCGGAGAAGAACACCCGCTGGCGCACGTCCTCCCCGGCCAGGGATTCGTACCAGGGCGCGCCCTCGGGACTGTCCGGCGCCACCTCGTTGTTCAGGCCGGTGGACACCCGCACGCCGTCCCGAGTGTAGAGGTTGATCTGGTCGACGGGGCGGTTGGGCAGGATGATCAGCGACAGCATCATGGACAGCTTCTCTGCCTCGCCGCCTTCGTCGCTGGTGGTGCGCCGCAGAAAGAACCGGTCCTGCATGCGGGTGGTGTAGCTGATGTTCATGGCCATGGTGCGCATCTGCTCCACCTCCCGGTCCACGTTCAGGGCGGCGGAGCGGGTCTGCTGGCGCAGGGCGGTGAGCGTCTGGCTGCGCACCCGGGCAGCCTGCATGGCGATCAGCGCCACGGCCAGCGCAAATATGGAGGAAAGTATGATGATGGTATAGGTGCCGAACAGCGTGCCGCGAACGGTTTTCTTCTTCATGGCAAACCTCCGCGCCGGTAAAGAATATACATGGAACTGGACAAAATTAACCATTCCATTTCAAAACAGCAATACTTATAATGGAACCATACCAAATGCACCTCTATTGTACAGGGTGGGTAAAGAAATGTCAATAACATTAAAAGGAGGCATTAACATGAAGAGGATCCTTGCTTGTCTGCTGGCGGCGCTGCTGCTGCTGGGAACGGCCGCCGTGGCCGAGGGCACGACCATCACCTACATGGCCAGCCAGGACTGGGTGCAGGACGCCGAGATGGAGCTGGGCGAGAAGTTTGAGCAGGAGACCGGCATCCATGTGGACTACCAGATCATCCCCTCCGACCAGTACAACAACATGCTGATGAACAAGCTGAACAGCGGCGAGTGCACCGATATCTTCGGCTCCCAGGCGGGCCAGTTCGACATCGTCACCCAGCTGAACGTGGAGAAGAACGCCGTGGACCTGTCCGGTGAAGCCTGGGCTGAGACCGTCGACCCCCTGGCCTTTGCCGAGACCAGCGTGGACGGCAAGCTGTACGGCCAGCCCGTGCAGGATGTGTCCGCCGTGTGGGCCATCGCCTACAACAAGAAGGTGTTTGAGAAGCTGGAACTGTCCGTGCCCACGAACTATGAGGAGTTCAAGGCCGTGTGCGAGGCCATCAAGGCCGACGGCATGACCCCCATCTACGAGGCCGTTTCCGACGGCTGGCACCACCAGCTGTGGTTCTGCGAGCTGGGCGTGGCCATTGAGCATGCCGAGCCCGGCACCGCCGAGAAGCTGAACAACAACGAGATGGGCTTTGCCGACAGCGCCACCGCCGCGCAGCTGGTGGACCAGATCAAGGAAATGGTGGACCTGGGCTACTGGGGCGACGACTATATGTCCAACGAGTACGCCAACGCGGCCAAGGCCATCGCCAGCGGCGAATGCGCCATGACCGTGGCCAACCAGGGCTTCCCCACCGAGATCAACGCCGCCTTCCCGGATTTCCCGGCTGAGGACATCGGCTTCTTCGTGATGCCCCTGTGCGACAACCAGGTGCTGAACATGAACCCCGTCGGCCCGACCCGCTTCATCTACTCCGGCTCCGCCAACATCGACGCCGCCAAGCAGTACCTGGCCTTCATCGCCGAGCCCGAGAACCTGCAGTACCTGATCGACAACGTGCCGAAGTTCAACACGCTGCCCTTCACCACCGCCACCGACGCCTACTCCGACGAGATCTCCGCCTTCTATGCCGCCTATCCGGATCACGGCACCGTGTACCAGACCAGCGTGAAGTACGTCAATCCCCAGTGGATGGAGATCGGCAAGGAGCTGACCGCCGTGCTGCTGGGCGACGAGACCACCGAGCAGATGCTGAAGAACATCGACCGCAACCGTGCCGACCAGGCCGCCGCGGCCCAGGACCCCGCCTGGAACTGACGGATGCCTGACGACAGACTGACCTGACGCTTTGCGGAGGGGACCGCCGATCCGCGGTTCCCTCCGCTTTTCTCTGAACCCGATGACCCCGGGAGGCTGCCATGAATAAGAACCGAATGTATCCCACCTGGTTCATCTTCGGCGCGCTGCTGCTGTACGTGGTGCTGTACGTGCTGCCGTCGGTGATGGGCATCGCCTATTCCTTCACGGACTGGTCGGTGTATTCCCAGGAAGTCCACTACGTGGGGCTGAAGAACTTCCAGACCGTATTCTCCGCCGATTACAACTACAATCGCATGCTGGGCAACACCTTCCTGTTCACCATCGTCACCACGCTTGCGAAGAACGTGATCGGCCTGGCGCTGGCGGTGCTGCTGACCAAGAAGGTGAGGCTGCTGAACTTCCACCGGGCGGTGATGTACCTGCCCTGCGTGCTGTCGGCGCTGATCGTGGGCATGATCTTCAAGGCGGTGCTGAACCCGAAGATCGGCCTTCTGAACATGGCGCTGCGGGCCATCGGGCTGGATGTGCTGGCAAAGAATTGGCTGACCGATTCAAAAATCGCCTTTAATTCGGTGATGGCGGTTGACATTTGGAAGGGCATGGGCTACATTATGACTATACTCATCGCCGGCATCATGTCCATATCGCCCACCTACTACGAGGCGGCTGAGATCGACGGCGGCAACGCCTGGCAGTGCTTCCGGCACATCACGCTGCCGCTTCTGACGCCCACGCTGACCGTGACCACCGTGCTGAACGTGATCTACGGGCTCAAGGTGTTCGACACCGTCTACGCGCTGACCAACGGCGGCCCCGGCTACGCCACCGAGGTGCTGTACACCGGCGTGTACAAGGAGTTCGGGCTGGGCCGCTACGCCGTGGGCACCACGCTGTCGTCCATCATGACCGTGGTGATGCTCATCGTGGGCTACTTCATGATCAAGCACATGGTGCAGGGAGGGGGCGGCGAGGCATGAACAGCCGCATGAGGAACCGCAGGCGCTGGCAGGCCGTGGGCGTGAACGTGCTGGCCTGGGCGCTGTCGCTGATATTGATGGCGCCGCTGCTGCTGATCCTGGTGAACAGCTTCAAGGACAGCGTTTCCGCCAGCGACATGAACCTGGCGCTGCCGGCCAGCCCCCAGTGGAGCAACTATTCCGTGGTCGTCGAGAAGGGCAAGCTGGGCATCACGTTTCTGAACAGCATGCTCTACTCCGCCGCAACAACCGCAGGCTGCACAAGACGCTGTATCTGTTCATCGTGCTGGGGATCGCCATGCCCATCAACTTCGTCACCCTGATGCGGGTGATGCAGTTCGTGCGCCTGATCAACACCCGCACGGGCATCGTGCTGCTCTACACTGCCACCCAGATCCCCTTCAACGTGTTTTTGATCCACAGCTTCGTCAGCAAGATCCCCGAGGAGATCGACGAGGCCGCGACCATCGACGGCGCCTCGCCCCTGGGTCTGTTCCTGCGGGTGGTGCTGCCGCTTTTGAAGCCGGTGCTGGTGACGGTGATGGTGCTCACGTTCCTGAACACCTGGAACGAATTCGTGATGCCGCTGTACTTCCTGGGCTCCTCCACCAAGTGGCCCATGACGCTGGCGGTGTACAACTTCTTCGGCATGTACTTCAAGGACTGGAACCTGGTCTGCGCCGACATCGTGCTCACCAGCGCGCCGGTCATACTGGTGTACCTGCTGGGCCAGAAGTACATCGTGGCCGGCATGACGGCGGGCGCGATCAAGGGATAATACACGAGAAGGTGACAGCCAATGCGGCGGATTGAGCTTTCCCCGGGCGTGACCCGGGTGACACTGGAGACGGAGGACGCGGCCCTGTTCAGGGACGTGTCCTTCTCGGACGCTTCCGGCGAATACCTGCGCCAGACGGGCTATGCCTGCGCGCCTCGGCCGGTGTACCGGCTGAAGGCGGCGGGGGAGGGCGGCGCGGTGAAGCGCACGGCCAACGGCGAGGTGGTGGTGTTCGACGAGGGCGAAGCGGACCTCCTGCGCGTCAGCCGCTCCGCTACGCTGCGCTTTGCCTGCCCGGCGGGGGCGGTGCTCACGGGCCTGGGCCAGCACGAGGACGGCGTGTTCGACTATTCGGACGCCCAGGAGCGCCTCTACCAGCACAACATGAAGATCGCCATACCCTTCCTGCTGTCCGGCGCGGGCTGGGGCCTGCTGATCGAGGCGGGCTGCGCCATGCGCTACAGGGGCAGGCCGGGCGGCTTCGTGTTCGAGCTGGACGCCGTGGACAGCCTCAGCTATGTGGTCATCCGGGGCGGGGACTGCGCCGAGGTGCTTGAAAAGCTGATGGCGCTGGTGGGCAGGCCAGCGCTGCTGCCCAAGTGGGCCTATGGCTACATACAGTCCAAGGAGCGCTACACCTGCTCGGACGAGCTGATCGACGTGACGCGGCAGTTCCGCCAGCGCGGGCTGGGCCTGGACTGCATCGTGCTGGACTGGATGAGCTGGAACGACGGCTGCTGGGGCGACAAGACCCCGGATGCCGACCGGTTCCCGGAGGTGAAGGCGCTCACGGAGCAGCTGCACGCCATGGATGCCCGGCTGATGGTGTCCGTGTGGCCCAACTGCGCCAAGGGGCGGGACTGCGACGAGTTCGAGGCCGGGGGACACTTCCTGCCCGGCAGCCGCATCTACAATGCCTTTTCGCCCGCCGCCCGGGAGCTGTACTGGCGGCAGTGCCGGCGCTACTGGATGGACGGCGGCGCGGACGCGCTGTGGTGCGACAGCTGCGAGCCCATCACCGACCCGGACTGGTGCGGGGCGGACAAGCGGGACGAGGACGAGCGCATGCGGCTGCTCACCGAGGCCAGCGCGCTGCGCATGGACCCGGAGCGCATGAACGACTACGGCGCGTATCACCTGCGCGGGCTGTCGGAACACTGGCGGCGGGACTATCCCGGCAAGCGGCCCGTGCTGCTGTCGCGCAGCGGCGGCATCGACTCCGGCGCCCTGGGCGCGATTCTCTGGTCCGGGGACGTGGCCGCCCGCTGGGAGGTGCTGGAAAGGCAGGTCACCGAGGGCATCAAGGCGGCGCTGAGCGGCCTGTGCTGGTGGACGCTGGACATCGGCGCGTTCTTCGTGGGCCGGAAGGAGCCCTGGTTCTGGCGGGGCGACTACCCGGACGGCGTGGACGATCCCGGTTACCGGGAGCTGTACGTGCGCTGGTTCCAGTTCGGCGCAATGCTGCCGGTGTTCCGCTCCCACGGCACCGACACGCCCCGGGAGCCCTGGCGCTTCGGGGATGAGGACAGCTCGGAGTACCGGGCCATCCGCGGCATGATCGAGCTGCGCTACCGGCTGATGCCCTACATCTATTCCTCCGCGGCGCAGTCCTGCCGGACGGGCCTGCCCATGCTGCGGGCGATGCTGCTGGCCTTCCCGCGGGAGGCGGCGCTGACCGGGCTGCACGACCAGTTCATGCTGGGAGATGCGCTGTTGACCAGGCCGGTGACGAAGTCGCTGGCGGCTGGCGGCGGGCGGACGGCCATCCAGCTGCCGGCGGGCGGCTGGTACGACCTGTTCACGCTGGAATACCGTGGGGGCGGGGACGAGGTCGCCGTTCCCACGCCGCTGGGGCGCTTCCCGGCGTTCGTGCGGGCGGGTGCCATACTGCCGCTGGCGGAGGGGGCGAAGTGCGCCGCCGAAGCCGCGACCCGGATGATCTGGGTGTTCCGCGGGGCGGATGGCCGCTTTGAGCTGTACGACGACGCCGGCGACGGCGACGAACCGGGCTGGATCGTGCCCCTTGACTATGATGACGGCGCAGGCACGCTGGCCTTCGGCGCGTCCCGGGGCAGCCTGCCCAAGCCCATGGAAGTGGAGGTGCGCTTCATCCAGGAGGACGGCGGCCAGCGGGCGCTGTCCGTGCGCTATGCCGGCGAGGCGCTGACCGTGCGCCTGGACGACGCGAAAACGGCGCCCGCGAAGGCGCTGTACGTTGAACCATATTAATAGGAGGGAAAAGCCATGTTGAAGGGAATCCCGGCCATACTGACGCCGGAGCTTTTGAAGATCATGATGGAGATGGGCCACGGCGACACGCTGGTGATCGGCGACGGCAACTTCCCGGCCCCGTCCATCGCCAAGGACGCCCATCTGGTGCGCCTGGACGGCCATGGCGTGCCGGAGGTGCTGGACGCCATACTGCAGTTCTATCCGCTGGACCCCTACGTGGAGACGCCGGTGAGCCTGATGGAGGTCGCCCCCGGCGATCCCGTTGAGACGCCCATCTGGGACGAGTACGCGAAGATCATCGCCAAGTGGGAGCCCACGGCGAAGATCGGCCACATCGAGCGCTTCAAATTCTACGACGAGGCCCGCAAGGCCTACGCCGTGGTGGCCACGGGCGAAACGGCCCTCTACGCCAACATCATCCTGCAAAAGGGCGTCGTGAAATAGGAAGGAGAAAAAAAGCAGGGGCGGCAGCGCCGCCCCTCAGGCTGCTGACAAAGCCCGCAAACGCAGAAATCCCCTGACGCACCGCGTGGACGGAAGGGATTTCTGCTTACTGTGTCAGGACAGCCTGCCCATTCGGTTGCTTACGTCTGTGTAAGCGCCCTCATTGGCAGACTGTCCTTCCTTGTCTTGCGGGCTTTTCAGCGGCCTGGCAGTCTGTTGCCTTTGTCAACAGTCCGTGCAGTCCACGATCCTGCCGTCCTCGTCCCAGAGGTCGTGCCAGTCGTTGGCGCCGGGCCACAGGAACACCTGGCCCTTCACCAGCCGGTTGCCCCGCTCCAGGGTGGCGATGGTGGCCATCTCCGCGTCCGTCAGCGGCTCGGACACCGCCGCGGCCAGGTTGGCCTCGTAGTTGTGCACGGAGAAGGGGATGGGCAGCTGGCCCCGCTGGATGGCCCACTTCAGGCAGATGATGGCCGGGTGGCAGTTGTGGGCTTTCGCGATCTCCACCAACTCCGGCTGTTCCATGTCCGCGATGTCCTCGGGCAGGATGTCCCGCTCCGGGCGGCGCGGCGAGCCCAGGGGCATGTAGCCGATGGGCAGGATGCCCTTGGCGTTCAGGTAGTCGAACAGCTCCTGCTGCTGGAAGCAGGGGTGAAGCTCGGATTCGCAGGCGGCGGGGGGCACCCGCAGCTTGCCCAGCACGGCCTCCAGCTTGGGAATGGTCATGTTGGAGATGCCGATGTGCCGCACCAGGCCCAGGTGCACCAGCGATTCGATCTGGCGATAGGTGTCCACGAACTCATTCACCGAAAAGGGCTTGGAGTCCGGGTTGCGGGAGTCCACGTCGCAGAAGGGCGCGTGGTAGTTGGGGAAGGGCCAGTGGATGAACAGCATGTCCAGGTAGTCGCACTGAAGATCCTTGATGGTCTTCATCGCGGCCTTCTCCACGTCCCGGTGCATGTCGTTCCACACCTTGGACATGATGAACAGGTCACGGCGCTTCACGACGCCCTCGTCGAAGGCGGCCTTGAACACCTGGCCGATCTTGTCCTCGTTGCCGTAGCAGGCGGCGCAGTCGAACAGTCGCCAGCCCGCGCGGATGCCGCCGGCCACCGCCCCGGCCACCTCCTCCGGCGACACGCGGTCGGAGCCGAAGGTGCCCATGCCGATGCAGGGGATGGGGGCGCCGCCGTTCAGCCTGAAAGTGGGGATCGTCCTGGAATCTATCATTTCTTTCCCTCCGATTGGTTGTCGGTTAATGAGGAATGAGGAATGAGGAATGGCGGTCCAAATCCTGACGGATTTGATCTTAATGGAAAGGGAACCTTCGCCGTTTCAATATCTGAAATCCGAAGGATTTCCACATCAATTCCTCATTCCCAATTCCTAATTCAGATCCTCCATGAGATGTTCAGTCGGGGTACACCACGGCCACCTTGCCGCACTGGCCGGAGGCCATCAGGCGGTAGGCCTCGGCCACGTCCTTCAACTCGAAGCGGTGGGTGATCAGCCTGTCGGGGTGGATGCCCCAGCGAACCAGGTGCTCCACCAGCTCCTCCATGCGCCACAGGCTCGTGACCCAGCTGCCGTAGATGCTCTTTTGGCCGTGCATGATGTCCGGGGAGGGGTTGAAGGTCACGTCGTTGCCCTCGCCCACCATCGCCATCTTGCCCCACTCGCGGGTGCAGCGGATCGCCATGGCCCGGGCGGAATTGTTGGCGGAGCAGTCGATGGCACGCTCGCAGCCATAGCCGTCGGTGACGTCCATGATGGCCTTCTCGCAGGCCTCCACGTCCTTGCTGTTGAACACGTAGTCCGCCAGGCCCAGGTCCTTGGCCAGCTTCATGCGCTCCTCGTTGATGTCGCAGCCGATGGTCTTGTCGCAGCCCATGGCCTTGGCCAGCATCAGCGTCGCCAGGCCCACCGGGCCCAGGCCCGTCACCAGCACCCGGTCGTTGCCGGACACACCGATCTTCATCAGCGCCTCGTAGCAGGTGCCGAAGCCGCAGGCCACCTGCGCGCCGTCCTCGTAGGAGAGCTCGTCGGGCAGGGCGATCAGGTCCTTCTCGTCGCAGAGCATGTAGGGGGCCATGCCGCCGTTGCGCTGCCAGCCGTAGGCCGCGCGCCAGGGGCTCTTGCAGGAGATGTAGTAGCCCCGGCGGCAGTCGTAGCAAACGCCGCAGCCGGAGATGTGGTACACGATCACCCGGTCGCCCTTCTTGAAGCGCTTCAGGCCCTCGCCCTCCTCCACGATGATGCCGCAGGGCTCGTGGCCGGCGATCATCCCGGGCTGGTAGCCTTCGGGGCCCTTGCCCACGTGGGCGCGGTAGATGCAGCGGATGTCGCTGCCACAGATGGTGGAGGCCTTGGTCTTCACGACCACCTGGCCGTGGCCCGGCTTGGGCATGTCGAATTCCCTGAGCTCAACGGTGCTGTTGCCCGGCAGGATGGCGCCGAGAATCTTTTTATCCATGGGAGAACCTCCTCTGTGTGTTATTCCACTGTCTCCATTCTACCGAACGCGCGGGGAAAGTATAAGAGAAAAAACCGACCAACTTGTGTAAATAATGTCGCTTTCACGCAGGTTTATTGTCTGAACCGCGCCATGAAAGGGGGCTTCGGCCTTGGAAACCTATGAATTCTCCATGAGCTTTGAGCTGAACTCACTGCAGATCTCCCCGGTGCACGTGCGCATCGAGCAGCTGCGGCCCGTCATCGCGGCCCATCGCCACTCCAACGTCAGCTACGAGGTGCACTACACCGAGCGCGGCCACGGCACGGTGACGGTGGACGGCCAGGTGTACCAGGTCTATCCGGGCCTGCTGTATGTCACCGGCCCAGGCGTGCTCCACGCCCAGCGCTCCGACGGGCGGGACCCGGTGGTGGAGTACTGCCTGTACCTGAACTGCCGCCGCCTGGACGCGGGCGGGGATGACCCGCTGGCGCTGTTTGCGCAGACGCCCTTCTGGATGGGGGAGGACGGCGGCGTGTTCCCGCTGCTGAAGCAGCTGATCGAGGAGAACCGGGCGGCGCGGCCGGACGTTGGCGCCATGTCCGAGGCGCTGCTCCGCCAGATCGTGATCCTGCTCACCCGGCTGTACCGCAGCGACTCCGGCGCCCGACGCCAGCCCGCCGCCCCGGCGCTGACCCGGGACGGCCTAATGCCCGTCATCGAGGACGCCTTCTTCTACCGCTACGCCACGCTGACGCTGGCGGAGCTGTCGGGGCTCTTGAACCTCAGCGCTCGCCAGACCCAGCGGCTGCTGCAGAGCAGCTTCGGCAAGACCTTTTCCCAGAAGCTCACCGACGCGCGCATGGCAGCGGCCTGCCAGTTTTTGAACGGCACGGGCCTGTCCGTCACCGAGATCGCCGAGCGCGTGGGCTTCTCCTCCATCGAACATTTTTCCAACGCATTCAGGCGCAGCATGGGCGTTTCGCCCCGGGAATACCGCCGAGCGAGCCGAAACTGACTGGAATTTTCACGAAAATACTCATTTTTTGCTCTTGTAATGCTCATATATTGTCTTGAGAGGGTGGAAATGGCCGGCAAGGCCATTTTTGTCCCCAAAACGGCTGGAAAATGTATTGTTAAGCGGCTGTCAAAATTATATGATGTTTCTGGGTTATATCGGCCCGATTTCGCGGAACACTGTCCCCGACCATGCGCCGGGACAGGACAGGGGGTATGGTCATGCAACTCGACCCGAAGAAGCGGCGCTCCTACCAGGAGTTTCTCTATATCCTGCCCTTCATACTGCTGGTCGGCGTATTTTCCTACTTCCCGCTCTACGGCTGGATCTACGCCTTCCACGACTACCAGCCGCCCAAGCCCATCGGGCCGGAGACCTTCGTGGGGCTGAAGTGGTTCCAGTACATCGTCTCCAACCCCGTGCGCACGGCGGACGTGCTGCGCGTGCTTCGCAACACCTTCGCCATGAGCGGCATTTCGCTGCTGTTCTCCTGGTTCCCGATGATCTTCGCGGTGTTCCTCAACGAGATCAAGTGCAAGCCCTACCAGAAGTTCGTGCAGACGGTCACCACGCTGCCCAACTTCATCAGCTGGGTGCTGGTGTTCTCCATCGCCTTCAATGTGTTCGGCTCCAACGGCGCGGTGAACTCGGTGCTGATGGACGCGGGGCTGATCGACAAGCCCATATCCTTCCTGAAATCCAAGGACCACCTGTGGTTCAAGATGTGGCTGTGGCTGACGTGGAAAAACGCCGGCTGGGCGGCCATCATGTACCTGGCGGCCATCACCGGCATCGACGAGCAGATGATCGAGGCCGCGCGGGTGGACGGCGCCACGCGCATGCAGATCATCCGCCACATCATCATCCCCAGCATACTGCCCACCTATTTCGTCATCGTCATGCTGAACATCGCCAGCTTCCTGTCCAACGGCATGGAGCAGTACTACGTGTTCCAGAACGACTTCAACCGAAAATACATAGAAGTGCTGGATCTTTACGTGTACAACTACGCCCGCAGCAGCATCAAGAACTATCCGCTGTCCACGGCCATCAGCATGCTCAAGAGCATCGTCAGCGTGATCCTGCTCGCCATCACCAACACCGCCTCCAAGCTGATCCGCGGCGACGGCTTCATTTGATGCCGATTGTCGGCGTGCGGTCCTTCGGGCCCGCCGACCCGGAAAACGTCCCGTTTTCCTAATCGGGCAGAACTTTGGGAGGGAAAGCAAACATGAGCAAAGAGAAGAACCTGGGCGGCGTGCAGCTCGACAAGAGCTTCGGCGATCGCGTGATCAGCGTGCTCACCTATGTGATCTACGCCATCTTCGCCTTCGTATGCGTCTATCCGTTCTACTACATCTTCATCAATTCCATCAGCGCCAACAACCTGTCCGAGCGCGGCAAGGTCATCTTCTATCCGATGGAGGTCCACTTTCAGAACTACATCAACGTGGCGAAGATTCCCGGACTTCTGAACGCGGCGAAGATCTCGGTGCTGAGGACCGTGATCGGCACGGTGCTGACGGTGATCGTGGCCGGCTTCCTGGGCTATATGTTCACCCGGCAGACGCTGTGGCGCCGGAAGTTCTGGTACCGCTTCGTGGTGGTGACCATGTACTTCAACGCCGGCATCATCCCCTGGTACCTGACCATGGACAAGCTGGGCCTGACCAACAACTTCTGGGGCTACATCTTCCCCACGATCGTCCAGCCCTTCTACATCATCCTGTGCAAGACCTTCTGCGAATCGGTGCCCAAGGAATTGCAGGACGCGGCGGAGATCGACGGCGCGGGCACGCTGCGCATCTTCTTCAGCATCATGCTGCCGGTCATCAAGCCAATATTGGCCACCATCGCCATATTCGCGGCGGTGAACCAGTGGAACTCCTTCCAGGACACCCTGCTGCTGATGACCAGCACCGACAAGCTGAACACGCTGCAGTACGTGCTGTTCCAGTACATCAACCAGGCCAACAGCCTGAAGGCGCTGATCAGCTCCACCACGTCCTCCAGCCAGCTGGCCGCCACGCTGGCCCGCGCCGCCACCGCCACCTCCGTGCGCATGACGGTCACCGTCGTGGTGGTGCTGCCCGTGATGATGATCTATCCGTTCTTCCAGCGCTTCTTTACCAAGGGCATCATGATCGGAGCTGTGAAGGGGTAATGAGAAATGAGGAATGAGGAATTGTTGTAGAAATCCTTGCGGATTTCTTCTGAATAAAACAAATCCCGAAGGGATTTGCACGGTCATTCCTAATTCCGAATTCCTAATTGTATTCACGAAGGGATATAAGGCCAATGCCTTTTATCATACACAAAAAGGAGGGTTACTATGAAACGGTTACTGTCTGTTCTGCTGGTCTGCGCCATGGTTCTGTCCATGGGCCTGTTCAGCGCTGTGGCTGAGGAAGCGCCGATGACGATCGACGTTTACGACGCGGCCGCCAACTACGCCGGCATCCAGTCCGGCTGGTTTGCCAAGGTCATCAAGGATCGCTTCAACATCGAGCTGAACATCATCGCGCCCCAGGTGCAGGGCAACGAGGTGTACGCCACCCGCGCCCAGGACGGCAATCTGGGCGACCTGATCGTCGTCGACAAGAAGGACATGTCCGACCTGCTGGACGCCGGCCTGGTTCGCGACATCAGCGACAAGCTGCCCGAGTGCGAAAACATCATGAAGTTCAAGGTCCAGATCGACGCCTACAACAAGGGCTTGACCGGCGAGGACGGCGTGTACTACGGCATCCCCTCTGAGATGACCGACACCTCTCCCACGTCCATCACCGACGACGTGATCTACTCCTCCCCGATGATCCGCTGGGATCTGTACACCGAGGTGGGCCGTCCCCAGCTGAAGAACCTGGACGACCTGCTGGACTGCCTGAAGGCGATCCACGACATCCATCCCACCAACGAGGACGGCGACCCCGCCTATCCCTTCACCCTGTGGCGTGACTGGGACGGCAACGACAATATGCTGGGCATCGCGAATGTCGTGCAGCTGACCACCTGGTACGGCGAGAAGCTGAAGCAGAGCGCCATCCTGAAGCCCGACAACACCTTCACCAAGGTCTATGACCGCGACGCCGCCTACTACAAGATCACCAAGTTCCTGAACAAGGCCTATCAGATGGGCCTGGTCGATCCCGAGTCCGGCGAGCAGCCCTGGGACGACGTGGCCAACAAGCTGTCCACCGGCCGCGCCGACCTGATGTGGTACAGCTGGGAGACCGGCTTCTGGAACAGCGTGGATCGCCTGAACGCCGGCACCGGCTTCATCTTCATCCCCGTTGAGGACATGTACTTCTATGCCGACGCCGACCGCTACTTCGGCTCCGACCGCATGTTCGGCGTGGGCTCCAAGGTGGAAGGCGAGAAGTATGACCGCATCATGGAGTTCCTCGACTGGTATGCCAGCCCCGAAGGAGCCACCTTCCAGCACTGCGGCATCGAGGGCCTGAACTACACCGTCGGCGAGGACGGCAAGTTCGTGCCCTATAAGGACAACGCCCTGATGGACAACCTGCCCGTGCCCGAGGAGTACGGCGAGGGCGGCTACAACGACGGCAACAACCAGATCAACCAGTGGATCGTTTCCTCCCTGTGCGTGAACGAGATCACCGGCGAGCGCTTCGCCCAGAAGTACTGGCAGTCCTACAAGGACATGACCATGACCGACATGAAGCGCGAGTGGCAGGAGACCTTCGACGCCGAGGATTCCGTGGACTACATGAAGAAGCATAACCAGCTGCTGGCCAGCCCCAGCGTGGACTTCACCCCCCGCTCCGACGACAACGACATCGCCGCCCTGCGCGTGGACGTGAACACCCAGCTGTGCTCCTACACCTGGAACCTGATCTTCTGCGAGACCGACGATGAGTTCGAGGCCATGTGGGACGAGATGACCGAGCAGCTGAACGGCTTTGGCTATGAGCAGCTTTACGCCTACGACTGCGAGACCTATCAGCCCGAAGTGGACGCCAAGCTGGCTGTGACCGAATAATCCCGTCGGGTTCTCTCGATAAACCGACCGGGCGCCTCCGAAAGGAGACGCCCGGTCTTTGTATATCCAATCATCACGGGAACACATCCCCGTCCACGTCCAGTATCCTGTCAAACGGTATCGCCGTCCCGTCCGCCATCACGACCTCCCGCTCATACTCCCGCACCCTGCGCACGACGCCGGTGAGGCTGACGTACTCGCCGCCCGCCTTGCGGGCGTCGGGTCTGAAGTAGGTGAGGGTGACGGTGGGGGAGGCGGCCAGGTGATCCCGCAGCAGCGCCAGCTTCTCGCCCAGGGCCAGCTGGTCCGCCTCGCTCAGCTCCTGCCGATCCTCGGTCAGCCGCGCCGCTTCGGCGATGGCGTCGCCATAGCCCGTCAGCGCCGCGAAAGGCGCGAACTGGGCCGCCCGGTTCAGCCGGGACATCCGGGGATGCTTCTTCGACGTGGGATGCTCCAGGCCGATGATGTCCTCGTATCGGTTCTCGTCAGGCACGGTGTCCTCCAATCTGGGCGTTGCGATCCTTCGCCGTGGCCCCCTCCTCCAGGTTCATGCCCCGCAGGATGGCGTTCTTGCCGTACTTCTTCTTGATGTCCAGCACCGCCTGCTGCTGGCGCTTCTCCTTCTCCAGGGCGGCCTCCTCCCTGGCGGCGCGCTCGGCCTCGGCGGCGTAGTCGGTGAACATGTCCAGCTGCACCGGCGCGGCGGCCTCCGCCTGCCTGGCCGCGCTCTCGTCCTCCACGTGGTTGGCCACCACGTACATCCGCCGCACCAGCAGGCTTTCGTCCACGATGCGGTCGAACAGCTCGGCGATCGCCCCGGTGATCTTCCGTGTGGAGGAGGTGAGCCCGCCCAGGTTGATGGAGCCGTGGGCCATCTTGGGCACCTTCCGGCCATACCAGTCCTCGGTGACCGGCCCCTTGTAGGCCTTGCGCCGCTCGGGGTCGGACAGGTTTTCGATGTCGTAGCCCACGGTCAGCACCATCTGGTCCGTCACCAGCTTCTTGTCCACCAGGTCCAGCACCAGCAGGTCGGTCATTTCCTTCACCACAAGCTTGGCCTTGTGGAAGGGGTAGGGCTCCTGGAGCACCTGGCCGGAGCTGATGCTGCTGCTCTGGGGCTGGTAGGCCTTGATGTCTGCGATGGTGCAGTCCTCCCAGCCCCAGGCGTGGTCGATGAGCAGCTCCGCGTTCACGCCGAACAGCCGGTAGAGCAGGTCCTCGTTCACCAGCGAGCAGCGGGCCACGTCGCCCATGGTCATCAGGTTGTGGGCCTCCAGCTTGCGCGCGATGCCCTTGCCCACGCACCAGAAGTCCGTCAGCGGCCGGTGCGCCCACATCTTTTGGCGATAGCTCATCTCGTCCAGCTCCGCGATGCGCACGCCGTCCGCGTCGGCGGGCATGTGCTTGGCCTCGATGTCCATGGCGATCTTGCACAGGTACAGGTTCGAGCCGATGCCGGCGGTGGCGGTGATGCCCGTCTGGCCCAGCACGTCCCGGATCATCGTCATGGCCAGCTCGTGGGCGGTCATGCCGTAGTTCTTCAGGTAGTGGGTCACGTCCATGAACACCTCGTCCACGGAGTAGACGTGGATGTCCTCCGGGGCGACGTACTTGGCGTAGATGTTGAAGATCTCGGTGGAAATGGCCATGTAGTGGGCCATCTGGGGCTTGGCCACCAGATAGTCCACGGCCAGGGAGGGGTCGCTGTTGAGCTTGGCGGTATTGGTGGAGACGCCGTCCAGCTTCCGCCCGGGGGCATGTGCCCGACGCTCGGCGTTCACCTGCTTCACCTTCTGAACCACCTCGAAAAGCCGCGGCCTTCCGGGCACGCCGAAGGACTTGAGCCCGGGGGAGACCGCCAGGCAGATGGTCTTGTCCGTGCGGCTCTTGTCGGCGACCACCAGGTTCGTAGTCAGCGGGTCCAGCCCCCGCTCGATGCACTCCACCGAGGCGTAGAACGACTTGAGGTCGATGGCGATGTACTGCCGGTTTTCACTGGGCGCGCTCACGCCATCACCTCCAAATGTCCATACTTGATATTATAGAAAAAACCTGCCCGGAAATTGCGTTTCCGGGCAAATTCTGGCTGGAAGCCATTAATCAACGCGGTAAAACGCTCCTTCATATGATGTGGGCCGCCTTGCCGGCCGTGGTCGCATCAGGTCCGGGTATCGTCTGAGATTCTCAGATTGATCAGGCATAACAGTATTCCGAGAACGCCCATCGTCATGAACTGGACGGCGATCCCGGCACCCCTTCCTGCGCCGAGGAACGGGGCCAGCCACCTGCGCCAGGGTGAATCAGACAGCATCAACGGTTCAAACACGCGATCCGCCAGCAGGCCGCCCAGGTACAGGCCGAGGGGAATGGCGCAGTTTTTCAGCGTGCTTTCCGCGGAAAAAACGCGGCCCTGCATTTCCGATCAGTACACCTCCGGTCGATCGGCTCCAGGCCGTGGAGCCGGGGGAATTGGTGCCATCGCACCAACTCCCTGATTCTGTAATTCTGCGCAGCATCCCGGAAATCCTGCAAGCCCCCGGAAAAACCAGCGGTTTTGACGCTCGGGGCCGGATATCCTGCCATGCGGCAGATCAAGCCGCATACGGCGAATGTGCGCAGCCGCCTTGAAAAACATACAAAAAACAACCCTGATCCAGAATCAGGGTTGTGATTTGGTGGAGCATACGAGACTCGAACTCGTGACCTCTACACTGCCAGTGTAGCGCTCTAGCCAACTGAGCTAATGCCCCATCTCTTGACGACAGGAGTTATTATACCACAGAACACGCCGTTTGTAAATACCTATTTTTGCAAATTTTCCGTTTTGCCCGCCATTTCCGCGTCCATCTCCCGAAAGACGCTGATCTGCAGCGGGATGGCCACGGCGAAGGTGATCACGTCGGTCACCGCTTGGCTGATCTCCAGACCGAAAAGACCGAACAGTCGGGGCAGGACCAGCACCGCGGGCACGAAGAACAGCCCCTGGCGCGCCATGGCGAGGATGGACGCCCGCACGGACTTGCCGATGGTCTGCATCATCATGTTGCACATCACGATCCAGGCCGACAGGGGGAAGGTGCAGCACTGGGCCCGCAGCGCCGCCGCGCCGATGGCGGCCACGTCCGCGTCGCCCTTGCGGAACACCGCCACCAGCCCAGGCGCGGCCAGGAAGGCCACGACGGCAGCGCAGCACAGGAAGATGGTGGCCGTCCTGACGCAGAACCAGAAGGCCTGCTTCACCCGGTTATACTTCTTCGCGCCGTAGCAGAAGCCGCACACCGGCTGGAAGCCCTGGCCGAAGCCGATCACGCAGCTGTTGGCGAACATCACGATGCGCCCCACGATGCTCATGGCGGCGATGGCGGCGTCGCCGTAGACGCCCGCGCCCACGTTCAGGCAGATGGTGCCCACGCTGTTCAGGCCCTGCCTGCACAGCGATGGCATGCCGCCGTTGACGATGGCCTTCAGGTACCCGGGCGTGGGGGAGAAGTTCTTCGGGTGGATGCGCAGATTGCCGCCCTTGCGGGTGCCCGCCAGCAGCAGGCAGAAGCTGACGAACTGGCTGATGATGGTGGCCCAGGCGGCGCCGGCGATGCCCAGATGGAACGTGAAGATCAGCAGCGGGTCCAGGCCGATGTTGATGATCGCGCCGGTGGCGATGCCGATCATGCTGTAAAACGCGCTGCCCTGGAAGCGCAGCTGGTTGTTCAGCACCAGCGATGCCATCATCCAGGGCGCGCCGATCAGGATCACCCGCATGTAGTCCACCGCGTAGGGAAGGATGGTCTCCGTGGAGCCCAGCATCCGCGCCAGCGGCCGTATGAACGCGATGCCAGCCAGCGCCAGAACGGCCCCGGCGATCAGCGCGCAGAAGAAGCCCGTGGCGGCCATGCGCCGGGCGTCTTCGCCGTCGCCTGCGCCCAGAGCGCGGGAGATGTAGTTGCCCGAGCCATGGCCGAAGAAGAAGCCGCAGGCCTGTATGATGGCCATCACCGAAAACACCACGCCCACCGCCGCGGAGGCGCTGGTGCCGATCTGGCCCACGAAAAAGGTGTCCGCCATGTTGTAAAAGGCGGTCACCAGCATGCTGATGATCGTGGGCACCGCCAGCCGGGCCACCAGGCCGGGAATGGGGGCGGTGGTCATTTGAACGTACTTGTCTGAGGGAGACATGGGGGATCAATCCTCTTTCGTCGAATAAGAATAAAGAGTTTAGAGTTAAGGGTTTAGAGTTTAGATGAAGGAAGCGACTCGGCAATCCGGGCCTTTATTGAATCAAAGAAATCCCGAAGGGATTTCAACCAAAACTCCGCTCTTAACTCTCCACTCTTAACGCTCTGTTTCCGTCATCACATTCCGGTAAACTCAAACAGCGTCACTTGGCTGGTCTCCGGGATGTCGTTCAGGCAGCCCGCCAGCTTCAGCTGCTCCACCATGCTCTTGCTCACCTTGCGGCGCACCATGTCGTCCTGGCTGATGAAGGGGCCGCCCTTGCGGGCCTCCACGAAGGCCTCCGCCGCCGAAGCGCCGATGCCGGGCATGGAGTTGATCGGCGGCAGGATCTCGCCGTCCTCGTCGATGATGAAATCCGTGGCGTGGGAGCGGTAGATGTCGATGGGCTTGATGTGCACGCCCCGCAGGTTCATTTCGATCAGGATCTCCAGGATCGTCACTTCATCGTCCATCTTGTCCGTGCGCTCGGACTTGTCCAGTGCCTTGATGTCGTCGATCATGCCCCGCAGCGCGTCCACGTCCCGGGTGGTCATGCGGGTGGCGTCGAAGCTCTCGGCGTTGCGCGCCAGGTAGCAGCAGTAGTAGGCCGTGGGATAGAACACCTTGAAGTAGGCGATGCGCAGCGCCATGGTGACGTAGGCCACGGCGTGGCCCTTGGGGAACATATACTTGATCTTCTTGCAGGTCTCCACGTACCATTCCGGCACGCCCGCCTCGCGCATGGCGGCCTCCATGGCCTCGGTCAGCCCCCGACCCTTGCGCACGGCTTCCATGGTCTTGAACGCCATGGACGCCTCCACGCCGCTGGCGATCAGCGCGTTCATGATGTCGTCGCGGGTGCAGAAGCACTCCTTCAGCGGGATGCCCTGGCGCACCAGGTCCTGGGCGTTGCCCAGCCACACGTCCGTGCCGTGGCTGAGGCCGGAGATGCGGATCAGCTCCTCCATGGTGCTGGGCCGGGTCTCCTTCAGCATGCCGCGCACGAAGCTCGTGCCGAACTCGGGCACGCCCAGCGTGCCGCTCTCGGATACGCCCAACTCCTCCGCCGTCAGGCCCAGGGGCTCCGGGCTTGTGAACAGGCCGATGATCTTTGAAAACACCTCCGGATCGTGCAGCGGCACGGCCTGGGGCGCGATGCCGGTGATGTCCTGCAGCTTTCTCAGCATGGTCGGGTCATCGTGGCCCAGCACGTCCAGCTTCACCAGCACGTCGTGCATGCTGTTGAAGTCAAAGTGGGTGGTGATGGTGGGGGTGTCCATGTCGTCGGCGGGGTGCTGGATGGGCGTGAACTGATAGATGGAATACTCCTTCGGCAGCACCACCATGCCCGCGGGATGCTGGCCCGTGGTGCGCTTGACGCCGGTGATGCCCCGAGCCAGTCGCTCCATCTCCGCCCGGGGCAGGCTGATGCCCTTCTCCTCGCAGTACTTCAGCACATAGCCGTAGGCCGTCTTTTCCGCGATGGTGCCGATGGTGCCGGCGCGGAAGCAGAACTCCTTGCCGAACAGCTCCTGGATGTAGGCGTGGGCCCGGGGCTGGTACTCGCCGGAGAAGTTCAGGTCGATGTCGGGCACCTTGTCGCCCTTGAAGCCCAGGAACACCTCGAAGGGGATGTTGAAGCCGTCCTTGTTCATCTTCGCGCCGCAGACCGGGCAGGCCTTGGGTGGCAGGTCCAGGCCGGTGGTGTAATTGGGGTCGGGGTTGAACTCCGTGTGCTTGCAATTCGGGCAGGCATAATGCGGGGGCAGGGCGTTCACCTCGGTGATGCCGGAGAGGAACGCCACCAGCGACGAGCCCACCGAGCCGCGGCTGCCCACGATATAGCCGTCGGACAGGCTCTTGGCCACCAGCTTCACGGCGATCATGTACAGCGTGGAGAAGCCGTAACCGATGATGGCGCCCAGCTCCTTGTCGATGCGCTTCTGCACGATCTCCGGCAGCGGGTCGCCGTACAGCTCGTGGGCCTTGTCGTTCACCAGTTTGCGCAGGTCGCCCTCGGCCTCCGGCCAGAAGGGCTGGAAGGTCTCCTTGCCCTCGGGGTGGGGAATGAAGATGCGCACGTCGCCGACCATGTCCGCGATCTTGTTGGGGTTCTCGATGACCACCTGGCGGGCGATGTCCCGGCCCAGATAGCTGAACTCCTCCAGCATTTCGCCCGTGGTGCGGAAGTACAGCGGCGGCTGCTCGTCCGCGTCCTTGTAGCCCTCCTTCGTCAGCAGAATGGCGCGGTAAATGCTGTCATTGGGGTTCAAAAAATGCACGTCGCCAGTGGCGCAAACGGGCTTGTTCATGGCCTGGCCCAGCCGCACGATCCTGCGGTTCAGCTCCCGCAGGCCCTCGTCGTCCGCCACGGTGCCGTCCCGCTTCAGAAAGGCGTTGTTGCCAATGGGCTGGATCTCCAGATAGTCGTAGAAGGCGGCGATGCGCTTAAGCTCACCCTCGTCCCGGTCATCCAGCACGGCCTGGAACAGCTCGCCCGCCTCGCAGGCGCTGCCCACGATCAGCCCCTCGCGATACTTTGCGATCAGGCTGCGGGGGATGCGCGGGCGGCGGTGGAAGTAATTGAGGTGTCCCTCGCTCACCAGGCGATACAGGTTGGTCATGCCGTCCTGGCTGGCGGCCAGCAGGATGATGTGATAGCTCTGCTTGCTGGCGTCGGTGGGGTAGCAGGTGTTCAGCTGGCCCAGCTGGGTGATGCCCTTCTGGGCGACGACCTCGTTCAGCACCTTGAGAAGCATCAGCGACGTGGCCCGGGCGTCGTGCACGGCCCGGTGGGCGTTCAGCAGGCTGATGCCCAGCTGCTTGCACATGTTGCCCAGCTTGTGGCTCTTCAGCTGTGGATACTGGTTGCGCACCAGGGCCAGCGTGTCCAAGATGGGGAACTGGAAGGGCAGCCCCGCCTGCCTGAAGGCGCGGCGGAAGAAGGACATGTCAAAGCTGGCGTTGTGGGCCACCAGCACGGCGCCCTCGCAGAATTTGGCGAATTCCGGCATGACCTGCATCAGCGTGCGCTTGCCACGCAGCATGGCGCTGGTGATGCCCGTGATCTCCACCACCCGCTCCGGCACGGGGCGGCCGGGGTCGATCAGCTCTGAAAACTCGCCCACCTCCACGCCGTTTTCGATGCGCACGGCGCCGATCTCGATGATCTCGTCGGCGTGGGTGTTCAGTCCCGTGGTCTCCACGTCCAGCACCACGTATGTCGCGCCGTCCAGCTTCGCGTCGCCGGCATTCTCCACGATGGAGGCGTCGTCGTCGATCAGATAGCCCTCGCAGCCAGGGATCAGCTTGATGCCGTTCTTCCTGGCCGCGCCGAAGGCCTCCGGGAATGCCTGGACCACGCCGTGGTCGGTGATGGCGATGGCCTTGTGGCCCCAGGCCGCGGCCTGCTTAATGAGGTCGGTAGCGCTGGCACAGGC
The DNA here is from genome assembly GCA_902765395.1 of uncultured Eubacteriales bacterium. GTDB lineage: Bacteria > Bacillota > Clostridia > Christensenellales > Aristaeellaceae > UBA2862. The sequence continues at coordinate 153,169 of CACWZP010000002.1, forward strand.
GTCCATGGTGGAATAGTTGGTGTGCAGGTGCAGCTCCACCCGCTTTTCCGGGGAGGTGTCCTCCCGCACGGGCTTGTCGGCGGGCACGATGTCGTCCACCATCAGCACCATCTGGCTGGAAAAGCTGTCATAGCTGTACTTGCCCCGCACCTTCGCCCACTTGCCGGGCTTCAGCCCCGCGGACAGCGCCTCGGCCTGGGCCTGCACGCTGGCGGGGTTCTCGCGGCTGCGCCGGGAGGACAGGAACAGCTTGCAGTTCACCGAGCCGGTGTAGTCCGTCATGGAGAACAGCACGATCTTGGTCTCGCCGTTCTTGGCGTCCTTGATGTCCAGGCTCACCACCTCGCCCTTGAGCGTGCAGCGGCCCACGTCCTCGGTCACTTCGCCCATGGGGATGGCCGCATCGTGGATCATCTTGCCGTACAGGGCGTCGCTGGGGGCGGCCTTCTTACGGGGCGCGTCCTTGGCGACGGCGGCGGAGGCGGCGATCAGCTCGGCCTCCTTGGCCCGGGCCTCGGCAATCTCCTGGATGCGCTTTTCCTCGTCGCCGGTGATCTGAATGCGGGCGGTGGCCTGGATGCCGAACAGGTCGTTCAGCTTCGCGGCCAGTATCTTGTCCACGCCCCGGGACTTCAGGAAGCCCGCGCCCTCCGCGCTGGACACGCACACCGTCAGCACGCCGTCCTTCAGCGCCCAGCCCTTGCCGTTCCAGTCGATGAAGGGCATGCAGCCGGGGCTCTCGTGCCGCACCAGCGACTTCATCACCGGGCTGGCCAGCGTCACGTCCTTCAGCACCTCGTCCCGCAGGTCCGGGTATTCCAGCTGCACCTTCACGCCCACAGCGGGAAACGCACCGGCGATCAGCCGCTGCGCACGCTCAAACTGGGTGTCGTTCAGGAGCTTCGGGCTGCGAAGCTTCACACGCATCTGTCCCGTCTTTTTCGATATGCTCACCCGGCTCAGCGCCAGCTGGTCCGCCAGCGCCGGGTCCTCCTGGGCGATCAGGTTTTTCCAGAGTTCAGACATGTGGTTGCCTTTCGTAATAGGGATATTCTTCCTTTAACAGCCTGTACACCGCGCAGTCCTTCCACCGGCCGTCGTGCCAGGTGTGCTCCACCAGCAGGCCCTCCTGGGTCATGCCGCACTTCTCGGCCACGCGCCGGGAACCGATGTTCTCCGCCAGGCAGCTGGCTGACACGCGGCAGGCGTTGCCCTGGAATATGAAATCCAGCGCGGCCCGGGCGGCCTCGGTGGCATAGCCCCGGTTCCAGACGTCCGGGCGCAGGAAATAGCCCAGGCCGTAGTGGGCGCCCTGGGGCGCGCTCTCGATCACGTGCAGGCCCACGCTGCCCAGCAGCGCGCCGGCCCGCCTGTCCTCCACTGCCAGGTTGTAGCGCAGCCGGTGGTGGCTCTCCGCGTCCCGCATCACCGAGCGCAGGTAGGCCTCCGTCTCCACCAGCTCCCGCTTGTACATCCCCGGCAGGTACCAGGTGGCGGCGGGATCGGACAGGATCGCGTGCAGCGGCTCCAAATCCCCGGTGGCATGCTCCCGCAGGATGAGCCGCTCCGTCTCCAGCCGCACCGCGTGGTTGTTGAATGTGTCTCCTATGATGCCCGTCATTTTCCCTCGACCATCCTGCGAATCTCGGCGATCAGCTCCGCCGCCAGGTCGCCGCCCTTGATGGGCCGGGGCGGCTGATCCTTCACGAACAGCACGCCCGCACCGTCCTTTCCGCCGGCCACGCCCAGATCGGCCTCCCGGGCCTCGCCGGGGCCGTTCACCACGCAGCCCATCACGGCCACCTTCAGGGGCACGCGGATGTCCGCCGTCTCAGCGCGCACACGCCGGGCGATGCCCTCCACGTCGATGCCCGTGCGGCCGCATGTGGGGCAGGAGATGATCTCGATGCCGTCCCGCCTGAGCCCGCATGAGCGCAGTATGGCCAGTCCCGCGGGCACCTCCTGCACCGGGTCGCCGGACAGGGACACGCGGATGGTGTCGCCAATGCCCTCCAGCAGCAGCGCGCCGATGCCCACGGCGCTCTTCACAATGCCCACGTCGGCGGTGCCGGATTCGGTGACGCCGATGTGCTGGGGATAGTCACAGGCCTTCGCCGCCAGCCGGCAGGCCGCCACCATCTTCTGAACGTCCGTGGCCTTGAAGGAGAGCACGATGTCGTCGTACCCGGCCTTTTCCAGCATCCGCGCGTGATTCAGGCCGCTCTCCACCATGCCCTCGGGGGTCACGCCGCCGTACTTTTCCAGGATCTCCTTCTCGATGCTGCCCGAGTTCACGCCGATGCGCACCGGCACGCGGTGCACCTTCAGGCAGTCCGCCAGCTCCTTCACGTGTGCCTCCCCGCCGATGTTGCCGGGGTTGATGCGCACCTTGGCGATGCCGTTCTCCACCGACTGGATGGCCAGACGGTGGTTGAAGTGGATGTCCGCCACCAGGGGCACGGGGCTGCCATCCACCAGCGCGCGCACGGCCTTGGCACAGGCCTCGTCGTACACGCTCACGCGCACGATGTCCGCCCCCGCCGCCGCCATGGCGCGAATCTGGGCGAGCGTCGCCTCCACGTTCCGGGTGTCGGTATTGGTCATGGTCTGTACGGTTACCGGCGCGCCGCCGCCGATGGCGACGGGGCCGACGAAAACTTTGCGGGTCATAGCAGTTCTCCTTTGAGCAATGAAGCCTTCATTTTTCTGCTGCTTCCGGGAACCAGCCCATGTCGAGGCGGACCTCCCGGCGTCGCAGGTCGTCATTGTGATAGCAGCAGCTGTCGAAACCGATCAGCGTGAAGCCCTGGCTCAGGTAGAAGTCCACGGCGTTGACGTTGGAGGACTGGGTCTCCAGGACCAGGCAGCGATAGCCGCCCTCCACGGTCAGCCGCTTGGCCAGCTCGATCAGCCGGCGCCCGTGGCCCTGGCGGCGCAGGGGTTCGGCGACGAACAGCTCTGTGACCATCAGCCGCTTTGTCCAGCCCTCGGGGCACACCTCGATGGCCGCAAGCAGCCCGCCGTCCTCGCCCACGATGCCATAAGCCTCGGCATCCTCCCACCAGTCGGCGTAGAGGGCGTCGGGAGAGTCCCCGTCCTCCGGCACATGGGTGAACGGAGTGGGGAAGGGCCGCTTTGCGATGGGGATCGAAAAGCCGTCCGCCGTCCGGTTCACGGCGATGTCGTAGCAGTATTCCGAGGTATAGAAAAGGGGCAGGGGCGTGCCCTTCCACTTGCCGCGGTCAAGGTGCTGGATGGCATATGTCATGTTCAATACCGTTCAAGTCAGAACTTGAACCCTCCGGTCACCAGCTTCACGATGTCGTGATACGTCAGCACCACGAACAGCCCCAGCAGCAGGATCATGCCGATGCCGTGGACCATGCCCTCCTTTTCCGGGGGGATGGGCTTGCGGCGAATCATCTCCACGATCAGGAAGAGCAGCCGGCCGCCGTCCAGCGCGGGGATGGGCAGCAGGTTCATGATGCCCAGGTTCAGGCTGATGATGTACACCAGCCACAGCACCTCGTAAAAGCCCTCCCGGGCGCGCTGGGCTACCACGGCGATGATGCCCACGGTGCCGGCGGTGTCATTCAGGCCCTCGCCCTTGAAGATCAGGTTTTTCAGGCTGTCCAGCATCATGCCGGTGGTCTCCACCATGTAGCTGCCCGCCTTGCCGATGGATTCGAAAAAGGTGAACGTGCGGCTGGAGAACACGATGCCGATCTGGTACCGGGTGCTCTCGCCTTCCTCCACGGGCACGGCGTTGATGGCGAAGTCTTTGCGCTCGCCGTCCCGCTCGATGACCAGCTGGATGGGCTGGGTCAGGTCGCCGGACTGCATCGTGGACACCATCAGGCTGACGCCCGCAGAGTCGTTGGTCAGCTCGACGCCGTTCACCTCCAGGATTTTATCTCCGTTCTGCAGCCCCGCGGCCTCGGCCGGCATGCCCTCCATCACCTGATCCACCACGGGATAGGTCTCGGCGATGAAGTAGCCGTTGAGCATCACGGCGCAGACCACGAAGGCCAGCACGAAGTTCATGAACGGCCCGGCCAGCACGGTGATGAACCGCTTCCAGACGGGCTGGTTGTTCATGGCGCGGGGGTCATCGTTGCGCTCGTCCTCGCCCACGAAGGCGCAGTAGCCGCCCAGGGGGATGGCCCGCAGGGAGTATTTGATGCCCTTGCGCTCCCAGCCCAGCAGTCGCGGGCCGAAGCCCACCGAGAATTCCACGATGCCGATGCCGCACAGGCGGCCCACGCAGTAGTGGCCGAATTCATGCACCGTCACGATGATGCCCAGCAGCACGATGGCGAGAAGGATGTAGAGAATATTGGAAAGCATAATACCTCCGCTTTTGGCGCTAATCTTATTCAGGGAACAGGGAATGCAGCTGCCGCGCTTTCTGCTCCATGGGGCTGTCAGAAATGGCGGCAGCAGCTATTCCTGTTCCCTGTTCCCTTGGCCCTGTTCCCTATGCTCTGCTGATTTGCCCTGCGGCACAGCTTCTTGCCTGCCGATCCGCCTCATACACATCCGCGATGGACGCGATGGGGGAGACGGGCACGCTCTGCAGCGTGCGGTCGATGACCTCGGCGATGCGCCCGAAGGGGATCTGCTCCTTCAGGAACGCCCCCACGGCCACCTCGTTGGCCCCGTTCAGCACCACCGGGGCGCTGCCGCCAGCCTTCAGCGCGCGGATCGCCATGCCCAGGCAGGGGAAGCGGTCGTGATCCGGCGCGGCGAAGTCCAGATGGCCCAGGGCGGCGAAGTCCAGGGGCTTGGCGTCGTAGGGCAGCCGGTTCGGAAAGCCCATGGCATAGCCGATGGGCCCGCGCATGTCGGGCATGCCCAGCTGGGCCAGCACCGCGCCGTCCTCGAATTCGATCATGCTGTGGATCACGCTCTGCGGGTGGATGACCACGTCGATCTTTTCCGCGGGCATGGAGAACAGGTGGTGGGCCTCGATGACCTCCAGCCCCTTGTTCACCATCGTGGCGCAGTCTACGGTGATCTTCCCGCCCATGTTCCAGGTGGGGTGGGCCAGCACGTCCCGCACGGTGGCGGCGTACATGTTCTCTTTCTTCCAATTCCGCAGCGCCCCGCCGGAGCAGGTGAGCAGCAGCCTTTTTACCGGGTTGCCCTGCCGCGCCTGCAGGCACTGGAAGATGGCGGAGTGCTCGCTGTCCACGGGCAGCATGGGCTTGTTCAGGTCGGCGGCCTTCTTCATCACCAGGTCGCCCCCGGTGACCAGCGCCTCCTTGTTGGCCAGCAGCACCCGCTCGCACACGTCCAGCGCGTGCCAGACCGCGTCCAGCCCCGCGATGCCCACGATGGCGCACAGCGCGTCCTGGCACTTGGAGGCCAGCAGCGCCCGCACCGTGGAATCCGCGCCGAAGAACCATTCGATGCCGCGCAGATCCCCGGGGATCTCCTCCGGTTCGTTCACCAGCGCGGCGAACCGGGGCCTGAATTCACGGCACAGCTCGAACAGCTTTTCCGCGGACCCGTGGGCCGTCAGGCAGTCCGCGCGGAACTGCTCCGGATAGCGCCGCACGATGTCCAGCGCCTGGGTGCCGATGGAGCCGGTGGCGCCCAGTATGGCGATTGTTCTCGTTTTCATATTATAATCCCGCAATCTTGAAGAATACATAGCAGGCCACGCCGCAGAACAGTATGCCGTCCATGCGATCCAGCATGCCGCCGTGGCCGGGGAAGATGGTGCCGAAGTCCTTGATGCCGCAGTGGCGCTTCACCAGGGAAGCCACCAGGTCGCCGATCTGGGACAGCGCCCCGGCGATCAGCCCCAGCACCGCAAACGCCCACAGCGGCGGCAGCGGCGCGATCTCCAGCTGCCGGGCCACCTCCGGGAAGGCATGGGCGACGGGGTGCTTGGCGATCCAAGGCACCAGCACGGCAAAGCCCACGCTTGAGATGAGCCCCGCGATGGAGCCCTCCCAGCTCTTCTTCGGGCTGATCTCCGGGGCCAGCTTGTGCCTGCCGAACTTGATGCCCACGAATAGCGCGAAGGTGTCGTTCACCGAGGCGATGAAGAACGTGAGGATCAGCGCCAGCGTGGACACCACCCGGGTGGGCAGGTCCTGCAGCGTGATAATCAGCGAAAAGAACAGCCCGGGATACAGCATGGGGAACACGGTGCTCATCAGGCTGTCAAAGGCCACTTTGCCCTTGAGGATGATCACCGTCATGGCCAGCAGCAGGCCCGCGATCAGCGCGAACATGGGCGGGCTGATGGATTGGAACACGCCCACCTTCTCCGTCAGCTGGCTGTAGTACACCTGGGCCAGCACGGCCAGCACGCAGTAGGCGTAGCCAGCCCAGCGCACCGGGTCATAGCCGATCCGCCGGAAGGCCTTGTACATCTCGCTGGTGCTCATCAGCATGCTGAGCAGCAGCAGCGCGCGCAGCGGCCAGCCCTGGAACCAGATGGCCAGGGACATGATGATGATGAGTATCGCGGCGGTGATGACGCGCTTGAACACGGCGTCGCCTCCCTTCGGGTGAGTGGGTCAGTGGGGCTCGGTATGGCTCTGCGGCTTCAATCCTCTGCGGCAGCCTCCGGTTGGTCGGCTTCCGCCGGCGTGGCCGGGCTCCCGTCAGCCGCAGCTTCGGCGTTTTCCGGCTCCTTCCGCTCCGGCACCGGCGGCTCGTTCACGCCGCCGAAGCGCCGGTCGCGCTCAGCGTAGACGCGCAGGCATTTCAGGTATTTCGCCCGGTCGAAGTCCGGCCAGAAGCCCTCGTCGAACACCATCTCGGCGTACACCAGCTGCCAGGGCAGGAAGTTGGAGGTGCGCATCTCGCCGCTGGTGCGGATCAGCAGGTCCACGTCGGGCAGGCCGACGGTGTACAGCTCATTCGAAAAGGCCGCCTCGTCGATGGCCTCCGGCTCGATCTGCCCGTCCTTCGCCTTTCGGGCCAGGGCCCGGGCGGCGCGCACCAGCTCGGCCCGGCCGCCGTAGTTCAGGGCGATGTTCAGCTTCAGGCCGGTGTTGTCCTTCGTGCGCTCCATGGCGTTCACGAGGGCCTGGCGCTGGGGCTCAGGCATGCCGTCCACGTCGCCCAGTATGGTGATCTTCACGTGCTTGGCGTCCAGCTCGTCGATTTCGGAGTTGAAATACCTGAGCAGCAGCCCCATCAGCGCGGCGACCTCCTCCTTTGAGCGCGACCAGTTCTCCGTGGAGAAGGCGTAGAGGCTCAGCGCCTCGATGCCCCAGTCGTCGCTGGCGCGGATGATGTCCCGCAGGGCCTCGGTGCCCGCCGCGTGCCCGGCGGAGCGGGGCATGCCCCGGCTCTGGGCCCAGCGGCCGTTGCCGTCCATGATGATGGCCACGTGGCGCGGCAGCTTGCTGGGAGGCAGCATCTGGGTGGGACCGGAGTCGGTGACGGGCGTCACCGTGATGTACTTGGGCTTCGGGCGAAACACGTCGTTGAGCATGCGGCTGAGCTTGTCAAAGAACATGACGGGCACCTCCCTTGGCGGATTACATGCGATAATTCACTGTAGGGGCGGCATATGCCGCCCCTACTGCTGTGATGGGTCGGATGTCAATTGTCAAACGGACATGATCTCCTTTTCCTTGTCCGCGCCGATCCTGTCCAGCTCCTCGATGTGGTTGTCGGTGACCTTCTGCAGGTCCTTCTCGGCGATCTTCTGGTCGTCCTCGGTGATGGTGGAGTCCTTCTTCATCTTCTTGATGGCCTCCATGGCGTCGCGGCGGATGTTGCGGATGGCGACCTTGCCCTCGTCCACCATCTTCTTCACCTGCTTGCACAGCTCCTTGCGGCGCTCGCCGGTCAGCTCCGGCACCAGCAGGCGGATGACCTTGCCGTCGTTGGAGGGGTTGATGCCCAGGTCGGACTTCTGGATGGCCTTTTCGATGGGCCCGATCATCTTCGGCTCCCAGGGCGCGATCACCAGCAGGCGCGGCTCCGGCGAGGAGACGTTGCCCACCTGGTTCAGGGCGGTGGGGGTGCCGTAGTAATCCACGGTGATCTTGTCCAGGATCTTGGGGTTGGCGCGGCCCGCGCGCAGGCTGCCCAGGTCGTTCTGCACGGTGGCGATGGTCTTGTCCATCTTGCTGCCGGCGTTTTTGATGGTCTCCTTATACATGATCTCTACCTCCCGAATCTGAGGCGCATTCCACGCCATTATTTCTGCCTATTATTGTAGCGTAAACGCCGGGAAATGGCAAGTACAAATTTTCAGGGATCGGCCATGCCGATCCCTGAAAAATGCAGACCGGGGCGGCAGGAGATCAATCTTCCACGATCCGCCCGTCTACGTCGATGGTGACCACGTGCCAGGGGATGAATTTGCCGCTCCTCTGCAGCGCGCGCTTCGCGGCCTGCTCCAATCCGCCGCAGCAGGGCACCTCCATGCGCACGATGGTCACGTCCTTGATGTCGTTTTCACGGATGATCTGCTCCAGCTTTTCGCTGTAGTCCACGCCGTCCAGCTTCGGGCAGCCCACCAGCGTCACCCGGCCGCGGATGAAGTCGCTGTGGAAATTGCCGTAGGCATAGGCGGTGCAGTCCGCGGCGATCAGCAGCTTCGCGCCGTCAAACCAGGGCGCGTTCACCGGGGCCAGCTTGATCTGCACCGGCCACTGGCGCAGCTGGCTGGCCACGGGCGCGACGCCTGCCTGCTCCGGCGCGGCGGATTGACGGCCCGTCGCCAGGTCGCGGGCCATGGTGCCGGGGCAGCCGCCGGGATGGTGGGCATGGTTCATCTTATCCGTCAGCTTCGCGGCCTTCGCGGCGCGCACAGCGGCCTCGTCGTAGGCGGGGGCCTCCCGCTCCTCGAAGGTGATGGCCCCGGCGGGGCAATTCGGCAGGCAATCGCCCAGCCCGTCGCAATAGTCCTCCCGGGTCAGCTTCGCCACGCCGTCCACCATCTGGATGGCGCCCTCGTGGCAGGCCTCGGCGCACGCGCCGCAGCCGTTGCATTTTTCCTCGTCGATGTGAATGATCCTGCGCTTCATGGGTATCCTCCTCCTTGACTTTTCGGGGATATTTTACTATACTGAATAAAGTCATGTATGTTGGATTTCCAACACGGAGGCGGTCATGCAGGTACATTTTGAGGCGCTCGCGCGCTGCCCGCTGTTCGAGGGCGTGCCCGGGGAGGATGTGGCGGAGGCGCTCGCGCGCATGGGCGCAAAGCCGGCGCGCTTCGGTCCGGGCGAGCTGATCTTCCTGGAGGGCAGCCCGGCGGATCGCGTGGGCATACTGCTCGCCGGCGCGGCCCGGGTGCAGCGGGAGGACTTCCTCGGCAACCGGGAGATCCTCTCGGCGCTCGCGCCCGGCGACCTGTTCGGCGAGGCGTTTGCCTGCGCGGGCGTGAAGCGGCTGCCGGTGTCGGTGGAGGCCGTGGAGCCCTGCCGGGTGCTGCTGATCCGGCTGGACGGGATCATAGAGGGCGGCGGCAACGACCGGGTGTTTTTGAACCTGCTGCGGGTGCTGGCGACGAAGAACCTGCGCCTGAACGAGAAGCTGGCGATTACCTCCCGGCGCACCACCCGCCAGAAGCTGATGGCCTATCTGTACAGCCAAGCGAAGGCTGCCGGGTCGGAGGCGTTCACGATCCCCTTCGACCGGCAGGGCCTGGCGGACTACCTGGGCGTGGACAGAAGCGCCCTGTCGGCGGAGATCGGCAAGCTGCGCCGCGAGGGCGTGATCGAGAGCGAGAAGAACCGGTTCCGGCTGTTGAATGTGGAAGGAATGTAACGGGGGACGGATATGTTTACGAAAGAGAGAATCATGTGCGCGCTGGCGCTGCTGCTGTGCGTCCTGCTGCCGCTGGCGGCCTGGGCGGAGGAGGCCGCCGATCCCACGGTGCCGCCGACGCAGCCCCTGCGCAGCGCGCGCATCCGGGCGGTGGGCGATGTGATGGCCCACGATCACCAGCTGAAGATCGCCAAGCAGAAGGACGGCAGCTACGATTTCCATCCCCAGCTGTCGCTGATCGCGGACGCGCTGGGAAACGCGGACTACACCATCGCCAACCTGGAGACCACCATCGGCAAGTGCCGCGGACAGGGCTACTCCGGCTATCCCAGCTTCAATTCGCCCCGGGCGCTGCTGGACGCGCTGAAGGACGCGGGCGTGGATTTCCTCACCCTGGCCAACAACCACATGCTGGACCGGCGGCTGGAGGGCGTGCTGAACACGGTGGGCTATGTGGAGGCCTACGGCTTCGACCACGGCGGCGCGAACCGCTCGCTGGAGGAGAAGGCGCGGCCGGTCATCGCGGAGGTGAACGGCATCCGCATCGGCTTCATCTGCGAGACCCGCTACACCAACAGCCAGGAGAACTACCTGAAGCCGGAGGATCGGGAGTACGCCATCAACTACCTGCGGGCCGGGGAGTTCCAGGAGGACCTGCAGCGGCTGAAGGACGAGAACGTGGACGTGATCATCGCCATACCCCATTGGGGCGAGGAGTATATGCGCAAGCCCGACCAGAAGACGCAGCAGATCGCCAGGGCCATGATCGCCATGGGCGTGGACGTGATCCTCGGCAGCCATCCCCACGTGGCCCAGCCCATCCAGATGCTCACCGTGAAGGGCGAGGATGGCCAGGAGCGCACCGGCCTGGTGGCCTACAGCATGGGCAACTTCCTGAGCAACCAGAATTGGCGCTACGCCAACGCGAGCCTGATGGTGGACTTCACGCTGCAGGAAAAGCAGGGCGGCGGCTTTGAGGTCAAAAACGTGGGCGTCATACCGCTGTACATCTGCAACACCACGAAGATGGTCTGCACGGTTTCGGCCCAGAAGTACCTGGAGCATCCGCATGAGGCCATGGACGCCAAGACGGTGAAGGACATGAAGCAGGCCTATGGCGACCTGAGGAAGCTGATCGACGAGCGCGTGCCGTTCCTGGCGGAATGAGGATGATACATATGGACAAGAGGACGCTGAAAGGCGCGGCGGCGCTGGCGTTGGCGCTGGCGCTGCTCCTAAACTGGGCAGCCCTGGCGGAAGGGCTGGCGCCCGACCCCACGCTTGAGCCGCCGACGCCCCTGCGCAGCGCCCGCATCCGCGCGGCGGGGGACCTGATGGTGCACAAGAAGCAGCTGGCCATTGCCAAACAGGCCGACGGCAGCTACGACTTTCACCCCCAGTACGCGCTGATCGCGGACGCTCTGGCCAACGCGGACTACACCATCGCCAACCTGGAGACCACCATCGGCCAGTATGAGAACCGGCCCTATTCCGGCTTTCCCATGTTCAACACGCCGGAGAGCCTGTTGGACGCCGTCAAGGACGCGGGCGTGGACTTTCTCACCCTGGCCAACAACCACATGCTGGATCGCTACTTCGAGGGCATGGTCAAGACCGTGGACAACGTGGAGGCCCGGGGCTTCGACTTCGGCGGCGCGAACCGCACGCCGGAAGAGAAGCAAAGGCTGAACATCGTGGAGGTCAACGGCATCCGGCTGGGCTTCCTCTGCTACACCGAGATGACCAACGGCATGGAGGACTGGTGCAATTCCGCCGTGAAGGAATACGGCGTGAACTACCTGCGCAAGGCCGACATCCCCGCGGAGGTGGCCGCGCTGCGACAGGCCGGGGCGGACGTGGTCATCGCCATTCCCCACTGGGGCGTGGAGTACGAGCGCCATCCCCAGTCCTATATCGTGAACAAGGGCCGGAAGATGATCGCCGCGGGCGTGGACGTGGTGCTGGGCAGCCATCCCCACATGGTGCAGCCGGTGGAGTTCGTGGAGGTCGCCACCGAATCCGGCCAGACGCGCCGGGGCCTGGTGGCCTGGAGCCTGGGCAACTTCATCGACAGCATGACCAAGCGCTACACCGATTCCGGCATCCTGCTGGAGTTCACCGTGCAGGAGCGGCAGGACGGCAGCTTCGGCATCGAAAACGTAGGCGTGGTGCCCATCTACTGCTGGAAGCGGGACGACAGCATCCAGGCGATCTCCTCCCTGAAGTACCTGGACGAGCCCCCCGAGGGCATGTCCAGCGGCACCTGGCAGCGCATGCAGGACAGCTATCAGGAGTTGGAAAGGCTGCTGGGGGAGGACGTGAAGATGCTGGCGGAGTAAACAATGATGCGGGGACGACATTGTTGTCCCCGCATCATTTATCCCTGTATGAACCTGTCGATCTCCCCGCAGGCCTGGACCACGGGGTCGCCTGTCATGTCCAGCCAGAGGATGTCCCGGTCCCTTCTGAACCAGGTCATCTGGCGCTTGGCAAACTGCTTGATGGCGGTGCCCAGCAGCTCCACCATCTCCTCGCGGCTGGAAATCTCGCCGTTCAGGTACTGGGCGATGAAGCGGTACTCCAGGCCCAGCTTGTAGAGGAACTCCGCGCTGACGCCCGCGTCCATCAGGCCTTTGACCTCCTCGATCATGCCGGCCTTCAGCCGCCGCTCCAGCCGCTCGTCGATCCGCGCGCGCAGGGCCTCCCTCTCCCAGGTGACGCCCAGCTTTAAGCATTCATAGCGGGGCTGGCTGCGGGGCACGTGGTCGTCCCCGGCGTGCAGCTTCTCCAGCAGCCGCATCACCCGGTTGCGGTTCTTCGGCTCCACATCCGTGTCCGGCAGCGCCTTGAGCAGCATCTCATACAGCTTTGGCGTTTCGAAGGTCTCCAGGTACGCCCGGTACTCCAGGTCCGGCGCCTTGTCGCTCATCACATAGCCCTCGGTGACCGAGGCCACATAGAGCCCCGTGCCGCCCACCAGGAAGGAAAGCCTGTCCCGGGAAATGATGCCGTCGATGGCCTCGTAGGCCATGCGCTGGAAATCGTGCATGGAAAAGAATTCGCCCGGCTCGCACACGTCGATCAGATGGTGGGGCACGCCCCGCGTCTCCTCCGGGGTGATCTTGCCGCTGCCCAGGTCCAGCCCGCGGAACACCTGCCGGGAGTCCGCGGAGACGATCTCGCCGCCATAGTGTTCGGCCAGCGTCACGCCCAGCCCGCTCTTGCCGGAGGCGTTGGTGCCCATGATGACGATGATCTTTGAAAGATCGGACATAGTACAACCTCTTTCACTGATTTTGCAGGGGGATCGGGGGCGCAGCTCCCGATGACGAATCGTGCCCGGCGGCGTGTACGGCGGGCACGGGCCATTTTTGCGGCGGGCAGCTTGTCGACCAGAGCAAAAATGGCTTCATTGCAGATTTGCCGACCGGAGATTTCCGGCGGTTGGATCCAGTCGGTCCAGTAAGTTTCAACCGGCGGGAATCTCAAGGCAAATCTGTCAAAGGGGTGGTAAAGGCAACAAACCCGTTGGGTTTGTTGGTCCAGTCGAAGACTGGACTGCCGACGGCTCAAATCGAAGATTTGAGGCGCGACACCGTTGGCGGGGGAAGCAGGTCCCCCGCCACTTTACTTTACACTGTACAGCACGTCGATCATGCTGGGATAGGGCCACTCGGCCTTGGGCGTCATGGCCTCGCAGGCGTCGCAGGCGGCGCGCAGGGCGTTCATCGCGCCAACCACGTCGTCCTTGTAGCGCATGGCGCGCTCCAGGGAATCCTCGGCGGCGTCCGCGTGGTGCAGGGCCTCGCCCAGGGTGCTGCAAATGGCGTAGATCTCGTCCGTCAGGCGGGACAGCTCCCGGCAGCGGGCCTTCTCATAGCCGCAGGCCACGCCGGCGACATCGCCCTTCACCCGGGCGTTTTCGCACAGCTTCGCGCTGAACGCGCTCACCGCGGGCAGTATGTTCCGGCCTACCATGTCCATCAGGGTCTGGGCCTCGATGTGGATGATGTGCACGTAGTTCTGCAGCAGTATCTCGTAGCGGGAGCGCAGCTCGGCCGCGCTGAACACGCCGTGCTCCTCGAACAGCTTCACGTTCTTGCCGTCCAGCAGGTGCGCCAGGGCCTCGGGCGTGGTCTTCAGGTTCATCAGCCCGCGCCGTTCGGCCTCCCGGGGCCAGTGGTCGTCATAGCCGTTGCCGTTGAACAGGATGCGCTTGTGCTGCTTGATGGTCCGCTGGATCAAATCGTGCAGCGCCGCGGTGAAGTCTTCCGCGCCCTCCAGCTCGTCGGCGAACTGCCTGAGGCTCTCGGCCACGGCGGTGTTGATGACGATGTTGGGCTTGGCGATGGACTGGCTGGAGCCGGGGCTTCGGAATTCAAACTTGTTGCCGGTGAAGGCGAAGGGGCTCGTGCGGTTGCGGTCCGTGGAGTCCTTGGGGAAGCGGGGCAGCACATCCACGCCGATCTTGATCTGCTCCTCGTCGTGGCCGCCGTAGGGCGCGTCGTGCTCGATGGCCTCCAGCACCTCCGTCAGCTCGTCGCCCAGGAACAGGCTCATCACCGCCGGCGGCGCCTCGTTCGCGCCCAGGCGGTGGTCGTTGCCCGCCGTGGCCACGGAGATGCGCAGCAGGTCCTGATAGTCGTCCACGGCCTTGATGACCGCGCAGAGGAACAGCAGGAACTGGGCGTTTTCAAAGGGCGTGGTGCCCGGGTCCAGCAGGTTCACGCCGTCGCGGGTGGCGATGGACCAGTTGTCGTGCTTGCCGGAGCCGTTCACCCAGGAGAAGGGCTTTTCGTGCAGCAGGCACACCATGCCGTGGCGATGGGCGATCTTCTGCATCAGCTCCATGGTCAGCTGGTTGTGGTCGGCGGCGATGTTGGCGGTGGTGAAGATGGGCGCCAGCTCGTGCTGGGCGGGGGCCACCTCGTTGTGCTCGGTCTTGGCCAGAATGCCAAGCTCCCACAGCTCGTCGTTCAGCTCCTGCATGAACGCCTGCACCCGGGGCTTGATGATGCCGTAATAGTGGTCCTCCAGCTCCTGGCCCTTGGGGGGCTTCGCGCCCAGCAGCGTGCGGCCGGTGAGCATCAGGTCCTCCCGGGCGTCCACCATGCCCTGGTCCACCAGGAAGTATTCCTGTTCGCTGCCCACGGTGGTCACCGGCGCGGGGCCGTCGTAGCCGAACAGCTTCAGCACCCTCAGCGCCTGACGGCTGATGGCCTCCATGCTGCGCAGCAGGGGCGTTTTCATGTCCAGCGCCTCGCCGCCGTAGCTGCAAAAGGCTGTGGGGATGTAGAGCACGGTGTCCTTGATGAAGGCATAGCTGGTGGGGTCCCAGGCGGTGTAGCCCCGGGCCTCGAAGGTGCTGCGCAGGCCGCCGGAGGGGAAGGAGGAGGCGTCGCTCTCGCCCCGCACCAGCTCCTTGCCGGAGAACTCCATGATCACGCCGCCGTCGCCGTTGGGGCTGATGAAGCTGTCGTGCTTCTCGGCGGTGATGCCGGTCATGGGCTGGAACCAGTGGGTGAAGTGGGTGGCGCCCTGCTCGATGGCCCAGTCCTTCATGGCGTTGGCGACGATGTTGGCGATGCCCAGGTCCATGCGCTTGCCCTCGCTGATGCAGCGCAGCATCTCCCGATAGGTGTCCTTCGGCAGGCGCTGGCGCATGGTGGCGAGGTTGAAGACCTTGGCGGCAAAGCGATTGGCGACGTCGTTCATGCGGATCACTCCTTGGAAAAATTAGGAATGAGGAATGAGGAATCAGGAATGAGGAATGACAAGCAGTCCGCAGGCCCGAATCCTCTTGATGAGCATACATATTAATATCCAACATTTTATGACACTGTCGCCGATTTTTCAAGCGGGGATGGGGGAGTAAATGGGGAATGTTTGTAAAATGTTGCGTGAAACAAAAAGTCCTTCGCCGCGCCCGGAATGACAGCGATACAAAACGCGTCATCCTGAGCACGGCGAAGGATCTGTGCATTCCGGGCATGAAGCCCATTGGATCAGAAAGCGAACCCTTCACAATCCAATCCAAACTCTCAACTCTAATCCAGAGGCTGCCCCTTGCTGTTGAACAGCGGCAGCTTCTCCAGGTAGATGATGTCCTCCCGCCGGGTGGCGTCGCCCTCGGCCAGGATCGCCATGCGGCCCACGATGTTGCCGCCGGCCTGCTCAACCAGTTCCTCCAGTGCGCGCAGGGATTCGCCGGTGGAGATCACGTCGTCCACGATCACTACGCGCCTGCCCTTCATGTATTCGGCGTCCTTGCCGTCCAGGCACAGGGTCTGCTTGTGGTTGGTGGTGATGGAGCGCACCTCCACGGTCATGACGTCCTTCATGTACAGCTTCGGGGCCTTGCGGGCCAGCACATAGCGCTCGTTGCCGTTCAGCCGGGCCATCTCGCAGATCAGAGGGATGCCCTTGGACTCGGCGGTGATCAGCACGTCGTGCTCCGGGCAGCGCGCAAGCAGCTCCCTGGCGCAGGCGGTGGTCAACTCCGGGTCACCGAAGATCACGAACGCGCCGATCATCAGCTTGTCGCTGATGGGGCAGAGGGGCAGGTCGCGGTCCAGGCCCGCGATGTTCATCCGGTAAGCCATGTCACTCATATTCGCACCTCATTTATATGTATGTACAGCGATCAATCCAGTCAAATTCTACCATCATTGTCCGGCTTTGTCAATCACGGAAAGGGCACAGGCGTCGGTATATCCGCCCGCGCTTTCCACGATGATTTCACATTTGCCGGGACCGACGGCGATGACGTTTCCGGAGCCGTCCACTGTGGCCACGGATTCGTCCGTGCTGCGCCAGGCGACGGTCAGGTCGTCGGCGTAGGCGGGGATCACGTCTGCGGCGAGTCGCAGCTCATCCCCCGGAGCAAGCTCTGCTTCCAGCTGGGAGATCTCCACGTTCACCACGTCCTGAGCGGTCAGCGAGACCATGTCCACCTCGTACTCGATGGGCGCGTCTTTCCCGCTCACGTCCACCAGACCGTCCACGCGCACCGTCCAGACCTGGTTTTGCTGGTAGTCGGTGAAGCCCGTGCCGGCGAAGTCCGGCCGGAAGATCAGGCAGGGACCGGTGCCGTAGCCCTCCAGGTTCAGGGCGCAGAAGCCGTCGCCGTCGCCGCCGATCGGGTCAAAGGCGAAGGTCAGCCCGCCCTGCTCCGAGAGCGTCACCACGGGCCGGGACGCGGCCAGGTCGTATGCACCGGGGTTCAGCATGATGGACCAGGCCAGGTGGTCGTGCATCAGCTCGGCGGGGAAGGCCCCGGCGGCGGGCCAGGCCACGCTGGTCCAATCCGCCTCCCCGGCCAGGTCGTGGGCGTACATCACCACATAGGTGTTGCCCGAGGCGGAGTTCGCCAGCCCGAAGCCGGTGCCCGACATCTCCGGCGTCAGCGCCCAGCGGCGGTGCCCCAGCGTGGGCAGGTTCTCCTCGCCGTCGTCCCGCAGGAAGTACTCCACGCCCTCCCGCAGGATGGTGGGCCGCATCCAGTTGAGGCGCGCGATGTTGGAGGCGGAGGTGGCGGTGTGGGCGGACTCGTAGAAGTCGTCGTCCATGTCGGCGGGCTGCGGGGCGTCGTGATCCACGTAGTCCAGCGCCGCCAGCAGCACCGCTCCGTGCTGGCAGCGGAAGTTGTACAGCGGCAGCAGGCGCACGCCGTCAAGCCCCGCCAGCCACCGGGCGAAGTTCAGGTAGTCAAGGGCGTCTTCCCGGGCCGCCTCCGTCAACTCGCCCTCGGCATAGGGGGCGGAAACGGCGGGCTCCGCCAGGTAGGGCGATTCGCTGCCGGCGTTGCCCAGCGCGCCGTAGGCCTCGCGCACCTCGTCCCGGGTGTGGGCATGGGCGGGCAGCGCGGCCAGCGCGAGGGCCAGCAGTATCGTCAATAGGGCTCTTTTCAACGCATTTCTCCTTTGTTCCACTGAGCGACCGGGACGCGGCTAACCCTCGATGGGGGGAAGGTAGTCCGTGCAGATGGCCGTCACGCCCTGCTCGATGAGTTGCAGCGCCTTCTCGCGGTCGTTCGTGGTATAGATGCCTGCCTCCAGGCCGTACTTATTATAGGATTCCATGTAAGACGCCTTCCACCATTCCACGGGCATGGACACCATCCGGATGCCGTTGTTGGCGCAGAAGGACAGGATGTTCTCCAGCTGGGCCTTTGTCGGCGCCTTCTTGAACGTCTTGTAGAGGGTATAGCAGTAGGATTTGAACGGATAGACCTGCTTCACCGTTTCGATCATCTTCTTATTGTATATCTCCACGTGGAACCTGTTCAGCACGCTCTCCACGTTCAGGGCTCTGGCGCGCTTGACCAGCGTGGTGAACTGCTTCTTGATGGTGGGCTGGTTGGTGTACTTGTTGTCCGTGCAGATGATGACATCCGGGTAATCCCGCATCAGCAGCAACAGCCCATCGATGTCAAGGGGCGTATACTTGCCATAGATCTTTGAAGACATGAACGCTTTGTAGCTGGTCTTGCTGTACGGCTTGTGGGCCTCAAACAGCTTGCGCTTCCAATTGTGGCACAGCACTATCTTGCCGTCGGAGGTATACTCAAAGTCCACCTCGAAGACCCTGTGGCCCTCGGCATAGTTTTCCAGGAAGGCCTCCAAGCAGTTGGAATAGTCCATGCCGCCGATGCCGCCCATGGCGTGGGAAACCATATAGGGCATCCGGGGCAGATACGGCACGCGCTGAACGGTCAGCGTCAGCGTGGCCTTCTTCTTGTTGGGGGTGGTGGCGGTGATCTTCACCTTGCCCGCCTTCAGCGCCAGAACGTTGCCGTCCTTGTCCACGGTCGCTATCTTCTTGTCGGCGGACTTCCAGGTCACGCTCTGTTTGGCGGTAGCGGGGGAAACCGTGGCGCGCAGGGCCAGTGTTTCTTCCACGCAGATCGCGGCGGCCTTGCCCTGGTCGATGGTCACGCTGACCGGCACGGTGGGGTCCACCACCTTCAGTGTCAGCACGAAGCTCTTTTTCCTGGATAGCTTTATGGTGATCTTGACCTTGCCCGGCTTTTTCGGGGTGACGAGGCCGGCCTTGCTGACGGTGGCGATCTTCTTTGAACTGGACTTGTAGGACTGGACGGTCTTGCCGGGAACCTCGATCTGATAGGTCGTGCCCAGGTTGACGGACTTCGTCGCCTTTTTGGACACGCTGAGCACGACTGGCCCGGCGTCCACTTCCGGGGCGAGGATGGCGGTCTCCTCCGGGGCGGCAGCCTCCGCGTCCAGGGGTTCGGCCAGGATCATGGCATCCTCCGGGTAGGCCGCCCCGTCCACCGGTATGGCGGTCTCCTCCGCCGCGTCTTCGTCCAGCGAGATTTCGATCTCCTCCGGAATCTCGTCCACGGGGGCAGAGTACTCCGCGTCCTCCCACGGGCCCAGGTCCTCGGCGTACGCGCCGGGGCAAACGATGAGCGCGCCGGCCAGCGTCAGCCAGGCCAGCAGCAGGCACAATGCTCTCTTCATGGGCGGCATATCCTCCATATCTCGCGTCCGGACGGCGTTCCGCGGGAAAAATGAACGCCGAATCATTCGATATAATTGAAAATTCCCTGCAAAATGCGAAAATCCTGCCAAAAGGGGCTTTTCAAAATGACGTTTTTCTGTTAAAATGTATACACTATGGCATATAAGCGCGTATTGGGTGAAACATCCGTTGCGCTTGTGCGCGCAGTAAAATATCATACAGGGGGAATTCTTTATGAAAGACTATCAGGCCAAGAATATCCGCAACCTGACCATCGCCGGTCACGGCAGCGTGGGCAAGACCACGCTGGCGGAGGCGCTGTTGTTCACCGCCGGCGCCATTGACCGCCAGGGTCGCGTCGAGGACGGCCAGGCCACCATGGACTACGATCCCGAGGAGACCAAGCGTCACATTTCCATCTCCGCCGCCATGGCGCCGCTGGAGTGGAAGGACAAGAAGGTCAACTTGGTGGACGTGCCCGGCTACTTCGACTTCGCCGGCGAGCTGGTGGGCCCCATGACCGTGTGCGAAGGCGCGCTGATCACCGTGGGCGCGGTTTCCGGCCTGGACGTGGGCGCGGAGAAGGCCTGGGCCATGTGCGACAAGACCCACAATGCCCGCATGGTCGTCATCACCAAGATGGACCAGGAAAACGCCAACTTTGACAAGGTGCTGGACGAGCTGACCGGCAAGTACGGCGCCTGCCTGGCCCCCATCGAGGTGCCCATCGTTGAAAACGGCAAGTTCACCGGCGTGGCCTGCCTGCTGGAGAAGAAGGCGTTCATGGGCGAGGGCAAGAGCCTGAAGGCCGTTGACATCCCCGCCTCCGTTCAGGACGAGGTGGAAAAGTGCCACGAAGCCTTGGTCGAGGCCGCTGCCGGCGCCGACGAAGAGCTGGAAATGAAGTATCTCGAGTGGCTGGACGGCGGCGAGGAGCTGACCGAGGAAGAGGTCATGTTCGGCCTGCGCAAGGGCATCGCCGACGGCACCGTGGTTCCCGTGGTCTGCTGCTCCAGCACTACCCGCGTGGGCATTGCCAAGCTGCTGGACAACATCATCGACCTGATGCCCTCCCCGGCCGGCAAGGTTCTGGAAGGCACCAATCCCAAGACCGGCGAAGCCGTGGAGCGCGTGTGCGCCGACGACCAGCCCTTCTCCGCCCGCGTGTTCAAGACCATGGCCGACCCGTTCGTGGGCAAGCTGAGCCTGCTGAAGGTCACCAGCGGCACCCTGGACAGCTCCACCCAGCTGTACAACGTGAACGCCGAAAAGTCTGAAAAGCCCGGCAACATCTACCTGCTGAAGGGCAAGCAGCAGTCCACCACCCAGAAGGTGTGCGCGGGCGATCTGTGCGCGCTGGCGAAGCTGCCCTCCCTGGCCACCGGCAACACCCTGTGCGACCAGGCCAACCCCGTGCAGTTTGCCGACATGGACTTCCCGGCCCCCAACATCTCCAAGGCCGTGTACGCCAAGAAGGCGGGCGAGGAAGACAAGATCTTCTCCGGCCTGAACCGCCTGATGGAGGAGGATCCCACCATCAAGGTGGAGAAGAACGTGGAGACCGCCGAGAGCGTGCTTTCCGGCCTGGGCGAGATGTCCATCGACGTGGTGGCCGCCAAGCTGGCCAGCAAGTTCAAGGTGGAGTGCGACCTGCGCGATCCCAAGATCCCGTACCGCGAGTCCATCCGCAAGCCCATCGACGTGCAGGGCCGCCACAAGAAGCAGTCCGGCGGTCACGGCCAGTTCGGCGATGTCAAGATCCGCTTCCGTCCCAACGAGGACCCGAACGACACCGAGTTCCACTTTGTAGACAGCGTCGTGGGCGGCACCGTCCCGCGCCAGTACATCCCGGCCGTTGAAAAGGGCCTGATCGACAACATCAAGCACGGCGTGCTCGCCGGCTTCCCCGTGGTGGGCCTGACCGCCGAGCTGTACGACGGCGGCTACCACCCGGTCGACTCCTCTGAAATGGCGTTCAAGACGGCGGCCCGCCTGGCCTTCAAGCAGCTGACCACCGCCTCTCCCGTCCTGCTCGAGCCCATCTACCATGTGGAAGTGGATGTGCCGGACGCCAACGTGGGCGACATCTACGGCGACATCAGCAAGCGTCGCGGCCGCATCCTCGGCTCCGAGAAGGTGGGCGAGCTGCAGCGCGTCATCGGCGAGGCGCCCCTGAGCGAGATGTTCAAGTACGCCACCGACCTGCGCTCCATGACCCAGGGCCGCGGCTCCTTCACCATGAAGTTCGAGCGCTATGAGGAAGTGCCCGCCAACGAGGCCAAGAAGGTCATCGAAGCCTACAAGGCCGAGGAAGAGGACGACGATTAATCCCCAGCCTTCCGGCGTGTGCCGGAGAGGAGCCCCTTCAACCCCAGGGTTGGAGGGGCTTTTGTTTGTGTTACGCGCGATCAGCGGTCGGGCCGCCTAAGACGGGCGCCGCGCGGTCCGTCGGAGGCCGTGGGATCCGCTGGGAATCCTCATTTTACATTAACGACAGCGTTTGTTTTCGATTTATTCATCATTAAGTATAGACAAAAATGGATATTCATGTTACAATACAGGTAACTTATATGGTGGGGAAGGTATGCCCTGTGGCGAAAAGCCCGCCGCAGCATAATATAATAGAGGCAATAACCGACCGACCGATTGCGGGGGGCATGAATACATGAGAATGAATCGTTTGATGGCGCTGCTGCTCACACTGGTGATGCTGTGCGTATCCACCGGTGGGGCGCTGCCCGCGCTCGCGGAGAGCGAACCGGGGCAGACGGCGGCCGTGGAGGCCGCCAAGACTGTGGAGCCTGAAGAGGCCGAAGCGCCCGAGGAAACCGGCGAGCCCGAGGAGACCGAGGTGGCCCTGGGGCTCGATGAGGACGAGGAAGCGGAAGCATCCGAGGAGACCGAGGCAGAGGCGTCTGAGGGAACCGAGGCCGCCAGGGATATCGCCGCGCCGGAAGAGGGCGAGGCAGCCGGGGAACCCGCGGAAGCGGAGGCAGCCGGGGAATCCGTGGAGGCAGAGGTCTCCGTGGAGACCGAGGCACCCGAAGCGGGCGAAGCGGCCGACGCGCCTGTGGAGAACGAGCCGTCCGGCGAAGCCGGGGCCGCGGAGACCGTCGAGGCGGAAGAACCCGCCGGGGACGCGGAGGATGCCGAGTACAGCGAGGACGTGGAAGACTCCATCCCCGAGGCGTCGGAGGACGCCATCGCCGAGGAGACCGGCCTGACCGTGGACGACTCCGACGACGAAGCGCTCCCGCCCGACGGGGAAGAGGAGCTGCCGGAGGAGGAACCGCAGGAATCCACCGACGAGACCAACGACCTGCCGGCGCTCCCGGCGCTGGGCGAGGGCCTGACCTTCGCCGAAAGGCTGCTGCTGGTGGCAGGAACCCAGCGCGGCTATGCCGCCGTGGAGGCCAATTTCGTGCTGGACGAGGCCGGCGTGCGCCACAGCTGGAGCGCCTATGGCGCGAAGTACGGCAAGGACTACGAGCCCTGGAGCGCAATGTTCGCCGCCTATGTGCTGGACGCTGCGGGTATCCCCGACGAGGCCCTGTGCCGCGGAACCGACGCAGGCCAGTGGATCGCCGCCCTGGGCGGGAAGTTCGTTTCCGCCGGCAGCGGCTACGCGCCTGAAGCGGGCGACCTGGTGTTCTTTGAACGGGTCGAGAACGAAGAAAAACAAACCGACGTCGGTATTGTATCCGCCGCGAGCGACAGCGGCTTCACCGCCATCGAGGGCGACGTGAACGGCAAGGTGGCCGCCACGTCCCACAGCCTGGGCGACGGCGACATCCTGGGCTATGTGTCCATGGCCGACATCATGCGGGAGTGGGATCCCGTGTATGTCCACCGCCTGCTGGCGGATTCCCTGGCCGAGCGCACCATCTCCGCCCAGGCGGGCGAGCAGGTGATCGAGATCAGCGGCATGCTGCCCCCGGACGCCACGGTGCAGGTGGTGGAGATCCCGGTGGAGACTGCCGAGCAGATCGTGGCCGCCGCTTCTGGCGACGCGGAGCGCCAGGTGGTGTTCGCCTACGACATCAGCATCTTCTATAATGGAGAGAAGTACCAGCCCGTCGCCTTCGGCGAGAGCGTGCGCGTGAGCGTGAAGAACGTGCGCCCCTCCATGCCGGGGCTGGAGGGCGAGCTGCTCCACGCGGGCATGGACGTGACCGACGGCAGCGGCAGCCTGAATGGGGAAGCCCTGCAGGCGCTGACGGACGGCGTACAGTCCAACGCCGTGTCGACCGAGGTCATCGACGCCCAGAGCACGTCGGAGGGCATCGCCTTTGAGGTGGACAGCTTCTCCACCTTCATCTACAGCGAGCCCACGTGCCCGTTTCAGGTGGAGGCGGATGACCAGAGCCATATTTCCTATAACGCAGACACCAAGATTCTGACCATCAGCGGCGGTAGCGTTACCATCCGCAACGCCAGCGGCGTGGACGTGGCCGACGCGCGCATCGAAGTGACCGGAGACGCCACGGTGATTCTGGACGGCGTGAATGTGAAGCCCGCGGAGGAAGCCCCGGCCATGAAGATCGCCTCCACCGCGACGGCGACCGTGACCCTGGCCGACGGCAGCGACAACAAGCTGAGCGGCACCGGCGAATACGCGGGCCTGCAGGTCGGCTGGGACAGCGCCGATCAATTTGCCCGCCTGACCATCGACGGCAGCGGCGCCCTTGAGGCCGTCGGCGGCTCGAAATCCGCCGGCATCGGCGGCAGCAAGAGCGACAAGGGCGTCTATGGCGACATTACCATCCAGTCCGGCACGATCACCGCCAGGGGCGAGAGCGATGGTGCGGGCATCGGAAGTTCCGGCAACCCCAACGGCGGGAAGTCCAACGGTTCGTTCAAGCATACGGATCAGACGTGGGGCACGATCACCATCAATGGCGGCACGATCAAGGCCTATGGCGGCACGAGCGACAACGGCGGCGCCGGCATCGGCGGCG
The DNA here is from genome assembly GCA_902765395.1 of uncultured Eubacteriales bacterium. Lineage (GTDB taxonomy): Bacteria > Bacillota > Clostridia > Christensenellales > Aristaeellaceae > UBA2862. The sequence goes on from CACWZP010000002.1 coordinate 177,360, forward strand.
GCAACCATGTGGACAGCGGCCTGATCATCATCAACGACGGCGATATCTATGCCACCGGCGGCGGCGCCGGCATCGGCACGTCCATCGGCTCCAGCAAGAACAAGGGCAACGACGCCGACAAGGGCCCCGGCTATTACTTTGCCACCGTCGAGATCAACGGCGGTACCATCGTGGCCGAAGGCGGTTCCTACAATTCTGCGGGCATCGGCGGCGGCATGTACTGTGACGCCGAAGTCGTGATCACCGGCGGCAACATCACTGCGACCGGCGGCCCGGGCAACCCCAACTACCATCACGGTGGGGCGGGCATCGGCGGCGGCTATGAGGGCCACGGGAAGGTCACCATCAGCGGCGGCACGGTCAACGCTACAGGCGGCGGCACGGCTGCGGGCATCGGCGCGGGCGGTTCTCCCAATGGGAAGCCCGAACGCGGTATCTACGGCCGCGGCGATGCCCAGCGTTTGAACCAGACTACGGTTCAGATCAGTGGCGGCACCGTGACGGCTCGGGCGGGCGAACGCGGCGGCGCGGGCATCGGCGGCAGCGACGGCTCGGACAAGGTGACCGTTCACATCACCGACGGCGTGGTTGAGGCCTTCGGCTCGGCTTCGTCGAGAGCGGACAAGAAGGGTGGCGCGGGCATCGGCAGCGGCTACAACGCGGTGGATGAATCCGGCGAAGCCAAGTATATCGTGGATACGGCCACGGACGTCACCATCACCGGCGGCTCGGTGAAGGCCGTTGGCGGCTGGGGCGCGGCGGGCATCGGCTCAGGCGCCCTGAACGAGCGCGCCAGCGTGACCGTCTCCGGCGGCAAGGTGCTGGCCGAATCCGACGGCACCAAGTTTGCCGTGGACACCAAGGCGTATAACGACGGCAATGTGCAGGACTATGGCGTCACCCAGCATTTCGCGCAGAGCGTGTCCGGCGTGTACCAGGGCACCTTCGTGGACCTGGCCAGCGGCGTCTATGAGGACCTGAATGTCACCGTTTCCGGCGCGACCTACAGCGGCGGTGCGGCGTTCACCCTGCCCGAGGGCTATCGCTCCTTCGCGGTCTCGGTGAACGGCGACGCTACCCATACCGTGCAGTCCGGCGGCGATTACTTCGCTGCGGGCAACCGGGAATTCGCCATCGAGACCGCAAAGAATCCGATTCCCGACGCGGGTCATCGGTTCTCCGTCACGGACGACAACTGGGACTACTTCTACCTGTCCCCGGCGGCGCAGGTCAAGGCGACAAAGGTCTGGGACGACCAGGAGAACAGGTACGGCACTCGTCAGGCCATCACGCTGAAGCTGGTCGATGGAGAAGGGAAGGACCTGCCCATCGACGGGAAGACCATCCCGGCGGGCGCGACCGGCGAGGCGCTGAGCGTCGTCTGGGACAACCTGATGAAGTACAGCGGCACGCCCGATTCGGCCAACCAGTTTGGGGTGGTCGAGGCGGGCACCGTGCCCGGCTATAAGCCGGCTGTGATCGAGAAAGTGGACGATGAAGACTGCGCCTACGCGTGCAGGGTCACCAATACCCTCCAGACCGGCAGCATCAGCGTGACCAAGAAGGTCACCGGCGTGCCCGCGGACAGGCTGCCCGCCGACGCCGCGTTTACCTTCTCCGTCACGGGCGTGGACGATCCGTCCATCACCGCGACGCTGACCGTCAAGGCCGGCGAGACCGGGACCACCGGCGCGCTGCCGCTGGGCAAGTACACCGTCAGCGAGACGGCGGTCGCACAGATCGGTGGCTTCAGACTGACGACGAAGGCCGCCGACAGGACCGTGGAGCTCACGACGGACGGCGAAGCGGTGGCTGTCGAGGCGGAGAACGTCTACGAGGAGATCCTGGGCACGCTGACGCTGACGAAGGTGGCCGAAGGCGCCGAGACGCCGGCAGACGCGGAATTTGCGGTGACTGGTCCGAACGGCTACAGCCAGACGATCAAGTACAGCGAATTCAGGGACGGCAGATACGCGCTGACCGGCCTGAAGCCGGGCGCGTATGAGGTGAAGGAGAGCGGCGCCGAGGTTGAAGGCTTCACGCTGGATACGAGCTATTCCAATGGCGGCAGGGCGACGCTGACCGAGGCGGCGCCGGACGGCGCGGTGACGGTGACCAACACCTACACGCCCGCCACGACGCCCACCCCCACGCCGACCCCGACGCCCACTCCGACGCCCACTCCGACCCCGACGCCTACTCCGACGCCTACTCCGACGCCGACGCCGACGCCCACTCCGACGCCGACGCCCACCCCCACGCCTGTACCGGTGGTTGAGGTGGTGCCGGATCCCACTCCCGTGCCCGTGACCGACATCAGCGGCACCAAGGTGTGGTCGGATGAGAGCAACGCCCACAACACAAGGCCTGCGAATATCACCATCAACCTGTACGCCAACGGCACCCGAGTGAACGCCACGCCCACCTGGACGAGTAGGGACGGCAATGTCTGGAGCTACACCTTCAGCAACCTGCCCGCGGTGAACGAGGCCGGCGCGACCATCAGCTACACAGTCAGCGAACAGCCGGTGCCGGGCTACACCAGCAGCGTCAGCGGCACCACCATCACCAACACGCTGATCCCCCAGGATCCCAAGGAGAATGTGACCATCTCCGGCGTCAAGTCCTGGTCGGACAACGACAATGCCGCGGGCGTCCGTCCCACGTCCGTCACCGTGCACCTGCTGCGCGACGGCGTGGAAGTGGACCAGACGAGCGCCACGGCCGCGAACGACTGGAGCTACAGCTTCGGAAGCGTGCCCGCGGATGATGGCTATGGCCACAACTATACCTACACCATCCGTGAGGACGCCGTCAGCGGCTACTTTGCCCGCTATGACGGCTACAACGTGACCAACACGCTGCTGTTGGTGGATGTGCCCAGCAACGACCCCGACAATCCCAACTACAGCAACAATACTCCGAACGATCCCGACAATGAGCTGACCGCCCAGAAGGTGGCCCGCATCCCCGAACGCAAGACCAGCACCCCGCCCCCGGTGTTCACCACCGTGGACGAGGAGGGGATGGGCGACTTCATGGACATCATGGACTACAGCACGCCTTTGTTCGGCGACCTGCTGTCCACAGGGGACGAAACCCCCGTCTGGCCCTGGGTGTTCGCGGGGCTTGGCATGCTGGCGCTGGCGCTGGCGACCGTCCTCGGCCGCAAACGCAGGCGCGGCGATAACCGATAACCCATCGACTGACGAGCGCCGGGCCATTGGCCCGGCGCTCAGACCGTTGATAAAGCCAGCAAACGCAGAGATTTCCTTGAAAGATGCTTGCGCGGAGGAAATTTCTGCTTTCTGCGTCAGGACAGCCTGCCAATTCGGTTACTTACGTCTGTGTAAGCGCCCTCATTGGCAGGCTGTCCTTCCTTGTCTTGCAGGCTTTCTCAACGGCCTGCCAGTCAGTTGACTTTGTCAACATCCTGGAGCGCCGGGCCATTGGCCCGGCGCTCTTTGCTTGTCCATGAACCTGATTTTAACCCAAATCCCTTTCCCGGCCCCTTGACCGGCGGGGATGGGGGTGCTATAATGATTAACGCGTTAACGATAAACGTGTTAATTGTCTGAAATCGACCCATTGAAAGGAAGGCTCGGACATGGAGGAATACGAGCGCGTCAAGGACAATATCGACCTGCTGATCCACACCATGCGGCTGCATCACCGCATCGTGGAGAAGCGGGTGGAGGGCCTGGGGGTGCACCACGGGCAGCATCGCATGCTGATGAAGGTGTCGTGTCTGGGCAAGAGCGCCTCCCAGAAGGCGCTGGCCGAGGCCATGGACGTGAGCCCCGCCAACGTGGCGCGGGCGCTGAAGCAGCTGACTGCCGCGGGCCTCATCGAAAAGGCCGAAGGCGCGGATGGCCGCTGCAACGAGATTAGCCTGCTGCCGGAGGGCCAGGCGCTGGTGGAGAATTCCCGGGCCATCTTCCGGGAGATCGGCGCGGAGATGTTCGAGGGCGTCAGCGAAGGCGAGATGGAGGCCCTGGGCGGCATCCTGCGCAAGATCCAGGCCAACCTTGTGAATATGGAGCGGGGCGAGGGGGAACCCTCCGTCGCCGCTGAGAGGAGATGACGGGGCGAATGAAGTGGAGTAAGTATGTCAAGCCCTATTGGAAGTACTTTGTGCTGGGTCCGCTGTGCATGATCGTGGAGGTGCTGGGCGAGATCATCATGCCCAAGCTGTACTCCCAGATCCTGAATGTGGGCGTGGAGACCCACAACGTGGGTTATATCGTGGTTACCACGCTTTTGATGATCCTGACCGCTGTGCTGATGATGGGCGGCGGCGTGGGCGGCGCCTACTTCGGCGCCAAGGCGGCGGTGAACTTCGCCTCTGACCTGCGCCGGGACGTGTACGGCAAGGTGCAGCAGTTCTCCTTCGCCAACATCGACAAGTATTCCACCGGTTCGCTGGTCACCCGTCTGACCAACGACATCACCCAGCTCCAGAACTTCGTGAACATGATGCTGCGCATGTTCCTGCGCGCCCCGGGCATGCTTATCGGCGCGCTGATCATGGCCATCGCCATGAACCCGGAGCTGGCGCGGGTGCTGGCCGTCACCATCCCGGTGCTGCTGGCCGTGGAATTCCTGGTGATACGCACCGGCTTCCCGCGCTTCACCGCCATGCAGGAGAAGATCGACAAGCTGAACTCCAACATCCAGGAGAGCCTGACCAACATCCGCGTGGTCAAGAGCTTCGTGCGTGAGGACTACGAGGCCAGGAAATTCCGCAAGTCCAACGGCGATTTGAAGGACGCCGCGCTGCGGGCGTTGAACGTGGTCATATTCATGATGCCCATCATGATGCTGCTGATGAACTTCACCAGCATGGCCGTGGTGTGGTTCGGCGGCAACCAGGTCATCGCAGGCAAGATGCCCGTGGGCGACTTCTCCGCCTTCCTGACCTACATCACCCAGATATTGATGTCGCTGATGATGCTGTCCATGCTGTTCATGAACTCCTCCCGCGCGCTGGCTTCGGGCCGCCGCGTGAAGGAGGTCATGACCGAGCAGATCGACCTGACCGACGAGGACGCCGCCCATAAGGACGCCCGCGTGGAAAAGGGCGACATCGAGTTCAGGAACGTGTCCTTCCGCTACTACAAGAACTCCGAGCATCCGGTGCTCTCGGACATCAACCTGAAGATCAAAGCCGGCCAGACCGTGGGCATCATCGGCTCCACCGGCTGCGGCAAGACCACGCTGGTGTCCATGATCCCGCGCCTGTACGACGTGGACGCGGGCCAGGTGCTGGTGGACGGCATCGACGTGAAGGACTACAGCCTGTTCCACCTGCGCGAAGGCGTGGGCATGGTGCTGCAGAAGAACGTGCTGTTCTCCGGCTCCATCGCCGACAACCTGCGCTGGGGCGACGAGAACGCCACCGAGGCCCAGATGGCCGAGGCGGCCCAGAGCGCCCAGGCCGACGGCTTCATCCGCTCCTTTGCCCAGGGCTATCAGACGGAGCTGGTGCAGGGCGGCCAGAACGTGTCCGGCGGCCAGAAGCAGCGACTGTGCATCGCCCGCGCGCTTTTGAAGCACCCGAAGATACTGATCCTGGACGACTCCACCAGCGCCGTGGACACCGCCACCGAGGCCTCCATCCGCGAGGCGTTCCGCAACGAGCTGAAGGACGCCACGAAGCTGATCATCGCCCAGCGCATCACCTCCGTGCAGGAGGCGGACATGATCGTGGTCATGGACGACGGCGCCATCACCGGCGTGGGCACCCACGACGAGCTGCTGGCCTCCAACCAGGCCTATCAGGAGATCTACAACTCCCAGATGTCCGGAAAGGAGGCGGCGTAAATGGCGAGGAACCTCGACACCCTGCGCAAGCAGTACAACAGCGCCGCCGCCCCCAGCGGACGCGGCCCCATGGCCGCCACCAACAACTTCAAGGGCAAGCCCAAGCACTCCCGACAGACCGTGTCCCGCATCCTGGGCTATGTGAGCCGCTACAAGGGCCGGCTGGTGCTGGTGTTCCTGTGCATGCTGCTGAGCACCGCGGCCTCCCTGGCGGGCAGCTACGTGCTGCGCCCGGTGATCAACAACATCGCCGACGCCTCCACCTCCGCGGCGGATCGCGTCAGCTACCTGGCCATGATGCTGGGCGTGCTGGCGGCCATCTACATCGTGGCCGTGGTGGGCAGCTGGCTGCAGTCCAAGCTGATGATCGGCGTGTCCCGCAACGCCATCCAGCAGATCCGAGACGACCTGTTCACCAAGGTGGAGCAGCTGCCCCTGCGCTTTCACGACAACGAGACCACCGGCGACCTGATGAGCCGCTTCACCAACGACGTGGACAACATCGGCATGATGCTGGACCAGTCGCTGATGAGCATGGTCTCCGGCATCATCAACCTGGTGGGCACGCTGGCCATGATGATCTATACCAACATCTGGCTGACGCTGATCACGCTGGTGTTCATCCCCATCTTCGCCATCGGCGGCCGGGTCATCATCGGAAAGTCCCGCAAGTACTATTCCGCCCAGCAGGCGGCCCTTGGCGCGGCCAACGGCTATATCGAGGAATCCGTGGCGGGGCAGAAGGTAGTCAAGGTGTTCAACCACGAGCAGGACTGCGTGCAGGAGTTCGACCTGCTGAACGACGACCTGCGCGACAAGCAGCAGAAGGCCATGTTCTTCGGCGGCATCATGGGCCCCATCATGGGCAACACCACCCAGATCAGCTATTCCCTCACCGCTGGCATCGGCGGCGTGCTGTGCGCCCTGGGCCGGTTCGACGTGGGCGGCCTGGCCATCTTCGTGAACTACGCGCGCCAGTTCTCCCGCCCCATCAACGAGATCTCCCAGCAGATGGCCACCATCTTCTCCGCCCTGGCCGGCGCGGAGCGGGTGTTCAGCCTGATGGACAAGGAGCCGGAGGCGGAGGACGCCCCCGACGCCGTGCTGCCCGAGAAGCTGGAGGGACACGTGATCCTGGACGACGTCAGCTTCGGCTATGTGCCGGAGAAGACGGTGCTGAAGCACATCAGCCTCTATGCCAGGCCAGGCCAGAAGATCGCCTTCGTGGGCTCCACCGGCGCGGGCAAGACCACCATCACCAACCTGCTGAACCGGTTCTATGACATCGACTCCGGCAAGATCACCATCGACGGGATCGACATTAAAAAGCTGCCCCGGGACTACCTGCGCAAGAACATCGCCATGGTGCTGCAGGACACCCACCTGTTCACAGGCACCATCATGGAGAACATACGCTATGGCCGGCTGGACGCCACCGACGAGGAGGTCATCGCCGCGGCGAAGACCGCCAGCGCCGACAGCTTCATCCGCCGCCTGTCCGACGGCTACAACACCATGATCGAGGGCGACGGCGCGAACCTGTCCCAGGGCCAGCGGCAGCTGCTGAACATCGCCCGCGCGGCAATCAGCAAGGCGCCGATCCTGGTGCTGGACGAGGCCACCAGCTCCGTCGACACCCGCACCGAGCGCCACATCGAACACGGCATGGACCGCATCATGGCCACGCGCACCACATTCGTCATCGCCCACCGCCTGTCCACCGTCCGCAACGCGGCGGCCATCATGGTGCTGGAGAACGGCGAGATCATCGAGCGCGGCAGCCACGACGACCTGCTGGCCATGAAGGGCAGGTATTACGAGCTGTATACCGGCAAGAGCGAATTGACCTGATCGAGGGGGATAAGGCATTTTCCCAGGAGGCCTCGGAGGGCGTAAGCCCTCCGACATCAATCGGGCCTGACGACATGTGCGTCAGGCCCGTGAGCTTTTTTTCGGAGGAAAATCCCATTTTTCCGGAGAAAAAGCTTTCCTTGCAGATTTTGCGGCTGGACCCCTTCAGGGTTCAAGCAAAATCTGGAGGGGGGAGCAAGGCGGCAAACCCAGCGGGTTTGTCGACCCAGCCAAAGACTGGACTGCCGCAGCACAAATCAAGATTTGAACCGCGGCACCTCGTGGCAGGGGAGCTTGCTCCCCCGCCCACATCAGTTCAAATTCGTCATCGTGCTGCCGCAGCGCGGGCACAGGTTGTTGGTGCTGGCGCAGGTGGTGCCGCAGTTGCTGCACTGGCTGAGCCGGGAGGGCCGCACCGGGTTCACCGGGCCGCAGCTGTAGCAGCCGCCGGTGGCGCTGGTGGTGGTGCCGCTGCCGGAGGTGTCAGAAACCTGCTCCAGCGCGCAGCTGGACTGGGGGAACAACGGCAGGGAGAAGAATTCATCGCACACATTTTCGGCGAACTCCTCGCAGGGGGGCACCTGGCAGAAGCCGTAGGTGGGGATCAGGATATCCACCTCGGCCAGCACCTTGAGCACGACCGTGACGCAGACGGTGATGTCGAAGGAACAGTTGCCGATGTAAGAGCCGGATACGCAAATCGCGCTCACGAGGCTTTCCAGGGTGAAGGGGATGATGGAGTCGTCGGGGATGCACAGCAGGATGTCCTTGTCCACCTTGACCACGGTCTGGCCCATCCACTCCTGGCAGCGCTGGTCCAGGAACAGCACATCCAGCGGCACGTCCACGGTGCAGCGCACCCGGGCGAACTGGGGCCGGTCGGTCATGCGCTCCACGGACAGGTTGCTGATGCGGCCCGCGGTGGTGGAGCTGCGGCAGCTTTCGAACGTCCAGGCGCCGGCGGGGCGGGGCAGGGGATCGAAGGAGTTTTCCGCGTTCTGCACGGCTTCCTCGTGGGTGATGGGGATGCTGCTGGGCGGGCATTCGCAGTTGCAGCGGTTGCCGTCGCAGTCGCAATTGCAGGGGCGGGACGTGCCCTGGCAGTCGTTGCCGGGCAGCACGGGCACGATGTTCTCGATCACGATGCGCTCGTCGTCCAGCTGCTCCTGCTGCATGCAGCTGTCGTAGATGTTCTTCACCTGCACGCACACGCGCTGGTTCAGCCCGGAGAGGATGTTGCCGTTCACGACGCCGGGACAGTTGTCGGAATGGGCGTTCTTGTAGGAATAGAAGCTCATGTTCATACCTCCTCGCTTGTTCGCGGCGGGCCCTTTGCCGGCCCACAGTGCATCCTATGCCGCCGGGAAAAAAGGGTGCAAAAAAGGGACTGTCTCATTTGAGACAGCCCCAATGGACAAATGGGATTATTCCTTGTCCGCGGGCTTGGCGATGGGCGCGCTCTCGGCGGTCAGCTCCACGGGCTTCACGCGCTCGTTGCAGTGGGGGCAGATGTACTCCACGTCGCCCTCGTCCTGGGCGGTGAAGAACATGCGGCTGCACTTGGGGCAGAGCCGGGCCATGTGCGGCGCTTCCTCCGCCGGGGCCGCGGGGCGCAGCAGGTGCAGCTTGTCCTCGCCGGTGGGGAACAGGTCGTCGTCATCATCGTCGTCGAAGTCCACCGCGTCGTCGTCCATATAGTCGTCCAGCCCGTCGCCGGCGCCCTCCAGCTCCGACAGGTCTTCGTCGATGCTCTCCACATAGTCGTTCAAATCGTCCAGAAGCTCGTCGATGGCCTCCACGCGATCGGAAAGATCGCCCAGCAGGTCCACGATGCCGGCCATCAGCTTGCCGTTGGCGCCGTCCGCCTCCAGGTTCATGCCCTCCATAAGGCCCTTCAGGAAGCCCACCTTCTTGCCGAGGTTCTCCATAGTCCGCACCTCCTGTTCATCGGGCATAGTATGCCCGCTTTTTAATGGCTATACCGCAAGGGACTGTCTCAATGGTGAGACAGTCCCAATGAATTGCGCCTTCGGCGCGTGAATTGTCCTTCGGACATGAATTGCCCTTCGGGCGTGAATTGCGCTTTCAGCGCATCAGAGAAGGCGCAAATCATGTGCGAAGCACGATTCATTCGTCTTGAGACAGTCCTTCGAAAGGGATTTCAGCTGCCGCCGCTTTTTGCGCTTGAATCAGTGGCGCAAAAAGCAGGATCAGAAAGGCGGCAGCAAATGGCGATCGGCCCTGCCGACTTATGCGCGGCCCAGGTACTCGCCGCCGTCGCGGGTGTCGATCTTCAGCACTTCGCCGGTCTCGATGAACAGCGGCACCTGCAGCACCAGGCCGGTCTCGAAGGTGGCGGGCTTGGTGGTGTTGGCGGCGGTGTCGCCCTTGAAGCCGGGCTCGGTGTTGGTCACCTGCAGCTCCACGAAGTTGGGGGCCTGCACGCTGAAGGGCGCGCCCTTGAAGAAGCGCACGGTCACGTTGGTGTTCTCCTTCACGAAGGGGATGGCGTCGGCCACCTGGTCGTGGGTGAGCATCAGGTCGTCGTAGGTCTCCAGGTCCATGAAGTGATAGAAGTCACCGTCGTTGTAGGTGTACTGCATCTCCTTGGTCTCGATGTAGGCCTTGGGGAACTTCTCGGTGGGGTTGAAGGTGCGCTCGATGACGGCACCGGTGACGACGTTCTTCAGCTTCGTGCGCACGAAGGCAGCGCCTTTGCCGGGCTTCACGTGCAGGAACTCCACGATGGTCCAAACGCCGTTGTCCATCTCAAAGGTGACGCCGTTTCTGAAATCGCTTGCGTTGATCATGGGGAATGTGCCTCCTCAAATAGTAGTCTTGGTTGTTACAGCTCGATCAAGTGCTTCGGCGCGGCAATCGTGTTGATGATGCCGCCGTCGGTCATGATCACCGTATCCTCGATCCGGCATCCGCCGACGCCGGGGATATATACGCCGGGCTCCACCGTCACCACGTTGCCGGGCACAAGCACGGCCGCGCTTCCGGAAGCCACCCGGGGCTGTTCATGGATGTACAGTCCGACGCCGTGGCCCAGGCTGTGGCCAAACGCACCGGGATAGCGGGCGTCGATGTAGTCGCGGGCCACGCGGTCCACCTCGCCGCACGCCTTGCCCACGGCCAGGGCGTCCAGGCCCAGCTGCTGGGCCATGCGCACCGTCTCGTAGATCTGGCGAAGCTCGCCGGTGATCTTGCCGAAGCCCACCGTGCGGGTCATGTCCGAACGATAGCCGTTCACCGTCGCGCCGAAGTCCAGCGTCAAAAGCTCGCCGTTGGCGATCACGTGATCCGAGGGCGTCGCGTGGGGCAGGGCGCCGTTCAGGCCAGCCGCGGCGATGGTGTCGAAGGCCACGCCTTCGCTGCCCAGCTCCAGCATCTCAAACTCCAGCACCCGCTGAACCTGCTTCTCCGTCATGCCCGCGTGGATGCTGGGCAGGATGTTCATGAAGGCGTCGCTGGCGATGGCCGCCGCGCGCCGGATGCAGGCGAGCTCCTCCTCGTCCTTCACCTCGCGCAGCTTCTCCGGGATGCCGTCCATCGGTACCAGCTCCACGCCCGCAAGGGCGCTTTCCAGCCTCCGGTAGTCGTCGTAGGTCAGGAAGTCGGTCTCCACGTGCACGGTCTTCGCGCCGTGGGACGCGATCTGCTCCGCGATCAGCGCGGGATACTTGCGCTGGGCGTCCACCTGCTCAAGCCCCCACTCCGGGGCCTCGCGCCGGGCCTGCTCCGTGTATCGGGAGTCCGTCAGGATCACCTGGGCCTCCCTGCAGATGAACAGGCAGCCTTCGCCGGTGTAATTCGCCAGCCAGCGCAGGTTTTCCGGGCGGTGGACCAGTGCCGCGTCCGCCCGCATGGCGTTCAGGAACGCCTCAAGATGGTTCAATTTCTTCACGCTCCATTGCGGAAATCAATACACACACAGCATATTATAACACATTTCCACGGGAAATACCATAGGGAAAGGGCAAAAAAGAGTTAAAACTACCACAAAGGCCTGCGGTATTCCTCCTCCAGCTCGCACCAGCGCTCGATGAACGCCTCGCCCTCGGCATCCTCGGCCACGGCGCGCAGGGCGTCCCGGGCGGCGCGGACGAACGCCGGGTCCAGCCCGCCGACACCGCTCCTGGCCAGCGGGCACATCGCCCGGGCGCGCGCGTCCATGCGCACGGTCCACTTGCCGCTTTTGCCGCGCACCGGCGTCAGCGGGAATATGCGGCAGCCCAGGGGCCGCCGATCCCGGTCGCAGGGCCCTTCGCACACCAGCATCGGCGCGAGCGCGCCCGGCTGAACGCGACCCCAGCCGCAGTTTCCCAGCAGTTCGCGCTCGCCGGGGAACAGGTAAACGCCGCCCTGGCCGTCCTCATCCTCCTGGCAGCAGGCCGCGCCGCACAGCTGCCCGCAGTCGGTCAGCATCGGCGTTTTGTCGCCCAGGATCCTATAGGCGCGAAGCAGTATCGAAGCATCCATGGCATTCACCCCCCGCGTTTTTTCTTCCTTATATATCATATCATGCCGTCAAACGGCCTGTCAACGCCGCATCCCCGTGAGGGGCGGTTGGTGGTTGACGGGCACGGCGGATTTGGATATAATAATCCATGGGAATAAAAAGGACGGGAGAATACATATGAAACTGCGCAACAAGCTGCTGGCGGCGCTGTGCCTGGCGCTGATTGCGTGCATGGCCGTGCCGGCGGTGCTGCCCGGGGATTTCGGCGGCGTCGTGACGGCGCAGACGGCCAAGGCCAAGCTGAGCAAGAACAAGGCCACCGTGCTGAACGGCAAGACGCTGAAGCTGAAGTTGAAGAACAACCGCAAGAAGGTGACCTGGTCCAGCTCCGACGAGAGCGTGGCCACGGTGAGCCAGAAGGGCGTCGTGAAGGCGAGGAAGGTGGGCAAGACCACCATCACCGCCCAGGTCGGCCAAAAGGCCTACGCCTGCGTGGTGACGGTCAAGTCGCCGCTGAAGGCGAGCGATACCCAGCTGAACCTGAAGGCGGGCGCCAGCAGGAAGGTGACCATCACCTGGGAATTGTCGGGCAAGGTGAGCCTGGAAAACGACAACGCCGGGGCGGTCAAGTGCTCGCTGGGCAAGTTCAAGAAGAAAAAGGCGAAGCTGACCATCAAGGCGCTGGAGCCCGGCAACGCCACCATCACGATCCGGAACGCCAAGACGGACGACGTGGTCACGATCGCGGTCACCGTGACCGGCGCTGCGGGAACCGGCCAGGGCGCCGGCTCCAGCGGCGCGGCGGGAACGAACGCTCCCATCGCGGACAAGACCTCGCTGACCATCGCCAAGGGCAAGACCGCCCAGCTGAAGGTGACCTGGCCCTACGAGGAGTTCCCCTATGTCTGGTACAACAATGCCCTGGTGAAGACCACCTGGGGCGAATGGAACGGCAAGGGCTGGCCGCTGAGCGTCAAGGGCCTGAAGGCGGGCAAGACCGAGATCCAGATCAGCAAGGGCGAAAAGGGCCCCGTCCTGGTCACGATCCCGGTGACGGTGAAATAATGCCGCGAGGGGGCCGACGTGGAGTGTGTTTCCAAGCCCGGACGAGCGATCCCGGAGGGCGGAAGCACACTCTCGCTATGCCCGACGCGAAAACCAACCATTGGGAGGTACCATGATTATATTGGGCATCGACCCAGGCCTGGCCACGCTGGGCTACGGCGTGATCGAGGCGGACAACCAGAAGCGCCGCCTGATCCAGTACGGCACCCTCACCACTCCCGCGGGGCAGCCCATGCCCCAGCGGCTGCGGGCCATCTACCAGGGCATGAACCAGCTGATGGACATCTACCAGCCGGAGGACGTGGCCTTCGAGGAGCTGTTCTTCTCCAAGAACATCACCACCGGCATCAACGTCAGCCATGCCCGCGGCGTGGCGCTGCTGGCCGTGGTGCAGCGCACCGAAAACCTGTACGAGTACACGCCCATGCAGATCAAGCAGGCGGTGACCGGCTATGGCGGCGCGGACAAGCACCAGGTGCAGCAGATGGTGAAGATACTGCTGAATATGAAGGAGATCGCCCGGCCGGACGACGCCGCGGACGCCATCGCGGTGGCCCTGACCCACGCCAACTCCATGAACATGAAGAAGCTGTTCAAGATTCAATAGAATGTGGAGCGTTGAGAGTGGAGCGTGGAGTTGAAACAGCCATCTGAACTCCACTCTCCACTCTCAACTCTGAGCGCTCATTCAACCGAAGGGAGAATGCCGATGTTTGCACATTTTGACGGCATCGTCGCCGAAAAGACCGCGGATTCCATCGTGCTGGACGTGAACGGCGTGGGCTATCTGCTGTTGGTCAGCGGGGCGACGCTGCAGATGGCCCCCCAGGTGGGCGAGAAGATGAAGCTGTACGCCTCCCTGAGCGTACGCGAGGACGCCATGGAGCTGTTCGGCTTCTATAGCCGAGAGGAAAAGGCCATGTACGAGCGCCTGAAGGGCGTCAGCGGCATCGGCAGCCGCACGGCGCTGCAGATCCTGTCCGCCATGAGCGTGCGCGACCTGTCCCTGGCGCTGGTCTCCGGCGACGCGAACGCCCTCACCCGGGTGCCCGGCATCGGCAAGAAGACCGCCCAGCGCCTGGTGCTGGAGCTGAAGGACAAGGTGGAGGACAGCCAGCTGACCGGCAGCGGCGCGTCCGTCTCGCCCAAGAGTGCCAATGCCGGCCCGGAGAGCGAGGCCGTGGCCGCGCTGGTGGCCCTGGGCTACAGCGCCTCCGAGGCCGCCAGGGCCGTCAGCCGCGTGGTGGGCCAGACGGACAAGGCCGACGAGCTGATCTTCCTGGCACTGAAAGGGCTGGGATAAGCCTGTACTATTCCGTAGAGGGCGCTTGGCTTCCCGTTCAGTGAAGCGATTTGCTTTTTCCGTGCCTCTCTTCCAGGATGAAGGTGCCCCGTGCCTTGCTCTTGCCTCCCTGTCAGATGCAGGCGGCCCGCACACTTTTTCCCTTGCCTTCCCTTTCAAGGGGAGGTGGCCCGCGAAGCGGATCGGAGGGGGTTCCCCCCGATCATATTGAATCACCTTCCCGCATATAAAGTATCACATATGTGCTGGAAGGTGATTTTATGTCGATGGATGTGGAATGGGCGCACGACCTGCGCATGCCCCTGCAGCTGATCCAGTCCAGTGCCACGATGCTCAAGTTGTCCCTGGACGACCCGACCCTGGACGGCCGGGCCTACGCGGACACGCTGCTGGCCTCGGTGGCCCAGCTGCGCCGGTTGATGGACGAGGCGCTCACGGCCACCCGGCGGGAGGCGCCGCTGCTGCGGGCCGTCGACCTGGTCATGTGCGTGAAGAGCCTCTGCGCCGGCTGCCGCCCATACGCTGACGAGCGGGGCGTTTCGCTGCGGTATTCCGGCAACGTGGCGGCGCTGGCCATGCGGCTGGACGAGGACGCGCTGTCCCGGGTGCTCTTGAACCTGATCTCAAACGCCCTGCGCTTCACGCCCCCGGGCGGGGAGATCCGCGTGGCGCTCGCCGCTCGGGGCGACGCCGTGGAGCTGACCGTGTCCGACACCGGCGCGGGCATCCCGGCGGAAAAGCAGCCCTGGGTTTTCCTGCGCGGCGAGACCGACGGCGGCCACGGCTACGGCCTGCCCATCGCCCGGGAGCTGGCCCGACGCATGGGCGGCGAGCTGACGCTGCGCTCCCGGCCCGGCCTGGGCAGCGCGTTCACCCTGCGCCTGCCGCTGGGGGACGCGAAGGCGGTTTAGCACATGCCTTCAAAATCGTCGAGCCGCCGCGTTCAGCGCTCATAGTAGCGCTTGAGGATGTCCGATACCTGCTGTTCGCCGCCGGACAGGATCACCCGCAGGCCGCTGCGCGTCTGCTGGCAGCGCAGCTCGATGTCCGTGGAATGGCTCGCCTGCTCGCAGAAGAACAGGGAGATCTGCGTGCCCTCGACGACGCTGACGGCGAAGTCCAGGATCACGCAGGACTGATTCTGTGGCTTCATGGTGTCCGCCAGGAAGTCGAACACCACGGCGCTGTGGTTGGCGTGGATGCTCCTGCGCACGGCAGGCTGGGCCATGAAGGCGTCGATGTCCTCCGGCGTGAATACCCACGCGCCGTCCACCTTCTCGCCGGTCAGCGTGCCCTGGCGCAGGTGGTTGCGCAGCGTGCGCGTGGTCAGGCTGGTGATCATGGCCAGCTCGTTGATGTTGTACTGCTCTTTCATATTGTTGCCCTCCCGTTGGTGTGTTCCAGGCCTGTTGCTGTCATTATAGCCGACCTGCGGCGTCGTTTCAACTTGAAATGACGCCGCATTTTCATGCCGCACCCTTTTGCAGCCTGTGCCATAGGATACACCGTGAACGAAAAGGGGGAATGCGCATGGATTTTGTCATCATCGGCGGCGACGCCCGCTTTGGCTGGCTGGCACGGCTGCTGCAACAGCGGGGCGAGGGTGTCGGCACCCTGCTTCGCGAGGATGTGGATGGCGTGCCCGCGGTGGATGTGTCCGCCCTGGCCCGGGCGAAGCGGGCGGTCGTCAACGTCCCGCCCGGATTGACCGGCGGCAGGCTGTCCATGGAGGAACTGCTGGCCCTTCTGCCGGAGGACGCCGCCGTCTACGCCTGCGGCCCGGGCCATCCGGCGCGGGATAGCAGGGTGGTCGACCTCTGGGCGGACGAGGATCTGATCCTGGAGAACGCAGATCTGACCGCGGAAGGCGCGTTGGCGTCGGCGATGCGGGCTTGCGATACCGCCCTGCGCGGCATGCGCTGCCTGGTGGTCGGCTGGGGCCGGATCGGCCGGGCACTGACGGAGCTGCTGGTGGGGCTGGACGCCCGCGTCACGGCGGCGTCGCGCTCGGAGACGGGCCGCAACCGTGCCGTGGAGCGCGGTGCGGAGGCCGTGCCCACCGGCGAGGTCGCAGGCATCCTGCCCGGGCAGCGACTGATCTTCAACACCGCGCCGGGCATGGTGCTGGACGCCGCCGCGCTGGGCCATTGCGACCGGGATGCCATGATCGTCGACCTGGCCAGCCCGCCCTACGGCGTCGATCTGTTTGCCGCCTGGGACCTGGGGCTTCGCGCCTGGCGGGAACCGGCGCTGCCGGGGCGGTACTGTCCGCGCAGCGCGGCGCAGGCGCTGCTGAACGCCATCGACCGAAGCGAAAGGGGAGGGGATCGGCATGATTGAACTGATGGACGCGCGCATCGGCTGCGCGATGAGCGGCTCGTTCTGCACCTTCAAGGCGGTGTTCGAGGCGTGGCGGGCGCTGAAGGCGGCGGGGGCGGCGCTGACGCCGATATTATCCTTCAATGCCGCCAGCGTGGACACACGCTTCTATCCGGCGGCAGAAACGCGACATATAATGGAAGAAATCACCGGCAAGGCGCCGCTGATGGCCCTCAACCAGGTGGAGCCCATCGGGCCGAAGAAGCTGCTGGACGCGCTGGTGATCGCGCCGTGCACGGGCAACACACTGGCCAAGCTGGCCAATGGCATCGCCGACACGCCGGTCACGCTGGCCGCCAAGTCCCACTTGCGCAACGGCAGGCCGCTGGTGATCGCCGTCTCCAGCAACGACGCCCTGTCCCAGAACGCCCGAAGCATCGGCCAGCTCATGTCCATGAAGCACGTCTACTTTGTGCCCTTCGGCCAGGATGATGCGCTGGGAAAGCCCTGTTCGCTGGTGGCAAAATTCGACCTGATTCCGGAAACCGTGGCGGCAGCGCTGGCCGGAAGGCAGATTCAGCCACTTTTGCGTTAATTATGGCGAGAAATGAAATATGCAGGTTATAAATCGGTAATATGTGCAATTGGGTGCTTGACATTCAAAATCCGTTTTGATATACTAATCAAGCTGTCGCGAGGACAGGGGGTTAAAGCCCTGACGGAGCGACGGTGGCGCGAACCTTGAAAACGATACAGAGAGACGAGAGAGAAACGGGTCGCGAAGCTGCGAAGAGAGCCGGAAGGCAGGAGCGGTGAAGCGATTCGGAACAGTCAGAATTCATTGAGTAGAACGCCGAGAGGTTAGAATGAAGGGAAGGTTTTGGCGAGCCGGACCGGAGGGAGA
>CACWZP010000003.1 GCA_902765395.1 uncultured Eubacteriales bacterium
ACCTCACTATGATTTCCGGCGAAGCCCTGCGGCCTCCGCCGGACCGCGCAACCGCTCGCTTCCCTCGCCGGTTCGCTAATCATGTACCTCTCTATGATTTCCGGCGAAGCCCTGCGGCCTCCGCCGGACCGCGCAACCGCTCGCTTTGCTAATCATGCACAAATTCAAAATTGCAGCGGCAGCGCTTGCGCCACCGCTGCGGATTATTACGACACCAGCACCTCGGTCTCCAGGCCGCCGTCGTCGCCCTCGGGCTCCACCAGCACGGTCTTCTGCTGCATGCCGATGATCTTCCACTCGCCGCCGACCTTCACCAGCGTCACGTCGTATCGGCCGCCCACCCACTTGGGGATCCGCTCGGAAACCTCGCTGCGGCGGGAGGAGATGACGCTGCCGTTGATGGTGGGTACGCGCTCCACCACGGTGCAGTTGGCGTAGCTGTCCCAGGGCCAGGCCCACAGCTTTTCGATGGTCAGCTGATAATCAAAGCCGGTGATGTTGTAGTCGGAATAGGCGCTCATGCCGTTCAGCGCGCCCTCCAGCGCCTCGTCCGCGATCAGGAAATCGGCGTGGAAATACTTGTTCAGCTCCTCGGCCTGCTGGCGGGTGAGGATCACGTCCACCCGCTTCTCCATGCCGTCGTTCAGCACCACATAGATGTTGGCGCCGTTCAGGGCCATGAAGAAGCCGCACACCAGCATGCCCAGCAGCACGCAGATCAGTATCATCTTCCCGGCGACAAACCAGGTAAAGCGGCGAATGTATTGCACGGTATCAATCTCCTGTGTTTTCCAGTATATTCTTCAGCTGCTGGATCATCTGCTCGTCGGTGAGCCGGAACTTGAACACCACGCGGCGGGAGGCGTCCATGTCCTCCTGGCCGTTGGCGTCCAGCACCGGATCGCTGAATGAGCGGCCGTTGGCCGTGGTCACCCGGCGCAGCTGTTTCTTCTGGTCGGCGGTGATGGCCCGATAGCCGTCGTCCAGCACGTAGCTGGCCACCGCCAGGGCGCGCTGCTGGGACAGCTCCAGGTTGTCGATGTAGCTGCCCAGGGAGTCGGTATGGCCCTCGATGATGATCTCGGACACGTAGTCCCGGTACTCGTCGGAGAACAGCACGTTCAGGTAGACCGGCAGGAAGCGGTCGATGAAGGCCTCGCCGCGGTCGGACAGGTTGTACTTGCCCAGCTCGAACAGCACGTCGCTCTCCAGAGCGATGGAGCCGTTGGCGGGGTCCACCTGGGCGGAGATGTTGGCCTCCTTCAGCGCGCTGGACAGGGACGTGATGATCCGGGTGCGCAGGCCCACCAGCGCCTCCAGCTGCTGCTGCTGGTCGTCCAGGGCCTTCTGCTGGGCGTCGATCTGGGTCTGCTGGTTGCCCAGCTGGATGCTCAGGGCGTCCAGCTTCTCCTGTTGGGCGGCGATCTCGTCTTCCTTTTCCTCAAGCAGCGACTGGGCCTCGGCAAGCTCCTCCTGCTGGGCGGCCAGGATCTCCTGGGCGTCGTCCAGGTCGGACTGGGCGGCGTTCAGGCGGATCTGCTGGGCCACCATCTGAGCCTCGGCGGCGGTGAGCTTGGTCTTCTGCTCGTCCAGGGCGACATTGGCCTGGTCCAGGTCGTACTGCTGGCGGGCGATCTCCGCCATGCTGATCTCATACATATCGAAATACTGATACATGATATAGAACATGATCAGTATGAATATCAGCAACAGCGCGCTCATCAAGTCCGAAAAGCTGAGCCACTGCACCCCGCTGCCCCCCGGGCGGCGATGGGATACGCGTTGGCGCGTGTTTCGCATGGGATACTTCCTTTCAGCATACTTGCCGGGAGTATCGGGGGCGGCAGCGCCCCGATGTTCGATCGTTGTCGGCGACATGCGCGGCGACAACGGGGCTTTTTTCACGCCGGGAAGCCTGTCGACCAGAGTGAAAAAAGCTTCCTTGCAGATTTTGTGGCCGGAGCCCTTCAGGGTTCAAACAAAACCTGGAGGGGGGTGGCAGCGGCGGGGGCTTGCTCCCCCGTCCACATCATCCCATCATCCCCGATAGATCCTGTCCGCGGTGACTTCCAGCGCCCGCTGGGCCTGCACCATGGCGTCGGTGAGGCGGTCCACCTGGTCGAGGAAGCGGTTGTTGGTGTCGGCCACGGCGTCGGGCAGGCCGTCCAGCGAACGGGAGATGTTGCTGGCCAGGTAGTCCACGCGCTGGGTGAACTGGTTGACGTAATCGCGATAGGCGTCCATGGTGCCGGAGAACTCCTCCTGCAGGTCCTTGCTGGCCTGCATGTGCACCTTCTCGATGCTGGAAGCCGAGCCGCGCAGGTCTCCGGCGGCCTTCTGCATGGCCTCGCTGATGCGGGTGAGGTCCGCCTGCATGCTGCTGACGGTCTTCAGGTAGTTGTTCTGCTGGCGGGACACCAGCTCCATCTGCTCCACGGTGCCGGCCACGCGCATATAGGCGTCGTCGGACTGCTTGCGGGCGTCCTCCAGCTGCTGGGCATAGCCGGACAGGCCGGTGAGGATCTCCCGGCTCAGGCGCTGCATCTGCTGCAGGTCCTCCAGGGCGTCCTTGGTCCCGGTCAGGCTGGCCCGCACCACCACGCAGTTCTCCTGCTGCAGGCGGCTGGTCTCGTCCAGCACCTCGCCGAACGCCTTCAGCTTGTCGCGCAGGGTGTCGTCCAGCCGGTCGGCAAAGCGCTGCATCACCGCGTCCATGAAGCGCATCTGCTCCTTGGTGGTGACGTTGACGAAGCTGTGGAACGAGGCGTTCAGCGGCTCCACGGCCTCGCGCACGGCGGCGGCCATGTTCTCGGTGAAGGCGCCGTTCAGGTCCTTGGCCATGGTCTGGATCAGGGCGGTCTGCTCCTGCTGGTAGATGGCGATCTGGGTCATCGGGTCCACGCTCAGCACGCCCGCATGGCGGCTCATGGCCCCGTAGAAGGATTTCAGCGTATGCTCGCTGGAGCCGTACACCGCGCGGGTGATCAGCGTGAACAGCACGCTGCCCACCACGCCGAAGATGGACGTGGTGAAGGCGTAGCGCATGCCGGGGATCAGCGTGACGATGGACTGCTGCACGGCGGCGGAATCCGTCATGTTGAAGCCGGACAGGCCTTGGGCCAGGCCGATCAGCGTACCCAGGAAGCCCAGCGAGGTCATCAGCCCCGGCAGGGCGTCGGCGAAGGACGCGCGGCCCGGGCCGTACATCACCGTCTCCTCGTTGATGTAATCCTCCACGTTGGAGGCGTTGTGGTACACGCCGTCCGCGAAGAACAGGTTGTTCAGGTATTCGCTCCAGTGGGGAAACAGCGTGCCCTTGCCCAGGAAGTCGTCCTGCTGCCAGGCGTACTTGTCACCGCTGGAGCGGATGCTGCGCACCGCGCGCCGCAGGGTGTTGCGGGTGGCCATCACGGGCGCGATGCACCGAATGAACCCCACCACGAACAGCGCCACGATGCCGGCATAGACCAGCAGGTTCGATATGCCGCTGAGGGCATTTGAAAAAAACGAGTGAAAAAAATCCATGCGCACCTCCGGTTTCGTCTCGGATTGCCTATTTGTTCAGACGCGGCCGGCGCCGCCCCGGTTCCATTTCCTGCCATGGGTGGGAACTCTACCCCATCCTGTATATATTTATTCGTATACCAGTATAGCATTACAATGGAGTTTTAATGGGTAGAAATGTTGACATAATAATGACAAATGGGCCGCGCGAACGCGGCCCATTTGCCAACCATCCTATTTCCCATACAGCAGGAAAAGCAGCCACCTGACCATACGGCAGGGCAGCAGGCTGTCCAGCAGCACCAGCAGCTTGTAGGAGAAGCCGATGGTGTATTCCGGCTTCACCCGCCGCTTTTGCAGCGCCACGCGCACGATGGTCTTCGCGGCGTCAGCGGGGGCCATGCCGTTCTGCTCGTCCTTCTCCATCTTCTGAACGGACGCCGAGATGCGCCCGCCGTACTCGCTGTCCCCCGCCACGCTCTTCTGCCGCGCGGCGGTGAAGCCGGTCCTGATGTCCCCGGGCAGCACGCTGGCCACCTGGATGCCGTAGGGTGCCACCTCGTTGTAAAGCGCCATGGTCATGGAGCGCACGGCGGCCTTGGAGATGGAATACCATGCCTGGAACGGTATGGCGAACACGCCGGCCACGCTGGAGATGTTCACGATGCGGCCCGAGCCGGCCTTCCTCATGTGGGGCAGCACGGCGCGGATGGTGTTGTTCATGCCGAACAGGTTCACCTCCATCAGCCGGTGGGCGTCCGCCGATTCGGTGAACTCCATCGCGCCGGAGATGCCGAAGCCCGCGTTGTTGATCAACAGGTCGATCCGGCCCTCCTTCTCAAACACCGCGTCCACCGCCGCCTTCACCGCGGCCTCGTCCGTCACGTCCACGCTGAAATGCATCGGGTCCGCCGCGTCCCGGCGGCTGAACTCGTACACCCGGCAGCCCTTTTCCCGCAGCAATGCCGCCGTGGCCGCGCCGATGCCGCTGGTCCCGCCGGTGAGTATGACGACCTTCTCCATGCGATCCCCTCCCGGGTTGGATTTTCACTGACCCCATTATACATGATGTGAGGGGAAATTTCTACTATATATTTGTTATTCCGGGGAATGATCCCCCCACCACTTGCGCCGGGATTCCCAAGGCCTTCCCAATAGGGGAAGGCTTTTCAAAAAGCATCAGCGGCCCGCCACATGCGAGCCGCTATACGTTCCTTTCCGGCTTGTCCGTCTGCCGGAGCAAATAGTCGATGCTGACCTTGTAATAATCCGCCAGCTTCACCAGGATCTCGTCCGTCAATTGCTGAGTGCCCGTTTCGAGGTAGCTGTACTTGCGCTGGGTGATGCCGATGGCGTCGGCGAGCTTCTGCTGGGTCAGGTCGTGGTCCTCCCGTAAATCCCGTATTCTGTTGCGCAATCCACCACCCCCCTGCCAGCGTCAGGGAAACTATAGCATAGATAAAAATTGGCTATTGACATTTAGATATTATTTATCTAAAATGAATTATAGAATCAATTATTCGCTGTTATCCGCCGCTTATCAGATTCAGTGTATGCTTTACAGGAAGGAGAGCCGAGATGAAGATTACGCCTCAATACCCGGAAAAAAAGGCCTTCGGTACTTCAATGATCAGATTCTTTGGGATTTTAGAATTTTTTGGGGTATTAACTATTGTTTCAATTTATTCAAAGGACCTTGGAATTGGGTTAATCGCAGGATTAATCATCGGCATCAATCCTTTCATTCTCGCAGGCATCATCGATGATATTCACGCAATACGTGTTAATACCAATGGCTATGAAACCGAGCCGGATAAAGAAGACTTTCGGCCACTTTTGCGAGCTATTAAGCAAATGAACGAAAACCTTGAAATCATCCAGGATCTTTTGGTTCAAATCAAACCGGAAATCATCGTTTCAAATGGCCCTGAAAAAGCGTCTGGAGAAGAAGAATATATGGATGCAGACCCTTCGTTCTCCCTTGAAGAAGCGGATGGAACCGAATCTGATGCAGATTGAAATAGGTCAATAAAGCAGGAAACCGCCCCCGCGGCGTCGAAAGATTGACGCGACGGAGGCGGTATTTATATGAAAAAACGGACCCGGCAGATCGCGGTGAGCGGCATGATGGTGGCGCTGGCCGCGGCGATACTGATGATGGGCGGGGTGATCCCGGCGGCCACGTTCGTGGGCCCGGCGCTGGCGGGGCTGATGCTGATCCCGGTGTTCGCCGAGGGCGGGCAGAAGCTGGCGCTGGGGGCGTGGCTGGCCATCAGCGCGCTGGGGCTGATGCTGAGCGCCGACAAGGAGGCCGCGCTGCTGTTTGCGTTCCTGGGCTGGTATCCGGCGATGAAGTGGAAGCTGGACATGAAGCTGCCCGGTTTAAAGGGCGTGCCGGTGAAGCTGGTGATCTGGAACGCCTGCGCCGGGGCCATGGCGGCGATGATCTTCTATGTATTCCGCATGGACCAGGTGATGGCCGAGTACCGGGAGATGGGCCGGGCGATGCTGGTTGGCTTCATCGTGCTGGCCAACGTCACGCTGCTGGTGTACGACCGGCTGCTGGGGATCATGGCGGTGGTGTATGTGAAGAAGCTGCGGCCGAAGGTGTTCAAGCAATGAGGAATGAGGAATGGGGAATTCTGGAAGAAATCCTTGCGGATTTCCCGAATTCAAAGGGACCCGGATTGCCACGGCCTTCGGCCTCGCAATGACGCGGCGGTTCACGCAGGCGGCTTTCTATTGAAATGAAGCGCTGCGATTCCGGCTGTGTCATTGCGAGGAAGCCCATGGGCCGACGTGGCAATCCGGGTCTTTTTCAATCAAATCCGTCAGGATTTGCACCGCAATTCCTCATTCCTCATTTCCAATTCCTAATTCATTATCAGAGCCCCCAGATCTCCTCATTGTACTGTTCAATGGTTCGATCGGAGGAGAAGAAGCCCGCCCTGGCGATGTTGACCAGGGCCTTTTTCGTCCAGGCGGTCTCGTCGGCCATGTCGGCCAGGGCGCGGGCCTTCACGCGGCAGTAGTCGGAGAAGTCCGGGAAGGTCATGAACCAGTCCTTGCCCGTCAGCTCGCCGCGCAGGCGCTCCAGGCGCTCCCGGTCGCCCACCCGGAGCATGGCCTCGCCGGTGAGGAAATCCACCGCCGCGGCCAGCTCGCCGTCGGCGTTCAGGTAGGCCCGGGGGTCGTAGTCGCCCCGGCGATAGCGCTCGATCACCTGGTCGGAGGACGCGCCGAAGGTGTAGATGTTGTCCCGGCCCACCAGCTCGGCGATCTCCACGTTCGCGCCGTCCATGGTGCCCAGGGTGACGGCGCCGTTGAGCATGAACTTCATGTTGCCGGTGCCGCTGGCCTCCTTGGAGGCCAGGGAGATCTGCTCGGACAGGTCGCAGGCGGGGATCAGCTTCTCGGCGGCGGAGACGTTGTAGTTCTCCACCATCACCACCTTCAGCCACTTGCTGGCCTCCGGGTCGGCGTCGATCACGTCGCCCAGGCACAGGATGGCGTGGATGATGTCCTTGGCGATGGTGTAGGCCGGGGCGGCCTTCGCGCCGAAGATCACCGTCACGGGCCGCTCGGGCACGAAGCCCTCCTTGATGCGCAGGTACTCGCGGATGATCCACAGCAGGTTCAGCTGCTGGCGCTTGTATTCGTGCAGGCGCTTCGCTTGCACGTCGAACACGGATTCCGGGTCGATCACCGCGCCCTGGTGCTGATACAGCCACTCGGCGAACCGCCGCTTGTTCACCCGCTTCACGCAGGCCACCAGCTTCAGAAGGTCCGGGTCGTCCAGGCGGTCCAGCAGCTTCTCCAGCTCCCCGGCGTCCCTGCGCCAGCCGCTGCCGATGGCGCCGTCGATCAGGCAGGCCAGGTCCTGGTTGCAGCTCATCAGCCAGCGGCGGAAGGTGATGCCGTTGGTCTTGTTGTTGAACTTCTTCGGATAGAGGGCGTAGAACGGCGCCAGCTCGGACTTCTCCAGGATCTCGGTGTGCAGCTTCGCCACGCCGTTGACGGAGTGGCTGTAGTGGATGTCCAGGTTGGCCATGTGCACGCAGCTGTTGTCGTCGATGATCCACAGGAAGGGGTCTTCGCAGGCATGGCGCACCCGCGCGTCCAGCCGCCGGATGATGGGCAGCAGGTGGGGCACGGCGCGCTCCAGGTAGGATACGGGCCACTTCTCCAGCGCCTCGGCCAGGATGGTGTGGTTGGTGTAGGCGCAGACCTTCCCGACGATGCGTATGGCCTCGTCCTCGCGGATGCCCCGCTCGGAAAGAAGCCGGATCAGCTCCGGGATCACCAGCGTGGGATGGGTGTCGTTGATCTGCACGGCGGCGTAGTCGTAGAGGTCGTGCAGGCTGCTGCCCCGCTCCACGCACTCGTCCAGGATCAGCCGCGCGGCATTGGCCGCCATGAAGTACTCCTGGTACACCCGCAGCAGCCGGCCCGCGTCGGTGCTGTCGTCGGGATAGAGGAAGAGCGTCAGGTTCCTGGCGATGTCCGCCTGGTCGAAGTTTATGCCGGACTTGATCAGCCGCTCGTCGGCGGTGTCCACGTCGAAAAGGCGCAGCCGGCCGCACTTGCCCTCATAGCCGGTCACCTCGATCTCGTACATCGTGGAGCGCAGGGTCATGTCGCCGAAGGGGATGTCGTAGTGCACGCCCGTGCGGTGCATCCAGCTCTCCGTGCCCCAGCGCAGCCAGCCGTCCGGGGTCTCGTACTGCCTGCGGTTCACGAAATTCTGCTTGAACAGGCCGCAGTGGTAGGCCAGGCCCACGCCGTCGGCGCACAGGCCCAGCGTGGCCAGGCTGTCCAGGAAGCAGGCGGCCAGACGGCCCAGCCCGCCGTTGCCCAGGGAGGGCTCATTCTCGAACTCTTCCAGCTCGGACAGCGCCACCCCCGCGGCGGAGAGCTGGCGGCTGACCTCGTCGTACAGGCCCAGGTTGATCAGGTTGTTGCTCAGCAGCTTGCCGATCAGGAACTCGGCAGAGATGTAGTACAGCTTCTTCTTGCCCTCGTTGTGCCCCTTTGCCCGGGCTGCGTCGTCCGTCCACCTCAAAAGGGCGTTGAACAGCTCCAGCTTCGTGCATTCCTCCAGGGGCTTGCCGGTGTATTCACAAAGGTTTTTGCGCATGGTGCATACCTCCAATTCTCATGGTGGATGTATTATATTACGATTTTCCGCGGAAATCTTGCAGGATTGGCGTATATTATGATACAATACTATCATAAGGGGCCAGGGGCAGGAAATGCCGCCGCCGCGGAAGCCGCCATCCCTGTTCCCTGTTTCCTGAACCGGAGGTGCTCCCATGGAACTCGAGCAATACACCCAATACCAGGAGACCCGCCTGCACGAGCAGCCGGGGTTTGCCTACAACACCTATCTGTGCACCATCCCCCAGGACTTCGACCGGGTGAACCCCCACTGGCACGAGCAGATGGAGCTGATCTACATCAAGAAGGGCTCGGGCACGGTGTCGGTGAACCTGGAGAATTACCCGGTATCGGCGGGCTGCGTGGTGCCGGTGCTGCCGGGCGAGCTGCACGCCATCGAGGGCGACGAGGGCGTGCGCATGGAGTATGAGAACATCATCTTTTCCCTGGGGCTGCTGGACAGCACCGAGGCGGACGACTGGTGCCGCAGCGTGCTGAACCGGCTGCGCAGCGGCGCGCTGCGGTTCGAGCGGCCCATCCGGCCGGGCACGGGCTTCCACCGGGAGGTGAGCGCCGCGCTGGACGGGGCGGACGCCGCCTGCGAGGCGCGGGGCGAGGGTTACGCGCTGCTGGTGAAGAGCCAGCTGTTTGTGCTCCTGCACGCGCTGCACAGCCACCGGCTGGCGGACGAGGCCGTCCGGCCCAGCGATGATGCGGAGAAGCTGAAGGGCCTGATCGCCTACGTGAAGCAGCACTTCCGCGAGCCCATCTCCGTGGCGGACGCCGCCGCCGTGGCGGGCTACAGCCCCTCCCACTTCATGCGCATGTTCCGCCAGGTCACGGGCCGCACCTTCGTGGACTACCTGACGGACTACCGGCTGAGCGCGGCGGTCTATTATCTGAAGGAAACGGACGAGGACATCGGCACCGTGGCCGCCAACTGCGGCTTTGAGAACATCAGCTACTTCATCCGCTGCTTCCGCCGCAAGTACGGCACGTCGCCGGGGCGGTACAGGAAGGGCCCGAAAGGCGTGTAGATTCTTCGCCTCCGCCCGGAATGTCAAAGGGCCAAACCCCTCCCCTGTCATCCCGAGCGGAGCGCCAGCGGAGTCGAGGGACCTTTTCATTTTTTGCACTATCCTATCACGGGACAAAAAAATCCTGTCAATCTGCCAAAAATGGCAGGTTTTGTTTTGACATTTTGTTAAACGGGTGCTATAATACGTTTGAATGAAATGGCGCGCCATCGACGCGCCGAATCAAAAGGAGGAACTACCATGAAGAAACTGTTTGCTCTGGTGCTGGCCCTGGCGCTGGCGCTGACCCTGTGCTCCGCGTTCGCGGAGGGCTACAGCGGCGAACTGAAGGTGTGGGTGCCGGACGCTGCCGTGGACTTCACCGCCGAGCAGGTTGAGGCCTTCAAGGCCGCCTATCCCGAGTTTGCCGACATGACCGTGAACATCGAGCCCGTGGGCGAGGGCGACGCCGCCACCAATGCCATCACCGACGTGGATGCCGCCGCGGACATCTTCAACTTCGCGCAGGACCAGCTGGCCCGCCTGGTGGCCGCTGGCGCGCTGGAGGTCGTCGAGGAGAACAACGCCGAGATCGTAAAGGCCGAGAATGACCCTGATTCCGTAGCTTCCGCCACGCTGGGTGACGAGCTGTACGCCTATCCGCTGACCAGCGACAACGGCTATTTCATGTACTATGACAAGAGCGTCGTCACCGATCCCACCGATCTGGACGCCATCTTGGCCGACTGCGAGAAGGCCGGCAAGAGCTTCTACATGGAGATCAACTCCGGCTGGTATCAGACCGCCTTCTTCTTCGGCGCTGGCTGCGAGCTGACCTTTGATACCGATGCCGACGGCAACTTCACCGCCTGCAACGCGAGCTATGCCTCCGAGAACGGCCTGAAGGCCCTGAAGAGCATGATCAAGCTGGCCAAGAGCCCCGCCTTCGTGAACGGCTCCTCCGTCTCCGCCGCCACCAACGTGGCCGCGATCGTGGACGGCACCTGGGACGCCGTTGCCGCGCAGGAGCTGTTCGGCGAGAACTACGCCGCTGCCAAGCTGCCCGTGTGCGACGGCTATCAGCTGGGCAGCTTCATGGGCTTCAAGCTGCTGGGCGTGAAGCCCCAGGAAGACGAAGCCAAGCTGGCCGCCTGCGACGCGCTGGCCGCGTGGCTGTCCTCCGCCGACGTGCAGCTGGCCCGCTTCGAGAAGCTGTACTGGGGTCCCTCCAACCTGGAGGCCTATGCCAACGACGCCGTGCAGAGCGACCCTGCGCAGATCGCTGTTTCCGAACAGCGCGCCTTCGCCATCCCGCAGGGCCAGTATCCCGGCGACTACTGGAGCCTGGCCACCGGCCTGGGCGACAGGATCATCGGCAAGGAATTCGACGATGCGGACGACGACACCCTGATGGGCGTCCTCACCGAGTTCCAGGATACCTGCGCTTCCTACGTCGGCTAATCCGACCGTCAGACGGACCGGGGCTGAACCCCGGTCCGTTTTAGATTGAACCAACGACTTCCGATGATAAGGGGTAGTGCATATGGTTGACTTAAACTATCTCAAGATGAGCAAGCCCCAGAAGTTCATCCACAACCTGGGCAAGTTCTTCATGTCGCTGCCGGGCAGGATCGGCGGCGGCTTCGTGAAGCTGGGGCGCTCGATCGGCGGCTTCTTCAAGGGCATCGCCCTGGCCATCGCAGACCTGTTCACCACGTTCAAAAACGGCGACTGGAAGACCCGCCTCTCCTACCTGGTGATGGGATCCGGCTCGCTGGCCCGGGGCCAGTGGGGCCGCGGGCTTATGTTTTTCCTGTTCCAGACGGTGTTCAACCTGTACATGGTCAACTTTGGCATGGCGTATCTTTCCAAGCTGGGCACGCTGGGCACCGTGGCCACCGAGAAGGTGGGCCGCAAAACCGTCTATGGCGACAATTCCTTCCTGATCCTGCTGTACGGCGTGTTGACGCTGTTCTTCGTGCTGGCGTTCATCTACACCTGGTACATGAACATCAAGCAAAACCGGATCGCCCAGCAGATCGAGGCCTCCGGTCGAAAGCTGAAGAGCACCAAGGAGGATCTGCAGTCCCTGGCGGACAGCCAGTTCCACAAGACACTGCTGGCCCTGCCCACGCTGGGCGTGTTCGTGTTCACGATACTGCCCATATTCTTCATGATCCTGGTGGCGTTCACCAACTTCGACTACAACCACCAGCCCCCCTCCAAGCTGTTCACCTGGGTGGGCTTTGAAAACTTCAAGCAGCTGCTGTCCTCCGGCTCGGCCAACTACGGCGACACCTTCCGCCAGGTGCTGTTCTGGACGCTGGTATGGGCCTTCTTCGCCACGTTCCTGAACTACTTCCTGGGCATGTTCGTGGCCATCATGATCAACAAGAAGGGCATCAAGCTGAAGAAGGTGTGGCGCACGATCCTGGTGATGACCATCGCCATCCCCCAGTTCGTGTCGCTGCTGTACGTCAGCAAGATGTTCGCGGCGGACGGCCTGATCAACACCTACCTGATGAAGTGGCACTGGATCAGCCAGCCCATCCCCTTCTGGACCAACCCGGGCTGGGCGCGGTTCACCATCATACTCATCAACATCTGGATCGGCATCCCCTACCTGATGCTGATCGCCACGGGCATCCTGATGAACATCCCGGCGGATCTGTACGAATCCGCCCGCATCGACGGCGCCAACGCCATGCAGATGTACGGCAAGATCACCCTGCCCTACATGCTGTTCGTCACCGGGCCCTATCTGCTGACGTCCTTCACCGGCAACATCAACAACTTCAACGTCATATTCCTGCTGAGCCAGGGCAAGCCCATGGGCCTGGCGGGCAACGCCGGCCACACGGATTTGCTGATCACCTGGCTGTACCGCATGACCGTTTCCGACACCAACTACAAAATCGCCGCCGTCATCGGCATCATGGTGTTCGTGGTGCTGGCCGTGATCAACCTGGTGGTCTACAACCTGATACCGTCCGTGAAGAATGAGGAGGATTTCCAGTAATGACGAATAACGCAAACGTGGCTGCGGGCCAGCAGAAGCTGCGCAGCAAAAAGGGCCACGAGCGCCGGGTGAACGGCACGATCTACACGGTCCTGACCGTGATGAGCATCGTGTGGCTGGTCCCCTTCGTGTTCCTGGTCCTCCAGTCCTTCCGAAGCTACAAGCTGGAGAAGGGCGGCATGGTGGATTACCTGCTCCCCAAGCACTTTTCCCTGGACAACTACGCCTTCCTGTTCGAGGGCAGCAACTTCTTCTCCTGGCTGGGCAAGGCACTGATCGTGGCGCTGGTGGCCGCCGCGGTGGCCGCAGTGCTGATCCACTTGTGCGCCAAGCTGCTGGACAGGGGCGAGGACAGCCACGGGCGGCGCATCGCGCTGATCGGCGGCAGCCTGCTGGCGGGCTTCGTCGCGCTGGTGGCCATGACCATGGCCATGCAGGGCTTCACCCTGGCGGGCAGCTGGAAGAACCTGGCGATCTCGCTCCTGCTGTACGCGCTGGCGGGCTGGATCATGGCCCGGGTGTACCTGAAGCAGGACAGCAAGCTGCTGCGCACCATCCCCGGCTATGTGCTGGAGGACAAGCACCAGGGCATCAAGAAATTCTGCGCGATGTTCGCGGAATTCGGCGCGCTGGCGCTGATCATCCAGTGCATCCTCGCGCCCATGACCATGAGCCAGTACGTACGCTGGTACGGCAACACGCTGACCATCGCGCTGTTCACCGCCGTGATCCAGACGGCCATCGTGCTGTCCGTCAGCTATTCCCTGTCCCGCCTGCGCTTCAAAGGTCGCAAGCTGATTATGAACGTGGTGCTGATCCTGGGCCTGTTCCCCGGCTTCCTCACCATGATCACGCTGTACTTCCTGCTGAAGCAGCTGGGCCTGACCCAGGCCGGCGCGGTACCCGGGCTGATCCTGATCTACTGCGCTTCCTCGGGCATGGGCTATTACATCTCCAAGGGCTTCTTCGACACGATCCCCAAGTCCCTGGACGAATCCGCCCGCATCGACGGCGCCACCCGCTTCCAGGTGTTTTTGAAGATCATCATGCCGCTGGCCAAGCCCATCGTGATCTACACCATCCTGATGGCCTTCATGGCCCCCTGGGGCGACTACGTGTTCGCCAGCTACGTGGCCTTCGGCCACCAGGACGGCTACAACGTGGCGGTGGGCCTTTACAACTGGGTGAACACCAACGACTTCCAGAACTACTTCACCCGCTTCTGCGCGGGCGGCGTGCTGGTGGCGGTGCCGATCACGGCGCTGTTCCTGGCGCTGCAGAAGTACTATGTCGAAGGCGTCACCGGCGGCGCGGTGAAGGGATAAGACGCCCTGCCACAAGCCTCCCTCTCCGAGGGAGGTGGCAGCCGCAAAGCGGCTGACGGAAGGAGTC
This sequence comes from uncultured Eubacteriales bacterium, assembly GCA_902765395.1. Classification (GTDB taxonomy): domain Bacteria; phylum Bacillota; class Clostridia; order Christensenellales; family Aristaeellaceae; genus UBA2862. Next base: position 14,089 of record CACWZP010000003.1, read on the forward strand.
GACTCCCTCAGTCTGCTCCCCCGGAGCAGACAGCTCCCTCAAAGAGGGAGCCCTGGATATTGTCTCGCCCATAGATTGGAGGATTAGCAATATGGCAAGTTTGAAACTTGAGCACATCAAGAAGGTATATGACAAGAACGTCGTGGCGGTCCACGACTTCAACCTGGAGATCAAGGACAAGGAGTTCATCGTGTTCGTCGGCCCGTCCGGCTGCGGCAAGTCCACCACGCTGCGGATGATCGCCGGCCTGGAGGACATCTCCGGCGGCACGCTGACCATCGGCGACCGCGTGGTGAACGACGTGGAGCCCAAGGACAGGGACATCGCCATGGTGTTCCAGAACTACGCCCTGTATCCCCACATCACCGTTTATGAAAACATGGCGTTCAGCCTGCGCCTGCGCAAGATGAACAACGAAGAGGTGCACCGCCGGGTGTGCCAGGCGGCGGAGATCCTGGGCATCACCGAATACCTGGCCCGCAAGCCCAAGAACCTGTCCGGCGGCCAGCGGCAGCGCGTAGCCATCGGCCGCGCCATCGTGCGCGAGCCCCAGGTGTTCCTGATGGACGAGCCGCTGTCCAACCTGGACGCGAAGCTGCGCAACCAGATGCGCGCCGAGATCATTCTGCTGCGCAAGCGCATCGACACCACGTTCATCTACGTCACCCACGACCAGACCGAGGCCATGACCCTGGGCGACCGCATTGTCATCATGAAGGACGGCTACATCCAGCAGGTGGGCACGCCCCAGGAGGTGTTCGAGACGCCGCGCAACCTGTTCGTGGCCGGCTTCATCGGCTCCCCGCAGATGAACTTCCTGAAGGCAAAGCTGGTGAAATCCGGGAACGGCTACGCCGCCGAGCTGTACGGCATCCGCGTGCCGCTGAGCGAGGAGAAGTGCGCCCTGCTGGCGAAGAACGGCACGGGCACCCAGGACGTCATACTGGGCGTGCGCCCGGAGCACACCCAGCTGGTGTTCAACCAGACGGAAAACACCATCGAGGGCACCCTGCGCGTCAACGAGATGATGGGCAGCGAGCTGCACCTGCACGTGGACCTGGCGGACGGCACCTCCGTGATCCTGCGCATCCCCACGCTGGATCTCACCGAGGAGCAGCGCCGTGGTCTCACCTATGGCAGCAAGCTGCGCTTCACCTTCCCCGAGAAGGTGGCCCACCTGTTCGACCCAAAGACAGAGGAGAGCCTGCTGTTCCAGGAGCAGTGATGCCGGAACGCAAGAGATGCCGGAGCGACCATCGGTCGCCCCGGCATCTTTCCTGTCCAATAAACATTCCCCGGCGATCCTGGAAACCATTCGGGATCGCCGGGGAACGCATTTGGCGTCAACTGTTCAGGATCATATCCTGCGTGGCGCCGTCGGCCTCGCCGGAGGCCTCCAGCCCGTGGTCGGCCTGGAAGGCGGACACGGCCTGGGCGGTCTTTTCGCCGTAGTAGCCGGTGCTGGGGCCGTCCATCACCAGGTAGCCCTGGCTGCGCAGCGCGTCCTGCAGCTGAAGCACCACCCAGGTGTAGTCGCCCAGCTTCTGGGTGTGGTGGTCGTCGATGAAGCCGGCGGGGACGGGCATGCTCTGCTCGGTCAGCGGCGCGGTCTCGTTGGCCGTCAGGCCCAGCAGCTCGTTCATCGTCACCAGCTCGTAGCCCTGCTCCACCGCCCAGGGGATGAACTCCTGCAGCTTTACCGTGTCGGCGTCGGTGGTGTGGAACAGGTAGATCTGCCCGGGGGACAGCGCGCTTTCGATGTGCTCCAGGTCGGAATCCGAGCCGGACACGCTCCACTTGGCGATGCCGAAGTAGCCCAGCTGCTTCAGGTAGTTGTGGGTGCGCTGGTCGGTCTCGCCGTCGCCGCCCATCAGCCGCAGGAAGTGCTGGTTCCAGTCCACGCCCAGGGCCTGGTTCAGCGCCTGGCGCTGGTTCCAGATCTCCGCCGCCATCTCTTCCTCCGGCAGGCGGAAGATGCGGGCGTGGGAATAGGTGTGGTTCTCGATCTCAAAGCCCAGCTCGAAGGCGCAGCGCTGCAACAGCGCCGGCATGCCGTGGTTCTTCAGCGTCTCGCCCACCGGGAACAGCGTGAGCTTCGCGCCGTTTTCCGCGGCCAGGTCCACGATGGTTTGCAGATTCTCCTTCTGGTAGCAGTCGTCCACGGTGACGGCGATGCGCTTCTTCTCGGTGTGGCCGCGATAGACCACGGGCAGGTAGGTGAAGGGCGTGGGCTCGGGGGTGGGCGCCAGGGTGGGCTCAGGGGTGGGCACGGGCGTCGGCTCCGCCGTGGGCTCGGCGGTGGGCTCCGGCGCCAGGGTGACCACCGGGGCGACCACGTCCGCCATCTCCAGGCCCGCGTGGGCCGTGCCGTCGTCCGGGACGTCCGGCAGGGCAGGCTGGGCCTGCTGGGAGTGTTCAACGAGGGTCAGCAGCACCGGGATCGACGCCGCACCGCAGAAGATCAGCACGGCCAGCACCGCCGTGATCCGGCCCAGGGAATCGCGCCTGCGCCTGCGATTTTTCTTCTTGCTCATGGGAACCCCTCCTCGTCTTGACGTGCCGCGGTTTACGGTTTATACTGATAAAGACCGCTGGCTGGCCCGATACACTGCCCTCATTATAAGCACTTGGTCGGGGGTGTATCTATCATTTTTGCGGTACTAAGACGGGACAAAATTGCGATAAGTTGCGGTTTATTGACACAGGAAAATCATAACTTGCGCCGCTGTAAAAATCTACCAAAGATGGGATAAATTGGAAATTATGAGTAAGAAAATGCGATTGGACAAGGCCGCCGCGCTGGCGGGGCTGACCCGCGGCGAGGCCCGGAAGGCCATCGCGGCGGGCCGCGTGTGGGTGGACGGAGCGCCCGCCCGGGACGCCGCCATGCAGGTGGATCCGGCCGCCGTCACCGTGGACGGCGCGGCCGTGCAGGCGCCGGGGAAGCTGTACATCATGGTGAACAAGCCCGCCGGGGTCATCACCGCCACGGAGGACAGGCGCGCCGGGACCGTGCTGGACCTGCTGCCGGAGCCGCTGCGCCGCAAGGGCCTTGGCCCCGTGGGGCGGCTGGACAAGGACGTGACCGGGCTGGTGCTGCTGACCACCGACGGCCAGCTGGCCCACCGGCTGATCTCGCCGAAGTGGAAGGCGGAGAAGCTCTATCGCGCCCGCTGCGAAGGCGCGCTGACCCAGGCGGACGTCGCCGCCTTTGCGGAGGGCCTGGCGCTGTCGGACTTCACCGCGAAGCCGGCCCGGCTGCGGATCATTGAAACGGGGGAAGTGTCGCTGGCCGACGTGGTGCTGACCGAGGGGAAGTTCCACCAGGTCAAGCGGATGTTCGCCGCCGTGGGGCACCCGCTGATTTCGCTCGAGCGCCTGCGCATCGGCTGCATCGAGCTGGACCCGGCCCTTGAGAGGGGGGCGTGGCGGATGCTGACGCAGGACGAGACGGCAGGGCTGAAGCGGCTCTGCGGGATGGAAGAAGAGTGAGGAGCAGATTATGACCGAGCATTACTACACGCAAAACCCCGCCTCCGCCCACGACGAGCGGCAGGTGACGCTCCGGGCGCTGGGAAACGAGCTGGTCTTCACCACCGACGCGGGGGTGTTCTCCCGGGACGGGTTGGATCGGGGCACGGAGGTGCTGCTGGAGGCGCTGCCGGCGCTGACCGGCCGGGTGCTGGACCTGGGCTGCGGCTGGGGCGCGGTGGGCGTGGCGCTGGGGAAGAAGCACCCGGCGCTGGACATCGTGATGACCGACATCAACCAGCGGGCCGTGGACCTGGCCCGGCGCAACCTGGTGCGAAACGGCGTGAAGGCCCAGGTGGTGCAGGGCGACGGCTTTGCGTCCGTCACAGGCACATTCGACGCCATCGTCACCAACCCGCCCATCCGCGCGGGCAAGGCCGTGATCTACGGCCTGTTCCGCCAGGCGCGGGACTTCCTGAATCCCGGCGGCGCGCTGTATATCGTCATCCGCAAGCAGCAGGGCGCGCCGTCCGCGCTGAAGTACCTGCGGGAGACCTTCGCCGAGGCCGAGGTCATCGACCGGGGCAGCGGGTTCCATGTGATCCGCGCGAGCGGGAGAAGGGATTAGGGCACGGGCACAGTTCAAATGAAAAACCCCGGGAGCGATGCTCCCGGGGTCCTTCATTTCATACCGGTCAGCCCGTATACGTGGACCAGTCGATCTCGGTGATGATGTTGTTTTCATCCACCCACAGGTTGATGCAGGAGTCGTGGCCGTTGGCGTCGGCGAAGGGCGCGTCCGCGGCGGCCTTGTGCTCGTAGGTCAGGCCGTTGACGGAATCCACATAGTCCAGGCCCGCGGCGTTCAGCCAGGCCATGGCGGTGTTGGCGTTCATGCCCACGCTCACGCCATAGACCTCGTAGCCGGCACCATAGACCACGATGTTCTCCACGTTCTGGTTGCCCGCCAGGATCAGCGCGTCGTTGTAGTACTGATAGGGCACCTCGGACTCCACCTGCCGGTAGGAGATCAGGCCGATCTCGTTGGCGGCGGTGACCAGGTCGGCGCGGTAATAGGTGGACAGCTCCACCGGCTTGGCATCGGCGGAGATGTCGATGAAGGGCACGATGGTGGGCGTGGGCTCCGCCACCGGCTCGGCCTCGGGCGCGGCCTCGGGCGGGGTGCCGGTGTCCTGGGCGCCTCCGTTGGCGAACAGTCCCCCGGCGTTCAGCGCGGGCAGGGCCACCTGGCCGTCCCCGGCGGGCGCCTGGGTGGGCTGCGCGACGGGTGCCGCGGTGGGCGCGGCAGTGGGCGCCGCGGTGGGCGCGGTCTGCGACTTCTCCCCCTCCAGCTCGGCGTACATGGAGGACACCCAGCCGGTGTGCTTGCCGTCGGTCACCTTGTACCAGGCCACGGGGCGGTCGTCCATCTTCGTCTCGCCCAGGTAGGTCAGCTTCTTGCCGGCGGAAAAACTGGTGACGATCTCGTAATTCTTGCCCGGGCCGGAGCGCATGTTGACGCTGGCTGTGGTGCGCACGTCCGCCAGGGCCATGGCGCAGGCCAGCAGCATGACCAGCGCCAGCGCAAGCGTCCTCAAAGCGCGCTTTTTCATATGTAAATACCTCCTCTGGAAATTCAAATCCATCCTTTGACGCGAAAAGGGCCAAACAGGTTCACTTTCAGTATAGCATCTCCCCCGCTTTTTATCAACACGCCGCGGGAAAATTCATCCGCGCGCCGCAGTTTTTTCCGGCCGTGGTATATTTTGCGAAAAAGCGCCCATGCTATAACCACAACGCCGGGGAACCGGCCAAGAGAAGGAGATGTTTTTCATGCTGGATCGCATTTCACTGGTGCTGAGCATCATCGGCGGCATCAACTGGCTGCTGGTGGGCCTGTTCCGCTTCGACCTGGTGGCCTACCTGTTCGGCGGCCAGGCAGCCACGATCAGCCGCGTCATCTATACCATCGTGGGCGTGGCGGCGCTGTGGTGCATTTCGCTGCTGTTCCGCGAGCGCGCGGACGAGCCCATCGGGGAATGATTGAAAACGGCGGGATCCCCGCCGTTTTCTTGTTATACGTTTTTGATGAATATCTCCACGCCGATCAGCAGCAGTATCGCGCCGCCCAGGAGGCTGGCCTTCCCGGCCAGGCGGGTGCCGAACCTGCGGCCGATGCACAGCCCGCCCAGGCAGATGGCCAGCGTGACCACGGCGATGATGGCGGACGCCGCCAGCGCCTGCGCGGCGCCGTAGCGCTCGATGGTGAAGCCCACGGACAGCGCGTCGATGGACGTGGCCACGCCCTGCATCAACAGGGTGCCGCCGCCCAGGCCGCCCTCGTCGGCAGCCTTCCCCGTCGCGCCCTCATACAGCATCTTGCCGCCGATATAGCCCAGCAGCGCCAGCGCGATCCAGGGCACGGCCCTCTGGAACGCCGCGAAGGCCTGGGCCACCGTGCGCACGCAGGCCCAGCCCACCAGGGGCATCAGGAACTGGAAAAACGCGAAGGTGCCCGCGATGCGCAGCATCTGGCCCTTCCCCATGCCCGGGTCGTTCAGGCCGTTGGCCAGCGACACCGAGAAGGCGTCCATGGCCAGGCCCACGCCCAGCAGCGCGGCGTTGAGAAAAAAAGAAAGGCTCCAGTCCATCGGCGCGGCCTCCACAGGTCATATTGCGTTTGTCCATTATAGCACCGGCATGCAGGCCTGTCAACGCGAACAGGGAAGGTACTGTCTCAAAAGGGACATACATAGGTAAGCATTTGTAGGGGCGGCGTTGCGCCGCCCCTACATCTGTTTTATGCACGCGTATTCATTTTGGGACAGGCTCCCTGTCTTTATCATCCTATGCTCCCAAGAAGGCTTCGATCACCGCGCAGTGCACGGCGGCGGCGATGGCGGCGGCGCGATCGTCCGGCAGGAAGGAAGGGTTGTGCAGCGGCTTTTCGCCGCCCACGCCGATGTGGTAGAAGCTGCCGGGCCGCTCCATCAGGAAATAGCCGAAGTCCTCGGTGGTCATGGTGGGGCGGTCGATCACCCGCACCCGGTCGTCCCCCAGCAGCCCCCGGGCGGCGCGCTCGGCCAGGGCCGTCATGGCATCGTCGTTCACCACGCCGGGATAGCTCTCCCGCAGCTCGATCTCCGCCGTCGCGCCCCAGTCGTCCAGCGCGGCGTTTACGGCTTCGCGGAAGCGCCGCTTCAGGTCCGCCCGGGCTTCCGGCCCCAGGGTGCGCAGGATGCCGGTCAGCTCCGCCCGGTCCGCCAGGGCGTTTTCCGCCGTGCCGGCGTGGAGCGTGCCCACCGTCAGAACGCCCGTCTCGCCGGGGGCCAGCGCCTTCGGCAGCGCGATCAGCCGGGTGGCCATGTCCGCCGCCGCGCCCAGGGCGTCGACGCCCTTCTCCCGCTCGGCGGCATGGGCGCCCTTGCCGTGGACGATTATTCTGAACGTGTCCGACGCGGCATAGAACTTGCCATAGCGCACGCCCACGTGCCCCAGGGGCAGCTCCGGCGACACGTGCGCGCCGAACACCGCGTCCACGCCCTCCAGCGCGCCTGCCGCGATCATCCGCTCAGCCCCGCCCCGGCCCTCCTCGTCGGGCTGGAACAGGAACACCACCGTGCCACGCAGGCTCTCCCGCCGCGCCGCCAGCAGCCGCGCCGCGCCCAGGGCCGCGGTCATGTGCACGTCGTGGCCGCAGGCGTGCATGCAGCCGGGGTTTTCCGAGGCGAAGTCCGCGCCGGTGGCCTCCGTCAGCGGCAGGGCGTCCATGTCCGCGCGCAGCGCCACGGTCTTCCCGGGCAGACCGCCCGCCAGCGTGCCCACCACCGCCGTGTCCAGCAGCCGCGCCGTGGGGATGCCCAAGCCGCGCAGATACGCTTCGATCCGCGCCGCGGTCCGGTGCTCGCGGTTCCCAAGCTCCGGGCAGCGGTGGAACGCATGGCGCAGCTCGGCCAGCTCGCCGGCGATGGCGTCGGCCTGGGTGAGATAGTCGGTCATGGTAATCCTCCGAATTTCAAAGCGTATGGAAAGCACTATCTTGCCAGGGGAATCGGGGGGCGGCAGCGCCCCGATATTCAATCGTTGCCGACGACATGTGCGGCGGCAACGGGACTGTCTTTGCGGCGGGAAGCCTGTCGACCAGAGCTAAAACAGTTTCCTTGCAGATTCACCGCCCGGAAATCGCCTGCGATTTCAGGTGAATCTGTCAAAGGGGTGGCAATGGCGGGGGAAGCAGGTCCCCCGCCATCTTACAACTGCCTCAGCGCCGCCTCCAGGGCGGTCTTCTGGGTGGTGCCCTCGTCCTTTTTCTTGATGACCCGGGCGGGGCATCCTGCGACCACCATGCCGGCGGGCACGTCCTCGATGACCACGGCTCCGGCGGCCACCACGGCGTTTTCGCCGATGTGAACGCCCTCGATCACCACGGCGTTGGCGCCGATGAGCACGCCGTCCTCCACGATGACGGGCTTGGCGGAGGCGGGCTCGATCACCCCGGCCAGCACCGCGCCGGCGCCCACGTGGCAGTTCCTTCCAACCGTGGCCCGGCCGCCCAGCACCGCGCCCATGTCGATCATGGTACCGTCGCCGATGATGGCGCCGATGTTGATCACCGCGCCCATCATGATCACGGCGTTCTTGCCGATGGTCACGTTGTCACGGATCAGCGCGCCGGGCTCGATGCGGGCCTGCACGCCCTTCATGTCCAGCAGCGGCACCGCGCTGTTGCGCCGGTCGTTCTCGATGACGATGTCCGCGATCTTATCCCGGTTGGCCTCGATGATCGGGGAAAGCTCGCTCCAGTCCCCGAACACCACCTTGTCCCCCGCGCCAAACACCTTGGCCGCGCCGTAGTCGATGGGGGCGTTTTCCTTCACATACAGCTTCACCGGCGTCTTCTTCGGGGCGGTGGCGATATAGTTGATCAGTTCCTGCGCGTTCATGCTCTTGTCTCCTATTCCACGATGTCCTTCATGTCGTAAAGCCCGGGGGCCTTACCCAGCAGGTATTCCGCCGCCACCACCGCGCCGCCGGCGAACAGGGCGCGGCTCTCGGCCTCGTGCTTCAGGGTGAGGGTCTCGCTGCCGTTGGCGATGATGATCTCATGGGTGCCCACTTCGTTGCCATAGCGCAGGGAGTGGATGCCGATCTCGGTGGCGGTGCGCTTGCCGTTTTCGTGGCGGCCGATCACCAGCTCCGCCTCCGGGCGCACCTCCTGGATGCGCCGGGCCAGCAGCAGCGCCGTGCCGCTGGGCACGTCCAGCTTCTGGTCGTGGTGGCGCTCGATGATCTCGATCTCGGCATTCGGGAACATGGCGGCGGCCTTCTTCGCCAGGTCCGCCAGCACCGCGATGCCCAGGGACATGTTGCCCGACAGGAACACCGGCACGGACTGCGCCGCGCCCTTAATCAGCGCCATCTCCTCCTCCGTCTGGCCCGTGGTGCCGATCACCACCGGCAGGCCGCGCTCCGCGCAGTATTCCGTCACGGCGGCCGTGGCGGTGTGGTTCGAGAAGTCGATCACCATGTCCGCGGGGCCCTCGTACTGCTTCAGCTCGGAGAGGCCGTCCCCGGCGGCATAGCTCCAGTCCACCTTCGCGGCTACGCCGTGGACGCCGCCCTGCTCGATGACCTCGGTCAGCATCCTTCCCATGCGCCCGCTGGCGCCGTTGATGATGATGTTCATGGGGTACCTCCGTCTTTTATCGGATGTAATTACGGGTGAATGAATTGGCGTTCCGCCATGATTTGCACTTCGTGCATGATTTGGCTTCGCCATGAATTGAATTGCGCCTTCCCATGCGCCGCAGCGCACTTCATGGCCGTCAGGCCAATTCATGGCGCGCAGCGTCAAATCACGCGCCGGAGGCGCAATTCATGGATTCAGATTTGCAAGGCAAATCTGAATCAGATCAGTCCGTGTCCCTTCATGATCGCTTCCAGCTTCTGCCAGTGCGCCTCCTCCATGGGGGTCAGGGGCAGGCGGACGAAGTTTTCACACCAGCCCATGGCGGCCATGGCGGCCTTCACGGGGATGGGGTTCACTTCGCTGAACAGCGCGTTGATCAGGGGCAGCAGGTCCATCTGCATGCGGGCGCTGCCGGCCACGTCGCCATCGAAGAACTTCTGGCACATCTCGTGGGTCGCCGTGGGCATCACGTTGCTCAGCACCGAAATCACGCCGCTGCCGCCCATGCTCAGAAGCGGCACCACCTGGTCGTCGTTGCCGGAGTAGATGTCCATGGTATCGCCCACCAGCATGGCGGTCTCCACCACCTTGGAGATGTTGCCGCTGGCCTCCTTGATGCCCACGATGTTGGGGTGCTTGGCCAGCTCGGCGTAGGTGGCGGGCTCGATGTTCACGCCCGTGCGGGAGGGCACATTGTAGAGGATGATGGGCCGGTCCACCGCGTCGGCGATGGCGAAGTAGCTGGCGATCAGGCCCTTTTGGGTGGCCTTGTTGTAGTAGGGCGTCACCACCAGCAGCGCGTCGGCCCCCGCCCGGCAGGAGAACTTCGACAGCGTGATGGCGCGGTTGGTGTCGTTGGAGCCGGAGCCGGCGATGATCGGCACGCGGCCCGCCGCCCGCTCCACCGCGAAGCGGATGCACTCCTCGTGCTCCTGATAAGTCAGCGTCGCGCCCTCGCCGGTGGTGCCGGCGATGACCAGGCCGTCGATGCCCTGGGCGATCTGCCAGTCGATGAGCTTGCCAAAGGCCTCGTAATCCACGCCGCTGGCGTTCAGGGGCGTGATCAGCGCCGTGGCGGCGCCGCGAAAGACGGTCTGCTTCTTCATGTCAATGCACCTCACTCATTCGGTAAAAAATCAGCCAATACACGCCGTGCATTGACTGTGGTTCCCGCGCCGGACGCAGCCCGACCCGGGAAAACACAATTAATCCATAGCGCTCCACAAATGTGGCAGTCAAACGGATGTTGTCCGTTTGCCCAGGGTCGGGCTCGCGCTCCCTCCCCTTCGGCAGCGGCCCCTTTCGTTCCCGGCAACGGCCTGCGAAGCCTTGCGCGCCGGGCCTACTGATGACAGCTGCGCCTCTATCCTTTAATTGCGGTATTCGACTGTAGTGGCATGGTATCACAAAAAAGCACGGCTGTCAATCCCGGAAGGGTTAATATTATTATAGCCGCTTCCATTGGGAAATGCAACCGGGACGAGCGGACTGTGAAACTGCGGAGGACAGCGCAGTGGTAAACTCCGGCCGCAATGTCGTCCTTTCAGGTTCTTGCAGATCCTTCACTCCGTTCAGGATGACAACGGTGCAGATCTGTCATCCTGAGCGCAGCGAAGGAACTGTATGTTTCCATCAAAGGCAGCCTGCCGCCCGGTCGTTTCACCGACCGCCGACCACTGTCCACTCCATCAATAGTGATCGAACGTCGCCTTGTCCTCGACGAACTCCAGGATCTTGCCGCGCAGCTTCTCCACCTGCGGCAGGGCCTGGTATTCCGCCACCTGCTCTTCCTTCTCCAGCTCGAAGGACGCCATCAGGTCGAAGCTGGCCTCGGTGCCCTCGCAGCAGCGGCAGACCACCGGTTTGTTCAGCCAGTCCAGTTCGTCGTCCAGCTTGCGGAAGGTCTTCATGATCTTCTTCTGGATCTCCACCGGGTCCGTGCCGGCCTTCAGCTTGATGAGCATGATGTGTTTCATGGGGATACCTCCTTTTGTTGTTCTTCTGTCTGTTCCTGCCTGCTATGCCTTCACTTCCGCCGCGCCCAGGTCGACGCCCTCGTTGAAGCGGCGGGCGTTCTCCAGCGTCTCGGCGGCGATGGCCTGCAGCGCCTCCCGGGTGAAGAAGGCCTGGTGGCTGGTCATCACCACGTTGGGGAACATCTGCAGCCGCGCGGTCACGTCGTTGTTCAGGAACTCGGTGGAGCGGTCGGTGTACACGTTGGCGTCCTCGCCCTCGTACACATCCAGGCCCACGGCGTGGAACTTGCCGTTCTTCAGCGCCTCGATCAGCGCCTCGGTGTCGATCAGGCCGCCCCGGGCGGTGTTCACCAGCATGGCGGTGTCCTTCATGCGGGCGATGGCCGCGGCATCGATCAGGTGGTACGTGCCGCCGGGGCCGTCGATCAGCGGCGCGTGCAGGGAAATGAGATCCGAGCGCTCCAGCAGCTCCTCCCAGGGCACGTAAGTCAGCAGGTCCTCCTCCTCCAGCGCCTGGTTGGGATAAGCGTCCCAGGCGATCACCGACATGCCGAAGCCCTTGCAGATGCGGGCCATGCACTGGCCGATCTTGCCCGTGCCCACGATGCCCGCCACCTTGTTGTGAAGGTCCAGCCCCAGCAGGCCCGACAGCGCGAAGTTGTTGTCCCGCACCTTGTTCACGGCCTTGTGCAGGCGGCGGTTGGCGGTCATGATGAGGCTCATGGCGTGCTCGGCCACGGCGTAGGGCGAATAGGCCGGCACCCGGGCCACCCGGATGCCCCGCTCCTTGCAGGCCTGCAGGTCCACGTTGTTGAACCCGGCGCAGCGCAGCAATATCAGCCGCACGCCGCAGTCCGCCAGCGTCTCCACCGCCGGGCGGGGCAGCTCGTCGTTCACGAACACGCACACCGCGTCGAAGCCCTTGGCCAGGTTGGCGGTCTCCGGCGTCAGGCGGCAGCTGTAGTACTTGATGGAGCAGTTGTAGGTGCCCTCGCCCCGATCCCTGGCCAGCTCGCTGAAGAACAGCCGGTCGTAGTCGTGGGTGCCGAAGAAGGCGATGTGCAGAAGGGACGTCCTGCGCCTGTCCCACATCTTCTCCCGCAGCACGCGGTACACCTCGTTCAGCGCGGCCTGCTCGTCACCGCCCTCGGCGCAGATCTCCAGCACCGCGCCCTTCCCCGCACGCAGGGCGAGCAGCTCCAGCACGTTGGAGCCGCTGGCGGTGCGGCCGTCGTACTTCACGGTGATCTGGGAGGCCAGGCCCACGCAGGTCTGGGCCAGGAACGCCGCCGGGCGGGCGTGCAGCCCCAGCGCCCCGGTGACTTCATAATTCATGCTGGTCATGGTGTAATTCTCCTTTGTCTGCTTAACTGTCATTTTACTATATTCCCGCCGGAAAGTAAAGCCATGCCGGCGCGCCCGCTTCGCGTTTTTCTGCAATATAATTTCAGTCAATTGCCATTTACAAACCCCTTTAAATATGATAGAATTAATTTGTAGGATTATACGGTGGGCGGCGTATGCGAACGGGTTCCGCCCGCGGCAAATCCATTCAACAAAAACACGAGGGGGTCGATGACCTTGAAGCACACCTTTCGCGGCGGAGTGCATCCGGCCGGGCACAAAGAGCTGAGCCGGGAAATGCCGCTGCGCGACTTTCTGCCCACGGGCGAGATGGTCTTCCCGCTTTCGCAGCACATCGGGAAGCCCGCCAAGCCCATTGTGAAGAAGGGCGACAGCGTGCTGGTGGGCCAGCGCATCGCCGAGGCGGACGGCTATATCTCCGCCAACATCGCTTCCTCCTGCTCCGGCACGGTGAAGGCCATCGAGAAGCGCCGGGTGCTGACCGGCGCCATGGCGGACTGCATCGTCATCGAAAACGACGGCCAGTTCACCCCCGCGGAGGACTATACCCGCCGTCAGGAGCCCGACAGCGTCTCCAACGAGCAGATCATCAGCCGCGTCCAGGAGGCCGGCGTGGTGGGCCTGGGCGGCGCGGGCTTCCCCACCTGCGTGAAGCTCAAGCCCAGGGACCCGCAGGCCATCCGCGTGGTGATCGCCAACGGCGCGGAGTGCGAGCCGTACCTGACCTGCAACGACCAGCTGATGCGCACCAGGGCCCCGGAGATCATCGAGGGCCTGGAGCTGGTGCTGAGGCTGTTCCCCCGGGCGAAGGGCGTGGTGGCCATCGAGGACAACAAGCCCGAAGCCATCGCCGCCATGCGGCAGGCCGCGTCCGGCAAGGAAAAGATCGAAGTGCGCGCCATGAAGACCAAATACCCCCAGGGCGGCGAGCGCAGCCTGATCCAGGCCATCGCCGGGGTGGACTTCCCTCTTTCCCAGCTGCCCGCGGACGTGGGCTGCATCGTGGACAACGTGGGCACCCTGTACGCCATCCAGCGGGCGGTGCTGTACAACGAACCGCTGTACTCCCAGTGCCTCACCCTCACCGGCGAGGCGGTGAAGAATCCCGGCAACTACATCGTCCGGGACGGCACCAGCTTTGCGGAGCTGCTGAACCACGCCGGCGGCCTGAAGGAAGGCGTCAGCCTGAAAAAAGCCATGGTGGGCGGCCCGATGATGGGCATCGCCATGAGCGAACTGAATGTGCCCATCCAGAAGCAGAACAACGGCCTGACGCTGCTGGCGGAGGACCCCAACGAAAAAGCCGAGGCCCAGATGACCGCCTGCCTGCGCTGCGGGCGCTGCACCACGGTCTGCCCCGTGGGCCTGCTGCCCCAGCTGATGAGCGAGGCCATCTTCATGGGCAACCTGGAGCGCTATGAAAAGAAGCTCTACGGCCTGGAGTGCATCCAGTGCGGCTCCTGCACCTATGTATGCCCGGCCAAGCGGCCTTTGATGCAGGAATTCAAGCAGGCCAAGGCCGAAATCCTGGCGCGCAGGCGCGCGGAAGGGGGCGGAAAGTAACATGCTCACCAATCAAAACGAAATGAACCTGTCCTCCAGCCCCCACGCGAGGGACCGCTGGTCCACCGCGTTCATCATGCGCGTGGTGGTGCTGTCGCTGATGCCGGCCACCATCGTGGGCGTCGTCGTGAACGGCCTGCACTCGCTGCTGGTGGTGCTGAGCGCCGTGCTGGCAGCGGTGCTGTCGGAATTCGTGTTCGACAAGATCGCCCACAAGAAGGACACCTGGAAGGACGGAAGCGCCGTGGTCACGGGCCTTATGCTGGCCCTGTCGCTGTCCCCCTCCGTGCCCATCAGCATGCCCATCATCGGCAGCGTGTTCGCCATCATCGTGGTGAAGTGCTGCTTCGGCGGCCTGGGCAAGAACTTCTTGAACCCGGCGCTGGCGGCGCGGTGCTTCCTGCTGATCTCCTTCGGCGCCACCATGTCCACCTACCGGGTCGTGGACGGCGTCACCTCCGCCACGCCCATGGCGCTCCTGAAGAGCGGCGAGGCCGTGAACATCACAAGCCTCTTCCTGGGCACGGCCAACGGCGTCATCGGCGGCTCCGCGCTGGCGCTGCTGGCGGGCGGCCTGGCGCTGTGGGCCATGGATATCATCCACGGCCAGATCTGCTTCTCCGTGCTGGGCGCGTTCACGCTGTGCATGGGCCTGTTCGGCGGCCAGGGCTTTGACCCGATGTTCCTGCTGGCGCACCTGCTGGGCGGCGGCGTGATCATGGGTGCGTTCTTCATGGCCACCGACTACGCCACCAGCCCCGTTGGCAAGCTGGGCCAGACGGTCTACGGCGTGCTGATCGGCGCGCTGGGCGCGCTGTTCCGCATCAAGGGCGGTGCGGCGGACTCCTTCAGCTATTCCGTCATCAGCGCCAACCTGTTCGTGCCGCTGATCGACATGTACGTCATCCCCAAGCCCTTCGCCTTCCGCAAGGGCATCTCCCACGAATATAAGGAAGAAAAGCCGCTGATGCAGCGGATCCCCAAGCCCGTGATCGTGCTGACCGTGATCACGCTGATCGCCGGCCTGGCGCTCTCCGGCGTGTTCACCATGACCAAGGACACCATCGAGGACCAGAAGCGGGCGGCCAGCGCGGCCTCCTACCAGGTGGTGGTTCCCGACGCGGACCACTTCGACGTGGACGAGGCGCTGGACAAGGCCGTGGCCGACCTGGGCGGCAACGTGTATGGCACGGACTACGGCCGGGTGAAGATCAACGAGGCCTTCGTGGGCAAGACCGCGGCGGACGAGGTGGCGGGCTACGCCATCAGCGTCACCACCTCCGACGGCTTTGACGGCGACGTCACCGTGGCGGTGGGCATCGCGCCCGACGGCACCGTGAACGGCATCTCCTTTACCGAGCTGCACGAGACGCCCGGCATGGGCATGCGGGTGGACGAGGACGAGTTCAAGGGCCAGTTCAGCGGCAGGAACGTGGAGAAGTTCACGCTGAACAAGGCCGGCGGCTCCACCGAGGACGACCAGATCGACACCGTTTCCGGCGCTTCCACCACCTCCGGGGCCGTGGTCAACGCCGTGAACGCCGCGCTGGACTTCTTCCGCGCCACCGTGAAGGGAGGCAACGCCTGATGAACAAGTATCTTGAACGGCTTTACAACGGCCTGATCAAGGAGAACCCCACGCTGATCCTGATGCTGGGCATGTGCCCCACGCTGGCGGTGTCCACCCGGGCCATGAACGGCATCGGCATGGGCCTGTCCACCACGGCGGTGCTGATCTTCTCCAACCTGGTGATCAGCCTGCTGCGCAAGGCCATCCCCGACCAGGTGCGCCTGCCCGCCTACATCGTGATCGTGGCCAGCCTGGTGACGGTGACGGAGCTGCTGATCGAGGCCTACCTGCCCTCGCTGTATGAGGCGCTGGGCATCTATATCCCGCTGATCGTGGTCAACTGCATCATCCTGGGCCGCGCGGAGGCCTATGCCAACAAGCACAGCGTGGGCCTTTCCGTGATGGACGCCATCGGCATGGGCCTGGGCTTCACCGTGGCGCTGACCCTGGCCGGCCTGCTGCGCGAGATGCTGGGCAACGGCACCGCCTTCGGCGCGCAGATCCTGCCCGCCGGCGTGGAGCCCCTGGGCATCTTTGTGCAGCCTCCGGGAGCGTTCCTGATCATCGCGCTGATGATCGCGATCATGAACGCCATCGGCATCAAGACCCGCCAGCGCCACCTGGTGGACGGCGGCTGCGACGGGGTGTGCGCCAAGTGCACTTCTGAATGCAAAACCGGGGAGGTGAGCGCCAAGTGAAGAGCCTGATCCTCATCGTCATCGGCAGCGCCCTGATCAACAACGTGGTGCTGAACCAGTTCCTGGGCATCTGCTCGTTCCTGGGCGTGTCCAAGCAGATCAAGGCCTCCGCCAGCCTGGGCGGCGCGGTGATCTTCGTCATCACCATCGCGAGCGCCGTGGCCAGCCTGCTGTACGACTTCGTGCTCGCTCCGCTGGGCCTGGACTATATGAAGACCATCGTGTTCATACTGGTCATCGCGGCCCTGGTGCAGGTGGTGGAGATGTTCCTGAAGAAGACCTCCCCCGCCATCTACAAGGCGCTGGGCATCTACCTGCCCCTGATCACCACCAACTGCGCGGTGCTGGGCGTGGCCCTGACCAACGTGCAGGACGGCTACAATTTCATCGAAAGCGTGCTGTCCGGCTTCGGCACCGCCGTGGGCTACACCCTGGCCATCGTGCTGCTGGCCAGCATCCGCAGCCGCATCCACGAGGACGACGTGCCCGCGCCCCTGCGCGGCGCCCCCGTCGTGCTGATCGCCGCGGCGCTGATGTCCATCGCGTTCATGGGCTTCTCCGGCCTGTCGCTGTAATGGAGGTGCCAAATGCAGACGATTCTCATCACAACGCTGGTGATCGCCGTGATCGGCATCGTGGTCGGCGCGGGCCTGGTCTACACCGGCAAAAAGTTTTATGTGAAGGTGGACGAGCGGGAGAGCGCCGTGCGCGAGGTCCTGCCCGGCAACAACTGCGGCGCCTGCGGCTTCGCGGGCTGTGACGCGCTGGCGGCGGCCGTCGTCAAGGGCGAGGCCCCGGCCAACGCCTGCCCCGTGGGCGGCATGCCCGTGGCGAAGCAGGTGGCGGCCATCATGGGCGTGGAAGCCGACAACATTGAGCGCAAGGTGGCCTTCGTCCGCTGCAAGGGCAGCTGCGACGTGACCCGCAACCAAGGCTACTACGTGGGCATCCAGGACTGCCGCAGCGCGGTGCTGTCCGGCTTGAACGTCACCGAGTGCGCCTACGGCTGCCTGGGCCTGGGTTCCTGCGTGAAGGCCTGCCCCCAGGACGCCATCCGCGTGGTGGACGGCGTGGCCATGGTGAACCGCAAGAAGTGCGTGGGTTGCGGGCTGTGCGTCAAGGCCTGCCCCCGGGGCATGATCGAGCTGGTGCCCGAGAGCAAGCGGGTCATCGTGCAGTGCTCCAACCACGACAAGGGGCCCATGGTGAAGAAGGCCTGCACCGCGGGCTGCATCGGCTGCGGCATCTGCCAGAAGCAGTGCGAGTCCGACGCCATCCATGTGACGAACTTCCTGGCCGCCGTGGACTACGACAAGTGCACCCAGTGCGGCAAGTGCGTCGAGAAGTGTCCCGCCAAGGTCATCACCCCGCCGCCGGTCAATCCTTGACGGACGGCCATTGAAGAAGGGATGATAGATATATGGAAAAAAAGACGATAACCAAGCTGGTCGCCTCCGCGGCGATCCTGGGCCTGTCGGTCTGGGGCGCCAGCGGCCTGGTGGGCGGCCACGACGTGTCCTATCAGAAGCCCGGCCCCTACACCGCCGATGCCACCAATGATTTCAGCACCGTACAGGTGGACATGACCATCAAGGGCCAGGAGATCACCGACTGCGCCATCACCTCCTCCGGCGACAACGACCTGATGACCGACGCCATCCGCCAGGAGTGGGCCCAGGCCATCGTCGACGCCCAGTCCGCCGACACGGACGTGATCACCGGCGCGAGCCTGAAGTTCTCCGCCGCGTCCGTGAAGGAGTGCGTGGACGACATCCTCGTCCAGGCCGGCATCAAGGACGCCAGCGAGATCGAAGCGCCAGCCGAGGAGCCCGCGGAAGAGGCCCCCGCCGAGGTTGAGGAGCCCGCGACGGAGGAGGGCGCCGATGCGCCCGCGGAGGCCGGGACCTATGCCGACGGCAGCTACTCCGCCGAGAACACCAACCAGTTCAGCACCGTGAAGGTGGACGCGACCATCGAGGGCGGCAAGATCGCCGACTGCGCCATCACCTCCTCCGGCGACAACGACCTGATGACCGACGCCTCCCGCCAGGAGTGGGCCCAGGCCATCGTCGACGCCCAGTCCGCCGACGCGGACGCCATCACCGGCGCGACGCTGACCTTCTCCGCCGATTCCGTGAAGGCGTGCGTGGACGACATCCTCGCCCAGGCCTCCGGCGAGGGCAGCGCGCCCGCCGATGCTTCCGACGACGATGAGCGCATCGCCGAACTGGAAGCGCGCGTGGCGGAGCTTGAAGCCGCCGCCAGCCAGGCCGAGGCCCGCGTCGCCGAGCTGGAGGCTGCCGCCGCCAGCGGCATCAGCGTAGACGCCATGAAGTACATGCGCCAGCGCCCGGTGTTTGAGGCCGCCGGTTCCAACGAGGAAGCACCCGCTGAGGAAACCGCTTCCGAGGACAGCGCGGTCGAGGCCGACCCCGCCATGAAGTACATGCGCGAGCGTCCCGCCTTCGCCGCCGCTTCCACCGGGGAAGCTACCGAAGAAGCGCCTGCCGAGAAAGCACCCGCCGAGGAAGCCGTCGAGGCGGCCTCCGCCGACGCGGACCTGTCCGCCGCCCTGCCCGCCATCGTGGTGTCCATGGGCGCGAACAAGGAAAACAGATATGTGACGGACTACCTGGAGCAGGACCCCTACCTGGTGAACATCTACGAGGGCTACGGCTTCGCCAAGGACTACGGCAGCGCCCGAGGCCACGAGTACACCCTGGAGGACGTGGCCAAGACCCAGCGCCCCCATCCCAAGGCCAACTGCCTGACCTGCAAGACGCCGGACTTCCACAAGCTGGTGGAGCAGGAGGGCCTGGGCGTCTACTCCATGCCCTTTGACGACGTGATGGCCCAGATGACCACCAACATCAACTGCTACACCTGCCACGGCGACGACGCGGGCAACGGCGGCGCGCTGGTGGTCACCCACCAGTACGTGAACGAGGCCCTGGGCGAGAACGTGGGTACCATCAACCCCGCCACGCTGTCCTGCGGCCAGTGCCACATCGAATACTACTTCACCCCCTCCGACAGCGAGACCATGATGCCCTACGACAGCATCGAGGCCATGGCCCCCGAGGCGATCCTGGCCTACTACGACGCGATGGACTTCGCCGACTGGACCCAGGAGAGCACCGGCACCCGGCTGCTCAAGGCCCAGCACCCCGAGATGGAGACCTTCCTGGCCGGCAAGCACGCGGCGTTCCTGTCCTGCGCGGACTGCCACATGCCCGCGGAGACCACCGACACCGGCGTGGCCTATCACAGCCACGAGCTGGTCAGCCCGCTTCAGAACGAGGCGCTGCTTCAGACCTGCGCCGCCTGCCACAGGGACACCGACATGGTGGAGCTCGTGCACGGCATCCAGGAGAGGGTCACCGCCCGGGAGACCGAGGTGGGCAACAAGCTCAGCGGCATGAAGGACAAGCTGGCCGAGGCCGCGCAGTCCGGCACCTGGTCCGAAGAGGACCTGAACGCCGTGCGCACGCTGCACCGCCAGGCCCAGTGGTACTTCGACTTCTGCTACGTGGAGAACTCCGAGGGCGCGCACAACAGCGAGCTGGCCACGCGCTGCCTGGACACCTCCGACGCGCTGATCGACGAGGCCCTCAAGCTGCTGGACAAGTAAACCAAGCCCAATTAACAATAACAGATCCTTCGCTGCACTCAGGATGACAACGATGCGATACCTGTCATCCTGAGCCAAGCGGAGGATCTTGTTCATTCCAACGGGAAGCAATCCTATGAAAGCAATCAAGAAAACCTGGAAATTCCTCTGCTCCATGCGCTTCGCCATCCTCCTGCTGGTGGTGCTGGCCATCGCCTGCTCCGTGGGCAGCCTGGTCACCCAGGGACAGACCTATGACTGGTACGCCCAGCGCTATTCCGAGCGCACGGCGGGGCTGATCCTCGCGCTGGGGCTGGACGACGCCTTCCACAGCGTTTGGTTCATCGTCATCACGGCCTTCCTGTGCCTGAACCTTCTGCTGTGCAACCTGACCCGCCTGCCCCAGCTGATCCGCCGCACGCAGGCGGAGGGCAGGCCGGACGGCGCGCTGCGCACCCAAGGCGACGTGACGAGCGAAAACGTCCCGGACCCCGAGGCCGCCTTTGCCCGGCTGCACATGCCCAAGCCCGAGCCCTGCAAGACGGAGGACGGGCGCAAGGCGCTGTTTTCATCGAAGCGCCGCGCGGGCCTGTGGGGCGCGTGGGTGTGCCACCTGGGCATCCTGCTGCTGATCCTGGGCTTTGGCCTGGGCCAGATGACCCAGAAGCAGTATACGGTCTACGGCGTGCCCGGAGACGCAAAGCCCATCGGCGACACCGGCTGGATGCTTGAGATCGACGACTTCACCATCGGCCTGCGGGACGACGCCACCGTGGAGCAGTACACCGCGGCCATCAGCGTGTACCGACCGGACGGCGGCGACGCGGCCCGCGAGAGCGCCGAGATCAGCGTGAACCACCCGGCCACCCTCAAGGGCATGAAGTTCTACCAGAACTCCACCGGCTGGGCCACGCGGGTGAACGTGCTGAAGGACGGCGCGCCGCTGCAGGACGCCGTGGTCTGCGCCGGGGATTTCCTGCCCGTGGCGGACAAGCCGGACCTGGTGGTGTACCTGAACGCCTTTTATCCGGACTACGTGCTCACCCCGGGCGTCGGCCCCTCCACCGCCTCCGCGGACATGAACAACCCCGCCTGGCTGTACTCCGTGTACTACCAGGGCCGGCTGCTGGGCATGAACGCGCTGATGGACGGCGAGGAGCTGACCGTGGACGAGTACACCTTCACCTTCACCGACACCCAGAACTTCACCCTGATCCAGATCAAGGAGGATCACTTCGCGTGGCTGGCCCTGCTGGGCGGCATCGCCACGATGCTGGGCCTGCTGCTGGCGTTCTACGTGCAGCCGGCCCGGGTCTGGGCCGTGCAGCAGGCGGACGGCAACTGGACGCTGCACGGCGCCTGCCGCAAGGGCGGGGCGATCTTCCGGGAGAAGTTCGCGCAGGCCGCCGGCGGCGGGAAAGGACAGGCAGAGGAAGAGCGCTGAAACGCGCACATAGGGTGCACCGCGTCCCTTAATATGCCATCATACAGCCGCGCATGGATCCTTCGACCGCGCCTTGCTGCCCGCAAGGCTCCGCTCAGCAAGCGGTGTGCCGTACCGTCATTCTGAGCGAAGTTCGGCCGCAGGCGGGACGGAGTCGAAGAATCTACAGCATCGATTGAACGACTTACCCTCACCATCCCCAATCCCCCATCGCGTCAAAGGAGAATTGATCCATGCTTCAAGTCGAAAACACCCTGTTCACCATCGTCATGCTGCTCTATTTCGCGTCGATGCTGCTCTACTTCGCATTCATCGCGGTGAAGAAGGAGGGCGTGGCCAAGGTGGCCGTGGGGCTGCAGATCGCGGGCCTGGCGCTGCACACCGCGGCGCTCATCTGCCGGGGAATCGGCGCGGGACGGCTGCCGCTGACCAACCAGTATGAGTTCGCCACCTCCTTCGCCTGGGGGCTGTGCCTGGTCAGCCTGATCTTCGTGCTGAAGTTCAAGTTCCCGGTGCTGGGGGCGTTCTCCGCGCCGGTGGTGTTTTTGATCATCGGCTATGCCGCCATGCAGAGCAAGGAGGTCAAGAACCTGATGCCTGCCCTGCGCAGCAACTGGCTGGGGTTCCACGTGTCCACGGCCATCATCGCCTACGGGGCCTTCGGCGTCAGCTTCGTGCTGGGCGTCATCTTCCTGCTGAGGGAGAAGATGCGCACCCACGGCTTCCTGGACGAGCACATCCCCAAGCGGGAGAAGCTGGACTTGATCGCCTATCGCAGCGTGTCCCTGGGGCTGCTGTTTCTGACGTTCACCATCGTCACCGGCGCCATCTGGGCCGAGCGCGCCTGGGGCAGCTATTGGTCCTGGGACCCGAAGGAGACCTGGTCGCTGGTCACTTGGATCATCTATGCCGCCTACCTGCACCTGCGCCTGCGCCGGGGCTGGGAGGGCCGCGCCGCCGCCATATTCGCAGTGATCGGCTTCGTCTGCGTGATCTTTACCTATATCGGCGTGAACACGTTCCTGCCGGGAATACACAGCTACGCCTAATCGGCACAAAAAAAGCCCCCTTCCGGGGGCTTTTTTTGACGGAGAACAGGCAGCAGGAACAGTGGCGAGGCTCGTGTACCACGGGGTTTTGAAAGCACCCCGCCGCTTGCTCCGCAGGCACCTCTCCATTAGATGGGGAGGCTTTTGAGCTGCGGGTCAGCAGCTGTCCCGTTCCCTCTCTTATCTGATCCCGATCTCCGCGTCCGTCTCGGTCACGTCGCTGTGGGCCTTGATGTAGTCCACCAGCGGGTCGATCTCGGCAAAGGCCATGGCCAGGTAGGTGTCCGCCGCGCCGTAGTAGATGGCGATGCGGCCGGTGTCCGGATCCTGCAGCGTGGCGCAGGGGAAGCAAACGCTGGGCACAAAGCCCTTTTCCTCGTACCACTCCTCGGGGGTGATGAGGAAGTTTTCGCAGCGGTACTTCACCTTGCTGGGCTCGTCGATGTCCAGGATCGCCGCGCCGAAGGAGTACACGAAGCCGGAGCAGGTGCTGGACGCGCCGTGATAGAACAGCAGCCAGCCCTCGCTGGTCTCGATGGGGGCCGCGCCGGAGCCGATCTTCACGCTCTCCCACCACTTGCTGCCCGAGGACATCACGTGGCGGTGCATGCCCCAGAACTTCATGTCCGGGCTCTGGCTGAGCCAGATGTCGCCGAAGGGCGTGTGGCCGCTGTCAGAGGGCCGGGAGAGCAGCTGGTAGCGCCCGTTCACCTTCCGGGGGAACAGCACGGCGTTGCGGTTGAAGGGGATGAAGGGGTTCTCCAGGCGCGTGAACGTCTTGAAATCCTTCGTCTTCGCCATGCCGATGGCCGCGCCGTAGTTGTCCTGGCACCACATGGCATACCAGGTGTCCTCCACCTTCACCAGGCGGGGGTCGTAGGCATAGCGGGGCATCAGCGGCTGGCCGGCCTCGTCGGTGAAGGGCACTATCTCCGGGTCGATGTCCCAGTGGATGCCGTCGGCGCTCCTGCCCAGGTAGATCATCGGGATGCCGTTGGTGCGCTCGCCGCGGAACAGGGCGATGAAGCCGCCCTCATAGGGCGCGGCGGCGCTGTTGAACACCCGCGCCACGCCGGGGATGGGGTTGCGGCCAATGATGGGGTTTTCGCTGTAGCGCCAGACAGGCGCGTCATGGGTGTCGCCGGCCGGCCGATCCTGCCAGGGAATGTTGGGCAGGCTCGGGCAGTTCAGGATTTTGACCTTGGACATACGCATTACCTTCTTCATGCTTATTGAGAAAAATAGATCAGTGCTTCAGAAGCCGCCTGCCATCATCTGGAATGCGCCTTCAAAGCGCATCGGACAGATCCTTCGACTGCGCCCTGCCAGTCGCAGGGCTCCGCTCAGGATGACAGCAGTACAATACGCTGTCATTCTGAGCGAAGTGAAGCCGAAGGCGGAACGGAGTCGAAGAATCCGCACATGACCTGGCGCTGGCATTGATTGTATGACGCGCCAGCTTTTCATCATCGCCGATTCCCCGCTCCCCATTCCCAACAGGCGCCTCAGCCCTTCACAGACCCGTTGGCCAGGCCCGCGTAGACCTGCTTCTGGAAGAACAGGAAGATCAGCAGCGAGGGGATCAGCGTCAGCAGAACGCCCGCGCAGATGATGTTGTAGCTGCTCTTGAAGGGGCCGGAGAAGGAGTACAGCGCCGTGGAGATGGTCCGCCAGGTGTTGGACTGGAGGTACAGGTTGGCGTTGTAGTACTCGTTGTACACGCCCACACCCTTCAGCACGGCGACGGTCACGATGGCCGGCTTGGTCAGCGGCAGCAGGATCTTGAAGAACACGCCGAAGTAGGTGCAGCCCTCCAGCACGGCACTTTCGTCCAGCGCCACATTCAGGTTCTCGAAGAACTGCAGGAATATGTAGATGGATATGACGTCCGTGCCGCTCATCAGGATCATGTAGCCCACGATGCTGTTCAGCAGGCCGAAGTTCTTCATGATCTGGTAGGTGGTCACCTGCATGGCGATGCCGGGGATCAGCGTGGCGATCATGAACAGGTTGCGGATCAGGTTGTTGCCCGGGAAGGCGAAGCGGTTCAGCACATAGGCCAGCATGGAGCCCATCATCACGCTGACGATGACCACCACCACGACCACGCCGAAGGACGTCAGGAAGGCCCGCAGCATGTCGCCGTCCACCCACACCTGGCGATAGTTTTCAAAGTTCAGCCAGTTGGACGGCGGTGTCATGGCGTTGGTGGAGGCGTATTCCGCGTTCGTCTTGAAGGAGATCATGAACGAGGAAATGATGGGCAGCAGCGCCACGAAGGACGCGAACAGCAGCGCAAAGTACTCCAGGAACTTGATGACGCCCCGCTTGACGCGCGCCGAAGTGTTGGAAGCGGTGACGGAAGTGGTGTTGTTTGCCATAGTCTCTGCCTCCCTTCCTTACCACAGCGCCTTGGCCTTGTTCGACTTGGCGGAGAAGGTGTTGTCGGAATCCTTCATCGCAAAGCGGAAGAACAGGCGCTGGCCGGCGGTGAATAGCAGAATCAACACCATCAAGACCATGGCCATGGCGCAGGCCTGGCCCACCTTGCCCGAGACGTGGGCCATCTGGTGGATCTTTATGAAGAAGGTGGCCGTGCCGTTGGCGCCCATGCCCGCAACCACGTAGGCGGGCTCAAACGCCGACAGCGAGCCGGTGATGGACAAAATCAGGTTCAGCATGAACACGGTCTTGATGCCCGGCAGGATGATGTGCAAAAACTGCTGCCAGCGGTTCGCGCCGTCGATGGTGGCCGCCTCGTAGAGGGTGGGGTCGATGGAGGCGATGGCGCCGATGAACAGGATCATGTTCTGGCCGCAGTACTTCCACAGGCTGGTGAACACCAGCGACCAGTTGTTGATGGACTGGTCGCGCAGCCAGTAGGGCAGGCTCTCCAGCGGTATGCCCACCGCTTGCAGCACCGTGTCCAGCACGAAGCCGCGGGTGTAGAAGAATTTGAAGATATAGCCGATGGCGATACCGTTCACCAGGAAAGGGAAGAACATGGCGGACTTGAAGAAGCCCGCGCCGCGGATCTTCTCCAGGCTGAGTATGGAGGCGAAGAACAGCGCCAGCGAAAGCTGCACCACCGCGCCGGCCATGTAGTAAAGGCTCAGCAGCATCGCGCCAACGTATTCGCTCTTGCCGAACACGCGCAGGTAGTTCTGCCAGCCCACGAAGCCCTTGTTCTTGGTGTAGCTCATGTTGTAAAAGCTGAATTGGATCATCTTGGCAAAGGGCACATAGGTGAAGATGATCAGCAGGGCGAGGGGCACAATGCCGAAGGCGAGGATCACCGCCACCTTTTGCCAGTTGATCCGCCTGCCGCCCGGGACATGGGAAGCGGATTTGCTCATGGACAAGAGGAGCACCTCCTTAATTTGCTTTGGGATGGAAGAGGGCGGAGCCATGAGACTCGCTCGTGACTCCGCCCCATCATCAGATCAACCCGATGTCAGTGGGTTCCTTATTCGTTGACCTCGACACCCAGGCTCTCCTGAGCATCGCTCCAGGCCTGGTTCCACTCAGCCATGATGTCCTCGAAGGACTCGTCGCCGTTGAAGGCATGCTCAACGATGGCCTGAACCTTGGTGTTGCCGCCAGCGTTGAAGTTCAGCTCGGACTCGCTGTTCAGCTCGCTCAGCAGGGTCTCCTCGCCGGGCAGGGCGTCGGCGTCGGACACCATGTCGATGCCCTCGAAGGCCGCGTACAGGTCGGGATACTCGCCGTCCTTGGCGATCGGCAGGCCACCTTCGCTGTAGGAGAAGCCGCTCTCCTCGGTGAGCCACTTCAGGTAGTACAGGGAGGCCAGCTTCTCTTCGTAGGTCGCCTGCACGTTGATGCCGAAGTTGTAGTCGCCGCCGGCGGGAGCATACTGCTTGCCATCGATGGTGATCGGGAACGCCATGTAGCCAACATCCTCGGGATGCTCGCCGCCCTCGGCGTCGCGCATCTGGGTGAAGGCCCAGCTGCCCAGGACCATGGTGGCGATCTCGCCGTTGTTCAGCATGGGCTTGCAGCCTTCCCAGTCGGTGGTGGAGTAGTCTTCCTCGATCAGGCCGTTGGCAACCGCGTCATACAGGATCTTGTACACGGCGGCGGGGCCGGTGCCATCCTCTCTGGGGGTGAAGGGATCCTTGGCATGCAGGAACTCCTGGTTCATGTACTCGGCCTTGCCGGTGGCGGCCACGCCGATGTAGGCATCCCAGGCGCCCATGGTCCAGCCAGCAGCGTAGTTGGTGTACAGCGGGATGGCGTCGGTGTTGTCCTTCACAGCCTGCAGGGCGGCGATGAACTCATCGGGGGTCTTGGGCAGCTCGGTCACGCCGGCTTCCTGGAAGATGCGCTTGTTGTACAGCACGCCCTGGGCCGCAGCCGTGGAGGGGATGCCGTAGCAGGTGCCGTCATAGGCCCAGCTGCTCATGAAGTTGTACAGGCCGTCCAGGGTCTCGAGGCTTCCCAGCGGCACGAAGTAGTTGGGCAGCTCGTCCTTGTCGACGGTGGGGATGCCCATGATGGTCCAGTCGTTGTTGCCGATGCGCAGCAGGGCGTTCTCGGCGAAGTCGGTGATCAGCTCATACTCGATGTTGATGTTGGGATAGATCTCCTGGAACTGCTTCACATAGCCAGCCAGCTTGCCGTCGTCACCGGCCAGGTCGGTGCGGTGATAGACAAAGTGGATGTCGGCGGCCAGGTCGGTGTTCTCGCCGAGAACGATCTGGTCGAAGGTGGGCAGCTCTTCCTCCGCGGACGCGAAGGCAAAGCAGCTGATTGCGAGCAAGGCGCACAGCGCCAGAGCCAGCAGCTTCTTCATGGTAACTTCCTCCATTTGTCAGTTTTGAACAATGTTTATCTCTGCATTGTCCAGTAGGTCAATTATAACATTACCACTATGTTTCGTCAAGAGGTTAGAGCATAACTTTATTAATTAAGTTACTAAAAATCTGAAAAATTAACATTTGTGATGGTACTTGTGCGGATGCCGGTGCGTCTGGAAACATGATGCCGAAAAACCGTTCCCCGGTTCCCTTTCCGAATCTGTTTCCGAAGGGGACGAGGAACGGTCCTTTTTGGCGGTCTGCGCTCGCTGTTCAGTGAAGCTTCGCGGTCGGCACCACGCGCCGAGCCGCTCGCTTCAATTCACGACTCGGCAGGCCGCCCTGTGAGAGGGGTGCAGCGAGAAGCGTGGCAGTCCTGGATGGGGTGCCCCACCGCCTGCTCCGCAGGCAGGCCGCCCTGTGAGAGGGGTGCAGCGAGAAACGTGGCAGTCCTGGATGGGGTGCCCCACCGCCTGCTCCGCAGGCACCTCCCCACTGCGGTGGGGAGGCTTTGGGTTTGTGCGTAATCCCTGTAGGGGCGGCATTATCGAAATCCCGATTATCGCCGGGAAAGCAAGGCGGGCGGCATTCAGCCGCCCGCCCGATCCTGTCTATTTTCTTCCCAGCCGCTCGCCGGTGTTGAGGTCCATCACGGAATCCCGCTCCACGAACCAGCCGCCCACGCTGGTGCGCAGCGGCCCCTCCATGCCCTCGCGCACGCGGTTGCGCAGCCGCCGCACGGTGACCTGGGCCATGCGCTGCTGGTCCACGGCGTAGGTGGTGACGGGCCGTGCGTGCTTGCCGTAGACGAAGTCGTCGAAGCCCACCACGGACACGTCCTCCGGCACCCGCAGGCCCCGGGCCTCCACCGCCTCGGCCACCCGGCAGGCCACCATGTCGTTGTTGCAGACGAAGGCGGTGGGCAGCTCGTCCGGCAGGGCGACCGCCTCGAAGTAGCGGCCCTCGATGTCGCTGTCCGGCACCACCCACTTGGGGTTCACGTCCAGCTTCTCCAGCAGCATCGCCCGCAAAAAGCCGCTGTAGCGGTCCATGATGCTGGTGGTGCGGTTGACGCGGCCCACAAAGCCGATGTTCCGGTGGCCGTGCTCCAGCAGGTAGCGGGTCAGCATGAAGCAGCCGGTCTGGCCGTCGCTGACCACCGCGTCCACGTCGGGGCCATCGCAGGTGAAGTCCAGCAGCACGCTGGGCAGGCCCGTGTCCAGGATCGCGGACACGTAGTCCGTGGAGAACTGGCCCAGCAGCACGAAGGCCGACGCCCGCTGGATCGTGGCCGACACGGGCATCACAAGCCCGGCCTCGTCCGCGTCGGAGACCACCTCCAGCACGCCCAGCATGCCCGCCTCCGCCAGCTCCCGCAGCAGCTCCCGATACATGGAGAAATAGAAGCTGGGGGCGCTGAAGAAGCGGTCGGCGATCAGTATGCCAATGATGCGGCCAGTGTCGTCCGCCTGGGGGGCGCTGTAGTGATAGCCCATCTGCTTGGCGGTCTCGATGATCTTCTCCCGCACCGCATCGCTGACGCCCTCCTTGCCGCTGAGGGCCTTGGAGATCGTGACGGTGCTGACGCCCAGCGCCGCGCCGATGTCCCGCATGGTGACGTTTTTCATGGGATAACCTCCTTGGGGTTTCTGAGTTTCCCCTTTGGGGAAGGCTCAATTACCTCAGAACCGCTCGTTGATATACCGGCACGCCGCCAGGGCCGCGGTGGCGCCGTCGGCCACGGCGGTGGTCAGCTGGCGCACGCCCTTGCTGCGGCAGTCGCCCGCCACGAACACGCCGGGGGTCTTCGTCAGGCAGCGCTCGTCGGAATCGAAATAGCCCCAGTCGTTCAGCTCCGCCAACCCGGCGAAGGGGCCGTTTTCGGGGATCAGGCCGATGGCCACGAACAGGCCGTCGCAGGGGATGGTCTGCTTTTCGCCGGTGGTGCGGCTGGAGATCTCCACGCCCTTGAAGTCGCCGCTCTCGGTGATGAGGCCGTCGATCTTCGTGTCGCAGATCACCTTGACGTTCCCCCGGGCCGCCAGCACGTCCTGCAGCTTCTGCTCGCCAGTCAGCGCGGGCAGGTCCTGGAGGATGACCACCTCGCTGCACTTTTCCGCCAGCAGTATGGCCTCCTGCAGCGCGGAGTTGCCGCCGCCGGCCACGCACACCTTCTGGCCGCTGTAGAAATCGCCGTCGCAGACCGCGCAGAAGGAGATGCCCTCCCCCACCAGCTCGTCCTCGCCGGGCAGGCCCAGCATGCGGTGCTTCACGCCGGTGGCGATCACCACGGCGCGGCCCTCGAAGCGGCTGCCCTCCTCGGTGACGACCACCTTCGTGTCGCCGTGATCCTCCACGGCGCAGGCGGTCTCGATCTCGATCTCGGCGCCCTGGGCCAGGATCTGGTCCAGCATGCTGTCCGCGAACTGGTTGCCGCTCATCTGCAGCGTGCCGGGATAGTTCTCCACCTTCGGGGAGTGGGTGATCTGCCCGCCGAAGCCGGTCTTCTCGATGACCAGCGCGCTCTTGCCGTTGCGCTGGGCGTACAGCGCCGCCGTCATGCCCGCCGGGCCGCCGCCGATGATGATGATGTCATGCATGGTGATAACCTCTGTTTCTCTTCGCGTGATCGTTTCATGCCTGTTCACAGCAGGCATTCTTCCGGGGGTTCGGGGGTGGAACTCCCCCGACAACAATCGATCCCGGCGACATGTGCGGCGGGATCGTGAGGATTTTTCTGGCGGAGAATCCCATTCCCCAGAAGAAAAATCCTTTCCTTGCAGATTTGCCGACCGGGGCTTTTACGGCTCATCCCTTGCACTTCGATCACTCAAAGGCAAAAGCCCAAGGCAAATCTGTCAGAGGGTGGCAGTGGCGGGGGAAGGATTCCCCCGCCACAATTATCTCAGTGCCTGCTCATCAGCCAACCCTTGATGTCGCTGACGCCGCGATATTTCTCGTAGCTGTCGCCGTGGCGCAGCACCAGGGTGGGGGCCTGCTTGACGCCGTACTGGGCGGTCAGGTCCCGGGCGTCGGCGGCGTTCACGGTCTCATAGTGCACGCCGGCCCGGTCCAGCAGGGCCATGGCGGCCTTGCAGTTGGGGCAGGTCGGGGACTTGAACAGGATGGTGTCCGCGTCCTTCAGGTCCACGGTCTCCTGCATCTGCTGCACATGGGCGGCGACAGGCACGGCCTGGGCGACCTTCGCTTCCGCGGCCTTCTCGGCCTCGGCGGCGCGCTGTTCCACGGTCTCGGGCTTCATCAGCACCTGGGCCGGCTCGCAGCAGCCGCGCTCCTGGGTGGCTTCCCAGGCGGCGTCGGCGTTGGTCATGCCGATGGTGGTCACCGGGCCGCTGTGGGTCAGGTGGGAGCGGCCGATGTTATAGACCTTGCGGTCCTTGAACTCCTGGGCCTTGCCGTCGTTCCAGTTCTGCACCGGGCGATAGTAGCCGGTGATGCGGCTGTAGACCTCGGTCTTCTGGCCGCAGTGGGGGCAGGTGTACTGCTCGCCCACCAGATAGCCATGGTCCTTGCACACGCTGTAGGTGGGGCTCATGGTGTAGTAGGGCAGCTTGTAGTTCTCAGCGATCTTGCGCACCAGCGTGGCCGCGGCCTTCCAGTCGGGCAGCTTCTCGCCCAGGAAAGCGTGGAACACGGTGCCGGAGGTGTACAGGGTCTGCAGGTCGTCCTGGATATCCAGCGCGGAGAACACGTCCTCGGTGAAGCCCACGGGCAGGTGGGAGGAGTTGGTGTAGTAGGGCGTGCCGTTCATGT
Organism: uncultured Eubacteriales bacterium; assembly: GCA_902765395.1. Lineage (GTDB taxonomy): Bacteria > Bacillota > Clostridia > Christensenellales > Aristaeellaceae > UBA2862. The sequence goes on from CACWZP010000003.1 coordinate 45,115, forward strand.
TCGCGGTGATGATGTCCGGGAACTGGTCCTTGTCGTGCTTGGCGAAGCGATAGGTGGTGCTCTCCGCCGGGGTGGCCTCCAGGTTGTACAGGTCGCCGTACATCTCCTGATAGTCGGAAAGGCGCTCGCGCATGTGGTTCAGCACGTCCTGGGCGAACTTCTGGGTGCGGGCGTCGGTCAGGTCGGCGCGCAGCCACTTGGCGTTCAGGCCCACCTCGTTCATGCCGATCAGGCCGATGGTGGAGAAGTGGTTGTTGAAGGTGCCCAGATAGCGCTTGGTGTAGGGATACAAGCCCTGCTCCAGCAGCTTGGTGATGACGGTGCGCTTCACCTTCAGGCTGCGGGCGGCGATGTCCATCAGGCCGTCCAGCCGCTTGTAGAAGTCGGCCTCGTCCGCCGCCAGATAGGCGATGCGGGGCAGGTTGATGGTCACCACGCCGATGGAGCCGGTGGACTCGCCGCTGCCGAAGAAGCCGCCGGACTTCTTGCGCAGCTCGCGCAGGTCCAGACGCAGGCGGCAGCACATGCTGCGCACGTCGCTGGGCTCCATGTCGGAGTTGATGTAGTTGGAGAAGTAGGGCGTGCCGTACTTCGCGGTCATCTCAAACAGCAGCTTGTTGTTCTCGGTCTCCGACCAGTCGAAGTCCCGGGTGATGGAATAGGTGGGGATGGGATACTGGAAGCCGCGGCCGTTGGCGTCGCCCTCGATCATGACCTCGATGAACGCCTTGTTCACCATGTCCATTTCCTTCTGGCAGTCGCCGTAGGTGAAGTCCAGCTCCTTGCCGCCCACGATGGCCGGCAGGTTCTTCAGGTCGTTGGGCACGGTCCAGTCCAGCGTGACGTTGCTGAAGGGCGCCTGGGTGCCCCAGCGGGAGGGGGTGTTCACGCCGTAGATGAAGCTCTGGACGCACTGCTTGACTTCCTTCTGGCTCAGGTTGTCCACGCGCACGAAGGGGGCCAGGTAGGTGTCGAAGGAGGAGAACGCCTGGGCGCCGGCCCACTCGTTCTGCATGATGCCCAGGAAGTTGACCATCTGGTTGCACAGGGTGGACAGGTGGCTGGCCGGGGAGGAGGTGATCTTCCCGGGCACGCCGCCCAGGCCCTCCTGGATCAGCTGCTTCAGGCTCCAGCCGGCGCAATAGCCGGTGAGCATGCTGAGGTCGTGCAGGTGGATGGCGGCGGAGCGGTGGGCCTCGGCGATCTCCTCGTCATAGACCTCGCTGAGCCAGTAGTTGGCGGTGATGGCGCCGCTGTTGGACAGGATCAGGCCGCCCACGGAGTAGGACACCGTGGAGTTCTCCTTCACGCGCCAGTCGTTGATCTGCAGATAGTTGTCCACCAGGTCCTTGTAATTCAGCAGGGTGGAGTTGATGTTGCGCACCTTCTCGCGCTGCTTGCGATAGAGGATATAGGCCTTGGCCACGTCCGCATAGCCGGACTCGCTCAGCACCTTCTCCACGCTGTCCTGGATATCCTCAACGGCGATCTTGCCGTCCTTGATCTTCTTGTCAAAGTCACTCGTCACGTGCAGCGCCAGCAGCTCGATCACGCTGGGATGGAACTGCTTGCCCGTGGCAGCGAAGGCCTTGGTGATGGCCGCGCTGATCTTTGCGATGGAGAAATCCACCGTCTTGCCGTCTCGCTTGAGCACCTCGTACATAAAAAAATCCCCCTCATTGGATTGGTAATCAATTCAGGCCCGCCGGGCGTCCCCCGCCAAACGGAGCAGAATAAAAGTACCACAAAATATGGGGAAAGTCAAGGGGCGCAAAATCAATATGTTGTATCCGAGATTTATTAAAAACGTCATATATTGTGTTTCCCGACTTCGGTTTGGTTTGCAATTCCCCCACTGCCGCCGCCCTTTTGGCGCGCCGCCTTGAGCCCATTGGATTACAGAATTGTGACACTCCCACGGCTTTAAGAGATTGCGACAATTTTGTGTTTTTTGGGCAAAGGGTTTGAGGGGCTTTTCCGCATATGTGGGGGTGACAACGCAAGGGCCGGCACAATATGTTGTGGTTGACGTGACAGGGGGCCTTCCCTTTGGGAAGGCCCCCTGTCACGTGGGTCATCCGTCACTCCACGCCCCGCAGGCTGGTGTCCGGCACATACTTTCGCGCGATTTGGGCGTACTGGCGCATCTTCTCGTCGCTGGGCGCGTGCAGGCCGGCGAAGGGCACGGAGTCCCGGTCGGTGAAGGCCTGGAGGAAGTAGCGCTTCGCCCCGGCGATCCACTTCCCGATGGCCTCGAAGTCCGCCGCGTCGTGCAGCTCGTCCACCACGGTGGTGCGAAACTCGTAGTCCGTCTCCCCCGCCATCAGCAGCGACGCGCAGGCGCGGATGGGCTCCAAGTCCACGCTCGCCAGCCCCACGGTTTGGGCGTACTTCTCCGGGCTGTTTTTGATGTCCATGGACACGTAGTCGGCCAGGCCCTCGGACAGGATCTTCTCCAGCCGGTCGGGGTGGCCGCCGTTGGTGTCCAGCTTCACGGCATAGCCCATGTCCCGGATATGCCGCATCAGCTCCGGCAGGTCGGGCCGCAGGGTGGGCTCGCCGCCGGTGATGGCCACGCCGTCCAGCAGCCCCCGCCGCTTTTCCAGGAAGGCGTACAGCTCCCCCTCCTCCATGATGGCCGGGGCGCTGCCGTCCACCAGCTCGAAGTTGTGGCAGTAGGGGCAGCGGAAGTCGCAACCGCCCAGGAACACCGTGCACGCCACCCGCCCGGGAAAGTCCAGCAGGGTCATCTTTTGCAGGCCGTGTATCTTCATATTGGCTCCTCTTTACACATCAAAAGCGATCGGTAGATTTCCAGGTCCTCATCCCTGAACACGTTGAACACCACCCGGTCCATGGCGCCGGGGTTTGCCGCCAGCCAGTCCGAGACGGTCTTCACGGCGATTTCCGCCGCCCTGTCCGCCGGGAACCGGAACACGCCGGTGGAGATGCAGCAGAAGGCCGCGCTGCGAAGGCCGCTGTCCCGGCACAGGTCCAGGGTGTTTTTGTAGCAGTCCGCCAGGTCCTTCTCCAGCGCGGGTGTCAGTTCGCCCTCCACGATGGGCCCCACCACGTGGACCACCTTTTTCGCCGGCAGGTTGTAGGCGTCCGTCAGCATGGGCACGGCGGTGGGCTGCTCCCAATCCGGGCCGTGCTCCCCCATCCTCCGGGCGCACTCCAGCCGCAGCTGCACCCCGGCATAGCTGTGGATGCAGTTGTCGATGCAGCCGTGCAGCGGCACGAAGCAGCCCAGCATCCGGCTGTTGGCGGCGTTGACGATGGCGTCCAGCGCAAGCCGGGTGATGTCCCCCTGCCAGAGGGAGATCCAATCGGCGCAGGGCAGCGCGCAGCCATAGGCTTCCCTGGCGGTGGGGATTTCGGAAAGCCCCACCGCGCCGACCTCCGCCGCCCGCGCCTGCAGGTACTCGTCCTGCAGCGCCAGCGTCTGCGGGTCCATGCGCCGGGGCGGGCGCACGTTCATCAGTGCGCGGATGGCCCGCCTCTGGGCCTCGGGCTCCCGGGGCACGTCCCAGTCCCGGTACTCGCCGGAATCGGCCTTGAACCGCTCCAGCAGCTCCGTCAGTCGCTTGAATTCCGCCATGGCTCAGTCCACGTCGATCCGGAACGCCACGGGCATGTCCGTGTCGGTGCGGTACTCCAGGCGCAGGCCCTCGCCATCCCGGGTGAAGGGCACCTGCGCGCCGGTCTCCAGCGCGGTGACGCCGCGGACGATGCCGTGGAAGTTGGTGGGCTTGCCGGGGTCCTGCTCGCCCAGGGAGCGAATCAGGTACTTCCCGTCCGCGCTGGCCTTCAGCACGATGGCATACACCGCGCCCTTGGACGTGGTGAAGCGGATGTCGGCGCTGGTGAAGTCCTTCTTGATGCCGTCGGTGAACCGGGCCTCGGCGATCTGGGTCGGGCCCTCGCCGTACTTGCGCCAGGGCCGCGCGCCATAGATGGCTTCGCCGCTGTGGCGCATCCAGCCGCCGATCTTCTCCAGGATGGCCGCGTCCTCCTCCGGGATGGTGCCGTCCGCCCGGGGGCCGATGTTGAGCAGCAGGCAGCCGTTCTTGCTGACGATGTCCACCAGGTCGCGCACCAGGTCGGAGGCCTCGCGGTACTCGTTGCCCTCGGTGTGGCACCAGGAATTCAGCGCCACGGCGGTGTCCGTCTGCCAGAAGTAGGGCTTCACGTCGGCGAACTGGCCCCGCTCCACGTCCGGCACGGCGCAGCCGAACAGGTAGGCGTCGTGCTTGTAGTTGATGACGACCTCCATGCCCCACTCCGCCGCGCGGTTGTAGTAGTAGGCGGCCAGCTTGCGGATCCAGGGCTTGGCAGCGGCGTGCTCGATCCACCAGTCGAAGTAGAGCACGCGGGGGCGATAGCGGTCGATCAGCTCGCAGGTGCGCTCCAGCCAGTCCTCCATGAACTCGTCCGTGGGCGCGGGCTCGCTGAACAGGTCGTCGAAGTTGCCCTCGGGCATGGCCGGCCAGTAGAGGTCGCCCTTTTGAAGCGGCTCGTGGATGTCGCTGTCGAAGTCCCGGCCGTGGCCCATGAAGAACCAGTGCTCGATGCGGTGGGACGAGCAGCCGATCGTCAGCCCCCGGGCCTCGCAGGCGGCCTTCAGCTCGCCCAGGGTGTCCCGGTGCGGGCCCATCTCGTAGGCGTTGAAGTGGGAGATGTCGCTCCTGTACATCTGGAAGCCGTCGTGGTGCTCCGCCACAGGCACCACGTACTTCGCCCCGGCCCGCTCAAACAGGCCCGCCCAGGCCTGCAGGTCGAACTTCTCGGCCTTGAACAGGGGGATGAAGTCCTTGTAGCCGAAGTCCTTGTGGTTGCCATAGGTGGCGATGTGGTGCTCGTAGGCCTTGGAACCGGGCATGTACATGTTCCGGGGATACCACTCGTTGTCGAAGGCGGGCACGCTGTACACGCCCCAGTGGATGAAGATGCCGAACTTGGCGTCGCGGTACCACTCCGGCACGCGATAGTTCGCGAGGGATTCCCAAGTATCGGCATAGGGCCCCTGGGCGATGACCTTTTCAATGGCGGCGAGGCGTTCGTTCATGGGGAGACCTCCTTGTGTGTGGAGTTTTGAGTGTGGAGTGCGGAGTTGAATCAGCGGGAGGCAAAGCCTTCCCCAGAGGGGGAAGGCTCATATATGCCTACCTGTGCACGACCAGCTTATACGGCTTTTCGCAATCCGTCTGGACGGTGGTCTTGCCGTCCACCGTGCTCACCACGTAGGTGGCGGCGACATGGCCCTTCAAATCGGGCACGGTGACGGTGATCTCGCCATCCTCGGGCTGATAGACGTGCAGCTCCAGGCCGTCGGTATAGTCGTAGTCGGGCCGCTCCTCGCAGGCGCCCATGGGGATGACGGAGTTGGGCCGGGCCATCAGCGGCAGCGACAGGAAGTCGTGCGTCTCCCGCCGCCAGGTGTCGCCCTCGGCCTTCTCGCCGGAGAGGATGCTGGTCCAGGTGCCCGCGGGCAGGTAGTAATCCACGTGGTTGTCCGCGTGCATCACCGGGGCCGCCAGCAGATTCGCGCCCAGCATGTACTGGCGGTCGCAGGTCTCGCAGGCGATGCTGTCCGGGAACTCGATGAGCATGGGCCGAAGCACCGGCACGCCGTGCTCGTGCGCCTCCACCGCCGCGCCGTACAGATAGGGCATCAGGCGGTTCTTGAGCCGGGCGAACTTCTTAACCACCTCATTGGCCTCGTCGTCGAACAGCCACGGCACGCGATAGCTGGAGGAGCCGTGCAGGCGGCTGTGGCTGGACAGCAGCCCGAACACCGCCCAGCGCTTGTACACGTCGGCGGTAGCGGTCTGCTCGAAGCCGGCGATGTCGTGGCTCCAGAAGCCGAAGCCGCTGTGGCCGATGGACAGGCCGCTGCGCAGCGTCTCGGCCATGCTGCGGAAGGAGGCGCTGGAATCGCCGTTCCAGTGCACCGGGAACTTCTGGCCGCCCACGGTGGCGCTGCGGGCGAACACCACGGCGTCGCCCTCGCCCTTCACTTCCTCGATGGTCTCGAACACCAATTTATTGTAGAGATAAGTATAGTAATTGTGCATCCGCAGCGGGTCGCTGCCGTCGAAGTACTTGATGCCCCGCACCGGGATGCGCTCGCCGAAGTCGGTCTTGAAGGCGTCCACGCCCATGGCCATCAGCCTGCGCAGGCGCTCGGCATACCACTGGCATGCCGCGGGGTTGGTCACGTCCAGGATGGCCGTGCCCGGCTGCCACATGTCCGTCTGCCAGGGGTCGCCGTTCTCCTTCCGGATGAAGTAGCCCTTTTCAACGCCCTCGTCGAACATGTTGCTCTCCTGGCTGATGTAGGGATTCAGCCAGCAGCAGATGTGAAGCCCCCGGGCCTTCAGCTTTTTCAGCAGCCCCTCCGGGTCCGGGAACACGTCCGGGTCCCAGGTCAAATCCGTCAGGTGGTTCTCCTTCATCCAGAAGCAGTCGAAGTGGAACACGGAGAGGGGGATGTCCCGCTGGGCCATGCCGTCGATGAAGCTCGTCACGGTGGCCTCGTCATAGCTGGTAGTGAAGCTGGTGGACAGCCACAGCCCGAAGCTCCAGGCCGGGGGCAGCGCCGGGCGGCCCGTGAGGGCGGTGTATCTGTCCAGGATGCCCTTGGGCGTTTCGCCATAGATCACGTCATAGGTCAGGCTCTGGCCCTGCAGGCTGAACTGCACCCGCTCCACCTTTTCGCTGGCCACCTCGAAGCGCACGTCGCTGCTGGATTCCACCAGCACGCCATAGCCCCGGTTGGTCATGTAGAAGGGCACGTTCTTATAGGCCATCTCGCTGGCCGTGCCGCCATCGCCGTTCCAGATGTCGACGGACTGGCCGTTCTTCACGTACTCGGTGAAGCGCTCGCCCAGGCCGTACACCCGCTCGCCCACGTCCAGGTCCAGCGAGTCGATCATGTAGTCGATGCCGCTTTCCCTGTGGTGGGCATGGGCCATGCCGTGGTATTCGGACTCGGTCAGCAGCTTCCCGTCGCCCTCGTAGCGCACGCACCAGCCCCGCTTTTTCTTGCTGACCACGGCCCGGGCGCGGCCGCTTTCAAAGATGTAAGCGTCCTCCGTCTCGGTGATGACGGGCTTGACGGGGCTCTCATACAGCTCAAAGTTCGGGCCGGGATCCCGCTGGCCGCGGAAGTGCTCCACCTTCACGCGGATAATATCCGGCATGGGGGCGGTGAAGGTGACGGTGAGGGTGGCGTGGTTCAGCAGGTCGCCCCGGCCCTCGATGGGCACGGTGGCGCAGACCACCCGCAGCGCGTCCTCCGTCATGGACGCGGTAAAGCTCTGTATGGCGAAGTTGAAGTCAAAGCCGGGCTTGTTCAGCCAATAGCCGTCGGTGAATTTCATCCTCTGTCGTCCTCCGTTTGTGACTTGTTCGTCTGTTCCTGTTCCTCCCGTCGGCGCTTCAGCTCGTCCCGCCGCTTTTGCGACTTGATGTACACGTACAGCGCGTCGAAGGGGCCGACCACGAGGCAGACCAGCAGCGCGATCCAGTACCAGGGCAACGCCACCGCCTCCCCCGTCGTTTCATACCGAGTTGATTGTACCATCGCGCCCGTGGAGCGTCAAGATGGGTTCAGAGATTTTGCCCTGCCCCATCCAGTTCACATACCGCCCGGCGCACATCAGCAGGCTGAAGAAGTACAGGCAGTTGTCGTAGTAACGGCGCGCGCCCTTGCGGGGCTCGGCGTCCCACAGGCGCCCGACCCAGTCCAGATCCCCGGTGGCCAGGGACGCCGCCGCGGTGGTGGCCAGCAGCCCCAGCGGGTGCATCACGGGCGTGCCCTCCAGGCTGCCGTCCAGCTGGCAGGCGGTCTCAAGCAGCTTCGGATTGTTGGCGACGGTCGCCTGCAGCCGCCGGGCCGCGTCGGTCAGCGCCGCCGTCGGGCCGAACCAGGCGGCGTCCAGGCCGATGTTCATGCCCACGCGATAGGCGTCGGAGAAGAAGGCCATGTTCTTGCCGAACAACAGCTTGGTGGAGCCGTCGTATTCGGCGTACTCCGGCGCAAGGCCCGTGACCGGGTGGCAGGCTTTGGCGATGTATTCCCGGCTGGCCGCCGACGCGGCGCGCCAGAATTCCCGGTCCCGGGCATCGCAGCCCTGGGCGAACAGCGCGTAGAAGTGGGGCAGGTGGTAGGACGGGTCGGAGAAATCCACCTCCGGGATGAACCGGATCAGCTTGTTTTCCGCATCCCACATGGCGCGGCCGTTCTCGTTCAGCGCGTCCTGGTGCACGCAGTGCCGCAGGATCTCCCGGGCGGCTTCGGCATAGTCGCCGCCCCAGCGCGCCGCCGCGAACAGCAGCGCCATGGCGTAGTACTCCTCGCCGTCCGGCGCGGGGCCCTCGGCGTTGTGGGTGCCGTCGGGCTTCACCGACCAGGCGAAGTAGCCCGCGTGGCGGCCGGACCGCAGCAGCATATAGTCCACGGAGAACCGCCACAGCCTGTCGAAGATGTCCCGCCGGTCCATCTGCACGGCCATCATCATGCCGTAGCTCATGCCCTCGGTGCGGGCGTCGATGTTGCCGGTGTCCAGCATGTAGCCGTGAAGCTCGTCCGGCTCGAAGTAGAAGCGTTCGGTTTCGTCCTCGAAGATGGCGCGAAACGCCGCGGCGATCCTGGCGTCGATCTCGGCCTCGGTCTTGCCGATTTGGGCAAACAGGTTGGGATACTTCATATTCATTCCTCCAGGATAAAGGTATCGTCGTCCATGAGGCGCAGCGTCACATTCGCCGGGGCGGACTTCTCCAGGCACAGGCGGGCGTTTTCCATGTCGCTTTCCACCATGGCCGCCGCGATCTCCGGCCGCTTGCCGGTGGACAGGTGCCGCGCCGTCAGCCGCCCGCGCAGGCGCTCCGGGTCAGCGGTGATGAAGAGGGTGAAGTCGGCATACTTCCGCAATTCCCGCCAGCCGGGCGCGTCCAGCAGCAGGTAGTTGCCCTCGATGAGCGCGATCTCCCCCGTCACCCGCAGCGCGCCCTCCACCGGGTCGTGCAGCGTTCGGTCATAGGCCGGCCAGGGGCAGTCCTCCCCCGCCGCCACCCGGCGAAGGGCTTCGCGCAGCTTGTCAAGATCGAAGGTCTCCGGCGCACCCTTGACGCGGGACATGGGGACGGTCTCGCCGCCCCGCAGGGTGGTGTGGCTCACCAGGTACGCCTGCCGCCTGTGGAAGCCGTCCATGCCCAGGGCCGCGAGCGGCTCCACGCCCGGCGTCTCCCGGGAAAGCGCCTGGAGCAGCGCGGCCAGCGTGCTCTTGCCCGCCCCCGGCGGGGCCGCCAGCAGCGCCACCGCCCGCCGGCCCTTCTCCCGGCGCAGCGCCGTCAGCCGACGCAGCAGCGGCAGGAAGATGTCATTTACATTCCCGTCGCTGAATTCAGCCTGAACCGCCTGGCCGCTGTTTTCAAGCACCCGCCGCACCGCCGTCCACCTCCCGCATACAGTTTACCACGCCTGCCCGCTGCCGCGCAACGGCGGTTTCATATTTTCCTGAAATATGTTATACTGTTCCCATCAACCGATGGGAGGCGCTGGGCATGAAGGGTGAGAACCAGAAGCTGAAGATGCTGTACCTGTCCAAGCTGTTCATGGAGCAGACGGACGACGAGCACGGCCTGACCATGCCGGAGATCATCGACTGGCTTTCCGCCCGGGGCGTGAACGCCGACCGCAAGACGCTGTACCTGGATCTGGAGGAGCTGCGCCGCTACGGGCTGGACATCCTCACGGAGCAGGTGGGCCACAAGACCTATTACGCCCTGGGCGCGCGGGACTTCGAGCTGCCGGAGCTGAAGCTGCTGGTGGACAGCGTGCAGGCGGCGAAGTTCATCACGGACAAGAAGTCCCGGGAGCTGATCCGCAAGCTGGAGGGGCTGGTGTCCGCCCATCAGGCGCGCCAGCTGCACCGCCAGGTGCTGATCTCCGGCCGGGTGAAGACCATGAACGAGTCGATCTACTACAACATCGACAAGCTCCACGGGGCCATCAACGCCGACGCCCAGATCCGCTTCCAATACTACCAGTGGAACGTGAACAAGGAGATGGAGCTGCGGCGGGGCGGCGCGGTTTACCAGGTGAGCCCCTGGGCGCTGATCTGGGACGACGAGAATTACTATCTGGTGGCCTACGACGCTTCGGACAGCAAGATCAAGCACTATCGGGTGGACAAGATGCTGCGCATCCGCATCACCGACGAGCGCCGCCTGGGCCGGGACACCTTCAAGGCCTTCGACATGGCCCGCTACGCCAAGAGCCTGTTCGGCATGTACGGCGGCGAGGAGACGGCCGTGACGCTTCAGGGCGAGAACCGGCTGGTGGGCGTGATGATCGACCGCTTCGGCAAGGACATCGCCTTGGTGAGCGTGGACGGCGACCACTTCGAGGCCAGCGTGAACGTGGCCGTCAGCCCCCAGTTCTTCGGCTGGGTGATGGGCCTGGGCGGCGGCGTGAGGATCACCGGGCCGGAGCCGGTGGTGCGCAGGATGCGGGAGGAGGTCAAAAAGCTGGCGGAGCAGTATCTGCAGGATTGAGCGCCGCAAGCCCCCGGAGGGCACCGAACGGAATGTGACGGAAAAAGCGATATATCGAGGGCGAAAAACGGTACACCAAAACCGATTGTTACAACATCGTGGGCGTTTTTCAGGACACCCCCTTTGATACACTGTTTTCAGACGGAAGACAGAGCGTCAAAGGGGGTTTTCAAATGCACAGCATCCACTACGTACAGAAGATCAAGAAGCGCGGGCCCTTCGGCATCCCCTACACCGCCCTGATGGTGCGGGTGGCCCACGTGGACGAGCGCCACTGGCAGCGGCTCAAGAACCGCCGCTTTTCCCTGAACGACCTGCTGATCTACTGACGGAGGTGAGGATCATGTTCAACCCCAAGGGCTATTACACCAGCCAGGGCTACACCGGCTTTTTGCCGGACGGCGGCCGCATGGCCTTCCCCACCCAGGAGGAATACCTGGATTTCCTGCGCGATTGGCAGGAGGCGGCATGATGGCGGAATTGGAAAACGCGCCCGCCGCGCCCCAGGAGAGCGCGCCAGAAAAGGACGACGCCCCGGAGATGGACATCGACTTCTGGACGCTGCTGGTGGAAGCGCGGATCATACGGGTAGGATAAAAAGGGCCTTCCCCAAATGGGAAGGCCCTTGAGATGAGGGGACGGTTCCTTATCTCACGAATCGTTCCCGAATTTAGTGAGATAAGGAACCGTCCCCAAATCTCACTTTTTGCCCAGCCCGTCCCGGTACTCCCCCGGCGTCATGCCCTCCAGGCGCTTGAAGCTCTTGGAGAAGTGGGCCACGTCCACATAGCCCACCTGCTCGGCCACGGCATGGATGCGCAGGCCGGGATCGGCCAGCAGGGCCTTGGCGCGGTCAATGCGCATGCGGCCCAGGATGTCGAAGAAACTCTGGTTCGTGTGTTTGTTGATGAGCTTTGAAAGGTGCCACTGGCTGACGTACACGTGGTCGGCCACGTCCGAAAGGCTCAGATGCTCGGCGCAGTGGGCCTGCATGTAGTCCAGCGCCTGGCGCACGATGAAGTTGCCCGCGGCGGGGTCGCCCTCGCCCTCGCTCTCGGCATCGGCATCCGCAGGCGCGGGCGGCAGGGCGTCCAGCCGGGCGGTCATGGTGCGGATGGCCTCGTACAGCTCGTCCAGCTTGCTGGGCTTCAGCAGGTACCGGCACACGCCCAGGTTCAACGCCGTCTGGGCATACTCAAAATCCCGGAACGCTGTCAGCACCGCGATCTGCAGCCGCGGGAATTCGCTGCGAAGCGCGGCCACCATGCTCAGCCCGTCCATGTTGGGCATGCGGATGTCGGTGAGCAGGATGTCCGGCCGCAGCGCGCGGATCAGCTTGAGGCCCTCCTCGCCGTTGGCGGCCGTGCCCGCCACCTCGCAGCCCATGTCGCCCCAGGGCACCGCCCGGGTCAGGCCGTCCAGTATGATGTGTTCATCGTCCACCAGCACCACGCGATACATGGGAAACCTCCTGTGGATAGGGTCGTTCATGTTCTGATACAGGCAGGTACAGAAAATGAGATTTAGGGACGGTTCCTTATCTCATAAACCATTCCCGCAGCATGTGAGATGAGGAACCGTCCCCTCATCTCACTCCTCAAAGGGCATCAGCCCCATGACCTTTTCCCAGCACGCCTCCGGCGTCATGCCGCCGTCGGCCACGGCGGGCACGCAGTTCAAAAGCCAAGCCTCCCGGGCGTCCTTGTTCATGGCATCCTGCACCGGGTCCAGAAGCGCCCCGGCGTCCCTTAGCAGCGCCTCGGCCGATTCCCTGAGCGCGCCGGAGGTCTGCTCCGAGCTGAGCCGGGCCAGGTTCTCCGGCGATGTCAGCCAGGCCAGCAGCCCCACCGCCGCGTCCCGCCGCGCGGGGTCGTCCCAGGCCCGGCGGGTCAGGTAAAAGCCCATGGACACGCCGCCGATCACCGCGCCGCCCTCGCCCGCGTACCGGGGCACGGGCAGCACCCGCACATGATCCATGCGCTCGGCGGGCAGGGTGTTGGCGAACCAGCTGCCATCGAACTGCATGGCGGCCCTTCCGTCCCGGAACAGCTGGCTGGTGACGGTTTCGGAGGTGTTCAGCGCGTCCGCCGGGAAAGCCCCTAGCTCATAGAGCCGGCGGATCAGGGCCATGCCCTCATGCCAGCTTTGGGGCACTTCGTCCAGCGACGCGGGCCGGGCGGCGTATTCCTCCGGCGTGGCGCAGGCTAGCAGGCAGCACTCCGCCAGATAGTGGGGAATGTCGGAAAAGCTCACCGCGATGGGCGTGACGCCCACCGCCGCGAAGCCCCGGACGGCCTCCTCCAGATGCGCCCAGGTGTCCGGCAGGGGCAGGTCGTACTGCTCGAACAGGTCCACGTTCACGAACAGGCCCTCGTAATAGGGCCGGGCGGGGATGGCATAGACCACGCCGTCCGCCTCCCGCAGGGCGTCGCTCTCCAAGAGATTCAGCTCCGGGTATTCCCCGTTGATCTCGGAAATGGGCACCATCTTGCGCAGGATCGGCGCGGAATCGGCGCTGCAGGCGAAGAAGAACAGTACGTCCGGCTCGTTGCCCACGGCAAAATCGCTGAGCACCCGGGCCTTCCAGCCCTCGTCGCTGGTGGCGGAGGCGTCCTCGATCACGCAGCCGGTCTGCTGCTCGTAGTCCCGCAGCAGGTCGGCATAGGCGATGGCCGCCGCGTCCTCCCCGGCAAAGCAGCTGACGGTTTTGAGCGCCACGCCTTCGGCGCTTGCGCCGAGGGCCGCGAGGATCGCAAATGTCAGGATGAACAGGATTGCTTTCTTCATATTGGCTCCTTCTGCGGAAATCAAGAGTTTAGCGATGAGCGTTGAGAGTTCAGCGAATGGCTCCGGCACTATTATCCAAGTAGACGATGATTAATTCAAGTGACGAGGCTGCGAGTGTATTTTTCGGCAGATGGCCTTGCAGATTTCGAAGGTTTACTGGAGGTAAATCGAGAATTCTGCAAGAGACAGATGCCGGAAAAGGCGCCGCAGAATCGATGCGGGAATGAATCAGCGGCTACCTAAACTCTCAACTCTCCGTTCCCCTGTCCTGCGGTATCTCGATATACACCCTGGTCCAGCCCGGCTCGGCAGTGTCCACGCGCAGGTCGGCGCGGCCGCCGTAGATCAGCTTCAGCCGCATGGCGATGTTGGCAAGGCCCAGGTGGCTGCCGCTCTGGCTGTCGCCGCGAAGCGCCGCCTCGATGCGCTGGCGATCCTCCGCGGCGGCGGGGCGCCCGCTGTTGGAGACCTCCACCCGCAGCGCGCCGTCCACGCTGGCGCAGCGCAGCAGTATCTCGCCGCCGCCCGCCGGGGCGATGCCGTGCTCCACGGCGTTTTCGATCAGCGGCTGCAGCGTCAGCGCGGGCAGCGTGTGCTCCAGCGCCTGGGGCGCGGCGTCCACCCGGCTGGTCAGCGTGTCGCCGAAGCGCAGGCCCACGAAGTAGAAGTAGGCGTTCGCCGTCTCCAGCTCCTCCCGCAGGGAAAGTATTCGCCTGTCGTTGCGGGACATGCCGGCATTCAGCAGCACGCTCAGCGACTCCACCATGGCCGAGATCTGCTCCGAGCCCTCGATGCGGGCCTGCCAGTTGATGGTCTCCAGGGCGTTGTTGATGAAATGGGGGTTGATGCGGCTCTGCATGGCCTGGATGCGGGCGTCCCGCAGGGCGATCTCCTCCTTGTAGTTGCGGTCGATCAGCTCCTCAAGCCGCAGGCTCATGTTGGAGAAGGCCACGCCCAGGGTGCCCAGCTCGTCGTCGCCCTGCATGGGCACGGTGACGCCCAGCTCCCCCGCCTCGATGCGGCCCGCGGCCTCGGAGAGTATGGCGATGGGCCGGGTGATGCGCCGGTAGACATACCAGGCGATGACGCCCAGTATGGGGATCAGCAGCAATATCAGCCCGCCCAGCAGCAGCCGGAAGGCGTCCAGGTCTCCGTAGAGCCGCGCGCGGCCCAGCACCAGCCCGGCGCGCAGGGCGTAGTCCCGGTCGAGGGCCTGGCCCATCATGGCATACTGGCCCACCCCAGCGATGGACACCTGCCCCGCGGGCAGCTCGTCCCAGCGCGCGTCCTCCAGGCCGGGCTTGCCGGTCCCGGTCACGTCGCCCAGTGACACGTCGTCCAGCGACACGTCCAGCCGGGCGTCCCACTGGCTGGCCAGCGCCGCCAACGGGGCCGTCAGCCGAGCCTCGTCCACCCCCAGCACCAGCATGCCGTAGGGCTTCATGCGCAGGTTCATCAGGTTGCGCACCAGGTAGATGCGCCCGTTCAGCCGCACGAAGCGGCCCTGGGTGTCCAGCTCGCCGCCCAGGGCCTTCACGGCCTCGTGGGCGCTTGCCTGGTACTCCGCCGCCGCCTCGGAGCCGGCGCGGTTCACCAGCAGCAGGTCCGGGTTGTCCAGCGTGAAGCAGGCCGCGAAGGTCAACAGGGCCTCGCGGCTGTATTTGCGCTCGATATAGCTTCGGGCGCGGCGCAGGAATTCGCCGTCGGAGATGGCGCCGCTGTCCCGCTGGGAGGCGGCGTCAGTCAGCTCGCCGTCATAAGTGGCGTCCTGGGACAGGGTCACCAGCTTGCGCGCGCCCTCCTCCGCCAGCAGCATGGCGTCGTCCATGCCCGCCGCCAGCGCCGATTCCGTCTTGGCCTTCAGGTTCCTGAGCACCGGCCCGCCCACGAAATAGCCCAGCACAAACACGGGCAGCAGGTAGCAGATCGTGACGATCACCACCAGCTGGACGCGGATCTTCTTGAATATGCGCATGGGCGTACCTCCGTGAGGGTTGTGTTGGGGAAGGTGACATTTGCCGTACTTGTGAGGCAAATGACGGATGAGGTCTTCGTCGCTGCGGCATTGCGATTGGGACCCGAGGGACGGCCTTTTTTGGCGGCCTGCGCTCGCTGTTCAGTGAAGCTTCGCGCTCGGCACCCTGCGCCGAGCCGCTCGCTTCAATTCACGACTCGGCAGGCCGCCCCGCGATTGGGGTGCAGCGAGTAGCGTGGCAGTTCTGTATGGGGAAACTCCCTCCGGCGCTTCGCGCCACCTCCCTCATGGAGGGAGGCTTTTGGGTTGTGCATATTCTTCTGTAGGGGCAGCGTTGCGCCGCCCGCCCATTCTTCAAAACGGCAGATTCAGCTCCGCGGCCATCCGGCCCACCAGCTCCCGGGCGCGGTCCATGGTCTCGGCCTCGGCGAACACGCGCACGCGGGGCTCGGTGCCGGAGAAGCGCAGGATGATCCAGCTGCCGTCGGTGAAAACCACCTTGCAGCCGTCGTCCCAGGCCACGTGATCCACGGGAATATCGAACGCGGGCACCTGCCGCCGCTTAAACACCCGGGTGGAGATCTCCTCCTTGCGCTGCTCGGTGAGCAGCCAGTCGTATTCCGCCATGTGCAGCTCGCCGTACTCGTCGAAGATCTCCTGCACGGTCTGAGACAGGGGCTTGCCGGTGACGGCCAGCATTTCCACCAGCAGCGACGCCGCGTACAGGCCGTCCTTGCCGAAGATGTGCCCCCGCACGGTGAGGCCCCCGGAGCTCTCGCCGCCCAGCAGCGCGTCGTTCTCCTGCATGCCGGCAGAGATGTTCTTGAAGCCCACGGGCACCTCGATGCACTTTTCGCCGAACTTCGCGGCCACCCGGTCCAGCAGGTGGGTGGTAGCCACGTTGCGCACCACCGCGCCCTTCCAGCCCTTGTACTTGAGCAGGTAGTGGTACAGCAGCACCAGGATCTCGTTGGCGCTGACGTAGCGGCCCTTTTCGTCGATCACGCCCAACCGGTCGGCGTCGCCGTCGGTGGCCAGGCCCAGGTCGGCCTCCTTGTCCAGCACCTGGCGCTGCAGATCCCCCATGGTGTCCACGTTGGGCGCGGGCAGGCGGCGGCCGAAGAAGGCGTCGTGGGTGTCGTGGATCACGGTCACGTCGCAGCGGCAGCTGTACAGTATGGTCATCAGGCCCGTCAGGCTCACGCCGTACATGGGATCCAGCACGATGCGCGGGCGGCGCTTGCGGATGGCCCTGGTGTCGATGCGCTCCAGGATGGAGTCCAGGTAGTCGTCCCGGGTGTCCACGTACACCACCCGGCCCGCCGCCTTGGCTTCCTCGAAGTCCACGGGGCGAATCTCATCCGCCGCCAGGGCGTTGGCCTCGTCCTGGATCTGGTCGGTGATCTCCTTTGTGGCGTCCCGGCCGCCCTCGGTGAACAGCTTGATGCCGTTGTACAGCGCCGGGTTGTGGCTGGCGGTGATGGCCGCGCCGTAGGGCAGCTCCCAGCTCTTCACCGTGAACATGATCTGGGGCGTGGGCGGGGAGATGTTGATGAAGTCCACCTTCACGCCCTCCCCCGCGATGGCCTCGGAGAACCAGATGGCGGCCTCCCGGCTCAGGAAGCGGCGGTCGTAGCCGATGCAGATCTCCTTGCGCACGCCCTCGCGGTTCATGCGGCGGCCCAGCGCCGTCGCCACCTTTTGTATATTCTCCTTGGTAAAGCCGTCGCCGATGATGGCGCGCCAGCCGCCGGTGCCGAATTCGATCATAGCACAATGCTCCTTTTTAAATCGTATTGTCAATGTGGAATCCTGTCAATGTGGAATGAGGAATCAGGAATTAGGAATGGATGTGCAAATCCTTCGGATTTGATTAATTTAAGGATTCGGACAGCAATTTGAATCAGTAGGAAATCCGTGAGGATTTCTTCCGCCATTCCTCATTTCTCATTTCTCATTCCTAATTCCTAATTCTCAATTTTCTCCCCATAACCACCCTGACCTCGTGCTCGCCCTCGCCGAACGCGGGCACGCGTTCGGCGGGTTCGCCATCCACATAAATCACCTTCACGCCCTTCTCCACGTGGGCGGGGTTCTCCACGCGGATGCGGTACTCCGCCCCGCGCCAGCGGCGCACGACGGTGAAGCCGTCCCAGTCGGCGGGGATGCAGGGGTCCACGGTCAGGCGGTCGAACTCCGGCCGCACGCCCAGCATGTACCGGGTGGCCGCGAAGTAGGACCAGCCGGCGGAGCCGGTCATGAACGGGTGCCGCGCCCGGCCATGGGCGGCGTGGTCCTGGCCCATGATGAACTGGCAGTAGCTGTAGGGCTCGGCCTGGCGGATCTCCATCCTGTCGTTCTGGTTCTCCGGCAGCAGCGCGTCGTAGAACTTCATCGCCCGGCTGCCCCGGCCCAGCCTGCACTCGGCCACCCAGGCCCAGGGGTTGGGGTGGCTGAACACCGCGCCGTTTTCCTTGATGCCGGGATAGACCCGGGTCACGAAGCCGATGCCATCGTCCCTCTGGGTGAACGCCGGGGCGTTCAGCATCAGGCCGTAGGGGGTATAGAGCCACTCGTCCACGGCGTCCATGGCGGAAATCCCCTGCTCGTATGTCGCCGCGCCGGAGGCCACCGCCCAGGTGTTGCTCTCCAGGTGCACCTTGCCCTCCGCCGCGGTGTGGCTGCCGATGGGCCGCCCGTCGGCGGTAAAGCCCCGCAGGAACCACGCGCCGTCCCACAGCGTCTTCTGGCAGGCGTCCTTCAGCGCGGCCAGCTTCGCCTCGTATCGATCCACATCCCCGGCCCGGCCCGTGTGCCGCGCGGCGTCCAGGAAGTGCTCCGTGGCCCAGACCAGCAGGAAGGCCACCATGGCGCTCTCGCCGCCGCCCAGGTTCAGGCAGTCGTTCCAGTCCGCCCGCAGGCCCTTGGTGATGCCGTGGCTGCCCAGCTGGCCGTAGGAGAAGTCCAGTATGCGCTCCATGTGAGCCCAGACGGACTCCGCGTCTCCGTCGGCAAAGGGCACGGGCTCGTCGAAGAAGGCCGCGTCGCCCGTCTCCCGCACGTATTCGATGATCGCAGGGATCAGCCACAGCGCGTCGTCGGCGCAGGCGTCGGCGATGCCGTGGACGCGCTTGTTGTCGGCGGACTTGGGCACCACCGTGGGCGACCACTCCTTCTCTGCCTCCTCGCCCTCGAACCAGGCGGGATCGAACAGGTGCAGGCCGTAGCCCGCCTTCGTCACGCCGTTCAACAGCTGCATGATGCGCCACTTGCAGCCCGCCGCCTCGGCATGGGGGATGCACATGGCGTCCTGGGCGGTGTCCCGGAAGCCCAGGCCGGTGCGCCCGCCCACCTCGATGAACGAGGCGAACCGGGAGAACAGCACGTTGATCTCGCTCTGGTACAAATTCCAGATGTTCAGGCTGCGGTTCATGTTCTCGTGAGGGGTGTCCACCACCAGCGCGGAGAGCTTTTCGTCCCAGAAGGCGCGCAGCCCGGCGAAGGCGGCGTCGACCCCGGCGGTGTCGTAGCGCGAGCGGACCCGCTTCGCGGCCTCGCCCCGGCCCGTGCCCAGGTAGAACAGCAGCCGCGCCTCCTCGCCGGGTTTGAGCGCCAGCCGCTTCATCAGCGCGCCCACCGGATTGCCGCCGTTCTCGTAGCCGCCGGAGAGGCCCCTTTCGATGCCGACGGGGTTTTTCTCGGTGCGATAGGGGCCGATGAACCCGTCCCGGGTGCCCTCCCAGGCGTCCGGCTCAAAGGAAGCGGCGAAGAACTGGAAGCTGTCCGGCTCGTAGTGCAGCTCGCAGATGGCGGCGCCGTCCTCCAGGAAGGATCCGGCGCAGTAGAGGCTCATCTGGAAGTTCTGGTTGTCGATGTCGATGTTGTGGAAGGAGAACTCCACGTAACCGGTGACGTCGATGCTCCGCGGGCGATCGGAATCGTTGCGCACGCGCACATCGAAGATCTCCACCGGGTCGGCGTCGCCGTCCTCCCGGGGGATGAACAGCGTCTGGCTGGCGGAGATGCCCTCGTATTCGCAGGTGTAGGTGGAGTAGCTCAGCCCGTGGCGGCAGGCGTACTTCGCGCCGGCCAGGTCCACGCCCGTGGGCTGCCAGCTGATGGACCAGTATTTGCCCGAATTCGCGTCCTTCAAATACACATAGTGCCCGGGAAAGTCCATGGGCACGCCGTTGGGCCGGAAGCGGGTGATCCGGTGGAACTGGGGACTGTCCAGCCAGCAGTAGCCCCCGGCGTTGTGGGAAACCACCGCGCCCATCCGCTGGGTGCCCAGATAGTTGGTCATGGAAAAGGGCGCGTCCACCCGATCGATCACATACTCCCGGGCCGCGTCGTCAAAGTAGCCGTATCTCATGTGAGCCGTCTCCTCGCCTTTATTGATATTTTACTCTATATTCATTTTAACCGCAAGGGCGAAAAAAGGAAATGGATTGAAGTGGCGTTTGTTGTGCGGGGTTGGCGAAAAGGGCGGGCGCGGGGCGTAACGGGGTTTTGTGCAGGCCGCCAAAAAAGAGCCGTTCCCCGGTTTCCCCTTTGGAAACTGTTTCCAATGGGGTACCGGGGAACGGTCTTTCCCGAGCGCGGGAATCGGTCAATCGCTCACAGGTGCCGGTTGCCCTGTCCGGCGTCGTCCGTCGCTTCCACGTCGTCCTGGGGCGCGGCGGTGTCCTCGCCGTAGATCACCGCGTCCTGTGCGATCTGGCCGATCTGGGCATACATGGCGTCGTACTCGGCGCGCACGGCCTCGTCGCCCATGTAGGCCGGGTAGTCGCTGGGCAGCTCCAGGTAGTAGTTCATGCAGGAGATCTCGCTGAAGCCCAGGTATTCAAAGGCGGGCAGCTCGGAGAAGCTGCTGTTGACGCTGGCGCCCAGGGAGAACAGGAAGCCGCCGTTCTCCAGGCCCTCCGCCAGGTACTTCTCATAGCTGGCGCGGTGATAGAACGCCAGGCTGTTCCCGCTGGGCTCGGCCAGCACCTTCTCCTGCCAGTCTGCGGGCAGGCGCAGGGACAGGTCCTCGAAGTAGAACATCAGCGAACCGTCCTCGGCGGTGCCGGTGGTGAAGGCCAGGCCGGTCATCGGCTCGGCCAGCGAGGGCAGGGCGATCAGCATCAGGGCCAGGATCAGTATGAAAATGCGCTTCATGGGGTTTGCCTCCTTTTTGTCGCTTGGTTGTAAGTGAGACGGACTGCCCGACGGAAAAGTTCCGGGATTTGGAAATATGCCGCGGTGGACAGCCCGGGCGAGGTCGGTTATAATAGGCAGGAACGGACAACAGGAGGCGAGGGACATGGGCGACATCATCCGCAGGCGCATCCGATTCCACGGGCTGGTGCAGGGCGTGGGCTTCCGCTATCGGGCGCGCCATGCCGCCGCGGCCGTGGGGGCCACGGGCTGGGTGCGCAACGACGTGGGCGGCACCGTGTCCATGGAGATCCAGGGCACCGAGGAGCAGATCGACCGGGTGATCCGGATGATCGAGCGGGGCACCTATGTGCGCGTGGAGCGCATGGAGGTGAAGAACATCCCGCCCGAGCCGGACGAGCGCGGGTTCGAGACCCGGGACAGCCGGTGGTGAGCGCAAGGCGGGATTTGAATCGGCGAGGACTTTTGCCTCTGCGGCTCCACACGGTGTGACGGCGCATTAAAACGTCCGTCACGCTGCGCGAAGCCGCTTTTTTCCTTATATCCTGTGGATCACCGTGGCGTCCATCTGCGAAAGGTCGCCGGTGCCGGTGAAGGCCATGGCCTTCTTCAGGCCGTCATTGGCCTTGAGCAGGTAGTCCCGCACGGCGTCCGCGCCGCCCTGCTTGATGGCGGTCATCAGCGGCCTGCCGATGCACACGCCCTTGGCGCCCAGGGACAGGGCCTTGAAGGCGTCCATGCCGGTCTTGATCTCGCAGTCGATGAACAGCGGCACGTCCCCGGCCATGGCGGCGATCTCCGGCAGCATGGCCATCGGCGGCACGGCGTATTCGATGCGGTTGTTGTGGTGGCTGAGCACCAGGCCCCGGGCGCCAGCGACGAGGCAGCGCTCGGCGTCCCGGCGGCTGAGCACGCCCTTCACGATCACGGGCAGCTTCGTCGCCTTGCACAGCTCCGCCAGCTCCGCCGTGCGCAGCGGGGCCAGGGGCTTGCCGTCCACGATGTCCACGCCGCCGTCCTCAGAGAAGGGGTGGTCGATGTCCACGCCAACGGCCAGCAGGCCCAGCTTCTCGGCGTGCTCGATCTTTTTATACACGATGTCCCGGTCGGCATAGGTCTTGATGATCTCGATCATCCGCGCGCCGGCGGCGTTCAGGCGCTCGATCTCCTCCTCCTCGGCCATGCCGTACCACAGCACCGCGCCCGCCGCCGCAGTGCCCTGGGCCAGGGCGTCCGCCGCGCCGGGGAACATGAAGTGGTCCAGGTGGGAAAGCGCCGCCGGCATGATGGGAGAGGGAAAGGTCTCGCCGTAGAGGGTGAAGTCGATGGTGGGATGGGTGGCGTCCATGTAGCGGGTCTCGATGCGCAGGGAGTCGATGTACTCCCTGGCGATGCGGTTGGAATTGCCGATGTCGGCCATGGTGAAGCCTCCTTAAAATGATATTAATGCTATTATAGCACGCCCGTGCTTTTTCTGTAAAGACTTGTCCCTTTTTGCATCTCCACAACCAAAGACAACAAAAGCCAAACGGAAACGATGCATTTTCCGGCGCGCCCCGTTATACTTGTATTAACAAAACGAGCGACGGGGGGCGGCGGCATGCAGCGCGCGAAGAAAGGCAAGCGCCGGTGGGACGCCAAGAATTTCTGGCTGCTGACCATGGTCATGCCGGGTGCCATCTGGCTGGTGCTGATCCGCTACCTGCCGATGCTGGGCGTGATCATCTCCTTCAAGGACTACAAGGCCCAGAAGCCCAACACCTTCTGGAACAACCTGATCAAGTCCGAATGGGTGGGGCTGGACAACTTCAAGTTCCTGAGCAACACCAACACCATGCGGATGATCCGCAACACCCTGCTGTACAACGCGGCCTGGATTTTGCTGGTGCTGGTCATCGCAGTGCTGTTCGCGGTGATGATGAGCGAGCTGAAGAACCGCTTTATGGCCAAGGCCTACCAGACCATGATGTTCTTCCCCTACTTTTTGAGCTGGGTGGTGGCGAGCTACTTTGTGCTGGCCTTCCTGGACCCCACCAGCGGCATGATCCCCTCCATCCAGCGCAGCCTGGGCCTGAAGCCGACGCAGTTTTACATGGACACCACCTGGTGGCCGCTGATCCTGACCGTCTCCAACCTGTGGAAGAACGTGGGCTACTCCAGCGTGCTCTACCTGGCGGCCATCACCGGCATCGACACCACCCTGTACGAGGCCGCGGCCGTGGACGGCGCCACCAAGCGCCAGCAGGTCTGGCACGTGACGCTGCCGGGCATAAGGCCCATGATCGTCATACTGCTGATCATGTCCGTGGGCAAGATCTTCAACGCCGACTTCGGCCTGTTCTACAACGTGCCCCAGAATTCCGGCCCGCTGTACCCGGTGACCCAGGTCATCGATACCTACGTCTACAACACCTACGCCAACACCCACAACATCGGCATGAGCGCCGCCGCGGGATTGCTTCAGAGCGTGGTGGGATGCGCCTGCATCGTGGCCACCAACCTGATCGTCCGAAGGATCGACGCGGAGAGCTCGCTGTTTTGATCTTCGGGCGGGGGAGCAAGCTCCCCCGCCGAGACCACCCCCTTGACAGATTTGTCTGAAATCGCAAGCGATTTCCGGGCGGCAAATCTGCAAGGTATGGATCTTGCTCTGCAAGATCACATTCCGTCCCGACGCGCATGTCGCCGGGAACGGATTGAAAATCAGAGGGGCGCCGCCCCTCCGATACCTCCCCGGTAATCAGCCGGAAATACAACAATCAGGGAGGCTTCGACCATGGACAAGGCTCAAAAGCGCCACGCCGGCCTGAACACCTTCGGCCCCGGCGCGCAGGCGGTGTTCCACATCTGCCTGGGGCTGTTCGCGCTGCTGTGCATCATACCCTTCGTGTTCGTCATCATCATATCGTTCACGACGGAGGACAGCATCCGCCAGATCGGCTACTCCTTCGCCCCGCTGAGCTGGTCCACCCAGGCCTACGGCTATGTGTTCTCCCTGGGGCGGCAGCTGTGGCTGAGCTACTTCAACTCCTTCCTCATCACCGTGGTGGGCACAGTGCTCAGCGTAATCATCTGCATCCTCTACAGCTACCCGCTCTACCGGAAGGACTTCAGGTACCGCAACTTCTTCAACTTCATGAGCTTCTTCACCATGATCTTCGGCGGCGGCCTGGTGCCCACCGTGGTGGTGTGCAAGTAGATGCTGGGCCTGAGCGACAACTACGCGGCGCTGATCGTGCCCATGCTGTTCAACCCCTTCAACATCATCGTGATGCGCACCTTCTTCCAGACCACCGTGCCCCGGGAGCTGATCGAGGCCTCCACCATCGACGGCGCGGGAGAATACCGCACGCTGATCCAGGTGGTGCTGCCGGTGCTGAAGCCGGCCATCGCCACCATCGCGCTGCTGAACGCGCTGGCCTTCTGGAACGAGTGGTTCCTGTCGCTTCTGTACGTGACCAAGAACATGGACATCATCCCGCTGCAATACCTGCTGATGCGCATGCAGCGCAACGCCGACTTCCTGGCGAAGAACGCCGGCATGCTGGGCGCGGACGCCGCCAAGGCCGCCCGGAACCTGCCCAGCCAGTCGCTGAAGATGGCCCTGGTGGTGTTCATCGTGGTGCCCATCGCCTGCGCCTATCCCTTCTTCCAGAGGTACGTGGTCGCCGGGTTGACGGTGGGATCGGTGAAGGGCTGACGCCCGGTGGACGGGGGATTCGCCCCCATGTCCGATTGAAAGTGAATCGCACGATGGCAATGCCATCTGCAAATAGAAGGAGGATATTCCCATGAAGAAACTGTTTGCTCTGATCCTGGCCCTGGCCATGATCCTGACCGCCTCCAGCTTCGCGCTGGCGGAGGACCTGCCCACCATCACCATCATGTTCCATGGCAGCAACGTCACCGACGACACCGCCGTGCTGGAAGCCGTGAACGAATACATCGCGGACAAGGTCGGCGCGAAGCTGGAAGTCGTCTGGGGCACCTGGGGCGACTTCGACCAGAAGGCCACCGACGCCCTGACCACCGGCGACAGCAGCATCGACATGGTGTTCACCTGCTCCTGGAGCGCGGATGAATACAACAAGTACGCCAAGGACGGCTACTTCGTGAAGCTGGACGACCTGATCGCCGAGTACGGCGCGGACCTGACCGCCGCCATCCCCGAGAGCCTGATGCAGGCCGCCACCATCGAGGGCGCCGAGGGCATGGGCATCTATGCCGTGAACGGCTTCAAGGACACCGCCACCCAGAACACCTGGGACGTGAACGTCACCCTGCTCACCGAGCTGGGCTACACCCTGGACGACTTCAAGGCCATGAGCTTCTATGACTTCGGCGATCTGTTCGCCAAGGCCAAGGAAGTGAAGGGCGATTCCTTCTATCCCTTCCTGGTGGAGCCCATGGTGCTGGAGCGCATGGTCACCGGCTCCATCATCGTGGCCGGCGATTCCGGCAGCACCAACCTGCTGAGCCTGTACCTGAACCAGGACGACGTTTCCGCCGAGGGCCCCTACGGCAACGTGATGCTCAACAAGTTCGCCACCGAGGAATACAAGAAGTTCGTCGAGAAGATGCACGAGTACTACGAGGCCGGCTATGTGGATCCCGCCCTGGCCGTGGCCGAGACCAGCAACGACACCCGCACCAACGCCCAGCTGACCGGCGACTACCTGATCGGCACCCAGAGCTATTCCTTCGGCTATGAGAAGCAGATCGACCGCGGCATCGAGGTCGCCTTCGTGCCCTGCACCGAGCCCTATGTGGACACCACCGCCTCCCAGGGCGCCATGATGGCCATCTCCACCGCCAGCGAGCATCCGGTCGAGAGCTTCAAGTTCCTGGCCCTGCTGAACAGCGATCCCACCCTGATGACCCTGATGAACTACGGTGTCGAGGGCGTGCACTACACGCTGGAGGACGGCCTGGTGAAGTTCAATACCGACGCCCGCGCCACCTACAGCCCCTGGACCAACGGCATGGGCAACGTGACCATCCTGCCCGACACCGTGGATGAGGGTGCCGGCTTCCGCGAGTCCTTCAAGGAGTACTACGCGGGTGCCAAGGCCATCCCCGCCCTGGGCTTCGTGTTCGACACCAGCGAAGTGAACACCGAGATGGGCAACCTGAGCAACGTCGCGGCCCAGTACGCCCTGGCCCTGGATGCCGGCGCGCTGGATCCCGAGACCGCGCTGCCCGAGTTCCTGGCCGAACTGGACGCCAACGGCATGCAGGCCTATCTGGACGCCGCCAATGCCCAGCTGGCCGCCTACCTGGGCGAATAAGCCTGACACTTAAACAGTACCCCGGCCCCGGACGCACGTCCGGGGCCGGCTTTTGTGTGGGCGGCGCTGCGCCGCCCGCAAAAGGCCTTCCCCTTTGGAGCATCGAACGCCCGGAAAAATGTCCAGTGGACATTTTTCAGCGAGATGGGGTCGGTAGACCCGCGGCAGGTGGCACAGCGAAGCCGTGACGGATGAGGTCGTCGCGGCAGTTGTGACGAAATGAGACCCGAGGAACGCTCTTTTTTGGCAATCTTCGCTCACGCCGCTTCAAACGGGCTACGGGGCAGTGCCCCGGCTCGCTCCCCTACTCCCCGTCCCGCACCTGCTGGATCAGCGGCGCGCCGGCGGCTTTGGCGATGTGCCGGCAGTCGTTGAACAGCTCCAGCCGGGGCTTGACATACTCACCCGGGCGGACGGGCAGCTCCACGATGATGATGGAGGTGAAGTCGTAGGGCAGCACCGACAGCACATAGGGAAAGGGCAGCGCCAGGATGTGGGCCAGGGCGCAGCCGCCGGAGCCGCCGTGGCTGAACAGGGCGATGGTCTCGTCAGCCTCCGTCTCGCACAGGCAGCGCACGCCCTCGTGGCGATAGCCGTGGGCCGCCAGCAGCCGGTCGAACCGCGCCGTCACCCGGTCATAGTCCCGCGTGGCGGCGTTCCCCTTGAAATAGGGATGCTCCCGCCAGTTCAGCGCGGAGAAGTCGAAGTCCTCCTTCTCGATCATCCAGTCGCCCAGCGTCCAGGGATGCCCCTCGATGGGGATGCCCTCGCCGCCCCAGGTGATCTCGTGCATCCAGTCCAGCACCTCGATCCCAAGCCCCAGCCGCCTGGCCGTATAGTCCGCCGTCTGATATGCCCGGCCCATGGGCGAGGCATAGATCTTCGATATGCCCTCCCCCGCCAGGCGCTCCGCCGCCGCCGCGGCCTGGCGATGGCCCTCGTCGGTCAGGCAGTCCCGCACATAGTCCGGCTCTCCGTGGCGCACAAATACGATCCTCATATCACAGTCCTCCGCGTGTCACAAATTCCATTCATCCATGGTGCCGCCCATCTCCAATCCATCGAGCGCCTGCCCGCCGCGGGCATAGCAACCGCCCTTCGGTTCCGCCGGGAAGCTCCCGGAGGGCCGAAGGGCGGCATCGGATCGAACTCAGGGCTGAACCTCCGCTTCCCCTTCCGTCTCCTCCACCGGCGGCGGATTCCAGGCCTCGGCAATGCTGCGCATCTGCGCGGAACCGATGGCCGGCTCGCCATTGCGGATGGTCAGACTGGCGTTGGGATAGTACATCCTGCCGCCGCACTGCACCCCGACAACCAGCTTGTACTCTCCGTCCTCCAGCAGGCCGCTCCACTTGTCCAACAGGATCATGAAGCCGGCGTTGGTTTCCATCTCCTTGATGTCGCCCACCTGGCTCCTTAATTCGGCGGGACAGACCGACGCCACATCCAGGCGGGTCAGCCGGGTGTAGCCATACTGCGGGTCATCCACCAGGTTGTCCACCAGGCAGTTCTCCAGGTAATCCTCTTCCACCCCTGTCTCAACGATGATCTGCTTCATGTCTGCCGATCTGGTATCGTTGCCTTCCCCGGCCTCTTCCACGGGCTTGGGCTTTGCCACGTATGCCTCGCTGATCGTGTAGGCGTTGGCGTTGGAAGTGCCATAGACCCAGCCCGTCACCAGTATGCTGCCGCTGTCCATGGGCTGCGTGTCATCCAGGCCGACGACGAATTGAGAATTCACGAAATCGACGACGGCGATGTTCTCGACGGCCGAGGCGGCAGTCTCGATCACAAACTCCGTGGAATCCAGCAGGCGATCCTCGCTCGGGAACCCATCCATCCACAGCTCCAGGGTCTGTGTGCCCACCGGCAGGTTGTCCAATTTGATCTCCTGCTCCGTGATGGACAGGCACTGCTTGCCCTCCGTGTTCACATGGACGCCCGTTTCGTTTTCGTAGTCCAACAGTTCAAACATCAGATCCTTGGCGTCCACGGGCGCAGCCTGGATATCATCCCGGATCTTGCCGTTTCCGGCAGTGATATAGACATCTCTGGGATCATCGCAGACGATCCAGCCGCTCACGTAGAGCTTGTTGCCGTTCACCCTGGCATTGATTTTCGCCGCTTCCTGCCTGCTGATCGTCGTCTGGACGATTTCGCTGACGTTGCCGGCGGCATCCCAGGCCTGCAGGCTCAGCTGGTCGTTGTCGTGCAGCTCGAGGCCGTCAAAGATAAAGCCTTCCTCGCCGCTGACCGTGATCCGCTGGTTGTCGTTGATGGTCAGCGCCACCGTCGCGCCCACCTCGGTGTTGCCCGTGATCTCCGTGGTGCGGGAGCTGACGCCGACCAGGTCCACGTCCAACGCGGGCACCGTGCGATCCGCGAACACCGTGACGCTCCCGGAAGCGCGGTTCACGTGGCCCTCGGCATAGCTGACCTGGAAGCGGTTGTCGCCCTCCGCCAGCGCGCCGATGTTCTCCACGTCCTCCGTCCACTCATAGGTGCCCTCGCCGGTGGCGGTGATCTCAATGGCCGCGTCGTTCAGGTGCATGAGCAGGGCCGCGTTCGGCTCCGCCTCGCCGCGCACGGTCAGCTGCCGGGTGGAGGCGCTGACGCTGTCGCCGGGCTCCACCTCGATGGTGACGGGCGCGAAGGCGTCCGCCGCGACGATCGCCTGGGCCTGGGCCGCATTGCCATAGGCGTCGACGGCCTGGATGTCATACGCGCCGCCCACCTGGGCCGGCTCGTCCAGCGCGAAGCTGTACAGACCGCTGGCGTCCGCCGCTTCGCCGTCGCCGTTGATGCTCTGGCCGTTCACGGAAACGGTCACCCGCGCACCGGCCTCGGTCTGCACGCGCAGCGCCTGGTCGCCCTCGATCACCTCGCCCGCCTCCAGCGGCACGTCGGTGTCCTCCGTCCAGATCAGATTGTCGGATTCCACCCTGCGGCTGTAGGCCTTGCCGTCCGCGTAGGCCAGCACGAAGCGGACGGTCCTGTAATCGCCGTTCACCACTTCGCCGGAATCCAGCGAGAAGTGCATTTCGCCGTTTGCGTCCACGTCGGCGGTCTTTTCCACGATGAGCTCGTCCCCGTCGAACGCCCGCACGGCGATCTGCTGGCCGGGCTCGGCGGTGACGTCAAACGCCGCCTGATCGCCCTTGATGAGGGCGTAATCCCAGCCGTACACTTCGCTGGTGGGAGAGATGCTGCCGCGGATGTCCGCGCGTCTGGCCTCCTGCACGGAAAGCAGCGCTTCCCTGCCGGGCCGGGCCGCGTCCTGGGGATCTTCGACCGTGACGCGATAGCTCGCGCCGCTGACGAAGCCGCCCTCCGGCGCATAGCTGTAGCTGCCGTCCTCGTCCGGCTGGCCGCTGAACACCTCCGTCTCCTCATTGGTATCGTCCTGGATCCGGGTGATCTTCACAAGCGCGCCGGCCTCGCTGGCCACCTGCAGCGCTTCGCTTTCCTCGGTGAGCTCTTCCGGCGTCACGAGCAGCGGCACGGAGACGCTCCAGGTGAAGCTCGGCGTCTCCACCCTCTCCTCGCCATACTGCGCGCTCAGGCGCACCTTGCCGCCGTCCACGTCGATGCCGCTTTCGCTCAGCGCCGCGGCGTCGAATTCGGCGGCATAGACGCCCTTGTCGTCCGTCTTCAGGTTTTCGGCGATCACATGATCCTCGCCGTTCAGGTTCAGGATCAGGCTCAGCTCGGTTTCAGGCTGCGCCACGCCGGCGAGGGCGATGCTGCCGCCCTTCACCACGCCGGTGTCCGCGCCGTCCACCCGGATGCTGAACTTCAGCACCTCGGTCTCGGCCGACGCCTGGTTGCCAAAGCGATCCTCGCAGTCCACCGCGTAGACCTCGCCGTCCCTGGGCGCCTGCTGGAAGTCCCAGCTGAAGCGGCCGCGGCTGTCGGCGTCTCCGGCGGCGAGCTCCACATCGCCCTTGCGGATCGCCACATGGGCGTCCGCGTCGGTCTGCACCGTGATGGCGGTGCTGGATTCCATGATGGGGTCGATCTCCACCTTCACCGAATCATCGGTGGTCCACAGGACGGCCGACGACTTGTTGTTCATGCTGGCGGCCTTGCCGTCCATGTAGAGGACGACCACGCTCGCCGTCACGCCCTTGTCATTGATGTGCTCGTCGGCCCGCAGCTCAAGATCATAGGTGCCCTCGTCGCTCACCGTGACGGTTTCCTCGATGGGCGTCTCGGACTGCCAGCGCACCAGCAGGTCCCTGCCGGGCTCCGCCGTGCCGCTCACGTGCAGGGCCGGCCCCTTGACGAAACCGGTCTCGCTGTCGGCCAGCGGCTGGATGTCGGCCACTTCGACGGTGATCTTCGCGCGCACGGCCTCCTGGATCTGGATCTCCAGGGTGTTCGTCCGGCTGTCGTAGTCCGGGTCGACCACCGTGACGGTGTAGACCTCGCCCTTGGTGAAGCCCTCCACCGGGCTGTAGCGGCAGACGCCTTCCTCGTCCGCCAGGTCCTCCAGCACGATCTTGCCCTCCGAATCGGCGATGCTCACCGGCAGGCCAGGCTCTGTGTGCACCTCCAGCGTCTCGCTGTCCTCGGTCAGCGGCTGATCCAGCTGCAGCTTCGCCATCGCGTACCAGTTGAAGTCCTCGGTCATGGTCCTGCCGTCCGCGTCGTTGCCAATCGCCAGATGGCACTGCACGGCCTCCGCACCGAAGCCGGGGATCTCGGAGGTGTCGATCTGTACGCTGTAGGCGCCGCTCTCCTCGCTGGCCTGCACGTCGTCGCGGATCAGCTCGGTCTCGTTGTCTTCATCCACAAAGTACACGTTCAGGATCGAGCCCGGGCGAGCCGTGCCGGAGATGCTCAGCGTGCGCTCGTAGAGCGCGCCGCCCTTCACGTTCAACAGCTGCGCCGAATAGGGCTGGATGTGGATCTCCCGATCCTCCAGGACGTTGCCCACGGCGTCCTCCGCGGACACGGTCAGGTTGTCCTCCACCTTGAACGTGGCGGTGGCCTTCCATTCGCAGACGCCGCCTTCGCCGGTCACGATGGGCGCGCCCATCGGCTCGCCGTCCTTCTTCAGTACGATGGAGGTGCTCGGCTCCGCGTGGAACACGATGCTGGCATCCCGCTCCATCACCGTGTCCCAGGTCAGATCCACAACTTCGTCCGATGTCCACAGCACCCGCGTCCGGCAGCTCCTGCTCAGGCCCAGGCCGCTCGCGTAACTCGCCGTCACGTCGATGATCGATCCCCGGTCGGCCACGTTGCTCTTGTCGCTGTAGAACTGGAAATAGCCCTTGCCGTCCTCGCCGATCTCGACGATCTTGGTGTCGCCGTTCTCGCTGTCGCCCTCCACTTCCCAGTGGATCGACGCATATTCGCCCCCGTCGCCGTACACATAGCCGCTCAGATAGGGGCTCTTGACCACGGAATACTCCTGTCCTTCCACCGTGGCGGCCGCCTCCAGCTCCATCTCCATCTGGAGCTTGATGGACGGGCCCACCTCCACGGGGACGGTCCCCTCCTCGCCGGCATCCGTATAGGCGATGACGCAGACGTCGCCCTCCTCAAGGGCACAGCCCATTTCCAGCAGGTTTTTGGTGACCCGGCCGTCGATCTCGTCCCTGTCCACCAGGAAGTTGTTGTCCAGCTCGATCTGCTGGCCCTTTTTAAAGTAGTACAGGCTCACTTCCAGCGGGTGATCGGATTCCATCACCAGCCTGGGGGCGTCCTCCGTCAGCACGGAGCCCACCTTGACCGCCGGTTCTGGCACCGGGGTGGGCGATTCCTCCCGGGGCGGCGCCGTGGTCTCGGCCACGGTCTCCGTGGGCGTGGGCGTCGGGCCCTCGGGCGGCTTTGATCCGCCGCCCCGGGTGAGCAGCAGCGCCAGCACCGCCAGCACGCCGGCGGCGCCCAGCCCGATGAACAGCGGGGCCTTGGACTTGCCCTTCTCGCCCGCCACCTTCGCGCTCTTCCCGGGCTTGTCCGCGGAGCCGTAGATGTAGGCGCGCAGGGCGGCCTGCATCTGCTGCATGTTCGGGTAGCGGTCGTCGGGGTTGTAGGCCAGGCACTTGAGGATGATCTGCATCAGCCGGCCATCCACGCCCTTGATGGGGCCGATGGCCTCCTTGCCGGACAGCCTGCGCTGGCGCGCCTTCCGGCGCTCCTCGTCGCTGTTGCGATCCGAGGCCGACATGAAGGGCAGGCGCCCGCCGTTCAGCAGTTCATAGATAACCACCGCCAGCGAATACATATCCGAGCGGCTGTCGCTGCCCTGGAAATTGTACATCTCCGGGGCCATGTAGTCCTCGGTGCCCACGCGGGTGCCCTTGCCGGCGATCTTGTCCTTCTCGTTTCGGATGGACACGCCAAAGTCGCCCAGCTTGAAATAGTCCTTGCTGGGCTCGGCATAGAATATGTTTTCGGGTTTGATGTCCAGATGGAGGACGTGGTTGCGCTCGCACAGGCACAGGCCGGAGAGCAGCTCGTCCCAGATGGTCATCACCAGCCGCATATCCCGCTTGTGGGGATACTTGCCGATGTTGTCCAGGAAATCCGTCAGGGTGACCAGGCGCTCCATGCGGATGAGCACATCCCACCCCAGCGGCACATCGGTGCGCTCGTAGATCTGATAGTCCTCAAAGCAGACGATATGGCTGTCCGCCTTGAGGGACTCCATGGTTTGGATCTCCGCTCTTACGTATTCATATTCCTCCTGGATGCGGCGCCTGAGGCCCGCTTCCGAGCCGCCGGCCTCCTTCAGCCAGGCTTGCACCTGGCGATCATCCCTGGGAATGGCGATGACCTTCATGGCCGCGTCGAGCATGCCGCCCGCCGCGCTGTTCCATATCCGGTAGACCTTGCCGGAGTTGCCCCTGCCCAGGACCTCCGGAGGGTCCTTCAGTTCCCAGGTTCCAAAGAAGGGAACATATTTTTGTATGCGTTCATCAATGCTCTGCATTATGATCCTCACCGATTGAATCCGGTCCATGCCCCGCGTCGCGGCCTCACAGCCGCCCCGGCGCGGGGCATCCCCGCTTATTTCAGAAGGGTAACCAGGCGATACAGATTATAGCCCAGCAGGCCCAGGAAGGCCGCCGCCCCGCCGATCGCGCCGCCGCGCAGCAGGCGCAGGTTCTTCAGCTGCTTATCGTCGTAGTTGGCCTCGCCCATCTGCTTCACATCCACGATGACGCAGGTGATGTTGTCCGAGTGGATGCCCGCGTTGTCCGCGTCCTTCAGCGACGTGCGCACGATCATCTCGGCCACGTCCTTGGCCGGCATTCCCCGGCTCAGCATATCCCTGAGCACGGTGTCGTGCAGCTGGTCCGAAACGCCGTCGCTGCAGATCATGAAGCGATCGCCGTTGCGCAGCTGGTTGCGGGGGCTGACGGTGGGGATCAGCACCGTGCCGTCCGTGGGCATGCCCAGGTGGCGGGTGATGACGTTCTTGCGCGGGTGCGTCCAGGCCTGGTCCAGGGTGATCTCCCCGCGATCCACCATGTCCTGCACCTCGGAGTCGTCCCGGGTGATGCGCTTGAGCTCGCCGCCGCGCATGCGATAGACGCGGCTGTCGCCCACGTGCACGGTGCGATAGGTGTCGTTTCGCAGGATCAACAGCGCGATGGTGCTGCCGCAGGAGCCCGATTCCATGCCCTTGTCCAGGGAGATCTGGTCGATATCCTTGGAGAGCCGGTCGATCATATCGCCCAGATACCGGGTGCTGTCCGGCTGGGGGCACTCGCTCTGGAAGCGCGCCAGCTCCTGGACGGCCTTCAGCGAGGCCTCCTCACCGAACTCCGCGCCGCCCATGCCGTCGCACACGGCGTACATCTGCAGCTCGTCGGCGACGAGCGCCTTGTACTGCCCGCCATTGTTCATCTGTTCGCGCTCCATATAGCGCCCATTGACGTAAAAGTTATCCTCGTTGTTTTTGCGGCGTCCGATCGAACAGCACACAGCCGCTTCTATCTTCAATCCCACAGGCGCACCTCCTCCGCTGGCTTATTTCATGTTCTGACGGCTTCTCTCGGTCAGCCGGGTCATGCCGCTGGCAGGGTCGATCCGGCCGTCCGATATGCGCCGGATCCGCTTGTTCAGCAGCAGGACCGCGACCAGGCAGGCGACCAGGCCCGCCGCCGCCAGCGCGCAGATCAGGATGATGTTGGTCTTGCGCCCCTCGTCCACGACGATGGTGAAGCTGATCGAATCCTCCAGCAACTCCACGCTTTTTTCATCCTTGCGGCAGACCTCCGCCTTGAGCGGCTTGTCCTTTCCCTTGGCGAAGCTTGCCCGGCTCACCGGCTCCGCGGGTTCAAAGCGCCAGCGCTTCACAGCCTTCAACGGGGCGACATCCTTCAGGAAAGCCTCGTCCATCTGTCCCTCGTCCTCCGACAGGGTCAGGGCGAACTCCCGGCTGTTGCCGTCCTGGTGAACCACCAGTATCAGCCCCTGCGGCTCGTCCTCCAAAGCGGAGGCTACCCAGCCCTTCAGTGGCAACTCGTCCTGGCTGTCCAGGACCGCGCCCTCCTGCAGGTCGTCGAATATGACTTTCTGATCCGGAACCTCTTCCACTTTGACGGGCAATTCTTTCTTGACGCCCGCCTTGTTCTTGGCGACGATGTTCACTTCTTCCCGGTCCTTCAGCAGTTCATCATCCAGCGCGATGACGATATTGCCTTTCTCGTCCGCTTTGACTTCCTCTGACAGTGCATTGCCATCGCTGTCCTGGATGAAGGCGCTCGTGCCGGGCTCGGCTTTAAGCTTCATTTCGCTGTCGTTCTCGTAGACTTTTCCATTCTCGTTCGCCAGGCTGACCACCGGCTTCTCCCTGTTCATCCTGAAGGTCCCGTCCTCGGGAACAGGCGGCCAGGAATAATTCTCGAAGTATTCGTCATATTTCAGCGTCAGCTGCACCTCTTCCACGTCCCCCGGGACCACAACAGAATCGAAGACGAAATTGCCATTTTCATCCACGTCTCGAGTCTGCAGCTCCTTGCCGTTCATCAACAGCATGACCCAGAGGTTCTTTTGGCCTGTGCCGCTCACGCGCAGGGTGTTTTCGCCCGTCTGCACGATCTGCGCGCTCAGCTCCGTGAAGTCCCCCTTCTCCGCGGCGGCGACGGTATGCTCGATCGAATTTTCCCCGTAGCCGTCCGCCTTCGCCGTGACCTTGATATTTGTTTCTACTTTTGGAGGCATCGCTAACTCAAACGTGGCCAGGCCGTCCTTGTCGGCGGGCCGCTCGTCCTGGAGCTCCTCTTCCCCGTCGTTGACAAAATACAGCTTGACATCGGCGTCGGGCTCCGTCACAACGGATATGGAATCGCTGCCCTCCACGGGCTTCTCCTGATCCAGCCATTCCAGCTTGCACGTCAGTTTCACGGGGACAGACACGGTGTCGGTCATTTTAATGCCGCGATTGTCGGTGTTGTAATATTTATCCGGATACTCCAACACCACGTCAACGGTATCTTTCTCAAAGTCTTCCGGCAGGTCGCTCCTGTCCAGCGTGAGCGTCCATTTTCCCGCGTTGTCCATGGTGATGTCCTTCGTGCCCTTCTTGCCCTTCTTTCCGTCGACCCAATACACCAACCTGTACAGCGCCTTTGCCGTGCCGCTCAGCGTCGCTTCGCCGTTCTGCGTAATGAGGTCTTCCACGCGCACGACAGATATTTTTTCCTTGCTGCTTTCCTGGTTCAGCTTGTACGCATAGTCCACTTCCACGGGATTGCCGGCCGGATCCGTCGCCGTGGCGGAAATCGTCATCTCGCCTTCTGCGCCCGCATGATCCAGCACAAACCACGCCGAGCCCTCTTTGTTGAAGTCTTCCTCCGCGGGCATCCTGTCCATGTCCATGTCCATGTCCGCCGCATATTGGGCGTATTTCTCGTATTCTTCGATCCTGGTGAAGGGCGTCTCGCCATTGGCCTTCACTTCGCCATTGGCCTTCACTTCGACATTGGCCTCGTTGAACGACACCTTTGCCAGAATCGGCTCGCCGACGAAATACTTGTCCTTGTCAGGACCCACGTGCTGGGTGCTGCGGGTCAACACCTGTTCGATCCTGACCTCCGGCGGCCACAGATCCACGTACCTCTCCCAGGAACCGCCGTACTTGTCCTCGTCCAGCCCGTCGTAGAACACGCGCAGCGCGATCTTGACGGGCTTGCCGTCTTCGCTCTTCAGCTTCGACAAATCTCCCTTGTCGATCACCAGCGAACCCTTCACATCCCTGATGGGCTTGCCCGACAATTCATTGTCGCCCGTCCACTCCGCCTTCAGCTTGGGGCTGCTGTCCGCGACGATACTCAGCTGCAGGCCGTCCTCAAAATCGGCAATGCCGAGGGCCTCGCCCGCTTCCTTGTTTTGGGCGCCCTCATTTGCGCAGGCGATTTCGATCTGCCTGGCCGCCCGCGCCTCGATGGAGGCCTCGCTCGCGTTGCCCGCCGCGTCCTCGGCGGTGGCGGTGAAGCTGTACGAGCCGCTTTCGGGCGTAAAGACATAGCTTCCGTCCAGCAGTTCGGCCCCTTCGATGGGCGCGCCGTTCAGCGTGGCCGACGACAGCGTCACATTCACGTCCTCCGCGGGCACTTCCGCCGTTTCCGCGTCCGCCGCGGGGGTATCCGCCGCTTCTGCGGGAGCGTCCGCCGCTCTCCCGGCCTCAACCCGCAGCGTCGCCTCGTTGCCGGTCACCAGCTGGTAGGGCGCTTCCTCGCCCACAATCGCCAGCTCGGGCGCTGCCGGCGGCACCAGGTCCACCGTCCAGGAGGTGGAAATGCCCCCGACATCCTGGTTGGCATAATTCGCGTCAAAGGTGATCGTCGTATTGTCGGCAATCCCTTCTCCCAGCGGTAGGCTGGCGCTCCAGGCGCCTTCCGCGTCGGCGTCCACGTCGGCGTCCACGGTCGCAGGTTCATCCGCGCCGTTGACCTTGAAGCAACATTTGATTTTTCTGCCCGGTTCGGCCGTGCCGTTCACGTCGAGGCTCTGGCCGCTCTCCATGCCGGCCTTGTTGATCCAGCCATTCGCCGACAGCGCCGCGTCACCGATTGTGTATTTGGCTTCAATCGGCACGACGAATTGGACGACGACCGACACAGGCTCGATGTTGCCGTAGGCGTCCTCGTCCTCCGCCGGATAGGAGATCTGGATTGCTCCCTCGGTCCCGTCCACTTTATCAATTCCAAGTTCCGGCGCGCTCAACACGCTGTCAGGGGTCCACTCCAGGCTGTTCCACGAATCCTCGTCCGGCCCATACCCGTATTGGA
The DNA here is from genome assembly GCA_902765395.1 of uncultured Eubacteriales bacterium. Taxonomy (GTDB): domain Bacteria; phylum Bacillota; class Clostridia; order Christensenellales; family Aristaeellaceae; genus UBA2862. The sequence continues at coordinate 82,140 of CACWZP010000003.1, forward strand.
TCTTCAGCGGTTTGTCTTTATCCGGCTTCCCGATAAATACGATTTTCTTTTCCTCCGGCTGGGTCTGATCGCTGGTTTCCTCCGGTTGATCCGACTGGGTCTGATCGCCGGGGCCCCCGATCGTCTCCGTTTGCTCGTCAAAGCTGAGCGTCAACCCAGCCTTCAGGATCTTCGTATGCGCGGAAATGGTTCTGCTGTCGCGGCTGCCCTCCGGCGTCTGCGTGCCGTCCACGGCCGCCCCGTCGTCGACATAGCGAATCTCAAAGGTAAAATCGCCGTCGACATCTTCAAAGATCGGATCGCCCAGGTCAATCCAGGCCTTCCAGGTCCTTCCATCCCAGTTGGCTTTCCCTGTCTTTTGATGATCGTCATCAAGGCGGATCTTCCAGGCCAGGGTCGCGCCATCCTCGGCGGAGCCGGTGATGACCAGCTGGCATTTCGTCACGTGATCTTTCGCGGTGATGGCGTCCGTGGGCCTGTTGTAGATCATGATCCCGTCAATGACCACGGGCTTCCGCTTCAGCGTAAACGCGAACTCCTCATCCGCGTCAGCCGGCTTGATCCTGAGATTATAAATCTGATCCGGAGCGACGCTGAGGGTGCCGCTCGTGGAACCGGCAGCAACCTCCTCGTCCCACTCGTCCTGCTTGTCCAGGGCATATTCAAAAGCCACATCCGCGTCTTCAGGCTGCGCCGTAAGGAGATAGTCGCCGGCGCGCAGTTCGACCGTGCTGCCGGTGCTGGCCTTCCACTCCCACTTTCCCGCCTCGTTCCGGCCCCGGCTCAACAGCTGAATCGGCTCCTTGTCGTCGGCGGTCAGCACGATGCTGGCGGGCTTGACTTCAGTGGGTTCAGCCTGCGGCTGTTCATCCGGCTGTCCATCTTCGGGTTTGGGTTCAATGGGGGCGGTTTCGATGTCGACAGCGTTTGCGTCACCCTGGTCGGCGTCATCTTCGCCCTGGTTGTCAGCAGCTCCCTCTGTAGTCGGATTTATAAAGTACGGATTGGTGACGCTTCCCTTCACCTCCGCAGACGCTTCCGCATCCGCTTCCTGTTCGGCTTTTACAATGTATACGGTGCAGGGGATGTCGGCGCCGTCCTTCTTCCAGCCCTCAATCCAGCGCTTGGCCAGGACAGTGACAGGTTTCCCGTCTTCCGACTCCGCCAACTCTGCCATCTTTGCTTCGTATTCCAGTTCATTGAGAACGGCGACGCCCGGGGTCGCACGATACTCGACGCTGTTCGCTTCGCTTCCGTCAAAATCGGGCTTCGGCTTGTCGCCCATAGGCTGGAACTGGACCAGGGACAGGGTCAGGTTTTGGGCCAGAGTGGCATCTTGCGGAATATTTTTGAAATTTTTGTTGTAAAAGCTCCCCTTCCAAACGGTAGTGTATTTGCTCTTGTCGTTGCTGATATCAAAATAAACAGTAAAGTAGCCCAGCGCATCCATGTCGTCATGCGATATGGTATACTCGACCTGGGGTCTTTTTCCAGTTTCATACTTGTATAAGCCGTCTTCCAGGAGCATGACCAGTGTCCTGCTCATCGAATCTCCTTTAAACGGTCCGCTTTCCGATTCTACGTCACCTTCAAACGTCACTTGGGCATCTTTCCATTCCTTTTGGGCCTTTTCCTTATCTATTTTTCCGTCAAGTGACGCAACCATTTCAGGATCCAAAAGCAATTGTCCATATTTTTGCTTCAAATCCATAAAAGTGATGGTAATTGGCTTGTTGAAATCAGCGATATACGTCCTCTGCTCCGGCTGAATCCCGTCTGTCAAAGCGGGATAGAGCTCGTAAACGGTTCCTTCGTTTTCCGTTCCTTCCCCCATCGCCCCGCCGGCGCACAGCGCCAGCAGCATGGCGATCAAGGCCATAGCGAATATCCGGGAACGCTTCATGTACCATCACTCCTTGGACTTTAATAACCGGCAAAGGGAGGAGGGAAGCCCCTCCTCCCGTATCGTGTTTTAGAACTCGATCGTCAGGGTGGTGCGGCCGATGATCAGCTTGTCGCCGCTCTCCAGCTTGGTCTCCGTGGAGATGCGCTGTCCGTTGCGCATCGTGCCGTTGGAGGACATCAGATCCAGCGCAAACAGCTCGTCGCCCCTGCGGATCAGCTTCAGGTGGTGTCCGGAAACCGTCTCGTCATGGATCGTCAGGTCGTTGTCGCTGTTGCGGCCCACCGTGGCTTCCTCGAGGATCGACAGCGAAGTGTCGTTGGCCACGCCGGCCCAGTCGCGGGTCTCGTGGATCTTGACCATCATCGGCTGCGGGCCCATGTTGGAGGTAATGCGCACCGTGCCGCCGCTGTTGTCCATCATGTCAACTGCGGAAAGCCGGACCGTGCCTTCGCCGGTGCCGCCGATGAAGCCGGCGTCGCCGCTGTCAAAGCCCGTGCTTTCCTGGGTCATGCTGATGGTTCCGCTCGGGTTGTAATCCGAGTCGCCGCCGTTCATGCTGACGGTTCCCGAGGAGCTGCCGGCGAATCCGGTGGACGCTCCCGTCCGGGCCGTCGTGCCGACGGCATCCGGCGCATTCTGGCGCTGGGTTCCGGCCTCGGCGTACTCGCCTTCGCGCACGATGTCGTCGTCGGGCGTGAAGCTGCCCACTTCATTGGCCTTCTTGTACTTGCGCATCAGGTAGACGATCAGCACCACGATGGCCGCCAGCAGCAGCACCACCGCGGCGACGACCGCCCAGAAGCGCCAATCCTTCATCATGTTGTCCGGGCCACCAAAGATGTTGGTGAAGTTGTTCCACAGGTTCTGGACGAAGGAGGGTTCCGGGGAAGGCGTGGGCGTAGGAGGCGGCGTGGGCGTAGACGTGGGAACGGGCGACGGGGTGGGCGTGTTCTCCGGCGGCGGAGAATACAGGGTCGCCGTGGGCGTGGGCGTCACCTGGTTCCACTCGATCTGGCCCTCTTCCAGGTAGCCCGTCTTGGACGCCGCCAGGCCGTCCGCATAGCTCACTTCGATGCGGCCCTTGCCGCCGTTGAACTCTTCCGCGCTGAGCGGCACCTCGTAGAAGCCGCCGCCATACGAATCAACCGTGGTCTCCTGCATCACTTCACCCTCGCCGGAGGGATCGGTGGAATACCACCGCACCAGCAGCTTCTGGCCGCGCTCGGCATTGCCCTGCACGGTGATGCTCTCCTGGTTGATATAGGCGTTCGCGTCGAGGCCCAGCACCTTCACGGTGATCTGCGCGCGATTGGGGGCTTCCACCTCCACGCGCTGGGTCTTCTTGTCCTCGCCGTCCTGGACGGTGATTTCGATCTCGTCGCCCTGGTTCAGCACAGCGGCCTTGCCCGTGCCCAGGTCGATGGAAACCACGCCGTTTTCAGGCGCCTTGATGGCGACCGGGGTGATGCTCGTGCCCTGGGTCAGGTTCTGCACGGTGACATCGGCGCCGCGGTTGGTGGTGATCTTGATCTGCTTGCTGTCCTCGCGCAGGCGATCCACTTCCAGCATGATCTCTTCCTTCACCACCGGCTCGTGGCCGATCCAGGTGAACTGCGGGCTGGTGTAGCTCTTGCTCCGGCCGAGATTGTCGGCGTACTCGGCCTGGATGTAGCACTCCGTGCCCTCGTCGCCCACGACGCCGCAATCCGCGGCGTTGAACGCCACCGTGAAGCTGCCGCCGTTGGCGACCTCCTGTTCGTCGCCCATCCTCTTCTTGGTAGAGGCGTCCCACATGGAAACCTTGATCGGCACTTCTCCCTCGCCGATCACCGGGACGTTGAGGACCTCGCCATAATAGACGTCTTCATCGTCGCCCTTGCCCTTCACGTGGGCGTCAATGTTGCGGCGCGAGGACTCCTCGATGGTTATTTCGTCCGATTCGACGGTCCGGCCGGAGGCATCCGTCACTTCGATCTTCAGCTTCCGGTTCTTCTTCAGCGACACTTCGCTGTTGTTCAGCAGGGGGTACTCCCAGATGCCCTTGTCGTTCGCGGTGTTGTTCTCGCCCAGGTCCACATAAGCGTCGTTGATGAGCAGCTTGACCTCCGCGTTGGGCTCGGTCTGGATCTTGATGCTCTGGCTGTCCTCGGAAATGGAGGAGGAGAGCACCTTCAGCACGTCCTCAACCGGCTTGTCCTGGATCCAGCTGACCAGATCGGAATTGTTCTGCCTGCCGTAGGCCTTGTAATCCGCGTAGTAGACCACCGCTTTGCCTTCGCCCAGCGTGCAGTCGCTCGCGTTCAGGGTGCAGTTGAAGCTCTTGCCGCTGGTTTTGATCGGGCCATAGATCTTCTGCTCGCCGTCCAGGGGCTCCCAGACCACGAAGACCTGGGTGCTCGGCTCGGCATCGCCGTAAACGGTGATCTTGTCGCCATAGACGACGCCGTCCTTGGCGTCCTTGATTTTAACGGTGATATCCGCGCGGGAGGACTCTCCCACCACCTTGTTGACCACGCCTTCGTTGCCGTCGGGCAGCAGGCTGTTCTTGTTTTCGCTCCCGTCCACGGCGCTGACGATGATCTTGTCGCCCTTGTGGAGCTGGAAGTTCGGGCCGAGCTGGTTTTCAAAGTCCCAGCTGATCTGGCCGTCCTCGCCGACCACCAGCTCGTTCCAGCGCTTGCCGTTCAGCTTGATGGTCACCGTGGAACCGGGCTCGGTGGAGCCTTCGATGACGGTGCTGTCCTCGTTGATGTCGTAGACTTCAAGCTTTTCCAGCGTGGTATCCGGCGGCTCGGGCACGTTGTTCCAGCTGATGGTGAAGGCGTGCTCCGGCGTGGAGATGTCGCCGCCGTTGGTGCTCATGACCGCCTTGAAGTCCTTGTCGCTGTGGCCGTCGTTCAGGCCGCTGTTGATCTGGGCGGTCAGGCGGGTGCTCTGGCGGGTCATGGCCTCCAGGTTGGTCAGCACGTCCGTCATCCGGTATCCTTCGCCGGCGTCGGACAGGCTGGTCACGCGGCCGCCGCTGACCAGGGACAGGTTCTCCAGCTCGTCCAGGCTCTGCTGGATCTTGGAGGTGTCCTTGCGGAAGAAGGTGGCGGTGTACACCGGCACGTTCCGCTTCATGACGTTGTTGAGGATCGTATCGTAGGTGTACTTCTTGCTGCCGCCGCTGGCCTCGTCCGTGCCGTCGGTGATGATCAGCACGGCGCTGCGGTCGAACACGCTGCGGTTGTCCGCGGCGTACTTGGTGCTCTTGTCGATGACCTCATACATCGCGGTGGTCTGGTCCGGGAAGGACAGGCCGCTCACGGCCGCGTGCAGCGCCGCCTTGTCGTTGGTCTTCTCAGCGATCGGCGTCACCTTGTCGCCAAAGGTGAACACGGTCATCCACTCATTGGCGCGCAGGCCGTCGATCATGGCCGCCACGGCATCCCTCACGTACTGCTTCTCGTCTCCGACAATGGAGGCGGAGACGTCGACGCAGACGATGTAGTGGATCGACTCATTGAGCTTTCCGCTGTCCTCCGCGGCGCTCAGCTGGAGCTCTGTGCCGCTCATGGACACGCTGTAATCGCCCAGCGAGGCCGTATCCAGGGCCGCTTCGCCAAAATCGTTGGCACCCGTCAGGTACAAGTACAGATCGCCGCCATTCTGGCGAATCTGCGCGATGCGCAGGTCGGTGGTGTTCGCCGCGTAGGCGGTGCCCGCCAGCAGCAACAGCGCCGCCGCGCAGACGAGCAGCAAGCTGAGGAACCTTCTCATAATGACACCTCTTTGACTTGTAATATGGGTTTCTCCACTCTATCATTGAGCCGGATCGCGTCCGGCAATCAATACGCTTCCGTCTTCGGTGATGGCAACGGCGTGCAGATAGCCGCCCGCCACGGCCTTTACGCCCGTCCAGCCGGTCACGTTCAGCTGGTCGCTGCCATTGCTCCCGGCGGCGGCCACCGTGCCGTCCCGGCGCACCGCGTAGCAAGCGATGGTCCCCGCCGCGATGGACTGGGCGTCGTTCACCTGGGCGATGTCCTCGCGACCCTGGCCGCCGTCGCCCGCGAACCACACCTGGCCGCTGGCGTCCAGGCCGAGGCTGTAGCCGTAGCCGCAGGCGATCATCGCGATGTCGTGCCAGTCGTCCACGTCGCAGGCGCCGTCGCGCTTGTCGCCAAAGGCCGCCACGGTGCCGTCCGCCTTCAGCACCAGCACGTGGGTCTGGGCCGCCGCGATGTCCACGGCGTCGGTCACCTGTCCAAGGCTCTGCGCGGAGATCACGCTGGAGCCGCTCATGCGCAGGGTACCGTCCTCCATCACCGCGTAGGACGCGTACGGGCCCGCGGCAATGCTCCTGACGGGCATGTCGGCCGCCTCCAGCTCGCACTGGCGCTGCTCGTCGCTGCCCGCGCAGACGATCTCTCCCGCCGGGGTCAGCCCCATGGCGTGCTCATTGCCCAGGCACACGGAGGCCACCTCCGGCCAGGCGTCGGTGTCGCATTGGCCAAACGTATTATCGCCGGTGATCCGGGCCTTGCCGTCCAGGATCACCGCCGTGTTGTCCGTGCTGGCGCTCAGGGGCTTTGGCACGACCCCCTGGTGTGCCGGGCGCGCCTCAACCGGTTCTGCGGGCTGCTCCGGCTCGGCGGGCTGCGCCGCTTCAGTAGGCTGCTCCGGTTCGTCAGGCTGCGCCGCTTCAGTAGGCTGCTCCGGTTCGTCAGGCTGCGCCGGTTCTACAGGCTGCGTCGGGGCCGGAAGCTCCGCCTGGACCTGCGGGATGTCCGTCTGCCCGGGCGCGATCCCGCCCCGCGGCGGCCTGGACATCCACGTGATCCCCACCGCGACGAACATCAGGCAGGTCATCACCAGCGCCGTGACATAGGACAGGCGTTCCAGCGTTCTGCCCAAGCCGGCCTTTTTGCGACGCTCGACGGGCCGCGGGCGATGTTCCGGCGCGCCGCCGCGCTTCCCGGATGGTTTTGAGGGATGTTTCCGGGCATCCCTGCCGTGCGCAGTCATTTCCTTTTTCCCTCTCGTCAGGGCGGTTCATCCGCCATGCTGTCTTCCTGTTAAGACAGCCACCCCATATGAGGATGAGGTGGCTGCAGATTGCGGGTCACGAACGCACCTTAGTCCTCGGTTACCTCAGGCTCGATGACGGGTTCGCTCAGAGACTCGGAATAGAACTTGTAGTTGTCGTCGCCCAGATTCGCGGCGTAGGACTGCAGGCGGTTGTTGCTGCTGCTGTCGTGGGGCGCCAGCGCGCAGAAGTCCTGCATGCCGCCGATGCGCATATAGCTCAGGTCCACATCGAACCGAGCGCTCACCCACACCTTGTCGCCGAATCCGTTCACGTTGAAGGTCTTCTCGGCCAGGTCGTCACCGCAGGCATTGGCGCGCAGCGCCTGGATGGAGGGCTTTTCGCCGAACAGGCTCACGCCCCACTTCACGGCGCCTTCGCTGTCGTCCGCGATCTCGGGGGTCACGACCAGCTGGCCGGCATCGTCCATGGAGAAGGTCACCTGGCCCACCTTGTAGCCGTCGAAGGCCAGCACGGGCAGGGTCAGCGGCTCCTCCTTGATCTTGTTCAGGTCGACGGGCGTCACGAAGTTGTGGCCCATCTCGCCGGTGCCGGGGATGTCTTTGCCGTCCTTGTCCTTATCCATGTACAGGTAGTCGATCACGTTCGCGCCCAGCACCTCGGCGGTGTTGTCAAACTTGGCGTCGGTGTCCGACACGGCCTGCACCTGAACCCCGCGCTTGTCCTCCGGCGTCACGTTTTCGCCGGTGAAGTCCTCGTACCAGATCTGGATGTCGTCGTCCGGCTTCATGCGGGACGGGCACTGGAAGATCCAGTAGAAGTAGCTGTCGTGCTCGGACGGGAAGTGCTCGTACACGGACACGGTGTTGCCGGCGTCGTCGGTCAGGAACATCTCGGGATTGTCGTCGGTGTTGTAGTCCTCGCCGTTGATGGTCACGTGCACGGTGGTGCCGTACTCGGCGAAGCCATAGATCTTGTCGAACTGCTCCAGCAGCGGAGAGGTCAGCAGCACGGGCATCACTTCGCCCTTGTAGTTGAAGGTGCGCTCGTCGCCGCCGGTCAGGTCGTCATAAACCGCGGTGATGGTCACGCGGCCGGTGGACAGATCCAGGTCGGCCAGGTTCAGCACGTAGGACCACTGGCCGGATTTGCTCGGATCATAGTTGCCGGAGCCGGTAACATCCACGATGGCAACGGTCGTACCGTTGACGGAGATGATGACCTTCTCGTAGTTGGATGCCTCGCCGTAGATCCTCACCTTGCCATCGCCGCCAACGGAGCCGACGTCATCGTCATCGATGGTGCGCATGTTGATGGTGATCTTGTTGCCGGCGCTCTTGGTGACGCTGCCGGCAGGCGCGGGAGTGCTCAGCAGGTTGCCCACCGCGTCGGTGTAGATCACGCCGATGCCCTCGCCGGAGCGGATCAGGTTCTGGGGATTGGCGCTCCAGATGCCGAACACGTCGAAGGTCACGGTGGTGCCGTCGGCGGTCTGGGCCGGAATCGTCATGCCGTTGACGGTCACGGTCACCGGGCTGCCGGGCTGGGTGGCCTCGGGCAGGGTCACGGTGATGGTATTGCCGCGGTTCTCGAACTGGGCCTTGACGTTCTTGTTGGCAATGTTGTCCAGCACGAACTCGCCCGCCTCGGTGTTGGCGGTCAGGTGGGCATCATCCACCATCGCGGCGGTGATGCTGGTCAGCACCGTGCTGTCCGCCTTGTACAGGCCGTCCTCGCAGACGGTCAGGCCAAGCACCTCGTAATCGCCGGCGTTCATTTCACTGGCCTTGATGGAAACGCTACCGCCCGCAGGAACCAGTACGGGCTTGGGCTTGGCCTCGGCGGCGTTGCTGGTGAGGATCACATACTCATCCAGCGGGGAATCGTGGCTCAGGGTGACGGTGGCCTCGGGGCCGACGACGTAGCTGTTCTCGCCCAGCTTGTACATCGTCTTGCCTTCCGCTTCCACGGCCATGGTCAGGGTCACTTCGTGCTTGGCCACTTCGAAGCCGGCCACGGGCACGGAGGGAGCCGCGCCGTTCACGGTGCCATCATCGTCGCCCAGCTGCACGCCGGTCACAACCAGCTTGGTGCCGGCGGGCAGGCCGCCGTGCCAGACACAGCTGTCCTTCGCATAACCCGTCCAACTGTTGTTCTGCAGGTAGTTCTCCAGGGCATCCGGGGCGGGAATCTCGATCTCGCCGTTCTTGCCGGTGAAGGTGCCGGTCAGCTCCAGCGCGGACAGCGCCGCCTTGGCCTCGTCGGTCAGGTAGGTGTTCGTGCCGGACAGATCCAGCTTCACGGTCACGGTCATGGGCACGTCCAGCGTCACGTCGGGCTTGCCGGAAGGCACCGTGAAGGAAGCCTTGATGGTGTTGCCCGTGCGGGTGGTCACGTTGCCCTCGGTCCACTTCATCTCGCCGATGGTGATGTTGGGCTTGATGGTGAAGGCGAACTTATCGGCCTTCTCGGCGACGGTCACCTTGTAGTTGTTGTTCTCGGTGGGGTTGGGGTCGATGGGGAACTTCGCCTTGGAGTACTCGTACACGCCGACCTTCTCGTCGCTCAGCTTGCCGGCATCGGCGCGGGTGACGGTGGCCTTCAGCTCGCTCACCATTTCCTTGGGGGTCTTGCTGCTGGCGGCGGTGAAGGTGGCGGTCAGGAAGTCGTTGAAGTCAACGCCCGCGTCCTCGTCGGTCACGCCGTAGTCCTTCTCGGGCTTGCCGTCCAGGGTCAGGGTCACTTCCAGGGGGTCGATCTTGAATTCGAAGTCAGGATCTTCGATCATCTCGATCTCGAGCTCGTCCTCGGCTTCCTGCTCCTTCAGCTGATGGATGGTCTGGACAAAGAAGTTGTCATCCTCCGTGAAGGTGATGTCAAAGTCCTCGTAGCCGTAGGTGCCCACCTGCTCCTTGGCTTCGTTGGTCACCTTGTCCTTGGCGGCGCCGGGGCGGGTCGCCACGGGAGCGATGACCTTCTCGACGTCGCTCGGCTTGATCTCGCCCAGATAGTGGAACTCGCCGTTTTCGTCCTGCTCCGTCTCGGGCAGTTCGATCTTCACGAACTCGGTGAAGTCCTCATAGTCCGCCTTGGCGTCGGTCACGCTGTAGTACTTCCAGGGATGGCCCTCCAGGGTCAGGTAGACGGTCAGCTGGGAGATCGTGAAGCTGAACGTCTCTTTGTCGACATTAGCCGCCGGGGCGATCGTCACTTCGTAGTTGGGGTTCTCCGTGGGAGTGATCGTGAACTTCTCATACAGATAAGTTCCGGCGTTCTCACTGCCCTCTTCCTCAAGGCGCGTGACTTCGATGGGCCCCAGCTCGGTCAGGATGGGCGAAACTTTCGCGTCCGGCTCCGTCGACGAAGGCGTCTTGCTGTTCTCGGTCTTGTATTCGGCGTCGGTATAGCTCGCCACCAGGTATTCCGTGAAGTCCGGGTCAAGATCGCTGTAGACCTTGGTGGGAGAACCGGCAAGGCTCAGGGTCACGGGCAGGGGCTTGATGGTGAACTTGAAGCCTTCCTCGGCCACGGTGTCAGCGATAGTAATGGTATAGTTGTCCTTGGAATTGTCATAATTGCCAATCTGGAAAGACTCTTTGGTATACCCGTACGTACCCACGTCCTCGTTATCGTCGGCGTCAACGCGCGAAACCAGAATACCGCCCTCGCCCGTGCCGCCCAACTCCTCGATAATGACATCGGGCGTCTTAATGTTGACTGCTGCACTGTTCTCAGGGTTATAGGCCGGATCGGTATACGAGGCGACCGTAAACGGGCTGAAGTCCGGGTCGCTCTCGCCGTAGATCTTCTCCGGCTTGCCCGCAAGGCTCAGCGTCACGGGCAGCTTCTTGATCTCGTACTTGTAGCCATTGTCAACGAATTTGACGATGAAGTTATCGCCAACCGGCGTACCATCCGCACTGTTTGCGGTAATGGTGGTCGTTCCGCAGACCAGCTGATAGCTGTATACGCCCGCGTTCTTGCCTTCACTGCTGTCTTCGGGGCTGATAACGCGCTCAACCTTTGCGTTCAGCTCGTCCTGATCTTCATCGGTCAGTTCAGGGTTATAAGTGAACGCGGTCTCAAACGTCGTCGTATCGATGGCCTCGCCATAGAAAGACTTAAGCTCATTTGCAGCATCAGTCAGAGTGACAGTCACCTCTTTGGCAGTAATGCTGTACTTCGCGTCATCAGGCACGACAAAATTGTACTTATAGTTTGATCCCTCAGGCGTTACGCTGCCAGTCAAAACGGAGTTGGCGTTCTTGTCGAAGAACTCCAAGTCAAAGGAATTTCCGGCTTTCGCCGTTGTTGCGACAAAATCCTTGGCCCTCACGATATAGTTGGCAGGTACTTTATCCGTGCCAACAAGGCCCGTAGTTTCACCGGGATCAGCGACTTTATAGCTGCCTTCAATCGAATAATAATTGTGATCCGCCCGGTAAATATGCTGGACAGCTTCCGCGGTAAGCGTTACTTCTCTGGGGTTGATCGTCAGCTTGCCATTTTCCGTGGACACTTTATAGTTTCCGATGACCTGCTCCTGCCCGGTAATTGCCGTACCGTTGACGCTTCCGATCACATTGTCAACACCAACAACACTACCGCCATCCATCTCCACGTCGGTAATCTTACTGGCATCGGTCATGGTGACAGAAGTTATACCCGTGCCAGGAATAGTTGCGGGGATTGTTGTGTAATCTGTACAAGTCAACGCGGTGCCATCGTAGATTTTATTGGCACTACCAGCTGTGATGGTTATGGGCAATGGATCGATGTAGAACTTCTTATCTCCACTCGAAGAAGTAACCCTGAAGTTACCCACGTTGCTCGGAATGGAACGTACAGTGCCGTTTTCCATGCACAGAACGAAGGGATAGCCATCCTCATTGGCAGCATAGTTTTCATTTTTTGCGTCGGCTACCCAGTGCAGCTGAGGCAAGAGTTCATCCTTGAGCGTCGGATCAAGGTTTACGGGGCTGGTCACGTTGAAATACTCAGCTCCGGATATCACTTCCGCTGCGCCGGTGTAAGCCTTGTGCACGTCTTTTTTTGGCTCGACCGTCACTTCCATAGGTTCAATGACCAGTGTATACGTGCCCTCAACCGTTTTGTTTTGTACAGTAGGCACGCCGTTCATGCCATTATTAGACTGCTCCAGAGTGACCACGAAATCATCCGCAGTGTACGTATATCCTTCTGCGCCTGTAACGTACTTCTTTCCCGTGGTGGTAACTCTTATATTAAACGTAAACTGCTCATCGGTACCGTCATGGTTGACATCCTCATTATGTGTAACAGTTTCCGGCTCCCACGTGATGTCCGGCGCGCCTTGTTCCTGCCCATTATAGGTTTTGGTGGCTGTGCCGCTGCTGGAAACCTTAATATTCAGATTTGTAATCGTAACATGTACAGCATTGGGATCGTCCTCGCCCTCCATCGCCGGCTCAACGCCCTCGGTGGTCTCTTCCTGGACGGGCGCGGGCTCCTCTTCGGTCTGCGCGGCGGCAGCGGCAGCGGCCGGGGCGGTTTCCTGCGCGACGGGCTGAGCCTCCTCCGTCTGGGCGGGAGCAGGCGCTTCCTGGGTTTCTTCCCTATTACCAGCAGCAGGGACGGGCTCCTGGGCGGGGGCCTGCTCGGCGGTCTCCCCGGTGGAGGCGGGCGCGGTCTCCTCGGCGGGAGCGACGGGCGTCTCGTCCTTGGTCTCCTCGGCGGGGGCCTCGTCCTTGGTCTCCTCTGCGGGAGCGGCGGGCGTTTCGCCCTTCTCCTCGGCGGGAGCAGCGGGCGTCTCGCCCTTCTTCTCCTCGGCGGGAGCGGCGGGCGTCTCGTCCTTGGTCTCCTCGGCGGGAGCGGCGGGGGCCTCGTCCTTGGTCTCCTCGGCGGGAGCGGCGGGCGTCTCGCCCTTCTCCTCCGCAGGAGCGGCAGGCGTCTCGCCCTTCTCCTCGGCGGGAGCAGCGGGCGTCTCGTCCTTCTTCTCCTCGACAGGCGTCTCGTCCTTCTTCTCCTCGACGGGCGTCTCCACGGGCGTGGGGTCGACGACGCCCTCACTGATCGCGGGTGCGGTCATGCTGAACAGCATGGTCAGCGTCACGATGAGCGCAAGAATCCTTCTGAAATTCTTCATAGCCATCCCTCTTTTTCTGAGCTGAAAAGTTACATAGTCTTCAGACTAAACACCATACTAATAATACCGCATCTGGAAAAATGTGTCAAGATGATTAAGCTAATTTTTGCAATTCCCATGCAGTTTTTTTATTTTTTAAATTTCTATTAAATTTAACACAGCCGTATATCTTTATGGTAAAATGTGCGTGGTATTTATGTTTTTATGTTGGTGTGAATGCGTTTAAATGTTGAATATTGGGAGTGAATATGCTATGAGCCGTCTCTTCACCACCAGCCCCCTGCGTCGGTTACTCACGGTTGCCCTCTTGATACTTTTCACGTTGAGCCTCGTCGGCGCGGCCCTGGCCGAAAACGGGCCGGAAGAACCCGCGCCTCAGGACTACACCGAATACAACCAAACCCAGCCCTATGAGAAGCAGATCTATATCGGCGCCTATTGGGAGACGACCCCCGGCTCCGACCAGAACGAAGCCCTGTACAAGGTCAAGAATCTGCTGAATGTCAACGGTTATTATGAGGAAGAAGTCGACCTGTTCAACAACAAACTGGACAGGGCGACGATGAATGCCCTGAACCGGTATTGCTGGGCGAACAACCTCTCGGAGTATGACAGCCCGCGCGGCCTGACCAACTACGCCTGGGAGTGCATCAACCAGGGAAAGATCCTGGACATGGCCAATCCCACCCAGGAGGCCGCCGAGGAGTTCCCCGAGATCCAATGGCAGCAGGGCGGCGGCCGGCTGGAAGACCTGGTGAACCGCCTGTACGACTTGAAATACCTGGAAACCAAGGAACACAACACCTATGACCAGGACGTGAAGGACGCGCTGGAAAAATTCGGCAAGCAGGAAGGGAACGGCTTCCCGGACTACTACAAGAACGACGCCGAGGGCGAAGTGAAGCCCATCGAGGCCGACATCCAGCGGGCGGTGATGAGCGAGAACGCCAAGGCGTATAATCCGCCCAAGCCCGACAACTACTTCCTCACGCCCGTGACGATCCTGGGCATCCACACCGTCATGCTGGTGGTGTGGTGCGCGGGCCTGGTGGTGCTGCTGGCCTGCGTGCTGGCCGTCATCTTCTTCTTCTTCCCCTCCGGCAAGAAGGCCGATAAGAACAAGAAGCAGGTCGTCCACTTTGAAATCACCTATAACGGCAAGACCAGCAAGTCCGAGGCCGAGATCGTCAAGACGCTGAAGATCGGCCGCGGCGTGGGCAACTTCCCCCTGGACCTGCAGGACACGAAGATCTCCCGCCGCCACTGCGAGCTGTACTACAACAACGACGTGCTGATGCTGCGGGACTACTCCGCCAACGGCACCACCGTGAACGGCAAGCCCGTCAACAACGCCGAGACCATCCTGAACAACGGCGCCGTCGTGGTCATCGGCGAACACAGCATCGTGGTGACCTACTGACCCGGCGTGAGTCTCCCCCATTCCAAATCAGAAAGGTTGGGCCTGAATGTCCCATAAAGATGAAAAGAACAAGACCGCCATCAGCAAAAGAACCGCCGTTATCGTGCTGATCTGCGTGCTGGTGCCGCTGGTGTTCGCGCTGGTGCTGCTGATCGCATTCAAGCAAATCTGGGCGCTGCCGCTGGTGCTGCTGGCCGTCATCATCGCCGCCGGCATCGTCTATCGCAAGCGGCCGGATTTCTTCGCCGCGCTGAAGCGGCCGAAGAAGGATCCGCTCGCGCCGAACATCAATCTATCCTCGGAATTCCACCCCTCTTCGTCGTCCCGTCGCTCCTATATGATGCTGGTCAGCATCAGCCATTCGACGGCCACGCAGCAGATCACCGTCAATTCCACGCCCTTTATCATCGGCCGCGCGCCGGAATCGGACTTTTGCATCCCCGACAACTATGTCAGCAAGCGTCATCTGGTCATCGAATACGTGGCCGATGAAAAGCTCTGCTATGCCACGGACGTCTCCTCCAACGGCTCCTATCTGAACAGCGTGCGCATGCAGAACAACATTCGCCGCCCGCTGCATCAGGGCGACACGCTGCAGATCGCCGGGCTGCTGTTCCGCGTGGAGTACGTCCATTTCTGATTTCACAGGAACCCGAGACTTATAGAAGGATGGGTGAAATGATATGAGCCTGGAGAGAGAAAAGAAGGACATGTACGCGCTTTGGATGTTCTACGGGGATCAGTTCCGCGAGGTTGTCATGCCGGACAGCGGCACCTGGACGACCACGGTGCTGGTGGATTCCACGGAGAGCGGCCTGCCCATGGATATCATCTTCCCCATGCGCGCAATGGAGGGTGCTGTGCACGTTTCACCACCCTCTGATTTTATTTGGGGAGACAACAACAGCAGCGACGAGCTCCCGCTCATGCTCGACAAGCCCTATTCCTTCGTCTGCGGCGGCGTGAAGGTGCTGCTCCAGCTGCGGCACGTCGACCGGGACGATATGCATTTTGTCAAGTACCTGGCCCGCCAGGGCTCCGTTTCCGTGGGCCGCAGCGAGCGCTGCGACATCGTCGACCCCAACGGCTCGAACAGCTCCGCCCACGGCAATATGAACATTCGTCCGGGCAACCAGGCCGAATACACGGATCAGTCCAGCAACGGCACCTACCTGAACGGCCACAAGATCCAGCACACCACCGTGCGGGTGCAGTTCGGCGACATGCTGATGCTGCCCTCCGGCCTGAAGATCATCTTCCTGGGCAGCCTGATCGCCGTGAACCGCAAGAGCCAGCTGGCCCGGGTCACCCTGTCCCCGGCGCCCAGGCTGGAGACCCCGCCGCCCCGCACCGCCGACGGCGAGCTGCCCACGCTGTATGTGCAGTATCACCGCGCGCCGCGCATGCTGATGCGCCCGGATACCTCTGAAATCGAAATCGAACCGCCCATCGCCAAGCAGACCCAGGTCCAGCCGCCCGCCTGGCAGCAGGTCGGCCCCGCCATGACCATGGTGCTGCCCATGGGCGTCTCCACGATGATCATGATGGCCTCCAGCCAGAACGGCAGCCACCAGGCGCTGCCCACTGGCCTGGTCATGATCGGCACGTCCTCGATGCTGGCGGTGATGTGGGCCATCATCAACCGGCGCTATCGCCAGAAGCAGAACGACGAGACCGAGGCGCACCGCATCGCCCTGTATCGCCAGTATATCGCCGAGACCGAGGCCACGCTGCGCGAGCTGAACACCCGCGAGTACCAGCGCTTGACCACCAACTTCCCCAACGTGGGCGAGTGCGTGTCCCTGCCCACGGACAACAGCTTCCGCCTGTGGAACCGCATGCCCGCCCACTCTGACTTCCTGCACGTGCGCCTGGGCATCGGCGCGGTGCCGCTGCCGGCGGAGATCAAGGTCCAGAAGCAAAAGCTGTCCATCATCGACGATCCGCTGCGCGACGAGCCGGATCGCCTGAAGAACATCTATTCCGTGGTCAGCGACGCCCCCGTGACGGTGAACCTGCGCAGGGAATCCGTGGTGGGCATCCTGGGCACGGACGAGGCGGCGCTGTTCGCCCAGGGCCTGCTGATGCAGCTGGCCGCGCTCCACTCCTACCACGACGTGCGCGTGGCGGTGCTCACCGACCTGGGCACCGTGACCGAGTGGAATTGGGCGCGCTGGCTGCCCCACGCGTTCGCCAGTGAGGATCGCGAGCTGCGCATGGTCGCCTCCAGTCCCGCCGCCGTGCACGAGATCCTGAGCCACCTGAGCGACGTGCTGAACATGCGCCGCTCCACGGCGGAGGAGAACGACAAGGGCGCCTTTGACGGCGAGCTGGACGAGACCACGCTGCCGCTGCCCCACTACGTCATCTTCTGCACCAACGCCCAGCTGCTGGAAAACGAGCCCATCATGCGCCAGCTGCTGACCAACCGCCTGGGCATGACCCTGGTGATGATCGCCCCCAGCATGGAGCTTCTGCCCAAGGAGTGCAACCTGGTGTTCAACGTGGCGGCCAAGCCCGGCATGATGCACACCTCCGGCGGCGACACCACCCAGGTGGACTACGAATACCCCAACCGCAACCTGCTGGCCAGCTTCTCCAGGAACATCGCGGCCCTGCGCGTGAAGGACGCGGCGGAGAACGCCGCCATTCCCACGCTGGTGTCCTTCCTGGACATCTACAACGTGCGCCGCACCGAGGAGCTGGACGTCTGGCGCATGTGGAACGAAAACCACACCTACGAGGGCCTGCGCTCCACCATCGGCTATGCCTCGGGCTCCCATCCCTTCGTGCTGGATATCTCCGACAAGTATCACGGCCCCCACGGCCTGATCGCCGGCACCACGGGCTCCGGTAAGTCCGTTATGCTGCAGACCTACATACTGTCCCTGGCGCTGAACTACAGCCCCGAGCAGGTGCAGTTCATACTGATCGACTACAAGGGCGGCGGCATGGCCGACCCGTTCCTTAAGCTGCCCCACACCGCCGGCACCATCGACAACCTGCAGGGCGCCCGCACCATCAGCCGCGCGCTGGCCTCGCTGAACGGCGAGCTGCACCGCCGCGAGCGCATCTTCAAGGCGCACGACGTCGCCAACATCAATGAATATACCCAGCTGTTCGGCACCGATCCCAACGAAATCAAGCTGCCCCACCTGATCATCATCGTCGACGAGTTCGCCGAATTGAAGAGCGAGCAGCCCGACTTCATGCGCGAGCTGGTCAGCGCCTCCCGTATCGGCCGCTCCCTGGGCGTGCACCTGATCCTGGCCACCCAGAAGCCCTCCAACTCCGTCAGCGACGAAATCTGGGCCAACTCCCGATTCCACCTGTGCCTGCGCGTGCAGACCCGCGGCGACTCCATGGAAATGCTGAAGCGCCCCGACGCCGCCTATATCAAGGGCATGGGCCGCTGCTTCGTGCAGATCGGCAACGACGAGCTGTTCGAGCAGGTGCAGACCAGCTATTCCGGCCTGACCTACGAGCCGGACGAACCCCGTCCGGAGGAGCAGCCCCAGCTGCTCAGCGAGAGCGGCCAGGTGATACGCCCGCCCAAGAAGCGCAAGACTGCCGAGGAAAAGCGCGAGGAGAAGACCCAGATGGACGCCGTGCTCGCGCGCATCTCCCAGGTGGCCGCCGAACACGGCATGGACAAGTCGAAGCCCCTGTGGCTGCCAGAGATGCCGTCCCACATCTACTTTGGCGACATGCAGATCTACGCCGACCACCTGGTGCGAAACGGCATCTACTTCAACCAGCCCGACGGCGTATCCTTCCTGCTGGGCATGGCGGACGACGTGGAGACCCAGCGCTACATCCCCTGCATGGTCAATCTGACCGAGAACCGCAACCTGATGCTGGTGGGCATCGCGGGCACGGGCAAGACCACCGCCATCCAGAGCATGGTCGTCTCCCTGTGCAGCCGCTACGACCCGGCCCACCTGAACATCTACCTGCTCAGCCTGACCAGCAAGACGCTGAGCAAGATGGACGCGTTCCCCCACGTGGGCGACGTGCTGTTCGAGGAAGACGTCGTCGAAATGCAGCGGTTCATCAACATGCTGTTCGATGAGTCCACGCGGCGCGGCAAGCTGTTTGCCCAGGCCGCCACGGACAACTTCGTGGTCTACAACCGCGGCATGCGCCAGAAGGGCCAGCCGGAGGAACCGGCCATCGTGGTGTTCGTCGACCGCTTCGAGCAGCTGAAGAACACCTTCGACAACAACGATTTCTACACCAGCCGCATCCACACCCTCATCCGCGAGGGCAGCAGCCGCGGCATCCACTTTGTGGTCACCGCGCTGGCCAAGAACGAGATCCCCGGCAAGCTGCATCCGTTCTTCGGCGGCATCCCGCTGCAGCTGCGCGAACGCAGCGACTACAGCGACGTACTGGGCAAGCGGCTCGCCTTCGACCAGCCGCTGCCGTCCGCGTATCCCGGCCGCTGCATGGCGCTGGTGGGCGAGGAGAAGGTCATCTACGAGGTGCAGATCGGCCTGGGCGGCGTCATGCCCGAGCAGCTGCCTGAAGAGCCGCCCTTCGCGCAGGAGGACATGTCCGGCTATGCGCTGGATTCCCACCTGCCCAAGCGCGATTCCCTCAGCGACGAGGATCGCGCGAACCGCATCGTGGAGTTTGCCAACGAGCTGCGCAGCAGCTGGACCGGCCGCCTGCCCGTCAAGGTGCCGCGCGTACCGGAGAAGCCTTCCTTCCAGCAGTTCGCCGCGCTGCCTGAGTTCGAGGAGCACCTGCATTCCAACTACTCGCTGCCGGTGGGCTTCGACATGAACAGCGGCACGCTGGCCTGCGTGGATCTGGAGAAGAACTACTCCATGCTGGTCACCGGCACCAAGAAGAGCGGCATCACCAACCAGCTGATGGTCATCGCCCGCGTGCTGCACATGCGCGGCACGGAGGTGCACGTCATCGGCAGCTCCGACTGGAAGAAGCTCTGCGACGAGATCGGCGCCCCCCTCTATCAGACCGAGGACGAGATCGTGGCCTTTGTGGACCGGTTCGTGGCCGACGTTCCCGCCAAGCGCCAGCCCCTCAAGAAGCAGGCCGAGGCCATCGGCAAGGCCCAGATGCGCAAGCAGGCCCTGCAGTTCTCGCCCTACGCCATCATCATCGACGGCGCCGAGCGGCTCAGCAAGGATTTCAACGCCGAGCGCTTCACCAAGAGCCCTGTACAGCTGGTCAAGGATTCCCAGCTGGAGCACGACCGCGCCGTGAGCATCAACGAGGAGGGCATGAAGGCCGCCCAGACGCCCAACGAGAACGGCGAATACGAGGAGTTTGTGCCCGTCAAGGTGCCGCCGGTCAAGACCGCCCAGGAGCTGGCGCCCGGCCAGAACCCGACGCGTCAGTTCCCTGCCAAGACGTTTGTCACCGGCGTGCTGGGCCAGCTGGCCGGCACCGCGGAATACTACAATGTGTTCGTGTTCATGGGCATCCCCCAGTCCGAACGCCAGCAGCTCAACCAGGATCCGCTCAAGTCGCTGGTGGCCCAGGGCCACGGCATCGAGCTGGGCGGCCGCCTGTCGGACTACGATCCGCTTGACATCTCCCACGCGGTGGCCGGCTGGTCCACCCAGGCCAGGGGCAAGGCGCTGGGCGCCGGCAACGGCTACATGCTGACCGATTCCGGCATGGTCAACCTGCGCGTGCCTCTGCTCGAGGAGGAAGACGACGAATAAGCGCCCCTGACCGACCGCGCCTGCCAGCTTTGAAACCCAAGGGGAGAATGAGATGTTACCTGTCCTGATCTACGAGCCGGACGATGTCCGCCGCGACGCCATGTGCCGCACGCTGATGCAGGTGCCCGGCGCGGCGGCTGCGCTCAGGATCACCCTGAACACGGGCTCGGCGGGCAATTTCGCGCGCATGCTGGCGGAAATCAGCGGGGCCGCGCTCATCATACTGGGCCTGGCGCTGCACCCGGAGGACAACCGGAAGCGGTGCCTGGAGTTCGGCAGCGCCCTGGCGCACAGGAACCGGGATTGCTACACCGTGTACGACATCCACGACCTGGACGACCTGCCCTCGCTGCTGCCCCACTGCTCGCGCCCCGCGGGCATCCTGCTGGGCGACTACACCCAGAACCAGGCCGCCGCCTGCTTTTCCCGCATCATCGAGGACTACGCCTCCATCGCCCGCCAAGGTTCCACCTCCGAGGCCATCCTGGTGGAATCCGGCACCCGGACCTATCGCCTGCCCTGCGACCAGATCCTGTACATCGAGGCGCTGAACAAGAAGCTGAACATCTGCACCGAGCGCCAGACCATCTCCGTGCGCCGCTCGATGAACAGCATCGCCGACGCCCTGCCGGACTACTTCCTGCGCTGCCACCGCTCCTACATCGTCAACATGCACCATGTGGACGAGACCGACTACAAGGAAATGCTGCTGACCATGACGGACGGCAGTCGGCTGCCCATCGCCCGGTCCATGAAGGACGCCTTCCACGAGCACTTTACACGCAAGAGGGGGGAAGACGCATGAACGCCCTTTCCGTAGGCTATCGGTTCACCCGGGAGGAGCTGAGCACGCTGCTGCAGGCGCTGCGCATTGACGGCTTTCCCGGCGCGCCGCTGCACCCCGTCGACCCCGCCGCCGCAGAGGAGGTCCTCCGGCGCATCATAGACAGCGGCATGGCCATGCAGGTGGGCGACACGCTGTACGTGGACAAACTCATCGGCTACCTGCTCCGCGCCCCGGCCCGCTGCAAAACCGCCGCGGCCGTCACCGACGGCATCCAGACCGCCGTGGCGTGGGGCGTGGACCAGATCTTCATATTCGGCTGGTTCCCCGGCCAGGGCGAATGCTCGCTCACGCCGCTCCAGGACAGGGAGGCCGTCCAGACCGAGCTGGAGGACGCGCTCTGCCGCATGACCCGGCCCGTCTGGGGCGTCAACGTGCTTCAGCCCGACCGCCGCGCCAGCATCCCCGGGGAGGATCCCCGTGACATACAGGCGGCCGCGGATTCCCTTATGACGCTGCTGGACGCGGCGCCCGACAACCAATAGCACTTTGGGAGGTTCTTTATGGAAACGATCATCGTGGAAATCTTCGTACCCGCCACTTCCAGCACCTTCGACTTCCGCCTGCCCGGCGCGGGCCGCGTCTATGAAGTCATCAACAGAATCATCTACACCCTAGAGACCACGCAGCAGAACCAGAGCTTCGACAAGGAGCATCCCGTGCTCTGCGACCTGGACAGCGGCCGCATCCTGGACCCTTCCCTGACCATCGCCCAGTGCGGCCTGCACGACAGCGCCAGGTTGCAGCTGGCATAAACGGCGCGGCAAAAAAATGAGGGGCTTCCCCGCTTCACGCGGGAAAGCCCCTCTTTTCCGTATCGTCCTATTCCCCTTGGCCCATTTTGGCCGCCTGCTCCCGGATCTCCTCCAGGGCGGCATCCGCCTTCTCCTTGAAGGACAGCGACTCTTCATCCTGATAGCCCACGAAAAACAGCTTGTCAATCTGGTCGCCATTGAACAGGTAGTTCTCGTCCGCGCTCAGGTAGCCCTCCGGGAAAACCACGCCACAGTAGTCATAGAAATTCCGGTTGCCCTCGCCGTCCTCGGTAAACTGGCAGACGCCGGTGATCATCAGCTTCTTGGTACTCTCCTTCAGCAGAACGACCGTACCAATCGGAAAAAGACCGTTGAAATACATGCTAAAACCCTCCTATTCGCTGTCCTTTGCTTCTATTTGCCCATTCTCGACGCAACCAGGAGCAACGCCGCCCCCACCAGCATCATGATGACCGCGACCGATATGCTCAGCCAGCGCGAATTGCGGATCGGCCCGTCCACGTCGCTTCCGGCATAGATTCGCCAGGCGTCGATTCCAAGGATCCTGGCCCGGTTGTAGGAAATCTCAATCCTGTCCCCGACCTTTCCCGGAACCTCGGCGCTCTTGACGGGCTGGGTGTAGTGCTCCTCCTCGCGGCCGTCCACCGTGAAGCGCACGAGAAGCTCAATCTTGCCGACCTCTTCGGAAACCCGGCTCTTGACCACGCTCGCCTCGGTGGCAATATAGGTATTGGGGTGCGCCAACAGCCATATCAGTATTATACCACCCAGCGCGAGAATTGCAATCCCCGAAATCGTCAGCGCCTGTATCCACTTTCCACTCATAGCATTACTCATCACATCAGAACCACTTCTTAATGGCTTTGCCGATGCCCTTGATTGCCTTGACCGTTCCCTTGACAGCCTTCTTGGCACCCTTGGCCAGGTTGTCGACCGCCTGGCCATAGTCGACCTCGAACTTGACGCTTGCGCCGAGGCCGAGGCTGGCGCCGATGTCGCAGCTCAGCTTGCCGTCGTGGATGCCGATGTCGGCATGAGCGCCGATGCCAACGTTCACGGTACCCTTCGCTTTGACGTCAATTCCGGCAACGTTCACGCCGCCCTCAAGGGAGCCCTCGAAGGCAATGGCCTCCGCCTTGCCGCTGACCCGCGCGGCGACCTTTCCATCGACGATGCCAACCTGCGTCTCGGCTTCCATGCCGATCTTGCCCACCGTCACATCGGCTGACCCGTGTACATTCAGGTTTTCGTAGCCAATCTGGCCCGCCGCCGCGGCCGTGAACACGCTGTAGCTCGCGCCGAGCTTCGCGTCGATGCCCGGCTCCAGCACCATGACTTCCTTGCCGTTCTTGTCAATCTGCGTCTTGTACAGGCCTGCCTTGAGCTCTGCCGTCGCTTCCAGTTTGCTGACGTCCGCGGAGTAATTCCCCGTGGCGAGGCCGTTGAGCGCGCTGCCTTCGCCCTCCGCGTGGAGCGCCGATTTTGATCTGGTACGTTCGGCACCGAATTCAAACACCGTCTTTTTCCGGTCAGGGGCCTTGTTGTCCGTGTTCAGTTTTTTCCAGGAATCCGGCGTGATGTCCCTGGCATCATGCTTTTTCTTGCCGAGCATGCTGCCAAACGCCGCTTCCCGCGTATCCTCATAGTAGGAACCGTCCGCCCCGAACAGCTTGCCCGATTCCTTATTCCAGGTGCGTTCATATTCGTAACGATCGCCATTTTCATACAGAATGGTCGTAACACCAGCCGCGGTCGTGACCACTCCTACGCCCGGGATCACGACGCTCTGATCGCTGTTGATCCCCTCAGTCCCCGCATCTGCGGCAGCGCCTGGGGTCCCGTTGGGATCGGCTTTCGGAAGCATGCCGTCCCGATCGGTGGGCTGACCATAGAGCATGCCCAATCCCTCGGCTGCTGCCGCGCCGGCGTCGCTCGGTTTGATGACGCCTTCGCTGCTTCCCTGGCTCTGGCCCTGAGCCTTGCCCTGCAGCGATTTCTCAATATTCTTGAACATAGAGGCCGCCTTGGAGACATTGGCGCCCAGCTTGTTTACGCGGCCATCATAGCGGCGCATGACGCCAGCCAGCGAGCGCACCGCCGCGCCGGCATCGCCCATCTGGGCGCTGCTGCCCTCATCCTGGAGCTTGAGCGCGCTGAACCGACCCATCTTCGTCCACCACTCCTCGCTGGTGTTCAATCCCGCGAGGATCGAAGCCGCGTCGCCAAAGCCGGACGCCGCCTGCTGCAGCTCCTTCGCGCACTTCTCCAGCAGATCGGTGTTGACTAAAATCTTATCCGCCATAAGCTTACTCCTGTGTCCATCTATTTCCTTCCGCCAAATGTGTGATTCCTTCGTCCGCCACAAAAATCGGCGCCCCATCGAAGAAACTCCCATGGGACGCCGATCACATGCGCTACATCTGTGAAGCAAGCTCCTGATCGATCTCATCCATACGCTGCGCAAACTGCATCAGCGTGTTGTACAGGCTGTCCAGCTTCTCTTCAATCCTGCGGGCATCCGAATCCATGTTGTTCAGACGCTCCTTCAGCGCTTGCGCGGCCTGCCCCTGGAACTCACCATCCAGCTCCGCCTCCACGCGCCTGAGCCCCGTCATCACCGTGGAATTCAGGCGATCCCGGCTGCTGCGTATCACTCTCGCTGCCCGGCGGATTTCAGCACTGTCATAGGTTGCCATTGTGCAGGCTCACTCCTTTCTTCACCCGAAGAATCAGCCGAAGATGTTGCCGGCAGCGGAGAAATCGGTCTCCAAGGCGTTCACCAGAGACTGCTGCAGGGCGGCCAGGGCCTCATAGACCTCCTTGACCTGCTTCAGCTTGTTGATGGCGTTCTCCATCTGCTCGCCGGTCTTCTCCAGGTTGGCATAGATCTGGAAGAACTTGCCGTAGAAGGAAGTGGCGGCTTCGCTCTTGTAGTTGCTGCTCAGGTTCTGAACGGTCTTGTTGATGTTGGTATAGGCGTTCGTGAACTCCTGCTTGCGGGCCTCATAGTTCTGGATAGCCTGTGCAAGGGCTTCCGCGGTTACTCTCGTTCCATTGCCTGCCATTGTCTATATCCTCCTATTTCTGGTCATTTGATTGAAAGGGTGCTGCTGACTTCGGATTACTTGAAGCTCTGGGAAGCCTGGGCGTCGGTCTCCTGGTACTTGTTGCCCGCCTCGTCGATGGCAGCGGAGAACTCGTCCACCACAGCCGCGATCTCGTCCATCCAGCGCTTGGCGTCGGTGATGTTGGCGTTGAAGATCTCGGAAGCTTCACTCTGCCAGCCCTCGGCGTCCTGGGTCAGCTGGTCGGTGGCGGCCTTCAGCTGGGCCGCGGTATCCTTGAATTCCTGGCAGTACTGGCGGATGCTCTCCGCGGACTCGTGCATTTCGCTGATGGAATTAATATCAATCTTTGCCATTGGTCAATCCTCCTCAATGGTGTCAATACATTGTGCTGTCGGCGTCGATGATGCCCTGCAGCCAGGGCGGCATCAGCACGTCGTTGTTGAGCGATACCTGGTCGATGATCACCGTCTGGCTCACGCTCTCCAGCGCCGGCCACGGGGGCGTCGCCGCCATGTCCAGGCCGATGGGGCCTGTCTGGGCAGCCGAAGAAACGTTGTAGAACAGGGGGGGCGTTCCCCTCCAGCCGGCGTCGGCGCCGATGGACTCCGCCGACCGACCGCCGGTCATGCCATCGGCCTTGCTGCGCAGCGCCGTCTCCACGTTCTCAAACATCTCGGTGGCCCGGTTGATTCCCCTGCCGGTGTCCGAAAAGCGATCCTCAAGCCCCTTGAGGCCCTTCCTCAGCTTATCCGTGAGGGAGATGTACTTCTCGATGACCTTGTCCATCCCGCCGCCCTGCATCTGCCGCAGGATGGCCGCGCAGTGATCCATGTCGACCGAACAGTCGCTCAGCTCCTGTTCCAAACGGTTCAATTCACTCGTGATATCCCGGGCCACATTGCTGTCCCACTTGAAATGCATCCTGTGTTTTCCTCCCCGTGATATCTGGCTTCTTCTATCTCTTACCCGAACGGCTGGCCGTTCCTTAGAACATCGGCGGCACAGTGCCGGTCTCCAGGTTGTTGGCGCGGCTCTGCAGCTCGGATTCGTTCTGGGTGAACAGGTTGTTGGACTTGATCAGGCCGTTGATGGAGCGCTCCATCGCCTTGTCGCTCTTGCGGATGTTGCCCATGATCGTGACCCACTCGGCCATGAACGTGGTCTTGATGGTGCCGTCCCAGACCTGGCACAGGTTGTTCCACGCCTTGTCCATGGAGCTGAAGGCCTGTTCCATTCTTTCGCGCGCATCGTTATACTTGGTAACGGTAGCTTCCATTTGCTCGGTGCTTACCAGAAGACGATCTGCCATTTTTCTTCCTCCTATTCAATCGATCAATTCGCTGTTCGTTGTTGTCCCTGCGCAGGCTTACTTGCTGACGATGGACTTGATCTGGGCTTCGGTATCCTGATACTGATCGAGCATCTTCTTGACCGCTTCGACAGCACCGGTGGCCACCTCGCGAATGCCCACATAGAAGTTGTAGGCGTTGGTCTCGTTCTGCACGAACGCTTCCTTGGCGTCGCCTTCCCACTGGCTGGCGATCTCGTCGGAAGCCGCCTTCACCGCCTCGGTGGACTCCTGGTAGACCTGGATGGCCTTGACCATCTCAGCCTGAGCGGAAGCTGCGAGAGCAATGTCAACGATCAATCTCATGTTCATGTTGTGTACCTCTCTCTCCTTATTCGATTGCGGGGCTCTCGTCCCCTGCTGGAAATACAATACCACACAGGTCACAGCCGTTCAACCAAATGTGACCAAATGCAAAAAAAGTGGCGCGAATGGTAATTCACGCCATCCAAGCCGCGCCGGGCGCTACGATTCCTCCACGAAGGCCACCAGCTCCATGGGATCGTCGATGATGACCGTCGCCCCGGCCTCCTTGAGCTGCTGGCGCGTGCGAAAGCCCCAGGACACGCACACGCAGTCGATGTTCGCGTTGCGGGCGGTGTCGATGTCCACCTCGGAATCCCCCACGTACAGGCAGCGCTCCAGGCGCAGGCCCAGCCGGTCCGCCGCGCCCTGCAGCATGTCCGGATGGGGCTTGCGGCGCACGCCCTCCACCTCGCCCACCGCCAGCTGGATGGTAGAGGAAAACCAGTCCCGGGCCAGGGGCTGCACAGCGGCGTCCGGCTTGTTGGACACGATGGCCAGGGCCAGCCCGAGGGCCTTCAGCCTGCGCAGCATGTCGTCGATCCCCGGGAAGGGGCGGCTCTTGTCGCCGGCGTGAGCGGCGTAGTAGGGCTTGTAGAAGGCCAGCACCTCGTCCCGCCGGGCGTCGGTGAGATCCGGCAGCCAGCGCTTCATCAGCGTGCCCACGCCCCAGCCCAGGTGGGGCTTCAGCGCCTGCGCGGTGCATTCGGGCAGGTGAAAGTGGCGCATGGTGTGGTTCACCGCGTCCGCGATGTCCTGCAGCGAGTCGATCACCGTGCCGTCCAGGTCGAAGAATATGGCGTCGTACTTCATGGCTTCCCTCCGGGAGAGTATAGGATACGGCTTCATCACCATAAGGAGCCAGCCCCTGCGGGGCTGGCTCCCGTGGGTTCATCGCGCGGGAATTACAGGTTCGCCTCGAGGAACTTCTGCAGCTCAGCGCAGGCGGTCTCTTCGTTGGCACCATCGCAGGCGATGGTCACATCGGTGCCCTGCTTCACGCCCAGGCCCATCAGCTTCATCAGCTGGCCCGCGTTCACGGTCTTGCCGTTGGCGGTGATGGTGACGGCGGTGTCGGCAAAGCTCTTGGCCAGCTTGGACAGCTGTCCGGCGGGACGGGCGTGGATGCCCAGAGCGTCCTTGATGGTGTAGGTGAATTCCTTCATGTTCTTCTTCTCCTTTGCTTATTGCAGGGCAAATGCCCAGATTTACACAGTTATTCCTCCCGGCGCACCTGCACGACCTGCATGCCGATGGCCCGCAGCTGCTCCACCACGTCCTGCGGGGCGTTCCAGTCGGTGATGACGGTGCCCTTCTTCTCCAGGTGGAAGCTGGCGTAGGTGCCGGCCTTGCCCACCTTGGTGAAGTCCGCCAGGATGAAGTAGGCGTCGGCGTGCTCGATCATGGTCTCGTTGATGGCCAGCTCCGAGGGGATGCCGCACAGGATCTCCCCGTCCGGGGAGATGCCGGTGCAGCCCAGGAAGGCCTTGTCCGCGCGCACGTCCATCAGGTTGCGCATGGCCAGATCGCCGGTGAGGATGTGGGTCTGGCCCCGGAAGCTGCCCCCGGACAGCTGCAGCTCGATCTGGGGCGGATACTTGCGCCCGCAGACCTGGCTGTTGTTGGTGAATACCCTCGCCCGCTTGCCCGCCAGATGGTCCAGCAGGCCCAGGGCGGTGTTGCTGCCGTTGATCAGCAGGCTGTCGCCGCTCTCCACCAGCGCGGCCGCGCGGCGGGCGATCTGCCGCCGGCAGAGCTCCACCTCGTCCTTCGCGTCGGCGGCCACCTGGCGCACGTCCACGCTGGCGCCGCCGTGGAACCGGCTGATCTTGCCCTGTTCCTCCAGCGCCTGAAGATCGCGGCGCACGGTCATGGTGGAGATGCCGAAAGTCTCGCTCAGCTCCTCCACCAGCACCTCCTGACGCTCCCGGATCAGGGCCAGCATCTCGGCATGTCGGAGGTTGACGGATTGGCGGTCTCGTTTCATGGATCGGGCTCCTTCGGGTAAGTCACATCGCGGCGATCCGCCCGGGCAGGTCTGAAAGCCTTTCCAGCGTCCACGCGCCCGGCAAGCCCTCGGCGCCATCCCCGGCGGGATGGAACCAGGCCGCCCGCATGCCCGCGGCCAGCGCGCCCTTCACGTCCTTTTCCAGGCTGTCGCCCACGAACAGGCACCGGTCCGGCGCGCAGCCCGCCTTGGCCGCGCAGGCTTCAAACAGGCGCCTGTCCGGCTTCTCGGCGGTGACCTCCTCGCTGGTGACGAGGAAGTCGATCCGCTCCATAGCGCCGATGCGGATCAGCTTCTCATACTGGTTGTCGGCGGTCATGTTGGTGCCGATGCCCACGGCAAGGCCCATTTCCCGCAGCCGCTCCAGCATTTGGATCGCGCCGGGATAGGGCTTCATGGCGTTAAGCAGCGTGGACCAGTAGAGCCTGGACATCTCCGGTGCGCGGCCGATGGGCCTGCCCAGACCCTCCAGCAGCACCTGGTATCGGATCAGCCGGTTGTGCACCGCGGCGCAGTTGGCTCCGCAGCGCCTGCCCAGCTCCTTCTCGGCGGCCCTGTGCCTTTGGACAAACTCCTCCGGCGTCAGGCCGAATTCCCGGCAGGCGAAATCCGTCAGGGCCCTGAAGGCCGGGGCGTGGGCCGCGTCGTAGTCGTAAAGGGTGTTGTCCAGGTCGAACACCACCGCGCGGATCGCGTTGTCTGTTATCATAGCAGCATTATAGCATGGCTGTCAATGCCGGCAGATTGGAAGGGAGGCCTGCCCGCGGCAGGCCTCCCTCGCTTTCATCAGTCCAGCAGACCGGCGTCCTTCATGGCCTGCTCCATCTCGGGAGCGGACATGATGTTCTTCAGGCCCAGCACGGTGGTGCCCTTCTTCTCGGCATCCGCGAACATGTTGGCGAAGTTGCGGGCGCACAGCACCACGTCGTAGTTGGGCGCGGCGCTCTTGCCCTCGGACAGGGAGCAGTGGTGCAGGGAGGCGGGCTTCACGCCCAGCTTGGTCAGCACCTTCTGCAGGGTCATCTTCATCATCAGGGAGGAACCGGCGCCGTTGGCGCAGCAAACCATGAACTTCTTGTTGTCAAGCTTAGACATTGTATTGATTTCCTTTCGCGTTCTGAAAAAGTCTTGTGGAGGAGCCGAAAGACCGACCCCTCCGTTGGGTTCAAGCGGGGATTACTTCTGCTTGGAAGCGATGTACTCCTTGTAGGCCTCGTAGTCCTCGGTGATGAGGAAGTAGCCCTTGGGATCCCGGCGATACTCGATCTGCGGGATGGCCAGCAGGATGATGGCGACAACCGCCACGCCGGCGTAGCCCAGGTACTTCAGGATCACGGTGATGGCCGGCCACACGGTCGCCCAGTCGAACATGCCCAGGTAGCCGCCGTACTGCGCCATGCCAACCCAGCCCGCGATGAGGGCGGAGCCGAACACCTGGATCAGGCCGGACAGGAAGGGGATGCACAGGCAGGCCTTCAGGCCGCCCTTTTCGTTGGCAACCAGGCCGATGGTGGCGTTGTCGAAGAACACCGGCACGAAGCCGCAGATGATCAGCACGGGGCTCTTGAAGATGATCAGCGCGATGATGGCGATCAGCTGACCGGTCAGGCCGGCCAGGAAGCCGAAGGTCACGGCGTTGGCATCGCCGAAGCCGTAGCACACGGCGCAGTCCACGCCGGGCACGGAAGCGGGCAGCAGCTTGTCAGCAATGCCCTGGAAGGAGGCGGTCAGCTCGGTGACGAAGGTACGAACGCCCAGCTGCAGGATCGCCAGGTACACGGCGAAGTTCAGGCAGGTGGTCAGGATGTACATCACGAAGCTGGCGCTCTCGCCAAGAGCGCTGAAGCCGTATGCCTTGGCCATTTCTGCATCCATGAAGAAGGGCCTGCCAATGATGATCATGATGATGCCGAAGAACACGGTCATCAGGATGGCGGTACACACCATGTTCTCGTTGAAGATGGAGAAGAAGCCGGGCAGCTCCAGGTCGCCAATCTTCTTGATCTCCTTCTTGCGCTTGCCGCCGTTGGTGCCGAAGATCTTGTCGGCCAGGATGTAGCCCAGGCGGATGCCGAACATCTGCTGGTGGGCGATGGCGAAGCCGGCGCCGTCGGTCAGCTCCTGCATGGGCTTGACGGTCAGGTTGGAGCCCACGGCCCAGTAAGCGCCCAGGATAACTGCCATGATGATCAGCATCGGAACGGTCTTGATGCCGCCCTGCCAGAGACCCGGCAGCGCGAACAGGATCAGCCAGTAGGCGGTGGCGGCCTGCTGCACCTGCACATGGCCGGTGGTGAACAGCGAGCGGCACTTGGTGATCTTGTTGAAGCGCACCAGCAGGATGTTCACGATGAAGGCGATCAGCAGCAGGATCATGACCTGCGAGAAGCCCGCGCCGAAGGTCTCCTCAACGCCCGCGGTGACGGCGTTCTGGCCGAAGTAGGGGTCGATGACCGTGGCGGTCAGGTTGAAACGACCCTTCAGGCCGGCCAGGATGGGACGGAAGGTGTTGACCAGTCCGCTGGAGCCGACGTTCAAAATCAGCATACCGATGATGGCCTTCAGCGTGCCGCCCAGCACGTCATACCACTTCTTCTTCAGAAGGATATAGCCGATCATCGTGATGAAACCGATCATAAACGGGGCGTTCCTAAGGATATTATTCGCAAAAAAATCCCAAATAGGCCCTAAAACAGGTATATTCACAGAAATTCCCCTCTCTTATGGTTGGTGGGTAAATGGGTCAATCGTCTGAGGCCCCCTCTCAGTCACCTTCGGTGACAGCTCTCCCCCTCACGGGGGCGAGCCATGCTCCTTGCCTCGCCCCCGTGAGGGGGAGAGGTGCCCGCAGGGCGGAGAGGGGGTCCAATACCAGCTTAGTAGTCCTCCTCCGGAGGGAAGTCGGCCTCGGCCTTGAGGATGTCCTCGGGGGTCTCGGCCGCCATCAGGGCGTCCAGCAGCGGCTCGTTGGTGAAGATGGCCATCAGCTGCTGCATGTTGTCCAGGTGCTCGTTGGGGTCCTTGGCGGCCAGGGTGAAGAACAGCCGGGCGATCTTCTGCTCGCCGTCCTCGTCCTTGCCGAAGTCCACGTCCTCCTTCACGCGCATGAAGCCCACGGCGGTCTGGTTGGCGCCCTCGGCGCCCTCCTGGCTGTGGGGCATGGCCACGTAGTGGTCAAACACCACATAGGGGCCGTACTTCTCGATGCAGTCCACGATCTGCTTGTAGTAGTCGGGGCTGACATAGCCGGTCTCGGCCAGGCTCTCGCAGCTCAGGCGCACACCGTCCTGCCAGGAGTCCACGCGATCCACGAACTTGTAGTGCCCGCGCTCCACGATCTTCTGCAAAATGGTTTCAGCCATGCTTCAAACCTCCCTACAGACAGGACCGGAACGGGATATTCTGGGGCGCCTCGAAGCAGTCCTCGAAGCCGCGGCGATGGTGATAGTAGATCTTGTCCTTGTCCTGGGGATAGACATACTTGCCGCCCACCTGCCAGAAGAAGGGATGGAACTTGTACTCGTTGCGATCCTTCTTGAAATCGTAGAGCAGCTTGATCTCCTCGCAGTCGGCCTGGAAGTTGGTCCACACATCCCAGTGGATCGGGATGACCACCTTGCACTGCAGGTTCTCGGCCATGCGCAGCACGTCCACGCTGGTCATCTTGTCCTGCATGCCGATGGGGTTTTCGCCGAAGGAGCCGAAGGCCACGTCGATGTCGTGGTCCTTGCCGTGCTTGGCGAAGTAGATGGAGAAGTGGCTGTCGCCGGAGTGATAGATGTTGCCGCCGGGCGTCTTGACCAGGTAGTTCACGGCCTTGTCGTCCATGTCGGTGGGGCACTTGCCGGTCAGCTCCTCCCGGTCGGGGCCGGTGGAGTCGGTGGTGACGATGCAGGTGCGGTCAAAGCTGTCCAGGCACACGATCTCGATGTCCTTGATCCTGATGGTGTCGCCGGGCTTGACGATGCGGCAGCGGTCCTCCGGCACGCCCCACTTCATCCAGGTCTCCACGCTCTTCAGCGGGCCGATGAAGGGCACCGGGATCTCCTTGCCGTTCTCGTCGGTGGTGGTCATGCCGCTGTTGATGACATGGGCCGCCCACTCCGCGGACATGTGGTCCTGGTGATAGTGGGTCGCCAGCACGGCGTCCACCTGCTTGAAGGCGAAGGGATCGATCACGAAGGGCACGTTGCGCAGGTTGGGCTGCATCGCGCGGCCGCCGCACATGTTGGCCATCTGGTGGCCCACCTTCATCTTGCCGTCGCCGTGGGTGCGCTTGCCGTTGCCGCACCACAGGTCGATGGTGATGTTCGCGCCGCCGGGCGTCTTGAACCAGATGCCGGTGCAGCCGAGCCACCACATCGCCACGTTGCCGGGCTGGACGACCTCGTTCTCGATGTCCTCCACCAGCCAGGTCCCCCACTCCGGGAACGTGGACATGATCCACTTCTCGCGGGTCATTTCAGATACCTTGCTCAATATTACCTCCCCTTTCTTAATCGTATTGTTCGTTTCCAACCTTTGCTCATCCTTATTATAAGATAGTTTGTCCAATATTTCAAGGGTTTGTTTATGTTCGATTTGCGTTTTTATGTTCGTTTTCGGCTAAAATTCCGCACATTTTGTGTCTTAATCAAACATTAACAGTGCGTTGCCTTAATTTGTTCGTAACCGACGCATATTCCCGTCTTATCGCGGCGGCGTCAAAATCGCAGCGCTCCGGGAACATTAAGGTTTTTTTCTTCTTAAACTTGGGTTTACTATTGCAAAAGGCACAGCAATCGTATATAATCAAACACGGAAGAACATGCGTTTTCAAGCCTCATATGTTTCCCCCTTTGCCAAAATCGAACAAGTGAGGAAGATTAATATGAAGAAGTACGCCATCGGGCTCTACGAAAAGGCCATGCCGCCCACGCTCACCTGGCGCGAGAAGCTGGCCTTCGCCAAGGAGGTCGGCTATGACTTCGTGGAGATCAGCATCGACGAGAAGGACGAGAAGCTGGCCCGCCTGGACTGGACGAAGGAGGAGCGGCTGGAGCTGGTGAAGACCATGGTGGAGGTGGGCCTGCCCATCCGCAGCATGTGCCTGTCCGGCCACCGGAAGTATCCCCTGGGCTCCGCTGACCCCGCCGTGCGCGCGCGAGGCATGGAGATCATGGAGAAGGCCATCCAGCTGGCCGACGACCTGGGCATCCGCATCATCCAGCTGGCGGGCTACGACGTGTACTATGAAGAAAGCACCGCCGAGACCAAGGCCCTGTTCCTGGAGAACCTGAAGAAGGCCGCCGAGATGGCCGCCGTGAAGGGCATCCTGATGGGCTTTGAGACCATGGAGACCGACTTCATGAACACGGTGTGGAAGTCCATGTACTACGTGGACGCCGTGGGCAGCCCCTACCTGGGCGTCTATCCCGATTCCGGCAACCTGACCAACGCGGCGCTGACCTCCGGCGGCAGCGTGCTGGGCGACCTGTACGCCGGCCGCGGCCACATCGTGGCGCTGCACCTGAAGGAGACCGTGCCCGGCGTGTTCCGCGAAGTGCCCTTCCTCACCGGCCATGTGGACTTCCCGGCCGTGATCGAAAGGGCCTGGAGCCTGGGCATCCGCCGCTACGTCACCGAGATGTGGTACGTGGGCAACGACGACACCTGGGCCGACGACGTGCGCTTCGCCTGCGCGAAGATGTCGGAGATCCTGGACAGGCAGGGATAATGTGGAATTAGGAATGAGGAATTAGGAATTGTGGCAGAAATCCTTGCGGATTTCAAATGATTCAAATCCCGAAGGGATTTGTACCGCCATTCCTCATTCCCAATTCCTCATTCCTCA
The DNA here is from genome assembly GCA_902765395.1 of uncultured Eubacteriales bacterium. Taxonomy (GTDB): domain Bacteria; phylum Bacillota; class Clostridia; order Christensenellales; family Aristaeellaceae; genus UBA2862. Next base: position 116,498 of record CACWZP010000003.1, read on the forward strand.
TTGTTTGGCAAACCATCTCGATCAGCAGAAAGGATAACGCTATGAATATTCAGAAGAAAGTCATCTCCAACCTGAACAAGTGCTACGCCATGTCTGAGCTGACGTGGAAGGGCAAGCGCTGCTTCCTGGTGGCGGCGGAAAAGCACGACCCCTGCTATGTGTTCTCGGAGGAAGGCGAGCAGCTGGACACCGTTTGGACCGAGCCCGGCGGCGTGATGACCATGGTGCCCGTGCCGGGCACGGAGGGTCAGTTCCTGGCCACCCACAAGTTCTACTCCCCCAACGACTCCGCCGAGGCGAAGATCGTCATCGCCACGTCCAAGGACGACGGCTGGGAGATCCGCACGCTGTGCGAGGCCCCCTTCGTGCACCGCTTCGGCATCCTGAACCGGAACGGCGTGAACTACCTGCTGGTGTGCTGCCTGAAGAGCGACCACGAGTACAAGAACGACTGGCGCTTCCCCGGCGCGTGCTATGCCTCGGTGCTGCCCTCTGACCTGTCCGTGTTCAACGAGGACCACCCGCTGACCCTGGAGCCCGTCATGAGCGACATGCTGCGCAACCACGGCTACAGCAAGGTGACCATCAACGGCCACGACGCCGCGGTGGTGGGCTGCGAGGAGGGCACCTTCCTGTTCAAGCCCCCCGTCGCCCCCGGCAAGGATTGGGAGATCGACCTGCTGAGCGCCGTGCCCAGCAGCGACTCCGTGCTCATCGACTTCGACGGCGACGGCCAGCTGGAGCTGGGCATGATCAGCCCCTTCCACGGCAACAGCCTGACCATCTACCACCTGGACGAGTTCGGCAACTACGTGCCCTGCTGGAAGTACGGCGCGCCGGAGAAGGAGACCGAGATGCTCCACGCCACCTGGGCCGGCGACATGCTGGGCAAGCCCACCTGGTGCGTGGGCTGGCGCAAGGGCACCCGCTGCACCATCGCCATCACCTATGAGGACGGCGCCTACAAGACTGAGTTCATCGACCAGGCCACCGGCTGCGCCAACCTGATGCACTTCGTCAACGCCGCCGGCCAGGACGTGCTGGTGGGCACCAACCGGGAAATCGACGAAGTGGCGATGTATACGATCACCAGGTAATGAATTGCGCCTTTGGCGCGTGAATTGTCCTGCGGACATGAATTGCCTGCGGGCATGAATGGCGCTGCTGCGCATTGAAGAAGGCGCAATTCAAATCATGCGCAAGGCGCAAATCATGTGCGAAGCACAATTCATGGCATGAAATGCCAATTCATCCAGTTCTGCCAAACCGAATTCCAGTTATCAAGGAGGAACAATCCCATGCTTGAATCCCTGAAGAAGATCGTCTACGAGGCCAACATGGAGCTGCCCAAGCGCGGGCTGGTCACCTACACCTGGGGCAACGTCTCCGGCATCGACCGGGAGGCGGGCCTGTTCGTTATCAAGCCCAGCGGCGTGGATTACGACGCCCTGAAGCCCGAGGACATGGTGGTCATGGACCTGAAGGGCAACAAGGTGGAGGGCGACATGAACCCCTCCAGCGACACGCTGACCCACATGGTGCTCTACAACGCCTTCCCCACCATCGGCGGCATCGTGCACACCCACAGCCCCTACGCGGTGGGCTGGGCCCAGGCCGGGCTGGACATCCCCTGCTACGGCACCACCCACGCCGACTACTTCTACGGCCCCATCCCCTGCGCGCGGCACCTGACCCAGGAGGAGCTGGACGCGGGCTACGAGCTGAACACCGGCCACACCATCGTGGAGTGCTTCAAGGATCGCGGCATCGACCCCGTGGCCGTGCCCGCCGTGATCTGCCACAGCCACGGCCCCTTCACATGGGGCAAGGACGCCAACCAGGCCGTCTACCACGCCGTGGTGCTGGAGGAGGTGGCCAAGATGGCGCTGTTCACCCGCCAGGTGAAGCCCGACGCCGATCCCGCCCCCCAGCGCATCCAGGACAAGCACTACATGCGCAAGCACGGCCCCAACGCCTACTACGGCCAGGGCAAGCACTGATATGAGCGAAAAGCAATCCCGGGGCTTCTTCCACGCCGATTTCACCTACACTGACCCGGTGCTGAAGGACTTCGAGGCCCTGTATCTCAAGAAGAAGGAGATCACCCCCATCACCCGCGCGGTGCTGGGGGCGCTGGGCCTCATCGGCGCGGGCTTCTTCGGCTATATGCTGTATAAAAACGGCTTCCAGTTCGCCTATGTGGGCTACCTGCTCATCTGCTCCATACTGCTGGTGGTGGCCCTCCACCGGGGCGGCAGGCGGCCGGACGACAGCCTGAAGAAGTATCGCAAGTACTATCAGAACAAGAACGCGGCCGTGAAGGTGGACGACGCCGGCATCGAATTGAAGATCGAGGGCCAGCAGACCCACGCCCGCAGCAAGTTCAAGGAGGTCTACGGCCTGTTCGACACCGACCTGTGCTGGTACTTCCTCGTCAAGGGCCGGGCCTACTACATCCTGCCCAAGGACGCCGTCGAGGGCGGCACGCCGGAGGAGTTCAGGAAGTACATGGAGAAGAAGTGCGCCAAGCACTTTCTGCACTACGAGCTGTAGGACAAAAGAAGGCTGCCAAAAGAACCGTTCCCCGGTTCCTTTCCGGAAACTGTTTCGGGAAGGAAAGCGGGGAACGGAGTTTTTTTGCGGCGGATTCCCGGCACAAGTGAGCCCACGGCCTCAAGTTCCCTGCGGAGGATAGGGGTCTCGTTTGCCGCGTCGCTCAATAGTGCCGGAGAATTCCGCCGCCCGGCGATGAGGGATCAGCGAGGATCGGGATCTCGATAATGCTCTTGTAGGGACTACGCGCAAACCAAAAGCCTCCCCACCGCAGTGGGGAGGGGGACCGCTTGCGGTGGTGGGGCACCCCCTTCAGGACTGCCACGCTCCTCGCTGCTCCCCATCACGCGGCGGCCTGCCGAGTCGTGAATTGAAGCGAGCGTCTCGGCGCAGGGTGCCGAACGCGAAGCTTCACTGAACAGCGAGCGCAGGCCGCCAAAAAGAACCGTCCCCCGGTTCCCCATTTCTGTACAACTGCCGCGAAGACCTCATCCGTCTTTGGCGAAAAATGCAAGCATTTTCCGCCAAATCCACCTTCCCCAGGGGGGAAGGCTTTTGGGGTGCCGCCCGCCTACCGGATCACGAAATCCCTTCTGGACTTCTTGGCCTCATACAGCGCCTCGTCGGCGCGCCCGGCCAGGGCCTCCCACTCCTCCCGGGTCTGGACGGTGCCGATGGCGTAACCCAGGGAGATCTCCAGGAAGTAGGGCCGCTCGGAGGTCTCGTTGTAGGCGTCGCAGCGGGCCTTGACGCGGCAGATCTTCTCCTGCAGCGCCTTCTCCGAAGGCTGCACGAAGCAGGCCTGGAACTCGTCGCCGCCGATGCGCCCGATCACCCGGCCCGCGCCCAGCACCTGCCGCAGGATGTCCGCCACGCTGCGCAGCGCGATGTCGCCCTCCCGGTGGCCGAAGCGGTCGTTGATCTGCTTGAGGTGGTCCAGGTCGGCCATGATCACCGCCGCGGGCTGCGCCCGCTCCGCCGTCATGCTCTCCCGGGCGCTGACGATGCCGGCCCGGTTGTACAGCCCTGTCAGCTCGTCCGTGCGCGCCATGGCCTGCAGCTGGGCCCGGTACTTCTTCTGCTTGTCCCAGGTGTCCATGTAGCGCAGGCTGGAGCCGATGTCCAGCGACAGCATGTAGTAAAAATCAATCTTCTCCGGCTCGATCTCCACGTTCAGCACCCCGTACTGATACTCCTCGTCGAACAGCAGGAAGGTCATGAATCTGCCTTCGGGCCTGAAATCGTTCTCGTGATCCCCCCGGCGCATCACCGGGGCCTCGAGCCAGTCGCGGCCCTCCACCTGGTCGCCCACCTGGCGCATGCACACATAGGTCTTCTCCGGGAATTCGGGGATCGTGCCCGGCTCCACCTTCAGCGGATGGCCGAACAGCAGCAGATAGGAGCTGGGCGTGCCCAGGTAGGCCAGGCAGGTGCCGATGGTGGCGAAGAAGCGCTTCGGCTCGTCCACGTCCATCAGCATCTCCCGGTTCATCAGCGCGCCGATCCAGCTGTTGTGCTGGTATTCCCGGCTGCGCTGGAGGCTGCGAAGCACATCGGTATGCTCCGGGCGCTCCTCCTCTTTCGCCGGCGCGCAGCCGCAGGAGCAGCGGCGGATGAACGGCACCGGGATGCGCCGGGATCTCGCCTTCCCGCCGCGCAGCATGTCCAGCGCGCTCTTCACCGCCTGCCTGGAAAATTCATCGTAGTCCTGGCGGGCGGTGGTCAGCGGCGGGTCCATGTAGCGGGCCATCAGCATGTCGTCAAAGCCGGTGACAGCGATATCCTTTCCCACCTTGAGCCCACGGGCCTTCAGCACGCGATAGACGGCCACGGTCATCTCGTCGTTGGCGGAGGCGATAGCCTGGATGTCCGGCGCGCGGTCCAGCAGCAGCTCCACGCTCCTGTCCACGTGCTCGGAGTAGTCCCCCGGCACGATGTACTCCTCCCGCACGGGGATGCCGTGGCGCGCCAGCGCGTCCTTGTAGCCCGCCAGCCGCTCCTCCGCGTCCTGGTTGTTGTCCGGGCCGGTGATGAAGCCGATGCGCGTCAGCCCGTGGACGGTGATCAGGTGCTCCACGCAGCTGTCCAGCCCCTGCCGGTTGTCGGCGATCAGGCTGATGCCGTCCTCCGGCTGGCGGTCCGTCTCGGTGAGGATCGTGGGGATCCGGGGCGTGTGGCGCAGGAACTCGTCCAGCGGGATGGCGTTCTGGTAGATGGACAGCGTGCCCGCCGAGACGATCAGCAGGTCCATGTCCTCGTACTCCGTGTAGCCGCACAGCGAGGCATACTGGTAGTCGAAGCGGCTGGAGCGCATGGTGTAGTCCTTGATGAAGCTGGCGCTCTCCGTGCCCAGGAACACCTGCAGCTCCACGTCCTCCACGTCCCGGAGCATCTCCCAGATGGTGTGCACCAGCCGACTGGGATGATCCGTGTGATAGTTGCCCACCACGAAGCCGATCCGCTTCTTTCCGCTCTGCGTCATGCGCACCTCTCCCCGCTTCAGTATCCATTTCTATTATACTGTATCGAAGGGCCTCTGGCAAGGGAATTCCGGTTGCCTCGGAGGCGCCGCGCGTGCTATAATCTATCCATACCAGCGAAAGGAATGGGCCCCCATGATCATCAACACCGGCCAGCGCACCGACATTCCCGGCTTTTACTCCCAGTGGCTGGCGATCCGCCTGCGGGAGGGCTCCGTGATGGTGCGCAATCCCTACAACCCCACCGCCGTCACCCGCTACCGGCTGTCCCCGGACGTGGTGGACCTGATCGGCTTCTGCACCAAGAACCCCGCGCCGATGCTGGATCACATGGCGCTGCTGGCGCCCTATCGCCAGTACTGGTACGTCACCATCACGCCCTACGGCCACGAGATCGAGCCCAACACGCCGGACAAGGGCGAGGTGCTGCGCGCCTTCCGGGCGCTGTCGAAGATCGTCGGCGCGGACAACATCGGCTGGCGCTACGACCCCATCTTCATCGACGAACGCTACACCGTCCAGCGCCACATCCGGGACTTCGCCTTCATCGCCCGGTCGCTGAAGGGGTTCACCCACAACGTGGTCATCAGCTTCATCGACCTGTACGAAAAGACGAAGCGCAACTTCCCCGAGGCCCGCGCCGTCAGCCGGGAGGATCGGCACGCCCTGGGCCGGGCGCTGGTCTCCCTGGCCAGAGCCTGCGGCATGACCCTGCGGCCCTGCGGCGAGGGGGACGAGCTGGCGGACTACGGCGCGGACTGCTCCGGCTGCATGACGACGGCGATGGTTGAAAGGGCCGTGGGCAGCCGCATGCGGTTCCCCGCCTTCATCCCCGCCCGGGAGAGCTGCGCCTGCTACCTGGCCTGCGACATCGGCGCCTACAACACCTGCGGCCACCTGTGCCGCTACTGCTACGCCAACCACGACGAGAGGGCCGTCCGGGAGAACATGAAGAACCACGACCCCGCCAGCCCGCTGCTGATCGGCCGCCCGCGCCCGGAGGACGTGGTGCGCGACGCCAAACAGGCCAGCTGGATCGACCCGCAGCTGCGCATGGAATTCTGACGGATACTTAAAGGAAACGCGCCAACCGGGATTCGGTTGGCGCGTCGTTTTGTGTTGTGTCGTTGTGATTATTGCTTCGCCGCGCGGCGCTTCCTGCGCTCCAGCATCAGCCATGCCAGCACAGCCAGCGCGCCGACGCCGCCGAACACGTAGGGATACACGGGCGTCTCGTCGCCGGTGGCCAGCATGCCGAACAGCGGCGTGTCATAGCCCAGCAGCGCGAGCAGCTCGTCCCACATGGTTTCGGTGAGCTTGCTGAAGTCCGGCCGCGGGGTGCCCTTGCGCACGATCGGCTCCTTCTCCGGGGTCTCGGGCAGCAGCGTGTTGGTCACGTTCATGCCGTTGTACCGGGCATAGTAGCCCTCGACGCCGTCCTCGCGCAGGGTGTAGGTGAACACCTTGCCGAAGCCGTCGTCCGCGGGCAGCCTGCCGAAGCTGTACTTCCAGCCGTCCGCCCCGGTCACCCTCTTCACGTCGATGACCTGGCCGTCCCTGTACAGCCGCACCGTGATGCCCTCGGGCCGCTTGCCTTCGGCGTCGTCGTCGTCCTCCCAGGTCTTCACGCCGGACAGGTTCACGTAATTCTCAGGCTCCCTCGGGATCAGGTGGTTGGTGATCGTCATGCCGTCGATCTCGCACTCGTAGCCCTCCACCGGCACTTCCTGCACCGTGTAATGGATGGTGATGCCGGCGCCCGTGGTCGCGCGCAGGTTCTTGTAGGTAAACGTCCAGTCGTCGGTGTCAGTGTCGCTCCACTCGGGCGTGGCATTCACCGGCGTGCCGTCGGCCAGCAGCTGCAGGGTGATGCTCTGCGGGCGCAGGCCGTGCACGTCGCCCTCATCATCCCAGATCTTGTGGCCGGTCAGGGTCGTGGTCTGGGTGGTCGTGGTGGTGGTATCTCCGGTGGTCGGGTCGGAAACCGGGTTCTCCACCTCGTTCAGGGTATAGGCGTTGTCGTTGCCCACCTGCACCGTGGCGTTGTCGCCGCCGTTGACCACCTTGCCCGGGCCCTTGTTGGACTTCCGCGCGCCTTCCAGCACCTTCACCGTCAGGGTGACCGTGCCTTCCTTGCCCGCTTCCACGTCCTTCAGCGTCCAGGTGACCACGCCCTTGGCCTTCACGCCGCCGTCGCTGGCGGACACGAACTTCACGTGCTTGTCCAGGGTATCCTTGATGACGATGTCCACCTTTTCGGCCTTGTAGTTCTTGTAGCTGATCTCGTAGGTGATGGTGTCGCCCACGTTCACGGCGCCCAGCTTACCGGTGCCCTTGTAGGGCTTGACTTCCCTCTTGTTGGGCGCTTCGGGCACGGGGTTCTCCACCTCGTTCAGGGTGTAGGCCGGATCGTCGCCCACCTTCACGGTGGCATTCTCGCCGCCGTTGACCACCTTCGCGGGACCGCCGTTCGACTTCAGCGCGCCCTTGAGCACCTTCACCGTCAGGGTGACCGCGCTCTCCTTGCCCGCTTCCACGCCCTTCAGCGTCCAGGTGACCACGCCATTGGCGTTCTTGCCGCCGTCGCTGGCGGACACGAACTGCACGTTCCTGTCCAGGGTATCGGTGATGACGATGTCCGCCTTTTCGGCCTTGTAGTTCTTGTAGCGGATCTCGTAGGTGATCTCCTCGCCCACCTTCACGCCGCCAAGCACGCCGTTGCCCTTGTAGGGCTTGACTTCCTGCTTGTTGGGCTGCTCGGGCACCGGGTTCTCCACCTCGTTCAGGGTGTAGGCGTTGTCGTTGCCCACCTTCACGGTGGCATTGTCGCCGCCGTTGACCACCTTGCCCGGGCCGCCGTTGCTCTCCAGCGCGCCTTCCAGCACCTTCACCGTCAGGGTCACGGTGCCGTCCTTGCCCGCTTCCACGCCCTTCAGCGTCCAGGTGACCACGCCGTCCTTCTCCTCGCCATCGTCGCTGGCGGAAACGAATTCCACGTTCCTGTCCAGGGTGTCGGTGATGACGATGTCCGCCTTTTCGGCCTTGTAGTTCTTATAGCTGATCTCGTAGGTGATGGTGTCGCCCACCTTCACAGCGCCCAGCACACCGTTGCCCTTGTAGGGCTTGACTTCCTGCTTGTTGGGCTGCTCGGGCACCGGGTTCTCCACCTCGTTCAGGGTGTACTCGTGATCTTCGCCCACCTTC
>CACWZP010000004.1 GCA_902765395.1 uncultured Eubacteriales bacterium
GCCTCCCCGTGGACGGCTCCTATACCGACGACGGCTCCAGCCTACGCCTCGACAACCGCCAGCAGAACATCGACGCCTTCCGCGCCTTCGTCTACGACTGAGTCTGCCCGCCCAAGCCTCCCAAAAAACAAACCGCCCTTCGCACGGCATCCCGTCGCGCGAAGGGCGTCTCGTTTCCACCGACCACTATCCCAATCCTTATCTCCCCATCTTTTTGAACCGGCTCTCGATCCAGATGTTCGACACGCCGTTGTAGATCAACACGCCGCCGATCACCATCACGACGGCGTCCACCACCGTCGAGGCAAAGAACACCAGAAACGCGCCGGCGAGGATGGTCAGTATGGCCATCACCAGCGAGCCAGTCCAGCTGCTCAGGCCCACGTTCCTGAGCTCCAGCGCCTGGGCAAGGTTGATCACGCCGTTCACCACGATAAACACGCCAACCAGCCTCGGCAGCAGCGCCACCACGCCCTTGGGCGCGATCAGCACGATCAGCCCCACCACCAGGCACAGTATCCCGATGGCCAGCGTGGTATAGCTGGTGCCGGGCTTGTTCCGATCCTTGTACCATGTAAAGCCGGACACCGCCGCGCCGACCAGCAGCGCGATGCCCAGGATCCGTCCCGCCACCGCCAGGGTCTGCCCCGGCCAGATGAACAGCACCAGCCCCAGCACCGCCATCAGGATCGACAGCAGCACGTTGTTCTTGTTGAACCTCTCAAACCTGAACTTCAGCTTGTCCATAAATCAACATCCTTTCCATTGTGCCTGCGGCGTTTCGACTGAAACCCCGCCCCAACGCCTTTTCAGGCCCTCCCCTGCATCCCGCAAGGGGTGTTTCGCGCCTTCCAAATCCTCCGACACCCCGTAGGGGCGGCGTTGCGCCGCCACCCAGCCTTCCCCTTTGGGGAAGGCGGCACGGCGAAGCCGTGACGGATGAGGTCCCCTCTCCACTCACGCGGTGCCGGAGGGCTTAACCCTCCGCCTGCTTCCTGAACCCCCACCACTTGCGGATCCGCTTGTGCAGCGTCTCCCGCGGCACGGCGGACTTCGCGAACTCGATCGGATGGCTCATGTACCACGCCTGCACGTCGATGGGCTCCGCCTCGCCGGGCGTCAGCCGGGTATACACCCCGTCGCTGTGCTGCCGCCAGGCCCGGGTATTGTCCGCCAGCAGCAGGTTCAGGTACTCCTCCAGGAACTGCTTGATCTCCGGCGACCGCACCGGGCCGCCCACCTCCACGCGCCTGTCCTGGTTGCGGGTCATGAAGTCCGCCGACGACAGGTACAGCTTCATCTCCAATCCCTCGCCGAAGGCATAGATCCGGCTGTGCTCCAGGAACCTGCCCACCACCGAGGTCACGGTGATGTTCTCCGTCTTCCCCGGCACCCCGGGCACGATGCAGCATATGCCGCGGATGATCAGATCGATGCGCACGCCCGCGCAGCTGGCCTCGCTCAGCTTGTCGATCAGCTGCCGGTCGGTCACGGAATTCGCCTTGATGCGAATCCGCCCGTCCGCGCCCCGGGCGATCTGCTCGTCGATCATCTCCATGATCCGGTTCTTCATGGAAAACGGCGCCACCAGCAGCTTGGCATACTCCCCGGCGCTGTTGCCGATCAGCATGTTCTCGAAGAAGCTCACCGCGTCCCGGGTGATGTCCGGGTTGGCGGTCATCATGCAGAAGTCCGTGTAGAGGGTCGATGTCTTCTCGTTGTAATTGCCAGTGCCGATCTGGGCGATGTATCCCAGCCCGCCCCGCTCCCTGCGGGTGATCAGGCACAGCTTGGCGTGGCACTTCAAATTCTCCGGCCCGTAGATGATCCGGCAGCCCGCCTCCTCCAGTTCCAGCGTCCAGTCGATGTTGTTCTGCTCGTCGAACCGGGCGCGCAGCTCCATCAGCACGGTGACCTCCTTGCCGTTCTCCGCCGCGGCGCACAGGGCCTTGGCGATGGCGGAGTTCCGCGCCAGCCGGTAGATCGTGATCTTGATCGAGAGCACATCCGGGTCCTTGGCGCTCTGCCTCAGCAAATCCAGGAACGGCTGCATGCTCTGGTAGGGATAGAACAGCAGCACGTCCCGCTGTGCCACCTGTTCCCAGATGGGCTTGTCCGGGATCAGGTAATCCGGGTAAACCGGCGTGTGCGGCGCGTTGAACAGCCCGCCCGGCGCCTTCTCGATCTGGTCGATGTAGTCCAGCTTCAACGGGCAGGCGCAGCTGTACACCCGCTCCGCGTCCAGCTTCAAAAACTCGCACAGCCGCTTGGTCAGCCGGGGCGCCTTGCCCTCCAGCTCCAGGCGCACCGGGGCCAGGCGGTCCCGCTTCTTCAAAAGCGTGCGCATGTAGTTCAGGAAGTCCGGGTTCTCCTCGTCGTAGTGCTCCTCGCTCAGGCTGATGTCCGCGTTTCGGGTGATGGACACCACCGCCTGCTCGCCCACGTCGTAGATCTTGAATATCTTCTTCATGTGGGCGGCGATCACAGCCTCGGTGCGGATGTACCGCGCCTCCCCGCCGGGCAGGTTGATGACCCTCGGCAGCGTGGTGGGCACGTCCACGATGCCCAGCATCGCGCTCTGCTTGCCCCCGGCGGCCTGCTTGCCACCCTCCTGCTTGCCGCCCTTGTCCTTGCCCTTCTCCTTGTCCTTGCCGCCCGCGGGCTTGCTGCTCAGCGTCAAAAGCGCCGCCGCGTACAGTGCCTTGTTCTTCAGGTGCGGGAAGGGATGGCTCCGGTCGATCACTTGGGGCGACAGCAGCGGACGGATGTTCTCCTTGTAATACTCCTGCACATAGGCCTTCTGGCTGCTGGTCAGCGCGTCGAAGGTCGCCTCCGACACCCCGGCGTTGTCCAGCGCTGCCGTCAATTCCCGATAGATGGCGTCCCGGCGCTCGATCAGCGGCCGCACCGCCGCGCAGATGGCGCTCACCTGCTCCTTGGGCGTCATGCCGCTCTTGTTGTCCTTCTCCTCCGGGGCCAGCATGTCCATGTCGATCAGGCTGCCCACGCGCACCATGAAGAACTCGTCCAGGTTGCTGGTGAATATCGACACGAACCGCAGCCGCTCCATCAGCGGCACGCTGGGGTCGACCGCCTGCGCCAGCACCCGCTCGTTGAACTTCAGCCAGCTCAGCTCCCGGTTCTGGGTATAGCTCATGTCTCGCTTCACAATGGGTGCGTTTTCCACTTCTGTGACCTCCCGAAGGGCATAATTATTCACGATATACTTATTATACCATGCCTCCTCCCTTTTTCCAACCTGCAATCCCCGAAAAAACATGGACACAATTGTGTGATATCGTCGATTTTCGCCTTTCAGGGCTTGCCATGCCGATAAAAATGCGCTATAATATGTTAAAGTAGTGTTTCCGTTTTAACGAGAGCATAAGAATTGACAGAAAGAGGTGTCTCCCCATGATCCGCATCGGTATGTTGACCTCCGGCGGCGATTGCCAGGCCCTGAACGCGGCCATGCGCGGCGTCGCAAAGGCCCTGTTCAACTCCAACGAAGAAGTGGAAATGTACGGCTTCCTGAACGGCTATCAGGGCCTGATCCATGGCCGCTTCCGCCTGCTCACCTATGACGACTTCTCCGGCATCCTCACCAAGGGCGGCACCTTCCTCGGCTCCAGCCGTACCCCCTTCAAGACGATCGAAGTCATCGAAGAGGACGGCATCGACAAGGTGGCCGCCATGAAGCAGACCTACTATAAACTCCAGCTGGACTGCCTGGTGATCCTCGGCGGCAACGGCACCCACAAGACGGCCAACCTGCTCAGCGAGCAGGGTCTGAACGTGGTCACCCTGCCCAAGACCATCGACAACGACCTCTGGGGCACCGACATGACCTTCGGCTTCCAGTCCGCCGTGGACATCGCCACCAACTGCATCGACATGATCCACACCACCGCCGCCTCCCACGGCCGCATCTTCATCGTGGAGATCATGGGCCACAAGGTGGGCTGGCTGCCGCTGAACGCCGGCATGGCGGGCGGCGCGGACATCATCCTGATCCCCGAGATCCCCTACGACATCGACAAGATCGCCGAGAAGATCAAGGAACGCCACGACCGCGGCGCCTCCTTCACCATCCTGGCCGTGGCCGAAGGCGCCATCTCCAAGAAGGACGCCAAGCTGTCCAAGAAGGAATACGCCAAGAAGCTGGCCGAATCCCCCTATCCGTCCGTGTCCTACGAGATCGCCGCGAAGCTTACCAAGAAGACCGGCTACGACGTGCGCGTCACCGTCCCCGGCCACACCCAGCGCGGCGGCGCGCCCTGCCCCTATGACCGCGTGTTCGCGTCCCGCCTGGGCTCCGAGGCCGGCAAGCTGATCCTGAAGAAGGAGTACGGCTTCATGGTGGGCTACAAGAACCGCGAGATCGTCAAGGTCCCGCTGAAGGACGTGGCCGGCAAGCTGAAGATGGTCGACCCCGACGCCTCCATCATCAAGGAAGCCAAGATGCTCGGCATCAGCTTCGGCGACTGACGAAAAATGAGATATGGGGACGGTTCCTTATCTCACTTTTCCGAGGTGAGATAAGGAACACCTGTGGGAATAGGGGAATACTTCCTATTCCCATTCGTCTGCTTTGAGACGAGGGGACGGTTCCTTATCTCACTCTGCTTTCGTAGAAATATGATAAAGAACCGACCCCTCATGTCAGGAGGAATAATCATGCCCAGGAGCGCGAGAAGACGCAGCACGACAGACATCTATCATGTGATGCTACGCGGCATCAACCGCCAGCAAATCTTTATGGACAGCGAAGATTACCGCCGCTTTATGCGCACCCTGGCCGATTGCAAGCAGGTCAGCGGATTTGATCTCTACGCCTGGTGCCTGATGCCCAACCACATCCATCTGCTGATCCATGTGCGGAACGAGCCACTGGAGAAGATCGTCAAGCGCATCGGCAGCCGGTTTGTGTGGTGGTACAACATGAAATACGATCGAATCGGCCACCTGTTTCAGGATCGTTACAAGAGCGAGCCGGTCGAGGATGACACATACTTCCTCACAGTGCTGCGCTACATCCTGCAAAACCCTATGAAGGCAGGTCTGGAAGACGCACCCGGCAGTTGGCCCTGGAGCAGCTATGCCCACTACTGCGGCAGCGAGGATTCCCTCACCGACACCGCCTTTGCCGACGGCTTCTTTTCAGACCGTGCGACGCTGCTCGACTACCTGCGCCAGCAGAATTCCGACCGCGCCCTGGACGAACACCCCAGGCAGCCTCACGTCAGCGACGACAGAGCCGCCGCTATCGCCGCAGATCTTACCTGCTATAAGACCCCGGAGGCGTTCCTCCAGTTGGACAAGGCCACCCGACGCGATTATGTCGAAAAACTGCGCGAAGCCCACCTGACCATCGCCCAGATTGCCAACCTCACCGGAATCCCATCCGCTACTGTCGGAAGAATGGTTAAAATGAGATAAGGGGACGGTTCCCTATCTCATTCTTGACATCCGAATAATGAGATAAGGAACCGTCCCCTTATCTCAAACAGGAGGCACCTCTATGCTCATCTCCAAAGCCGACGCCCTCGCCTGGTTCAACTTCTTCGCCGAGCTCCCCGACGACGAGCCCCTGCTCCCCCGACAGCAGGAGATCGCCCTGGCGACGCTGTCGCAGATCGAGCTGGCCGAGGAAGCGCGCATCGAAAAGCTGCGCTCTGAGATCCCCGGCCTCAAATCCCTGGATGCCCGCACCACCTACGTGGGTGACGACGCCCGCTTCCCCAGGGGCTGCAAAAGCTGCCTGCTGGGCACGGGCCTGAGCGCCGTGCGCAAGACCAACCGCTGCAATCTCCAGTGCCGCTTCTGCTATGACTACGGCGAGATGGACCTCCAGCCCCCCGTCGGCGAGGGCTACTGGGAGATCGGCGGTTCCCGCTTCCGCGAGGACGACCTGCCGCTGCTGTTCTCCATGGGCAAAACCCCCACCGGCGTGGCCTATGTCTATCTGGAGCCCTTCATGGAGATCGAGAAGTACTATGGCATCATCCGCAAATTCCACGATGCCGGCGTCTACCAGCACATGTACACCAACGGCACCCTGGCCACCGAGGAAAACCTGCGCGCCCTGGGCGAGGCCGGCCTCAATGAGCTGCGCTTCAACCTGGGGGCCAGCGGCTGCGCCGACCGGGTGATCGAAGCCATCGCCACCGCGAAGAAGTACATCCCCATGGTGGGCATCGAGACCCCCATGACCCCCGAGCTCTACGAAGCCTTCCTCAAAAAGCAGTCCGCCATCCTCGCCACCGGTCTGGACTTCATGAACTGCGCGGAGCTGCACCTGAATCCCAACAACATCGAAAACTACTGGGGCGAAAATATGTACGTCTACCGCCAGGGCTACCTGTCCCCCACCTTCAGCCACGAGCTGACGCTGAAGCTCATGCGCCGCGCCGCCGAAGAGCATTGGCCCATCGCCGTCCACGACTGCTGCAACCGCACCAAGTTCGCCCGGGACCTGAACCTGCGCGCCCACGAGGGCGGCTGGTTCGGCGCCAGTTCCTACGGCATGGAGTTCCCCGCCATCCCCTACGCGGCCTTCCTGCCCATCCTCTCCGATCCCGACTTCCCCTTCCTGCGGGAAGAACCCCTCCCCGAGGGCTACCGGCCGGACGACATCGTGCTGTAGCATCACCCACATAGTCCCCTGCCTTCCCCTTCAGGGAAAGTGCCCCGCAGCGCCGGAAGAGGTCGTCTCCCCCATCCTTTCCCCCAATCCACCCCACAAGGAGGTCCCCATGGCCCATCTTCAAATCGAATTCTACTCCAACTGCCTCTGCCGCCGGGTCTCCTTCAAGATGATCCTGCCCAACGACTTCAACGACGCCTGGCAGCCCCCGCAAAAGCGGGCCGGCCTTCCCATGAAGGCCCTGTTCCTGCTCCACGGCTACTCTGGCTCGGCCTACAACTGGGTGCCGGAGCACCTGGCCACCCTCTATAACTTCGCCATCATCATGCCCAGCGGTGAAAACGGCTTCTGGGTGGACGGCCTCTCCACCGGCCACCGCTACGGCACGTTCCTGGGCGAGGAGCTGCCCGCCTACATCGAAAAGACCTTCCGCCTCACCCTCTCCCGGGAGGACACCTGCATCATGGGCCTGTCCATGGGCGGCTTCGGCGCGCTGCACACCGCGCTGGCCTGGCCCGATCGCTTCGGCAAGGTGGCTGCGCTGTCCAGCGCCCTCATCATCCACGACAAGGCCCACATGAAGCCGGGCGACCCCGACACCCACGCCAACTACGAATACTACCGCGAATGCTTCGGTGACCTGGAGACCGCCCCGCAGCGCCGGGTCAACCCGGAGGTACTGGTGGACGAGCTGCTCGCCGCCCGCCGTCCCCTGCCCCAGATCTTCATGGCCTGCGGCACCGAGGACTTCCTTCTGGAGAACAACCGCCGGTTCCACCGCTTCCTCACGGATCGCGGCGTCGCGCACCAGTACTTTGAATCCCCCGGCAGCCACAACGACGAATTCTGGGACGAGTACGCCGTGAAGATGGTCCACCTGATGTTCGGCGAATGACGGCCGAACCCAAACCAAAAGATCCTTCGCTTCGCACAGCATGACACCCCTGCAAATGCAGTCTGTGTCATCCTGAGCGAAGCGAAGGATCTTTCACTTTCCCTGAAACCCGTGCTCGCGAAGTCTCCCGGGCGTCACGCCTTCGGCCTTCCCGCTCCCTCGAATATGCTGATCTCCCGCCGCTTCTCGATCATCTCCGCCGTGCTGCCATCCTTCACGGTCCAGGCGGCCATGGGCGTGCGGAACAGGAAGCGCTGGAAGTGGGGCGAGAAGAACCGCGGCGCGTTCACGTTGTAGGCCACGAAGTTGGGCCGGGACAGGAAGTTGGCCAGCATCCCCGCCATGAAGAAGGCGGCCACGCTGTTCACCTCCGGCCGGTACGAGGGCATGGCGTCCACCAGCTGTCCGCGCACCAGCTTCGGCGCGTGCACCCGGAACCAGAACACGATCAGCGGGTTGAAGGACTCCACGATGTACTCCCCCTCGTAGTCCTCCAGCATCTCCATCAGCGTCCGGCACAGCGGGCCGTTGTACGGGCCGTTCTTGATCTCGATCAGCAGCGGCACCTTCCCGTCGATGGCCTCAAGCACCTGATGGAAGGTGGGGATCCGCGCGTCCTCCACCCCGGCCAGGGGCAGGGCCTGCAGCTCCTTCAGCGGCACGTCCCACACCTTCCTGGCGTCGCCCGCCAGCCGAAGCAGGTCATCGTCGTGGAACACGATGATCTGCCTGTCCCTTGAGAACTGCACGTCCAGCTCCATGCCAAAGCCCGCGTCCCGGGCGGCCTCGAAGGCGGCCATCGTGTTCTCCACGATGCCTTTCTCCAAATCGTGCAGCCCCCGATGGGCAAACCGCTCCCCCTGCCAGCGACGGCCCTTCACATAGTTCAGGCTGGGATGGGTCAGAAAGGCCAGCGCCGCCAGTGCGATGGCCAGCAGGATCCAGATGGACATGGGCGTCCCTCCGCGCGTCATAATCTACCAATATCATTATAAACCCCGCCCCGGTGATTGTAAAGGGATGGGATTTTTGGTATGATAGATGCAACGACACAGAATCGAGGTGAGCGCCGTGCCCGCGCTGATGCTGCCCATCATCCGAAGCTTCGACCCGGAGGCCGACGTGGCCCGGCTGTCGGTCTACACCAAGCTGCGCGGCTACGTGGCCGTAGCGGCCCTCGCGCCGGTGAAGAGCGGCGTGGGCCGGGCCACGGTGGACGGCATCGAGCTCTCCCGCCGGGAGTGCGTGACGGTCAAGGGCGTGCGCCTGCTGCTCATCCCCGTGGGCGACGTAATCCAGGAACACGGGCGGCGCTGCCGCGTGGTGCTGGAGGGCTTCGTGACCCCCAGCGGCCGCCGCTTCCCCCGCTGCGCGTTCTGGGCCCATACCGAAAACCGTCGGCAGCCCGTCCCGGAGCACGCCCAGCGGGACGAGGCCGCGCTGAATGCCGCCCGGGAGGGCCTTGTGCTTTTGAAAAACGACAATGGCACGCTGCCGCTGAAATCCGATGCGACGCTGAACTGCCTGGGCCGGGGCCAGCACCGGTGGCGGCTGTCCACCGCGGGCTCCGCCTCCGTGAACCCCCGCTGGCGCCCCGGCTTCCACCGGGCTGTGCTGGAGCACAGCGGCTTCACCGTGAACGCCGAGCTCTCCGACTTCTACCGCCAAAGCCACGCCGACATCCCGGAGGCCGCCGTCCTCGAACGCGCCCTGGAAATGTCCGGCACCGCGCTGGTGTTCATCGAGCGCGCCTCCGGCGAGATGATC
This sequence comes from uncultured Eubacteriales bacterium, assembly GCA_902765395.1. Taxonomy (GTDB): domain Bacteria; phylum Bacillota; class Clostridia; order Christensenellales; family Aristaeellaceae; genus UBA2862. The sequence continues at coordinate 9,309 of CACWZP010000004.1, forward strand.
GACAACCGCCCCGTCCCCGGGGAGTACTACCTCACCGACGGCGAACTGGCCATGCTCCGCGCCGCCCGGGCGCATTTCGACAGGCTCATCGTCATACTGAACACCGGCTATCCCATCGGCATGGCGTGGATGCAGGAAATCGCGCCGGATGCCGTCGTCTGGGCCGGCTTCGGCGGCATGCTGTCCGCCTGGGCGCTGGTGGAGCTGCTGGACGGCCGCCTGAACCCCTCCGGCCACCTGCCGGACACCTGGCCCTGGGATTTCACGGACAATCCGGTCAGCCGCAACTATCCCACCCTCGCCCCGAGCGACGGCTACTTCCACGAGGATTCCATCGGCGTGCGGGTTTTCTACGAGGAGGACATCTACCTGGGCTATCGCTTCTTCGACACCTTCCGTGCCCCCGTGGCCTTCCCCTTCGGCCACGGATTGAGCTACACCCGGTTTGAGCTCACCCCCATCGGCCTTAAGAAGGCCGCCGGCGGCGTTTCCCTCAGGCTGCGGGTAAAAAACTCGGGCAGGGTCGCCGGCAAGTGCGTCGCCCAGTTCTACGTGGATCTCCCCGAAGGCAGGCTGGAAAAGCCCGTCCGCATGCTGGCGGACTTCGCCAAGACGGCCCTGCTGGCCCCCGGGGAAGCCCAGGAGCTCGCCCTGCTGGCCCGTTTTGAGGATATCGCCAGCTTCGACGAAGCCCAGAGCGCCTGGATCATCGAGCCGGGAACCTACGGCTTCAGCGCGGGCGAGAGCCTCGCCTGTCGCATCCCCTGCGGCAGCCTGCGCCTGGACGGGCAAACCCTGCGCGAAGTGAAGAGTGTCTGCGCGCCCATGGAGGATTTCAAGCGCCTCACCCGCGCCGAACCCACGGTGGACGGCTCGAAGTCAAAGGTGGTGCCGCTGGGCCAGCAGATCGCCGTGCCCGCGCCGCGCCTCTACCCGGACGCCCCCATCCACGCCCGCCCCAGTCGCCGCGTCCTCTGGCCCCAGGTGGTCCAGGACCCCGCGCTGCTGCCGGACTTCGCGTCCCAGCTGTCCCTGTGGGCGCTGTGCCGGCTCACCGTCTGCGCCGGGATGCGCCTTTTGCCCTGGCAGGACGGCGCAGCGGGCTATACGCCGCGCATGCGCCGCTACGGCCTCCCCTCCTTCGCGGTCTCCGACGCCGGCGCGGGACTGAACCTGCGCCGGCCCGCCACCGGCTTCCCCTCCAGCAGCGTCATTGCCGCCAGCTTCAACCGGGAAATTGCCCGAAGCGTCGGCCGCGTCATCGCCGAGGAATGCCAGGAGCAGGGCATCCAGATGCTGCTGGGGCCGGGCATGAACCTGCACCGCAGCCCCCTCTGCGGCCGCCACCCGGAGTACTTCTCCGAGGACCCGCTGCTGGCGGGCACGCTGGCGGGCTGGCAGGCCAGGGGCCTGCACGAGGGCGGTGCGCTGTGCTGCTACAAGCACCTGTTCTGCAACAATGCGGAGCTGGGCCGCCTGGGCAGTCACAGCGTCGCCTCCCGCCAGGCGCTGCGGGAGCTATACTTCCGCGTGTTTGAGATCGCGTTCCGGACGGAGCAGCCCGACGGCGTGATGACCTCCTACAATGCCTTAAACGGCCTCTACCCCGCGGAAAACGGCGCGCTCATCCACGGCCTGGTCCGCGGCGAGTGGGGCTTCAAGGGCGTGGTGATGTCCGACTGGGGCAGCTATCGCACCGTCAGCGCCACCGAGATGGCCAAGGCCGGCAACGACTGGCTCACCCCCGGCGGCCCCCTCTGGGCCCTCCGCCTGTGGCGGGCCGTCCGACGGGACGAGATCTCCCGCGCCGAGCTGGAGCGCAACGCCCGCGAACTCCTCCGCGGCCTGGGCGGCCTGAAGGACGACGATAGCGCCGCTTCAAGGTGATCGCCGCATCCACCCGCCCTGCGCCATCCCGCCGCCCGTCCCAAAGGCCTCCCCATCGCAATGGGGAGGTGCCCCCGCAGGGGGCGGTGGGGCTCCCTTTCCCCTGCCTTCCTGTCCCCTTTCCCGCATTTCGCCACCCCGCCCGTCCCAAAGGCCCCCATCGCAACGGGACGGAAGAGGTCTCCCATCAGGCGGCTTCTCCACCGCTTCGGGGTCGAAAGAACCCCTCGTTCACGCATCATCACAGCGGGATGCATAGAAATCAACCTGCATAAATATACGGAGGCACCCTCGCGGTGCCCCCGTATTTTCATTGGCCGCCTCTCTACTTCCCCGCCACGCTCAGCTGTTTCACCAGCAGGCACGGGCTTCCGAAGCAGCTGGCCCCGGGCGAACGGAACTCCAGGTCGCCGCCCACGGCCTCCACGCTCTTCAGCAGCTCATAGAAATTCCCGGCGATGGTGATCTGCGCCACCGCCTCGCCCAGCTTCCCGCCGCGCACCATGAAGCCCTTTGCCGCCAGCGAAAAGTCGCCGGTGATGGGATTGGCACCGGCGTGCATGCCCTGCAGGTCGGTGACCAGCAGGCCGTCGCCCAGCTTTTCAAGCATCTCTTCAAACCCCGCGTCCGTGGGCTTGAAGTAGAAGTTGGTGGGCGCCACGCCCACGGACGCCGCGTATCCCGGCCGGGAGGCGTTCGCCGTGGTCTTTACGCCCTGCTTCCTGGCGGTCTTCAGGTTGTGCAGCAGCGTGTTCAGCCTGCCGCCCTCGATCACCGCCTTGGGCTGCGTCGCCACGCCCTCGCCGTCAAACGGCGTGGACGCTGCGCTGGTCTCGAGGTGCGGGTTGTCCATCAGGGTCACGCACTCCGCCGCGATCATCTCGCCCTCCCGGCCCTTCAGCCGGGAAAGCCCCTTCTGTGCGCTGTCGGCGGAGAACACGCCGGAGAACGTGGCCAGCAGCGTCGCCGCCACGTCGTTCCTCAGCAGCACCCGGTACGCTCCGGAATCCGCCTGCACGGCGTCCAGCCCGTCCAGGGCCTCCTTCGCGGCGCGGCGCGCCACCTTTTCAAGGTCGATCTCCTCCGGCTTCATCGTGAAGAACACCTCAAACCCGGTGTTCACCTTCTCGCCGTCCCGGGCCACGGCGGCCACGTAGCCGCCCAGCAGGTTCACCCGGTTTGACACGTCCAGCCCGCTGCCGTTGTGGATGGCGCGGAAGTCGCTGGACGAGAAGATCGCGCAGTCCTCCACCTGGGCGATGCGCGGATCCTGTTCAAGGGTCAGCTTCTCCAGCTTCCGGGCCATCTCGATCTTCTGCGCGGCGGTGATCTCCTCCAGCGCGGGGTTGTACAGCTTCAGCTCCGGGTACTTGTCGTCCCCGGCGTAGATGAACTGCTCGTCCTTGCTCTCCACCAGCGCGGCGTTCTCCAGCGCCCCGTCCAGCAGCTGGTCCACGGCGGCCTCGTCCAGGATCTGCGTGGAGGCATAGCCCACCCGGCCGCTGCCGGTGAGCATCCGAAAGCCCATGCCGGTGCCGTCGGACACGTTGTAGCCGATGATCTCCCCGTCCTTCACCTGCACCTCGAAGCTGCTGCCTTCCTCGTAGCACACCTCGCTGCCCGCGTAGCGCACCTGGCCGTCCGTCTTTTCCCGTTCGGATATGCGGTCAAACAGCCGCTTCACAAACTCATTCCTGTCCATGCTTCATCGGCCTCCCACCGTCATATCGGTCACGCGAATCATCGGCTGGCCCACGTTGGTGGGAATCGAGCCGCTGGACGCCCCGCACATGCCCTGGGCCATCCACATATTGCCGCCCACGCGGTCGATCTTCTTCAGCACCTCGGAGCCCCGCCCGATCAGCGTCGCGCCGCGCACGGGCCTGTCGATCCTGCCGTCCTTGATCAGGTAGCCCTCTGCCACGGCGAAGTTGAACTCGCCGGTCACCGGGTTCACGCTGCCGCCGCCCATGGACTTGGCGTACAGCCCGTCGCCGCAGGTGGCGATGATCTCCGCCTCGTCGTCGCTGCCGGGGGCGATGAATGTGTTGCGCATCCGGCTGGTGGGGGCAAAGGTGTAATCCTGCCTGCGGCTGGAGCCGGTCATGGGCATATTCATGCGCCGCCCGTTCAGCCGGTCCACCATGTAGTTCACCAGCACGCCGTCCTTGATCAGCGTCAGCCGCGTGGTGGGCGTGCCCTCGTCGTCGATGTTCAGGCTGCCCCACTCGCCAGGCATGGTGCCGTCGTCGATGGCGGTCACGATGGGCGAGGCGATCCGCTGGCCCAGCTTCCCGGCGAACTCGGAATTGCCGAACGCCACGGCCTGGGCCTCCAGGGAGTGCCCGCAGGCCTCGTGGAAGATCACGCCGCCGAAGCCGCCGTCGATCACCACGGGCATCACGCCCGCGGGGCAGGGCTCGGCGTGCAGCATGGTCACGGCCCGATTGGCCGCGATCCGCGCCTGCTCGGCCACGTCCACCCGGCCCTCGAACAGCTCAAAGCCCATCATCGCGCCGGGAGACGCGCTGCCGGACTGGCTCTCGCCGCTCCCCTCGGCCACCGCCGAGCAGGCCATGCGGGTGTACACGCGCCGATCCCCGGTGAACAGCCCCTCGCTGTTGGCGATCAGCACGTCGCTGTCCCAGTAGATCAGGTTCGCCCGCACCTGCCGGATCTCCGGCGACACCGCCCGGGCCGCCAGATCCATGTCCTTCAGCAGCTTCGCCTTGCGGCTTCCCGCCACGTCCATGGGCATGACGCGGATGGGGTGCATATTGGCGGCGATGGCCTCGGTCAGGCGGATGTCCCCCACGCCAGCCGCGCCGTCCACGGCGTCCGCGGCCTTGCGCGCCGCGGCGACCAGCCCGTTCAGGCTGGTGTCGTTCGTGTGCACGTATACGCTGCTCAGGCCGTTGTACACGCGGATGCCCGCGCCGTGGCTGCGCATGGTGGTGGCGGTCTCCACATGGCCGTCCACCAGCCCCACGCCGCCGCCCCTGCGGTCCTCGCAGTACAGCTCCGCGAAGTCCCCGCCGGTCCTGAGCGCCTCGTGCAATGTCTGTTCGGCAACAGATTTGAGAATCATGCTCTATACTCCTTCGATGTTTGATGGGCTTTACGCGCGGCTTCCCCGATGATTGAAGCAGCGCAAAGATGAGGCTGGAAGGATCCCCGCCCGCGTTCACTTCCTTGTGAAAACCAGTGAAATGCCATTGCCGATCGTCAGGATCAGCTCGTCGCCGGAGCGCTCCAGGCGGCTGTCCTCCTGGTCGGTGTTCGGGCCGCGCCACCGGATCATCAGCAGCTCCGGCGCGTCGCCACGATCCCGCCAGGCCATGCCCACCAGCATCCGCGGTTCCTCCTTTTCATGGATCAGCTCCGCGCCCAGGCGCACATCCAACAGCGCGCCAAGGCGCATGAGCTTCAATTCTGCCCACGCGCTGCGCCCGTCGTCCTGCGCCGCTTCTTCGGCGTCGGACACAACCGTCACGTCGGCGCCGTCCACCCGCGCCAGCTGCCAGCGCGTGCCCGCCAGGTCGCTGGCGGCGTTGGCGTCCAAAAGCGCGCTGCCCTCCGTCTGCATAAATGAGAGCAGCGGGTTGTACAGCGCGGAAAGGTCGACGTAGTCGTCCATGACGCCCTCGATCACCATGCCCGCGCTGGTGACAGGCAGGTTCATCATCATTCCCGGCATGCCGCTCAATTCGCCGTTGTACCAGCGATCCCCGTACTTGGCGCACTGCATGAACAGTATGGCCGGCGCGCCGCCAAGGGTGAGATGGGCGATCTTCCAGTCGATGTCGTCCGCGCCGTAATGCGCCGTCTGCATCGCGGCGTTTACCAGGTTCATCGGGTGCGCAAGCTTTTCATCCACCAGCGCGGGGTTGATCCACCTGACGAATTGCGCGGTGCCTTCCCACGCGTTCGCCGGGGAATCCGCGAAGCGCTGTTCCATCTCCGCGCGGGCCGCGCTGTCCTCCAGCGGGTGCACCGTGTTCTCCAGCGCCGCGCTGATCCCCATGTACTGCTGCATCAGTATATTGTTGATCTGGGCGCGGCGGGCATTGATCAACAGGCTCCGCGAATAAGCGCCGCTCACAGGTACGCCGTAGATCGCCATCGGATTGATCGACTGCATGCGCAGCAGGTAAGCGTCGGCGTCGCAGTTGTCCACGAAGGTCTCCAGCGCGAACGTCGAGAGCATGTCGTCCACGTCGCCGCGGTTCAGCGCCTCGACGTAGGCCAGCACGGCCTCCTCCGGCGTGTCATAGCCCGGCCCCTCGTGCCGAATCTCCGCCAGCGCGCCGGGAATCAACAGCGCAAAGGCCAATATCAACGCCAACAGTTTTCTCATGGCTTGTCCCTCCCATGCCGTTTTCAGTAGTATATCACAGCCGACTGCTTCCCGCAATCGGCTGTAATCCAGGCATCCCTACATAAAGCGCTTCTGCAGCTCCTCGAACCGCTCGTGGGTGATCAGCGCGTCCTCCTTCAGCCCCTTCAGCTTCACCACATAGGTCCACCTGCCGTAAGGCGCGATGGAATCGATCAGGTTCAAATTCACGATATAGCTCTTGTGGGTGCGGAAGAAGATCTCGTCCGGCAGCCGCTCGTCCAGCTCGGCCATGCCGTCCCCCACCACGTACCGCGCGCCGTCCTGCATCAGCAGGATCGTGGCCCGGTTTTCCCGCATCACCATGGCGATTTGAGGGATGTCGATGAAGCTGATGCCGTCCCGGTGCTTCAGCATCATCCGGTCGGACACCATCTCCGGCGCGCCCTTGCGCTCCGCCACGGGCACCTCCACCGGCTCGCTGGCCCCGCCCCGCAGCCGATCGCGGATGCGCTCCAGGGTCTGCATGGCCCGCTCCACCTTAAAGGGTTTCACCAGATAGTCGAAGGCATACACCTCGAACGCGCTGGCCATGTATTCCTCGTGGGCAGTGGCGAACACGATCACCGTGCGCGGGTCCCTGTCCTGGATGGCGCGGGCGCAGTCGATCCCCGTCATGCCGGGCATCTCCACGTCCATCAGCACCACCTCGGGCTTCAGCGCGTCATACAGCTCGATCAGCTGCTCGCCGTCCCCGGCCTCGCCCACCAGCTCGTAGCCCTCGGCCTTCTCGGCCAGCTTCTTCATCACCAGCCGCATGCCCGCGTCGTCGTCGGCGATCAGTATGCGAATCGGATCCATTCCATTCCCTCCAAACACAGCTTCGGGCAGCGCCGCATGCGCGGCGCTGCCTGTCAAATCGAATCCCCCGGCGCTACAGCCCGCACAGCTCCCGGGCCCTCGCCTCGTCCTTCCGCCTGACGCGGATCTCATACACATAGCCGGTCCCTTCCGAATAGGACGAGGCGGACATGCCGCCCCCGTATGCCCGCATCCCTGCTCTGGCATCCAGGGCCCTGCCGATCGCGGCGCGGCTCTGTCGGGTCCTGACGCTGAAGGGGATCCCACCCGCCTTCAGCGCGCCGCGAACGTTCGCCACGGCCTCGGCGGAAGAATCCTGGATCAGCCTGACGCTGTTGAACGGCGTGATCACGGCCTTCGCCTCCTATCGCCTGCCCTGCATCGCCTTCGGCTTTCCCAGCACCTCGGCCATCACCACGGCCCTTCGCATGGCCGCGGCGTCGATGGCGGTGGGCACCAGCCTGCCAGCCTCCTCCGCCTCCCGGCGATTGTCCAGCTCGCTCAAACGGCGATTCTGCGCCGCGCGGCTGACGCCCTGGGTGTGGTGGTGCGCCATGCTGCCGCCCGCGCACTCCTCGTCCTCAAGGGCGCTGCCGCCCTCGGCGTGGTCGTGGGGCATGGAGCCTCCGGCGCAGTCCGCGTCGGCCATCATGCTCTCGCCCTCAGTGGGCGCGGGCTGGAGGGCCACCTCCAAAAGATCCTTCAACTCGTTCAGCGAGGACTCAAAACTCGCCCTGGCATTGCCGGGCCTCACAGGCTCCGCTCCAGCGGCCTTCTGCGCCGCGCGCTCGGCCTGCTTCTGCTTCAGTTCGGCCATCCGCGCCTGGCGCTCGGCCATGCCCATCTGGCTCACGGGCCTCTGCTGGCTTGCGGTATTCACGCGCGCCGCCGTGCCGGGGGTCACGCTCTGCTGTCCGGCCCTTTTGGCTGCCTTCTTTTTGCGGTCGCCTGCGCTCACCAGTGCAAATATAACCACCAGGATCACCGCAATGATCTCCACAGGCACGCCTCCCTTCCACTCCCTCCGGGCGCTGAACGCGCCCGGAGGCATGGGTCAAACCTTACTTCTTCGCCTTCTCCTCCGTGGCGGGCGCGTTGCCGTCGCCGGCAATCGCCTCGCGCATCCGGGTGTCAGACTGCACATTCTGCATGTTGTAGTAATCCATCACGCCCAGCTTGCCTTCCCGCAGCGCGGCGGCCATCGCCTTCGGCACCTCGGCCTCGGCCTCGACCACCTTCGCGCGCATCTCCTGCACGCTGGCCTTCATCTCCTGCTCGTGGGCCACGGCCATCGCGCGGCGCTCCTCGGCCTTGGCCTGGGCGATGCGACGGTCGGCTTCCGCCTGGTCCATCTGCAGCTGCGCGCCCACGTTGCGGCCCACGTCCACGTCCGCGATGTCGATGGACAGGATCTCAAACGCGGTGCCGGCGTCCAGGCCCTTGTTCAGCACGGTGCGGCTGATCAGGTCGGGGTTCTCCAGCACGTCCTTGTGGCTCTCGGAGGAGCCGACGGTGGTGACGATGCCCTCGCCGACGCGGGCGATGATGGTCTCCTCGCCGGCGCCGCCGACCAGGCGGTCGATGTTGGCGCGCACGGTCACGCGGGCCTTGGCGCGCAGCTCGATGCCGTTCTTGGCGATGGCGGCGATGACGGGCGTCTCGATCACCTTCGGGTTGACGGACATCTTCACGGCCTCCAGCACGTTGCGGCCGGCCAGGTCGATGGCCTTGGACTGCTCAAAGGTCAGCTGGATCTGGGCGCTCTGGGCCGCGATCAGCGCGTCCACCACCCGGTCCACGTTGCCGCCGGCCAGGTACAGCGTCTCCAGCTCGTTCATGTTCACGTTGATGCCGGCCTTGCGGGCCTTGATCATCGGGGGCACGATGCGCCGGGGGTTCACGCGGCGGAACTTCATGCCCACCAGGTTGAAGATGCTCACGTGCACGCCGCTCATCAGCGCCGAGAACCACAGGCCCAGCGGGAACAGCGAGAACAGCGCGATTACCAGGAATACGATGATCACCGCGATCACAAGAGAAAGCACATTGCTCGGAATCATAACCATTTCCTCCTTCTATGACAGTTGATTGCTCAACCGATCTCACACACCACGATCCGGTTGCCCTCCACGCTCAACACGCGGATGGGCTTGTCCTTGCCGATGAATTCGCCGTCGGAAACCACGTTCAGCTTCACGCCGTCAAACTCCCCGATCCCCGCCGGCCGCAGGGCCGTGTGGGTCACGCCCTCCTTGCCGATGAAGTAGTTCAGGTCATTGTTCTCCGCGGTGTCCGCGGGCACCGCCACGTCGTTCAGCACCAGCTTCGACTTGCTCAACCGCCCCTTCGACGCCGAGTACAGGCAGATCGAAAGCGCCACGCACAGGATCGCCGCCAGTATCGCGAACAGCACCAGTCCCTGCGCCAGCGTCGGCTGCAGCAGCACGAAGCCCAGCACCAGCAGCGCGATGCCGGAGATCCCCGGCACGCCGAATCCCGGAACGTACATCTCAAACACCAGCAGGCCCACGCCCACCAGCAGCATGACCATCACCGGGATGTTGTTAAGCAACAGGCTGCCCAAACCATCCATGGGCTGCACCTCCTTTGTCCGGGGGTCCTCCCCCGTTCATCACGCCATCAGTATAACAGAGTGCCGCGCCTCTGAAAAGGCCAAACCTACGAAACATACGTTTTCGCGAACGAAATGTCAAAATACGCGCCTGACGAACGCCGCGCCCCTGTAGGGGCGGCGTTGCGCCGTCCGCCTCGCCTCCCCTTCAAAGGGAAGGTGGCGCGCAGCGCCGGTGGGGTTCCCTTATGTATTCCTCTTCACAAATACCTCGTCCGCCCCGGCGAAGTCATACCCCTTCAAGTCCTCAAACGTCACCCATTCGATGGCGTTGCAGTCCACCGTCCTGGGCTCGCCGGCCGCGATTTCACACATATAGAACAGCACCAGCACGTCCCGGTCCGCGTACCGATAATACACGGCGTCCGCCACGCGGCCCACCCGGGCCTCGATGGCCAGCTCCTCCCGAAGCTCCCGCGCCAGCGCCGCCTCCGGGCTCTCGCCGTCCTCCAGCTTCCCGCCCGGGAACTCCCACTTCAACGCGTTGTGCACCCCAGGCCGCCGCTGGCAAATCATCACCCGGCCGTCCCGCAGCGTCACCGCCGCTACAACGATCAACGGCTGGCCGCTCACAGCGCTTCCACCGCCTTGATGTGCCTGCCGAAGCAGTGCAGCACCACGTCGCTCCCCACGCCCGGGAAGAGCGCGCGCTTGGTGGCGTTCAGGTACACGATGCGCTCGTCGCGGTTGCCCTCTGCGCCCTCCGCCTCCAGCCGCTCGGCCAGGGACGAGGTGTGCGTCTCCTCGGGCGCATCCAGCTTCACGCGCACCGGCAGCACCATCGCCCCGTCCTGCAGCTCCGCAGCCTCGCTGATGGAGAGGATCGTGCCCTTCACGTCCCGGCTCAGGCCCATTTCCATGTCCCGCAGGAAGCCGCGATAGCGCATATTCGGCCACAGGTAGGCCAGGAAGCCGAAGCACGCCGCCACGAACAGCAGCGGCCCCGCCACCATGGAGACCCACTTCACCCGCGCCGCCAGGCCGTACACATACGCCGCCAGCAGCGCCGCCAGCACCGGCGTCAGGACCAGCCAGTTCTTCCTGATCTTGCCGTTGATCTCACTCAAATCCTTTTCAGAATACATATTTCCTCCATAATACCGACTTGGCGGGGTGGCAGCGGAGGGGGACGGAGTCCCCCTTTGCCCTTATTTTTCCCTCGCCATCTCGATCACGTCCCAGATCCTCTGCAGATCGTCCGCGTTGTAGTAAAACAGCGTGATCCGCCCGCTGTCGGTGGTACCGTCCAGGCGCACCCGGGTGCCGAACAGCTCCCGGGCCATGCTCTCCAGCTCGCCGATCTGGGCGTCCTTGGGCACGCGAGGCTTCTTGACCTCCTCCTTCACCGGCTGGGCGCAAATGCGCTCCAGCTGGCGCACGGACCAGCCCTGCTGCACGGTCAGGTTGGCCAGCTGCACCTGCCGCCTCGGCTCCACCGTCACCAGCGCCCGGGCGTGCCCGGCGGAGAGCTTGCCCTCCACCAGCATCTGCTTCACGCTGTCCGGCAGGTTCAAGAGCCGCAGCAGGTTCGCCACCGCCGGGCGGCTCTTGCCCAGGCGCTCGGCCACCTTCTCCTGGGTCAGCCCAGCCTCGTCCATGAGCCTTCGCACGCCCATGGCCTCCTCCACCGGGTTCAGGTCGTCGCGCTGAAGGTTCTCGATCAGCGCGGCCTCCAGCCGCTTCTGGCTGTCCCAGTCCCGCACGATGGCCGGGATCTCGTTCAGCTCCGCCAGCCGCGACGCCCGATAGCGCCGCTCGCCCGCGATGATGGTGTACCGCTCGCCATTCTGCGACACGATGATCGGCTGCAGCACGCCCACCGCCCGGATGGACGCCGCCAGGTCGTTCAGCGCCGCCTCGTCAAAGCGCCGCCGGGGCTGCTCCAGGTTCGGGTCGATCAGCCCGATGGGCAGCATCCGCACCGCGTCCACGGGCTCGGCGGCCTTCGCCGCCTCCTCCGCCTTCGCCTGCTGGGCCTGCCTGGCCTGCTCGGCCTCCTGGGCGGCCTCCGCCACCACGTCCTCGCCCAGCAGGGCCCCCAGTCCCCTGCCCAGTCCGCGCTGTAACTTCTTTGCCATATAATAACCTCCAAGGTTTTGTGGAAATTATGATTTATCGGGAAGAATGATTTGGCGCTTCGCGTCATGAAATGACAGCTTCGCTGTCGTGATTTGCGCCGACAGTTTCGCCCTACAGGCGAAACCGTCAACCCCGTTGGGTTTGCCGCCTTGCGCATGAATCGAATTGCGCATTTCTATGCGCCGCAGCGCAATTCACGTCTGCAGGGCAATTCATGGCCGCCAGGCCATTTCACGCGCCGAGGGCGCAATTCATTTTCTGACTTGCCGAGCCAGGCTCGGCAAGTCAGAACTCACCCGTTCCTCTCCAACAGCTCCCTCGCCAGCTCCTGATACGCCTTCGCGCCGGTGCTGCGGGCGTCGTACAGGTGGATGGGCAGGCCGTAGCTTGGTGCCTCGCTCAGGCGCACGTTCCGCGGGATCATGGTCTCAAAGGCCTCGTCCCGGAAGTGATTGCGCACCTCCTGCACCACCTGGGCGCACAGGTTCGTCCGCCCGTCGAACATGGTCAGCAGGATGCCCTCCACGGCCAGATCCGGGTTCAGCTTCCTGCGCATCAGCTTCACCGTGTTCACCAGCTGGCCCACGCCCTCCAGCGCGTAATACTCGCACTGGATCGGGATCAGCACGCTGTCGGCCGCCGTCAGCGCGTTCAGCGTAAGAAGGCTCAGCGACGGCGGGCAGTCGATGAAGATGTAATCGTAATCCGCCCGCAGGGGCTCCAGCGCCGTCTTCAAAAGCCGCTCCCGGTCCTCCACGGCCACCAGCTCGATCTCCGCGCCCGCCAGCTCGATGGCGGTGGGGATCAGATCCAGCGCGCCGAAGCCGGTCTGGACCACCGCGTCCTTCGCCGTTGCCTCTCCGATCAACACGTCGTAGATCGTCGCGCCTTCTTCCCCGGCCTTTCCGAGCCCGCTGGTGGCGTTGCCCTGGGGGTCGATGTCCACCAGCAGCACTTTTTTGTCCAGCGCCGCCACGCAGGCGCTCAAATTCACGGCGGTGGTGGTCTTGCCCACGCCGCCCTTCTGGTTCGTCACTGCAATGATCTTGCCCAATGTAAACCTTCCCATCCGCAAACCGCCCTTCGGCGGCATACACACATTTTTTCTATTATATTATACGGCATTTTATACCCGGTGGCAAGGGAAAATTGGAAATTGAACGACAGGGGCGGCACATTCCAACCGTCTCCCCCGCAAAATCCAGTAGACATCCCGCCCCGTTTTGCGGTATAATGGAATTAATCCAATACACACAAAGGAGTGCGTCACCATGGATAACAAGATCAAGCGCATCGGCGTGCTGACCAGCGGCGGGGATTCCCCGGGCATGAACGCGGCGGTTCGCGCCGTCGTCCGCACGGCCATCGCCAGCGGCGTGCAGTGCGTCGGCATCCGCCGGGGCTGGCAGGGCCTCATCAACAGCGACTTCGTCCAGCTGGACGCCGCCAGCGTGGGCCACATCATCTCCCGCGGCGGCACCATGCTCTACACCGCCCGCAGCAAGGAATTCATGACCGAAGAGGGCCGCCAGAGGGCGGTCTCCACCTGCAAGATGCTGGGCCTGGACGGCATCGTGGCCATCGGCGGCGACGGCACCTTCCGCGGCGCGCTGCAGCTGTCCCGTCTGGGCGTGCCGGTGGTGGGCATCCCGGCCACCATCGACAACGACATCGGCTGCACCAACTACACCATCGGCTTTGACACCGCCTGCAACACCGCCATCGATTGCATCGACAAGCTGCGCGACACCATGCAGAGCCACGAGCGCTGTTCGGTGGTGGAGGTCATGGGCCGCAACGCCGGCTTCCTGGCGCTGTACGTGGGCATCGCCGTGGGCGCCACCGCCGTGCTGGTCCCCGAGCGCGAGCTGGACTTCCAGAGGGACGTGGTGGAGCGCATCCGCAGCGCCCGCCTGGCCGGCAGCACCCACTTCATGATCGTGGTGGCCGAAGGCGCGGGCAGCGCCGTGGACATCGGCAAGAAGATCCACGAAGCCATCGGCATCGAGCCCCGGGTCACCGTGCTGGGCCACATCCAGCGCGGCGGCACCCCCAACGCCCGCGACCGCGAGACCGCCACCCGCATGGGCTATTTCGCCGTCAAGGCGCTGGTGAACGGCCGCGGCAACTGCATCATCGGCACCCATGAGGGCGAGATGGTGGAGATCCCCATCGAGGATGCCCTGGAGATGAAGCGCCACCTGCAAATGGACCGCTACGAGGTGCTGGAGACCGTCTCCATCACCGCTCCGCGCGCACTCAACGACGACTGATCCCGCAAGCATCACCGGCACACACTCAACTGCATGGGCGGCCATTGGCCGCCCTGCCTCTTCCACGCCGCCCTTTTCCAATCGGAGGTACCATGGACTACTACGACGACTACACCGGCAGCGGCGCCATCACCATGGACGACTTCGGCGACTATGCCGACGCCGCGCCGCAGGTGCCCGCCTACCTGCGGGACGTGCCCGCCGGAAGCCGCACCTACGGCACGCTGTCCTACAACCGCCGCTCGAAGTGCTGGACCATCAAGGGCGAGCCCTGCGTGACGGAGCTGGCCAAGCGGCTGTTCCCCGGCTGCGACGGCCGGGGCCGGGGCGTGGCCCGGTTCACCGCCCACCGGCGCATCATCGGCGAGCTGAACTGGCTGATGATCCGCTATCCGCTGGAGATCAAGGAGAGCGACCGCAGCCGCTGGGAGAGCGCCCTGGAGGAGGCCCGGGAGTATGCCGTGCGCCGGGAGCAGGCCCTTTCCATGCCGGAGACGGCCACGCCCCCCGCCGAGAGCTTCTCCGGCGAGCTGCTGCCCTTCCAGAAGCAGGGGCTGGGCTTCATGCTGTCCACCCGCCGCTGCCTGCTGGCGGATGAGATGGGCCTGGGCAAGACGGTGCAGGCGCTGGCGTTCCTGGCCACCACCGCGGCCTACCCGGCGATCCTCGTCGTGCCGCCCCACCTGATCCGCAACTGGCAGCGGGAGGTGGAGCGCTTCCTGTCGCCGGACGGGCGGCTCCGCGTCCACGTCATCAAGGGCCTGACCCCGTATGCCCTGCCGGAGGCTGACATCTACATCATCCACTACCTGCTGCTGCGGGGCTGGAAGGACGTGCTGCCGGAGCAGGGCTTCAGGACCGTGATCTTCGACGAGATGCAGGAATTGCGCCGCAACGGCACCGGCAAGTACTCGGCCGCGTCCCTGCTGTCCGAGGCCTGCGAAAACTGCATCGGCCTGTCCGGCACGCCCATCTACAACCAGGGCGGCGAGATCTGGAACGTGGTGAACATCATCGACTTCCACTTCCTGGGCGACTGGGAGAGCTTCTCCCGGGAGTGGTGCTACGGCTACAACACCGCCGTCGTGGCCAAGCCTGAGCTGCTGGGCGAGCACCTGCGCAGCGAGGGATTGATGCTGCGCAGGCTCAAGAGCGACGTGCTCACCGAGCTGGCCCCCAAGCGGCGGCTGGTGCAGGAGATCGACTGGGACGACGCGGTCTACCGGGAGCTGATGGCCCCCGTCGCCCGGCAACTGCAGTTGCTGCGCGCCACGGACGATCCCTCCCGCCGCGCCATCATCGAGGACGCCATCTCCCAGACCCAGCGCCAGGCCACCGGCATCGCCAAGGCCCCCTTCGTGTGCGCCTTCGTGCGGGCGCTGGTGGAGGCGGGCGAAAAGGTGCTGCTGATGGCCCACCACCACGCCGTGATGGACATCTACAAGAAGGACCTCAAGTCCTGCCGGCCCATGTTCATCACCGGCCGGGAGACGGACCGCCAGAAGGACGAAGCCGCCTCGGCGTTCATGGAGGGCAGGACGGATCTGCTGTGCATCTCGCTGCGCTCGGCCAGCGGGCTGAACCTGCAGCGGGCCACCTGCGTGGTGTTCGGCGAGCTGGACTGGTCGCCCGCCGTGCACAGCCAGGCTGAGGACCGCGCCCACCGCATCGGCCAGGCCGACAGCCTGCTGTGCTACTACCTGGTCTCCCCCAAGGGCAGCGACCGGGACATGCAGGACGCGCTGGGGCTGAAGGTCAGTCAGTTCGTGGCCATCATGGGCGACGCCGCGCCCACCCGGGAGGACCAGTTCATCCAGCAGTCCGAGGCCCGGGAGCGCATCCGCCAGCTGGTGCGGCGGCTGGAGACCGAGGAAGAGGCGCAGTAAGGCGCCAACGCTCCAAAGGGGCGCTTTGCATGGAGGCGGAGGCATGCCCAAGCGCCGCCTTTTTTCACTTTTTAATAATTCTTTTCCAAAGGGGTTGAAATCCAGCGCAAAATCAGGCATAATAGACGCGTATACGTTTCACAGGCCCCGACATCGGGAGGCATAGGCACACGATGGGTTTTCTTCTGGATTTCCTGCGCCAGAAGGCGCCGAAATCGGGCAAGGACATGCCCGCATACTACAGAAAAGCACTGACCGCTACGGCAGTGCTGTTGATCGTGTACTTTGTGGCCAGCTTTATGCTGTTCGGCCTGGCCGGCGGCTGGTGGGAATGGGAGCCGCTGGGGGCGGCGGCGGTCATGACGTTGGTTCTGTGGGGCATCAAGCGCATGGGGCCGCGCCTGGCCGGGCTGATCGAGAGCTTCGTCATCGAAGCCTGGTGCGTCTGGTGCGTACACAGCTTCGGCTGGAGCTCCAGCGTCCAACAGTTCCTGATCGCGCCGCTGCTGCTGTCGTTTTTCAACGTCTCCGAGAAGCCGCCGCTGAAGCTGTGGTTCTGGTCAAGCCTGGTGGTGCTGCGGCTGGTGCTGTACGCCTATTCCACCCACCATGCGGAGGCGCACATGCTCGGCGAGCAGGCCCAGCTGCTCTTCCAGGTTTTCAACACAGCTTTCCTGTTCATGGTTATGGGATGCCTGTGCGTGCTGTTCAGCACCTCCATGCAGGACACCGAGCGCCAGCTGCGCATCGACAACCAGGAGCTGCATAAGGAGGCCGGCACCGACCCCCTCACCCAGCTGCCCAACCGCCGCGCCATGACCAATGCCATCAACAGCCACCTGTCCCGCCACTCGGGCGAGCCCTTCAGCGTGGCTATCGCCGACATCGACTTCTTCAAGAGCGTGAACGACACCTACGGCCACAACTGCGGCGATTACACCCTGCGCACCCTGTCAGCCAAGTTCCGCGAGATGGCCGAGGACCGCTACCGGGTGTGCCGCTGGGGCGGCGAGGAGTTCTGCTTCTTCATGCCCGGCCTGAACCTGGACGAGGCCGGCGCGCTGATGCACGACGTGTGCACCGCGGTGAAGATGATGCCCCTGTCCTTCGAGGGCGCCGAATTCTCCATCACCATCACCATCGGCGTGGCCGAGAACGACTTCCGCTCCTCCCTCCAGGCCATCCTGGCGGAGGCCGACCGCAAGCTCTACATGGGCAAGAACAGCGGAAGGGACCAAGTGGTACTCTGACATTTCCCGTGCGAAGCGCTTCCGCCGCGGAAGCGCTTTTTTGCGCCCATTTCTCCCCCGGAGTCAGGAATTTCTGCCATTCATGCCAAAAAACCAGCCGTTCATCAACATTTCTTGCGCTGAACAGCTCCATATGATACCCTGTGGTCAGTGAATAACACCACGGAGGTCGCAGATCATGAATACACGAAGCACATACAAGCCAATCATCGCCATCGCGCTGGTGGTGCTGGTGATGCTGGCGCTGCTGACGTTATTCCTTGACTGCTTCAGCCTGTCGTCGGGCATACGCCAACAGATCTCAGCAGGCCTCGACGGCTACGGTGGTCAGGACTTACTCCAGTATGCGTTCGGAAGCGGAAGCGGCGTCGACGGCAGCCTGCTCAACATGGCCGAAAGCGACGGCCTTTCGCTGATAGGGGTTCTCCGCCTGCTCATCACCGCCAGCAATTCCATGTGGGCGTCCGAGCTCACCTTTTCGCTCATCGCGATGTGGAGCCTGATTATTGGGACGCTCCTGTCCGCGGGCTTCGCCGTGTACGGCTTCTTCTGCAACAAAAAGGGCTTCAGCTTCTGGTTTGCCGCCATGATCGGGCTTTTGCTCATCGCGGACATCATCACCGTCATAGAAGCCAACGCCAGAATCGGCTTCGGCGCGGTCTCGCTGACCGCCTGGCCGTTCATCGCCCTCCTGTCCGCCGCCGGCGTCGTCTGGCTGTCCGTCTCCGGCCGCAACGCGCTCTCGGCCATCAAGCCCGGAGCCTTCCCGGCGTTGGCGGGCAGGTTCAGCAGCGCGATCAACGGCGGCCGAAGGCTCGGCAGGGAGGAAATCCACAGCTCCGACAATATCGCGGCCTTCAATGCGGCAGATGCGGGAACCCCCAGGGGCAGCGCCGACGGCTGGGTGTGTCCCAACTGCGGCAGGGCGCTGGACAGCGAAGCCTTCTTCTGCAGCGGCTGCGGCACCAAGCGGCCCGATAAGCCCCGCTGCTCCCAATGCGGCGCGGCGGCCAAGCCGGGCGACGCCTTCTGCGTCAAGTGCGGCGCCCGGCTCCTGAACCCGATCCCCGGCATCCAGGGCGCCCAGAACCCTCCGCCCGCCCAGCCGCAGCCCGTCCAGCCGCAGCCCGTCCAGCCGCAGCCCGTCCAGCCGCAGCCCGCCCAGCCGCAGCCCGTCCAGCCGCAGCCCGCCCAGCCGCAGCCCGTCCAGCCGCAGCCCGCCCAGGGCTTCCCGGCCAGGGCGGATCGACAGTCCTTCCAGTCCTTCCTGCCCAGGTCTGAACAGCCATCCTTCCAGCCCGTCGCAGCCGGCGGCATCGGCGGCATGGGGTCCCTGTCTCAGGCCGGGGAGTACCGTGGCATGGCGCAAATTCCCGTGCAGTCGACCCAGGCGCCCATCGCGCTGACCATCGACGTGTTCCATGTCAGCAACGGCTTCATTCAAACCAGCCAGCTCACCCTGAAAAACAGTCTCGTGATCGGCCGAAATCTCAACTGCAACCTGCGGATCGACGACAGGACCGTCTCCGGCACCCATCTGCGCATCGAACGCGAAGGCAGCGACGTGTATGTCACCGACCTGAACTCCACCAACGGCACCCACCTCAACGGCATGCCGCTGATGACGCGCACGCAGCTCCACCCGGAGGACAAGCTGAACATCGGCCTGACCATGCTGAACGTTCACTGGTAATCGGCCCGCCTTCCAAGGGCGACGGGCAAAAAGATGCGGCTCCGCACATGCGGAGCCGCTGTCGTTTTCCGGGCTGGAATCAATGGCCCGGGAATCGCGTTTTGTTTCTGCCTCGCCCCATCGCCGCCGGGAGGCCGTTTTATGGCCGACCCGGCGGGATAGAAAGCGCGGCAGCAATTGGGGTCCGGGGCAATCCAGGCAGCCCTGTCAGCTTCGCTCCCTCGCCGCCGGGAGGCCGTTTTATGGCCGACCCGGCGGGATAGAAAGCGCAGCAGCAATTGGGGTCCGGGGCAATGCCCCGGCGGCCCGGCCTACTAATAGGCTTCGTGGATCTCGATGTTCGCGTAGCGCTTGAGACCGGTGCCGGCCGGGATCTGCTTGCCGATGATGACGTTCTCCTTCAGGCCCAGCAGCGGGTCGGTCTTGCCCTTGATGGCGGCTTCGGTGAGCACGCGGGTGGTCTCCTGGAAGGACGCGGCGGACAGGAAGGATTCCGTGGCCAGCGCGGCCTTGGTGATGCCCAGCAGCGTGCGCTTGGCGGTGGCGGGACGACCGCCGGCCTCCAGCGTCTTGCGGTTGGCCTGGTCGAAGCGGAAGATGTCCACCAGCGCGCCGGGCAGCAGGTCGGTGTCGTTGGCTTCCTCCACCTTGACCTTGCGCAGCATCTGGCGCACGATGACTTCGATGTGCTTGTCCACGATCTCAACGCCCTGGCGGCGGTAGACGGACTGGACTTCCTTCACCAGGTAGTCCTGCACCGCCTTGACGCCCAGAATGCGCAGCAGGTCGTGGGGATTGATAGAGCCTTCGATCAGCTCGTCGCCGGCGTTGACGGTGTCGCCGTCCTCCACCTTCAGCTTGGAGCCGTAGTTGATCGGATACTCCTTGGTCTCGGCGTCGCCCTCGTTGGACTGAATGATCAGCTTGCGGCGCTTCTTGGCGTCGGTGGTGATGTGCACCGTGCCGCCGATGTCCGCCAGCGTGGCTTCGCGCTTGGGCTTGCGGGCCTCGAACAGCTCCTCGACGCGGGGAAGACCCTGGGTGATATCCTCGCCGGTGGCGACGCCGCCGGTGTGGAAGGTACGCATGGTCAGCTGGGTGCCGGGCTCGCCGATGGACTGGGCCGCGATGATGCCCACAGACTCGCCCACGTCCACCAGCTTGCCGTTGGTCATGTTCGCGCCGTAGCACTTGGCGCACACGCCCACGTTGCTCTGGCAGGTCAGGACGCTGCGGATGGTGACTTCCTCGATGCCGGCGTCCACGATCTTGCGGGCCAGGTCATAGGTGATCAGCTCGTCCGCCTGGACGATCACCTCGCCGGTGGCGGGGTTGACGACGTCCTCAGCCGCCACGCGGCCGCGGATGCGGTCCTCCAGCTCCTCGATGATGTCGCCGGGCTGGCCGATGGCGCGCACCTTCAGGCCGCGCACGCGCTCGCCTCTGGCGGCAAAGCAGTCCACCTCGCGGACGATGTTCTCCTGGGAGACATCCACCAGGCGGCGGGTCATGTAGCCCGAGTCGGCGGTCTTCATGGCCGTATCAGCCAGGGATTTGCGGGAGCCGTGGGAGGACAGGAAGAACTCCAGCACGCTCAGGCCCTCGCGGAAGTTGGCCTTGATGGGCAGCTCGATGATCTTGCCCGTCGGGGAAGCCATCAGGCCGCGCATGCCGGCCAGCTGGCGGATCTGGTTGGTGGAACCGCGGGCGCCGGAATCCGCCATCATGTTGATGGGGTTGAACTTCTCCATCTTCTCCAGCACCTGCTTGGTGACGTCGTTGGTCGCCTGCTCCCAGATGCGAATGACGGAGGTATAGCGCTCGTTCTCGGACATACGGCCGCGCTTGAACTGCTTTTCGATCTGCTGCACCTGTGCCTCGGCGTCGGCCAGGATCTGCTTCTTGGCCTCGGGCACGGTGATGTCCGCCACGGAGACGGTCAGCGCCGCGCGGGTGGAGTAGCTGTAACCCAGCGCCTTGATGGCGTCCAGCATGTTGGCGGTGGCGGTGACGCCGTGGGTGCGGTAACAGGTGTCGACGATCTTCGCCAGCTGCTTCTTGCCCACGACCTCGTCGATCTCAAGCTTGAACATGTCGTCCACGGTCTCGCGCTTCTGCATGCCCATGTCCTGGGGAATGGCCTCGTTGAAGATCACGCGGCCGATGGTGGTCTCCACGATGCGGGAGTGCTCCACGCCGTCGATCTCCTTGGTCATGCGGATCTTGCAGGGGGCTTCCAGCGCCAGCTCGCCGGTGGCGTAGGCCATCAGGGCCTCGTCCACGTCGGTGAACACCTTGCCGGTGCCCTTCAGGCCCTCGTGGATCATGGTCAGGTAGTAGCAGCCCAGAACCATGTCCTGCGTGGGGCAGATGACGGGCTTGCCGTCCTGGGGCTTCAGGATGTTGTTGGCCGCCAGCATCAGGAAGCGGGCCTCGGCCTGGGCCTCCATGGACAGCGGCACGTGCACGGCCATCTGGTCGCCGTCGAAGTCGGCGTTGAAGGCGGTGCAGCACAGCGGGTGCAGCTTCAGGGCCTTGCCCTCCACCAGCACCGGCTCAAAGGCCTGGATGCCCAGGCGGTGCAGCGTCGGCGCGCGGTTCAGCATGACGGGATGATCCTTGATCACGCTCTCCAGCACGTCCCAGACCTCCGGGCGCAGCCGCTCCACGGCGCGCTTGGCGGTCTTCACGTTCACGGCCATGCCCTGGTTCACCAGGCGCTCGATGACGAAGGGCTTGAACAGCTCCAGGGCCATCTCCTTGGGCAGGCCGCACTGGTACAGCTTCAGGCTCGGGCCGACCACGATAACGGAGCGGCCGGAGTAGTCCACGCGCTTGCCCAGCAGGTTCTGGCGGAAGCGGCCCTGCTTGCCGCGCAGCAGATCGCTCAGGCTCTTCAGCTGGCGTCCGCCCGCGCCGGTGACGGGGCGTCCGCGGCGGCCGTTGTCGATCAGGGCGTCCACGGCCTCCTGCAGCATGCGCTTCTCGTTGCGCACGATGATGTCGGGCGCGTTCATCTCCAGCATCCGCTTCAGGCGGTTGTTGCGGTTGATGACGCGGCGGTACAGGTCGTTCAGGTCGGCGGTGGCGAAGCGGCCGCCGTCCAGCTGCACCATGGGACGCAGCTCCGGCGGGATGACGGGCACCACGTCCAGGATCATCCACTCCGGCTTGTTGCCGCTCTGGCGGAAGGCCTCCACGACCTCCAGCCGCTTGATGATGCGCTGGCGCTTCTGGCCCTCGGTGTTGCGCTTGGTCTCCTTCTCGCTCAGCTCCTGCAGTTCCTTGCGCAGCTGCTCGTTCAGGGCCTCCAGGTCCACGTTCTGCAGCATCTCGCGCACGGCCTCGGCGCCGATGCCCACGCGGAACTCAAAGCCGATCTCCGCGGCCTGCTGCTTCTTCTGCTGATACTCGGTTTCAGAGAGCAGCTGGTTCTGCTGGAGCTTCGAGACGGCGGGATCACCGGGATCCAGCACGATATAGGAAGCGAAGTACAGCACCTGCTCCAGCGCCCGGGGGCTGATGTTCAGCAGGGTGCCGATGCGGCTGGGGATGCCCTTGAAGTACCAGATATGGCTCACGGGGGCAGCCAGCTCGATGTGGCCCATGCGCTCGCGGCGCACCTTGGCCTTGGTCACTTCGACGCCGCACTTGTCGCAGACCACGCCCTTGAAGCGGGTGCGCTTGTACTTGCCGCAGTTGCACTCCCAGTCCTTCGTGGGCCCGAAGATGCGCTCGCAGAACAGGCCGTCGCGCTCCGGCTTCAGCGTGCGATAGTTGATGGTCTCCGCCTTCGTCACCTCGCCGTGGGACCACTTGCGGATCTTTTCCGGCGAAGCCAGACCGATCTGTATGGAATCAAGATTTGTCAATTCAAACAAGGAGCTCTCTCCTTTCTATCAATCAGCAAGGGAACAGGAAACAGGGAACGGGGAACAGGAATGGCTCGGAGATCTCGACACTTTCAATTCCTCATTCCGCATTTCTAATTCCTCATTCATCAGAAGTCTTCGTCCAGTCCGAAGTCGTCGTCGCCCAGTTCGAGCTCGTCGAAGTCGAAGTCCTCGACCACGGCCTCTTCCTCTTCGGTCATGGCCTCCGGCGGGATCACCGGGCCGAGCTCGTCCTTGAATTCGCTCTCGGTGGCGTAGATGTCGTCCTCCAGCTCGCGGATCTCGATCTCCTGCTTGTCCTCGGACAGTACCTTGATGTCCAGCGCCAGGCTCTGCAGCTCCTTGATGAGCACCTTGAAGGACTCGGGCACGCCCGGATCGGGGATGTTCTCACCCTTCACGATGGCCTCGTAGGTCTTGACGCGGCCGATGGTATCGTCCGACTTCACGGTCAGGATCTCCTGCAGCACGTGGCTGGCGCCGTAGGCCTCCAGGGCCCACACTTCCATCTCGCCGAAGCGCTGGCCGCCGAACTGGGCCTTGCCGCCCAGAGGCTGCTGGGTGACCAGGCTGTAGGGGCCGGTGGAGCGGGCGTGGATCTTGTCGTCCACCAGGTGGTGCAGCTTCAGATAGTACATATAGCCGACGGTGACGGGGTTGTCGAAGCGGTCGCCGGTGCGGCCGTCGTACACCCACAGCTTGCCGGTGCGGTTGATGCCGATCTTCGAGAACTGGATGGTGGGCCGGCCCAGCTCGTCATACAGCGGGCCGTCCTCGACCTGCGCGGCCTTGTCCAGCAGCTCGTCGATGTCCTCCTGGCGCGCGCCGTCGAACACGGGGGTGGCCACATGCCAGCCCAGCGCCTTGGCGGCCAGGCCCAGATGCACCTCCAGCACCTGACCGATGTTCATACGGGAAGGCACGCCCAGGGGGTTCAGGCAGATGTCCAGCGGCGTGCCGTCGGCCAGGAAGGGCATATCCTCCTCGGGCAGCACGCGGGACACGACGCCCTTGTTGCCGTGGCGGCCGGCCATCTTGTCGCCCACCTGGATCTTTCTCTTCTGGGCGATGTAGACGCGCACCATCTGGTTGACGCCGGGAGAGAGCTCGTCGCGGTTCTCGCGGGTGAAGATCTTGACGTCGACGATGATGCCGAATTCGCCGTGGGGCACGCGCAGGGAGGTGTCGCGCACCTCGCGCGCCTTGTCGCCGAAGATGGCGCGCAGCAGGCGCTCCTCGGCGGTCAGCTCGGTCTCGCCCTTCGGGGTGACCTTGCCCACCAGGATGTCGTTGGCGCGAACCTCCGCGCCGATGCGGATGATGCCGCGCTCGTCCAGGTCGCGCAGGGCGTCCTCGCCCACGCCGGGGATGTCGCGGGTGATCTCCTCCGGGCCCAGCTTGGTGTCGCGGGCCTCGGATTCATATTCCTCGATGTGGATCGAGGTGTACATGTCTTCCTTCACGAGGCGCTCAGACAGCAGCACGGCGTCCTCGTAGTTGTAGCCCTCCCAGGTCATGAAGCCGATCAGCGCGTTCCGGCCCAGGGAGATCTCGCCCTGGTCGGTGCTGGGGCCGTCGGCGATGGGCTGACGGGCCGCCACCACCTCGCCCTCGGTGACGATGGGATGCTGGTTGATGCAGGTGCCCTGGTTGCTGCGGGCGAACTTTTGCAGCTTGTACTGCTGATCCTCGCCGTTCTCGCCGCGGATGATGATCTCGTCGGCAGTCACGCGGGTGACCACGCCGGCCTCGCGGGCCAGCAGCACCACGCCGGAGTCGCAGGCGGCCTTGTACTCGATGCCGGTGGCGACCAGCGGGGCTTCCGGCTTCAAAAGCGGCACGGCCTGCCTCTGCATGTTGGAGCCCATCAGCGCGCGGTTGGCGTCGTCGTTCTCCAGGAAGGGGATCATGCCGGTGGCCACGGAGATCAGCTGGCGGGGGGACACGTCCACGTAGTCCACGCGGGCGGCCTCCACCTGGATGATCTCGTCGCGGCGGCGCACGGTGACGCGCTCGTTCACGAAGCGGCCCTCGTCGTCCAGCGGCTCGTTGGCCTGGGCGATGATGTACTTGTCCTCTTCATCGGCGGTCATGTAGTCGATCTGCTCGGTGACCTTGCCGGTCGCCTTGTCGATCTTGCGGTAGGGCGCCTCGATGAAGCCGTATTCGTTGATGCGCGCATAGGTGGCCAGCGAGCCGATCAGGCCGATGTTCGGGCCTTCAGGCGTCTCGATGGGGCAGATGCGGCTGTAGTGGCTGTAGTGCACGTCGCGCACGGCAAAGCTCGCGCGCTCGCGGTTCAGGCCGCCGGGGCCCAGGGCCGACAGGCGGCGCTTGTGGGTCAGCTCGGCCAGCGGGTTGGGCTGGTCCATGAACTGGCTCAGCTGGGAGGAGCCGAAGAACTCCTTGATGGCGGCGGACACGGGCCGGATGTTGATCAGGTCCTGGGGGCGCACCTTGTCGATGTCCTGAATGGCCATGCGCTCCTTGACCACGCGCTCCAGGCGGCTCATGCCCACACGGATCTGGTTCTGCAGCAGCTCGCCCACAGAGCGCAGGCGGCGGTTGCCCAGGTGGTCGATGTCGTCCACCTCGCCGATGCCGTGGAACAGGCCGAACTGGTAGGAGACGGAAGCGATGATGTCGTCCACCAGCACGTGCTTGGGCATCAGGTCCTTATAGGCCTCCTTCAGGGCCTGGTTCAGGGGCGCGCCGTCCTCCTTCACCCGCTCCAGCAGCTTCACGAGGGTGGGCACGTGCACCCGCTCGGAGAAGTGCACCACGCTCTCGTCGTACTGCTTCAGCAGCTCGGGATCGTAGCCCTCCATGAAGGGCTTGAAGAAGGCGAAGTTGTTGCCGATGATGTTCATCTCGGTCTCGTCCAGCTTCACGGACACCATGTTCACGCCCGCGTTCTGGATAGCCTCGGCCTGTTCGCGGCTGATGGCCTCGCCCGCCTTGGCCAGCACTTCGCCCGTGAAGGGATGCACCACGTCCTCGGTGGGCACCTGGTTGAAGATGCGCAGGGCCAGGGCCAGCTTCTTATTATACTTGTAACGGCCGACATGGGCCAGGTCATAACGCTTGGGATCGAAGAACAGGGAGTTGATCAGGTTCGTGGCGGAATCCACCGACGGCGGCTCGCCCGGGCGCAGCTTGTTGTAGATCTCGATCAGCGCCTGGTCCTTGCGGGACTTGTAGCGCAGCTCGCCCTTGTCGTTGCCATCGCCGAACAGCCTTGTGATCTCCTCGTCGCTCTCAACGCCCATGGCGCGCAGCAGCACCGTGACGGGCAGCTTGCGGGCACGGTCGATGCGGGCGAACACCACGCCGTTGGAGTCGGTCTCATACTCGATCCAGGCGCCGCGGTTCGGGATCATCTGCGCGGAATACAGCGCGGCGCCCGTCTTGTCGATGGCCTTGGAGTAGTAGACGCCGGGAGAGCGGACCAGCTGGGACACGATGACGCGCTCGGCGCCGTTGATGATGAACGTGCCGTGCTCGGTCATCAGCGGGAAATCGCCCATGAAGACCTCGGATTCCTTGATCTCGTGGGTATCCCGGTTGGTCAGCCGCACCGTCACCTTCAAAGGCGCGGCATAAGTGGTGTCGCGCTCCTTGCACTTGTCCACGGTATACTTCGGCTTGTCGTCCAGAGAGTAATCCGTGAACTCCAGGATCAGGCTCTCGCTGTAGTCGGTGATCGGCGAAACGTCCGCCAACACCTCGCGGAGCCCTTCCTTCAGGAAGTACTCATAGGATTTCTTCTGGACCTCGATCAGATCAGGTACTGCCAGTGCTTCTTCAATGCGCGCAAAGCACATGCGTGTGCGTTTGCCCATCTGCATCGGATGCGCCATTCCCTAAATCACCCCTATCTTCGTTCTCGTGCGCAGCACTTTTCCCGCCAAAGCCGATTGCTAATTTTGGGTTAAATCTCAATTTGAATGTGAATTTTCAGTGTACATTCGGATTTCGATTTTCCCGAAAACGCCCTCGTATTCGGCGTTTTGGCTGCGGAAGTGGCTTTTCGTCCATACTAACGCAATATAAGACTATATCATAATCATTTTTGTTTGTCAAGCGCCGAACGCCCCCGTTTCCGGCCGGAAACCCCGGTTTTTCTCCGTTTGCCTGAAAATTTAACAGGATTTCGGGACAAAAACGCCTCCCGCTTATGGGAGGCAAAGGTTTGGTGATGTGATTTTTTACTTGCACTCATTCTTCGATATTGCAGGGATAATTGCATTTTTGACACAGTGATACGGCCATTCCTACTCCCGGCCATTCCTGCTCCCTACTCCCTGCTCCCTGCTCCCCAAGCTCAACGGCAGCTCCAGTCGGTTCGCCTCCAGCAGCGCCCGATCCCGCAGGATCTCCCCCGCAGGCCCGTCGGCCACAAGCCTGCCGCCGGACAGCAGCAGCACCCGATCGCAGGTGTCCAGGATCATGTCCAGGTCGTGGGAGGCGATCAGCCGGGTCTGGTCCATCCCCCGGATGATGTCGATCACCCGCCGCCGGTTGCAGGGGTCCAGCGCGGAGGTGGGTTCGTCCATCAGCACGGCGGCGGGCTCCATGGCCAGGATCGTGGCGATGGCGGCCATGCGCTTCTCCCCGCCGGACAGCCGGTGGTTGTGCCGGTGCTTCAGCTCCGCGATGCCCAGCTGCTCCAGCGCCGCGTCGGCCTTCGCCTCGGCATCCGCACGGGTCAGGCCGTAGTTCATCGGCCCGAACAGCATGTCCTCGTACACCGTGGGCATGAACATCTGATTGTCGGAGTTTTGCAGCACATAGCCCAGCTTCCGCCGCACCTCGGCCAGCGTCCGCTTTTGGACGCCCACGCCGTCCACGGCGATCTCCCCCTCGGGGAAAACCAGCCCCAGCAACGCCTTCATCAGCGTGGATTTGCCCGCGCCGTTGGCCCCGATCAGCCCCACGGCCTCGCCCGGGGCGATGCGGAACGACACGTCCCGCAGCGCATACCGTCCTTCCTCATAGGCGTAGGACACGCCCCTGCACTCGATCATATCGCCAGCCCTCCCAGCAGCGCGGCCACGTTCACCAGTCGGCACACCGCGAACGCCCCGCAGCACAAAAGCACATACAGCCCGTCCGCCCAGGTGAACGGCCCCGTCTCCGCGTAGTAAAACTCCCCGTGAAAGCCACGCAGCCGCATCCCGGCGTACAGCTCCTCGGCCCGGTCCATGCTCCGCAGCAGCAGCTGGCCCAGGAACGAACCCCAGGCGGAGACATGGACCCCCCTCTGCCCCGGCGCGCGCAGGTGATAGGCGTCGGTCATGGCCGCCAGCTCCCCGGTCAGCACGCCCACGTAGCGGTAGGTCAGCAGCAGCAGCGTCACCAGCGTCCCCGGCACGCGAACCCTCCGCAGCGCGCAGCAGAGCCGGTCGATGCCGGTGGTGGCCATCAGCAGAAACGACGCCGACAGGCACAGCACGCCCTTCACCATCAGCGCCAGCATGGAGATCACCCCGCCGGACACGGCAATGCCCCCGACCATCAGCCGGGGGTCACGATCAAATATCGGGTTGAACAGCCCCACCGCCAGCACCAGCGGCAGCACGAAGCGCAGCTTGCGGAAGCACACCGACACCGGCACGTCCGAAAGCTGGAACAGCAGCGCCGGGAACAGCGCCAGCACCGTCACGCCGCTCAGGTCGTATTTCCCGAAGGACACCACGCAGGCGATGTATGCGATTGTCACCAGCAGCTTCGCCAGCGGGCTTCGGCAGTGGATGGGCGAATCGCCGGAGGCCAGGTCGTCCATCTCCGCCAGCTCCCGGAGGGCCGCGTCCATCTTGCTCATATTGTTACCCATGTGTTCGGATTGTTGGATGATGAGCGACCAGAGGCCGTCAGGAGTACACAGCAGCGGTCATGCGCCGCGCACGAGAGTATCCCGTGCTTCATGTACTGATCTTTCGACTGTGCTATCGCTCCATTCAGGAGGACAAGCGGCCCAATGCGCTGTCATTCTGAGCGGAGTGCAGCCGAAGGCGAAACGAAGTCGAAGAATCTGTGCGTCTCGCAAGGAAAGCACATTTCGCTCAACGTACTGTTTCATTGGCATGAAGCAGCTGTCCCCGTTTATTCCCCTTTTCCCGCGCCATCACTTCGCCCCGGCCTTCCTCTTCCGGAAGAACCCGCCCACCAGGCAGATCAGCACGGCCACGCCCGCCACCATGGCGGAACCCACCAGGCCGGACACCGTGGTGCCCGCGGCGCTGTCGCTGCCCGCGAAGGAATAGTCCGGCAGGAAGCTCGTGGCCTCCTGCACGCTGCCGGCAGCGTCGGCCAGGGCGCTCTTGACGCCGAAGTCCTCCTCGTCCAGGCCCATGTTCTCGCTGTAGCCCGCGTCCTTGTTGCCGAACAGCGCCCACTCCAGGCCGTCGGGATTGGAACTGGCCAGCAGCGAAAGCCCACCGCCCACCAGCGCCGCCACCACGGCCAGCACGATCACCACCGACTTCAGCGACCGCTTCGAGCCGCCCACGGCGTTCGCGTCCACCTCCCGCAGCAGCTCCGGCCGGGATTCGTACACGAACACCAGCACCGCCGCCGTCACCAGGCCCTCGACCAGGCCGATGGCCAGGTGGATGGGCTGCATCAGCGCCACGAACGCGCCAAAGGGCAGCTCGGTGATGCCGGACAGGCTGGTCTCCAGCACCACGGAAAACGCGCCCAGCTGCAGCGTCACCACGCAGCCGACGACGCTGGCGATGATGATGCGCAGGCGCTGGGCGGCCCTGTCGCCGTTGGCGGATGATACGATGGGCCTCCAGATCAGGTAATAGCCCACGAAGCAGCCGTAGAACGCCATGTTCCATATGTTCGCGCCCAGGGCCATCAATCCCCCGTCGGCGAAGAACAGGCACTGGATCGCCAGGATCACGATCATGGACAAAAAGCCCGCCTGGGGGCCCAGCAGCGCCGACAGCAGCATGCCGCCGCACATGTGGCCGGAGGAGCCGGTGCCGGGGATGGTGTAGTTGATCATCTGGCCCGCGAACACCAGTGCCGCCGTCACCGCCATGGTGGGCAGCTTCTGGGGCTCGTCGTCCTTCCGGAGCTTGTGGATGGAATAGCCAGCAACCGCGCCGGAGGCGACAACCATCGTCGCCGCCACCGCCGGAGAGAGCAGCGCGTCCGCCATATGCATGACAAAGTCCCCCTCTTGTGGTAGTCTGATACCATGATTATAGGGAACACAAAAAAACCCCGCAAGCCCCCCGGGGGGTTGTTGCGGAGATTTTTGTGAAATGTGCACAAGCGCGTCAGACGTAGTCCTTCCACTCGCCGCCCGGCAGCGCCGTGTGGTGCAAATGCCCCTCGCCGGACAGACCAGGAAAGCCCTGCTGGCGCAGGGCCTCGTACAGCAATATCGCCACGGAGTTGGACAGGTTCAGCGACCGGGCGTCCTCGCGCATGGGGATGCGCACGCAGCTCTCGTAGTTCGCGGCCAGCAGTTCCTCGTCCAGGCCCTTGGTCTCCCGGCCGAACACCAGGAAGTCGTCCGGGCCGTAGCAGGCGGCGCAGTAGTCCCGGGGCGCCTTGGTGGTGGCGTAGTGCAGCACGGCGTCCGGGTAGGCCGTCCGAAAGGCCTCCCAGTCGGGATGCACCTCGTAGGTCATCATGTGCCAGTAGTCCAGCCCGGCGCGCTTCAGGTACTTGTCGCTCAGCTCGAAGCCCAGCGGCTCAATCAGGTGCAGCTTCGCGCCCGTGGCCGCGCAGGTGCGGGCGATGTTGCCGGTGTTCTGGGGGATCTCCGGGTTGACCAGCACGATGTGCATCATGGGATTTCTTCCTCCAATACGCTCTCAAGGATCACCTTCGCCACGCCGTCGTTCACGTCCGCATCGGCGACGATCCGCGCGGCGCGCTTCACCTCTTCCGCGGCGTTGCCCACCGCCACCGGCCAGCCCACGCACTCCAGCATGTCCAGGTCGTTGGCGTTGTCTCCGAAGGCCATGCAGTCGGCCATGTCCACGCCCAGCCGCGCCGCCAGCCAGCGCAGCGCCGCGGCCTTGCCCATGCCGGGGGACATCAGCTCCACATTGCGAGGGGAGGAATGGGTCACCAGCGCGCCGGTTTCGGCCAGGGCGGCGCGCAGCCTCGCCATCGTGGCGGCGTCCTCGGTCAGGCCCTCCAGCTTGTAGACCCGCTTCAGACCCTCGCGCTCAAAGGCCGCGGGGTCGTCCAACACCATCCTGCCCTCGCCCGTGTAGGCCGTCAGCAGCGTCGAGGGACGCTTCAGCACCCCGGTATTCAGGCAGAACAGGCCGTTGGGCACATAGCTGTTGATCTGCACGTCGAAGCGGCGCAGGGTATCGTAGACCCTGGCCACGTGCTCCGGCTCCATGAAGCGCTCGTAGAGCACCTCGCCGCCGGGGCCCAGCACGGCGCTGCCGTTGACGATGATGATGGGCATGTCCGCCGTGCCCGCCTGGGCGATCACGTTCCCCAGCGCGCCGATCCATCGGCCGCTGACGATCACGAAGGGGATGTTCCTGGCCCGGCAGCGCTCCACCGCGCGGCGCGTCGCCGCCGAGATAGTGCCGCCCCGGGGCAGGATCGTGCCGTCCACGTCGGTGGCGATGAGGCGAATGTTCATGAGCGTTCCCTGTCCCTCTTCTCTTGAATCCATTCCGGCGCGGGCGCCTCGAAGGTCATGCCGCGATAGTCGATCAGCGGGCTGTCTTCCAGAATGGTCAACCTTTCGTGCCACAGGCACAGCTTTGCCGCGCCAAGGCGGCGGTTGGCGTCGCGGTCACCGTAGCGGTCGTCGCCCAACAGCGGGTGGCCAAAGTCGGCCATGTGGGCGCGCAGCTGGTGGGTGCGCCCGGTGACGGGCTCCAGCCGCACATGGTACAGCCCCGGCGCGGCCGCCTCCCCCGCCCTGTAGACGGTGGTGATGGGCCTGGCCCCGGGGGCGTCCCGGTGAATCACGCGCACCTCGGCGCGGCGGGCGTCCTTCACAAGATAGGCCTTCAGCGTGCCCTCGCCCCGGTCAAACCTGTTCAGCGCAAGCGCATGATACTGCTTCTTCACGCCGTGCTCCCGGAAGGCGTCGAAGGCCTGCCGCCACACGGTTTCGTCCGCCGCGGCCAGCACGATGCCCCCCGTCTGCGCGTCCAGCCGGTGGCACAGCCGCACCCCGGGATACTGTCGCTCAAGCCGGGTCAGCAGCGTGTCCGCGCCCACGCCGTCCTGGTCCACGTCCACGGGCAGGCCCTGGGGTTTCACGCAGGCAATCAGCCTGCCGTCCGTCCACAGCACCTCCGGCAGCGGCTCCAGCCACTTGGCGTCGATGTACAGCGTCAGCTCGTCCCCGCCGCGCACGGCGGCGCCATCACCGCACTTCACGCCGTTGATTCGCACGTCCCGCTTTTTCAGCGCCTCGCGCCACACCCGCCCGGGCACCAGCGGCCACGCCCGGCGCAGGTACTTCTCCAGCGGCGTTTCCCGCAGGCCCTCCGGCACGCGATGGGCGGTCACGGGGCGCCCTCCTCCGGCCAGGCCAGGTAGATCTCCTCATAGCGCAGGGGTGAAACCGTCCCCTCTGACATATTCGTCAGCCGGGCGATAAACGCCGCCTCGTCCGCGCAGCGCACGCACAGCGTGTAGGTGATTACGTCGGTGAACGTCTTGTCCTCCACCAGCACCGGCTCGTCCTTCAGGAAGAAGTCCATGCGGTTGAGCAGCGGATAGCCGATCTCCATCAGATACCTGGCCGTGGGATGCATCACGCCCACGCCGCTGGCGTTCAGCGCGCAAACGGCCCCCTGGGTGTAGGCGCGCACCAGCCCGCCCGCGCCCAGCAGGATGCCGCCGAAGTAGCGCGTGACCACCACGGCGCAGTTGGTGACGCCCCGGGCCTTCATCACCTCGATGATGGGCATGCCCGCGGTGCCCCCCGGCTCGCCGTCGTCGCTGTAGCGCATCACGCCCATGTTGGGGCCGATGATGTAGGCGTAGCAGTTGTGGGTGGCGTCCTTGTATTTCGCGCGCATCTGCGCCAAAAAGGCCAGGGCCGCCTCCTCCGTCTCGCAGGGGCAGCCGTGGCCGATGAAGCGGGACTTGTTCACGATGAACTCGTCGCTCGCCGCCTTCAGCAGCGTCTTGTAGGGTTTCAGCGCCATGCTTCGCCTCCGTCAGATCTCGATCACATACCGCTTGTAGGCGTTCACCAGCGTGGTGTCGCCGTACTGGCGCTCGCGGACGAACTTCATCGCGCCGTACTCCTGATGCACGTGGCCGTAGACCAGGTACTTCGGGTGCCAGCGGTCCATCAGCGTCAGGAACGTCTCAAAACCCTGGTGGGGGATGTCCTCCATGTCGCCCTGGCCCCGGGCGGGGGCATGGGTCAGCAGGATGTCAAAGCCCTTGTACTTGCGCAGCTTCCGCCACAGCTTCCGCACGCGGCGGGCCATCTCCTTCTCGGTGAACATATAGGGCTCGCCCGGGCGATAGCGCATGCTGCCGCCCAGGCCCAGCACCCGCACGCCGTCCACCTCGAAGATGTCGTCGTCCACGCAGATGCAGCCCTCCGGGGGCTTCTTGTTGTAGGCCTTGTCGTGGTTGCCGTGGACATAGAGGATCGGCGCGTGGGTAAAGCAGGTCAGAAAGGACAGGTACTCCGCGGGCAGGTCGCCGCTGGAGAGGATCAGGTCGATGCCCTCCAGCAGCCGCCGGTCCAGGTAGTCCCAAAGCGCCTTGTCCGCCACGTCGGCAAGCACCATGATTTTCATGACCAACGCCCCTTTTGTACGCAGATGAAACACACTTTTGCCGGGGATCAGGGGCGGCAGCGCCCTGATCTTCAATCGTGCCCGGCGACATGCGCGGCGGGCACGGGGGAATTTTCACGCAGGGGACACAGCCCCCGAAGTGACAAATTCCTTCCTTGCGGATTTGCCGACCGGAGTTTTTTGACTGTTTATTCTTCATATCCAATCATGAAACAGACTAAAAACTCAAGGCAAATCCGTCAAAGGGGTGGTCGTGGCGGGGGAAGCAGGTCCCCCGCCACATCAAGCTTCCTCCGCCTTCCAGCTGAACGTGGACGGCGCGGGCAGGTCGATCTGCTTGATGCCCTGCAGCTCCACCAGCGCGCGGGTATACTCCCGCAGGTCGTCGATGGCCGGGAAGCCGCCCACCACGTTGTCCACCAGCCAGTCCATGGCGATGACGTCCGCATAGGTCAGCCGCCCGTCCACGGGGCAGCGGATGTCTCCCGCCTGGTCGCGGATGATGCTCTCAAAGGGCCAGAACACGCCCTCGCGAATGTGCTCCTTCACCAGCTCCACCAGCCGCTTGAGGCCGATGTCCATGCGCTGGCTCACCACCAAATCCACCGCGCCGGAGGACAGGCCCCACCAGTAGTTCACGGCCTTGGCGGGACTGGTGCCCGTGTCCTTCCAGCTGCCGCTGAGCACGCTCCTGGCCAGGCTCTCATAGATGCGGCTCCAGTCCAGCACGGGGATGGCGATGGACTGCTTCACGCCCTCGCGCTGGGAATACAGGCCGTACTCCACGGCGTGGTGGCTGGGCGCGCCCACGTCCCGGCTGGAGATGATCTGCACCGAGGGGTCGCCAAAGGGGTCGTCAGGGTTGAAGTCCTTGCGAGAGGACCATTCCAATATCACCTTGGCCCGGGGGTTCACCATGCGCGCGCCCAGGGCGAAGGCGTTGATGTTGGCCGCCGCGCCCACGATGGGATAGTCGCCGATGTAGCCGATCTTGTCGTTTTCCGTCAGCGCGCCGGCGATCATGCCGATCAGGAACTTCACCTCGTACAGCCGCACGTAGTAGCTGCGCACCCGCTGCCAGCTGGCCAGCAGCGAACAGTTCAGCAGCTTCGCCTCCGGGTGCTTGACGGACGCCTTCATCGACGCCGACAGCATCAGCGGCGAGGTGGTGAAGATCAGGTTGTTGCCCGCCTCGATCAGCCGCTCGATCTCCGCCTCGTAGTTGGCCGGATCCTCGCAGACGCACACCGAGGTCTTCACCCGGTCGCCCATGTTGTTCTCCAGGTTCACGCGGCCCAGATCGTGCCAATAGGTCCAGCCGTTCTGCACCGGCTCCCTGGAATAGAGGAAGGCCACCTTCACGCTGGAGGGGCCGAACAGCGTGTTCAGCAGGCTTCCGCCCTGCTTCACCTCGTCCGGCTTCGTGATCAGCGCGACGTTCTCCGGCTCCTTCTCCTTCTCGAACTCGCCCCACAGGGCCTTGACCTCGCCCTTCATCTCCCCGCCGAACTTGCGGGGCGCGTCGGCGTAGCCGCAGGCGTCCAGGTAGATCAGGAAGGCGTCGCCGGTGGTGGCGGGCAGCTTTTTGGCGTCGCTCACGGCCTCCCGGGCCTTGTACTCCCCCCGGAAGCGCATGTAGGCGGCGCTGAAGTCGCTGCACTCCTCGCTGGTCCACTTCTCGCCGAGGGCCTTGCCCGTCAGCTCGCACAGCCTTGCCACGCTGCCGGGCTTGGAGAACCACAGGTAGTTGATCTTCGTGTCGTTGTAGAAGGGCAGGTACTCATAATAGAGCACGTTCTCCAGGTCTTCGCTGCGGGGCGGCTGGATGCGGGTCACCTCCGCCTCGATGAACAGCGAGTCCAGGTATTTCATCACGCTGACCCGCTTGTTGCCCTCCACCAGGTAGTACAGGCCCAGGTACTCGAACACCTTCACCGGCTGGTTCAGCCCCTGCTCCACGATACCCTCGTACAGCACGCTCCACTTGGTGGAGAACTCGCTGCCCGGGTCCAGTATGGGCATGAAATTGGCGGCAAAGGCGTTGGTGCGGCCCCTGGACGCGGTGCCCACCACCTTTTTCAGCGGGATCTGCTCCAGGCCCAAGGGCACGTGGCTCAGGGCGTTCATCCGCTCCTCGATCTCCTCCAGCACCGGAAGGAAGGGGTTCCCCTGGCGCTGCATGCGCCCGTGATATTCTTTCAAGCCTATCTTGCGCGCCCGCGCATAGGCCTCTTCACCCATCATAGTCTCACGCTCCTGTCTTCAGGAATTGTCCGCGCCGCGGCTTTCCGCGGCGCTTCGCAAGAGTATAGTGCCGCAAGGTAAAGAAAACAAGCCGCTTTCTGTTGCGGAAGGGGGGAGTTTTCAAGGCGACTGTTTTAAAGGGTTTCCCGCGATAAAGCCGCCGGAGCCACGCTCATGTCTCAAGAAAATCGTGGATCTCCACGTCCACCGGCGCCACGTCCACCGCCGGCAGGAACCTTTCAAAGAAGTCCTTCCCCGCCATGGCCAGGGTCCGGGTGTTGTCGCAGGGATGGAAGGCCATCGCCGCTTCATTGCGCAGCGCCGCATCCACGATCAGGCCCACGCCCTGCGCCTCCGGGAAGATGAGGCCCATGGGGCTGGCGGAGCCGCCGTGGCAGCGCAGCCTTTCAAACAGCATCTCCTCCGGCGCGAAGCTGAGCCGGCTGGAGCCGATCTGCTTCGATATGTCCGCGGTGTGGAACCGGGCGTCCGGCCGGGTGATGCACAGGAAGCATTTCTTTTTGTTCTTCGTGGTCAGGAAGATGTTCTTCACCGTCAGCGCGCCCAGCGTCCGGTCCACCTCGGCGCAGTCCGCCATGGTATATGCCGGGGCGTGCTCCGCGGTCTGACAGGCTATGCCCAGCCCGTCCAGGAAGGCGAATACCTCGTCCGCAACGCTCACAGGCTCCTCAGATCCTTTCCGGTGAACGAAATTTTCCCGCAGGCTGACCGGTCCAGCAGCCGCGATGCCACCCGCTCGCCGTAGCGCTCCTTCAGCTCCACCGGCGTCAGGTTCGTGGCAATCACAGTGTGCCGCCGGGCCGCGCCGCGCTCGTTCAGCAGCGTAAACAGGTATTCCACGGTGATGTTGCGCATCATGGGCTCGGTGCCCAGGTCGTCGATCAGCAAAAGCGGCGCCTCGATCAGCGACGAAAAGCCCGCGAAGTCCCCGTCGTTGCCCACGTGCTGCTGGCGCATGGCCTCGAACATGCGGAAGGCGGTGATGCGCACGGCGGAGCCGCCCCGCTCGGTCACCCGCTCGAAGATGCAGTTCAGAAGGAACGTCTTGCCCAGGCCGCCCGGGCCGGTGAGCAACAGATTGCGGTACTTGGTGTTGGGAAAGGCGTTTGCATAGTCCTCACAGACTTGTCGGGCCTTAAGCGTTCGTGCTCTCTGACCATCATCCTCAGGGATGCGATTTTCATCAAAGGCGTCGAAGTTCTGCTCCTTCACGCCGGCCATGCTGCCGTCCTCGTGCAGGCGCAGCCGCAGCCTCGCCTCGAAGCAGTCGCAGAAGCGGGACGGCGCGTCGCCCACATAGCCGGTGTCCCGGCACTTATCGCAGCGGTACCTGGGCTCCAGCTGGTCCACCGGGAAGCCGTTTAACGCCAACAGCTCGCGGATCCGGGCGTTGTTGGCCTGGCCGCGCCGCTTCATCTCCGCCGCCAGCGCGGCGCGCTGCTCGGCCCCCTGCTGGGTGAGTATGCTGCGCATGGCATCCAGTGCCAGGCCGGCGTTGTCCGCGCGCAGGCGGGCGATCTCCGGGGCCTTCCCGAAGGCCGCGTCGGTGCGCCGGCGCAGGTCGGCCTCGTTCTCGGCGCGCCGCTGGGCGTATTCCTCCAGCAGGGCGCGGATGTGTTCGGAACGGGTCATTCCTCTTCGCCTCCCTCGCCATATTTATCCAAATCAATATAGAAGTCGTCGCCAAAGTCCTCTTCCTTGTACTCCCGCTGGCTGTACTCCAGCGCGGGATTGGCGGGCGGCGTCCCGCCCTGGCCGGAGGACTTGCGGTCGGACTTGTGGGCCTTCCGCCATCTCTCGGCCTCTTCCACGGTCTTCACACCCGCGGCCTCCCACTCGCCAAGCAGCGCGTCCATCTTCTCCAGGGGCGGGAACTGCCCCTTCACGCAGGCTGCCGCGAAGGCGATCAGCGCCGCATCGTGCTTCGCCCGCCAGCCGTCGTAGAGGGCCAGGTCGCCCATGTTGGGGCGCTTCTCAGAGCCGGCGGCCTCCAGCAGCGCGGCGACGGCCTCGGCCTTCCTGCGCATATCGTCCACATAGGCCCGGGCCGCTTCGCCGGTGTAGACGCCCGCCTCCGCCCAGCGGGACAGCAGCTTCTCCACGTCCTCGAACCGGGTCTTCTTCCGCTCGTGGCAGCGCGCCGCCGCCAGCTGGATGGCCTCCCTGTCAAAGCCGCCCCGGCGCAGCGCCGCATAGCGCTTCAACACCTCCGGCGTGGGCTTGGCCTGGGGGGAATCCAGCTCCTTCAATGCCTCGGACAAATCGTCCCAGAAGGCCTGGTCGTCGTCCAGCCTGTTCTTCAGGATGGAGTCCAGGTAGCCGAAGGAGGGCGTGCGGGCCTTGGTGGTCTCGCCGCAGGCCTCCAGAATCTGCTCTTCGGTGTAGTTCCACTCCCCCGTCCAGCGCTTCACGCAGGCCAGCTCGTCCAGCGTGGGCTTGCGGCGCAGGGAAAAGCGCTTCAGCACCGCCTGGGCCACGGCGTTGACCCCCTCCTGCTCGGCGATGGCCCGCTCCACGTCCTCCAGCGTCCGGCAGCCCTCGTCGGCCCATTTCGCCGCCAGTTTGTCCATCCGCTTGAATACGCTTTCGGGGCTTGGCACGCTATCCCTGCTGCGGGAGGTGGCGATGCCGTATTCCACCAGCCTCACCACCGCGGCCTCGTCCAGCCCCAGCACGTTCAGCCAGTCGTTGGCGGTGCGGTACTCGTGGCTCTCGATCACCTTCTCGCCGAACAGCGACTGCAGCGAGGCGTTGAAGTCCCGGTAGCGATAGTAATCCCGCTCCATGGGGTTGAGGGCCGCCGGGCTGTCCGCCCGCAGGGGCAGCAGCTCATAGGTGGGCGGCCGGTCGGTGAGCCGGCGCACCAGGCCCCGCTGCTCCCAGTAGGCGAAGGCCTGGAACACCGTGTCCTCCTCCATGCGCAGGGTGAGGGCGATCTGCTGCAGGCTGTCGCCCAGCTCCGGGTGCAGCGCCAGCACCCGGGTATACAGGTACACGCGCAAAAACGCCTCCGGCGCCGTGGGCAGGTATTCCAGCAGGAACAGGTTCTCGATGGGCGTGGAATCGAACATCGCCGCGCCCTCGGCAAAGCTGAATGTGGACATGGACGTACCTCTTGGGGACAGGCCCCCGCAGTTGTGCATAAATTTCTATATTATATGATAGCATAGTTTGCGCGAAAATACAAACACATTTCGAGTGCAGAGACAATGACGCGGCCACCGCCTTCATCCGAGCTCAGTATTCTTAACTCTCAACTCTAAACTCTTGTATTTGTTTTTACCCCCTCACACTTGACAATCGCCCGAACCCATGCTATCATCAACCTACAGCAAAACACACGCGATGATGGGAACAAGTAGGCCGCGCAAGTCCGGATCAAGAGAGCCCCCGGTGGGTGCAAGGGAGCGAAGGCGCGCGGGCGAATACATCCCGGAGCAGGCGGTTGAAGCGAATACCAATTTCAATCCATAGGTTTGCAGAGCATGTAAGCGCATTTTTCGTCATAGCAAGGCGAAGGCTCGCTGGCGGCAAGTCAAGAGACTTCAACGCAGATATGGCGGAAAAGGCGCCACAGGATCGCAAACATCATGGGTTGAAATCGGTATCAAGTAGGCCGTCCGGGCGCGCCCGTAACAGCGCACGCGAGGCCGCGATGTTCATCGCGGCGAACGGAAGTGGTACCGCGATACGCATCGCCTTCCCCTGTGGGAAGGCGCATTTTTTATCTGTCAGGGGGAATCCATCATGCAATTCACCGAGGAGAAGTTCGCCAGGCACATGCGGCCCATCAACGGCAGCGCCATCCGCGAAATCTTCAAGCTGCTGGCCCGGCCGGGGATGATCTCCTTCGCCGGCGGCAATCCCAGCAACACCGCGCTGGAGCCGGAGGTGATCTCCGAGCTGTCGGGCAAGGTGCTTTCGCAGTACGGCACCACGCTCCTGCAGTACGGCGCCACGGACGGCTTCGGCCCGTTCCGCGAGAGCGCGGCGGCGTTTCTGAACACCGAGGGCGTGAAGTGCGACGCCAGCCAGGTGCTGCCCGTTCAGGGCGGGAGCCAGGCCTTTGACCTGCTTTTGAAGGCGCTGGTCGACCCCGGCGACGTGGTGCTTTGCGAGAGCCCCACGTTCCTGGGCGCCATCCAGGCCATGCGGGAGTACAACGCCAGGCTCGTCGCCATGCCCACGGACGAAAACGGCGTGATCGTCGAGGCGGCGGAGGCGCTGATCAAAGAGCACCATCCGAAGCTGATGTACGTGATCCCCACCTTCCAGAACCCCACCGGCATCACCCTGTCGCTGGAGCGCAGGAAGGCGCTGGCGGCGCTGGCCAGCCAGTACGGCGTGGTGATCGCCGAGGACGACCCCTACCGCGACTTGCGCTATTCCGGCGAGCCCCTGCCGCCGATCCAGTCCTTCGACGAGGAGGGCTGGGTGGTGTACATGTCGTCCTTCTCCAAATACATCGCCCCGGGCATGCGCCTGGGCGCGGCGGCGGTCACCAACCCGCCGCTGCTGCGCAAGATGGTCATCGGCAAGCAGTCGGCCGACGTGCACTCGCCGCTGCTCAACCAAGCCATCGTGGATGCCTACCTGCGGGCGGGCCTGATGCCGGCGCACCTCGCGCGCATCTGCGGCGACTATAAGAAGCAGCTGGACGCCATGCTGGACGGCTTCAAGTGTTTCCCCGCCGGCACGAAGCACACCCTGCCCCAGGGCGGCCTGTTCGTCTGGTCGGAGCTCCCCGAGGGCGTGGACGGCCTGAAGGCCTTCGAGGCCGCGGTGGAGGCCGGCGTGGCCTTCGTCCCCGGCACCCACTTCTATCCCGACGGCGGCCACCTGAACACCCTGCGCCTGAACTTCTCCATGTGCGACATCCCCACCATCGAGGAGGGCATGAGGCGACTGGGGAAAGTCATCTCTGAAATGAGGAGTTAGGAATGAGGAATTCTATCTGGCCGGCTGGCACTGGATTGAAAAGCTGCCCGACGCGCAGATCATACTTGAATAGATGAAATCCGAAGGATTTCCTCCACGATTCCCCATTCTTCATCCCTCATTCAAAAGCAAGAACCATTGACAGGAAAAGAAAGGATGCAATAGATATGAACGCACTGGATCTTTTGAAAGAGCGCGGCTTTGTGAAGCAGATCACCTTCGAAGACGAGCTGTACAAGGCCTTTGACGAAGGCATGGTCAGCTTCTACGTGGGCTTCGACCCCACGGCGGACAGCCTGCACATCGGCCACTACATCCCGATCATGGCCATGGCGCACCTGCAAAAGGCGGGCCACAAGCCCTTCGCGCTGATGGGCGGCGGCACCGGCATGATCGGCGACCCCTCCGGCAAGAGCGACCTGCGCAAGGTGCTCACCGTGGAGGACATCGACAACAACGTGGCCCACATCAAATCCCAGATGGAGAACTTCCTGGACTTCGACCCGTCCAAGCCCAACTGCGCCCAGATCGTGAACAACGCCGACTGGCTGCGCGATCTGAACTACATCAGCTTCCTGCGCGACGTGGGCGCGCTGTTCAGCGTGAACCGCATGCTCACCGCCGAGTGCTACAAGCAGCGCCTGGAGCGGGGCCTCACCTTCCTGGAGTTCAACTACATGCTGATGCAGAGCTATGACTTCCTGGAGCTGAACCACCGCCACAACGTCACGCTGCAGTGCGGCGGCGACGACCAGTGGAGCAACATGCTCTCCGGCGCGGACCTGATCCGCCGCAAGGACGGCAAGCCCGCCTTCGCGCTGACCTTCCAGCTGCTGCTGACCCACGACGGCCGCAAGATGGGCAAGACTGAAAAAGGCGCGCTGTGGCTCGACCCCAACAAGTGCAGCCCCTACGACTTCTACCAGTACTGGCGCAACGTGGACGACCAGGACGTGGAAAAGTGCCTGGGCCTGCTCACTTTCCTGCCCATGGACGAGGTGCGCCGCCTGGGCGCGCTGAAGGACAGCGCCATCAACGAGGCCAAGCGCGTGCTGGCCTACGAGGTCACCAAGAACGTGCACGGCGAGGAGGAGGCCCGCAAGGCCCAGCAGGCCGCGGAATCCCTGTTCGGCGGCAAGGGCGCGGCCGGCTCCGCCCCCACCACCGAGATCGACCCCGCTGAGCTCGATGAGGAGAGCCGCCTGCTGGCCTGGGTCGCCAGGGTCGGCCTGTGCAAGAGCAACAAGGAGGCCCGCCAGACCATCACCGCCGGCGGCCTGTCCGTGAACGACGAGAAGGTCACCGACGTGGACTTCCGCATCACCCCCGAAATGCTGGAGGGCGACGGCCTGCTCATCAGGAAGGGCAAGAAGAGCTATCACCGGCTGGTGAAGAAGGGGTAAGGAACGCACAATACCGCGGGGACGCCAGAGCGTCCCCGCATTATTTATTCATATGCCTCGATCAGTTTCTTCAAATCCTCGAACAAAGCACAGTTTATCCCGTCGCATTTATTCTTCCTTCCGGCAATAATGTAATCCAGGCTCACATCGA
Organism: uncultured Eubacteriales bacterium; assembly: GCA_902765395.1. Taxonomy (GTDB): domain Bacteria; phylum Bacillota; class Clostridia; order Christensenellales; family Aristaeellaceae; genus UBA2862. The sequence continues at coordinate 51,622 of CACWZP010000004.1, forward strand.
GAGCCTTTCCTATTTGGGAAATGGTCTCCAGCGAGGCCTTTTTTTCTCCTCGTTCAATATGCCCAACGAAGGAATTTGAGATACCGACGCGCTCAGCCAGTTTTTCCTGGGTCAGCTTTAATTCGCGTCTGCACGCGCGAATCCGTGCACCCATAGCTCCATAATCAAACGCATCCTCTTGCATACGCGCCTCCTTATGTAGCTTTTGACCATTATAGCGGTCACTTTTTATTGCCAGTATAGCATAAAATGATCTCGATTGCAACCGATACTGGTCAATAGCGGAGGTTTCCATGGAGCAGAAGCTGCGTCGGGATCGACACATGGGCGCAAACCTGCGGTCGCTGCGTAAAGCCGCGAAGCTGTCGCAGGAGAAGCTCTGTGCCGAATTGCAGCGGCGCGGCTGCGACATCGGCAGAACCACCTATGAAAAGTATGAAACCGGCGAGTTGAACATACGGATCAGCGTGTTGATCGAATTGAAAAAGATTTACGATTGTTCCTACGATCGCTTCTTCGAAGGTCTGGACAGCAGCGAAGCGGAACAATGAAGCGAAACCGTGGCACTTCCCGGTTTCGTCTCTTTTTTCTCATTTTTTTCTCCTCTCCTATTGAATTTTTCTCCGCGCAGGTCTATTATATAGATGGTATATTGGGTTATTATGTAATCATCACATATAGATATGGAGCGAATATGCGAAACTACAGAATCGCCTATTTCACCGCGGACTGGAACTACGAGCTGGTGGAAGCCACGCTGCACGGCCTGCGAAAGTTCGTGGAGGACCACGAGAACGTGCAGCTGTGCGTGTTCGACTGCTTCGGCAAGGACACCGAGAGCCCCCGGGACCACAGCGAATACGCCATATTCAACCTGCCGGACCTGAATCAGTTCGACGGCGTGCTGATCCAGGGCAACCAGATCGTGCTGGGCTCCGCCCGGGATGCGCTGGTGCGCCGGGTAATGGAGGCGGGCATCCCCGCGGTCACCGTGGACTGCCCGGTGGAGGGCTTCACGCTGGTAGCCGTGGACAACCGCAGGGCCCAGCGCGACCTGGCCGACCACGTGATCCGCCACCACGGCGCGCGGCGGCTGGCCTACCTCACCGGCATACTGGAGAACGGCAGCCTGGAGGCCGAACAGCGCCTGCAGGGCTTCGAAGACGCCTGCCGGGAAAATGGCATCCCGGACGCGGACATCGAGATCATCCCGGGCACCTGGCGCACCGAGGACGGCGTGCACGCGGTGAACCAGTGGCTGCGCAAGGACCGCCCCCTGCCGGACGCCTTCGTATGTGCCAACGACGACATGGCCATCGGCGTGCTGCGCGCCTTGAAGGCCCGCGGCTACCGGGTGCCCCAGGACGTGATCGTCACCGGGTTTGACAACCTCAGCAGCGCGGAGATGTCCAGCCCCCGGCTGTCCACCGTCCACCGCGACTATCACCAGATGGATTACCGGGCCATGGAGGTGCTGCTGGACAAGATCGACGGCACGGAGCGCCGGGATTACATCCCCTTCGACTACAGCGTCATCTGCTCCGAATCCTGCGGCTGCGCGGAGCACGACCAGCCCATCTACATCCGCAACAAGTACTTCGACCAGGTCCGCTTCCTGAAGGACTTCTACAGCCTGCAGGACCAGATGGCCGAGGAGCTGTTCGAGGCCTCGACCCTGCAGGAGCTGATGGCCATCGTGGAGAAGCACTACCGCATCTTCGGCTGCGACAACGTGTATCTGTGCGTCAACAGCTTCTATTACGACAACTACGACAAGAACCAGTGGGGACAGGATTCCGAGGGTTTCGACGACGAGATGGTGCTGGCGGGCTGCGCCGGCATCGAGGTGAACCCCTATACCGCCGCCCGCCGCGTCCGCTTCCCCACCAGCGCGCTGCTGCCCGAGGCCGTGATGCGCCGGGAGCGCTTCCTGATGTTCTATCCTCTGCACTACAACACCTATTCCATCGGCTACGTGGCCCTGGACAGCATCAGCGAGATCGCCAAGCTGAACCTGCACATGAGCATCTTCAGCTTCCTGGAGATTGCCATTGAAAACGTGCGCAAGAAGTGCCTGCTGCGCCAGCTGAACGAGACCCTGGACGGCCTGTACGTCCACGACGCCCTCACCGGCTTCTACAACCGCTTCGGCTACGAGCGCTACGGCCAGCAAATCTTCGACGGCTTCCTCACCCGCGAGGGCGGCGCCCGGGTGCTGTTCGTGGACATGGACGACCTGAAGGTCATCAACGACAAGTACGGCCACGAGATCGGCGACGAGGCCATCCGCGGCGCGGCCCAGGTGCTGCGCCAGGCCTGCCGGGATGGCGACTTCCTGATGCGCTACGGCGGCGACGAGTTCCTCATCATCGCCTCCCCCGCCGAGGCCGACCTGGAAGAGGCCATCCCCCGCGCCGCCGACGCCGCCTGCCATCCGGACGGCCTCTACCGGCTGGCCATGAGCGTGGGCGTAGTGGACGTCGCTCCCGGCGACGGCCGCACCCTGGAGGACTGCGTCCAGGCCGCCGACGCCCTGATGTACGAAAACAAGAAGCGTCGGAAGGGCCTGAAATAGCGGGCAAAAGCAAAATGAGCCGCGGGATTATCCCCGCGGCCCATTTTATCGGCGAAAGTGTGTCAATGTGCCTGTCCCCCGTGACTTTATGTGTCAAGAGAACCGTCTCCGTGACACAGAAGCGGTCTACCTCTTATCCGCAATGAGGTGGTAAACCTTCGACTCAGAATCGAGCTCTTCGGGAGATACTTCCAAGACGATACCATTCCGCGTAAATCTCCAGTCGCCCTCGTACGTCCAGCCGCTGCTTTTGAGGAGGGTCTGGGCGTCGCTCCACTTCATGCCGATCGTCACGCCCGCTATGCAATACTTGCTGTCGGAATTTTCGATTTCAACTTCATCGATCAGCGCGGTATCCGCCTTCTTGCCGCTCGCCCACAAACTCGCAGGGCCGCTGCCCGCTATAAAGAAGGGCTTGGGATCAGTGGAAAAATCGGCAATCTTGAAATTCAGCTGCTTCGCCGCCTTGGCGATCGGCATGCCGATGTAGGTGAGCAGATCCTTGCTGGGCGCGGCCTTCATGACGGTGATAGTAATGGTGGCCTTGGCCTTCTTATTGTTCTTGGCGGTCACGGTGATCTTCGCCGTGCCCTTCTTCTTCGCGGTGACGACGCCGGTCTTCGGGTCTACCGAAGCCACGCTCTTCTTGCTGCTCTTGAACGTCAGGTCGGCCTTCGCCGTGGAGGGAGACAGGGTGGTGGTCAATTGCAGGGTGTCGCCCACGGTCAGGGTCTGCTTCTTGCCCTGGTTGATGGTCACCTTCGTGGGCTTGTAGGGATCCTTCACCGTGACGGTGATGGTCGCCTTCGCCTTCTTGTTCTTCGCGGAGGTGACGGTGATCTTCGTCTTGCCCTCCTTCTTGGGCGTGACGACGCCGTTCGCGTCCACCGTGGCGACCTTCTTGTTGCTGTTCCTGAACTTCAACGCACTCTCGGCGCCTGCGGGCTGGAGGGTGATCCCCAGCGTCAGCGTCTTGTCGATGTCCAGCGTCGCCTTTTTGCCCTGCGTGATGGTCAGGCCGGTGGGCTTCTTCGGGTCGACCACCTTCACGGTGACCTTCGCGCTCTTGCCGCCGGCCTTGGCGGTGATGGTGGCCTTGCCCTCCTTGCGGGGCGTCACCAGGCCGTTTTCAACGGTGGCCACGCTCTTCTTGCTGCTGCTCCACTTCACAGCCGCCTCCGGCGTCACGGTGGCGGTGAGTTTGAGCGTCTCGCCCAGGTTCATGGTGACGGTGCCCTTCTTGTCCAGGGCGATCTTGGTCTTGGTCTTGCCCGCGGCCATGCCCGGCACGGCGACGGACAGCGCCAGCATCAGCACGAGCAGCAGTGAGAACACCTTCTTCATAGTGTACCTCCAATATTCTTCAATAATATAACCATATGGTTATTCATTGCCATTTTAGCGCATAATTCATGTATTGTCAATATATCCTTTTGGTTATTATGAAAGGGTAATTGATGATGGCATATTATCGAAGAATTCGTGAAATGCGGGAAGACCACGACTTGACGCAAAAAAACCTTGCCGAAAAACTGGGCATGAAACAGCCTCAGTATTACAGATATGAGCAGGGGTTTCGGGACATCCCTACAGATATTCTGATCCAATTGGCCGATTTGTATGAAACCACTACTGACTATCTGTTAGGCAGAACCGACAATCCCAAACCTATCGAACAATAGCGCTATAAATTGAGCTGTGGGAACATTTTCCCGCGGCTCGCTTTATCGGCAAAGGCAAGTCAATGTACCTGTCCCCACGTCTCATTTCAAATCCGTACATACGCCGACCCCCTGTGCTTGAATCAGTGGCACAGGGGGTCGGGTTTTTCGTCGCGGCAGCGATTGCCGGCGGGCGCTGCCCGCCTACTTGGCGAATTCCACCGCGCGGGTCTCGCGGATGACGTTCACCTTGATCTGTCCGGGGTACTCCATCTCCTTCTCGATCCGCTTGACGATCTCGCGGGCGAGGATCAGGGTGCCGGCGTCGTTCACATCCTCGGGCTTGACAATAATGCGAATCTCGCGGCCGGACTGGATGGCGTAACAGGTCTCCACGCCGTCGAAGGAGTAGGCGATGCTCTCCAGCTTCTCCAGGCGCTTGATGTAGTTCTCCAGGCTCTCGCGGCGCGCGCCGGGGCGTGCGGCGGAGATGGCGTCGGCGGCCTGCACCAGCACGGCTTCGACGCTCTTGGCTTCCACGTCGCCGTGATGGGCGGCGATGGCGTTGACCACCAGGTCGTTCTCGCGGAACTTCTTGGCCAGGTCCGCGCCGATGGTAACGTGGGTGCCCTCCACCTCGTGGTCAATGGCCTTGCCGATATCATGCAGCAGGCCGGCCCGCTTGGCCAGGGTCACGTCGGCGCCCAGTTCGGCGGCCATGACGCCCGCCAGGTGGCTGACCTCGATGGAGTGGCGCAGCACGTTCTGGCCGTAGGAGGTGCGATAGCGCATGCGGCCCAGCAGCTTCACCAGCTCCGGATGGATGCCGTGCAGGTTGGTCTCGAAGATGGCCTGCTCGCCGGCCTCGCGGATCTGGTTGTCCACCTCGCGCTTGGCCTTTTCCACCATTTCCTCGATGCGGGCGGGGTGGATGCGGCCGTCCATGATCAGCTTCTCCAGGGCGATGCGGGCCACCTCGCGGCGCACCGGATCGAAGGCGGAGATGATCACGGCCTCCGGCGTGTCGTCGATGATCAGGTCGACGCCGGTGGCGGTTTCGAGGGTGCGGATGTTGCGGCCCTCGCGGCCGATGATGCGGCCCTTCATGTCGTCGTTGGGCAGCGCCACCACGGACACCGTGGTCTCGGCCACGTGGTCGGCGGCGCACTTCTGGATGGCGAGGGACACGATGTCGCGGGCGCGCTTGTCCGCCTCCTCCTTCGCCTTGGCCTCCACCTCGCGCACCATCACGGCGGCGTCGTGGTAGGCGTCCTTCTGGATGCGGTCGATCAGGATCTCCTTGGCCTCGTCGGCGGTCATGCCGGCGACGCGCTCCAGCTCCTGCTTCTGTCGGTCGTGCATTTCGTTGGCTTCCGCTTCCAGGCGCTCGGCTTCGCGATACTTATCGTTCAGCGCCTCCTCGCGGGCCTCAAGGTTATCGAGCTTCTTATCAAATGCTTCCTCGCGCTGGTTGACCCTGCGCTCAAGCCGCGAAACTTCGCTGCGGCGGTCACGAACTTCTTTATCAAGCTCCGACTTCAAGCGGATGATCTCTTCCTTGGCCTCCAGGACGGCTTCCTTCTTCTTCTCCTCAGCCTTGTGGGTGGCGTCCTCCAGCATATTGGCGACGAATTCTTCCGTCTGTCCGATCTTCTTTTCCATGCCGTTCTTGCGGTAGAAATAACCGGCAACCAGGCCAATGGCCAACGCAATCAGCGCAATCAATGCGACGATTGGCCAGTTCAGCAAAACAGTCTCCTCTCCTTTCCATACGCGTTCTCAGATTCAAATTCCACTATTCGCATGCACACATACCTTGCGCAGTTTACATGACTAACGTAAGTATTTTAAACCCGCCGTTTGGTCATGTCAAGAAAAGAAATCATTACCGGCATTTTATGATTTGTTTCCATTCCCAATGCCCCTGGGCCTGTCGGCGTACCGGCTGTCCCGTTTTTCGGCCTCGAACACGAAATAGCCGTCCACCTCATGCACCCGCACGCCGCCGAATATGGCGATCAGCCTGTTGCGATACCATTCGCGCCGCTTGGTCACCATCAGCATCGTGCCGCCGATCTTCAGCCGGTTGAAGCCCTTTTCGATAAAGCACTTCGCCACCGAAAAATCGGACTGATAGGGCGGGTTGGACAGGATCAGGTCAAAACCCGTCGCGTCCACCCCGTTCAAACCGTCGGAAACGACCACCTGAACCCCACCCACGCCGTTTGCCGCCGCATTCTTCGCGGCGATTTCCACGGCCAGCGGGTCGATGTCGGACATGATCACGTTTTCTTCCCCGCACATCCGGGCCGCCAGGATGCCCACCAGGCCGCAGCCGCAGCCCAGGTCCAGCACCTTCATGCCCGGGGAAAAGTGCGCCACGGACAGCATGGCCAGGGTGCCGCGATCGGCGTGCCCCGGGGAGAACAGCTTCGGATGCGTCTCGAGCGCCAGCCGGTGTCCCATGAGCTCCGCCACGATCACCGCCAAGGCCAACGCCTCCCCCGCTTTGTCCCTACCATACTATACCACATTTATTATAGCACATTTTCCCACAGCGAATAAAGAATAATTATGGACATTATAGGAAAGACTGTTGAAACAAGGGAACAGAGACAGGGAATCCAGGAGCGCGGCAGTCGCTTTTTCCGGTCCCTGTCCCCCACTCCCCAGGAGGCCCCATGCTGATCTATCTCGTCGCCCTGGCGCAATCGCTCGTCTACCTCGCCGCCGTCCCGGTGTGCGGGGCGTTCTGCGTGTCCAGCCGGGACGGGCTGCGCTCGGGCTCCGGCGCGGCCGTCTTTCGCGCGCGGGGCGCCCTCCGGCGGGCGCGGCGAGACATGGCGCGAAGGGCAAAAAAGCGCAAGTCCCCTGCGCCGGATCTGAAGCGGGTGTTCAGGCTCGTCATGCGGCTGAAGCTGGCGAAGCTCACCCTGCGGGGCACGCTGGCCCTCGGTGACGCCGCCGCCACGGCGCTGGCCTGCGGGGCGCTCACGTCGCTGGCGTCGTCGCTGCGGGGAAAGGCGGAGGCGCTGGAGATCCGCGTCACGCCGGACTTCTCCGGGGATGCGCGGCTGGAGCTGCAGGGTATGATCCGCGCCCGGGCCGGGCAGATTATGCTTGCGGCCGCCAGGAGCGGCATCGACGAAATTCGCGGGAGGATTGCCCATGGAAAAGCATCCCATTGAAAACATCATGTCCACCACGCTGGAGAACATCCGGGACATGATCGACGTGAACACCGTGGTGGGCGAGCCCATCGCCGCCGGCGATGGCGAGACCATCATCCCCATCTCCCGGGTCAGCTTCGGCTTCGTGGCCGGAGGCGGCGAGTACGGCCCCGCGTCCAGGGCCGAGGGCGGCGCGGAGCATCCCTTCGCCGGGGGCACCGGTGCGGGCGTGACCGTGCAGCCGCTGGGCTTCCTGGTCACCGGGCCGGAACAGACCCGCATGCTGCCCGCCCAGTGCTTCCAGCCCCTCGATCGCGCGCTGGAGCTGATCCCCCAGGTGGTGGCGGACGTGCGGAAGGCGATGAATAAATGAGAAATGAGGAATTAGGAATTGTTGAGGAAATCCTGGCGGATTTCATGGATTCAATAATACCAGATTGCCACGTCGGCTCATTGCATGGGCCTCCTCGCAATGACGTGACACGGCATGATTTCGCCCTGCGTCATTGCGAGGCCGAAGGCCGCGGCAATCCGGGTCTCCAATCGGTCAGGCAAATCCCGCGGGGATTTGCACCGCAATTCCTCATTCCTCATTCCCCTTTCCTAATTCCCCATTCCTAACTCCCCCTTCCCCCGCATACCCTGTCCGGGAGGGGGGATTTTGATGCAACCGACCCTGATCTGCACATCTCGGGTGCCGGGGATGATCTACATAAACGGGCGGTTCGCCGGGGAAGCGTCCGAGGCGCGGCCTCTGATGGCGCCGGTGTCGCCTGGCGGAGCGGTCTATCTGGAATACCGCCCGCTGTCCGGCCCGGGGCGGGCGCTGGCCCGGAAAATCGTGCTTTCCGGCGGCGCGCCGCTGGCGGACAGCCTATCAAACGCCGGCGGCCTGAGCTGCGTGGTCTGGCCGGGCGGGGCGATCGAGGCGGAATTTTCGCCCGCGCAGGTCTCGACGGAGCCGGTGCTCGTCGACGGCCTTCCCGGAACCCTTCGCCGGGGCGAGGACACGGCGCTCCTGCTGAACGGCCTGGCGATCCCCGTGCCGGAGGGCGCGCTGCCACCGCGTCTGGTTCGCCAAGGCGGCAAGGCGCTGCTGCTGGGCGAAACCGCGGGCAGCGGGCAGTACCTGGCGGCGCTCTCGCCGGACCTGTCCTCCCTGCTGGGCACGCTCTTTGCCCAGGCCATCGAACCGGCGGACGGGCTGATCCATGCCGTGATCGACCTGGGCGACACCGTGGGCCACGGGCGGCTGGAGCAGTGGCTCGTGGAGGCGGACGGCCTGCGCCGGGTGTCGTCGGAGAGCGTCTGGGCCCATGGCTCGCCCCGCTGGCCGGACACCGCCGAGGGCGCGATGGTCGCCGCCGTGGAGGCCGCGCTGGCAGGCCTTCCCGGGGAGTGCGCGGGCTACCTGTCCCCCGCGCTGGCGGCGGATGGGCCGCTTGCCGACGTGGCCGAGGTGTGCGATCTGTGCGTTCCGATGAAGTACAGCCTGCCGGACGCCCGGCCCTGCGTGGGGCTGCTCCGGGCTGTAAACGCCCGCTTGGCCACGGTCCGCCCCCTGTACTACCGCGCCGAACCGGTGTCCGGGCCCCAGGGTCCCTGGCAGATCGACGCGCTGTCACTGGAATAACGTAAACATTCTGTTAAATTGAATCAAAACCAGTCAAAACCGTCAAATGTGTGCAGGCTGCACACCTTTTGGCGGTTTGTTTTTGCTATAATGGCTTCGGTTAATTTTGTTAATAACATTGTTCATTTCCGTTATGCAGCCGAGCCGTCATCCGCCGCAAGTGCCGCAGCGGGATCGACGCAAAACGGGAACCGGCCCCCTACCCCATTTGGGGCGAACGAAAGCGACGACCAAAGGAGGTTATTCCATGAAAAAATGGCTTGCGATCTCTATTGCCCTTATCCTGCTGCTTGGCGCCATGCCCGGCCTGGGCGAAGCGGGCGCGGGTATCCCCGATGAACTGGTGGGTCAGTGGAAGGGCCAGGGTGCGCCGACGTACGGCGGCATATCCACCATCGACCTCACCGTCACCGTGAACGCCGACGGCACCGGCACCGGCGAATACACCTGCTATGAGGGAAGCTTTAATGCGGACTATCCCTTTTCGATCTCATACGACAACAGCTCGTTTTCCGTGGATACTCCAACAAATGCCACCATCGCCAGCTGCGAGGGCACCTGGACGCTGGCGGACGGCGAACTGAAGCTGGATATCGCCGTCGCCTATGCATCAGGCGTGAGCTATTACTATACCGCCTACTGCAAGAAGGTCGATGCGGCCCAGGACGACGCTGCCAAAGCCTATGCCCTGGCCGAGCCGGGCGAGCCCGTGCGCCTCGGCGACCTGGCCCTCGAGCCGCAGCTGTTCACCGACGCCTATGAGAGCTGGGATTTGCTGGCCGCCAGCACCAGCGATCCCTTCCCGGCCCATGGCGAGGTGTACCTGGTGCGCTTCGCCGTCGCGGAAGGCGGCGAGGCCCTGACCCCGGAGCAGATCGAAGAGGAGATCGCACCCGCGATGAGCCTTTATTCCGAATCCGAGGGCAGTGCCAGCCGCATCTTCCAGGTGGTGACGCCCGACGACCAGGCGACGAAGGTATTCGACATCCTGTTCTACTGCGAAAACTTCTATACCCTTGAGGACCTGGACCTGCTGTGCGACGGCGTGCTCTATCCGCTGAGCGACCTGCCCGGGGATGACGAGCCGCTGCCCGTTCCTCCGGTCTCTGCGGAGGACGTCGAGCGGCTGAACGCGCTGCACCAGAAGGCCCGAACCAACACCGCCGACGACATCGGGGAAGCGCGGTGCGCGGGCAACGTAGTCGTCGCCGTTTACAATTCCAAGGAGGATGAGACGCCGGACGTGCTCACCGCGACCTCCGACCATTACCGCTACAGCGGCTTTCCGATGGAATACCGGGCCGACTCCCTCGAAACCGCCGATTGGGCTGCGATCATCTACCCGACCTACAAGAACGTGGGCATGTACAGCCTGGGCGGCGCGGCGAACCGCACCACCACCTGGCTTAGCCTGATCGACCTGGCCACCGAGCGGCAGTACGACCTGAAGGTGGCGATAAACGAGCCGCCCCAGACGCTCTTCAACAACAACGGGACGGGCGCGAGCGGCGCGTATGAGCCGGAGAAGGCCGTGGAGAAGCTAGCGGAGCTGATCGGAGGCGAGCAGGGAGGCACGACGGAGCCCGAAACGGAGCCCGCCGGTGAACCTGAGCCCGAAGACGGCGACGTGCCCGCTTCCGAAGTGACGACGGAGGCCGTGCTCACCGCGCTGAATGACGACACCTACCGCGCCACCTACGACGCGCTGCTATCCGGCGAGGTGATCCAAAAGGGCAGCAAGGGCGACACCGCGAAGGGCGTGCAGCAGACGCTGGTGGCCCTGGGCCAGGACATCGCCGTGGACGGCAACGTCGGCCCCAAGACCATCGCCGCGCTGAACGCCGTGCAGGCGGCCTTCGGGCTGGAGCAGACCGAAACGCTGGACGCCGAAGGCTATGCCGCGCTGCTGCCCCGGCTGCTGATCGCCGCCGACCCGGACGCCGCCGACGCGCTGCTGATGGGCAGCATGGACGCCGCAGAGTACGACTACCTGCGCGCCTGCGCGCTGGTGGCCCAGGGGAAATACGCCTCGGCCAAGGCCCTGTTTGAGGAGAGCGGCTGGGGCGACTGGGCGGCGCGCGCCGAGGCCTGCGTCCAGCCCTGGCCGAAGACCGGCGTTCTGTACAAGAACCCCGAGGTCAAGGGCAGCAGCGCCGAGCTGGCCGTGCAGTTCAACACCGAGGCGGACACCGCCATGCTGGTGAAGGTCTACACCGAAGGCGGCGTGCTGGCCCGCACGATGTTCATCGGCGGCACCGGCAAGGCCACCTGCTCCCTGCCCGCGGGCACCTACGTCATCAAGGATGGCGTCGGCAAGAACTGGTACGGCGAGGAGGAGGCCTTCGGCGAGCGGCCCGAGGGCCAGTATGAGATCATGACCTTCGAGGGCGGCTCGCAGGAGGTTGAGCTCAAGAAGAACTACCGCTCTACCATCACCGTGAACGTGCAGGAGGACAACCCCGCCGCCGAGGGCGTGGGCTCCGACTGGGAGAGCTGGAGCGACTTCTGATCGGCCCGGCAATAGAACGTTAACGGCCTGTGCGGATACGAGCCCAAGCAAACGGATAGCTTTAACATATTTTGAGGAGGGAATCCCATGGCTCATTACGAGTATACCAAGACCTTCAGCTTTTACGCGACGGCGGAGGTGCCCTATCGCTACACCTGCGGCAAGTGCGGCAGGGAGGTGACCGGCAGGGCTGAGCTGGCAGGAAAGGACGAGGCGAAAGTGTCCTCCCGCCATGCGGACAAACTCGCCATCAGCGACCAGTCCCGCGAGCAACACCAGGCGGAAGCGGTATTCCGGTTGCGCGGCGAGGTGCTGTACAACCAGCAGGCGGTGAAGAAGGGCAATTTCGCCATGCTGGACAAGTACAAGAAGTGTCCCCACTGCGGCGCGGAGCAGAGGTGGGGCTATCGCAAGAGCAGCGCCGCGGCCTTCATCCTGCTGGCCATCGGCGCGGCGGCGCTGGCCGTGCTGTGCGCCGTGGTCTACGTCCGCCAGGTGCGCGGCGGTAATTCGGATTTCACGTTCCTGGGCTGCGCCCTCTTCCTGCTGTTCTTCGGCGCGATGTTCATCGTGCGGGCCGCCTGGGATGTCAAGGGTCTGAAGGCCGCCCGCGGGCAGTCCGAACAGAAGCCCGAGGTGTTTTTCGACCAAATGACCAGCCCCTGGCTCGACAGATTGAAGGATTGACGCAGGAGCGGCAGGGACAGGCTGTGTGCCATGGGGACGGTTCTCTTGACACACATGAATCGCACTTCGAACGACTGAACGACATGATGAGGAGGAATATCAATGCGTACCATCATCTCATTTGCTCTTGTACTTGCCATGCTTCTGACCACAGCCTGCCTTGCCGAGTCCATCCTGCCGTCGCTATCCGAACCCGCGCCAGAGGAGCAGGCGCCGGAGGCCGTGGTGATGCCCAGCCTGGAACAGGTGAGCTGGTATGACCATGAGAGCGTCAGGAAGGACGACGACGGAAGGCTTGTCTATCATTATTACAGCGTGTCCGAAAACGCCTATCAGGCCCTGGGCGCGGCCATGGCCGAAGCGGGATACGCGCTCAAGGACAGCGCGACGGAGGAGAACGGCGACCTGCGCTTCCTCGCGGGCGACGACGCTGTAGAGATGGAGATCGTTTATCACGGCGTCGGCGGCGACATGGACATCTATTATCCGGAAAACGCCGTGCTGGAGGCGCGCGACGAAGAGACATTGACGGTCCATCTCGCGCTGGGCGAACCGTTCCTGACCACCAAGGAGTGCAGCTATGCCCTCGAATGCGTGAAGTCGGTGGACCAGATCAGGCGCATTTATACGTCAGGCTATCCGATGGTCTTCAGATATGACAAGACGCGGCAAAGCGATGAAACAGAGCAGTATGTGGTGTTCGGCTACAGCTGTCGCAGCAATGTCACCTATGAAATCGAAGCCGAAATGCTTACCGGTGAAATGCAGTTAGATGAAGGAAGCTTCGGCTGGAGGGGCGATGGCCGGGGCTGGAGCGATGCCGACTTTTCCCTGAACAATGAACTTGGCTCTGAAATCGTCGCGGGCGGAGAGGTTGGCTACTACGTACAGGTGATTTATTACGACCCCACTGCCTACAAAGGACAGATCCCGATGTCCGTCGCCTTTATGAGCGAGGACCAACTGACGAAATACGCATACGACGTGGTCATAGGCGGGTAACGGTCTCTTTAGTCATCAGGTCCCCGGATTTGACAGTTTATAGGAGGTCACAATCATGGCGCGACGCGAACAGGCCGTCTGCGACGTCTGCGGCAAGGAGAGAAGCTGCGCCTGCTGGGACTATGTCGTAAGGAAAAACGCCCGGGGCAAAATCGCCCAATTCACCCCCGGCACGGACACCGTCTACTATGAAAACGGGCGGGAGGTGGGCCGCAGCCGGAACACCACCTATGCCGTAGGCAACAAGCGCGTCAGCGCGGCGCGGGGCACGGCCCACCTCTGCGCGCCCTGCCGCATCATGCGCAGCGTGCTGTACGGGGCGCTGCTGGGCGCGGGGTTGACGCTGCTGGCGGCGGGGCTTGTGCTGGCAGTGGAGGCCATTTTCAAAACCGTCATCGAAATCCCCGATCGCCATCCCATCGACATGGCCCGCTTCCTGCCGGGGGCGCTGCAGGGCTGCATGGGCGTGGCGGCTGTGTTCGCACTGACGCCCTTCATGCGCCACCTGATCCTGGCCCTGCGCCTGTCGCGGAAGCACAGGATACGCCCCTTCTGGGCCATCGTGTCCAAATTCTGGGATTAGAGTGTGTTTCTAAAACCCCCGAAGCGCATTTTCAGCGGATTTGGCTGCATTTCTTCGTTGCTTTTCCTTGACTTTTACGCACCGCCGCTACTCCGCGAAGCGGAAGCGGCGGCAGCACCGGGCGAATCCTTCGGATTCCAGCCCGGGCTGGTCGCGCCTGCCTTTGGTAGTGGCGCGACTGCTATGCAACCAGTAAGCCTGCGGAAAACCGCCTTGAAATGCAGCCAACTACGCTTGAAACTGCATCTCCTGGGATTTGGAAACACACTCTAAGAGCCGACAATAACACACAGTTGGAGGAAAAACCATGAAATGCTTTAATTGCGGAAAGAACGAGGCCGTGTTCAGCGAGGACTGCCTGGTGGTTGAGCACAAGGTCAGCGACTTCATGAACACGCGCATGGAGAGCGAGCGGCTGGTCGGCGCGACCCGGGCCGGGTTGTGCCCCCGCTGCCTGAACGAGGCCGCCCAGAATTGCATGGACCTGGTGGGCTCGCCGCTGTTGATGAAGGCTGCCGGAGCGGCCTTCGTCGTTGGCCTCGCCCTGTTCTTTCTGGGAGGCAGGATAGGCGCCCCGATGGTCACAGCAAAGCTGAACCTGGTTCGGGTGATCGGGTTGGGGCTGGCCGCCGTCACGGGGCTGTATTTGCTCCTCAGGAATCTCCTCGCGCCGACGCTGCTCAAAAAAACACCTTGGAAGGTGATGGGCCGGCGGGAAGGCGCCATGATGAAGCTGGTGCCCCTGGGCGACGGCCGCTACAGGGATTACAGGCAGTTTAGCTGCTACAACCTGTATTTGAGCAAGAAGGTTTCCGAAGACATTTACCGGGAAATCATCGAGACCGGCGCGTGGAAGGCAATGGCCGAGGCGAACAGGGAGTAAAGGCCGGCCCGGCAGAGGGCGTGACGATTCAGGAGGGAATGAACCATGGCGAGATACGTCGTAAACATCGACAACAGCTACAAGCAGCCCATAGGCTACCACTTTACCTGCAACCACTGCGGCGAGGTCAACCAGAAATCCTATGAGTTCACCGTGAGCGTGAAGGCCAGTGGCAGCGCCCGGAATGCCCAGGGCGTGCAGCAGCTGGCCCGACGCCAGCACGACAAGCAGGTGAAGAAGTCCGTCCGGGAAAAGAACCGGGCCATCGAAAAGTATCGCCAGAAGCTCCTCGCGGGCAAGACCGCCGACGGGAAGCTGGCCTACATTCCGCTGAACAGCGAATGCGAGCACTGCGGCAAGTGCCAGATGTGGAACCCGGCCATCGAACCGAAACAATATGCCGACAAGCGCGCGAACGCACTCAACGGCGTCGGGATGATCGTGGGCGTTCTGGGATTCCTGGGGATGTTCTTCACAGGGTTGTTTTCTCTGGGAAGCTTCGGCAACGGCGTCAAGCCCATCGTCCCCGCCATCTGTGCAGGCGTGCTGCTGGTTGGGCTCGCCATGTACAAGATCGGCGGGGACATCAACGACCGCCGGGAGGCCGCCTGGTTCCGGGAGCACCTGGCGAATGAGCCCAACGACCCGGACAAGCTGCCGGTGATCGACCAATAGCCGACTGACAGACAAAAGGGGAAATGAATCATGTCCATGCACACGCTGCTTACGATCGCTTTCGCGCTGTCGATGGGCGCGTTCTGGATCGGCGGCCCGGTCGTTTACTCTGTTTTCAAGCGAAGGGGTGATACGGATACGGCCGGGATCATCTTAACGATACTCTTCATCATCGCCGTGGCCGGAGGCATCCTGACGTCCACGAACATGTCCAGGGTGGACGCGAAGCAGATCGAGGCCAACACCCGTGTGGCCGCTGCCGACGCGCAGATTCAGCAAATACTCTCCGGCTCCTGGGAGGTCCGGGAGGACGAGGGCCTGCGCGCAAGGGAACCCTACGTCGCCCTGCTTCTGAACGGGGAGCATCAGCCGCCGACCTCCATAGGCTGCTTCTCCGGCAAGCGCGTCTACGACGTGCTCACCGAGGCGGACTTCGCCTCCGTCAGGACGATCTGCTTTGCCGTCTACGCCGGTGAGGAGACCGCCGAATACTTCGATCAATCCGGCAGCCGGATCGGCAAGGGCACCGCCGAGCATCGAACCTGCTACCTGTACGACGTGGAAAGCGGCACGTTCTTCAAGTGCGCGCCGCTGAACCGCAAGCTGCCGGAAAAGGTGTCGGGCAGCGACGTCAGGGTGCCGCACCTGACGCTGGACGAGGACGACTACAAGACATTCATCAAGGAGGCCATGTGAACCGGCCAGGGAGGTTTGTGTGTCGGGAGAACCATCCCCGAAACACATGCCATGTAAGAACGGTCGGAGGGAACGCCTGTACAGCGTTGCAAGGATGGCACCGCGAACGGCCCCGGAATCGACGCCCGGGCATCGGAAGAAGGGAGAATCATGAAGAAGATCTCGGATTGCTATTACGACGACACGGGGCTGTGCCCGGTGTGCGGCGAGGGCCTCGTGCCCGTGACGGTCTACAGCGGCAAGGTCCTGAACACCCATGTGAGCACCAAGGTTCAGGACATCAATACCAAGGTCAGGACCACCACGAAGACCTACACAGACATCAAGCCGCTGTACGTCGGCTGGTGCCTGGCGTGCGCAAAGCGGGCGCACGAGACCAAGCAGGAACAGAAGGCCGCGGAGAAGCCGAAGCCCAAGCACCTGATCGCCAGCATCGTCTGTGCGCTGCTGCTGATCCCGGGTGTCATCGGGACCGTTCGCCTGGTGGGTTCCCTCGGCCGCGTCGGTCTGTGGGGGTCCATAGGGGTGATCTGTCTGTTGATCGTCGTGTTCCTCGGCCTGCCCATCGCGTCCATCGCCACGCTGGTGACCCATCTCAAGAAGAACAGGCAGTACAGGCAATACGCCTCCGGGGTGCGCGAGCCGTTCAGGGCCCCGTCGGAGGAAAGCCTGAGCCGCTCCGCCGCGTATTACATGAACAAGCAGCCCGCCCGCTTCTGCGAATACCTGTCCATCGACCAGGTGAAGCGGATGTCGGGCACCATGCCCTTTTGATCGGGCCGCGCCGCCCATCCCATCACAGTAAAGAGAAGGAGGATTCAACCATGGGAATCTTTGACTTTCTTAAGAAGAACCGCAAGGCTGCCTCAACTGCCCAGGCTCCGGCCAAGCCCGCCGCCGCGCCCACCGCGCCCAGGCCCGCCGCGCCGGTGCAGCCGGCCATCGCGTTTCCCGTCGCGGGCGAGAGCTTCACGCCAAAGCGGCTGGCCGCGATCCAAAAGCAGCAGCCCACCTGGTTCTGGATCAAAGAAGCGGACGGCACGACCCGGTGCCAGAGTTTGGAGCGCTGCGAGGGCAATCGCAGCGACACCGATTTCCATCCCTGTCGCTGCGCCAAGTGCGGCTACGCCGTTCACCTGAACCTCCAGCCGGACTTCACCTGCAAGGTATGCGGAGAGAAGGTGAGCGCGCTGGATGCCGTGAACACAGTAAACGCTTTCTCTAATAAAGCCGTGTACGATCGCTCCCTGTGGCCCATGACCATCCGGCTGTCCGCAGGGCTCCCGGCGCTGCTGGCGGCGTCCATCGGCCCGGACGGCACCGACATGGCAGCCTGCAAGCGGGCGCACGACTGCTTCTGCATCAACACGGCGTTCCGGGAGCGCTGGGAGGCCATGCAGGCCGCGGGCAGGCTGTTTCCCGGCCAGGTGGAGGATCTGTTCACGGCCATGATCCTTCACTACATGGAGGTCTACCAGCGAAAGCAGCCCGAGCGCAACCTGTTCGCTTAGCCGGGAGATAGCGACGTGACGGACGCGCCCCGTACACAGAAACATGATTTGAATCACGAAGGAGGATCACCATGAAGCTGAGCTGTATCTTTGGTCACAAGTGGAACGGCTGCACCTGCGAGCGCTGCGGCGAGGTGCGTAACGAGGGACATGAATACACGAAGTACGCGCCCAACGGCAAGGAATGCGTCGGGCGTTGCAAGTGCGGGAGGTGTCTTGTCCTTCAACACGAATATCAGACCGTCCCAGGAAAATGCTACGACGTGTGCTCGCGCTGCGGCGCGGAGGCGAGGTACGTTCCCGGCCATGACGCTCATCATACCTTCGAGCGCGTGCCCGGCCAGTGCAAATTGAAGTGCGCCGTCTGCGGAGACACCACCAGCATCAAATGGGAGGACCACGACTGGCAGCGCCTGCCGGGCACCTGTACGGAGAAGTGCGCCACCTGCGGCGCGGAGCGCTATGTCGAGCACGACTACCGCCGCGTCGAGGGCAAGTGCATGGAGAAGTGTGCCGTGTGCGGCCGCGTGAGGGAGCTGGAGCACCAGTGGCAGAGCGTGGAGGGTACTGATAAGGAAAAGTGCGCCGTCTGCGGCATGGTGCGCTTGATCCCCGGCCTCGCGGCTTACAGAAAGGACCCAGAGGCCTTCATGGACGATTGCGTGGAGAAGCTGCTGGCCATATTCCCCACAACGCCGCTGGACCCCGAGGGCCACAGGCGCTTCGACGCCGCCCACCGGGAAGAGGTGCACAGGATCGGCGAGCAGCTGGACCAGCTGGGCGGCATGCGGGCCATGCGCCGCGTGGGCACGGAGTTCGCCCGTCGCAGGCCCATCCATGCCCGCAAGCTGGAGACCACCTGGGACGGCATCGGCAGCTGGATGGGCTGACGGAAAGGGGCCCTGGCCGCGCCCGGCCTGCCTGTCGCCCCGGAGGGACAGAAGAAATCATTGAATTCATTCCATACAAACAGCGAAGGGAGTTGACCATCCATGAAAAAAGCCATCCTGTTGGCGCTGTCCATCGTCCTCGTCCTCGTTTCACTGTCAGGTCTCGCGCAGGCCGAAGAAGGCCCAAGGTTCGTGACGATCCGGGAATGGCTGGACGCAAAGGGAGAGTGCGGCGACTGCATGCTCCTTGTGAAGGTCACGCAGATCCTGAATCCCGTGCTCGCGGTTGCCGAGGACGATACCGGCGCCGTCAACCTGTTTTCCGGCAGCGGCGAGGACAGCATGATCATCGACTTCATGAGCGACGAATGTCCCCGGGAAGGGGCGATTCTGGTGATCGCGAATCCCCGGTACAACGTATTTGAAGGCAGCGTCGAGATGGCGGACTGGTCCCTGCTCCGGGTCATGCGGGACCCAGCGCTCGATGAAGCCAAGTGAGCGACTGGAATGGAGAAGGAGCTTGAATGGCCTGACGAGAAAGGAGATTCTACCATGAACAGCAGAAAACCCATGCGCAGCTGGTTCTATTACCTCATACTGATTGGGGTGATCGCCTTGTTCGTCAAGGCCCTGTACACGGGCTTTGCCCAGGGGTTTGACCACCTCTTCACCAGCGACGAAGGCTGGGGCCTCATCGTCGCCCCGCTGTACGTCGCCGCCTTTTTCCTGGTGCCGAAGCTGAAATTCCTCCAGCCGGTGTCCACCGCCCCGGCGGTCGCCCCGGAGCAGAACGCGCCGCTGGCCGCGCCCGCCCGACTGACCATCATCCGGGACAGCAGCGTGGTTGGCATGGCCCTGGAGATGGGCGTGTTCCTGGACAACCAGATAGCCTGCACGGTTAAAAACGGCGGATCCGCCACCGTCACGCTGACCATGAAGCACAGCGTGCTGCGCGTCAACGCTACTGGATCGCCCAACGTGCGCCTGGACGTCACCGCCCCGGAGGGCGGCGTGGGGGAGGTGCACATGAAGGGCGGCGTGTTCCTGCCCAGGACGCTGAAATGGAACGAATGAGAAATTATAACGGCGAAGCCGCCGGGTGATCCTGACAGACACACGAGAGGAGCGTCACGATGAAAGTTTCCACCACCAGCACCAGCACGGCGACCCTGGCCGTGCCCTACACCTGCCGCTGTGCCTTCTGCGGCGCGACGATCCAAGGCGAGGAAAAGATCACCGCCGAGGGCCACGCCTTCACGGGCGGCTATGCCACCCAGAGCCAGGGGGAGATGATGAAGCTCAGCGCCAGCCTGCGGGCCGGAGCCAGTATGCCCTTTGAATTGGAATACGCCGAAAAGCGTCTGGAGCACTACCGCCAGATCGTTTCAAGCGGCAAGCTGAAGGCGTTTCTTGAGACGGGCAAAAAGCGCAAGGAGGACTATTTTCAGGTCGACCCCAACAGCCCGCTGGGCAACTACCTGCTCCACGGCCCCAACAAGACCCAGCTGCAGGCCGGGAACGACAAGACCCGCATGAGCGCCTATCCCTACAACTGGAAGGTGTTTGACAAAAAGACCGCCGTGAAGTGCCCCGCCTGCGGAAAGCCCCAGCCCTGGTGTGAGGACATGGACGGCGAAAGCGCGGGCACAAAGGCGTTCTTCCTGGGCGCTGCCGTGTGCATGCTCGGCTTAATCCCGTTTATGGCGGGGCTGACGCTGCCGAAGGAGCTGCGGCTTCTCGCGCTCATACCCTTTGCGCTGTGGGTGGCCTCGAGCGTTCTCTTTTACAAGGCGATGCGCAAAAAGCAGCTGGCCCGGCTGGCCGCGCTGCCCTGGAATGCCGACGACCTGCCCCGCTTCGACGAGGGCTTCCTCGCCGCGCAGAAGGCCCGCTGGCAGCAGGCCAAAGACATGGGCATGATGCCCTGAACCACACAGAACATGTAAGGAGAAGGAGAGAACACATGGCAAGGATCACCACCACCGTCACCACGACGGCAAAGGGCAAGCTGCCCTATCACTTCACCTGCAACTACTGCGGTCGCCGCAATGACAAGGTGGCCGAAATCTCCGGCATCGCCGTCGGCGGTCGGGAGAACGCACCTGGGGCCATGACGGACCTCTATGGCGAGCCGCAGCGCTACCGCGAGCGGATCAAGGCCTACGAACAGCGCCTGCGCGCGGGCAACTCCCTGCCCAAGGGGAAGTTCGACGCGCTGGACTACAGCGTCAATTCGCTGTTGATCCTTGGGCTGGACGGCAAGTGCGCCCATTGCGGCAAGGAACAGGCCTGGGCCATCGACCCCTCCGCCCCCAACGATTCCTGGCGCGCGGGCTGCCTGACGATGGTTGGCTTGCTGATGGGCGGCCTTGCGCTGCTTTTGATCGGAGCCATCGCGGTCACGGACGCAACGGCGAGCACCGTATTGATGATCCTCGGCGGCTGCGTCTCGCTGGGCGGCATGGCGGGCGGCCTCATCTCCCACTTCGTGCGCAACCGCCGCGCCCGCAAATCGCGCCTAATGGAGCTCGCCGCCGCGCCCAACGACCCGGACAAGCTGCCCGTGATCGACGGGTGACCCACGCTGCCGATGGCAGACGGTTTGAGAACAGAACTATAACGACAACACGAAAGGAGAAACAACATGGGTAATATGGTTTGTCATGTGTGCGCAAAGGGCTACGATCCCGCCGACGTGGAGATGTACGCCAGCACGAAGGATGTCCAGCTCTCGATATTGGACATGGACAACCCGGGAATGCGCAAGCTGCTGGGCATGAAGACGCTGATGAAGTGCTCGAACTGCGGCAAGGTCTGCTGCGCCGACTGCGCGAAAGAAGGCGCCGGCCCCACCGGCCTGGTCTGCCCTGCATGCTCTGTCCCCTTCACTGTGAACAGCTTCATACGACCCACCGCGCAGGCAGCGAACACTGCTCAGCCGGCTGCCCCCCAGGCGGTGAATGTCAACCCGCCGGTTGCACCACAACCCGCGACAAAAGCCGTGGAGCAAAAGCCCGAAAAACCCGGCGGCCTGTTTGGCTGGCTGCGAAAGAAGCGCTGAGCCCACAGTACATCACAGATCAAAAGGAGGATTTCACCATGCGCAAGATCATCGCCATCATCCTGCTCATCGCCGCGGCGGCAGGTCTCGTCTACGGCATCCTGGGCGTCACCCAGAAGACCGTGAAGGTCAAGTCCGGCAGCACCGAGGGCGTCTACAGCTTTGAAGATAACAGCTTCGACGGCACCATGGCCTGGTCGTCGGGCGGCGGCATTTCCGCGGGCTTCGACGACGTCAAGAAGCTGGCCCATTCCCAGCGCAGCCGCCAGATGTGGCTGGGCTTCGGCGCGTTCGCGCTGCTGGGTATCGTGGGCGTGAGCCTGTTGAGGAAGAAGTACTGATAAGGAAAGGTGGGGGTCGCTATGGGCATCTTTAGCTTTTTGAAGAAGGGTCGCACATTCCAGGACGGCACATTCGTAAAGCCGTTTACAGAACGCGAAAAGAAGGCCGCACGGGCCCGCTTTGAAAGGCTGGACCGCCTGGCGGACAAGGCGCTGCGGCCGTTCCTGGACTCGTTCATCGTTGAGTCGCCCCGGAAGCTCAGACAGCTGGAGAAGAAGCTCTCGCGCCTCGACCTGCGCAAACTGCTGGCGATCCGGGAGACTGCGCAGACCCATTTCAAGTCCCAGGCCACCTGGCAGCTGGTTCAACAGAGTATCAACGCCTGGATCGACGCCATCGACGATCCGGAGCAGCTCAGGCAGCTGGCTCGCTTCTGCGACCGGCTGTTCAACAGCCACACCACCCTGCTTCGCGTCAGGGCAAGACTTTCCAGGATGCAACAGTAGAATCGGAGAGGACACAAAAGGAGGTATCCCCATGTTTATCGGCAACGGCAACAACTTCCGGGATATGCTGATGAAGGCCCCGGGCACCTGTCCCAACTGCAATGCCAGTCTCACCTTTGGCGAGGCGGCGGAGCTGGCGAAAACATACAACATTCAGGACAACGTGGTGATGTGCGGCAACTGCCACCGCGTGTTCGAGGTGAACCTGGTCCCCGGGCGGATGACCCTGACCAATGACGTGACGGCGAAGTATCCGCAGGTCAAGCCGAAGAAACCGGACGGGCTGTTCGGCAAGCTGTTCGGGAAGTGAACCACGGAACAATTCCGGCAAGACAGGCCATGGGGCTGTGTGTCAAGAGAACCGTCCCCGAAACACACCGGGATCCCTTGGGAACACTCGCGAACAATGTCTCCGTGCGGCAACGCGGCGGCGGTCATTCGACCGCCGCCGTTTTCAGTGCGCCTGTGTGCTGAACCCCAGCGAGATTTTCACCGCCTCGCCCACCCGGGCCATCACCTCCGGCTTCAGGGTGCCGATGCGCTCGCGCAGGCGGCGCTTGTCCAGCGTGCGGATCTGCTCCGCCAGCACCACGCTGTCCTTCATCAGGCCCGTGCCCTCGCAGGCGATGGGCACGTGGGTGGGCAGCCGCGCCTTGTTCTGCTGGCCCGTGATGGCCAGCACGATCACCGTGGGGCTGTGGCGGTTGCCCACGTCGTTCTGGATCACCAGCACCGGGCGGATGCCGCCCTGCTCCGAGCCCACCACCGGATCCAGGCAGGCGCTGTACAGATCGCCCCGGGAAATCATGGTATCACGCTCCACAACCATCGTATGGGGCATACTATGCGGATAGGGGTGCGGGGGTGTGTAAGTCGTCGATATGGACATAGGATACTCCTTCAGGGAAAAACTGATTTGACTGCTTCGCTGTCATGATTTGCGCTGACGGTGCCGCGCCTCAAATCCACGATTCGGGCCGTCGGCAGTTTCGCCCTGCAGGCGAAACCGTCAAACCCGTTGGGTTTGCCGCCTCGCGCATGATTTGAATTGCGTCTTCTCTTATGCGCCGGGCTGCCGACTTCCCAATCCTGCGGATTGGGAAGCGGCGCCAAGCGCAATTCATTTTCTGATTTGCCGAGCCTGGCTCGGCAAATCAGAATTCACATCACCAGCGCGCCGTTCTCATCCTCGATCACCTGCATCAGCCGCCGCTCCACGCCGGTCATGGCGTCGATATAGACCAGGAACGTGTCCGCGCCGGAGGAGGCCTTCACTTCCCAGCACAGCGCCTCGGCGGTGTTCTCGGGGATCACGCACAGCCGCGCCGACAGGGGCGTCAGCACGCCGCCGATGCGGGCGACGGCGTCCTGCTCGGTGAGCGCCGGCAGGGCGATCTCCCGGGGCACGTGGTTCATCAGGTAGCCCGCCGCCTCCAGGCCCACCACCGCGCCGTCGGACAGGGACACCTGCACCTTGACCAGGTCCGGGTACAGCACCACGCCGTTCTGCACCGCGGCGAAGTTGGCCGTGAGGATGCCGTCGAAGCGGCTGGCGTAGCTCAGCTCCATCTCGCCATAGCCCCGGGACAGCAGGAACGCCCGCGCCGCGTCCACGGCCTGGCGATCGCTCAGCAGCACCTCCCCCGCCTGGCCGCCGTACAGCATGTACAGCACCTGGCCGCCCGCCTTGGTGACGCCCGCGTCCAGGGTGTAGTTGCCCGCGCGGAGGGTGTACTCGTAGCAGTCCACGGGGATGGCGCTCTCGCCGGTGAACTCAATCTCCGGGTTCCCGCCAATGAAGGCGGACAGCGCCTGCCGCGCGGCGGGCTCGTCGATTTCGGAAAGACCCGCCAGGCCCTTGAACTCCCCGTCGGCGCGCCCGTCGGAGAAGGGGCCGTCGTAGAGCAGCACCGGGTAGTCCGCCGCCGTACCGGTGATGGGATACAGGCTCTCCCGGCCGGTGGCGTCATAGTCGGCCGCGTCGAACACCGCCTCGCCCCGCTCGTAGCGGTCCAGCAGCCGCCCCATGCCCACGGAGAACCCCGCCGCGGACTGGCTCAGCCGCTCCATGGCCTCCAGGTCCTCCGCGGTCAGCTCGCCGCCGCCCGCCAGCCGCACGGAGAGGGTCGTGGCGAAGTCGCCCGCCTGGTTGATGAACTTCAGCGTGGCGGACACCGTCTCCTGCCCCAGGGGCAGCAGCGCCAGGTTGGACAGCGCGCCCTGGGTCTGCAGGGCGATATCGTTCAAAAGCGCCTGCTGCTGGCCCGTCTCCCCCGCCACCAGCAGCTTGCGGAAGTTCACGCTCATGGCCTCAGTCAGCTCGCAGGTCTCGTAAAACGCCTTCTGCACCACGGCGCTGATGCGGGCATTGGCCTCGTTCAGCCGGGATGTCTGCGCCGTGGAAAAGGCCAGCACCCCCGCCAGCAGCGCCGCCAGCGCGATGTTCAGTATGCGCGCCCAGTCCCGGGATCGGACCGAGGCGACGTAGTAGGTTTCGTTCATGGTGAAGCCCTCCTTGGGTATTCAAGCCTTCCCCGTGGTGAAGGCTTTGGGGTGCGGTCACACCGCGAAGCTGTGGTTCCCGATCACGGTCTTGACGGTGCGCGTGCGGATCCACTTGTCGCCGGTGGCCTTGGGATTGTAATAGTACAGGCAGCCGCCGGTGGGGTCCCAGCCGTTCAGCGCGTCCAGCGCGGCGCGGATGGCGGTGCTGTCCGGGGTGTTGTTGATGGCGCCGTTGGACACGCAGCTGAACGCCCCCGCCTGGTAGATCACGCCGGAGATGGTGTTGGGAAAGGAGGCGCTGGCCACCCGGTTCAGCACC
This sequence comes from uncultured Eubacteriales bacterium, assembly GCA_902765395.1. Classification (GTDB taxonomy): domain Bacteria; phylum Bacillota; class Clostridia; order Christensenellales; family Aristaeellaceae; genus UBA2862. Next base: position 76,770 of record CACWZP010000004.1, read on the forward strand.
ACCGCCGCCACCGCCACCTGGCCCTTGTAGGTCTCGCCCCGGGCCTCGGCGTACACCAGCTTGGAAAGCAGCCGGTGGTCGGCGGAGATGATGGACGCCGACGCCGCCTGCATACTGCCGCCGGAGAGGGTCACGCCCATGGCCGCGGCGGTGGCCGGGCCCACGCGTCCGTCGGCGGTCAGGCCGTTCTTGCGCTGGAAGGCCGCCACGGCGTTTTTCGTCTTTTCGCCGTATTTCCCGTCCGCCGCGCCGGTCAGATAGCCCCACTGGATCAGCTTCTGCTGCACCCTGGTCACATCGCTGCCGCTGCTGCCCACCTCCAGCACCTTCGCCGCCAGCGCCCCCGGGGCGAGGCTGACGGCCAGGGCCAGCACCGCCAGCGCGAGCGCCGCGCCCCGCCGGAGCCGGTTCATCGGCCGCCTCCCACCAGGCCCAGCAGCCAGTCGAGGATCACGGAGTGGAACCGCACCGGTTCGCCGGGGGCCTGATCCCCGTCCAGGCACAGCGTGGGATACAGCACGCACCACCAGTTGCCGCCCTCCCCCGCGCCGATCACCACCCGCAGCGCCCGGTACTCCCCGGCGGGCACGTCCATTGTTCCGTAGCGACGGTCAGGGAAGTCGTAGACACCCGTCTCGGCCCGCACCTCGCCCGCGTAGCCGCAGGCCCGCGCCCGCAGCCACGCCGCCAGGTTCACCAGGCCCAGGTTGTCGTTCAGCACGGCCCAGGCCTCCTCCGCATCGGCACAGTCCTCGAGCAGCGCCCGGGTCGCCATCAGGCAGGCGTCCCGCACCTGCAGCTTCAGCGCCTGGGCGGCCTCGCCGTCGTCCTCGGCCAGCACGTGCAGCCGGATGTAGTCCTGAACGGGCACGTCCGCGGCGCCCGCCGCCCTCGCCCCAGCGCCCAGCAGCATAAGTATCAAAAGACAACAAAAAAACCGACGTTTCAGAACGATTCCTCCGTTTCATTGGGAATTGTTCCTATCGTCGGCGTTTTTGGGGGAAATTATACAGGGATTGACAAGGATTTGGAAGGATTGCGATATGCTCAATCAGGAATGAGGAATGGCGGTGCAAATCCTGACGGATTTGATTGATTGAAGCCGCTTATGTCTGCCGTTTTCTATCGAAGAAATCCGCAAGGATTTCAACATCAATTCCTCATTCCTAATTCCTCATTCCTCATTCATTATTGAATCCCTCCATCAGCGCCATCGCCCCCGCCGTCACCGCGGCATGCTCGCTGAGCCGCCTGACGGCCTCGGGCGGGAAGGCGCCCTCCTTCGCCAAACGCTGGTACAGGAAGGCCAGCAGCGCCCGGTCGCCCTTCTTGGCCACGGCCTGCAATCCCGCGTCGTCGAAGTTCTCGGCAAACGCCTGCCCCTCGCAGAACGCCCGGATGCGCCGGAGCAGCGCCTGGGCGTCGTACACGGCGTCCACCCGGAAGCCCATGGCCTCGGCGCACAGCTCCAGTCCCCGCAGCCAAACGCCCTTCCAGCTCAGCTGCCGCCCCTCGCACTCCCGCTCCAGCGCGGCGATCAGCGGCGCGTTCACGGGCTGGCCCAGGTGGGTGATGCCCCGGCGGATCACTTCGCCGTCGAAGGCCGTGAGCCTGCGCATGTACCGCCGCGCCGCCTCGCTGGCCTCCAGGTCGCCCACCCGCCGGAAGGTGTACAAAAAGCCCTCCAGCCGGCCCCACTTCTTCATCGCGTCGTGATAGCCCAGCAGCCGACTGCGGCGCAGCAGGTCGGGGTTGAAGTCCAGGAACCCGCCCAGTCCCCTGAGCGGCTTGATCGTGGTCAGCCAGGGCATGCGGGCGAACTCCGGGTGGCTGTAATAGGGGTGCAGCTCCACGGCCACCACCTCGTCCATGCCGTCCTCAAGCGCCATGTCGATGGGCAGGTTGTCGAAATAGCCGCCGTCGATATAGCGCTGGCCGTCGATGTGCCGCGCCGGGAAGATGGGAAAGCAGCTGGCCGAGGCGATCACCCAGTCCCCCAGGCTGCCGGCCTTCATGCCGTCCAGGCGCACCGGCATGCCCGACATCTGCGGGGCCTTGCAGGTCATCAGGCCCAGCTTGAGCCCCGATGCGCGCACCCGGCCCTCGTCCAGGCGCTCCTTCACCAGCTGCTCCAGGGGCGATATGTCCATGCGCAGGTGCCTGGCGTTCTCCATCAGGAAGGGCACCACGTCCCGCTTGCGGTGGATCATGCTCTCGATGGCGAAGTCGTCCTCGTCCTCCACGGCCATGATCTGCTTCACCGTGATGTTCGACCACAGCTTCACCGCCCCATCCAGGTCCCCCTGGGCGAACAGCGCCGCGTTCAGCGCGCCGATGGACGTGCCGTACACGCCGTCAAAGCGCACGCCCAGCTCGCTGAGCGCCTGCCAGGCCCCGATCTCATAGGCCCCGCGGCTGCCCCCGCCGTTCAGCACCAGCGCGCGTTTCATGTCCATCCCCCCGCTTCAAAATCAGGTTCTGGCCTATTATAGCACCGCGCCGCGGCTTTGTCGACACCCGTCCATCCCCTGCCGCAAATCCCGGTTCTTGCGCAGAATGTGTCAATTCGCATTTTTCACTTGAAACCCGGGCCAATATATCGTATAATGATTTTAATAACAGGTTACAGATATAACATTTCGTGGAGGTGACCTGAATGCACGCCCTGGAGAAGATACTGGCCAAAAACAGCGGCCGGCGCACGGTCAAAACCGGGGAGATCGTCACCGCGAAGGTGGATTTCGCCGAGATCAACGACCTGTACCTGCAGACCGTCTATTCCTTCTATGAGATGGGCGGCGAAAAGGTGTGGGACAACACCCGCTGCGCCTTCGTGTTCGACCACTACGCCCCCTGCCCGGACATCAAGAGCGCTTCCAATCACCGGGAAATGCGCCAGTTTGCCCAAAAGAACCAGTTGAAGTACCACTTTGACACCAACGCCGGCGTCTGCCACCAGGTGATGCCGGAGGCCGGGTTGATCTATCCCGGCATGATCGTCGTGGCCACGGACAGCCACACCACCACCCACGGCGCCTTCGGCGCGATGGGCACCGGCTGCGGGGCCACGGACATGGCCACCATACTGATGACCGGCGAGCTGTGGTTCCGCGTGCCGGAGATCATCGAGGTGCGCCTGGAGGGCGAAGCGCCCAGGGGCGTCTATCCCAAGGACGTGATCCTGGCGGTCCTCGGGCGGATCCGGGCGGACGGCGCGGTGTACAAGGCCATCGACTTCACCGGCAGCTACGTGGAAAGCCTGAACGTGGCAGGCCGCATGACCATCTGCAACATGGCCGTGGAGATGGGCGCAAAGACCGCCTACATGCAGCCCAACCAGGCCGTGATGGACTATGTGGGCGCCCGGGCGGTGCGGCCCTTCGAGGTGCAGACCACCGACCCGGGCTATCGCTATGCCGAGAGCCACGTGTTCGACGTGTCCGCCCTCACGCCCCAGCTGGCCTGCCCCAACAGCGTGGAAAACGTGCATCCCCTGCCGGAAGTGCTGGCCGGGGGCGAGGTTGCGCTGGACCAGGGCTACATCGGCAGCTGCACCGGCGGCCGCGAGGAGGACATCGAGATCGCCGCGCGGATCCTGAAGGGCCGCCACATTCCGCCCTACACCCGCCTGGTGGTGATCCCCGCCTCGGCGCAGGTCATGCAGCGGTGCATGGCCCAGGGCTGGATCCAGACGCTGATGGACGCCGGCGCCACCATCTCCACCCCCGGCTGCGGCGCCTGCCTGGGGGCCCACGAGGGCATACTGGCCCCCGGCGAGGTGTGCATCACCAGCACCAACCGCAACTTCCCGGGGCGCATGGGCTCCACTGAGGCCCGGATGTACCTGGCCAGCCCCGCCACCGTGGCCGCCAGCCTGCTGAACGGCCGCATCACCGATCCCCGGGAATATCTTGATTGAGGAGGCGATGGCGATATGAACACACGCGTCACCGGAAAAATCATCGTCGTGGGCGACAACATCGACACCGACCAGATCTACCCCGGCCGCTTCCTGGCCATCACCGACCCGAAGGAGATCGGCAGCCACTGCCTCTGCGGCGTGGACGAATCCATCGCCGCCAGCTTCCCCCGGGGCGGCATCGTGGTGGCCGGCAGGAACTTCGGCTGCGGCTCCAGCCGGGAGCACGCCCCCATCGCCCTCATCAACATGGGCGCGGCGGCGGTGCTGGCCGATTCCTTCGCCCGCATATTCTTCAGAAACGCCGTCAACCTGGGGCTGCTGCCCGTCGTCTGCAAGGGCATCTCCCAGAAGGCGAAGCCCGGCCAGACCCTGACGGTCGACCTTCAGGCGGGCACCGTGACCATCGAGGACACCGGCGAGACGCTGCCCTGCGAAAAGCTGGGCGAGCAGGCCATGAATATCCTGGAGGCCGGCGGCATCAAGCCCATGATGCGGGCGAGGTTCGGGAAGGATTAAGAAATGACTATCGCGGCCAGCCCGTCCTGCAGTCGACGGGGCGCCGTCAAAGAAATAAGGAGGGTTTTCTATGAACTACGCGGAAGAATCCCTGCGCCTGCACGGAGAGTGGAAGGGCAAGATCGAAGTGGTCGCCACGGTTCCCGTCAAGAGCAAGGAGGACCTGTCCCTGGCTTACACCCCCGGCGTGGCCCAGCCCTGCCTGGAAATCCAGAAGGACATCAACAAGTCCTATGAGCTGACCCGCCGCTGGAACATGTGCGCGGTCATCACCGACGGCACCGCGGTGCTGGGCCTGGGCGACATCGGCCCGGAGGCCGGCATGCCCGTGATGGAGGGCAAGTGCGTGCTGTTCAAGTCCTTCGGCGACGTGGATGCCTTCCCGCTGTGCGTCAGGACCAAGGACGTGGACGAATTCGTGAACGCCGTGTCGCTGATCGCCGGCTCCTTTGGCGGCATCAACCTGGAGGACATCTCCGCCCCGCGCTGCTTTGAGATCGAGCGCAAATTGAAGGAAAAGACCGACATCCCCATCTTCCACGACGACCAGCACGGCACCGCCGTCATCACCCTGGCCGGCCTGATGAACGCGCTGAAGGTGGTGGGCAAGAAGCTGGACGAGGTGAAGATCGTCACTTCCGGCGCCGGCGCGGCCGCCATCGCCATCGTGAAGCTGCTGATGTCCGCCGGCGCGAAGCACGTGACCATGTGTGACCGCAAGGGCGCCATCTACGCCGGGCGCGAGGGCCTGAACTGGATCAAGGAGGAGATGGCCCAGGTGACCAACCTGGAGCGCAGGGCCGGCAGCCTGGCCGACATGCTGGTGGGCGCGGACGTGTTCATCGGCGTCTCCGCTCCCGGCACCGTGACCACCGAGATGGTGAAGACCATGGCCAGGGACGCCATTGTGTTCGCCTGCGCCAACCCCACGCCGGAGATCTTCCCGGACGACGCCAAGGCCGGCGGCGCGCGGGTGATCTCCACCGGCCGCAGCGACTTCCCGAACCAGATCAACAACGTGCTGGCCTTCCCGGGCATCTTCCGCGGCACCTTCGACGTGCGCGCGCGGGACATCAACGAGGAGATGAAGATGGCCGCCGCGAAGGCGCTGGCCGATCTCATTTCCGACGAGGAGCTGAACGAGGAATACATCATCCCCGCGCCCTTTGATCCCCGCGTGAAGGACGCCGTGGCCAAGGCCGTGGCGCAGGCCGCCCGGGACAGCGGCGTGGCCCGCATCTGATGCGCCTCCCGGTTTCACCCGGCCCACTTGCCGTTCAGCTGACGGCAGTATAACGCACAGTACCGACACATCTGATGGAGGTGTCCAATCGTGTCAACATCGAGTGAAAAGAAGGGCCTCCGGCTCTTCAACCTGCCCTGGCAGATCTTCCTGATCATCACCATCGTGGTGCTGGCGGCCACCTACCTGGGCGTGCTTCCCAAGGGCATGACCGGCTGCTTCGTGTTCATGATCGTGGTGGGCGACATCCTGGCCTGGATCGGCGACCACACGCCCATCATCAAGAGCTACCTGGGCGGCGGCGCCATCGTGGTCATATTCGGCTCGGCACTGCTGGTCTACTTCAACCTGATCCCTGCCGCCAGCGTCAACGAGGCCGGCGAGACGGTCTACAACATGACGCTGCCATTCGGCCAGCTGGACCTGGTGGGCAATATCGGCACCTTCTTCAAGACCACCGGCGGCTTCCTGGACTGGTACATCGCGGCGCTGATCACCGGCTCCATCCTGGGCATGAACCGCAAGCTGCTGGTGAAGGCCGCGGCCCGCTACTTCCCGGCCATCTTCGGCGGCCTGATCCTGGCCTTCGCGCTGTGCTGCGGCGTGGCGGCCATCATGGGCTATCCGGTGATGAACGCGCTGCTGCTGATTGCGCTGCCCATCATGGGCGGCGGCATGGGCGCGGGCGCTTCCCCGCTGTCCAAGATCTTTGAAAGCTCCGGCTCCATGAGCGCGGCGGAGGCCCTGTCCGTGATGACCCCCGCGGTGGCCATCGGCAACGCGGTCTCCATCGTGATTGCCGGCGTGCTGGTGAAGGTCATCAGCGGCAAGCTGAACGGCAGGGGCCAGCTGATGCAGGCCGGCAGCATCGACCCCAAGGAGCTGGAAATCAGCCCTGAGATGCAGGCCAAGCGCGACCACGTGACCCTGCCCAACCTGGGCATCGGCCTGCTGGTCTCCGGCGGCTTCTTCGCCTGGGGCTACATCATTCAGGGTGCCTGGAATGCCCTGGGCACCGGCATCACCATCCACGCCTACGCCTGGATGATCATCACCGTGGCCATCTGCAAGATCACCAACATCGTTCCCGAGAACATCGAGGTGGCCTGCTTCCAGTGGTTCCAGTTCATCATGAAGAACCTGACCAACGTGCTGCTGCTGGGCATCGGCGTGTGCTACCTGGAGATCGGCACGGTCATCAAGAGCTTCAGCATCACCTACCTGCTGCTCTGCGCGGCCACCTGCGTGGGTGCCTTCGTCGGCGCGGCCTTCGTGGGCAAGCTGGTGGGCTTCTATCCCTTCGAGGCGGGCGTCACCGCGGGCCTGTGCATGTCCAACATGGGCGGCACCGGCGACGTGGCCGTGCTGTCCGCCGCGGACCGCATGGAGCTGATGCCCTTCGCGCAGATCTCCTCCCGACTGGGCGGCGCGATCATACTGCTGATCGCCAGCCTGATGCTGTCGCTGCTGGCACAGTATCTGGTGGTCGCCAACCCGGAGGCGGTCGCCACGGCCCTGCAAACGGCCAAGGCGCTGCTGTAACCCCATTAAAATGCGGTCGCCCGAAAGGGCGGCCGCTTTTTTGCCGGGATCCAATTTGAAATATCAGAACTGAAACGCGATCCCCACCACCGCGGAGAGGACGATGAAGATCACCGGGCTCCACTTGAGCTTGCGCTGGCCGATGAAGATCAGCGCGCCCAGGGCGATGGCCTTCCAGGTGAACAGGTCCATGAGGCTGCCGCTGGCCTGGAAGGCGGGGATGTTCACCAGGGCCACCTTCGCAACGTTGATGCCCGCGGCGGTGATCATGGCGATGGAGGCAGGCCGGAGGCCGTAGAACGCGCCCTCCACCAGGCGGCTGTCCCGAAACTTGTTCAGGAATTTGGCGATAATCAGCGTGATGACGATGGAGGGCAGCGCCAGGCCAAAGCTGGCGATGATGCCGCCGGGGATCCCCGCGGTCCTGAAGCCGGCATAGGTGGACATGTTGATGCCGATGGCGCCGGGCGTGGACTCCGACACGGCGATCATGTCGGCGATGTCCGCGTGGGAGAACCAGCCGGTCTTGTCGGACATCTCGTACAGGAACGGCAGCGTCGCCAGCCCTCCGCCCACGGAGAACAGGCCCGTCTTGGCGAACTCATAGACCAGTCTCAGCAGGATCACTTCGCCTCGCCCCCTTTCCCGGAGCGGGCGGCCCGCCTCAGGGAGATGGCCAGGCCCGCCGCGCCGGACAGCAGCACCAGCACCGCCGCGGGCAGCTTCACCGGCAGGAAACTGCCAAAGGCGTTCAGGACGAACACCAGCAAGTACAGTATCAGCGTAAAGGCGTCCACCACGCTGCCCTTCCACAGCCGGAGCACCGCCTGCACGATCAGCACGCACACGCACACGCGGATGCCCGCGAAGGCGTGCTGCACCACGGCCAGGTCGGCAAAGTTGGTCAGGAAGGCGGCGATGACCATGATGATGACGATGGGCGCGGTCAAAAACCCGGTGGTGGCCGCCAGCGCCCCGGCCACGCCCCCGCGCTTCTGGCCGATGAAGGTGGACACGTTCATCGCAATGACCCCGGGCGTGCACTGGCCGATGGAGAAGTAGTCCCGCAATTCGTCCAGCGTCGTCCAGTGGCGCTTGTCCGCCAGCTCCCGCTCCAGGATCGGCAGCATGGCGTATCCGCCGCCGAAGGTCACGCAGCCGATCTTCACGAACGTCCAGTACAGGTCCAGCAATCGGTTCATCCCTTTCCCTCCCTAATACTAAACTCAAATAGGGCATGGACAATCCTGATTGAGTATAGTATTAACATCGATATCTGTATTGTATCAAAAAACGCCCGCCCGCACAAGCGCCGAGCGCCATGTTCCCGCTTCTTCAAAACTTCACTTGAATAATTCCCCGCCTGTGGTATAATGTTTTCATATGATGAGGGTGAATGCCCCGCCCCGAACGGGCGGGGCTTTGCTTTGTACAACAGGGAGGCACGATTATGAAGGTCAAGAATCTCGTTTCCAAGCGCTTCAAGGAGACCCCGGCGGACTGCGTCATCGCGTCCCAGGCGCTGATGATGCGCGGCGGCTACATCAAGCCCGTGGGCAACGGCATCTTCACGCTGTTCCCCATCACCAAGCGCATCACTTCCAAGATCGAAAACATCATCCGCGAGGAGATGAACCGCATCGACGGCCAGGAGGTGCTGTTCCCGGTGACCATGCCGGCGGACCTGTGGCGCAAGTCCGGCCGATATGACAGCATCGGCAGCGAGCTGCTGCGGTTCAAGGACCGCTCTGGCGCGGACATGGTGCTGGGCATGACCCACGAGGAGGCCTCCGTCCATCTGATGACCGACGTGGCCGACAGCTACACCCAGTATCCCTTCATGATCTACCAGATCCAGACCAAGTTCCGCGACGAGCCCCGCTGCCGCGGCGGCCTGATCCGCGTGCGCGAGTTCACCATGAAGGACGCCTACTCCTTCCACACCTCCCAGGAGGACCTGGAGAAGTACTACGCCCGGGCCTACGAGGCCTACAACCGCGTCTACGCCCGCTGCGGCGTGCCGGAGGTGGTGGCCGTGGCATCGGATTCCGGCATGATGGGCGGCAAGGTGAGCCACGAATACATGCTGCTGACCGACGTGGGCGAGGACACCATCGTGCTGTGCCGCGACTGCGACTACCGCGCCAACATGGAGGCGGCCCCCTGCCTGCTGACCAACGAGCCCGGCCAGATCGCACCCCTTGAGAAGGTGGCCACCCCGAACTGCAAGACCATCGAGGATCTGTGCGCGTTCCTGAAGATCAAGCCGCAGCAGACCTGCAAGGCCGTGATGTACCAGCGCAACGCGGACGATTCCTTCGTGATCGTGTTCATCCGCGGCGACCTGGACGTGAACGAGACCAAGCTGCGCAACTTCCTCAAGGCCGAGGTGCACCCCGCCGTCGTCACCGAGGATTCCGGCATCCACGCCGGCTTCACCGGCCCCATCGGCCTGCCCGAGGGCGTGACCGTGGTCTACGACGCCTCCCTGAAGGGCATCGAGTGGTTCGCCACCGGCGCCTGCGAGGACGACATGCACTATACCGGCTTCAACATCGCCCGGGACATCGGCGACGTGGAATACGTGGATGTGGCCAAGGCCTTCGACGGCGGCATCTGCCCCGTGTGCGGCAAGCCCCACATCTACACCTCCCGCGGCATCGAGGTGGGCAACATCTTCCAGCTGGGCACCAAGTACACCGAGAGCATGGGCATGACCTATGTGGACCAGGACGGCAGCCTGAAGAACCCCATCATGGGCTGCTACGGCATCGGCGTGGGACGCCTGGCCGCCAGCGTGTGCGAGGCGCACCGGGACGACTACGGCCCCATCTGGCCCATGAGCATCGCCCCCTGGCACGTGCAGATCTGCTCCCTGCGCGCCGACCAGCCCGAAGTGGCCGAGGCCAGCCAAAAGCTGTACGACGACCTGACCGCCCGGGGCATCGAGGTGCTGTGGGACGACCGCTCCGTCTCCGCCGGCGTGATGTTCTCCGACGCGGACCTGTTTGGCGTGCCGCTGCGCGTGGTCATCAGCCCCAAGGGCCTGAAGAACGGCACCATCGAGATCGCCGCCCGCGACAAGAGCATGAAGGAGATCGTGCCCCAGGCCGAGGCCGAGGACTTCGTCGTCAACTACGTCACCGACGCGCTGGCGAAGCTGGAGTGCAGGCTGTAAAGCGGTTTGACAAACAGGAAGGGGACGCCATAGGGCGTCCCCTCTTTTGGCATCAGAAAAGTATTCCCGCCTCCCCACCGCAGTGGGTTTGAACGCCCGGAAAACAGTCCAGTGGACTGTTTTCAGTGAGAACGGGCCGGTTAGGCCCCGGAGAGGTGGCTCGCCGCAGGCGAGACGGTGGGGCACCCCCATCCAGGACTGTCCCATTCCTCGATGCTCCCAATCACGGGGCGGCCTGCCGAGTCGTGAATTGAAGCGAGCGGCTCGGCGCGTGGTGCCGAACGCGATGCTTCACTTTCACTGAACAGCGAGCGCAGGCCGCCAAAAAGAACCGTTCTTCGGGTCTCCTCTCGGAAACCACTTCCAAAGGGGAACCGGGGAACGGTTTTTTTCGGCGGCATGGTTTCAGACGCACCGGCGTCCGCGCAAGCGGGCCGCCGGCAGCGCCGCGCTGGGATTCGTAGAATCCGCGCGGGCTGGTCGCGCCTGCAATAATTGCAGGCGTGACTGCTGTAAACAAACAAACTGCGCGGCGGCGCACCACGCGCGCCCGCTCGCTTGTTCCATAGCGCCGAGCGGAGCGAGGCTGAGGGCCCTGCACATTGGCTGTGCGGGCCCGAAACCCGTGCCTGGCTGTCCGGGCAGGCGCGGGGCGTATAAGTTCTGAGAACCATGCCGCCCAGCGATGGGAGATCAGCGAGGGTCGGGATATGTATAGACTGTGTAGGGGCGGCGTTGTGCCGCCCGCCTTGCCTCCCCATCTCAATGGGTTTGAACGCACGGAAAACAGTCCAATGGACTGTTTTCCGTGAGAACGGGCCCGGAGAGGCAGCTCGCCGCAGGCGAGATGGTGGGGCGCCCTAAAACCTCTCGTTCACGAAATTCGGCTTCGGATAGAACACCTGCCGCGCCAGTTCAATGTCCCCATTGAGCTTTACCCCCGGCAGCCACTGGGGGTCGAATTCACAGCAGCCCGCGAGCAGGCGGCTGAAATCCTGGATGGTCAGCTCCGCATCGGCCTTATCGTCCGTGCGGCGGACGGCGTTTTCCATTCCAGGCGCGAAGCGCACCTCAAACGTGCCGCAGTTCTCGGGGATCTGCTCGTCCGTGACGGCCACGCGCAGCGCCCCCTCCCCCTTCATCCTCGCCAGGGAGAGCGCCCTCTCCACGTTCACCACCCGCACCATGCCCCGCTGCACGATCGTCCGCTCCACGGTGCCGAAGCTGAACTCCGGGAAGATCGCCCGGGGATCCACGTCCACGGGCATGGAGATCACCGCGTGGCTGTGATCGGCGGCATAGCGCTTCAGCAGCGCCAGCAGGCCCTCCAACCCCGCGCGGTCATTGAAACAGCAGCGCCGGCAGACCAGCTCCTGCCCGGGCGTGGCCCGGATGACGGCATAGGCGCCGGGCCGGCCCTCGGCATCGTAGTACACGTGGGCATACTCCCGCTTGACGAAGGGATCCGCCGCCGTCCACAGGTATTCCGTGTCGCCGCCGAAGATGGAGCAGTTGTAGCGGCAGGCGCGCGCCATGTCGATGGCGCGGATGTCCGCCTTCAGGTCGTGATCCGGCTCGCTCATCTCCCAGTGTCCCGGGGCGTCCAGGCCGGGAAGCCCCGCCAGCTTCACCCGCCAGCGGGCCTCGTCGCAGGCGATCTCGTAGCCGAACTTGCGATAGAAGGCGTTTGAGAAGGGATAGAGGTACGAAAGGGTCATGCCCCGCTCGTACATGTCCGGCAGGGCCGCCTCGAAGCAGCGTCGGATGGCCCCGCCCCGGCGGTACTGCGGAAGCGAGGCCACGCCGCCGATGCCGCCCATGACCACCTCGCGCCCGTCGAAATTGGCCCGCCAGGGGATGACGCAGAAGGTGGCCATCATGGTGCTGTCGTCGTCCTCGAACGCCGCCCAACGGCTGTCCCAGTGCACGTCGCTGGCGTCGCCGGGGCGCTCGATCAGCTCCCGGGCGAATGCCTCCGGCGGCTTTTCGGCGCCCTCCAGCGGGTATTCAAAGGCCAGCGCCGACAGCTGGGCGCAGCGCTTCAGTTCGTCTTTGCGAATCTTGCGGATAATCATGACAAATCCCTCCCGTATGGGTATCATAATAGATCCGGCACGCCGTGTCAATGGACGGACTTGGCGTGATTTCATGCCATGTGTTTCCAAACCTTAACACACAGGCCTTTTCAAACCCACTTATTTATCGTATAATAGTAGGGATGGAATATATATCCCGTCTTGAGGCGGGACGATAAATGGAGGAATAACCATGGCAATCATCGATAAGATCAAGGCAAAGGCAAAGTCTGACCTGAAGCACATCGTGCTGCCCGAGGGCGAGGAAGTCCGCAACGTGCAGGCTGCGGTGATGATCCGCGACCAGGGCCTGGCGAAGCTGACCCTGCTGGGCAATCCGGCGAAGGTGAAGGAAGTGGCCGACGGCGCGGACCTGACGGACATCGAGATCATCGATCCCGCCAACAGCGACAAGTGCGCGCTGTACGCCGCCACGCTGTACGACCTGCGCAAGGCCAAGGGCATGACCGAGGAAGAGGCCGCCGCGAAGGTGGCCGACCCGATGTACTACGGCATCATGATGGTGAAGCTGGGCGACGCCGACGGCCTGGTCTCCGGCGCGATCCACTCCACCGGCGACATGCTGCGCCCCGCGCTGCAGGTCATCAAGTCCAAGCCCGGCATGAAGACCGTGTCCTCCTGCTTCCTGATGGAGCTGCCGGACAAGAGCTTCGGCGACGACGGCGTGATGATCTTCTCCGACTGCGGCGTCATCCCCGATCCCGATGCCGAGCAGCTGGCGAACATCGCCCTGGGCGCCGCGGATTCCGCCCGCAGCCTGGCAGGCATGGAGCCCCGCGTGGCCATGCTGAGCTTCTCCACCAAGGGCAGCGCCAAGCATGACGACGTGACCAAGGTGCAGGAAGCCACCCGCATCGCCCATGAGATGGCCCCCGAGCTGGAGCTGGACGGCGAGCTGCAGCTGGACGCCGCGCTGGTTGAGAAGGTCGGCCAGCTGAAGGCGCCCGGCAGCAAGGTGGCCGGCCACGCCAACGTGTTGGTGTTCCCGGACCTGGGCGCCGGCAACATCGGCTACAAGCTGGTGCAGCGCCTGGCCCACGCCGAGGCCTACGGCCCCATCCTCCAGGGCATCGCCAAGCCCTGCAATGACCTGAGCCGCGGCTGCTCCGCCGAGGACATCGTGGCCACCGTGGCCATCACCGCGTGCCAGGCACAGGCCTGACGCCCTCTGGCGGGGGAACTCCTTCCCCCGCCAATGCCACCCCTGACGGATTTTGCTTGAGGCCACGGGCCTCCGGCCGCAAAATCCGCAAGGTGTGATTTTTCCAGGGAAAAATACATTCGGCCCCGCCGCACATGTCGCCGGGACCGATTGAATGCCGGGGCGTTGACACCCCAGGTGCCCCGTCAAGTCAGTGGATGACTGTAGGGGCGGCGTTGCGCCGCCCGCCCTGTTCCCCCACGAAAACATAAGGAGAAATGCATTATGAAGATTCTCGTCATCAACGCCGGTTCCTCGTCCCTGAAGTTCCAGCTGATCGACATGGACAACGAGTCCGTGATCGCCAAGGGCCTGGTGGAGCGCATCGGCACCGTGGACCCCACCACCGACCTGACCTATGAGTGGGACGGCCAGAAGATCAAGCAGAAGCAGCTGAAGAAGTGCGCCACCCACGCCCAGGCCATGGAGATCGTGCTGGACGTGCTGGTGGGCGTGGATCGCACCGCCAGCGAGTATGACGCCAACGACGGCAAGGCGCACCTGACCGGCACCGCCGTGATTTCCGACCTGAAGGAGATCGGCGCGGTGGGCCACCGCGTGCTGCACGGCGGCGAGAAGTTCACCGCTTCCTGCCTGATCGACGACGCCTGCATCGAGGCCATCGAGGAGAACATCCCCCTGGGCCCCCTGCACAACCCCGCCAACCTGATGGGCATCCGCGCCTGCCAGGAAGTGCTGCCGGACGTGCCCCAGGTGGCCGTGTTCGACACCGCCTTCCACCAGACCATGCCCCCCAAGGCGTTCCGCTACGCCATCCCCAATGAGTATTACACCGACCTGCACATCCGCAAGTACGGCTTCCACGGCACTTCCCACCGCTATATCGCGGCCCGCGCCCAGGAGCTGCTGAACCTGCCCAAGGGCAACAGGATCATCATCTGCCACCTGGGCAACGGCTCTTCCCTGTCCGCCTGCGTGGACGGCAAGTGCGTGGACACCACCATGGGCATCACGCCTCTGGACGGCCTGGTGATGGGCACCCGCTGCGGCACCCTGGACCCCGCCGTGGTGGAGTTCATCTGCAACCGCAAGAACATGACCCCCACCGAAGTGCTGAACATGATGAACAAGAAGAGCGGCCTGCTGGGCCTGGCCGGCGATTCCGACATGCGCAACGTCACCGCCCGCTATGAGGCCGGCGAGCCCAACGCCATCCTGGCCATCGAGATGTGGGGCTATGTGCTGCGCAAGTACATCGGCTCCTTCGCCGCGGCCATGGGCGGCGTGGACGCCATCATCTTCACCGCCGGCATCGGCGAGAACGACGCCGCCGGCCGCGCCCGCGCGCTGGAGGGCCTGGAGTTCCTGGGCATCAAGCTGGATCCCGAGCGCAACAAGGTGCGCGGCGAAGAGGCGAAGATCTCCGCCGACGACAGCAAGGTGCAGGTCTGGGTCATCCCCACCAACGAGGAGCTGGCCATCGCCCGCGACACGCTGGAGCTGGCAAGCAAGTAATTAGGAATGAGGAATTTGGAATGAGGAATTGTGGTAGAAATCCTTCGGATTTCTCTTGATTCAATCAAATCCCGGCAGGGATTTGCACCGCCATTCCCCATTTCTCATTCCTCATTCCTCATTCTCCAAAAAATAACTTGCCAATCGACACGCAAACGATTATAATAGCAAAGGTTAGGGGGTATTGGGTTGGCACTGGATGTCGGCAAGGCATTGAAGAATCCCGGCCAGGTGTATCCGTTTCAGGCGAGCGTTGAGCTTGGGGAAATGGAGGTCCTGAGCGACCCGGTCCGCTTCGAGGGGATCGGCGTCGATGGCGAATTCTTCTGCACCGGCGACCATCGCATCAGCCTGCGGGCGAATGTCAGTGCCACGGCGGTTTCCCGCTGTTCCCGATGCCTGGAACCCGTTCAAGTGCCTCTGAAGGCCGAGCTTGACGCCCTGTACGCCAAGGAGCTGGACCCGGATGACCCGGATCTGTACGCCTTCGAGGGCCACAGTCTGGAGTTGGAGGACGCCGTGAAGGACGCGCTGCTGCTGGAATTGCCGCTGCAATTCTTCTGCCAGCCGGACTGCAAGGGCCTCTGCCCCGTCTGCGGCATCAACTTGAACAAAGAAACCTGCACATGCCAGGAGGGCAACGTTGTCACCGGCCCCTTTTCGGCATTGAAAGATTATGTGCTAAACAACGAGGAGGTGTAACAATGGCCACTCCCAAGGGAAAAGTCTCCAAGGCTAGAAGGAATTCTCGCCGCAGCGCTCATTGGAAGCTGTCTGTGCCGGGCATCGTGAAGTGCCCCCGCTGCGCCAAGATGAAGCTGAGCCACCGCGTGTGCAAGTTCTGCGGTTATTATGACGGCCAGGAGATCATCAAGGTAGAAGCCGCGAAGTAATCGCAGCATGCCTGAATCGTTGAAAGCCCGTCCGGGTATCCGGACGGGTTGTTCGTCTTTCATCGCGTCGGGAAGGCAAGCTCCCCCCGCCGCGCACGATCAATGAGGTGAATACGACTATGTTCCAAGGTTTTTCCCAGGCCACCGGCGACTTCCTCTGGAGCCTCGCCATGAACAACGACCGCACCTGGTTTATGGCCCACAAGCAGGAATACGAGGACGCGCTGAACACGCCCTTCCGCGCGCTGGCCTTCGAGACGCTGGAGAAGATGCAGGCCGCCTTCCCCGACCAGGAATTCCAGCTGCACATCGCCCGCATCTACCGGGACGCCCGCCGGCTGTTCGGCCGCGGCCCCTACAAGGACCACCTGTGGTTCTCCATCCAGTCGGGCGAGCGACGCGCCATGGGACCCATGTTCTGGTTCGAGCTGGGCGGCACGGGCTGGAGCTGCGGCTGCGGCAACTGGGAGGACTCCGCCGACGTGGGCGAGCACTGGCGCCAGCGCATCGACCGGGAGCCCAGGCGCTTTGAAAAGATCGTCAAGGGCATCGAGGCCCGCGGCCCCTTCACCCTCTACGGCCCGGTGTATAAGCGGCCCAAGGCCGACAGGGGCGAGCGGCTGAACCCCTGGTACAACCGCAAGCACCTGTCCGTGGGCTACGAGCAGGGCTACGGCGGCGTGATGTACACCCCCGACCTGCCCGACGCCCTCGCGGACACCTTCACCGCCCTGATGCCGCTGTTCCTGTTCCTGAAGGACGTGTGGAACGACGTGCTAATCGAGCGGGCGGGGAGGAAATAGGAATAAAATGAATAATGAATATTGAAGATTGAATAATGAATAATTGAGGTACAAATCCCTGCGGGATTTGATTGATCAACAAACCCATTTTCACCTCATTTAATCAATGAAATCCGCAAGGATTTCAACCAAAATTATTCATTATTCATTTTTCAGTCTTCAGTTTCATTTCAACCCTCCCTGCATCTCCCACTGCCCCAGGAAGTTTTCGATCTGTGCGCATCGAATCATCCCGGAGAATACCGCGCCCTTTTCGCCCGTGCCGGCAGCAAGGGCGCTTTGCATTTCGGACAGCGCGTCCAGCCGCCCGATCAGCCCCGCGCACAGGGCGTTGTCCGCCGCGCCGGGGATGGCGGAGAGCGTCCGACTGGCCCCGGCGGCGTCCTGGGCCGCCAGGCCGCACAGCGTTCGCGCACCGTCGGACCGGATCTCGCCCCGGTCCAGCTGCAGGGCCACCTGCCCCAGCTGCCGGGTCTGCTCCCGCAGCAGCGCGTCCGCCGCGGCGATGGCGTCGATCTGCGCCTGAGGCGCGGTGATGCGCAGCTTCACGGAGGGCGCCTCCAGCCTGATCGCCTCCGCGTCCAGGCCCTCCTCCGAGGACAGCCGCCGGGCGATGCGCTGGGCATCCTTCTCCGACTCGTACACCGCACCCAGCACCCGCCAGGCCCCGTCCAGGTTCGCCACATACGCCCCCGCACCCCGGCTGCCGTAGGCCGAGGCCGCCAGCCGCGCCTCCTGGTCGCTGGCACACGACGCCATGCTGACGCACCAGCCCGTCAGCGCATCGAATTCGATCTCCCTCGTCACCCGCGGCGCGGCGGCCATGCTTTCCACCACGTCCGGCTTCGACGCGTTCAGCGTCAGCACGTACACCACCAGCATCGTCACGCACAGCGCCACCGACCAGGCCAGCGCCGAGGGCCGCTCCCTGCGCACCCGTACCCGCGCCATGTTCATTGCCGCCACCTCCCCCACACGACAGCTTATGCCCGCGAAAGGCCGCAAATGCCGTATTGTCTTGGCATTAACATTGTGATATAATACCCATAACAGTGAATGGGAGGTATTGACATGAAAAAGACGCTTGCCCTACTGCTGGCCGCGGCGCTCTGCACGGCCCTCGCCATCCCGGCGCTGGCTGAAATCACCAGCAGCCTCGGGGAATACAAGCCTGGAGAGATCAGCGGCATCGACATCGAGCCCCTGGAGGACATTACCATCAACCTCGACAGCTACGAGGCCCACGACATCGAGGCCATCGACGTCGCGCCCCTGGAGGACATCACCATCGACCTCGGCGGCTACGAGGCCCACGACATCGAGGCCATCGACGTCACGCCCCTGGAGGACATCACCATCAAGCTGGACAGCTACGAGCCACAGGAGCTCACGAGCATCGACGTAGAGCCCATCCGCGCGCTGAACATCGACCTGGGCAGCTACGAGGCCCAGGAGATCCAGAGCCTGGACGTCAAGCCTCTGGAGGAGATCAAGGTCGAGCTGGCCGGGTACGATGTGCCGGACATCTCCGACATCGCTCCGGCGGAGCTGGAGCCCCTCTATCTCAGCATGGTCTCCTACATGGGCGACGACCAGCGCGCCCGGCTGAACGGCCTGTCCGAGATCGAGGTCGCCTCCCTGGTGGAAAAGCAGTACGAGCTGATCGCGGACCTGGACGCGGCGTTCAAATCCGCCGGCATCAACTGCAGAATCGACTCTGCCAGCGGCCGGATCCCCATCGACGCCACGCTGCTGTACGACACCAACGAGTATCAGGTCACCGACGCCGGCAAGCAGATCCTCAGCGGCGTGTTCCGCGTGTACTGCGCCGTGCTGAGCCAGGAGAAGTACCGCGACTTCATCTCCAATGTGACGGTCATCGGCCACACGGATTCCGACGGCAGCTACGATTACAACGTGACCCTGTCCCAGAAGCGTGCCGACGCCGTCAGGGACTTCTGCCTCAGCGACGAGTGCGGCGTCAACGACGTGGCCTGGCTGTCCAGCCATCTGGTGGCCGAAGGTCATTCCTATGACGAGCGCATCTTCAACGCCGACGGAAGCGAGAACAAGGCTGCTTCCCGGCGCGTGGAGCTGGGCTTCACTGTGGCAGTGGGCTGATCATCGGCTTTTCAGCGAAGCGGGCCGCCTCTCTGAGGCGGCCCGCTTTCTCGTCCCCGCCAACTGTGACACCCGTTCGCCTTTTTTATGAGAAAACCATGGATTGCGTAGGATTGAGCATAAAAGCATGGTATAATTATTCTGTAAATCTATCATTGGTGGGAGGACAACCCCATGGCAAGCAATAAACCGAGCGCGAATCGCGCGAATCCCCGCAGGCGCCGCAGGCAAAACGGCGTGTCGCTGATGCTGGCCATCGTGCTGATCATCATCGCGCTGCTGATGGGCGGCCTGGCGGGCTACGCGGTGGCCAAGCGCACCAACCCCTACCTGCACGAGCTGCAGGCCACCAAGGACCGGGTGACGGAGCTGGAGAACACGCTGACGCTGATCGGCTATCCGGTGGACGAGGACGTGGACCCCGACCAGTGGCTGTATGACAGCAACCTGGAGGAGAACGCCCTGGCCGAGTTGGACGGCGACACCTGGGACGACGATCTGGACGAGGATGTGTGGAGCGACGAATCGCTGCTGGACGGCACGCTGCCCGAGGACGGCGAGAGCGTGGTGGTGGCGGAATTCGACGGCGGACAGCTGATGAGCGACGAGGTCATCCCCGCCTACAACGACCAGCTGACCACCGCCATCTTCGCCGGCCACAGCGCCGACGAGGTGGCCGAGAGCACGCTGAACGCCGTAATGGAGCAGCTGGCGGGCGACAAGATCATCGCCGCCCAGGCCAAGGAGCTGGGCCTGACGGAGCTGTCGGACGCGGACTTGGAGCAGATCAACGCCCAGGCCGCCGCAAACTACGAGCGGCAGATCAACGACTACCTGGCCTTCACGGGCGAGGGCGACCGGGACGCCGCCGTGCAGCAGCTGACCGAAAACGGCATCACGCTGGAGTCCATCACCGAACAGCTGAAGCAGAACTGGTGGAGCCAGAAGTTCTACGACCACACCGTCAAGGACGTGACCGTGACCGACGAGGAGATCCAGGCCCGCTACGACGCGCTGCTCGCCGAGCAGAAGGCGGACTTCGACGCCACGCCGGAGAACTTCGAATACGCCCACCTGGCGGGCGCCGCCATCGTATACCGCCCCGCGGACTATCGCGCCGTGCGGGACATCCTGATCGCCTTCGACAGCGACGCGGACGCCGACCGGGCCGCCGAGCTGATGGGCCGCCTGGACCTGATCGATGGGGACGAGCAGGCGCTGGCCGAGGCCAGGGCCGAGCTGGACGCGCTGTTTGCGCCGCTGGAAAAGAAGGCCGAAGAGGTGCAGCAGAAGCTGGCGGACGGCGCGGCCTTTGCCGACCTGATGGACGAATACGGCACCAGCGAGGCGCTGAAGGACGAGCCGCTGCGCTCCGAGGGCTTCTACATCACCGACGCCAGCTACGTCAACTCCGTGGAGTTCGTGGAGGGCAGCATGGTGCTGGAGCAGCCCGGCCAGGTTTCCGCACCCCTGCGCAGCGAATACGGCTTGCACCTGGTGGAGTATGTGGCCGACCTGACCCCCGGCGAAGTGCCGCTGGAGGAGGTCCGCGACGCCGTGGCCGCCGACGCGCTGAAGCAAAAGCAGGCCGAGTACTACGACCAGCAGCGCAAGGACCTGCTGGAAAAGGCCAACGTGAAGTACTATCCCGAGAGGCTGCACTGAGGCATATGGAAAAGAGGCTCGAAAGAGCCTCTTTTTTGCGTCTTCAAGCGTCCTTCCACGCCTCGTACCACTTCGGCATACTTCGCTCAAAGCCCTCGTAATCCTCCATCGCCAACCGGCAGCGGCGGGTCATGCCCGCGACGTCCGCCGCTCCGAAGGGCTCCGCCCAGGCGATGGAGAACAGCGAGGCGTGGGCCACGTAGACCGCCAGGGTATCCCAGAAATCCTCCGTCACGGCGTCGCCAAAGTAGGCGTCGATCTGGCCGACGCAGTAGGGCACGCTGATTTCCCGGCCGAAACTCTGCAGCTTGTAGAACTCCTCCCAGGGGTCGCCCACCTCCCAGCGGTTGAAGTCGATCACGCCGAGGGCGCCGTCCGCACGGTAAATGAGGTTGCCGGGGTGGAAGTCGCCGTGCTGGTACACCGGCGGCTCTTGCCAGATGCGGTCGATGTGCTCCCGCACGAAGCGGATCGCCGGCCCGTCGCCGCTCACCCGCACGCCCGAGGCCTCGTATCTGTCCAGCTGCATGAGCTTCCGCTCCCGCTTGGTGGCCGCGGGGCGGTCGGCCTCGTCCACCGGCAGGCCGTGGATTTTGCGCAGGATCTCCCCCGCCGCCCGGCCCAAGCGATACTGCTCCGCTTCGGGAAGCTCCGGCAGCACGGCCTCCAGGTCGCGCCCCTCCACCCAGCTGAGCAGCATATACACGCCCGCTTCGCATGTGCCGAAGTCCACGGGCCTGGACATGTCAAAGCCGAGGGCCGCGTACTTCGCGATGATCGCGTACTCCCTCCGCTTGGCCCCGTATTGCGCCGCGTCGGAGAGCCGCAGCAGCAGCCGCTCTCCGGTGCCGGTCTCGACGCGGAACTTCTTATCGCTGGACCAGCCCTTGTTCACCGGCTCCACCGACCGCCAGCGCTCGCTGCCCGGAATGCCCCGAAACATAATGCCTCCACAAAATGAGAAATGGGGACGGTTCCTTTTCTCATTTTCCATTGTGAGATGAGAAACGGGGACGGTTCTTTTTCTCATTTTTCATTGCGTGTCAAAGAAACCGTCCCCGTTTCACGTTTTTCGTCTTGCAAAACCAATTTTGAGCAGAAGGGCGGCAGCGTCAGGCCCCCGACCCCGCCGGGTCTATCATTCTCAGCGCCGGCACGGCGTTCAGATCCAGGTCGGCCACCTCCCCGGCCATCAGCCGATAGAAGGCGGCGGAGCCGATCATCACGGCGTTGTCGGTGCAGAGGTTCTTCGGCGGGATATAGACCCGCAGCCCTGCCTTTTCGCCCCGCCTTTGCAGCTCGCTTCGAAGCAGCGAATTCGCCGCCACGCCGCCGGCCACGGCGATGCGCTTCGCCCCGGTGTCCTTCGCGGCAGCCAGTGTCTTGTCCACCAGCAGGTCCACCACGCTCCTTCTGAATGAGGCGGCGAAGTTGGCGGCGTCGATCTCGATGCCCTGCTGGCGCAGGTGGTGCGCCTGGTTGATGACGGCGGTCTTGAGGCCGGAGAAGGAAAAGTCGTACTTCCCCTGGGTGTGGGGGTGCGGGAATTTGTAGGCGTGATCGTCGCCACCGTCCGCCAGTTTGTCCAGCAGCGGCCCGCCCGGATAGGGGATGTCCAGCACCCGGGCCACCTTGTCGAAGGCCTCCCCCGCCGCGTCGTCGGTGGTCTGGCCGATCAGCTCATACTCGCCGTAGCGGGTCACGTTCAGGATGTGGCTGTGCCCGCCGGAAGCCACCAGGCACACGAACGGCGGCTCCAGGTCCGGATGGGCAATGTAGTTGGCGGAGACGTGGCCCTCGATGTGGTTCACCGGGATCAGCGGCAGGTCGCGCCCATACGCCAGGGCCTTGGCCCAGCTGACGCCGGTGAGCAGCGCCCCGACGAGCCCCGGGCCGTAGGTGACGGCCACGGCGTCGATGGCGTCCATGGTGATGTGCGCCTCGGCCAGCGCCGCGTCCAGCAGCGGGTCGATGGCCTCCACGTGCATGCGGCTGGCGATCTCCGGCACCACGCCGCCATACAGCGCGTGGGTGTCGATCTGGCTGGCGATGGCGTTGGCCAGCTGCTCGCGGCCATTGCGCACCACGGCGATGGCCGTCTCGTCACAGCTGGACTCCACCGACAGGATCAGCGCTTCTCCCCGAAGTCGAAGGTCTTGGGCCTTTGCGCGGACGCGCGCCGCGTAGCTCGATTGTCGTTCCATTTGTTTGCCTCGTCTTGTTTGTTTTTCGGCCAGATGAAGGTGATGAGCGTGGCCAGCGCCGGCACGGCGACCAGCGCCGCGAGCCCCCACAGCCCGATGCGCAGCCCCATGCCCATGAACATGCTTTCCGGGCATATGCGAATCAGCAGGTCTGTGGCCGGGTTCAGCAGCCACAGGTCGTTGCTGAACAGCACCCGGTGGAAGAAGGTGAACGCGCCGCCAAAGTCGATGGCCGCCCATATGCCGAACGCCCCCAGCGGGATCAGCAGCACCAGCGGCGACAGCCACGCCGCCAGCCGGGCCTTGCGCTGGTTTTGCAGCAGGTACGCCCCGCCCACGATCAGCAGCACCGCCCAGGGGATCAGCCGGCTGCGCACCTTCCTGAGCAGCGCAAACAACCTGAAGCAGTCCGCCATGTGGGTCATTTCCTTTTCATTGAAGGCGGGCTGCACCGCGCCCCGGACCGGGATTTCGACGACCCCGTCGCCCTCATTCAGCGCGGCCTTGTCCCCGGCCAGATAAGCGGCCAGGCGGCTGTCCAGCATCCGCAGGTCGTCGTCGGATATGCCCGCGGCGCTGGCGGCGTCCATGGTCAGCCAGGCCTCCTGCTGCAGGCGGTAGTACAGTTCCGCGTCCGTGCCCACGGCGTGCAGGGCGGTGAGTATCAATATCAGCATCAGCGCGACCAGGCCCAATGCAAGGCCGATCACGCCGAGGGTGGTTCGCTTGGAGTTGGTCATGGATGGTCTCCTGTCGCTTTGAAGCAGCGCGTTAAACCGGGATTTGGTCAAATTGATATCCACCAGCACACGCCGTATTTATCAATAATGGTGGCGCAGCATTTACTCCATGGAAGCTCTCCGATTGGTTCGATGATGACACCCCCATCGCTCAAAACCTGAAAGGCATTGTAGACGGCTTCTTCTGTTCCCATTTCAAAAACGTTAAAGGTCATCGTTTCCCACTTGTATTTATGTACCACTTCTATATCACAGGGATTCTTCGCTTCTGCCAGTGCCAAAAAGCCTTCCCCGTTTACAGACAGCTCACAGTGCTCATAAGCCGTATTATCTTTGTTTATAAACGCACGGGTTATTTCTGCTCCAAAGGCTTTGCAGTATGTTTCTGCCGCTTCAAAGCTGTTTTTTACATATACCTGTGTATAATTCTTCATCGCAGCCTCCCCAAATCCCGACTTGTCGCCTTGGCACAGGAATACCCAAAGCCTTCCCCCGTTGGGGAAGGTGACCGAGCGGAGCGAGGTCGGAAGAGGTCCTCTCCCGATGGCTTTTCGCGTTCATCGCAACAAAGGCGCAAGGTGGCAGGCATGGGGACCTCTTCCGCCCTCTTCGAGGGCACCTTCCCCAGAGGGGAAGGCTTGGGGGCGGCAACCGCTATTCCTAATCCCTATTCCCTATTCCCTATTCCCTATTCCCTAATCCCTACTGCCTACTTCCTCTCCTCACAGCTTCTGCAGATAGCTGGTCACAAACCCCTCCAGCTTGCCGTCCATCACGGCGTTCACGTCGCCCGCCTCGTAGCCGGTGCGGTGGTCCTTCACCATGGTATAGGGCTGGAACACATAGGAGCGGATCTGGCTGCCCCATTCGATCTTCTTCAATTCGCCCTTGATCTCGCCCATCTGCTCCTGGCGCTGCTGCTCCTTCAGCTCGGCCAGCCGCGCGCGCAGCCAGATGAAGCACATCTCCTTGTTCTGCACCTGGCTTCGCTCGTTCTGGCACTGCACCACGATGCCGGTGGGCAGGTGGGTGATGCGAACGGCGGAGTCGGTTCGGTTGACGTGTTGGCCGCCGGCGCCGGAGGCGCGGTAGGTGTCGATGCGCAGATCCTCGGGCCGTATCTCGATCTCGCCGTCGTCCTCGATGATGGGGCTGACATCCAGCGACGCAAAGCTCGTGTGCCGCCTGGCGTTGCTGTCAAAGGGCGAGATGCGCACCAGGCGGTGCACGCCGCGCTCGCTCTTCAAATAGCCGTAGGCGTAGTCGCCGGACACCTCGAACGTCACGGACTTGATGCCCGCCTCGTCGCCGTCCAGCAGATCCAGCAGCTTCACCTGAAAGCCCATTCGCTCGCAGAAGCGGGTGTACATGCGGTAGAGCATCTGGGTCCAGTCCTGGGCCTCGGTGCCGCCCGCGCCGGCGTGGAGCGAGAGGATGCAGTTGCAGCCGTCGTAGTCGCCGGTCAGCAGGGTCTGCAGCCGCAGGGTCTCCAGATCCTCCTTGAGCTTGTCAAACTCGGAGCGGATCTCCTCGGCGCTCCCCTCGTCGTCGGCCTCCTCCGCCAGCTCCATCAGCACCTCGATGTCGTCCGCGCGGCTGCACAGGCTCTCGTAGTGCTTGATGCGGCCCTCGGTGCTGCTGGCCTTCGCGGACACCTTCTGGGCGCGCTCGGTGTCGTCCCAGAAGCCCGGGGACCCCATGTCCTCGTTGTATTCGATCAGCTGCTCGCGCAGGTGGTCGATCTGCAGGCTCTTGCCCGCCTCGTCCAGCATGTTCCGGACGGCGTTCAGGTCCTGCTTGAAAACTTCCATTTCCAACATATATATCACATCCTATATCAGAGTTTAGAGTTCAGAGTTTAGTTGTGGTGGAAATCCTTGCGGATTTCTTTTGATTCGGTTGAGAGCGGCAAGTCTGTCTTTGAAATTGAATCCAACAAATCCGGCAGGATTTGATCCACAACTCCACTCTCAACTCTCAACTCTCGAATCCTACTGCGCCCCGCAGCACTTCTTGTACTTCTTGCCGCTGCCGCAGGGGCAGGGGTCGTTGGGGCCGACCTTCTTGTCGGTCTTCTTCACGACGGGCTTTTTGGCCTCCTCGCTGCCGTGGCTGGCGCTGGTGGGGGTGGCCACCTGCTTGCGCTCCACGGGCTTGGCCAGCACGGTGAAGTAGAGCCGGCGCAGGGTGTCCTCCTGGATCAGGTGGACCATCTCCTCGAACATGTCGTAGCCCTCGCGCTTGTACTCCACGATGGGGTTCTTCTGGCCGTAGGCGCGCAGGCCGATGCCGTCGCGCAGCTCGGTCATGGCGTCGATGTGGTCCATCCAGCGGCGGTCCACCGCGCCCAACAGGGCCACGCGCTCGAACTCCCGCATATCCAGGTTGGCTTCGGCCCACATCTTCTCCTTCAGCTGGTAGAGGCGGTCGGCCCGCTCCTCCACGCCGGAAATGAGCCGGGCCTTGGTTTTGTCGATCATGCCGTCCATGATGGCCTGCACGCCGCCCTTGTCCAGGCACAGCCTGGACAGGTACTCATCGAGGCCCGCGATGTCCCAGCTGTCCAGGTCGCCCTCGTCGGCCACGTGGCGGTCCACCGCCTCGGTGATGAGGGTATGGCGCATCTCCATGATCTTGTCGTGCATGTTGCCGCCCTCGAGCACATCCCGGCGCTGGCCGTAGATGATCTCGCGCTGCTGGTTCATCACGTCGTCGTACTGCAGCACGTGCAGGCGGATATCGTAGTTCTTGCTCTCCACCCGCTTCTGGGCGTTCTCGATCTGCTTGGACACGATGCCGAACTCGATGGCCTCCTCGGCCTCGCCGCCGGACAGCCGCTCCAGCATGGGCTTGAAGCGGTCGCTGCCGAACAGGCGCAGCAGGTCGTCCTCAAAGGACACGAAGAACTGGCTGGAGCCGGGGTCGCCCTGGCGGCCGGCGCGGCCGCGCAGCTGGTTGTCGATGCGGCGGGACTCGTGCCGCTCGGTGCCGATGATGTGCAATCCGCCCAGCTTCACCACCTCGTCGTGGCCGGCCTTGGTCTCCACCTCATACTTGGCCAGCAGGTCGCGGAACACCTTGCGGGCGTCCAGCACCTCCTGGGGCACGTGCTCGTTGAAGCCGATGGCCTCTTCGATCAGCTCCTCGTCGTACTCCAGCTGGCGCATGGCCTTGCGGGCCATGAACTCAGCGTTGCCGCCCAGCAGGATGTCGGTGCCGCGGCCGGCCATGTTGGTGGCGATGGTCACGGCGCCCTTCTTGCCGGCCTGGGCCACGATCTCGGCTTCCTTCTCGTGGAACTTGGCGTTCAGCACCACGTGCTCCACGCCCCGGCGCGCCAGCATGCCGCTGAGCAGCTCGCTCTTTTCCACGGAAACCGTGCCGACCAGCACCGGCTGGCCGGTGGCGTGGCGCTTCACGACCTCCTCGATGATGGCGGCATACTTGGCCTTCATGGTCACGAACACGGCGTCGTTCATGTCCTCGCGGATCATGGGCCGGTTGGTGGGGATGGTGACGACATCCAGCTTGTAGATGCCGTTGAACTCCTCCTCCTCGGTCTTGGCCGTACCGGTCATGCCGGACAGCTTCTTGTACATGCGGAAGTAGTTCTGGAAGGTGATGGTGGCCAGGGTCTTGCTCTCCCGCTCCACCTTCACGCCCTCCTTGGCCTCGATGGCCTGGTGCAGGCCGTCGGAATAGCGGCGGCCCACCATCAGGCGGCCGGTGAACTCGTCCACGATGATGACCTGGCCGTCCTTCACGACGTAATCCACGTCCCGCTTCATCATCTTGTGGGCGCGCAGGGCCCCCAGGATGTGGTGGTACAGCTCCTGGTTCTCCGGGTCGGTGAGGTTGTCCACATTGAAGAAGCGCTCGGCCTTCTTCACGCCCCGCTCGGTCAGCGACAGCGTCTTGTCCTTCTCGTCGCGCAGGTAGTCGCCGTCCACCAGCAACCCGCCCTGCCTGTCCTCCTTGTCCTCCTGGGCCTCGGTGAGCCCGGTGAGGATGAACTGGTTGGCCCGGGCGTACAGCTCGGTGGACTTGTCGCCCTGGCCGGAGATGATCAGCGGCGTGCGGGCCTCGTCGATGAGTATGGAGTCCACCTCGTCCACGATGGCGAAGTTCAGCGGCCGCTGCACCATGCGCTCCTTGTAGGTGACCATGTTGTCGCGCAGGTAGTCGAAGCCGAACTCGTTGTTGGTGCCGTAGGTGATGTCGGAATTGTAGGCCGCCTGCCGCTGGGCAGGATCCAGGTCGTGCACGATCAGGCCCACGGAAAGGCCCAGGAAGCGGTAGACCTTGCCCATCCACTCGCTCTGGAACTTGGCCAGGTAGTCGTTCACGGTGACCACGTGCACGCCCCTGCCGGTCAAGGCATTGAGCACCGCCGGGAAGGTGGCGGTCAGGGTCTTGCCCTCGCCGGTGCGCATCTCCGCGATGCGGCCCTGGTGGAGCACGACGCCGCCGATCAGCTGCACGTCGAACGCCCGCTGGTTCAAAACGCGCACGCCCGCCTCGCGCACCAGCGCGTAGGTCTCGGGCAGCAGGGCGTCCAGGTCCTCGCCGGCCTGGGCCCGCTGCTTGAGCGCGTCGATCTTTTCGCGCATCTGGTCGTCCGTGAGCTTCTTCACGTCCGGCTCCAGCGCGTTGATCTGGTCCACGATCTTCCGGACCTTCTTGATCTCGCCCTCGTTGGAGGGCTTGAGGATATTCTTCAGAAAATCAAACATATTGGCCTCCGGGATGTTTGGGATGATTGCCTTCCCGCCTTCCGGCATGAAACGGCATTTTAATCTAACTTATATTATACCACAGAAAACGGCGCTTTGACAACATGGGAACGTTAACAGTGCTCTGCGGCCGGCAAAAGTGTTGTCCGGCAAGTTCCTCTTGACAGTTTTATCTTTATACGCTATCCTTATATTAGGATAATATACAATTGTTTTGGTCATCTATCTGCGTCAAAAAGTAACCTGCAATACATCCCGCATTCACATGATCGTGCCATAATACTCCGGTATATCGCCTTTAAGTGCCCTCGCGCCGAGACCAACCTCCAGGGAGGGAGTCCATGGATATCATCAAAAAACAGCTGCTGTACGCAGGGCTTGAAAGAGAAGAGTTCGAGCTGCTGGCGGAAGACGCGCTGGCGGACAACCGAAAGAACCTGGCCACCTATTCGCTGGTGGCTGTGCTGGTGTTCGCGCTGCTGGTGGTGGCCAACGCGCTGGTGGGCGATACGACCAGCATCAATCAGACGCACTATCTGCTGATGCTGGGGATCAACCTGGCGCTCTGGCTCGGTTCGCGCTTCCTGGTGCCCAAGCGCCCCGGCCTGGTGCTGGTTTTGCTCTACATCTTCACGGCGGCGCTGTACGCGTTCTCGCTGGTGATCACGGCCATCCACCCCTCGCTGCCCGCGGTGACCAGCATCGTGCTGCTGTTTGCAATGCCCATGCTGTTGTGCGACCGGCCCATCCGCATGATCGGGATGACGGCGGTGGCCGTCACGGCGCTGGTGGCGGTGGCTTTCACCTACAAGCCCGCACCGGTGGCCCAGGACGACCTGTGGAACGGGGTGTCCTTCGCGGTGGTCGCCGCCGTGGTGGAGACGCTCCAGCAGCGCACGAAATACCGGCTGCTGGCCCAGGCCCGGAAGATCCGCATGCTGAGCGAAACGGACCTGCTCACCGGCGTAAAGAACCGCAACCACTACGAGACCCGGCTGGCCGGCTATGCCGACACCTGCCGGGAGAACCTGGTCTGCGTCTACGTAGACGTGAACGGGCTGCACGAGCTGAACAACACCCAGGGCCACAAGGCTGGCGACGTGATGCTGCAGACCGTGGCCCACGAGCTCTCCGCCTGCTTCGGCGCGGAGGACACCTTCCGCATCGGCGGCGACGAGTTCGTCTGCTTCCGGGCGGACGCGCCGGAATATGCCGTGCGCGGCCAGGTGGACCACATCAGGGCCGTGCTCGCCGCCCGGAGCTACAACATCTCCGCGGGCATCAGCAGCCAGGTGAAGTCCGAGCTGAACCTGTCCGCCCTCGCCACCGCCGCCGAGGAGGCCATGTTCCAGGCCAAGCGGGAATACTATGCCCAGGCGGGGCGGGATCGGAGACGCAGATAAACGGAAAAGAAGAATCGGCGGAGGCCATCAAGCCTCCGCCGATTCTTTGTCCTTCATCGCCGCCTGTCGTGTCCACGGGCCTGGTAGTATTCCCGCTTGGCCTTGTACATCTCCTCGTCCGCCTGCTTGGCCAGCTCCGCCAGCGAAAGCTCCGGGTGGTCCTTCGCCTTCACGCAGCCGCAGGAGACGCTCAACTCCCTGCCGTTGCGGCGCGTCCAGGTCTCCTGGCGCAGGGCGAATTCCTCCTGCGCCCGGGAAAGCTGGGCGTCGTCGATGAACAGCATCGCCACGAACTCGTCGCCGCCGGTGCGATAGATGGAGCCGTAGTCACCGAAGCACTCCAGTATGAACCGCGCCGCATGGATCAGCAGCTCGTCGCCCGCCTCGTGGCCCAGGGTGTCGTTGGCGATCTTCAGGCCGTTCAAGTCCAGCGTCATGTAGGTCAGCTCCGCCCGACGCGGGTCCTTCGCCATGGCGGTCAGGTCGTTGCCATAGGCGCGCCGGTTCAAGAGCCCGGTGAGGGAATCGGTGTTGGCGTTGCGCTGCTCGTCCAGGATCTGCAGGGTCATCCTCCGCACGATGAAGCTGATCACGCCCACCGCCAGCAGCAGGTACAGCAGCACCATGAGCAGCGTGACGGGGATGTTCTGGTCGATGGTGGACCGATCCTGCACGACGGCGATCAGGTAATCCTCCATGGCCAGCATCGTGCAATAGCCGGGCCTTTGCTCCATCATCGCGGGGAATGTCGCGCTGCCGGTGCTCTCCAGCTGCTCCGTCGCGCGCAGGCCCAGCGAATCCAGCTGGCGCCCGATATGGCGGGAAACGGTGGAGCCCAGTATCTCCCCGCTCTTCCTGTCGGCCACGATCATCTCCACGCCGTCATAGGCGGGCATGCTGTTGATGACCTCGGAAATCTCGTTGGCGCGGAGCTCCTCCATCAGCCGCAGCGGCTCGATGCCCACCTGGATCATGTGCGTGCCCGCGTCGTTCCAGCAGATGGCATACATCATGGACTTGGCCTCGGCGGTGTTGGGCGTCACGTCCTGGCACATAGAGAGGGCCTTGTTCTCCAGCATCGGCTTGAAATAGGCCATCTGCTCGCCGGAATCGAAGGAATAGCCGTAGTAGATCGGCACCGTTCCGGCATAGATGGTGCCCGTTTCGTCAAACAGGTGGATCTCGTCGATGTCCATCAGCTTGGCGACGCGAATCTGCTCGGCGATGTCCGTCTCCATGCCCGGCACGTGGTCGATGATGTAGGACACGGCCTTGGCCTTGGTGATGTAGTTTTCCTTCAGCGAATCCACCAGCGCCTGTTCCTTGTGCTCGTTGGTGCGCAGCACGTTTTCCATCTGGTCCGCCAGCAGCCTCGTGGTGCGATAGGCCTGCTCGCGGTTGCTGCGCGCCATCACAAAGTATTCGATGCCCAGCAGCAGCGCCAGGATGCAGGTAACGATGATGGTCAACTGCACCGCGTTCACCCTGCCTGCCCTTCCGCTCCTCATGGCAGCGCCTCCTCGCCCATTCAAACTGTTGCGCCCGATCATGTCGACCAGGCTGTTCCCGTTATGCTCATCTCTTGGCTCGTGATAGCTACATTATAGCCCGGCATTTTCATAATTGCAAATGAATAATTCGGGCAGGGCCCCGCCGGGCAAGGGTCCAACTGATTTTGACGCCGGAGCCCTCAGGGGATCTGCTCAAAGTCCCCCAGCCCGCGGAAGACGCGCGTCAGGGCAAAGCGCAGCTTCTCCCGGCGGCCCATGGCGCCCTGAAAGCCCACGTAGGCCCGCAGGCCGTTCTCGATGTCGTCCCGGGACAGGGGCTTTTTGCCGTAGCTGGACGCGGTCACGGCACGGACGAAGTCAGCGTAGTCGCTGTTCTTGAACTGCCTGGACACCCGCTGGGCGAAGGTCTCCGGGGTCTCGCCGTTCACGGCCGTCTGGCCCATGTGGGCAAGCAGCGTCAGGTTCGCCCGGTACACGATCATCCCCGCCTGGCGGGCGGTCCTGGCCTTCCCGGCCAGCTTTGCGGGATTGGACCGGTTCAGCCGGCCGCGCACCCAACGGATCGCCAGGGCGACCAGCGCGACAAGCAGCAGTATCCCCAGCAGCCACCACAGCCAGCGGTGACTGTCCTTGTTTTGGGCATCCTCCGCATCGGGCAGCTCGCCGTCCTCCATCCGGGGCTCGTCCTGTTCGCCGCCGTCCTCGGGCTGGGGCGTCGGCTCGTCCTGCGCGCCGCCGTCCTCCGGCTCGGGCGAGGGCGTGGGCTCGTCGCCCAGGCCGCCTGCGTCGGGCGCGGGGCTGGGCGTGGGCGTGGGCTCGCCGCCGTCGTAGTCGCCCTCGGCGGGCGTCATGGGATCCTGGCCGTCCGTGCCGTCGTCGCCGGCGTACTGCTCGCCCTCGGGCATGCCGCTGCGGCCCGTGGCCCCGCCGGTGGCGTCGAAGGGCACCCAGCCCACGCCGCGGAAGTATACCTCGGCCCAGGCGTGGGCGTTCTCGCCGGTGAGCACCTGCTGGCCCGGCCGGGCCAGGTAGCCCTCCACGTAGCGCGTGGGCAGGCCCGCGATGCGGCCCATCACCGCCATGGCCGTGGCGTAGTAGCTGCAATAGCCCTCCCGGCTGTCCAGCAGGAAATAGGACACGAAGTCCCGGCCCTGCGGCGGGTAATCGGTGTCCAGGGTATAGCGCATCTCCCGGCGCAGGTATTCCATGATGGCCGCGGCCCGGTCATAGGGGTTATCCAAATCGCCGGTCAGCTGCATGGTCAGGGCGTACACGCCGCCCTCGATGCCCTCCGGCAGCTGGCTGTGATGGCCCACCACCTCCTGCCATTGATCGTCATTGGCGTCCTCTCCCTTCACCACCGCCTCGCGCAGCGCGTCTCCGGGCAGCACCTGCAGCGCCCGCAGGCGATAGTGGTCTCCGGGCTGCACCTCGCGGGTCAGGAACATCTCCCCGGCGGTGTTGTAGTAGACCGCGGTGGACAGATCCATCTCGAACTTCTCCAGCCGCCCCGGCACGAACAGCGTGCTGGTGCCCTCGGAGAGCATCTCCACGCTCACGTCCGTGGTCAGCAGCGCGCCCTTGTCGCCCGCGAAGCCGTGGTTGAACACCCGGTCGCGGATGGAGGCGTGGGTCAGGTCGTAGTACAGGTATCGGTTCTTCGGCGCGGCGTCCACCCAGGAATACCCGGTGTAGGCCGAGCGGATCGCGCCGCGCAGC
Source organism: uncultured Eubacteriales bacterium (assembly GCA_902765395.1). Lineage (GTDB taxonomy): Bacteria > Bacillota > Clostridia > Christensenellales > Aristaeellaceae > UBA2862. Next base: position 109,736 of record CACWZP010000004.1, read on the forward strand.
AGCACCTGGGCGTCGGTTTCCACCCGCATCACCGGGTCGGTGTGGGGATCGGCGGGGCCGCCCAGCATGGACACGACGCTCTCCCCCACCTCGCCGGCGTGGTCGTATCCCTCCTGGGCAATGGAGAAGGCGATGCGCTCCTCGGTGAAGTTGAAGTACTGCTCGAACACCGCCCGCACCCGCTCAGCGGCCTGCTCCAGCGGCGGCCAGGTGACACCGTTTCCGGGCAGGAACGCCAGCGCCAGCGCCACGGCCAGCGCCGCCGGGATCAGCGCACGCAGCGCGGACACGTCCCGCTGCACGCCGCCGGTGAGGGCGAAGGCCGCCGCCGCCGCGACCAGCCCCGGCGCCGTGGCCGCCATGGAGGCGTCCTCGCTCATGGCGTGGCAGGCCACCAGGATCGACAGCAGCACCATGATGGCCATGGACACGAATTCCCGTCGGTTCAGCATGGCGAAGAACAGCGCTCCCATCACAAACGCGCCGATGGACAGCAGCGTGCCGCCGCCCAGGGCCACCTGCGCCACCTCCGCCTCCTGGCCAGACCAGGACGCGAACACCGCCTTGATGGCCCCCAGGCCCGCCGCGTGGCTGCCGGCAAACACGGCGGCTATGGCGATGAACAGCCCCGCCGCCAGCGCCGCGCCGCCGCCGGACATCGCGCCCAGCATGCCCAGGCCCGCCGCCAGCAGCCCCGCGAAGTAAAGCCCCGCGCCGCTGACCGCCAGCCCCATGGACGAAGCCAGCACACAGGCGGCGCTGCCGGCGAAAAGCATCGCCAGCACCGCCGCCATGATCGAGCGGGATACACGGTTTTTGGGATTAAGCTTGTTGGACATGGCATTATTCAGAGTTTAGAGTTGAGAGTTTAGAGTTGAGATACAGTCAGCCATGAGGCGCACACAGGTTGTCTTCAGGCACTTCAATCTCAACTCCTAACTCTAAACTCTTCACTCTCTATCCGTCGTATTCATCGTCAAACGCCGCCTCGGCGGCCCTTTGCCGGTCCTCGTCGGAGCGGACGCCCTCCCAGGGATCCAGGCGCTCGGCCTTCACGCCGCCCATCTTCACGCGCTCGATCAGCGCCATGGACTCGTCCCGGTCGTCGTCGGAGACCCAGATCAGCTTCGTGGCCACGCCGCTGCGCTGCATGCGCAGGGCCATATCCGCGATGCGGGTGGTCAGCCGCGCCGTCACCAGCACGGCCCCGCCGGTGCGCTGGAACCGGGCCAGCATCAGCATCAGCACCTGCTCGTAACCGTAAGGGCTGTCGAACTTCACCCGCAGCATGGCGTCGGTGAAGGCGGCGATGTCCGCCGGGGACTGGCCAGCGATCTCCCCGGGCCGCGCGCCCACCAGGGGCATGCGCACCGGATAGCCGGCCTTCAGCTGGGCCTGGGCGGCGGACAGGGCCGCCTCGCACACGCAGTCCTCCAGCGTCAGCTGCTGGTCCCGCAGGGCGGTCAGCTCCGCCAGGTCCGGGATGACCAGCGTGTCCGGCCGGGCGCTCTCCTCATAGGTGCGCACCAGCAGCTCCCGCTTGCGCAGCGACAGCTTCCAGTGGATCTTCTTCAGCTCGTCGCCCTCCTGCCAGGTTCGCACGTCCGAGGGCGAGGCGTTGTCCTCGGCGGCGCGGCTGCGGAACTCCGGGCCCTGGTCGATGGCGGTCAGCTGAAGCGGCGCCACCTCCGAAACCTTCGGCAGCACCTCCAGCTTTACCAGCTTCGCGTGGGGGCTGCGGCTCAGGCGCACCAGGCCGAACACGTCCTCCACGCTGATGCGCGTCACGCCCGCCTCGTACACGCCCCGGTGGGGACACTGTATCACCTGGCGGAACGTGCGCCGGGAGAAGGGCGGGCAGGAGACGTTCACCTCCTGGGTGGGCGCGTAGGCCGAGGGCACGTTCAGGTGCACGCGGATGGACGCCACGGGCAGAAGGCAGCCGTGGCGCACGGTGAACACCGCCACCATGCGCTCGCCCCGGTTCACCCGGGTGCGCACGCCCTTGATGTCGAACTTGAGCGTGAACAGCGTCCACACCACCGCCACGGCCCCCAGCGCCAGCATCATCGACAGCCCCAGGGCGATCAGGTAGTAGAGCCGCGTGCCCGTGCTCAGCCCGGCCACCAGCATCGCCGCCATCACCAGGCCGTAGCCCAGACGGCGAGAGTTTAAAGCATACATTCCTTCGATTCCTTGTGTTGCGTTGATCTGTTGAGAGTTTAGAGTTCAGAGTTTGGATTGAGTAAGCTCAGTATCTTTTCTAAACTCTAAACTCTTAACTCTAAACTCTCAACTCTGTCCCTTGACCTTCACCGGCACCTGCACGCTGCCCATCACATTGGAAAGGATCTTCTGGGCGGTCATGTTGCGCATGCGGGCCTCGGGCGACAGCACCAGCCTGTGGGCCAGCACCGGCTCGGCCATCTTCTGCACGTCCTCCGGGCGCACGAAATCCCGCCCGTCCAGCAGCGCCGCGGCCTGGGCGGCGCGCAGCAGCGATATGGCCCCGCGGGTGGACACGCCCAGGGCCAGCGCCCCGCTCTTGCGGGTGGCGGCGGCGATAGCGGACACGTAGACGCGGATCTCCTTCGCCGCGTAGACCTTCTCCACCTCCTGCTGCAGCCTGACGATGTCGGCGCTGGTGCAGATGGGCTTCAGCTCCTCCATGGGCCGCTGGCCGGTGGTATAGCGCTCCAGGATGTCCGCCTCCTCCTGGAGGGTGGGATAGCCGATGGACACCCGCATGAAGAAGCGGTCCAGCTGGGCCTCCGGCAGCGGATAGGTACCCACGAAGTCCACCGGGTTCTGGGTGGCCAGCACGATGAAGGGCTGGGGCATGGCGTAGGTCACGCCATCCACGGACACCTGCCCCTCCTCCATCACCTCCAGCAGCGACGACTGGGTCTTGGGCGAGGTGCGGTTGATCTCGTCCGCCAGCACGATCTGGCTCATGATCATGCCGGGGCGGTACTCCAGCTCGCCGGTCTTGAAGTTGGCGATGGAGAAGCCGGTGATGTCGCTGGGCGTGATGTCCGGGGTGAACTGTATGCGCTTGAAGGAGCAGTCCAGCGACCGGGCCAGGGCGCTGGCCAGGGTGGTCTTGCCCACGCCGGGCACGTCCTCGATCAGCACGTGGCCCCGGCACAGTATGGCCACCATCATCAGCTCGATGGCGTCCTCCTTGCCCACGATGACCTTGCCCACGTTCCGGGTGAGCAGCTGGGCGAAACGCTGTGTAACCTGCATAGATGTATCTCCTTGGCTTTCGATAACTTCTGTTGGACCGCCCTGCCGGGCGATTGGTTCCATATGGCCTCATCTTAGTATACAATATTCCCCCGCTGATTTACAAGGAAAACTGTCCAAAACGCCGTTTCTGTGCTATAATATTAAACGGAACGCCGCAATTGAGCCGTTTTTCAGCGATAAGGGGGTGCGAGCCGTGATTCTGGGCATCGGCATTGACCTGTGCGAGATCCAGCGCATATCGAAGGCCATCGAAAGGCCCCGGTTCCTGGAGCGGGTGTACACCCCCGCCGAGCGGGCGCGGATCGAGGCGGCCTCGGGCGTGCGCCGGGGCGAGATCGCCGCGGGTCTGTTCGCCTGCAAGGAGGCGGTGGCGAAGGCCCTGGGCACCGGGTTCACCGGCTTCTTCGCCGACGCCATCGAGATCACCCCCGACGAGCTGGGCCGCCCCGTGTGCGCCCTCGCCGGCGGCGCGCTGAAGCGGGCGGCGGAGCTGGCCGGGGACGGCGATTTTCGCGTGTGGGTGTCCATCACCCACGAGGGCGGCTTCGCCGCCGCGCAGGCGATCCTCGAATGTTGAAACCAACGGGCGCGGCGCCGCAACGCCCACCCGAACCACCCAGGAAAGGAAATTCCGATGCAACCACTGATTACCCCGGGCGCCATGCGCGCCATGGAGCAGCGCTACTTCGCCGAGACCGGCACGCCCTCCATCGACCTGATGGAGACCGCCGCCCGGGCGCTCGCAGACGCCATCCTTGGGCGCTTCGGCGCGAACACCCGCACCTTCATCGCCTGCGGCCCCGGCGGCAATGGCGGCGACGGCTATGCCTGCGCGCGGATGCTGAAGGCGGCGGGCTGCGACTGCGCCCTGTTCCCCGCCGAGCCTCCCAGGTCCTCGGACGCCGCGCGCAACCGGGAAAGGGCACTGGCGGCGGGCGTGCCGGAGCTGGATATCGGCGCCGTGCCGGACGCCCCCGACCTGTGGGTGGACGCCCTCTACGGCACCGGCCTGACCCGCGCGCCGGAGGGCATAGCCGCCGCGCTGATCGAGCGCATGGACGCCGACGGCGCCCAGGGCAGCCAAATCGTCGCCGTGGACATTCCCTCCGGGCTGAACGGATCGACCGGCGCGGCCTTTGAGCCCTGCGTTCGCGCCGACGTGACGCTCACGTTCCAGTTCGCCAAGGCCGGGCACTTCCTGGCGGACGGGCTGGACGTGTGCGGCGAGGTCGAGGTGGCGGACATCGGCATCCCCGCCGCGTTCCATCCCGCGGACATGTCCCGGCTGATGGAGCTCTCCGAAGCGCTGGCGGCGCTCCCGGCCAAGCCCCGCAACGCCCACAAGGGCAGCAACGGGCACCTGCTCATCGTGGCCGGCTCCGTGGGCATGGCCGGCGCGGCGGCCCTGTGCGCCATGTCGGCGCTGCGAAGCGGCGCGGGCCTGGTGACGGTGGCCTGCCCCGAATCCATCCTGCCGATCCTGCAGACCCTGGCCCCCTGCGCCATGGCCGTGCCGCTGCCGGAGCGGGACGGCGCCATCGCCCCGGAGGCCGCCCAGGCCCTCTCTTCGATCCTCCCGGGCAAGAGCGCGGTGGTGTGCGGCTGCGGGCTGTCCCGCCGGGCAGCCCCCGAGGCGGTGCGCCTGGTGCTCGACAGCGGCGTGCCCACCCTGCTGGACGCCGACGGGCTGAACCTGGTTTCCGGCGATCCCGGCATGAAGGCCCTTTTGAAGCCCCACCACCTGGTCACGCCCCACCCCGGCGAGGCGGCGCGGCTGCTGGGGCGGAAGCCGGCGGATCCCATCGCGGACGCCTTCGCGCTGACCGGGCTGGGCTGCCAGGCGCTTTTGAAGGGCACGACCACGGTCATCCCCGTGGGCGGCGCGGCCTGGCTCAGCGCCAGCGGCTGCGCGGGCATGGCCAAGGGCGGCAGCGGCGACTGCCTGTCCGGGCTGGCGGGCGGGCTGATGGCCCAATACGCCGCCTCGGGCACCCCCATGACCGGCGAGGCGCTGGCCCGCTGCGCGGCGGTGGCCAGCGAGCTGCACGGCCGTGCCGGGGAAATCGCCCAGGCGCAGATCGGCCCCCGGGGCATGACCGCCGGGGACCTGGTGGAGGCGCTGCCCATGGCGCTGGCGGGCAATGAATAGCCGCGCGCTGCGGGAGGCCGCCCGGGCCGTGCTGCCGGAGGGGGCGTTCCTGCGCCGGGACCGGGGCGAGGCGCTGTTCGTCACCGACGCGCCGCGGATCGCCGCAAGCGCCCCCTGGCGGGAATCCCTGGCCGAAGCGGGCTTTGCGATCGTGGAGCGGGGCGGCCTGGCCTTCCTGACGCCCGGGCCGGTGTGGCTGTCGCGGCTGGAGAAAGCATTTCCCGAGCCGCCCGACGACTTCTGCCAGGGCTTCATCCGCTTCGCGGGCCGGGAGATCGAACAAGAGAGCCTTGCCCTGTTCGTGCTGGGCGCACGGATCCTGGACGGCGAGGCGGACGACGGCCGCTTCGATCGGCGCTTGCGCCAGCGGGCGGCGGTATGCATGAGGGACAAGTCGACAAGCGGCGGCGGGCTGTACGCCTGCGCGCTGCTGACCCATCTGACAAAGGAGGCGTAGATATGAAGATCAAATGGTTGGGACATTCCTGCTTCCAGCTGACGCTGGACAACGGCAAGGTGCTGGTGACGGACCCCTATGACGACACCGTGGGCTATCCCCCGCTGCACGTGGCGTGCGACGCGGCGCTGTCCAGCCACGGCCACTTCGACCACAACTACTTCGCGGCACTGGAGGGCGACCCCGTCATACTGAACGAGCCCGGCGAGCGGGAGCTGTTCGGCGCGAAGATCACCGCCGTGCCCAGCTTCCACGACGAAGAGCGCGGCGCGAAGCGGGGCAGGAACCTGATCCACGTGATCGAGGCGGACGGGCTGAAAATCGCCCACCTGGGCGACCTGGGTCACTTGCCGGACACGGCGGAGCAGAAGGCGGCGCTGACAGGCTTGGACGTGATGCTGATCCCCGTCGGTGGGTTCTTCACCATCGACACCCCCGCGGCGGTGCAGATCATCGGGGAATTCAAGCCCCGCTGCGCCATCGCCATGCACTTCGCCAACGAATACTGCCACTTCACCGTCTCCGACGAGGCGGAGTTTGTACGCCTGACCGGCGCGGCGCGGCTGCCGAATGAGATCGAAGTGACGAAGGACGGCCCCGCCGGCTGTGTCGTCATGGAATACTGATAAAAGCAACAAGAGAAAACCGGATTGCCACGTCGCCCCTTCGGGGCTCCCCGCAATGACATACGCGGCAGCGCGCCGCGAACAATGCATTGTAAGGAGCGAAGCGACGTGGCAATCCGGTTTCCTGGCCAACGATAACTCCACTCTTAACTCTCCACTCTCAACTCTCCCTCAAGAGCTCCTGCGGCAGCCGCCGCTTCCACGCGCCGCGCCTGTAGGTGTACGCGGTCATGGCCATGCCCAGCAGCCAGGAGATCAGCAGCGAGGCAAACAGCGCCTCGGGGTTGCCCTTGGGCCAGGTCTCGCTGCGGGTCAGATAGACCAGCAGGTAGGCCAGCGGCATGCGCACCACGATGGTGGTGATGATGGAGATCCACATGGGCACCATGGTCTCGCCCGCGCCGCGCATGGCGCCCTGCAGCACCTGGCTGACGGCGAAGGCGATATAACCCAGGGCCAGCCAGCGCAGGCCGTGGATGCCGATGGTGATCACGTCCTCGGTGTCGGTGAACAGGCCGATCAGCCCGTGGCCGAACAGCAGTATGCAGGCCACCAGCACCCCGGCGGTGCCCAGGGCCAGCTTGATCAGGTCCTTCACGCCCTGGCGCACCCGGTCGATGCGCCGCGCGCCGATGTTCTGGCCCACGAAGGTGGTGGAGGCGGTGCCGAAGGTGAAGTTGGGCATCATGGCGAAGCCGTCCACGCGCATGATGGCCACGTTCGCGGCGATCACCGCCGTGCCCAGGCTGTTGGTCAACCCCTGCACCACGATGGCGGACATGGAAAACAGCGCCTGGGTGACGCCCGCGGGCAGGCCCAGCATGCACAGCCTGCGGGTGATGGGCCCGTCGGGCACCAGGGTCCTGCGGTTCACGTCGATGATGTCCCGCATGCGCACCAGCCTTATCAGGCACAGCGCGCCGGAGATCGCCTGGGCGATGATCGTGGCCCAGGCCACGCCCGCGATGCCCATCCTGAACTGCGCCACGAAGAGTATGTCCAGCACGATGTTCAGAAGGCAGGCGACGATCAGGTACACCAGCGGCCAGAAGCTGTCGCCGATGCCCCGCAGCACGCCGGAGAGGATGTTGTAGGCGCCGCCGCCCAGCATGCCCAGGAAGATGATCTTCAGATAGATCACCGCGCCCTCGGCCACGTCCGCCGGCGGGGCGACCAGCCCGATCAGCAGCGGCGAGGCGAAGAAGCCCACCACCGTCATGAACAGGCCGCTGAACAGCGTCAGCATGATGGTGCTGCCCACGGTGCGGCTGAGGCTGTCCCGGTCCTTGGCGCCAAAGTACTGGCTGGCGAGGATGCTGGCGCCGGTGGCCACGCCCATGAACAGCACCAGCAGCAAATTCAGGATCGGGCCCGCCGTGCCCACCGCCGCCAGGGCCGTGTCGCCGATGTACTTGCCCACCACGATGCTGTCCACCGTGTTGTACAGCTGCTGGGCCAGGTTGCCCACCAGCAGCGGCAGCGAAAACTGTATCAGCTTGGCCATCGGCTTGCCGGTGGTCATGTCCTGCACGCCAAAGAAATCCTTTACGCGGCTCATCCAGTGCATGGGTCGCCCTCCCGTTCAAATCACTGGCCTGATGCTATCACAATCACATGAATCCTGCAACCGTTTCAGCCGCCCAAAGCGGCCTGTTTAATAAGAATTTATTATAACGTCCGTTAAGTTTTTCATAGACCGCTTCTTCACCCCCGGCGCGGAAAGGGCCGCGTTCGGGGGTATTTTGCACACTTCGGCGCATATTCTGTATGAAAAGCGATCCGGCCGCCTAAAACTGCATCAGTCGATGCAAGGCGGCGGATTATTATAAGCAGTATTTATTATTGTCAAATGATATATCACTTGACTTTATTATTTTACACGTATACAATGAAACATCATAGAAAAAGAAACAAGGAGTTGGTGTACAGCGGCCCGGAGACGGCGCCGCCCTGTGCCATCGGCCACGATGAAGGGAGGGAATCGCATGCGGGATCAAATCGCCGAAAAGCGGCTGTTCGAGCAGGCGCCGGTGCTGCGGGCGGTGCTGGCGCTGGCGATTCCCACCGTCATCAGCCAGGTGATCCTGGTGATCTACAACATGGCCGACACCTTCTTCATCGGCCTGGCGGGCAGCGACGCTATGATCACTGCCGTGACGGTGTGCATGCCGGCGTTCATGTTCCTCTCCGCCATCTCCAACCTGTTCGGCGTGGGCGGGGCCAGCGTGATCGCCCGCGCACTTGGCGCGGGCGACGCGGTCAGGGCCCGCGGTGCCGCTTCCTTCGCCTTCTGGGGCTGCGCGTGGGTGACGCTGGCCTACTCCCTGGCGGCCTGTCTTGGCATGGACGCCTTCGTGAACCTGCTGGGCGGCAGCGCTCCGGCGGTGCACGGCCCGGCCTGCCGGTACCTGACCTGGACGGTGGTCCTCGGCGGGCTGGCCACCAGCCTGAACGCCCTGCTGGGCCACCTGGTGCGCTCGGAGGGCCACTCGGTGCAGGCGGGTCTGGGCATCGCCCTGGGCGGCGTGCTGAACATCGCGTTGGACCCGCTGTTCATGTTCGTGCTGCTGCCCAGGGGCCGCGAGGTGGAGGGCGCGGCCATCGCCACCAGCCTTTCCAACCTGATCGCAACGCTGTACTTCCTGGCCGTGTTCTGCCGCAACCGGAGGCGCTCGGCACTGTCGCTGAAGCCCCGAAAGGACGCGCTGCGCCGAGGCATCCCCGCCGACGTGCTGGCCACGGGACTGCCGGCCTGCCTGATGACGCTGTGCGAGAACATCAGCTACGCCGTGCTGGACAACCTGATGGCCCTGTCCGGCACCGTGGTGCAGGCGGGCCTGGGCGTGGCCAAGAAGGTGAACATGCTGGCCCACTGCATGGCCCGGGGCATGGCCCAGGGCGTGCTGCCGCTGATCGCCTACAACTACGCCGCCGGGAACCACCGGCGCATGCGCACGTCCGTGCGGCTGTCCGCGGCCATCTCCGTGGCGCTGTCGGCGGCATGGATGGCCGCCAGCCTGCTGCTGAGCCGCCGGTTGATCGGCCTGTTCATCCAGCACGAGTCCGACTCCATCGCCTATGGCGCGCGGTTCCTGCAGATCCTGTGCCTGGGCGGGCCGTTCTCCGCCTGGGCCTACGCGGTGATCTCCTTCTTCCAGGCCGTGGGCGAGAGCCGCAAGTCCCTGCTGCTGGCCATACTGCGCAAGGGCCTGCTGGACATCCCGTTGATGTTCATCCTGCGCCGCGCCATCCCCACCTACGGCATCGTCTGGGCCACCCCCGCCGCCGACGTTCTGTGCTGCGCCACATCCATCATCCTGTTCACCGCGTTCCTCAAACGATTGATGGGCCGGGCGGGATATGAGATATATGTATAGAGTTCAGAGTTGAGCGTTTAGAGTTGAGATAAGAAAGCTCCGTTAACCGGGTCGGAGAACAAAAAACGGACAGATCCTTCGCTCCGCTCAGGATGACAAACGATGAAATGCTGTCATCCTGAAGGAAGTGAAGGATCTGTTCAATTCTGTAATACGATTGTCAGAGAGTGTAAAGCCATCTGATCTAAACTCTAAACTCTAAACTCTGAACTCTAAACTCTGAACTCCCTATTCCTCCTCCGCCCAGCTCTTGCTGCGCTCCACGGCCTTGCGCCACATGTGGGTCAGGTGGCGGCGCTCGGTCTCGCCCATCTGGGGGGTGAACTTCCGGTCCGTGGCCTGGAGGCGCTGCAAATCGCCGTCGGTCCAGTGGCCCACGGCCCGCCCGGCCAGCATGGCCGCGCCCATGGCGGTGGTCTCGATCACCTGGGGCCGGAGCACCGTGGTGTTCAGAATGTCGGCCTGGAACTGCATCAGGAAGTTGTTGGCGCTGGCGCCGCCGTCCACGCGCAGCATGGCGGTCTTCATGCCGGCGTCGTTCTCCATGGCGGTGATCACGTCGCTGGACTGATAGGCGATGGACTCCAGCGCGGCCCGGACGATGTGGCCCCGGTTCGCGCCGCGGGTGAGGCCGATCAGCATGCCCCGGGAATACATGTCCCAGTGGGGCGCGCCCAGACCGGTGAAGGCGGGCACGAAGTAGACGCCGTTGTTGCCGGACACGGAGGTGGCCACGGCCTCGGTCTGGGCGGCGGTGTCCACCAGCTTGATCTCGTCCCGCAGCCACTGCACCACCGCGCCGCCCACGAACACGCTGCCCTCCAGGGCATAGCTGGGCTTGCCGTCCACGCGCCAGCCGATGGTGGTAATCAGGTTGTGGGTGGAGCGCACGGGGTTGCCGCCGGTGTTCATCAGCACGAAGCAGCCGGTGCCGTAGGTGTTCTTGCACATGCCCGGGGCAAAGCAGCCCTGGCCATACAGCGCGGCGTGCTGGTCGCCGGCCATGGCGGCGATGGGGATCTCCCGCCCCAGGATGGACTTGTCCAGCATGCCCACCACTTCGCTGGAGTCCACCACCCGGGGCAGCAGCGGCGCGGGGATGTCCATGGCCCTGAGCAGGGTGTCGTCCCAGCGCTGCTCATAGATGTTGTACAGCATGGTGCGGGCGGCGTTGGTGGCGTCGGTGACGTGCACGTGCTCCTTCGTCAGGTGCCAGGCCAGGAAGCAGTCCACGGTACCGAAGCACAGCTCGCCCTTCTCTGCCCGCTCCCGGGCGCCGGGCACGGTCTCCAGCATCCACTGCAGCTTCGTGCCGGAGAAGTAGGCGTCCGGCACCAGGCCGGTGCGGTCCCGAAGTACATTGCCCAGGCCGTCCTGCTTCAGCCGCTCCACCAGCGGTGCGGTGCGTCGGCACTGCCACACGATGGCGTTGCACAGCGGCTCGCCGGTGGCCCTGTCCCACAGCAGAGTGGTCTCGCGCTGGTTGGTGATGCCGATGGCCGCGATGTCCGCCGGGTCGATCTTCGCCTTCTGCACCGCCAGCTTCAGGCTCTCGATCTGGCTGTCCAGGATGTCCTGGGGCCGGTGCTCCACCCAGCCGGGATGGGGATAGATCTGCTGGAATTCGATGTTGTGGGCGGCGACGATCCGGGCCCTGTCGTCAAACACCACGGCGCGGGAGGACGTGGTTCCCTGGTCCAGCGCGACGATGTACTTCATAGCGGTTCCTCCTGTCGATGGTCAATAATGCCGATCCCCGGCCAAGATAAACCGGGCTCCTGTATAAAAACGGACTGTCTGACAGACAGTCCGTTTGATTTTGAATGGATCAACCCACGGACACGGTGGGCTCCTCCTGCTCGGCGGGCGCCTCTTCCACGGGCTCCTCCTCGACGGGCGCTTCCACGGCGGGCGCTTCCTCGACGGGCTCCTCTTCCACGGGCGCTTCAAACGCGGGCTCCTCCGCCGCCGGCTCCTCGATCACGGTCTCGGGCACGTTGGCATTGGCCTCCACGTTCAAGCGCTGCTTCATGCCCTCGCTGGGCAGGAACACATTGGCCATCCGGGTGGGCAGGCGATCGCTGAGGCCCTTGAGGTTCACGACGTTGAAGATGTTCAGCACGTTCAGCACCACCACCACGAACAGCAGCAGCATCACGGCGGTCAGGAAGCCCTTCAGGATGCCCAGCAGCACGTGGCCGAAGGAAGCGCCGTCGTCATCGTCGTCGTAGTCGTAATCGTCGTAGTCGTCGTCCTCGTCGTCGTAGTCGTCGTAATCGTCCTCGTCGTCCTCGTCATAGCGGCGGCGGGACTTGCGATTGCGGCGGGAGCGGCGGTCGTCCTCTTCGTCCTCTTCGTCGTAATCGTCCTCGTCATCCTCGTCGTCTTCGTCCTCGTCGTCTTCCTCTTCATCGCGGCGGCGACGGCCGAACAGGCCGCGGCGGGCGGGCTTTTCCTCTTCCTCGTCCTCGTCGTCCTCGTCGTCCTCATCCTCGTCGTCTTCGTCCTCGTCCTCTTCCACCTTGCGGCGGCGGCCGAACAGGCCCCGGCGAACGGGCTTTTCTTCCTCTTCCTCGTCGTCCTCGTCCTCATCCTCCATGAGCTCGTCCAGGCTGGACTTGGAGACGGGCTTGAATTCGCGGGTGGGCTCGTCCAGGATGGCGTCGTACTCGTCCTTGGTCTCCTCGATTTTCACGATGCCGTCCGCCACGTCTTCCACCACGGCGGCCTCCAGCGCCTTGTCCCCGGCCTGCTCCACCTTTTCCTCGACGGCTTGCACGGCGTCCTGCGCCTGCTCCCCGACCGCCTCCACGGCGTCCGCCACCGGCGCGGCGGCAGCTTCGGCCGCGGCCTTTTCGGCGGCCTGGCGCAGGGCCAGCTCGCGGCGCTCGCGGCGGGACAGGCCGGCGGTCTCCAGACCCTCGGCCAGCTGGTTGGTCAGCTCGGCGTTCACATTGTTCAGATCGCTCATGTCAGGCCCTCCTTCAATCTGCCGGGAAGCCGGTTCAAGGGAAGCTCCGGCTGCCTCCCCGGCGTCGGCGGCGGGTTCCGCCACGTCGTCGGCGTCCTCCCCGTCGTCCTCGTCCTCGTCGTCCTCTTCATCGTCCCTCGATCCGCGGCGGAACCGACTGAACAGGCCGCCCCTGCGGGGGGCCTCGTCCTCGTCGTCCTCGAGGTCGTCGTCATCCTCGTCGTCCTCGTCGTCGAGGTCGTCGTCATCGTCTTCGTCGTCCTGCTCGTCCTGGGCGGCGCGCTCCTCATCGCTGATGGGCACCACAAACAGCCGCAGGAACTTCTTGAAGCCGCTGGGCTCGCCGTCGCCGGCGTCCTCCGCGTCCTCGTCGTCCAGGTCCTCGTCATCGTCCAGATCTTCGTCCGGCTCCTCCCCGTCCTCCACGGGCCGGGAGACGGCCGGGCGCTCGGGCGCGGCGATGTCCTCGGCGTCCAGGTCGAAGGCGGCCACGGCGGGCGCTTCCTCCCTCTCGGGCGCTTCGGCCTCGGCGTCCCCATAATCGTCCTCGAGGTCCTCGTCGTCTTCGTAATCCTCTTCCTCTTCCGCAGCGCCGCGCTTGAAGCGCTTGCCCAGACGGCCCCGAAGGCCATGGAAGGCGTTGATGAAGGGCTCGAAGGGGTTCGGGTTCTCCACGACGTCGTCCTCGTCGGCATCATCGTCGTAGTCCTCCGCGTCCCCGCTGTCCTCCAGCACGAGATCGTCACCGGCCGCGGGGATGATGTCGTCCACGGCATCCTCGACCTCCGCCTCAAGAGCTTCTTCGGCCTGGGCGATGGGCTCCGCCACCTCGACAGGCTCCACCGCGCTCTTCACGTCCTCGACGGTCTCCGCCACGGCACGCCTGACCCGGGCAGCGGGCCGAGCTTCGGCAGCGGGCCGAGCTTCGGCAGCGGGCCGAGCTTCGGCAGCGGGCCGAGCCTCGGCTTCGGACTTCACATCCGCGACCGGCTCGGCGTCGGCGGCGGGCTTCGCCTTGGCCTGACGCTGGCTGTTTTTATATTCCTCGTGTCTGCGACGCAGCTCAAAATAATCCAGGGAGGGTTCGATATCCCGTTTGTTGCTCATAGCGTTACCGCCTCTCATCGATGCCTGTAAAAGCCCATCCGGGCATAACTATACGGTTCTATTATATCTATTTGCCCCGCCAGACGCAAGGGGGCCGGGCCAGATGCCCAAAAATATTTACGAAGGGCCCCGGAAATGGTCATGGCCGTCTGATTTTGCATACAATTTAATCGAAATTCAAGCGAGGAGGCGGTCTCTTGAGCCATCCAAGGGAAATCATGCAGAGAATCCAGCGCAGTCAGCAGGCGCACCGTCCGGCGGCCAACGCACCCCGAACGCCCTCGCCGATGCCCGCGCCGCCCGTCCAGCCGGTCGCACCCATGCCGATCCCGCCCACAACGCCTGTCCAGCCGGTCGTCCCAACGCCGATCCCGCCCGCGTCGCCTGTCCAGCCGGTCGTCCCAACGCCGATCCCGCCCGCGTCGCCCGTGTCGGCTCAACCGACGTCGCCCGGGCCCGCACCCATCGCACAGGTTCAACCCACCCCGCCTTCGGCGGCGCAGCCCTCCGCCCGGCCCATCCCCCACACCGGCCACGCCCTGTACAGCGAACTGATGCGCAGCCACGACCGCATGGGCACGAGACATCTCAAGTAGCCGCTGATTCATTCCCGCACCGATTCTGCGGCGCCTTTCCCGGCATTTGTCTCTTGCAGATTTCTCGATCTACCTCCAAAAATGAATAAGGAATACTGAAAAATGAAGAATGAAGAATGCCCTTCCGCACTTTCTCAATTGTTCATCCTTCAGTATTCATTCTTCAGTATTCATTTCCCTTTCCCCTGCCGCATACCCATGATCGAGGAGGGATGGTCATGGTCAAAAACGATTATCGCCGCGCGTTCATCATGCTGCGCCCGGCCATGCCGGGCTTCGGCGGCCACGTGCGGCTGGAGAAGCGGACATTGACGGGCAACATGTACTTCATCGTCACCGCGCCGGAGGGCGCCGGGCCGCTGCGGGCCGCGCTGGCGGGGCAGAAAAACGGCCAGTACTACGCCACGCCGCTGGGCGAGCTGGCCCAGGACCGCCGGGGACAGCTGACGCTGGCGGCCCGGTTCGATCCCCGCGCCATCGACGGCCGGCCCCTGGAGGCCTATGCCTGGGTGGCCGTGGCGGAGGCGGGCGAGCCCTGCGCCGTGGCGCTCACCGGCAACGTGGACGGCTCCCGGGAGGTGGACCCCGGGGCCCTGGAGCGGGCCGTGTGCGCGCTGTATGGCCAGCCGGAAGCCCCCGCGACCGACGCCCCGCCCGCGGCGGACCTGCCCGCGCCCGATGAACTGCCGCTTCCGGAGCTCTCCATTGAGGAGATCGCGCCGGAGGCGTCGTTCCAGCCGGAGCCTACGGCTCCGCCCGCCGCAGCCGTCGAACCCGCCGCCCCGGTCTCCCCGGAGAGCGATGTGAAGATCTACACCCGCTCGCGCCAACGTTCGATGGTGCCCCCTGAGACCGTGCCCGCCAACGCGGAGGCAGCGGCTCCGGCGGCGGAGGCAAAAGCCGTCGAACCCGCGCCCGCCCCGGACTGCGCCGCGCCGCAAACCGCCGCCCAGGCGCTGGGACTTTCCATCACATCTCCCTGGATCGAGCCCGCGGAGCCCCTGCGGCGGCTGTTCGCCACCCAGGCCCCGGCGGATTCGCCCCTGGGCGGCGGCTACACCTGCGTGCAGAGCCTGCTCCCCACCGCCGCCGGCCCGGAGCGCTGCCTCATCGGGCTGAAGGCTTCGGGCGGGCGGGTCACCGGCATCCGCTACGCCGTCCCCGGCCGCTACGCCCCGGAGCCCCCCGCCGGGCTGGAGGACTATCGCTGGGACGACGCGGGATACTGGGTGCTGGACATCGGGATCAGCTGAGGTCATGCGAGGGCGCCGACAGGCCGTCTCCGCCAGGCCGCTTCGGCACAATTAACAAAAGCACGTTGCAAGCCGCGCCAAAATCTGCTAACCTTTATAGGAAACGGGCGAATCCGCCCCCAAATCTATGAGATAAAGAGGGTTACCGGAATGGCGAAGCTGACAATGGACAAGCTGGTTGCGCTGTGCAAGAACCGCGGCTACATCTTCGCGGGCTCGGAGATCTACGGCGGCCTGGCGAACACCTGGGACTATGGCCCCCTGGGCGTGGAGTTCAAGAACAACGTGAAGAAGGCCTGGTGGCGCAAGTTCGTGCAGGAGTGCCCCTACAACACGGGCCTGGACTGCGCGATCCTGATGAACCGCGAGGTGTGGGTGGCGTCCGGCCACGTGGGCGGCTTCAACGACCCGCTGATGGACTGCAAGGCCTGCAAGGCCCGCTTCCGCGCTGACAAGCTGATCGAGGACTTCACCAAGGGCGAGGAGACCGGCGACGGCTGGACCAACGGCGAGCTGGAGAGCTTCATCGCCGACCATGACATCGTCTGCCCCGTGTGCGGCAAGAAGGACTTCACCGGCATCCGCCAGTTCAACCTGATGTTCAAGACCTTCCAGGGCGTGAACGAGGATTCCGCGGCGGAGCTGTACCTGCGCCCCGAGACGGCCCAGGGCATCTTCGTGAACTTCCAGAACGTCATGCGCACCACCCGCAAGAAGCTGCCCGCGGGCATCGCCCAGATCGGCAAGAGCTTCCGCAACGAGATCACCCCCGGCAACTTCATCTTCCGCGTGCGCGAGTTCGAGCAGATGGAGCTGGAGTTCTTCTGCAAGCCCGGCGAGGACCTGGAGTGGTTCAACTACTGGCGCACCTTCTGCAAGAACTGGCTGCTCAGCCTGGGCATCAAGGAGGAGAGCCTGCGGCTTCGCGACCACGAGCCGGAGAAGCTGGCCTTCTATTCCAAGGCCACCACGGACTTCGAGTTCCTGTTCCCCTTCGGCTGGGGCGAGCTGTGGGGCATTGCCGACCGCACCGACTACGACCTGACCCAGCACCAGGAGCACTCCGGCAAGAGCATGGAGTACCTGGATCCCACCACCAACGAGAAGTTCGTGCCCTACTGCGTGGAGCCCTCCCTGGGCGTGGACCGCGCCGTGCTGGCCTTCCTGTGCAACGCCTATGACGAGGAAGAGCTGGAGGGTGGCGACACCCGCGTGGTGCTGCACCTGCATCCGGCGCTGGCGCCCTACAAGGTGTCCGTCATGCCGCTTCAGAAGAACAAGCTGGGCGACCAGGCCCGCGAGCTCTACGCGCAGCTGTCCAAGAAGTTCATGTGCGACTACGACGAGACCGGCTCCATCGGCAAGCGCTATCGCCGCGCCGACGAGGCGGGTATCCCCTACTGCATCTGCGTGGACTTCGACACCGCCGAGACCGGCAACGTCACCGTCCGCGACCGCGACACCATGCAGCAGGAGGTCGTCGCCATCAAGGATCTGGCCGCGTGGCTGGAGGAGAAGTGCGACTTCTGATTCACCCGGAAATGATGAAAGCCCGACGGCGTTGCCGTCGGGCTTATGTTATGAGGGATGATTTGAATTATGCCTTCCCCATGCGCCGCAGCGCAGTTCATGGACGAAGTCCAATTCATGGCCGCAAGGCCAATTCACGCGCCGAAGGCGCAATTCATTGTTCTGATTTGCCGTGCAAATCAGAACCTGAAGCTGGCCATGATTTCCGCCACGGTGAGCATATACTCCGAATCGTCCTGGGGCGTGAACAGGAACGTGATCGCCTGGCCGTCGAGCACCGTGGCGCAGCCGCTGGCGTTCAGATCGGGCACGATGAAGGCCGCGAAGGGCTGGCCGTTCAGATCCAGCGGGCTGGCCTTGCCGCAGTCGTCCCGCCCGTCGATGGCGGCCTGCAGGGCGTCGAAATCCTCGTAGGGCGAGGGCTGGATCAGCACATACATATACCGGCCCGTGCCGTCGCCCAGGGCATAGCGGATCACGTCGTCCCCCGCAGGATAGCTGACCCAGCCCGCCGGCAGCGACAGCCTGAAGCCCTCCTCGAAGCGCAGGGTGAACGTCTCCCTGTCCTTCACGGGGTTCGCACCCTCCGCGAGAGCGGCCACGCCGACGCACAGCGCCAGCGCCAGCAGGCCTATCAGCAGCTTTTTCATATTTATACACCTCTGATTTCATTATAACACACCCGCCGCCCATATACAAACGACGAATCTGTGGCGGAAATGCAGCGGCATTAATGTACATTTAGCCTGCCGGGCGTTGCCTTTAGTGCGGTGATGTGCTAAAATACCCATAATGGCAGCCTCCGGCGGGTTCCACAAAAGCCATCCGGCGGGCGGCGCCGCTGGTGCAATTCGCACTTATATGATATAATATGGAAAATCTCCACAGGGGACGGAAAGGGAAGCGTGCTTCGATGACCGACACAAAAATGTTTATCCTGATTTTCACCGGCGTCTGGTGCCTGGTGGGCGTGGTCTTCCTGGCCGTGGGCCTGGCCTTTCGCGCGGCCTTCCGGCGCAGGGAGGAGCGCATGCGCGCCCGGGCCGCCGGCACGGTCGTCGAGGTGGTGCGCCGAATGAGCAGCGACAGCGCCGCCTTCTATCCCATCGTGGAATTCGAGGCCGACGGCCGCAAGATCTCGCTGGAGAGCAGCGACGGCGGCGGGCGCAAGCGCTTCTACGAGGGCCAGAGCGTGGAGGTGCTCTACGACCCGGACGACCCCTCCCAATTCATGCTGGAAGGCTTCAACGCCCAGGCGATCGTGGGCAAGGTCTTCCTGATCATCGGCCTGGCCTGCATCGCCATCGGGGTGATCGTGGGCGTGGCGGTGAACGCGACCTCCGGGGGCTTCCATATCAAGTGAGACATGAGGTGACGTAATATGCGAATCGTCGTCAAGGTGGGCACGTCCACCCTCGCCCATCCCACGGGCCACATGAACATCCGCCGGGTGGAGGCGCTGTGCAAGGTGCTCAGCGACGTGAAGAACGCCGGGCACGAGGTGATCCTGGTGTCCTCCGGCGCCATCGGCATGGGCGTTGGCAAGCTGAGCCTGAACGAGCGCCCCTCCGACATCCCCACCAAGCAGGCGGCCGCCGCCGTGGGCCAGTGTGAGCTGATGTACACCTACGACCGGCTGTTCTCCGAGTACAACCACACCGTGGCCCAGCTGCTGGTCACCGGCAGCGACGTGGAGGACGAGGGCCGTCGCGGCCACTTCCACAACACGCTGTACCGGCTGCTGGAGCTGGGGGCGCTGCCCGTCATCAACGAGAACGACACCATCGCCACGGACGAGATCGTCATCGGCGACAACGACACGCTGTCCGCCATCGTGGCCGGCACCGTGGACGCGGATCTGCTGGTGCTGCTCTCCGACATCGACGGCCTGTACACCGCCGACCCCCGCGCGGACGCCAGCGCCCGGCTGATCGACACCGTGGAGGCCATCACCCCCGAGATCGAGGCCCTGGCCGGCGGCAACGGCACCAGCCTGGGCACCGGCGGCATGGTCACCAAGCTGCGCGCCGCCCGCATCGCCGGCCAGCACGGCATCGACATGGTCATCGCCAACGGCGCCCGGCCGGAGCTGATCTATGACATCATCGACGGCAAGAAGGTCGGAACCAGATTTATGGGACGGAGGAATTGATATGACGACGCTTGACATCCTCAAATCCGCCCGCTCGGCCGCGCCGACGCTGCGCGGCGTGGACACGGCCACGAAGAACGCGGCCCTCAACGCCATGGCGGACGCGCTGATCGCCGGTCAGGACGGGATCCTCGCCGCCAACGCCATCGACATGGAGGCGGCGAAGGGCCGCATCAGCGACGTGATGCTGGACCGGCTGATGCTGAACGCGGACCGCGTGGCGGGCATGGCCCGGGGCATTCGCGAAGTGGCCGCACTGCCCGACCCGGTGGGCGCGGTGATCAGCCATGTGGAGCGCCCCAACGGCCTCATCATCGAGCGCACCCGGGTGCCCATGGGCGTGATCGCCATCATCTACGAGAGCCGGCCCAACGTCACCAGCGATGCCGCCGCGCTGACCCTGAAGGCCGGCAGCGCCTGCGTGCTGAGGGGCGGCAAGGAGGCCTTCCACTCGGCGCTGGCCATCGTGGAGGCGCTGCGCGAGGGGCTGGAGAAGGTCGGCCTGGACCCGGACCTCGTCCAGCTGGTGCGGGACACCACCCGCCAGAGCGCCAGCGACCTGATGACCGCCGTGGGCTATGTGGACCTGCTGATCCCCCGGGGCGGCGCGGGGCTGATCCGGGCCGTGACGGAGAACGCCAAGGTGCCCTGCATCCAGACCGGCACCGGCATCTGCCACGTCTACGTGGACGCCGCCGCGGACCTGGACATGGCGCTGGACATTATCGAAAACGCCAAGACCAGCCGCCCCTCCGTGTGCAACGCGGAGGAGGTGTGCCTGGTGCACCGGGACGTGGCCGCAGAATTCCTGCCGAGGCTGAGAGAGCGCCTGGTGGATGGCCGCGCGGCGAATGGGCTGATCCCCGTGGAGCTGCGGCTGGACGGCGAGGCCGCGGCCATCATCCCCGGCACGCCCGCCGGCGATAAGGACTTTGACACCGAGTTCCTGGACTACATCCTGGCCGTGGGCGTCGTGGGAAGCGCCGGCGAGGCTATCGCGCACATCGCCAAACACTCCACCGGCCACAGCGAGGCTGTCGTCTCCCGGGACCAGGCAGTGCTGGACGCCTTCGCCACGGGCGTGGACAGCGCGGCGGTGTACCTGAACTGCTCCACCCGCTTCACCGACGGCGGCGAGTTCGGCCTAGGCTGCGAGATGGGCATCTCCACCCAGAAGCTGCACGCCCGCGGCCCCATGGGGCTGGAGGAGCTGACCACGTACAAGTACATCGTGAAGGGAAACGGGCAGGTCAGATAACGATTCCCGGCGAAGCCCTATGGCCTCCGCCGGACCGCGCGACGCCCGCCTTTGGCGGTCCGTCCGCTGATCGGGCTCAATTCCAAGCAAAGGGGCTGTCTCAAATGAGACAGCCCCTTTCTGTATTCAATTGATTACTTGTTGCCCTTGAAGAAATCGGCGATCTTGCCGAACAGGCCCTTCGCGCCTTCGACGATCTTCTCGTCCACGTCGGTCTTGTCCAGCACTCCCTGGACCTTGCCGGGCACGCTCTTCACGGCGTCGACGATCTTCTCGTCCACATCGGTCTTGTCCAGCAGGCCCTGGGCCTTGTCCTTCAGGCCCTTGGCGGCCTCGACGATCTTCTCGTCCACGTCGGTCTTGTCCAGCAGGCCCTGGGTCTTGTCCTTCAGGCCCTTGGCAGCCTCGACAATCTTCTCGTCGATGTCGGTCTTGTCCAGCAGGCCCTGCACCACGCCGGGAGCCTCCTCCTGGGCGTCTTCGACGGCGTCCGCCACCTTACCGGCCACGTCTTCCACCTTCCCGACGACCTCCTCGGCCTTCTCCTGCACGGCCTCGGCGGTCTCGACGACGGCGCTCTTGGCCTCGTCCTTGACTTCCTCGACCTTCTCGACGGCCTCGTCCTTGACTTCCTCGGCGTTCTCCACGATCTTGTTCAGCTCTTCACTCATTTTTTCCGCGCTCCTTTCAGACTGCGGCGCGGCTGGTGTCGCGCCGAACTGTTAATATTATATAAAAGTGCGATCCGGCTGTCAAGGCGGAATTCTCAACATCCCCGCCCCTGCTCCTCGATTCGTGCTAAAAATTTGTGATTCACACTCCCATAATTGACATGACACCCCCTCCGGGAGTAAAATACCCTCCAAGAAAACTAATCTTTAATTCGGCACGGGATGCCGGCAAGATTAACCATATTCGCGCAAGGGCCGCCCCATGCGGCGCCGCGCTGTGTTGTCCTGCCGGTGGGGGCAGGTTTTTTCTTGCCGGTGCCGAAGGATTGGAGGCAGCCCTTGCAGCGAACGATCAGCGGCGTCATGGCCTATCTGGACGGGCAGTTCGTCCCGTCGGACATCGTCATTTCAGGCGGGAAAGTTGTTTCCATCGCCCCGGCGAAGGCTCCCGTTTCCGATCATCCCCTGTATTGTATGCCCGGTTTCACAGATGTTCACGTGCATCTGCGAGAGCCGGGCTTTTCCTATAAGGAGACCATCGCCAGCGGCAGCCGCGCCGCAGCCCGGGGCGGCTACACCTGCGTGTGCGCCATGCCGAACCTGAATCCCGCGCCGGACAGCGCGGAGCACCTTCGGATGGAGCTGGACATCATCGAAAGGGACGCGGTGATCGACGTGCGCCCCTACGGCACCATCACCGTGAACGAGGAGGGCGGCACGCTTTCCGACATGGACGCCATGGCAGGCGACGTGATCGCCTTCTCCGACGACGGCCACGGCGTGCAAAGCGATGAAATGATGCGCGCGGGCATGCGCAGGGCGAAGGCCCTGGACAGGCTGATCGCCGCCCACTGCGAGGACAATTCCCTCCTGCGCGGCGGCTGCATCCACGACGGCGAATACGCCCGCGCCCACGGACTCCCCGGCATCTGCTCCGAGAGCGAGTGGGGGCCCATCGCCCGGGACGTGGCGCTGGCGCGGGAGACCGGCTGCGGCTATCACGTGTGCCACATCTCAACCAAAGAAAGCGTCGGGATCATCCGCCGCGCCAAGGCCGAGGGCGTGAACGTTTCCTGCGAGACCGCGCCCCACTACCTGCTTATGACGGACATGGATTTGCAGGACGAGGGCCGCTTCAAGATGAACCCGCCGGTGCGCTCGGCGGAGGATAAGGCTGCGCTGATCGAGGGCCTTCAGGACGGCACCATCGACATGATCGCCACCGACCACGCCCCCCACGCCGCCGGGGAAAAGGCCAAGGGCCTCAAGGGCAGCGCCATGGGCATCGTGGGGCTGGAGACGGCCTTCCCGCTGCTGTATACATACCTGGTCAAAGAGGGCGTCATCACCCTTGAAAAGCTGGTTTCGCTGATGTCGGACGCCCCGGCACGCCGCTTCAGTCTGGATTCCGGCATCCGCATCGGCGCGGACGCGAACCTCGCCCTCTGGGACCTCTCCGCTGAATATGAAATCGACCCCAAGGACTTCCTCTCCATGGGCAAGGCCACGCCGTTTGCCGGCTGGAAGGTGAACGGGGCGTGCGTGGAGACGCTGTACAGGGGCAATACCGTCTGGCAGATGGCATAGTGGAGCGTTCGGCCATGAGAAGCGAAAAAGAGATCGTCGACAGCGTTCTGGCGCTGGCCGAAAGGGACGACGGCGTCCGGGCGGTCATAAGGACCGATCTGCTGCCCGTGCGCAAGTACCTGCACAGCTGCAATTTCATATTCATCGTGAGCGACATCGGCCGGTACGACGGTGACGTCTTTCACGACAGCTTCGGCGGGCGCATCCTGCTGTTCCGGGCCGACCGGCGCTATCCGGAGATGTTCCCGGGCACAAAGGCCCACCTGATGGTGTTTGGCGACGGCGCGACGATCGTCATCCAGGCCATGGACCGGGACGCCTTCCTTGAAAGGTACTGCGGAGGGCATGAACAGCGGGACGTCTGGATCGGCGATACTTATCAAAAGCTGCTGGACAAGGACGGACTGCTGTCCATGGACGACCGGCTGGAAGAAAGGCAGACCCTGTTCTCGGAGGTCCCCACGCAGGAGACATTCATGGACGCCTGCGACGAGTTCTGGTGGGTGATGAAGACGCTGGCGGAGTACACTCTGAGGAAAGAGCTCCCCGCCGCGATGTACTACCTGAACGTGTCCGTGCGCGGCCTGCTGAACCGGATGCTGCGCTGGCACGTCCGCCTGCAGGCGGGCAGGCCCGTGGACATAGGCATCCTCGACAGCCATCTGGAGGGAAGGCTGGAAAAGGACCTGTTCCAGCTGTACAGGGCGACTTATCCCGACGCGGAATATGCGCACATTTGGGAGGCGCTCGACACTGCGGCCAAGCTGTGGAACAGAGCCGGAAATCTCGTCGCGGAGCGTTGTGGGTTTGAATATCCTCGCGAAACGGAAGAAAGCATGCTGGCATTCATACGCAATCTCAGCAATCTCAAATAGCCTTCCCCCAGGAGGGAAGGCTCAAGGGCTCCCAAAGGAAGGCTCAATCACCCAACAAACGGAGGTATCATCATGGCAAAGCGCACGGACATCAGGAAGGTTCTCATCATCGGCTCCGGCCCCATCGTGATCGGCCAGGCGGCGGAATTCGACTACGCCGGCACCCAGGCGTGCCTGGCGCTGAAGGAGGAGGGCTACGAGGTCATCCTCTGCAACTCCAACCCCGCCACCATCATGACCGACACTTCCATCGCGGACAAGGTGTACATGGAGCCGCTCACGCTGGAGTACATCGCCAAGATCCTGCGCTACGAGCGTCCGGACGCCATCGTGCCCGGCATCGGCGGCCAGACCGGCCTGAACCTGGCCATGCAGCTGGAGAAGAAAGGCGTTTTGAAGGAGTGCGAGGTGGAGCTGCTGGGCACGCCGTTCAGCTCCATCGAGCGCGCCGAGGACCGGGAACTGTTCAAGGAGATGTGCCAGTCCATCGGAGAGCCCGTCATCCCGTCCAAAATCACCTATTCCCTGGAAGAAGCCAGGGAGGCCGCGAAGGAGATCGGCTATCCCGTGGTACTGCGCCCGGCGTTCACCCTGGGCGGCACCGGCGGCGGCTTCGCCTACAACGAAGAAGAGCTGATCGAGGTGGGCACCAACGGCTTCAAGCTGTCCCCGGTGCACCAGGTGCTGGTGGAGAAGTCCGTCAAGGGCTACAAGGAGATCGGATTTGAGGTCATGCGCGACTCCAACGACCACGCCATCACCATCTGCGGCATGGAGAACGTGGACCCCGTGGGCGTGCACACCGGCGACAGCATCGTGGTGGCCCCCATACTGTCCCTGAACGAGCACGACCTGAAGATGCTGAACGACAGCGCCATCAAGATCATCCGGGAGCTGGGCATCGAGGGCGGCTGCAACGTGCAGTTCGCGCTGCATCCCGAAACCAGCGAATACTACCTGATCGAGGTCAACCCCCGCGTCAGCCGCTCCTCCGCCCTGGCCAGCAAGGCCAGCGGCTATCCCATCGCCTCGGTGACGGCCAAGATCGCCCTGGGCATGGCCCTGGAGGACATCCCCGTGGCGGGCGGCACCGCGGCCATCGAGCCGAGCCTGGACTACGTGGTGGCCAAGTTCCCCCGGTTCCCCTTCGACAAGTTCGCCAGCGCGCCCAACCTGCTGGGCACCCAGATGAAGGCCACCGGCGAGGTGATGGGCATCGGCGCGAGCCTGGAGGAATGCATGCTCAAATCCGTGCGCTCGCTGGAAAACGGCGCGCACCACCTGGCCCTGCCGAAGTTCACCCAGATGGACGACGACGGCCTGTGGCGCTACATCAAGGACTTCCGCGCCGACGGCATCTTCGCCATCACCGAGCTGATCCGCCGGGGCGCGCCGCTGGACAAGCTGCACGAGATCACCATGATCACGCCGCTGTTCCTGGAGAGCATCGCCCGGATCGTGGAGATGGAGAACATCCTCAAGAACAAGCCCGGTGATGTCAAGGCCCTGCGGGGGGCCAAGATGATGGGCTTTGCCGACAAGACCATCGCCGAGCTGTGGAACACCGACGAGCTGTCCGTGTGCAAGCTGCGCAAGGAAAACGGCATCGTGCCGGGCTTCCCCATGGTGGACACGCTGCACACCGGCGCCTACATCCCCTACCTGTACTCCAGCTACAACCTGGAAAACGCCTCCCGCCGCACCGACCGGAAGAAGGTGGTCGTGCTGGGCGCCGGCCCCATCCGCATCGGCCAGGGCGTGGAATTCGACTACTCCACCGTCCACGCGGTGCAGACCATCCGCCGCAACGGCTACGAGGCCATCATCATCAACAACAACCCGGAGACCGTCTCCACCGACTACAAGACCAGCGACAAGCTGTACTTTGAACCCCTGACGCCGGAAGACGTGATGAACGTCATCGACTTCGAGCAGCCCGAGGGCGTGATCACCTCCCTGGGCGGCCAGACCGCCATCAACCTGGCCCAGCCGCTGATGGAGCGGGGCGTGAAGCTGATCGGCACGGACTGCGCCGCCATCGAGCGGGCCGAGGACCGCGGCTCATTCGAGGAGATCCTCAAACAGCTGGACATCCCCCAGCCCCAGGGCCGCGCCGTGACCAATGTGGAGGAAGGCGTCGCCGCCGCCAACGAGATCGGCTATCCGGTGCTGGTGCGCCCGAGCTTCGTGCTGGGCGGCCGGGCCATGCAGATCGTGGCCAACGAGGAGCAGCTGCGCCGCTACCTGAAGGAAGCCGTGGAGATCGACGCCGACAAGCCCGTGCTGGTGGACCACTACATCCAGGGCAAGGAGGTGGAGGTAGACGCCATCTGCGACGGCCGCGACGTGTTCGTGCCCGGCATCATGGAGCTGGTGGAGCGCACCGGCATCCACTCCGGCGACTCCATCTCGGTCTATCCCCCCTTCTCCATCTCCAACAAGGTGAAGGGCATCATCCTGCAGTACGCCAAGAAGCTGGGCCTGGGCATCGGCATCGTGGGCCTGTACAACATCCAGTTCATCGTGGACCGGAACGACAACGTGTATATCATCGAGGTGAACCCCCGCTCGTCCCGCACGGTGCCCTTCCTGTCGAAGGCCACGGGCTGGTCGCTGGCGGACATCGCCACCGAGGCCATCCTTGGAAAGAGCCTGAAGGAGCAGGGCATCTTCGACCTCTACCCCGAGGAGAAGAAGCGCCACTACGTGAAGGTGCCGGTGTTCTCCTTCAACAAGATCAAGGGCCTGGACGCCTACCTGTCGCCGGAGATGAAATCCACCGGTGAGGCCATCGGCTATGACAACAAGCTGAACCGCGCGCTGTACAAGGCGCTGCAGGCCGCGGGGCTGCGGCTGCAGAACTACGGCACGGTGTTCGCCACCATCGCCCGCGGGGACAAGGCCGAGGCCGAGCCGCTGATCCGCCGGTTCTACAACCTGGGCTTCAACATCGAGGCCACCGAGGGCACCGCCGCCTACCTGAAGGAGCGGGGCATCCGCACCCACGTGCTCAAGAAGATCGGCGAGGACAAATCGGACGAGATCGTGGAGTCCATGCGCCAGGGCCACATCGCCTATGTCATCAACACCCGCAACATCAACTCCGCGGGCGCCCTCACCGACGGCGTGAAGATCCGCCAGTGCGCCACCGAGAACAACATCACCCTGTTCACGAGCCTCGACACCGTGCGGGTGCTGCTGGACGTGCTGGAGGAGACCACGCTGACGGTCAGCACGATCGACGCATAAATGATTTGGCGGGGGACGACCTCTTCCGCCTGTGTTTAAATATCTGCAGTGATTCACATGGTATACTATAATCAAAACGAAATCCTGATCCGCGACATGGAGCCCGGCGACGCCCAAATCATCACCGACGGGGAGATCGCCCAGGGCTGGAACCAGAGCATCGACAAATACCTGGCGCGGCTGAAGGACCAGGCGGAGGGGCGGGCGATCAGCCTGGTGCTGTACCTGTCCAAGAAGCTGAAATAACACCAACCAAGGAGCAAATATGAACCAACTCACCTATACCATCACCAAAAACGCCCCGCTGACCGCGGACGTGTATCGCATGACCCTGACCGGCGACACCAGCGCCATCACCGCGCCGGGGCAGTTCATCAACATCAAGCTGGACGGCCTGTTCCTGCGGCGGCCCATCTCCATATGCGACTGGGACGAAGAGGGCCTGACCATCATCTACAAGGTGGTGGGCCGGGGCACCGAGCAGATGTCCAAAATGAAAAGCGGCGAAACCCTGGACTGCCTCGTGGGCCTTGGCAACGGCTACGACATCGCCGCCTGCCCGCAAAACCCCGTGCTGGTGGGCGGCGGCGTGGGCGTGCCCCCGCTGTACGGCCTGGCCAAGCGGCTGATCGCCTCCGACCGGAAGCCCTCGGTGATCCTGGGCTTCAACACCGCCGCCGAGATCTTCGGCGACATGGAGTTCGCCTCTCTGGGCGTGAACGTGACCGTGACCACCGTGGACGGCAGCGCCGGCGTGAAGGGCTTTGTCACAAGCGCGCTGAAGGGCGGCGAATACGTCTGCGCCTGCGGGCCGGAGCCGATGCTGAAGGCCGTGCACAAGATCGCCTCCGGCGGGCAGTTCTCCTTCGAGGCCCGCATGGGCTGCGGCTTCGGGGCCTGCATGGGCTGCTCCTGCCAGACCGTGGCCGGGCCGAAGCGCATCTGCAAGGACGGACCTGTCCTGACATACGAAGAAATCCTGTGGCCGTAGCCAATCCAAACGACTGTCTATTCAAGAGAGTTCAGAGTTCAGAGTTTGGATAATAGCCCGGTGAATCAGGCCAATCGATCTTAACTCTTAACGCTAAACTCTCAACTCTGAAGCGAAAGGATGAGTTTATGCCCAACCTCTCCGTGAACCTGGCCGGATTGCGGCTCGACAACCCGGTGATCCCCGCCAGCGGCACCTTCGGCTTCGGCTATGAGTTCGCCGAGCTGTACGACATCAACGTGCTGGGCAGCATCGCGCTGAAGGGCACCACGAAGGAGCCCCGCTTCGGCAACCCCCTGCCCCGCATCGCCGAGTGCGAAGGCGGCCTGATCAACAGCGTGGGGCTTCAGAACCCGGGCGTACACGCCGTGATCGACGAGGAGCTGCCCCGGCTTGAAAAGGTGTTCCACAAGCCCGCCGTGGCCAACATCTCCGGCTTCGCCATCGAGGATTACGCCTGCTGCGCCGAGCTGTTCGACAAGGATCCGCGCATCGGCATCCTCGAGATCAACGTCTCCTGCCCCAACGTGCACAACGGCGGCATGTCCTTCGGCACCGAGCCGGAGAGCGCCGCGGCGGTCACGAGGGCGGTGAAGGCCGTGACGAAGAAGCCGGTGTTTATGAAGCTGACCCCCAACGTCACTGACATCGCCGCCATCGCCCGGGCCTGCGCGGACGCCGGCGCGGACGGCATCAGCCTCATCAACACGCTGCTGGGCATGCGCATCGACCTGAAGCGCCGCGCGCCCGTCATCGCCAACACCATGGGCGGCTTCTCCGGCCGGGCGGTGTTCCCGGTGGCGCTTCGGATGGTGTGGCAGGTGTACGAGGCCACGGGGCTGCCCATCATGGGCATCGGCGGCGTCTCCAGCGCCGAGGACGTGATCGAAATGCTGCTGGCCGGGGCCACGGCGGTACAGGTGGGCGCGGAGAACCTGGTGAAACCCTGGGCCTGCCCGCAGATCATCGAAGCCCTGCCGGCGGCCATGCAGAAATACGGCATCGAAAATCTTTCCGACATCATAGGAGGTGCGCATCATGGGTAAGGACGTCATCATCGCCTGCGATTTTTCCAGCCGCGAGGCGGTGCTCCAATTCCTGGACAAATTCAGCGGCGAGGCCCGCAAGCCCTATGTGAAGATCGGCATGGAGCTGTTCTACGGCGCGGGGCCGGAGATCGTAAGGGAGATCAAGCGCCGCGGGCACAGCATATTCCTGGATCTCAAGCTGTGCGACATCCCCAACACCGTGAAGAAGAGCATGGCGGTGCTGCGGGATCTGGACGTGGACATGACCAACCTGCACGCCTTCGGCACCATCGAGATGATGAAGGCCGCCATCGAGGGCCTCACCCGCCCCGACGGCACGCGGCCGCTGCTGATCGCCGTCACCCAGCTGACATCCACCAGCGAGCAGCGCATGAAGGACGAGCTGCTGATCGACGCGCCGCTTGCGGACGTGGTCATGCACTACGCGAAGAACGCCCAGGCGGCGGGCCTGGACGGCGTGGTCTGCTCGCCGCTGGAGAGCCCGGTGGTCCACGAGAGCTGCGGCGCGGGCTTCGTCACCGTCACCCCCGGCGTGCGCTTTGCCGAAGGGGCCGTGGGCGACCAGGTGCGCGTCACCACCCCCGCCAGGGCCCGGGAGCTGGGCAGCGACTACATCGTCGTGGGCCGGCCCATCACCGCGGCGGAGGACCCCGTGGCGGCCTATAGACGGTGCTGCGAGGAGTTTATAGGATAAGCTTTAGGGAACAGGGCCAAGAGAACAGGAATAGTGGCTTCCGCACTTTCTGCTCAACCATTCCCTGAGAAACGGCGGCAGCGGCATTTCCTGTTCCCTCTCCACTCTCCCTCATTCACTATAATTTTGGAGGTTTACCATGGAAAAACGCATCGCTAAGGACTTACTGAGCATCGGCGCCGTCTTTCTCCGCCCGGACGAGCCCTTCACCTGGGCCAGCGGCATCAAGAGCCCCATCTACTGCGACAATCGGCTGACGCTGACGGCGCCCCAAGTGCGCAACGACGTGGAAAACGGCCTGGCGGAGGTCATCCGCCGGGAGTACCCGGACGTGGAGGTGCTGATGGGCACGAGCACCGCCGGCATCGCCCACGCGGCCATTGTGGGCCACCTGATGGGACTGCCCATGGGCTATGTGCGCGGGAGCGCCAAGGACCACGGCCGGGGCAACCAGATCGAGGGCAGGCTGGAGAAGGGCCAAAAGGTGGTCGTGGTCGAGGACCTGATCTCCACCGCCGGCAGCTGCATCGAGGTGGTGAACGTGCTGCGCGAGGCCGGGGCTGAAGTGCTGGGCATTGCATCCATCTTTACCTACGGCATGAAGAAGGGCCTGGACAGGCTCGCCGAGGCCAACGTGAAGAACGTGAGCCTGACGAACCTGGACGCCGTGGCCGAGGTGGCCGCCGAGACGGGCTACATCAAGCCCGAGGACGTATCTCGCCTCAAGAAGTTCCGGGACAATCCCTCGGACGAGAGCTGGATCGGAGGCAAAGCATGAGGAGCCTGATCGACATACAGGAGCTGTCCGTTCAGGAGATCGACGAGCTGATCGCCGTGGCGGGCGACATCATCGCCCATCCCGAGGACTACCGCGAGAAGTGCCGCTACAAGAAGCTGGCCACGCTGTTCTTCGAGCCCTCCACCCGCACTCGGCTGTCCTTCGAGGCCGCCATGTACGAGCTGGGCGGCCAAGTGCTGGGCTTCTCCGAGGCCCAGAGCAGCAGTGCCGCCAAGGGCGAGAGCGTGTCGGACACCGTGCGCGTGGTCTCGGGCTATGCCGACATCATCGCCATGCGCCACCCCAAGGAGGGCGCGCCGCTGGTGGCCAGCCGGGCCGCCACGGTGCCGGTGATCAACGCCGGGGACGGCGGCCACCTGCACCCCACCCAGACGCTCACCGACCTGCTGACCATCAGCCGGGAAAAGGGCAGGCTGGACCACCTGACCATCGGCGTCTGCGGCGACCTCAAGTTCGGCCGCACGGTCCATTCGCTGATCGCCGCCATGGCCCGGTACGAGGGCGTGAAGTTCGCGCTGATCAGCCCCGCGGAGCTGAAGCTGCCCAGCTACATCAAGAAGGAGATCCTCCAGCAAAAGGGCATCGAGTACGTGCAGACCACCGACCTGACCGCCGTGATGCCGGATCTGGACATCCTGTACATGACCCGCGTGCAGCGCGAGCGCTTCTTCAACGAGGAGGACTACCTGCGGCTGAAGAACAGCTATATCCTCACCCCCGAAAAGCTTTCAAACGCCAGGGCCGACCTGTCCATCCTGCACCCGCTGCCCCGGGTGAACGAGATCTCCACCGCCATCGACGACGACCCCCGCGCCTGCTATTTCAAGCAGGCCCTGTACGGCAAGTACATCCGCATGGCGCTGATCCTGAAGCTGTTGGAGGTGGCATAAGTGAACATCGATTCCATTCGCAACGGCATCGTGCTGGACCACATCAAGCCCGGCAAGGCCATGGAGATCTATCGCTTCCTGGGCCTGGACGCGCTGGACTGCTCGGTGGCCATCATCCAGAAGGCCCCCAGCAAGAAGCAGGGCCGCAAGGACATCATCAAGATCGATTCCGAGATGGACCTGGACTTGAACATCCTGGGCTTCATCGACCCGGAGATCACTGTGAATGTCATCAAGGACGGCGAGCTGGTGGAGAAGAAGCACTTGACCCTGCCCAAGCAGATCCGGGACGTGCTCAAGTGCAAAAACCCCCGCTGCATCACCAGCGTGGAGCAGGAGCTTCCCCACATCTTCGTGCTCACCGACCCGAAGAAGGCCGTGTACCGCTGCCTGTACTGCGAGACGAAGGCGGAGTGAGATCAGATTTCATTTGACATTTCCCCCCGCCTCTGCTATGATATACTCATCAACTATGTGGAGGAATTCAAAATGACCCATATCAAGACCATCGAAACCCGCAACCTGTGCGACAGCGCCAAGAACGGCGGCTGCGGCGAGTGCCAGACCTCCTGCCAGTCCGCTTGCAAGACCAGCTGCGGCATCGCCAACCAGCAGTGCGAGCAGAAGGCCGACAAGTAAGGTAGTAAGGTTCGCAGAAAAACGACGAATGCCGCCTGTAAGGGCGGCATTCCCATTATGAAATCAAGCCAAGCGGGGCAATGTGATATGATTCATCAGTACAAATTGAACGGCTACAACATCGTGCTGGACGTGTGCTCCGGCTCGGTGCACGTGGTGGACGACGCCGCCTACGACATCATCGCTCTCTATGAAACCCACTCCCGGGAGGAAATCCTTTCCCAAATGGCCGGGAAGTACCCCGACGCGCCCGCCCAGGAGCTTTCCGAGTGCTACGACCAGGTGACGGAATTGAAGGACGCGGGCAAGCTGTTCGCGCCGGACACCTTCGCGCCCATGGCCGGGGATTTGAAGCAGCGCACCAGCGGCGTGGTGAAGGCGCTTTGCCTGCACGTGGCCCACACCTGCAACCTGAACTGCGCCTACTGCTTCGCCAGCCAGGGCAAGTACCACGGCGAGCGCGCCGTGATGAGCTACGAGGTGGGCAAGCGGGCGCTGGATTTCCTCATCGAAAACTCCGGTACCCGGCGCAACCTGGAGGTGGACTTCTTCGGCGGCGAGCCGCTGATGAACTTCGACGTGGTAAAGCGCCTGGTGGCCTACGCCCGCAGCATCGAGGCGGAGAAGGGCAAGCATTTCCGCTTCACGCTGACCACCAACGGCATGCTGGTGGACGACGACGTGATCGACTTCGCCAACCGGGAGTGCCACAACGTGGTGCTGAGCCTGGACGGCCGCAAGGAGATCCACGACGCCTGCCGGGTGGATTACGCCGGAAACGGCAGCTGGGAGCGGATCGTTCCGAAGTTCCAGCGGTTCGTGGAGAAGCGCGGCGGCAAAAACTACTACATGCGCGGCACGTTCACACACGCCAACCCGGATTTCCTCAATGACATCAAGGTGATGCTGGATTTGGGCTTCACGGAGCTTTCCATGGAGCCGGTGGTCTGCCCGGAGGGCGACCCCGCCGCGCTGACGGCGGAGGACATGCCCATCGTGTTCAAACAGTACGAGGACCTGGCGAAGCTGTTGATCCAGCGCCGCAGGGAGGGCCGGCCCTTCACCTTCTACCACTACATGATCGACCTGACCGGCGGGCCCTGCATCTACAAGCGCATCTCCGGCTGCGGCAGCGGCACGGAGTACATGGCCGTCACCCCCTGGGGCGATCTGTACCCCTGCCACCAGTTCGTGGGCGAGGAGCGCTTCAAGCTGGGCGACATCTGGCAGGGCGTCACCAACCACGAGCGCCAGGGGGAATTCGCCGCCTGCAACGTCTATGCCCGGCCCGAGTGCCGGGACTGCTGGGCGCGGCTGTACTGCTCCGGCGGCTGCGCGGCCAACGCCTGGCACGCCACCGGCAGCGTCACCGGCGTGTACAAGTACGGCTGCGAGCTGTTCAAGAAGCGCATGGAGTGCGCCATCATGGCCGAGATCGACAGGCAGTTCGGCGAGTGAGTAAAACAATTGGGAATGAGGAATTAGGAATTAAGAATTGTTGTGGAAATCCTTGTGGATTTCTTTGATTCTGACAATATAGCGAATAATCGCTGTCCAATTCAATCAAATCCGTCAGGATTTGCACCGCCATTCCTCATTCCTGATTCCTCATTCATTCAACCCCCTTTGAGGAAAGACGATGATCACAACTCCCATCCTGGATTTTGTCCGCAATTACGCCGCTTCCGGCGCGGCACGGCTGCACATGCCCGGGCACAAGGGCGCGGGCGTGCTGGGCTGCGAGGCGCTGGACATCACCGAGATCGACGGAGCGGACGAGCTGTACGCCCCGGTCGGCATCATCGCCGAGAGCGAGCGGAACGCCTCGGCGCTGTTCGGCGCGGACACGTATTACTCCTGCGAGGGCAGCTCCCTGGCCATCCGGGCGATGCTGATGCTGGCGCTGCAGGGCGCCGGCGATCGGCCGCTGGTGCTGGCCGGGCGCAACGCCCACCGGGCCTTTTTGAGCGCCGCGGCGCTTCTGGACTTCGACGCAGCCTGGCTGAACCCCGCCCCCGGGGACGCCTATCACAGCTGCACGGTGACCGCCGGGGACGTGGACGCGGCGCTGGCGCGGCTGAACGGCCGCTGCCGGGCGGTGTACCTCACCAGCCCGGACTACCTGGGCCACGTCGCGGACATCGAATCCGTCGCCCGCATCTGCCGCGCCCACGGCGCGTTGCTGCTGGTGGACAACGCCCACGGCGCGTATTTGCGGTTCCTGCCCGGCGGTTCCCGGCACCCCATGGACCTGGGCGCGGACCTGTGCTGCGACTCCGCCCACAAGACCCTGCCCGCCCTCACCGGCGCGGCCTACCTGCACGTAAATCCCCGGCTGGGCCTCTCCCCGCGGCGGGTGAAGGCGGCGCTGTCGATGTTCGGCTCCTCCAGCCCGTCCTGGCTGATACTGCAATCGCTGGACGCCTGCAACCGGTATCTGGAGATGTTCCCGGGAACACTCAAAAGTTTCCTTGAAAAGCTGGACGCGCTGAAAGCGGCGCTGGCCGGCCACGGCTATGCGCTGATCGGCGACGAGCCCATGAAGCTCACCATCGCCGCACGGCCCTTCGGCTATACCGGCGACGCGCTGGCGGAGACGCTGCGGGACCGCGGCATCTGCAGCGAGTTCCACGACCCGGACTTCCTCACGCTCATGCCCGCGCCCGCCAACGCCGACGCCGATCTGCTGCGCGTAAGGGATGCCCTGCTGGCCGTCCCCCGCCGCCCGGCGCTGGAGCAGCGCGCCTCCGAATACCGCGCGCCGTTTGCGGCCATGGGCATCCGCGACGCCGCCTTCGCGCCCCGGGAGACCCTGCCCGCGCGCGCCTGCCTGGGCCGCGTGCTGGCCGCCCCCGCCCTGAACTGCCCGCCCTGCGTGCCCATCGCCGTGTGCGGCGAGGCGATCGACGAGGCGGTGCTGGAGCGGCTTGAGTACTACGGGATCGAAAGCTGCGAAGTCGTCGCGGAATGACAATTCTTCACGCCTTCTTCATTGAAAGCGCGTCAATTCTGTGTTACAATCAAGAAAAACAGCGGAGGTATCGCCATGAACGAGATGATCACCAAGCGCAACATCCTGCTGGCCCAGAAGGTCATCAAGGGGCTGGAGTCGCGGAACATGACCGGCTATTACGCCGGTAGCCGGGACGAGGCCCGGAAGCTTGCCCTGTCGCTGATCGGCGAGGGCGCCAGCGTCACCATGGGCGGTGCCATGAGCGCCCATGAAATCGGCCTGGTGGACGCGCTGAAGGCCGGGAACTTCAACTTCATCGACCGGGACGAATACGAGGACAAGCGGGCCGCCATGCTGGCCGCCTACGACGCGGACGTGTTCCTGTCCAGCGCCAACGCCATCACCGAGGACGGCATCATGGTGAACATCGACGGCAACGCCAACCGGGTCTCCGCCATCTGCCAGGGGCCGAGGAAGGTGGTGTTCATCGTGGGGCTGAACAAGGTCACCCCCGACCTGGACAGCGCCATGAAGCGGGCCCGCAGCGTGGCCGCGCCCACCAACGCCCAGCGCTTCGGGCTGAACACCCCCTGCTGCAAGACGGGCACCTGCATGGACTGCAAGTCGCCGGACACCATCTGCTGCCAGTTCCTGATCACCCGCTTCTCCCGCCACAAGGACAGGATCCACGTGATCCTGGTGAACGAGAGCCTGGGGTTCTGATCCGGCGCAGAAAAACGGGGCTGTCTCAAAATGAGACAGCCCCGTTTTAAACTGTCAGATTCCCGAACACCTCTGCCACATCCCCCCGGATGACCAGGCTCGCCCTTGCATCCGCGGGGGTGGGCTCGGCGTTGACCACCACCAGGTGCTTGCCGTGGAAGTATTCCAGCATGGACGCCGCAGGCTCCACGGACAGGGACGTGCCCGCCACGATCAGCGTGTCGCAGTTCGAGATCTCCCGGCACGCGCCCATGCAGGTGTACTTGTCCGGGGCCTCGCCGTAGAGCACCACCCAGGGCTTCACCACCCCGCCGCAGCGCTCGCACCGGGGGATTCCCTCGCTGCGCAGCACCTTCTCCAGACCGTAGAAGGCGTTGCAGTCCAGACAGTAGTTCTCCCACACGCTGCCGTGCACCTCGTACACCAGCCTGTTCCCCGCCCGCCTGTGCAGGCCGTCGATGTTCTGGGTCACGATGCCCCGCAGCTTCCCGGCCTGCTCCAGCCGGTGCAGCGCCTCGTGGGCGGCGTTGGGCCGGGCGTCGGGAAAGAGCATATGGCTGCGGTAAAACGCAAAGAACTTCTCCGGGTGGAGATAGAAGAAGGACTGGCTCAGGATCATCTCCGGGGTCAGCCCTTCCCATTCCCCGGCGTACAGGCCGTGTTCGCCGCGAAAGTCCGGGATGCCGCTGGCCGTGGAAAACCCCGCGCCGGTGAAGCAGACGATGCGCCGGGAGGCGTCGATGATCGATTGGAGATTGGACATGGGATTCTCCTCACTGCGTCACAGTATTCTGCCGCGGTCATCTGCTTTCATCTGTCACAGGCCCATCGCCAGCTCCGCCACGAACACCACGGCGCAGCACGCCACGGACACCTGGAACAGGCTGCCGCCGAACCAGGCCAGCGCCAGGCCCAGCACCAGCGCCAGCGCGCCGGAGACGGGGCTCTGGGTGGCGGAGAGGATGGCCGGGAAGGTCATCACCGCCAGGGTGACATAGGGCACGTAGTACAGGAAGGAGCGGATGGTTTTGTTGGTGATCTCCCGCCGGATCAGCGTCAGCGGCAGCACCCTTATCAGGTAGGACACCGCCCACATGCCCAGTATGTACAGATACACGTTATGCTGCATGGCCGTCCTCCCCTTCCACCGGGAACAGCAGGGCCGCGCCCAGCGATATGACCACGGTGAGTATGATGATCTTCATACCGGAGGAGATGCCGCTGAACAGCGCCATGGCGTTGAAGGCATAGCTGGCGGCGAAGGAGACGGCCACCAGCGCGGCGATGATGCGGTTCTTGCGCATGGGCGGCACGAATATGGACATGAACATGCCGAACAGGCCCACGCTCAGCGCACTGACCACCCGCACGGGCAGCACGTTGCCCAGCACCACGCCCGCCAGCGTGCCCAGAGCCCAGCCGGGGGTGGCCACAGCGGCCATGCCGTAGTTGTACCAGGGGTTCAGCCGCCCCTCCACGGACACGGACACGCCGAAGATCTCGTCGGTGATCCAAAGGCCCATCAGCAGCCGGTGCCGCAGGGGCAGCTTCGGGTCCACCTTCTGGGACAGCGCCGTGGACATCAGCAGGTAGCGGGCGTTGGCGATGGCCTCCATCACGATGACCTCCGCATAGCTGGCCGAGGCCGCGATCAGCGTGAAGCCGATGTACTGCCCCGCCGAGGCCATGATCAGCGCGCTGGCAATGGTGGCCTGCGGGGCCGTCATGCCGGCGTTGCGGGCCGATATGCCCAGGGCGATGGACACGGCAAAATACCCCAGCATGATGGGGATGCCGTCCTTCAGGCCCTTGAAAAACCACTTCTTCCGGTCGGTCAACATAGGTTTCCTCCTGTCGCTTTGCACAGGTATTATATTACACCGAATCCGCCAAATGTCAAATGAAGGTTGTCGAAAGAAGGCATGGAAAAGCCTTCCCACAGGGGGAAGGCTCTGTCGCTGCCGCGCCTACGCCCGCGCGCGCTTGCGCCTTTGTTCCTTTCCCAGGCTGAACAGGCTCCTGGCCGCCCAGGCGATGAAGTGCAGCGCGCAGATCACCACGCTGACGGCGAAGAAGCCGCCCATGCCGGCCACGATGTCGCCGAAGTCCATGTCGCCGGTGCCGGTGATGCGCTGGCCGATCTCGATGGCAAACGTCACCACGATGAGCACAGTCAGCGCGTAGATCCAGGTGATGGCCAGCACCCGGTTGCGGTTGGAGAGCCACTTGAACACGGGGTACACCAGCATGATGAGCCCAAGGCCCATGGCGCCGATCACCAGGAAGTGCAGCTCCTTGTCGGAAAAGTTGGTTTCAAAACTGTCGTTCAGGGTCATGATATAATTGTGGGCGCGGGTCATCCACGCCACCAGCATGTGCAGGTATTTCGCCATAAAACGCGTCCTTTCCGCCCGCGAAGCGCGGGCATGGTATGTAGTTTAGATGCAATTTATGGCATTTGGGTTGCATGGGCAGTGCGCGCGGGTAAAGAAAGGCGGGCTTTTTGTCGCCCATAGGATGCCCGTTCGACGGGGTTCGACACTGGGAAAAAGGCGCAGAAACGGGCCGGGCTGCCATGGCAGCCCGGCCCATGCGGCGTTTATTCCGGCTTATCCCTCAAGCCCGTTCACGAACGCGAACAGCATCTCCGCCAGCTCGCCGCGGGTGACGGCGGCGGGGTCGGCGGTCTCCACCGTGGCGGGCACGGTGTCGCCCATCAGGGCCGAGAACAGTCCCCACACGTCCTCCGGCGCGATGGGGGCGCTCAGGTCGGTGTTCGAATCGGCCAGGCCGTAGCTGGCGAAGGTGTCCAGCGCCTCCTGGGCATCCTTGCCGCCGCCGATCAGCACATACGACGCGGCGTACAGATCACCGTAGCTGGCGGGCTCGTCCACGCCGAAGGCGTCCTCGGCGGCCGGGTCCATGAAGCCCTGCTCGAAGGCGAAGCGCACGGCCTCGTAGTGCTCGCTGCCCTCGGGCGCGTCGGTCAGCTCCACTTGGGTGTTGTCCACCGCGCCGAAGGGGTTGTAGATGGCATCGAACATATCGGCGTTCTCGTTGATGGCGGAGGCCGCGCCGGCGGTCAACCGCGCGCCGTTGTCGCTCAGCCTCGCGTACAGCTCCGCGTCGGCCTTCACGGTCTCGGGCGTCATCTGCTTCAGCTGGCGCATGTAGTCCAGCTTGCGCGCCGGGTCCTGCCCCTGCAGGGCGTCCAGCGCCGCGTTCAGCGCGCCGGTCAGCTCGCCCTCGGGCATGGCGTAGGCGGAATAGGCGTTCATGATATAGCCGTCCAGGGTCTCCTGGTCCAGCTCCATCTCTGCGATCAGCTCCGGCAGCTCGTCGTACAGCTGGAAGCTCTCCACCACGTTCGGGTCGCGATAGGCGTAGAGTGCGAAGTAATCCTCGGTGGCATAGTTCTGCGGGGTGTACACGCCGTATTCGTCGCGCAGCATCGGCACCAGGAAGCTGTCGCTCACCAGGCCGCACAGCGCATTCAGGCCGCCGTCAAAGGCCTCAAGGCCCACTGCGGACAGGTCGCCCGCCAGCAGGTTGTACTGCACGCCGCTTTCGATGACCAGCGCCTCGCTCTGCTCCGGCACGGGGAAGTCGTACGCCGCGGGGGTGATCTCCCGCTCGTCCAGGGAATCCAGGAAGGCGCTCGCCAGGTCGCTGTTCAGGGCGAGGCTCTCCAGGTTGCCGGCGCACATCGTCACGGCGTTCGTGCGGTTGTTGAAGTAGGCCTGGATGCCCTGCAGCTTCGCCACGGCGGCGTCCGGGTCGTCGGCCAGCATCTGCTCCACATCGCCCAGGAACGCATAGTAATCCAGGCCCGAGGAATAGCTGCTGTAGGCAAAGAGCTCCTTGCTGCGGGCCAGGGTCCTCAGCAGCAGGGTAGTGGCGGGATCGGCGGTGATGGAGCTCTTCATGCTCGAGCGGATGGACTGCACCTGCTCCAGCAGTTTGGCCGGGTCGTCCACCTTCGTGTCGAAGATCAGTTCCCTTACCAAGTCATAGCCCGCGGCCAGGTCGTCGTCCAGGGCGATCCACCGGGCGCACAGGTAGGGATGGTAGCCGTCCTCGCCGTCCTCGGGCAGAGCCAGGAAGATGCGGCCGTTGTACAGGTAGCGGCTGAACAGGTGCGCCAGCTCCGCGCGGGTGTGCGCGGCGGTGTCCAGCTCGCCGATCATGTCAGTGTACAGGGTGAACCAGTGGATGTCCTCCTGCTCCAGCCCCGCGGCGTCCAGGTAGATGTTGGCCTGGCTGACGCCGTCCACGGCCGCGATGACGCTGATGTGGCGGATGTTGCCGTCATCGTCCGTGGCGTCGGCCACGGTATAGGCCTTGATCTCCTCGGGCAGGGATTCCACGGTCACGGCCTTCAGCTGGGCCACGTACTCGGCGGAGTGATCCTCCGGCGCGGGGGCATTGGTGGCCTCGACGATTTCGGCGATCTCATCCTCGCTCATGCCCGCCTTCAACCCGGCCAGCTGGTCGGCCAGCGCGGCGTCGTGCTCCTCCTTCGCGCCGGGCTCGGGATAGGTGGTCACCAGCGCGGTGGTCTGGCTGTCCAGCAGCCAGTCGGAGACGGCCTTGGCGTACAGGCCCTGGCCGTTCCACTCGTTCACGCTGAACAGGCCGTCCTGGTAGTCCTGATGGTCCCAGGGGTTGCCGGTGGCAGCGTACCGGCCGATCATGGGCGAGATGAGGCTGTCCACAGGATCGCTCTGCTCCCGGGTCAGCCGGGCGGAGATCTCCAGCGAGGCCGCCACGCCGTCCACCAACTCCTGGGGGAAGCCGTTTTCGGCCACCTTCGCCAGCTCCTCGTCCACGATGGCTTTAAAAGTCTCCGCGTCCCCGGGGTTCACGTTGTTGGCCCAGAACACGATGGCGTCCTCGGGGCCGTCCATTTCGATGTAGGCGCCGAAGCTGCCGTAGGGGATGGTCTCCTTCAAGCGCTGCTGCAAGTCGGAAGCGCTGTCGACAAACAGGTCGGTCAGGGTATCCAGGACCAGCTCGTCCTGCAGGTTCTGCTTCAGGCCGGGGCACACGAAGGCATAGAGAATCTCGGAGGTGTGCTCGGTGCTGGCGCCGGCCTCCACCGGGAAGGGCACCGACTGCACCACCGGCTCGGCGATGGGGGTGTAGCCCGCGTCGTCCCGGACGAACTCCCGCTTCTCATACTGGCTGAAATAGCCGTCCAGCAGCTTCAGGAACGCGGTGTAGCCCTCGAACTGGCCGTACAGGTAGGCGGCGCAGTTGGAGGGATGGTAGTACCGGTCGTGATAGTCCTTCAGCGCTTCCCAGGTCATCTCCGGGATGTGGTCCGGGTCGCCGCCGGACACGTTGCCCGCCATGGAGCCGGGGAACGCGGCCCGGCGCAGGTTGATGTTGGCCTGCTGCTGCAGGGTCATGGCGCCCAGCATCTCGGAATACACGGTGCCCTCGATGGTCAGCGGGTCGTCCGCGCTCTGCATGCGATAGCGCCAGGCCTCGGTGCGGAAGATGCGCTCGTTCTCCATGATGATGGGATAGAAGCAGGCGTCGGTGTAGAACTCCGCCAGCTTCAACAGCTGCGCCTCGGACAGGCTGGCGACGGGAAAGGTGGTGTACCACTGGCCCGTCATGGCGTTCAGGAAGGTGTTGTAGGTCTGATAGTTCAGGTTGAAAAACATCTGCTCGCCCGGATACTTCTTCGAGCCCTGGATGGTGGCGTGCTCGAACACGTGGGGCAGGCCGGTGTCGTCGATGGCCTCGGTGAAGAAGGTCAAATCGAAGGCCCGGTTGGTGTCGTCGTTGGCGATGTAGAACAGCTGCGCGCCGGTCTTCTGGTGCTCGAAGCGATAGATCACGGCGTCCATCAGCGGGTAGTCCCGGGTTTCGACCACCTCGAAGCCCTCCACCACGTCGCCGATCTGCGGCAGCGCGGTGCTCTCGACGGCCTCGGCGGGCTCGCCCAGCGCCGCGGGCACGAGGCCCAGCAGCATCGCCAGCGCGAGCAGCATGGAAATCATTCTCTTGTTCATGTGTGCCTCCTGTAAAACAATCATCTCTTCAGATGAGCCTTGCCACCATTATACCAGCTTTCTCCCCCGTTGTAAATTTCCTGCGTTGCCAAAGCGCCCCAAATGTTGCGAAAAAACGCCTCCCCGCCATGGCGGGGAGGTCCTTTGATGCACCTCAGCCGTCCGCTTCGCCCTCCAGCCGGGCGATCTCCCGGCGGTGTATGTCCACGGCCTCGCCCTCGGTGACGTTCCAGTCGTCCCGCATGATCTCCATGATCCTGCGGTGCATCTTCGCAGCCGACGCGCGGTCGCCCAATATCTCGTAGAGCTGGGCAGCGGACTCCTCCGGGTCCACGAAGCGCGGCGCCTTTCTCAGCGGCATGGCCTTCAGCTGGTTCTCCAGCGCCTCTCGGAACCGGCCCAGCTTTGCCAGCTCGTCGGCATAGTCCGCCCAGACCAGCCAGTTTTCCGGCTCCCGCGCCGTCATGCGCTCAAACCAGGCCATCGCGCCGGGCAGATCGCCCCCCGCGCGGCTGATCTGGCCCAGGTACATCTCGCAGCGCCAGTCGTCCCGCGCCGCGCGCATCCGCTCGACATACGCCCGGGCCTCCTCCAGCCGCCCGTCGGCGATCAGCAGGTCGATCAGCCACATGCAGGCGCGGGGGTCGCCGGGATGCCCGTCCACAAAGCCCTTGTAGAAGTCGATCAGCCGGTGGTGGTTGGTCCAGTACCAGTCCTGGTGGACGCCCTTCTCCGCGTCGAATATGGCGTTGTGGGCGTCCTTCGCCTCCGGGTTCAGCGCCAGCGCCTCCCGGGCCAGCGGCGCGGCCAGCTCGTGGTATTCGTCCGCCCGCTTGTTGTAGAGCTGCGCCAGCAGCAGCGTGGCCCGGGGCCGGGCGGTTTCGTCCTCCCGCTGCTCCTTCAGCCAGCGCTCTGTCTGGGCAAACTCCGCCTCCGGCAGGAAGCGCACGTCCTCCAGCATGTTTTCGATGCGGTCGAACCGCGCGTCGTCGGTCATGGAGAACAGGCCGTCGATGGTCACGCCCAGCAGCACCGACAGCTCCGGCAGCAGCTGGATGTCCGGCATGCCCACGCCGTTTTCCCACTTGGACACGGCCTGGGGCGTCAGGTTCAGCTTCTGCGCCAGCTGCTCCTGGGTCATGCTCTTTTGCAGGCGGAGGGAGCGGATCCGAGCGCCGATGTCGATTTTCATGGTTAAAGCCTCCTCGCTGTTGATGCTTCCATTATAATCGCCCCGGCCATCGTTTCCAATGACCGGGGCGTTGAGCGGGGGCGAGGGTTGGTTGACAGGCCTCCGGCGGCACGATGCCGTGCCCGCAATGAATTGGCGTTCCTCGCCATGAATTGTGCTTCGCACATGATTTGCACTACGTGCATGATTTGAATTGCGCCATTATGCGCCACAGCGCAAATCACGCCCCAAAGGGCAATTCATGACCGTCAGGTCAATTCATGCGCCGAAGGCGCAATTCATGTTCTGATTTGCCCCTCGCGGCATATCAGAGCCCCTTCAGAAACCGCTCCAGCCGGTCCATGGCCTCGGAAAGGTTGGCCAGGGACGAGGCGTAGCACATGCGCACAAAGCCCTCGCCGCCGGGGCCGAAGGCGGTGCCGGGGATGGCGGCCACGTGCTCCTTCAGCAGGAACTGCTCGCAGAACTCGGCGCTGGTCATGCCGGTGGACCTGATGCTGGGGAACATGTAGAACGCGCCCCGGGGCTCGAAGCACTCCAGGCCCGCGCCGCGCAGCTTGTCCAGCAGGAAGCGGCGGCGGTAGTCATAGTCCTTGCGCATCATCTCGATGTCCCCGTCGCCATCCTTCATGGCCTCCACCGCGGCGTACTGGCTGGTGGTGGGGGCGCACATGATGGCGTACTGGTGGATCTTCAGCATCTGCCGGATCAGCTCCTGGGGCCCGCAGACGTAGC
This sequence comes from uncultured Eubacteriales bacterium, assembly GCA_902765395.1. Classification (GTDB taxonomy): domain Bacteria; phylum Bacillota; class Clostridia; order Christensenellales; family Aristaeellaceae; genus UBA2862. The sequence goes on from CACWZP010000004.1 coordinate 153,534, forward strand.
CCAGCCGCCAGCCGGTCATGGCATAGGCCTTGGAAAAGCCGTTCACCAGCAGCGTGCGCTCCTTCATGCCTTCGATGTTGGCGATGGACACGTGGTGGCCGCCGTAGGTCAGCTCGGCGTAGATCTCATCCGACAGCACGATGATGTTGGTCCCGCGCAGCACCGCCGCCAGGGCCTCCAGGTCCTTGCGCTCCAGGATTGCCCCGGTGGGGTTGTTCGGGAAGGGCAGGATCACCATCTTGGTGCGGGGCGTGATGGCGGCCTTCAGTTCCTCGGCGGTGAGCCGGAACTCGTTTTCCGCCCTGGTCTGCACGTACACGGGCACGCCGCCCACCAGCTCCACGATGGGGCCGTAGCACACGAAGGACGGCACCGGCACGATCACCTCGTCGCCCTGGTTCACGATGGCGCGCACGGCGATGTCGATGCCCTCGCTACCGCCCACGGTGACCACCATCTGCTTCATGGGGTCGTAGTCCAGGGCGAAGCGGCGGCGCATGTAGGCCGCGATCTGGCGGCGCAGCTCGGCCAGGCCGGCGTTGGAGGTGTACTTGGTGAAGCCCTTCTCCAGCGCGTAGACGCCGGCGTCGCGGATGTGCCAGGGGGTGACGAAGTCCGGCTCGCCCACGCCCAGGGAGATGGCGTCATTCGAGTCCATGTTCTCCAGCAGGTCGAAGAACTTGCGGATGCCGGAGGGGGCGATGCCCTTCACGCGGCTGGAAAGCGCGGAATCATAGTCGATCATACAAACAACACCCTCTCTTCCTGCTCGGGGAGCTTGGCGAACAGGTGGTTCTTCTCCTTGTACTTCTTGAGGATAAAGTGGGTGGCCGTGCCGGTGACGCCGTCGATGACGGCCAGCCGCGCGTGCACGAACTCCGCCACGGCGCGCAGGCTGCGGCCGGTGATGGTCACGGCCAGGTCGTAGGCGCCGCTCATCAGGTACAGGCTCTCCACCTCTTCATACTGGTAGATGCGCTCGGCAATGCGGTCGAAGCCGTCGCCCCGCTGGGGCGCGATGCGCACCTCGATCAGCGCCGTCACCAGCTCGTCGTCGGTCTTGGTCCAGTCCACCAGCGCCGGATAGCCCAGGATGATGTGGTTCTTCTCATACTCGGCGATCTCCGCCGCCACGTCGGCCTCCTCCCGGCCCAGCATGGTGGCCAGCTGCGCAGGCGTCAGCCGCGCATCCTTCTCCAATAAGCTCAAAAGCTCGGTGTTCATGTTCAAACCGCCCTTTCGTGTGCAGTATTGGCTATATTATAGTTGGTTTTCGCTGGAAGGTCAACCGCAAAAGGGAGGGTTGGGCGTTCAGAGTTCGTCGTTTAGAGTTAAGATTGTGCGGCGCAACGCTGCCCCTGCCGAAAAACACGGCCACTATCCCTATTGCCTATTGCCTCTCCACCCCAAAACCTCATACTACCGTCAAACTGCCAGTGGGCGCAAGCGAAATTGCCCAAATCATGCCTCTTTTCAACCAAAAACTCAACACGCCATGCGTTGCGCATTCAAAGGTGTTGTGGTATAGTGACATTCGGACTAAATCTGCAGGATCGCGGCGCGCGGCGAAGGCCGCATGCGGTTTCGCCCAAAAGCGCCCGCGCAACCGATATTTTCCCGGAGGTGTTATCGTGGAATTTGAACGGATGACCGTACAGCAGATCAAGGACAGCATCCAGAACAAACTGCACACCCAGTTCGCCTGCGACGTCAACGACGCCACGCCCGAGCAGCTTTACCAGGCGCTGGCGCTGGTGGTGCGCGACGAGATCATGCAGCGCCGCAGCTATTCCCGCGACGCTCGCAAGGAGCAGCAGGCCAAGAAGGTCTACTATCTGTCCGCCGAGTTCCTGGTGGGCCGCGCCCTGCACAACAACATGGTGAACCTGGTCAACGAAAAGAATTACATGCAGGCCCTGGACGAGTTGGGCATCGACCGCTCCGTCGTCTTTGAGGAAGAGCCGGAGCCCGGCCTGGGCAACGGCGGCCTGGGCCGCCTGGCCGCCTGCTTCCTGGATTCCCTGACCACGCTGAAGCTGCCCGCCATGGGCTGCACCATCCGCTATGAGTTCGGCCTGTTCCGCCAGAAGCTGGTGGACGGCTACCAGGTGGAGGTGCCGGACAACTGGCTGGCCGCCGGCAACATCTGGGAGATCCCCCATCCCGAGGAGACCATCGACATCCACTTCGGCGGGCGCGTCGAGTCCTATGAGGACAAGGGCCGCACCTACTACCGCCACCTGGACTACAAGACCGTGCAGGCCGTGCCCTACGACATCCCCGTGGTGGGCTACGACAGCACCAAGGTCAACTTCCTGCGCACCTGGTCGGCCCACTCCCCGCAGCAGATCGACATGATGCACTTCAACCGCGGCCAGTACGTGCAGGCCATGGAGGAGCGGGAGCTGGCCGAGGTCATTTCCAAGATCCTCTATCCCAATGACGACAGCTACCAGGGCAAGGAGCTTCGCCTGAAGCAGCAGTACTTCTTCTCCTCTGCATCCATCCAGCACGCCGTCAAGGACTTCATCGACGTCTACGGCTACAACTGGGCGATCTTCGCGGACAAGGTGGCCATCCACATCAACGACACCCATCCCGCCGTGGCCATTCCCGAGCTGATGCGCATCCTGCTGGACGAATACGGCCTGGACTGGGACACCGCCGAGAGCATCGCCCGCCGCACCTTCGCCTACACCAACCACACCGTGCTGGTGGAGGCGCTGGAGAAGTGGCCCGAGAGCCTGTTCCGCGAGCAGCTGCCCCGGGTGTACATGATCCTGGAGGAGCTGAACCGCCGCCTGTGCGCCAAGCTGTGGGACGCCTTCCCCGGCCAGTGGGACCGCATCGGCCACATGGCCATCCTGGCCTACAACCAGGTGCACATGGCCAACCTGTGCGTGGCCTACGCCCACTCCGTCAACGGCGTGTCTGCCATCCACACGGACATCCTGAAAAAGCAGACCTTCCACGACTTCTACCTGCTTGAGCCGCGCAAGTTCGTGAACGTCACCAACGGCATCACCCATCGCCGCTGGCTGATGCAGTGCAACCCCGAGCTGTCCAGCCTGATCGACGAAGCCATCGGCGACGGCTGGCGCAAGGACATGCGCAAGATCGAGGCCCTGAAGCCCTTTGCGGACGACCCTGCCTTCAAGCAGAAGTTCGCCGACATCAAGTACCACAACAAGCTGCGCCTGGCGGACCAAGTTTACCGCCACCAGGGCATCGAGATGAACCCCGAGAGCATCTTTGACGCCCAGGCCAAACGCCTGCACGAATACAAGCGCCAGCTGATGAACGCCCTGGGCATCATGATGCTCTACAACGACATCGACGAGCATCCGGACCAGTCGTTCCACTCCCGCACCTTCATCTTCGGCGCGAAGGCGGCCCCCGGCTATCATCGTGCGAAGCTGACCATCAAGCTGATCAACGCCGTGGGCGACCTGGTACGCAAGCATCCCAGGGCCAGCAAGCTGATCAACGTGGTGTTCCTGGAGAACTACTGCGTCTCCCAGGCGGAGCTGCTGATGCCCGCCACCGAGATCAGCCAGCAGATCTCCACCGCCGGCAAGGAGGCCAGCGGCACCGGCAACATGAAGTTTATGATGAACGGCGCCGTGACCCTGGGCACCATGGACGGCGCCAACTGCGAGATCTACGAGCAGGTGGGCGCGGACAACATCTACATCTTCGGCCTGACCGCCGAGGAGGTGGACCGCGGCTACGCCAGCTACCGGGCGCATGAGATCTACGAGACCAACCCGAAGATCCGCAAGGTGATGGAGCAGCTGATCGACGGCACCCTGTGCCCCGAGAACCCCCGCATGTTCCAGGAGATCTACCACTCCCTGCTGTTCGGCGACGGCGGCGGAATGGCCGACCCCTACTTCGTGCTGAAGGACCTGGCCAGCTACATCAACACCCAGAAGAAGATGATGCAGGACTACGACAATCGCGACCTGTGGCTGCACAAGGCAGTGATGAACACCGCCTGCTCCAGCCTGTTCACCTCCGACAGGGCCATCGAGGAGTACAACAAGCTGATCTGGCATCTGAAGCCCTTGAAGCTGTAATCTTTTATGGCAATCAGGAATGAGGAATCAGGAATCAGGAATGAAGATCGCCCCGCTGGCAATCCAATTCCTCATTCCTCATTCCTCATTCCTCATTCATTTTATATCCTTGAATGACAACAGGAGTGATCCCCCATGCACATCTTCCACGATTCCCGCGACCCCGTCTACCGCACGCCCCAGGGCGCGGCGCCCTGCGGCTCCATGCTTCGGCTGCGGGTGCGGGCCGAGGATCTGCACCGGGTGAGCCTGCGGCTGTGGTGGCAGGACTCGGAGAGCCTGCTGCCCATGAAGCCCGCCCACTCGGGGCTGTATGAGTGCGAGCTGAAGCTGCCCGCCGAGCCGGGCCTTCTGTGGTACTTCTTCGTCGCGGAGGATTACGGCGGCAAGACCTGGTACTTCGGCAACGCCGCCGACGGCCTGGGCGGCGCGGGCATGATGACCGAGGGCCAGCCCGGGGGCTATCAGGTGACGGTTTACGACCCCGAATACCGCACCCCCGCCTGGATGCGCGACGGCATGATGCTGCAGATCATGGTGGACCGCTACCACAGCGTGGGCGAAAGGGACGTGAACAACCTGCCGCCCGCCAGCTATTACCACGTGCACTGGGACGACGACCCGGCGCTGATCATCAACGACGACAAGTACGGCGACAACTGCAACAACGACTACTTCGGCGGCAACCTGCGCGGCGTGATGGCGAAGCTGGACTACATCCAGAGCCTGGGCGTCACGGTGCTGTACTTCAACCCCATCTTCAAGGCCCGCAGCAACCACAAGTACAACACCGGCGACTACATGACCGTCGACCCCAGCTTCGGCACCGAGGAAGACTTCCGCGCCCTGTGCGCCGAGTGCGAAAAGCGTGGCATGCGCGTGGTGCTGGACGGCGTGTTCAGCCACACCGGCTCCGACAGCCTGTACTTCAACCGGGACGGCCACTACGGCCCCGGCGGCGCCTTCAACGACCCCAAGTCTCCCTTCCGGGAGTGGTACCGCTTCCGCCACTGGCCGGACGACTACGAGTGCTGGTGGGGCTTCAAGACCCTGCCCAACGTGCACGAGGAGACGGACAGCTACCAGGACTACATCATCCGAAACGACGACAGCGTCACCGCCCACTGGATCCGCGCCGGCGCTTCCGGCTGGCGGCTGGACGTGGCCGACGAGCTGCCCATGGAGTTCATCCGCCGCATCCGCAAGCGCATCCGCCGCGAGAAGGGCGACGCCGCGCTGATCGGCGAGGTGTGGGAGGACCCCACCAACAAGGTGGCCTATGGCGAAATGCGCTGCTACGCCCTGGGCGACACGCTGGACAGCTGCATGAACTATCCCCTGCGGGACGCCATCTTCGACTTCCTGCGCTGCCACGCCGACGCCTTCAATTTCGTGCGGAGGCTGGAGAACCTGAAGGAGAACATGCCCGCGTCGTTCTTCTACAGCGAGATGAACCTGCTGGGCAGCCATGACACGCCCCGGGCCATCAACGTGCTGGCGGACATCGGCGACATGGCACCCGACCGCGTCTACCGCCATCCCTTCATGATGGACCCCAACGATTACAACCGCGGCAAGCGCCGGATGATCGCCGCCTGGCAGCTCATCTGCGCCCTGCCCGGCATGCCCTGCCTGTACTACGGCGACGAGGCGGGCCTCACCGGCATGGCCGATCCCTACAACCGCGCCACCTATCCCTGGGGACACGAGGACGCGCAGCTGGTGGAGACCTACCGGAAGATCATGACCGACCGCATGGCCACCCCGTGCCTGCGCACCGGCGATCTGCGGCTCAACGCCATCGGGCCGGACGTGGTGCTGGTGGAGCGGAACATCACCAGCGGCGCGGACGTGTTCGGGCGCTCCGCCGAAAACGGCAGCCGCGCGCTGGCCGTGAACCGCTGCGGCGAACAGCGGCGCGTGGAGTATGGCGGCCGCGTGTGGGAGCTTCCCCCGGAGAGCGCCACCTGGCTGCACCCCGCCGAGGACAAGCCCGCAAAGCCCAAAAAGGCCCGCTGGAACGGCAAGGCATGAAAAAAACAGCCCATCATTGGATGGGCTGTTTTTTAAGAGTTAAGAGTTGATTGAATGACCGTTCTCCTCTAAACTCTAAACTCTAAAATCTAAACTCTTGTCTTTTATCTCTCTCCCAGTATGTCCTCGATCGTCACCTGATCCAGTCCCCCGTTGTCCAGCTGCTGCCTGCGGGCGAGGCGGCGGGCGTTCAGGGTCTGCAGGCGGCCGATCTCCTCGTCCCGCTGGGTGATCCCGGCGCGCAGGGTCTCCTCGGTCCTAGCCGACTCGGCGCTCAGCCGGGCGATCTCGCCCCGGAGGCTGGCCTCCAGCTTCGCAGCGGCGGCGTCATGCCGGGCCAGCTCGTCCCGCAGGTGCTCATCGGCCTGGGCGGCCTGCGCCTTCAGCTTGCCGTTGGCCTCGGCCAGCTGCTGCTCCAGCTGCTCCATCTTCATGCGCTTCACGCCGTCCTCCTTCTCCGCGAGGATGCGGCGGCCGCTCTCCTGGAACAGGTGCATGTTCAGGTCGGTGGCGCGGCTCTCCATCTCATGGTAGTCGTTTTCAAAGGCCTCCACCCGGGCGCGCAGCTTTCGGATCTCCGCCTCCCGGCGGTCCACCACCCGCTGCAAATTCTGGCGGATGGCCCGGTCTTCCTTCAACTGCCGCACGCGTTCGTTGGCCCTGTCCAGCGCCCTGCGGAGCCGGGTGCAGTACCACGCCAGCCAGGCGCACACCCCGGCCAGCACTACCGCTGCGATGATCGCGTAAATCAATGCGCACACCTTCCCGATTATATTACGACTATTATAGCACAAATTCGCGGATAAGGGAATACCCCGCGGGGCTGCCTGCCGCGACGCGGCCCAGTCATTAGCAAACATTAACATTCCAATAAGATATGTTTGGTACGCAGGAATTTGCACAGGCGCTGTAGAATGTAAAGCAGGATGGCGAGGTGAGGCTGGCGAGGTGAGGCGCATGGATACCCCGCGCGGACGGGCCATGATCGCGGGCGTCGCGACCGGCGCAGCCGAGGCGCTGGCGGCCGCGGGCCTTCAGCTGTGCGCCCGGGCGAGCGACGGCGCTTCCGCCCTGCGGCTGCTGTGCGAGGCGCGGCCCGACCTGGTCGTGATGGACGCGATCCTGCCCGGCATGGACGGGGTGGCCTTTGCGAAGGCCGCGCGACAGGAAAAGCTGAACCGCCAGCCCGCCGTGCTGCTTATGAAGCCCCGGGGGCTGCGGCTCCCCGGCGAGGGCGCGCTGCCGGGCCTGGGCGCGATGGCGCTGGAAACCCCGGCGGACGAGGGCGCGCTGGTTCAGGCCGTCGAAGCCGCCCTGGCGCTGGACATCCCGCTGCCGCCGGACAAGGCCGCGCGGCTCACGGAGCTGCTGGACGCCCTGGGCGTGCCGGAGCATCCCGGCCGGACGTGCCTCAGGCATGCCGTGGCCCTGGCCTGGGCGGATCGAAGGCGGCTGAACGCCCTGAAGGCGCATCTCTACCCCGAGGCCGCCAGGCTTGCGGGCATGGAGAGCGCCCCCTGCGAGCGTGCCATCCGCCACGTGATCGACTGCGCCTTTCGCGCGGGCGAGATCGAGCGGCAGCACAAAATCTTTGGTGACACAATCGACGCGAGGCGCGGCAAGCCCACGGGGGGCGAGATGATCGCGCAGCTCGCGGATATACTCAGATGGGAGGGATAGACTATGAAGAAGATGAAGCGCGTGGTGGTCGTGGTGCTGGACGGCGCCGGCGCGGGCTGGCAGCACGACGCCGCCAAATACGGCGACGAGGGCGCGAACACGCTGAAGCACGTGATCGAGCAGGCCAATCCGAATATCCCCAACCTGGAGGAGCTGGGCATCAGGCACGTGCTGGGCATCCAGGACAAGGACGCGGACGAGCCCATCGGCTGCTACGGCACCATGCTGGAGCAGGCCGCCGGCAAGGACACCACCACCGGCCACTGGGAGATCGCGGGTCTGACTCTGCGCCAGCCCTTCCCCACCTACCCCAACGGCTTCCCCAAGGAGGTCATCGACGCCTTCGAGCAGGAGACCGGCATGGGCACCATCGGCAACAAGGTGGCCAGCGGCACCGCGATCATCGAGGAGCTGGGCCCGGAGCACCTGCGCACCGGCAAGCTGATCGTCTACACCTCCGCCGACAGCGTGTTCCAGATTGCCGCCCACGAGAGCATCGTGCCCGTCTCCACGCTGTGGGACTTCTGCCGGGACGCCCGCCGCATCCTGTGCGGCGAGCACAACGTGGGCCGGGTCATCGCGCGCCCCTTTGAGGGCGAGGTGGGCCACTTCGTGCGCACCGCCAACCGGCGCGACTTCTCCGTGGACCCCACCGGCCGCACCATGCTGGACGCGGTGAAGGGCGCGGGCATGGACACCCTGGCCGTGGGCAAGATCGAGGACATCTTCAACCACCGGGGCATCACCCAGTCCAACCACGCCGCGGGCAACCCCGCCTGCATCGACGCCACCATCGAGTACCTGAAGAAGGACCGCTGGAAGGGATTGATGTTCGTGAACCTGGTGGACACCGACATGCTGTTCGGCCACCGGCGCGACGTGCCGGGCTTTGCAAGGAGCCTGGAGGAGTTCGACCGGAAGCTGCCGGAGATCATGCGGCTGCTGGGCGAGGACGGCCTGCTGATGATCACCGCCGACCACGGCTGCGACCCGTCCTACACCGCCCACACCGACCACACCCGCGAGCGCGTGCCGCTGCTGGTGTGGGGCCTGGGCATCGAGGAGGGCGTGAACCTGGGCGAGCGCGCCACCTTCGCCGACCTGTCCGCCACGGCGCTGGAGGCCCTGGGCGTGGCCGAAAAGCTGGACGGCACGTCCTTCTACGGGGACATTGCGCTGGATTGAGTCGAAACATGGCATAGTTTACAAAAAAGGGCTTTTCATCTGCGCAACAATCGGGTATAATAAACGATGTAGTTATAGGTGTGTGGGCAAATGTCCGCCATCATAATGAGAACTAATTTTAGGGAGGTTTTTCCAATGGCTGTTAAAGTTGCTATCAATGGTTTCGGTCGTATTGGTCGTCTGGCTTTCCGTCAGATGTTCGGCGCTGAGGGCTACGAGATCGTCGCCATCAACGACCTGACCACCCCCAAGATGCTGGCTCACCTGCTGAAGTATGACTCCACGCAGGGCAACTACGCCAACTCTCACAAGGTCGAGGCCACTGAGAATTCCATCATCGTCGATGGCAAGGAGATCCGCATCTACGCCGAGAAGGACGCCAAGGATTGCCCCTGGGGCGAGCTGAAGGTGGACGTCGTGCTGGAGTGCACCGGCTTCTACACCTCCAAGGCCAAGGCTCAGGCGCACATCGACGCCGGTGCCCGCAAGGTCGTCATCTCCGCGCCCGCTGGCAAGGACCTGCCCACCATCGTCTACAACGTGAACCACACCACCCTGAAGCCCGAAGATACCATCATCTCCGCCGCTTCCTGCACCACCAACTGCCTGGCGCCCATGGCCAAGGCTCTGAATGATGGTTGGGCCATCGAGTCCGGCATCATGTGCACCATCCACGCCTACACCGGCGATCAGATGACCCTGGACGGCCCGCAGCGCAAGGGCGACCTGCGCCGCTCCCGCGCCGCCGCGATCAACATCGTTCCCAACAGCACCGGCGCTGCCAAGGCCATCGGCCTGGTCATTCCCGAGCTGGACGGCAAGCTGATCGGCGCGGCCCAGCGCGTGCCCACCCCCACCGGCTCCACCACCATCCTGAACGCCGTCGTGAAGGGCAATCCCACCATCGAGGAGATCAACGCCCAGATGAAGAAGGAGTCCAACGAGTCCTTCGGCTACAACACCGACGAGATCGTCTCCTCCGACATCATCGGCATGCGCTATGGCAGCCTGTTCGATGCCACTCAGACCATGGTCATCAACCTGGGCAACGGCACCAGCCAGGTTCAGGTCGTGTCCTGGTATGACAACGAGAACAGCTACACCAGCCAGATGGTCCGCACCATCAAGTTCTTCTCCGAGCTGGCCTAAGTCCGCAGCGCGGACCGGCATTCGCTGCCGCGCGCACGCGCGAAGCGTTTGATCGGGAATACTTGATAACCGCAGCGCCCTTCCGCAAGGAAGGGCGCTGTTTTTGTTCGATGGCAAATCCATATTGCAGAGGCGCCGTAGCGGCGCCCGCCTGAACGCAGCGACACGACGGGGAAGCCGTTGACATTCTACAGCCTGATCGAATTTGAGCGTTCCCTCATATCCGCCCCTTCACGGGGCGGTTTTCTTTAACTTTACATATATACCTATAAATTGTCATTATGGCACAAATTTGGGCACGAATGGCACAAATTTGGGCATGACTTTTGGCCTCTTTTCCGTTATCATGGATGCAACGGCAGGCATCCGCAAGGCTGCCGCAATGTATACGACGAGGAGGCAATGGGTATGAAGAAGTTGATTTGTCTGGTGCTGGCGGCATTGCTGGCGCTGTCTGCAGTTTCCGCATTCGCGGCGGAGTACACGGACAAGGAGACGGTGAAGAAGGTGCAGCAGGCACTGAACGACGCGGGCTTTGACTGCGGCACGCCGGACGGCGCGGCGGGGAAGAAGACCAAGGCCGCCATAGAGGGCTACCAGACCGCCAACGGACTGGAAGTCACCGGCGTGATCGACGACGCGCTGCTGGCCGCGATGGGTCTGGCGGAGGAGGAAGCCGCCGAGTCCGGCGAGGAAGCGGGTGAAGAAGGCGCGGAGGCCTTGACAATCCCGGACGGCGTGGAATTCTGGTCGAAGAACGAGCAGAACTTCGTAATTTTTCAGCCGGATCAAGGCGAAATGACCTTCTGCATAGACTGGGTCGGCAAGATCCAAACCATACCGTACACCTTCGATGATGAAGGGTATCATGTGGAAAACGACAATATGGCCTTCGCCGTCAACGACGACGAGCTGACCGTTGACTTCTGGGAGTACGGAACCACCAGGGTCTTCCACAGGGGAACGCCGGAGGAGTACGCCTCCGCGGCCAATCTGATCGACAACGCCGACGACGTATCCTGGCTCTATGGCGAATGGCACGTCAGGAATTCAAGCGACACGGTGGTCATCAATGAAGACGGAACCTGTGTATATGCCGGCACGGAATACACCTGGAAGGCAGGCGGAACGAACTTTGGCATCACCCTCGAACAAAACGGAAGGGCGATGTTTGCCATCTATAAGGACGCCTCTTCCGGAGATATTCGCCTGGATAATAAAAACACGGGTGAATTCTTCACCCTCTCAGAGTGATTTGAGCCCGAAGCGATCCCTGCTTCACTCTCCCCCGCCCCGCCTTGCGCGGGGCGGCGTTATTTGCTCTTTTCCCCAAATTCCTCGCGGCGCTTGCGTTTTTACACTTATTAACACTGAATAAACATCGCCGCGCTTTTATTTGTCATAAACCTTCACTATAATAGGGTTGCTCTGTTGGGAGGGCGTGAGCCGCCCGGGAGCGAGCCGCGGAGTCGCGGTGAAGCATTGCGCAAAGCGCAAACACAATATGAAAGGAAGTACCTGGACATGAAGAAGATCTTTGCTCTGATGCTGGTTGTTATGCTGCTGGCTGTTGCTCTGACCGCCTGCAAGAAGGCCGAGCAGAAGACCGAAGAGGCCGCTGCCGCCGTCGAGGAGAAGGTTGAAGAGGCTGCTGACGCTACCGAGGAGAAGGTTGAAGAGGCTGCTGACGCTACCGAGGAGAAGGTTGAAGAGGCTGCTGAGGCCGTCGAGGAGAAGGCTGAAGAGGCTACTGAGGCCGTCGAGGAGAAGGTCGAAGAGGCCGCTGACGCCGCTGCTGAGGTTGCTGAGGATGCCGCTGAGGCCACCGAGGGTGCCGTCGAAGAGGCTACCGAGAAGACCGAGGGCTAATCCGCCAGAAGTTTTCGCATAAAAACGCTCCGCTTGCGCGGGGCGTTTTTTTGCGTCTCAAGCCGGTATAAATTGACTTCACCGGCGGAATATGCTATAGTCAATGCAAGCGAATACCCACGCAGAAGGGGCGATTTCAATGAAAAAGACTTTCCTGCCGCGCTGGCTGGCGATGCTCCTGTGTCTGGCGCTGCTGGGCACGACGGCCCTGGCCGAGGAGGCCGAGCCCGTCGAGGCCCCCGTCCAGGAGGAGGCGGAGTTCGCGCTGGGCGAGGCGGACGCAGACCCCGCACCCGTCGACGAGCTCCTCGCGGAGGATCTGCCCGCGCCTTTAGAAGACCCGGAGGAGCAGCTGATCGCCGCGCCAGAGGCGGAGCCGGATCCCGCGGCTGAAGCCCCTGTTGAGCCGGTAGCCGCGCCCGCCGACCCCGGCGTGCGCAGCTTTGCCCAGACCGCCGCGGTGGCCTCCGAGACCTGGCAGGAGGTGAACCTGGTCCGCGCGGCGGGCTTCACCGGCGCGCTGGCTGAAGTGACCGGCGTGCTGACGCTGGCAAATACGCGGATCGACGGCAAGCCCGCCCGGGAGGCCGACCTCGGCGCGTACTTCGCCCTCGGCCCCACCGGCGCCATCCGCATCCAGGACGGCGCGGCGCTGACCTTGAGCCTGGACGCCTTCAGCTTCAACAAGGGCGACAAGAAGACGCTCACCGCCACGCTGAACGGCGCAAAGCTGTCCGCGAAGAAGGTCAAGTGGACCAGCTCCGACGGCAAGGTGACCAGCGTCAAGAGCGGCAAGGTCACCGGCAAGAAGGCCGGCACCGCCGTGATCACGGCCAGCTATAAGGGTGAAACCGCCCGCTGCCTGGTGGTGGTCACCAACTACAAGAAGGTCAAGTCGCTGAAGCTGAACAAGAAAAAGCTGACGCTGGCGCTGTATGCCGCGCAGCCGCTGAAGCTGACCATCAAGCCTGCGGACGCCTTCGAGCCCGGCATCACCTGGAGCTCCTCCAAGCCCAACGTGGCCAGCGTGGACCAGGACGGCCTGGTGGCGGGCCTCGCCGGCGGTACCGCCACCATCACGGTGAAATCCGCCAATGGCAAGAAGGCCACCTGCAAGGTGACGGTAAAGGAGATCAAGCCCAAGGGCATCGCGCTGCCCAAGGCCTTCATTCGCATCGCCCCCGGCGAGACCTTCGCCGCGAAGGCCAGCCTGACCCCCGCCACCGTGTCCAACCCCACCGTGAACTACGCCAGCAGCAATCCCGCCGTGGCCACCGTGGACGGAAACGGCAACATCACCGGCGTGGCCCGGGGCACGGCCGTCATCACCGCCGTCACCGCCTCCAACGGCAAGAAGGCCAGCTGCAAGGTGAGCGTGCTGGAACCCGGTGCGAAGCGGCTGGAGGGCCTGATCATCGGCATCAACCCCGGCCACCAGGCCGTCGGTATCAACAAGCTGTATCCCATGGCTCCCGGCTCTGGAAAGAAGGGCAAGGGCGTGCGGCCCGGCGCGCGCGGCCACTACACCAAGGTCTGCGAGCGCGACACCACGCTGGCGGTGGGCCTGAAGCTGCGCGACCTGCTGGAGGCGGAGGGCGCCACCGTGGTAATGACCCGCACCACCAACGACGTGATGCTGACCAACATCGACCGGGCGAAGATGCTGAACAACGCGGGCTGCGACGTGGCCCTGCAGCTGCACTGCGACGCCGTGAACAACTCCGGCCCGGAGGGCTGCCACGCCATCTATCGCACGAACACCGAGCACGCCAAGGCCAACAAGGCCCTGGCCAAGGCGGTGGTCTCCGCCGTGAAGGCCAACTGCGGCTGCAAGAGCCGGGGCTGGAAGTCCAGCACCGACTACATGAGCCTGAACTGGACCACCACGCCCTCCATCCTGCTGGAGATGGGCTTCATCTCCAACCGCAAGGAGGACCGCCTGCTGGCCAGCGACGACTACCGCAACAAGATGGCCGAGGGCATCTTCAACGGCCTGTGCAACTACTTCGGAAGATAAATAAAAAAAAGCGCCGACTCATGTCGGCGCCTTTTTTCTTCCTAAAAATCCAGCACCCATGCGGCGTCATAGCCCATGGTCTCCTGGATCAGGTCGAAGATCTCCCACAACCGGGCCTGGTCGGCGTCGGTGAGGCGGTAGGTCTTGTCGGTGCCCCGGTCGGTGATGTAGGGGCAGCCGTCGGTGGCCACGGCCAGGTCCACCACCGTGCCGTCCTGGGCGGTGCACAGCAGGGTGCAGTTCATGGTGCAGTTTTCCAGCTCCGCCGGAGTCTTCTTCGCCCGCTGGAGCATGGCGGCCAGCTCCTTCAGCGTGGCCTCGTCGGTGATGCTCTGGGTGGCGTGGTTGTCGTCATAGTCCTCGTAGAGCATCGTCACGTCCGCCAGCTTCGTCTCCGCCAGCGCGGACACGCCCAGCGCCAGCAGGCACAGCGCCAGCAGCGCCGCAAATAAACGCTTCATATTCAATCCCTCCCATCGGAATCCGGGCATAACCCATCATCGCAGGTTTATTATACACGCCCCCGCCAGCGGAATCAATGCAAGCCGCCGAAGTGTCCAAAAAGCGTCGGTTTGGAATCATAATTTGACATCCTCCCCCGCAAATGCTATCATATTCAAGGCACTTTACAGATCGGAGCGAATATCATGGAAATGCAGAACATGTACAGCACCCTGGGCGTCAGCCCGGCGGTCTACGAATACGGCGAGGAGATCCTGCGCGGGTTGAAGGAGCGCTTCGAGGCGGTGGATGCCGTGGCGGAGTACAACCAGGCGAAGGTGATCGCGGCCATGCAGAAGCACCGGGTCAGCGCGCCTTGCTTCGCGGCCACCACCGGCTACGGCTATGACGACCTGGGGCGCGACACGCTGGAGAAGGTCTACGCCGACGTGTTCCACACCGAGGCCGCGCTGGTGCGCCCGCAGATCACATGCGGCACCCACGCGCTGGCCACGGCGCTGTCGGCCAACCTGCTGCCCGGGGATGAGCTGCTGAGCCCCGTGGGCCGGCCCTACGACACCCTGGAGGAGGTCATCGGCATCCGGGATTCGAAGTGCAGCCTGAAGGAGTACGGCGTCAGCTACCGGGAGGTGGCCCTGACGGCGGAGGGCGGCTTCGACTGGGAGGGCATCCGCGCGGCCATCAACGACAAAACGAAGCTGGTCACCATCCAGCGCAGCAAGGGCTACGCCACCCGGCCCACGTTCTCGGTCGGGCAGATCGGCGAGCTGATCGCGTTCATCAAGTCCGTCAAGCCGGGGCTCAACGTGATGGTGGACAACTGCTACGGCGAGTTCGTGGAGACGATCGAGCCCTCGGACGTGGGCGCGGACATGGTGGTGGGCAGCCTCATCAAGAACCCCGGCGGCGGGCTGGCGCCCATCGGCGGCTACATCTGCGGCACCGAGGCCTGCGTGTCCCGCTGCGCGTTCCGGCTGAGCGCCCCCGGCCTGGGCCAGGAGGTGGGCGCGAACCTGGGCATCCTGCCGGCGTTCTACCAGGGGCTGTTCCTGGCCCCCACGGTGGTGGCCGGGGCGCTGAAGGGCGCCATATTCGCGGCGAACATGTATGAGAAGCTGGGCTTTAAGGTGGTCCCCAACGGCACAGAGAGCCGCCACGACATCATCCAGGCCGTGGAGCTGAAGAGCCCCGAGGCCATGCGCGCCTTCTGCCACGGCATCCAGGCCGCCGCGCCGGTGGACAGCTTCGCCATCCCCGAGCCCTGGCCCATGCCCGGATACGACAGCGACGTGATCATGGCGGCGGGCGCGTTCGTGCAGGGCAGCAGCATCGAGCTTTCCGCCGACGGCCCCATCCGCGAGCCCTACGCCGTCTATTTCCAGGGCGGGCTCACCTGGTACCACGCCAAGCTGGGCATCCTGCTGAGCCTTCAAAAGCTGGTGGAGGCGGGGCTGGCAAAGCTCTGACAGTTCTTTCTCCGACGAATCACCGCGGCATTCGCCGCCGCGGATTCAAATAAAAAAGGCCGTCCCTCGAATGAGGGGCGGTCTTTTCAGTGAAGCCTTACTTGTAATACCTGCACTTAGCCTTGACATTCTGGCTGCCGTCCACAATGTAATCTGCCAGCTTGATGTTGGCGCAATGCACCCGCTTGCCCGTGTAGGTGACCTTGATGACCTGCACGAACGCACCCTTGCGCGTCTTGAAGCCGCTGATCTTCTTGGCTTTGAGCTGCTTTTCGTCGCCGACGATGGTCTTCACGAAAGCGCCGGTGCTCCGGTTGAAGAGGTTGATGGCGTCTTCGACGTAGGTGATCTTGGTAACCTTCCGCTTGGCGGGGAAGTTGAACGCCACATAGTATTCGCAGACGACCTTCTTGGGAGAGGCGATCTCGACCGACTTCAGAAGAATGCCGAAATTGCCATAGGAAACCATGCTGGTCGTCGGCTGGGGATAGATGTTGTCCACCTTGTTCTTCTGAACATGAACGACGATCTTGCACTTGTCCTTCTTGTTCTTCTTGTTGGTGGCGGTGATGGTGGCCTTGCCGGTCTTCTGGGCGGTGATGACGCCGCTCTTGTTGACCGTGACCACGGACTTCTTGCTGGTGGACCACTTGTAGTTGCTGTTGCTCACTGCGAGGCCCGCACTGTCGACCAGCGACAGGGTGCTGGTCAGGCCGGTGAAGGTCCAGAACTCAGCGTCCTTGAACTTCGTGGGATTGGTGACCGGCTTGCTCTTGGCGGCGAACGCGCCGGGCATCATCATGGTGGCCAGCAGCGTCAGCACCAGCACCAGACCCAGGGTCCTCTTCAACAGGTTTTTCATGTCTCTTCCCCCATTCTTATTATTGCCGCGTGCGGCTGGAATTCGATACCATATACAGTATATAGCACGCCTTAAATTGTGTCAAGGATGGGGCGAAAAATTATACTTTTTGTAATAGTTTCGGCCAGTGGAAATCCTTCATTGGCCTCCATTGAGGCAGTCTGTCCCGCTGTGCCGCGATCTGTTCATCCTGCCGATGCTAAATGGGCTGTCTCGCATACAGGAGACAGCCCATCCATCGCATTGGATCAATATACCCAGTTTATCCAGAAATTATCACCCGTTCGCTCCAGGGCATCAAACACGCTATACTTGCCATCGGAAAGCAGCACGTTCGTCTCCTTCACCTGCTTGCCCTTGAGCTTGACCTTGAACTTCTTCACGGTTCCGCCGCGGGTCCTGATTTTAATGTTCTTCACCTTTCCCGCCGCGATGGTGTGCCGCTGGCCGTTTTCGTCATAGTACTGGATCTCAGGCTTGACATAGCTGAACTTCGTCGTCCTGTATGCCGAAATATGCTTGAAAATCAGATAGTATTCCAGCGTCACTGTGCTCGGGCTGGTGATCTCCACGGATTTCAGATAGATTTCCTGGCCCCAGGTGATTCGACTCAAACTGGGCTTGGTCGTCAGGTTATCTATCTTGTTCTTCTGAACGGTGACCTTGATCTTGCACTTGTCCTTCTTGTTCTTCTTGTTGGTGGCGGTAATGGTGGCCTTCCCGGGCTTCTGGGCGGTGATGACGCCGGTCTTGCTGACCTTGACCACCGACTTCTTGCTGGAAGACCACTTGTAGTTGTTCACGTCCACGGCGACGCCGTTGCTGTCCACCAGGGCCAGGTTCGAGATCAGGCCGGTGTAGGTCCAGAACTCGGCGGTCTTGAACTTCGTGGGATTGGTGACCGGCTTACTCTTGGCAGCGAACGCGCCGGGCATCATCATGGTGGCCAGCAGCGTCAGCACCAGCACCAGGCCCAGGGTCCTCTTCAACAGGTTTTTCATGTCTCTTCCCCCATTCATATTATTGCCGCGTGCGGTTGGAAATCAATACCATCTATAGTATATAGCGCGCCTGAAATTGTGTCAAGGATGGGGCGAAAATATATATTTTCTGTAATAGTTTCAGGCAGTGAAAAAACGGGCGGCGCAATATTGCGCCGCCCGGCATATATTTTTTGTTTATACTATTCTCAATCTGAATGTAGACAAACATTGTGAGTGGATTTTTCGTTGCGTCAAGGCGAAGACCCGCAGGCTTGCTGGTGGCAAGTCAAGGGGCTTCAACACAGGCGCAGCGGAAAAGACACCACAGGATTGTCTATATTTGGGTTGAGAATAAGTATTGGATTACTCCTCCGGCACCAGCAGGCCATAAGCGCCGTCGTTGCGGCGATAGAGCACGTTCATGGTGTTCGTCTCGGCGTTCATGAACAGGAAGAAGTTGTGGCCCAGCAGCTCCATCTGGGTGATGGCGTCGTCCACGTCCATGGGCTTCACGGCGAACTTCTTCACGCGCACCACGTCGTAGTTGACCTCTTCGTAGACCGGCTCCACGACCTCCTCCGGCGCCTCGGCCCGGGCCTCGCGCACCCGCTTGCCCAGCTTGGTGCGATAGCGGCGGATCTGGCTCTCCAGCTTGTCCACGGCGCGGTCGATGGACAGGTACATGTCGTTGGAATTCTCCTCGGCGCGCAGGATCAGGCCGTCCACGCTGACGGTGATCTCGGCGATGTTCCGGCCTCCGCGCTGCTGGCGGAAGCGGATCAGCGCCTCGGCCTCCTTGCTGAAATAGCGATCCAGTTTGTTCAGCTTCTTTTCAGCCCTGGCCTTCAGGCTGTCGGATACAACTTCCTTGCCCACATACACAAACTTCATTTCTCATCGCTCCTTTATATTGGAATGGCGTGCGGTGAATCCATGATTCAACATAGATTTAACGCCCTGATAATAATATTCTGCGTCATTCCCGTTTTTCCTGCATGGAGAATAAGATTTTTTTATTGAAATACGCCGCATCTAAAAGATGCGGCACACTTGGGCTCATTCGTGAGCGTCTCTCGGCGACAGCGAGCACAGGATGGCCGAGCCCACGTCGTTGACGGTCTGGTTCCCCGCGCCGCAGGGCGTCACATACACCATCATCACGTAGCCGGGCACCATCGTATGATAGAACGCCACGCCGCGATAGTCGTCGGCCCGGTTCACGAACGTCACCGCCTGGATGCCGTTCAGGTCCAGCTTGGTCACCTCGGTGAAGCCCACGGCCTCGTAATCCCGGGCCAGGTCGTCCAGCGCGGTCAGCTCCCCAGCCGCGGCGAAGCTCACGGCCACGCGCATGTTCACATCGCCCACCAGCGCGTCGCTTCCGCCGTTGCCCTCGCTGTAGAACAGGCCGGCCTGGGCCTGCTCCTCGGTCACGTCCAGCCGCGACCAGTCCTTCGGCATGTACAGCCGGAAGCCATCGTCAAAGGTCACCCACTTGCCCTCATAGGGCGCGATGTTCTCGGTAAAGTCGATGCGCCCGGCGACCTCCGCCGCCTCGGCCAGCGCCCCCGCGCCGATCGTCAGCACCAGCGCCAGCATCAGCATGGCGCGCAAAAGCCTCTTCATAGGAATCGTCCTCCCTCCGCGCCCGTGGCGCGTTATTCTCATCGAGCTTCAACGGGTCAGGAACAGCAGGAAATACACGATGAAAACCAGTCCGGCGAGCACCAAAAGGGTCGCGCCCAGTATCTTCTTGAACATGCGCTATGACGCCTCCTGTACTTCAAATCGAATCGTCCACTCCCCCGCCGGATACACCGGCTCCAGCATCGCCCTGACCAGCGTCTCGGCGTTGTCCTGGGCGTGCTCCAGGATGCCGTAGGCCACGGCCTTTTCCCGGATCTCCGCCTCGGCGGCCTTCTCGGCCTCGTTGGTCTCCTCCAGGTGCAGGTCGTTGAACATGTTCTTGCCCTCGTAATAGACCTGGAAGGAGTCCCGGTCCGGAACGACGGACAGCAGCTTCGCCGGCGGCATGGAGACGGTCAGCGTCCTGGCGGCGGCATCCTCGTTCAGGGCGATGAGCGAAAAGTCCAGCCCCGCCTTCACCACGCCGTCCATGCTGTAGATGTAGTTCTTGGTGGTGAACGGGAACGTGATGCCAAATTCCTTTCGGGAACTGGTGATGGTCTGTATGGCGGTATAGCAGCCCTCCTGGGTGGCCAGCTCGCCGATGTCCCGCAGGTTGAACTCCGTCACCCGGCTGGTGTAGACGGTCCGCGAGCCCATGTACCTGTGCAGCACGAAGGCCCCCGCGCCGCCCAGCGCGATGCCGACCAGCAGGATCGAAACAATCCGGAGCCCCAGTCGGCCGCGCCTGCCTTCTTGGCGTGATCTCATGTCGAATTCTCCGTTTTTTTGTTGATTATATCACGGGGATTCGACCCATGTCAACTTTTCGGAGTTCGCTTCCTCATGTCCCGGCCTTCTTGCGCGGCGCGGCCTTTTTCGCCCCGGTGCGGCGGGTCGTCGTGCGCTTCGCCGTCCGCTTCTTCGCCGGCTCCTCCCTGGCGAACTGCACGGCGGGGCCGTTCTTCGCAGCGTCCACCAGGAACACGGAGAAGCGCCGGATGCCGTCCATGAAGCGGGCGGACTTCTGGCCGCGGGCGGCCTCGTCCTTCTGGGCGGCCATGTCGGACAGGAACTTCTCCCACTTGCCGGTGGTGACGGCGGAGGCGATCTGCTGGGGCACGACGGCGATCAGCTGGCGGCCCTTCTCGGTGGACACGATGGTCTTGCCCCGGCGGGCGGCGTAGCCCACGTCGATCAGCCGCTCGATGGTGGCGGCGCGGGTGGCGGGCGTGCCCAGGCCGGAGGACTTCATCTGCTCGCGCAGGGTCTCGTCCTCGATGTCCCGGCCAGCGTTCTCCATCAGGTTCAGGAGCGACGCGTCGGTGTGGGGCGCGGGCGGTTTGGTCTGGCACTTCTTCACTGTGGCCTCCTCCACCTTGCGCGCGTCCCCGGCGGCAAGCTGGGGCAGCGGCGGCTCCTTGTCCTCGCCCTTGTCGCCCCGATAGAGCGCCTTCCAGCCCTCCACCACGGGCATCGCGCCGGTGGACTTGAACCTGTGCTCGCTCACCTTCGTGACCACCCTCGCGGCGTCGTATTCGTAGTAGGGATAGTGCACGGCGATCAGCCGCCGGGCGATCATGTCAAACAGCATCGCTTCGTCCCGGGTCAGCTTCGAGGAATCCGCGGTCTTGTCCGTGGGCACGATGGCGTGGTGGTCGCTGATCTTGCTGTTGTCGTAAAAGCGCTTCGACTTCAGGCCCCAATGCAGGTCCTCCGACTGCACGAAGCTCTGGTACGCCGCGGGCAGCTTCCTGAGCGTCGTGGCGATCTTCGGCTTCATGTCGTCGGGCAGGTAGCGGCTGTCGGTGCGGGGATAGGTAATCAGCTTGTGGGTCTCGTACAGCGACTGGGCCAGCTTCAGCGTCCGGTCCGCGGAATAGCCCAGCTTGCGGTTGGCCTCCCGCTGGAGGCTCGTCAGGTCATACAGCTGGGGCGGGGCGATCTTCTTGCGCTCCACCTTGCTCTCCTCCACCACGGCGGCCTGCCCCGCCACGGCGTCGCGCACGGCGTTGGCCTGGGCCTCGTCGTCGGTCTGGGTCTTCCTGCTCTTGGGATTGACCCACACGCCCTCGTAGTCGCCGAAGTTGGCGTGCACCTCCCAGTAGTCCTTTGGCACGAAGTTCTGTATCTCCAGATCCCGCTGCACGATCAGGTTCAGCGTGGGCGTCTGCACCCGGCCCACGGACAGGTGAGCGTTGTAGGCCAGCGAAAAGGCCCGGGAGGCGTTCATGCCCACCAGCCAGTCCGCCTCGCTGCGGCAGCGGGCGCTCTCATACAGCGAATCATAGTAGGAAGCGGGCTTTAGCTCCTCAAAGCCCTGCTGGATGGCCGCGTCCGTCATGGAGGAGATCCACAGCCGCCTCACGGGCTTCTTGCAGCCCGCCTTCTGGTAGATATAGCGGAAGATCAGCTCGCCCTCCCGGGCGGAGTCCGTGGCGCAGATGATGTCCGAGACCTCCGCGCTCTTCATCAGGCCCTTGATGACGGCAAACTGCTGCTTCGTGGCCGGCAGCACCTTCAGCGGGATGCTCTCGGGCAGCATGGGCAGGTCCGCCATGTTCCACTTCACCCAGCGCGCGTCCGTCTCCCCCGGCTCGCTCAACGAGACCAAGTGGCCGATGGCCCAGGTGACGATGTAGTCCCCGCCCGTCATGCAGCCCTCGCCCCGGCCCTTCACGCCCAGCACCCGGGCAATGTCCCGCGCCACGGAGGGCTTCTCGGCAACGATCAGTGTCTTTGGCATAAATTGCTCCTGTATAGAAAAGAATGTCGGCTGATTTACAGTCAACATTCTATCATTCCAACGTGTTTTTTTCAACCGTCGCCGCTTATCTTCGGATTTCATCCAGTGCGATCTTCAATATCGCCATCATCGCTTCCTGCGTCGAGGGCTTGCATTTTCGCAATCTGTCCACGATCGCGTCCAGGTCCGCCTCATTCGGCACATCGTCGGACAGCAGCAGGTCATTGGGTCGAACGTTCAACGCCTCGCAGATCTTGACCAGCGTCGTCAGCCGCATGTTGACCGTGCCGCGCTCGATGTCCGCATAGGTCCTGTCCGCCAGGCCTGCCTTTTCCGCCAACTCCGCCTGGGTCAGCCCCCTGTCCTTGCGCAGCGCAAGCAGCCTGTTTCCGATCTGACGAAGATCATGGATAAGCATTATTCTTCCTCCCAAAGCCTTCTCAAGAACATTTTAGTTCCTAAAAGTCTTGACGAATAGGAAGTAATCATGCATAATAAGTGGTAGTATAATTCCTGTTGTTCTATATGTGAATAATATGCCCGGCGAGGCATATGAATTAATATGGGGGTGTCTACATGAAGAAGTTTGTCTCAACGATACTGATTGTCCTTTTACTGGTCGGATGTGCGTATGCGGAAACACTGGATGTGTCCAGCATGACGGACGATGAACTGTTGTCCGCTTACGAGAGCATCAAGGCTGAAATGGAGAGCCGCGATCTCCAGGCCGTCACCGAAAGGACGCTGCGGGAAGGGAAGTACATCATCGGCAAGGATATTCCCGCTGGCAGCTACACGATCACCTGCATTGGCTCGGCAGGCGAAGCCGTGGGAGACGCCTATGGCTCTCTGGGCAACATGATGGACGCTCTCGATGATGAAGGTGACGGTTTTGGCGATGCCTTCGGCTCTCTGGGTGGCCTTATGGGCGATTATATCGACATGAGCGTGGAAATCATCGGCGATTACGGCGATGTGCTGCGCAGCTACAACATGAAAAACGGCGACAGTTTCAGCACCACACTGGAAGAAGGTACCGCGCTGCAAATCTCGGACGGCAGCTGCACCATCGTTTCAGAATAGGTCTATTGGGAGGTATTACCATGAGCAAATACAATTACGACGGCTCTTCGCAGTTCAAGCCCATCTCCGCCTGGGGATATGTGGGATATTCCATTCTCTTTTCCATCCCCATTATCGGTCTGGTTTTCTTGATCGTGTTCGCTTTCAGCAGCGGAAACATCAACCGCAGAAGCTATGCGCGATCCTACTTCTGCTGGCTGTTGATCGTCATCATCATTTCCGTACTGGTCGCCACCGGAGTGGTCACAGGCCTGATTAACGATTCGGTTCGAGCCAAGTTTGCTGAGGTGCAGAACAGCATGCAGACCTTCGTGGAAAAGACGTTGGGCATTGCGCCGAAGCTCAGTACAGTCGTTCCCAAAGATGATAAGCCCTCTGTCAAGGAAAGCACCGAAGCTGAGGCGCCCGCCAAGTCGGAAAGCGCCGCAGCTGGCGACGCAGCTGGCGATATGGTGGAAGTCCAGGTCGGCGGCAAGACGCTTCAAATCAGCAAATCCTTCAAGGAAGCCATGGATGAATACGGTGCTTTCTTCGATGAGTATATAGACGTCATGGAGCGGCAGGACGTCCTCAAAATGGCGGCTATGACTGCGAAATACGCAGAAATGTCAGAAGCATTTGAAAAGATTGATGATGACGAGGATTTGTCCGATGCTGAATCGGCCTATTACATCCACGTACAGTCACAGATCAACGAGAAGCTGGCTGCCATCGGGCAGTAAATCCGATCTGTAAGGGACAGATCGCAGAACACAAGGGAACCGGATTGCCACGTCGCCCCTGCGGGGCTCCTCGCAATGATGCAGAGCAGAATCGCGTCACACAATGTCATCGCGAGGATGTCAGGGCACAGCCCTGGCCGACGTGGCAATCCGGTTCCTGTCTGTTCCTGGGCGGGCGGCGCAACGCCGTCCCTGCAAGGCGTTCAACCGTCGCCCTTACCTCCCGTACTTCTGCACGGTATAGGTCTCGCCGAAGGTGTCCACCGTGGCGGCCTTGATCTTCTGCTCGGTGACGGGGCGGTCCTGGAAGCCGGTGGGGGTGGCGGCGATGGCGTCCACCACGTCCAGGCCCTCGGTGACCTTGCCGAAGGCGGCGTAATCGCCGTCCAGGTGGGGCGCGTCGGCGTGCATGATGAAGAACTGGCTGCCGGCAGAGTTGGGCATCATGCTGCGGGCCATGGACAGCACGCCGCGGGTGTGGCGCAGGTTGTTCTGGCGGAAGCCGTTGCGGGCGAACTCGCCCTTGATGGAATAGCCGGGGCCGCCCATGCCGGTGCCCTGGGGGTCGCCGCCCTGGATCATGAAGCCGGGGATGACGCGGTGGAAGATCAGGCCGTCATAGAAGCCGGACTGGACGAGGGTCACGAAGTTGGCCACGGTGTTGGGTGCGATCTCGGGATACAGCTCCGCCTTGATGACGCCGCCGTTTTCCATTTCGATGGTAACGATGGGGTTGGACATGTGATGTTCCTCCTTGTAATGTAGGTATGATATTGGGGGGAATGAGCGGAAACTGTCGAGAGCGGAGAGCGGCGTATGATAACCTCATCCGGCGCGTCTTCCCCTCAAGGGGAAGATCGATCTCCACCCCACACTCCTCACTCTCTCTCCAGGGTCACCGGGTCGCCGTAGTCCGCATCGAAGGTCTCCACGCGGATGGTGCTGATCACCTGCCGGGTGAGGGGCAGATAGGTGCTGTCCGTGGGCTGGGACGCGATGGCATCCAGCACGGCCAGGCTCTGCTCGTCGCCGTCGTCGATGCTGCCAAAGGCAGCGTAGCGCCCGTCATACTCCGGATAGCTGCCCTGCATGATGAAGAATTGGCTGCCGGCGGTGTCATAGCCGCTGGGCCGGGCCATGGAGATGGCCCCGCGCATGTGAGACACGGTGTTCTGCTCAAAGCCGTTCTCGGCAAACTCCCCCGGGATGGCGTAGCCAGGGTCGCCGGTGCCGTTGTTGTTGGGGTCGCCGCCCTGGATGAACACGCCCGCCACGATGCGGAAGAACTGCTGGCCGTCGTAAAAGCCCCGGTTGGCCAGGCGGATGAAGTTGGCCACGGTGTTGGGGGCCAGGTCCGGGTAGAGGGTGAAGCGCATCTGATCTCCGCTGGACATGGTGATGGTGGCCACCGGGTTCGGCGGCACCTCCTCCGGCTCCTTGGGCGCGTTCAGCCGCAGCAGCAGTATGATCGCCGCGGCCAGCACCACGCCGCCCAGCGCAGCCACGATGGCCACGTGCTTCCAATCGCTGAAGAATCCGCTCTTCCTGCTTCGGGATCGCATGAATCCTTCGCCTCCGAAATTGTAATGGGTTTACCTGCCGGGCTTGTCCGAGAAAACGACCTCCCGCTTCCTCTGAACCATCTCGTCCACCCGGGCGATATATTCCTCGATGTTGTGCACGTTGGGGGCGCGCTCGATGCGCAGCGTGCGATCAAACAGCCATTTCGTGATGGCCCCGGCGCCCAGCGCCAGCACGCTGACGGTCTCCTCCATGTTGCCGATGTTGTACAGGCAGGCCTTGCCCGGCCTGGCATAGCCCACGTTCTCCAGGTTCCCGGCCATGTACTTTTGGCGGTACAGGTAGTAGGGCCGCCAGCCCCCCGCCGTCAGGCGCCGCCGGGCCAGGGCGATCATTTCCGCAGCGCCGTCCCGGGTCACCTGGCCATAGCCGTTGCCCGCCACCGTTAGCTGCTCGTGCAGGCGGCTGGAGCGCTTGATGGCCAGGGAGTGCACCGTCACGCTGTCCGGCGCGAGGCGCTCGATCTCGTCCAGGGTGTGGGCGAAGTCGGACACGTCCTCCCCCGGCAAGGCGGCGATGATGTCCATGTTGATGTCGTCAAAGCCCAGGGACCGGGCCAGATGGTAGGCCTCGATGGTCTCCTGCCCGGTGTGGGCCCGGCCGATGCGGCGCAGGGTCTCGTCGGAGAAGGTCTGGGGGTTGACCGATATGCGGCCCACGCCCAGGTCCCGGAGCATCCGCAGCTTCTCCTCGTCGATGGTGTCGGGCCGGCCGGCCTCCACCGTCCACTCCACGGCCCCCGGGAAGGCGGCCTGGGCGGCCTTTAGGATGCGCCGCAGGTCGTCGCAGGGGATGGCCGTGGGCGTGCCGCCGCCCACGTAGCCCGCGCGCAGCCGCATACCCTTTTCCTCCATCAGGGCCTTCGACAGTTCGATCTCCCTCAAAAGCGCGTCCACATAGGGCTTAACCAGCCTGCCGTTGCCGATCTCCCCCGCCGAAAACGAGCAGTAGGAGCAGCGGGTCTTGCAGAAGGGGATGCCGATGTACAGGTCGAACCGATCCGGCGCGGCCTCGCGGATGCCCGATTGCATCCGGGCGATGTCGCCCAGCAGTGCGGCCCGGTCGGCGGACACGTCGAACTCCGTCTCCACCCGGCGGACGGCCTCCTCCAGCGTCAGCCCCGCCTCCATGCCCTCGTACAGAAGGCGCGTGGGACGGATGCCCGTCAGGCTGCCCCAGGGGGGACGCATGCCGGTGAGCTTCTTCAAAAGCTCATACAGCGCGCCCTTCACCTGGCGCTTGCGATAGCGCTTCAGCTCCAGATCGGTGCCGGTGGGCGCGGGTCGGGACAGGCTGGCGGACTGGCCCTGGGAGGCCCACACGTCCGTCCACTGGCCGTTTTCGCCGGTGAAGTGGTGCTCAAAGACGGTTTCGCCCTCCGTCAGGCTCACCTGCACGTCCCCGTAGAACAGCCGCAGCACGTCGCCCAGGTCGGAGAAAAACTCCGGCGCGTCGGTGATCAGCCTGATCATACGCGATACCTCGCCTTCTCGGCGGCAATGGTGGTCACGCAGCCGTGGCCGGGCCAGACCCGGGTGTCCCCGGGCAGCTTGAACAGTGCCTTCAGCGAGGAGAGCATCTGCCGCACGTCGCCGCCGTGCAGGTCGGTGCGGCCAAAGCCCGCCTGGAACAGGGTGTCGCCGGAGAACAGCACGCCCTCGTCCTTCAGGTACAGGCACACGGAGCCCCTGGAGTGGCCCGGGGTGTGCAGCACGTCAAAGTCCAGCCCGCAGGCTGAGAAGCGCTCGCCCAGGGGGCTGGCCTTCAGCTCCGGGCCCTGGAAAAAGCCGCCCATCAGGTCGGCGTAGCCGTTCAGCACGGAATCGTTCAGCATCTCCTCGTCGGCCTCGTGGATGTACACCGGCGCGCCCGTGGCCTCGGACAGCGGCCCCGCCGCCAGGATGTGGTCGAAGTGGCCGTGGGTCAGCAAAATCGCGCCCACGGGCCGCCCGCCCAGCGCCCTCTGCAGCTTGGCGAAGTCGTCGCCGGGGTCGATGACCACGCAGTCGTCCCGCCCGTCGCGGGAGACGATATAGGCGTTCTCCTGGATGATGCCGCAGGAGACGGCCTGAATGTTGACGCTCATTTTTCCCGCCTCATCCAATCATTCCAGCGCGGACAGCGGAACCAGGCCGCCCTGGTAGGGCTCCAGGCCCGCAATCAACGCCATCATGCTGCTCTGTGCCGTGGTGTTATACCACCTGTCGCCATAGCGTTCGCACTGCATGAACTGAATGTAGTCCTCGCCGCCTATGCGAAGCAGCATGGCCTCGTTGCTGATCTCGTCGCTGCCATGGCACACGCGCAGCTTCTCGATCGCTTTCTGGTTTCCCTCCATGGCGTACATCTCGCCGACACCCCCCAGCTCCTCCGGCGACATAATGCGGACAAGCTCGATATTGCCCGCCCAATCCGCCGGCGCGGCGTTCTCAAACGCGCCGTAGAAGGCGTCGACTTCGGCCGAAATATCCGCCCCGTCCGTGCCAAAACTGACGGGCGAATACAGGTCTCCGTAATCCTCCGGCCAGGAGTAGTAAAGAAATTGGTTGTAAATCGCCTTCGACAAATCGCCCACCCGCATCTGCACCAAAAGGCCGCGCAGAAATCCATTCGGCATGGGAAGCACATCGGTCGCGATGGGCATGAACGTGCGGTTGCGCTCCAGCATCGCCTTGCGATCCATGTGATCGACATAGGTTTCAACGGCAAACGTTCCCAGGATCGCCTGGGCGTCGCCGGCGTTGTAGGCGTCGATATAGGCCTGGCAGGCCTCCTGTGGGGTGGCAAAGCCCGGGCCCTCGTAGTTGACTGCCTCGGCCGTCGCGGCCGGGATGGCCAGCGTCAGAAGAAGCATGGCGCAAAGGGTCGCAAGGATGATTCGCTTCATCGTTTCCGCCTCCTAAAAGGTCTTTTTACTGTCCAGCAATATGGTCACCGGGCCGTCGTTCAAAAGGTCCACCTTCATGTGGGTGCGGAAGCGTCCCGTCTCCACATGGATGCCCTTTTCCTCGATCAGCCTTTTCACCAGCTCGCACAGCGGCTCGGCCACCTCGGGCCTCGCGGCCTGGATGAAGTCGGGACGGCGGCCATGGCGGGCGTCGGCCAGCAGGGTGAACTGGCTGACCAGCAGCACGCTGCCGCCCACGTCCTTCAGCGACAGGTTCATCTTGTCGTTCTCGTCCTCGAACACCCGCAGCCCCGAAATCTTCTCAGCGCAGTAGCGGGCGTCGGCCTCGGTGTCGCCCTCCTGGGCGCCCAGAAGCACCATGAAGCCGTCCTGGATCTTCCCCACCGTCTCCCCCGCCACTTCGACGGAGGCATGGGTCACTTTTTGGATCACGCAGCGCATGGAATCGACCTCCTGTATGGCAAACCTGCCGGGAGTGGCCGGGGCGGGAGAGCTTGCTCCACCGTCCACATATCTTTACCCGTTTCCCCGGCTGGCCTCGATAATGTCCGGCCACTTGTTCAGCTCGCGTATGATCTTGGCCAGCTGCTGGGTGGACTTGATGACCAGGGTGATGCTGAATATGAAAGTGTTGTCCTTCAGCGCGTGGGCGGAGATGGCGCTCACGGGCACCTCCATGGACGCGAACAGCACGCTCAGCTCGGCCAGCAATCCGGTGCGGTTGTAGCAGATGATGCGGATCTCGGCCTCGTAGGTGCCGGAGGAATCCTTGTCCTCCCACTCCACCTCGATCAGCCGGTCCTGCTCCACGCCCGGGTCCTTCAGGCTCGGGCAGTCCGCCCGGTGCACGGATACGCCGCGCCCGCGGGTGACGTAGCCGACGATCTTGTCCCCCGGCAGCGGCGAGCAGCACTTGGCAAAGCGCACCAGCATGCCGCTCTCGCCCTTCACGATCACGCCGCCGGAGCTGGTGTGGGCCTGCTTGCGGGGCGGCTCCTCTGCCTTGGGCTCGTTCACCGGCGGCAGCGTCTCCTCCGGCTTCTTCGTCTTCTTGTATTCGTCGATCAGCCGGTTCAACACCTGCACGGTGCTCAAGCCGCCGAAGCCCACCATGGCGCACACGTCGTCATAGCTCTGCACGGAATAGCGCTTGTACAGCGATTCCACCAGCTCGGGCTTGGACAGCTGGGACATGCTGTAGCCCAGGCGCCTGGCCTCCTTCTCCAGAAGCTCGCGCCCGTGGTCGATGTTCTCTTCCCGCTGTTCCTTCTTCAGCCAGGCGCGGATCTTGGCCTTGGCCTCGCTGGTCTTGACGATGTTCAGCCAGTCGCGGCTGGGGCCATGGGAGGACGACGAGGTCATCACCTCCACGAAGTCGCCGGTCTCCAGCTGGTGGGCCAGGGGCACGATGCGCCCGTTCACCTTCGCGCCGATGCAGCGGTTGCCCACGGCGGAGTGGATGCGATAGGCGAAGTCCAGCGGCGTGGCGCCCCGGGGCAGCGACACCACGTCGCCCCTGGGCGTGAACACGAACACCTCGTCGGCGAACAAGTCGAACTTCAGAAGCTCGCTGAAATCGCCGGGGTCCTTGGCGTCGCCCTGCCAGTCCAGTATGCGGCGCAGCCAGGAGAGCTTGGTGTCCAGCTCGTCCACGGCCTTGCCCTCTTTGTAGCGCCAGTGCGCCGCGATGCCGTATTCGGCGGTGCGGTGCATCTCAAAGGTACGGATCTGCACCTCGAAGGGGCGGCCCTGGTTCACCACGGTGGTGTGCAGGGACTGGTACATGTTGGCCTTGGGCATGGAGATGTAGTCCTTGAACCGGCCCGGCACCTGGGGCCAGATGGTGTGCACGATGCCCAGGGCGAAGTAGCAGTCCTGCTTGGTGTTCACCAGAACGCGCACGGCGATCAGGTCCATGATCTGGTCGAAGGACTTGTTCTGGCTCTTCATCTTCTTATAAATCGAATAGAAGTGCTTGGGGCGGCCGTCGATCTCGCACTTGATGCCCGCCTCGGTCAGTCGGCCCTTCAATTCCTGGGTCACCTGGGCGATCAGCTGCTCCCGCTCCTCCCGCTTCATGCCCACCAGGCGCACCAGCTCATAGTAGCCCTCGGGGTCGATATAGCGCAGGGACAGGTCCTCCAGCTCCCACTTCACGGTGTACACGCCCAGCCGGTGGGCCAGCGGCGCGTAGATGTCCAGTGTCTCCCTCGCGATGGGCACCTGGCGCTCCGGCTTCTGATACTTCAGCGTGCGCATGTTGTGCAGCCGGTCCGCCAGCTTGATCAGCACCACGCGGATGTCCTTGGCCATGGCCAGGAACATCTTGCGCAGGGTCTCGGCCTGGGCCTCCTCCCGGTTGGCAAAGTCCAGCTGGTTCAGCTTGGTCACGCCGTCCACCAGCACGGCCACGTCGTCGCCGAACATCTCGCGCACGCCGTCCAGCGTGCAGCCCTCCACGTCCTCCACGCAGTCGTGGAGCAGGCCCGCCGCGATGGTGGTGGCGTCCAGCATCAGGTCCGTGAGGATCACGGCCACGGCCACGGGATGGCAGAAATAGGGATCGCCGGACTTGCGTACCTGGCCCTCGTGGGCCTTTTCCGCGTATTCATAGGCCCGCTGCACCAGGCTCATGTCGTCCTCGGGGTGATACTTGCGGATGCGCGAGATCAACTCCTCCGCGCTGATATAGGGGCGCAGTTCGGTTTCAGACATGTGCGAGCCTCCTTTCGTGATTGCAGAGGTATTTTCCCTGGGTTATCCCATTTTCCACCGCTGGATGGCCTGCCACACGGCGCTGTCCTGCGGTTCGGCCTTGGCCAGACCCGTGCGGCGCACGGTCATGGGCCGGGTGGTCGGATCGATCTCGATCAGCCCCATGTCCACCATGGCCAGCAGCGAAGCCGCCGCGGCGATGTCGGCCATTTCCGTCTCCCCGGCCACCAGTCGCGCAAGCTGCGCCAGCGTCTGCGCCCAGATGGGCCGCTGCGCCAGCTCCGCCAGCGCCCGGTAGGCCGCGCGCATGGCCTGCAGATCGGGCAGCGCGCCCCGCCAGGCGGGTTCATCCGGCAGGCGATAGTATGTCGCGCCTTCCACAGACGGCACACACTCCCCCGGCACGCCGGACAGGGCGATGCGCCGATAGCGCGCGGGGGTCCCCCGCACCGGGCACACGCACACGGCGTTGAAGCGACGGGGATCATCGGGATATTCGCCGAAGTACAGATCCGGTGCGCAGTCCCCCAGCCGGCGCATCAGCCGCTCCGCCGCCGCCAGGTCCGAGACCACTGCCAGCGTGCCCTGGGGGCTCTCCCCCATCCAGGCCGCCAGCGCGTCCTCGTCCGCCGGACGCTCCTCCGGCGCGGAGGGGGCTATTTTTTTATTATAGAATATCTCTGTTAAGAAATCGCATTGCAGGGCGGTCTCCGCCGCAAGTTTTGAATCCAGCTGATCCCAGGCGTTCGGATCCGCAAGTGCTTCGATCTTCAACTGCGGCTCGCTGCGGCCCTGGAAGGTGTTCATCTGGGGCACGAACAGCGCTTCCACCCGCCCGGTGAGGTCGTCGGCTCGGTGCCCCTGCCGGAAGGCGATGGCCGCCATGCGCCGCTCGCTCTGGGAGAGGGTCAGCCGCAGGTGCGCCTTGTCCGCGCCCACGGCCTGGGCCTCCACCACTGCCGCCTCCACGTGGAACAGCGGAGCGGGGTTGCCGAAGCCGGTGGGCTGCATGCCCTCAAGCGCGGCGATCAGCCCCGGCGTGATGAACGCGAAGTCCAGCTCGTCGTCGTAGGACTTCACGGGGACATAGACCTCCGGGGGGATGTTCTCGGAAAGCCAGGCGTCCATGGCCCGGATGAACGGCTCCAGCATGCCCGGCGCCAGCGTCAGCCCCGCGGCCTGCTTGTGGCCACCGTAGCGGGCGATGGTGTCCGCGCAGCCGGTGAGGGCCGCGTGGATGTCCACGCCCGGGATGCTGCGGCAGGAGCCGGTCAGCTTGTCGCCCTGGTCGGCCAGGAGCACCACCGGATAATTGTATTTTTCCACCAGGCGCGAGGCCGCCAGCCCGACCACGCCGGGGTTCCAGTCCTTCCCGGCCAGTATGATGGCCCGGTGGGTGATGAAGTCGTAGCCCTGAAGCTGCGCCTCCGCCGCGTCCAGAATCTGCTGCTCCACGCCCTTGCGCCGCGCGTTCTCGTCGTTCAGCTCCCCGGCCAGCCTGCGGGCCTCGAGGGGATCTTCCGTCGACAGCAGTTCATAGGACCTGCGCGCCGAGCCCAGCCGTCCGCCCGCGTTCAGCCGCGGGCCCAGCTGGAAGCCGAAGTGGCCGGAGTTGATGGGCTTGTCCTCCAGGCCGGACACCTGGATCAGCGCCTCCATGCCGGGCCGCCGATGCCCGCCGTTGATGGCGTCCAGGCCCATGCGCACGATGGCCCGGTTCTCGCCGGTGAGGGGCACCACGTCCGCCACAGTGGCCAGCGCCGCCACGTCCACCCAGGGCATGGCCGCCTCCTGGCCGCCCAGCGCCCACACCAGCTTCCAAGCCACGCCCGCGCCGCAGAGGTATGGGAAGGGATAGCCGTTCAGCAGCGGGTCCACCACCGGGCAGTCCGGCAGGGTGTCCGCCGGCTCGTGGTGGTCGGTGACGATCACATCCAGGCCCAGCTCCTTCGCCAGGGCCACCAGCTCCACGCTGGTCACGCCGCAGTCCACCGTCACCATCAGCTTCGCCCATCCGGCGATGCCCCGCACGGCGGCTTCGTTCAGGCCGTAGCCCTCGGTGTGCCGGTCCGGCAGGTACACCTCCGCCTTTGCGCCCCGGCTCTTCAGGTAGCCGGAGAGGACGGTTGCTGCGGACACGCCGTCCACATCGTAGTCGCCGTAGACGCAGATCGCCTCGCCGGCATCCATCGCCGCGCGCAGGCGCGCCGCCGCCCGGTCCATGTCGTTCAGCAGCAGCGGGTCGTGCAGGCTGTGCACGCCCGGGTTCAGGAAGGCTTCCGCCGCCTCGGCGCTGTCGATGCCCCGCCGCACCAGCAGCCGGTGCAGCGCCGGAGGCATCCCCGCCGGGCAGGGAAAGGGCTTGGGATCGGCGTTTCTGGGTATGAATCGCAGCATAGGCACCTCTTCGATAAAGAAGAATTAGGAACCGGCAGTTGTCGATTCCTAATTCGCTTTGGATTGTGAAATTATGCCTTCTTCGCCTTGTTGGCGGCCAGCTTCTTATCCCACATGGCCCAGACCTGGCCGGACAGCAGCACGGAGGAATAGGTACCGGCCAGCATGCCCACCAGCAGCGGGAACGCGAACTCCTTGATGGAGGACACGCCGAAGATGTACAGGCACACCAGTGTGAACAGGGTGGTCAGCGTGGTGTTGATGGTGCGCGCCAGCGTGCTGGACACGGAGACCTCCACCACGTCCATCATGTCGACCTGGGTGTAACCCGGCTTGGCGCGGGTCTCGCGGATGCGGTCGAAGATGATGATGGTGTTGTTGATGGAATAACCGACGATGGTCAGGATCGCCGCGATGAACGAGCTGTTCACCTGGAAGGCGAAGCGGAAGAAGATCATGAACGCGCACATGATCAGGATGTCGTGCACCAGCGCGAACAGGGCCGCCGCGCCGGAGAGCGGGCTGAACCGGATCGCGATATAGATCAGCATGCACACGAACGCGATCAGCAGCGCCTTGATGGCATTGCTCAGCAGGTCGTGGCCGGCGATGGCGCTGACGTGGTCGATGGAGACGAAGCGGAAGTTGGGATACTTCGCGGTCATCTCCCGCTCCAGCTGGGCACGGACCTGGCTGGTCACGTCGTCCATGTTGATGAGGATGCGCAGGTTGCTGCCGGTCTCGGGGGCGGCTTCCTCCACCGCTTCCTCGGTCTCGGCGCTCTCTTCCTCGGCGGGCGCCTCCTCGGTCTCGGCTTCCTCGGTTTCCTCGGCGGTCTCCCCGGCCTCGGCGGCCTCCTGCTCGGCCTGCAGCGCGGCTTCGGCTTCCGCCAGCGCGGCGGCCTCGGCCTCGGCGTCATACTTCACGAACAGGATTTCGGTCAGGCTGTAGCCGCCCTCCTCCAGGGCCTTGGTCACAGCACTCTGAACGGCCTCCTTGTCGAAGTCGCCGCCCATGTCGAACTCGATGATGTTGCCGCCGGCGTAGGTCAGCTCATAGCCCAGGTTGCTGATCTCCAGGTTGGTGGCGGTGCGGTAGCTGGTCTCGGAAGCGCCGGAGACCACGCCGGTCACGGCGTTCTTCACCACGTCTTCCATGCCCGCGGTGGCGTCCGCCAGCTTCAGGCGGATCTGCAGGTCGGTCAGGCCGTCGGCCTTGATGCCGGACTTGTCGGTGTTCAGCAGGGACGCGGCGGGCTCGGCAATCTCTTCCTCGACGGCCTCAGCCACTTCCTCGACCTCTTCCTCGACGGCCTCGGCGGCCTCTTCCACTTCCTCGGCAGCCTCTTCCACGGCATCGGCGGCCTCCTCGGCCACTTCCTCAGCGGGCGCCTCGGCCTCGGCTTCCGCCGCGGCGGCCAGCTCGGCCTGCAGCGCCTTGGAGGCGGTGGACGGAGCGGCCTTGGTGATCTGGTTGTCGGTATAGCCGGAGGCGTTCAGGATGGCCTCCACATCGTTCACGTCGTAATCCTCGCCGACGGAGTAGTTCAGAATGGAGCCGCCGGTGAAGTCAATGCCCAGGTTCAGGCCGACGCCCGCGATCTGCATGATCAGCGCGACGACGATGATTGCGCCGGAGATGCAGAGGAACAGGCGCGTATTTCCGGTAAACGTCTTTTTCATGCTCGTTCCCTCCTCTTAGCGCGTATAGAGCTTGCGATTGGTCACGCCCAGCTTGCAGATCAGAATCAGCAGGCCGCGGGTGATCAGCACGGCGGTGAAGTAGGACGCGATGATGGAGATCATCAGCGTGGTGGCGAAGCCCTTGATGGTGCCGGTGCCGAAGATCATCAGCACCACGGCGGCGATCAGGGTGGTCACGTTGGAGTCCAGCACGGCGCGGCCGGCGTTGCGAAAGCCGAACTTCACGGCGTTTAGCGGCGTGCGGCCTTCCTTCAGCTCTTCACGGAAGCGCTCGAAGATGACCACGTTGGCGTCCACGGCCATGCCGATACCGAGCAGGATACCGGCGATGCCCTGCAGCGTCAGCTGCGCGCCGGTGATGGCCAGGGCGTAGAACACGATCAGCACGTAGATCAGCAGGGCCATGTCGGCGGCTACGCCAGGCAGCCGGTACATCACCAGCATGAACACCAGCACCAGGATCAGGCCGACGATGCCGGCGATCACGGCGCCGTTGATGGCCTCGACGCCCAAGGTGGCGGAAATGGCGCGGGTCTCGACCTCGGCGATGTCCATCGGCAGCGCGCCGGACTGGATCAGCATGGCCAGATTCTGGGCCCAGGTGATGGAATCCTCGGTGCTCTCGGTCTTGGAGCCGGTGATGATGCCGCTGCCGCCGGCGATCACGGTCTGCACCGTGGGGGCGGAGATCAGCTCGTCGTCCAGGTAGATGGAGATGGACTGGCCGATGAATTCGCGGGTGGCATCCTCAAAGGCCTTGGCGCCCTCGGCGTTCAGGGTGAAGCCCACGCCCGCCAGGGTCTGGGTCTCGTCGGTCCACTGGACCTGGGCCCGCTGGATGTCCTTGCCCTCGACCACCACGTTGCCGCTGGGATCGCGGAACTCCAGGTGGGCCGGGGTGCCGATGATGCGGGAAACCTCTTCGGGGTCGTCCACGTCCGGGATCTCGACCAGGATGCGGTCGGTGCCCTGGATGGCCACGTTGGCCTCGGTAAAGCCGGCGTTGGTCAGGCGGGTGCGCAGCGCGCTCACCGTGCCCTCCAGCAGGCTCGAGTAGTTCTCCATGGTGGTGTCGGTGGCGATATACTCCGTGGAGACGCCGCCGCGCAGATCCAGGCCAAGGCTGATGGCTTCAGCCACGGGCTTCAGGTAGCGCGGACTGTTTGCGAAATGCAAGCCGTTCAGCGCCAGCACCGCCGCGACAACGATCAGCACCGCGACGATCGCCAGTTTGATGAGACTCTTCTTCATTCGGTCTGTCCTCCCTGCTATTGGCTGTGGACACAGCCATGTCAGCATATATCATACAGCTTCCCATTATACTCATAAATTATGAAAACGTCAACCTAATTTGTGTTGTTTTATGGTTGTTTGAAGCGATGGACGCAAAAGCGGCGGGGACGATCGTCCCCGATCGCGCGGTTTTATTCGGTCTTCCAGATCCAGAAGGCGTCGATGCTCTGGATGTCGGAGCCGTCGGCGGAAATGGTGATGACGTGCTCGGTGTCGCCCTCCTTGGCGAAGGCGCGCACCTCGTGGCCATCCACGGTCTTGCTCTCGGACATCTTCCAGCCCTTGTACGCCAGCTTCGCCGCGGCCACCTCGGCAGGCGTGTTCACGTCGATGCCCAGGATGCTGTACTTCGGCTTGGTGGCGGGCGCCAGTGTGGCCTGGCAGGAGTTGGGCGTCATGATCAGCGCCAGCTGGCTGTTGTAGTACATCACGCTGGTCTTGTCGTCCCCGGTGGTGTCCTTCTTCAGCTTCAGCTTCTTGACGTTGGTCTTGAAGGTCTTGGTCTTGTTGGTCAACAGGCCATAGCAGTCCTTCAGCTTCGCCTTCACCGTCACGTTCACGGTGGCGGTCAGGCCGTTGTGGGTCTTGACGGTGATCTTCGCCTTGCCCTTCTTCTTGGCGACGATCTTGCCCTCGGCGTTCACGGTGGCGATCTTCTTGTTGGAGGAAGAATAGGCATACACGGCTTCCGCGCCGTCCTCGACGGAGGGGGTCAGCTTGAAGGACTCCTTCACATACAGGGGCAGCGCCTCGACGTCCACCTTCAGCGTGGTGGGCGCCTTGCCGGCCAGCACCTTCACGGCGCACTTGCCAGTCTTGTTGTTATACGTCTTCGCGGTGATGACGGCCTCGCCCGCGGCCACGCCGGTCACCTTGCCGTCCTCGGCCACGGTGGCCACCTCGGGCTTGTCGCTTTCAAAGGTGATGGCATAGGAGGCGGTCTTCTTGGGCAGCTTGGGCGTCAGCTGGCCGCTCTCGCCCACGTTCAGCACCATCTTGCTCTGGGCGAGCTTCAGGCTGCCGGGCTTGCCCAGCACCTTCACGGTGCACACGGCCAGCGCCGTGTCGTCGTAGCCCACGGCAATCTTCGCGGTACCCTTCCTCTTGGCGGTGATCACGCCTTCGGCGGACACCGTGGCCACCTTCTTGTTCGAGGTGGCGAACACCAGCTGCTTGCCCTCGGCACCGGAGATGGCCGAGGTCTTGATCTGATAGGTCTCCCCCACGCCCAGGGTCATGCTCAGCACGGTGGGCTCCGCCACCGCCGTGGCGCTCAGCAGGGTCGTCAGCGCCAGCGCCAGCAGCACCAGGGTCGCAATCCAGCGATTCTTCATGTCACATTCCTCCAAAATGGCCTTTTTACCAGTTTATGGTGTCATTATAAGCCATGCACCCGCCCAAAACAAGGCGGGCATTTCGAGAATTGCGGAACAAAAAAACGACAGCTTGTGACATCGCTGTCGGAATTGACGCGGCAGAGCGGCGACCCGTGGGCCGCCGCTCTGATCGATGTATATTAATATGTTACTTCTCCAGCGCCCTGTAGCAGAAGGCTGCCAGCGCGGCGCCCACCATCGGGCCCACGATGAAGATCCACAGCGCCGCCAGGGGCGCGGCGTTGCCGCCGAAGGCCGCGAACAGGGCCGGGCCGAAGGAGCGGGCCGGGTTCACGGAGGTGCCCGTCAGGCCGATGCCCAGGATGTGCACCACCACCAGCGTCAGGCCGATCACCAGGCCGCCGAAGGAACCGTGCTTCGCCTTCTTGCTGGTCACGCCCAGGATGGCGATGACGAAGATGAAGGTCAGCACGATCTCCACCACCAGGCCGGCGAAGTGGTTGCCGTTCACGCCCGCCACGCCGTTGGCGCCGAAGCCGTTCAGCAGATGGGCGCCTTCGGCCGTCACGGTGCCGGTCATGTCGGTGACCTTGCCCAGACCGAAGATGATCCACAGCACCGCGGAGCCGCACAGCGCGCCCACACACTGGGAGATCACATAGCTGATGAATTCGCCGGTGGAGATGCCGCCGGTCAGCCAAACGCCCAGCGAGACCGCCGGGTTGATGTGGCAGCCGGAGATGTTGCCGATAGAATAGGCCATGGCCACGATGGTCAGGCCGAAGGCCAGCGCGGTGAGGATGTAGCCGCCGCCCGCGGCCGCGTCGCAGCCCACCAGCATGGCGGTGCCGCAGCCCAGGATGACCAGTACGGCCGTGCCGATGGCCTCGGCGATGCACTTCTTATTCATGGATTTTCCCTCCTTGGTTGTGTCTCTTCCCCGTTTCGGGTATCCAGATTATACCGCTTTAGCAGGGTGAATACAAGGGAAAGTCACAGTTGTTAATAGCTTCGTCAAAACGGGGTCAAGATTGAGGATGCGGCGGCCCGGCCAGCCTCTGCAATCGCGGTAGTCGCCGATTTCTTTCAAGGGTTTTCCCCCGTTCCCGCGCAAAAAAAGAACCGCTTGCGCGGTTCTTTTTCAACCCTCTTATTTCGCCTTCTTCAGCGCGCTCTTCTTCACATAGCCTCCCTTGCCGCCCAGGGTCTTGATGTAGGCCCAGCTGCCCTTGACCTGATAGACGATCACGTGCTGGCCCTTGGACAGCGTAGTCTTGCGGCTGGAGTGGGTGGAAGCCTTCTTGTAGACCTTCACCTTCTTGGAGGCATAGTAGACCTGGCTCTTGTAGCAGGCGCCATAGGACTTCAGGAAGCCCTTGTACATATAGCCCACCACGCCGTGGTCGGTGCGCACCTTGTAGAAGGAATCCTTGCCCTTGCCCAGATAGAACAGCTTCGCGCCGTTCTTCACGCTGACGATCACATCGTAATCAGAGGACGGGCCCTTGCGCACGCGCGCGCCGTCCACCGTCACCTGCATGATCGGAACCGACTTTTTCTTGGAAGCCGCCAGTGCGCTCACCGGCGCCAACAGCGTGGATACAACCAGAAGGACAGACAGGACTGCCAACAGAATTCTGCGCTTCATAACCAGAACCCCCCTCGTGATACATTTTACATTCTAACACATTTTATCGTCAAAAGCAAGCCCAAATAACATATTTTTGTCGAAATTGAGCGACTTTTACCGACGCAGGGCTCAGTTAAAATATACCAGCTCTTCCTTGGGCGGATTCGCGGGGGTCACCTTCTCCTCGATGAGGATGATGGCGTCGGTATTGTGCAGGGGGCTGAAGCTCTTTTCGGCCCTGGCGTCCACGAAGATCCAGTCGTTGGTCTTGGGCGGCTGGCCGTTGAACTGGCACAGGAAGCCGATGCCGCCGATATCCTCGGCGCAGCAGGTCATCACGTGCCGGCCGAACACATAGCAGTTCTTGGGCATGTCGTCCATGCGGAAGGCGCGGCCCCGCGCGTGGATGCGCTTGCCGTCGTAGCGGTCGGGATGCTCCAGCGCGTCCAGGTAGAAGGTGCCGAAGTCCTCGTCGCCGATGACCACCGGGTCGGCCTTCACGTCGTAGGGCAGGTCCTCGTCGGCCACGCCGTCGTCGGTGGTGCCGTCCAGGTTCTCAAAGAAGATGCGGGTGCCGCTGTTCAGGCCCTTCACCGCGCGGCGCCAGGGGCTCTTTCGGCTGTTTTCGTCGCAGCGGTTGAAGATGACCAGGTCGGCCTCCTTCAGGCCGTCGGCCATGTACTTGCGCATGTTCTTCAGGTACAGCTCGAAGGTTTGGGCGTCCACCAGGTCGATGATCTGCGCCAGCGCCCAGCTGTCCGGCTTTTCGGCGGCGTACAGGCTCTCCATCAGCCAGGTGGCGTTGTATTCGATAATCACGCGCTCGGGCTGGTGCTCCCGGTTCATGCGCATCAGGCGCTTGCCGGCGATCTGCTTCACGTCGTCCAGGCTCACCAGCACGGTGTTGCTCTGCCTGAGCACCTCGGGGTCGTACTCCTCCTCCCCCTCCTCGCAGCACAGCAGCAGGGTGCGCTCGCCCTCGCTGAAGCCCTCGTCGGTCAGCATCTCGGTGATGAACTTCGTCTTGCCCGCGCCCAGGAAGCCGGTGACGATGTATACGGGTACATTCATAGCAGTATTCTCCTATCGGACTATTGAGGAATGAGGAATGAGGAATGGCGGTGGAAATCCTTGCGGATTTCTATTATCCAACAAATCCGTCAGGATTTGAACCTCAATTCCTCATCCCCTATTCAAATCAGATCCCGAACAGCTCCTTGATGGCGTTCTGGTTGATCTTCACGCCGATGACGCACAGCCGGCCGGTGTAGTCGGCAGGGCCATAGCGGAAGTCGGTCTCGCCGGGCACGTAGTCAAAGTGCAGCCACCGGCCGTCGTTCAGGGGCAGGATGCCCTTGGCGCGCAGGATCTGGCCGTACTCGGCGCCGTTGCCGTCGTCCAGCTCCTCCAGGGCCTTGCGGATGTCGGCCTCGTCGAAGTGTTTGGGCGTCTCCACGCCGATGTTGTCGAAGATCTCGTCGGCGTGATGGTGGCCGTGGTGGTCGTGATCGTGGCCGCAGGAGCAGTGGTCATGGTGGTGCTCATGGTCATGATCGTGATGCTCGTGCTCATCATGATCGTGATGCTCGTGGTCATCGTGATCGTGATGCTCATGCTCATCGTGGTCATGATGATGCTCGTGGTCATCGTGATCGTGATGATGCTCGTGCTCGTCGTGGTCGTGATGATGATGCTCGTGCTCGTGGTCGTGGTGATCCGGCTCAGGCAGGTCGTCCAGGGTCAGCAGGAAGCTGGGATGCTCGATGGTCTCCAGCATCTTGAGGCTGTCCAGCTCGTCCCAGGGGGTGGTGATGATGCGGGCGCGCTCGTTGTGGCCGCGCAGCAGGTTCACGCACTTTTCGATCTTGTCCTGGGTGGTCATCTGGGTGCGGCTTAAGATGATGGTCTCGGCGCTCTCGATCTGGTCGATGAAGAATTCGCCGAAGTTGTGGGCGTACATGCGGCACTTGCCCACGTCCGCCACGGTGGCGCAGCCCGCCAGGGTGATCTCGTGGGTCTTGGCCACGTCGTCCACCACGCGGCGGATGTCGCTCAGCTTGCCCACGCCGGAGGGCTCGATCAGGATGCGGTCGGGGTGATACTGGTCGATCAGCTGGCCCAGAGCCTCGGTGAAGTCGCCCACCAGGGTGCAGCAGATGCAGCCGGAGTTCAGCTCGGTGATCTGCACGCCGGTGTCCTTCATGAAGCCGCCGTCGATGCCCACTTCGCCGTATTCGTTCTCCAGCAGCACCACCTTTTCGCCCTCAAACGCGCCGTCCAGCAGCTTCTTGATCAGCGTGGTCTTGCCCGCGCCCAGGAAGCCGGAAATGATGTTTACTTTGGTCATTGTGATTCACCTGTCCTGTTCTATGATATATCGCCGGGATCCCGGCGGGGATGGGAAGCATTCGCCGCTTTCGCGGGCTTCTTTTCCACTGTTGATGATACCCCTTTTGTATGAATTTGTCATGCAGAACCGGGGGATTTCACCAAATAATAACATGAAAAAAGCCCTCCCCGCGGACGGTGCCACTTGGAAAGGCGAATCGAAAAAGATCCTTCGACTGCGCTGGCGCTCCGCTCAGGATGACGCTCATCGAATGGCTGTCATTCTGAGCGAAGGCAAAGCCGAAGTCGAAGAATCTTTCTTCAATGACACCGCTCCCGCGGGGGAAGGCTCACCATTCTTTTCTCACGGCAGGAGGTTGTCCAGGCCGATGGCGGTGACGAAGTCGCCATACTTGACCAGCACCATGTCCAGCTCGCTACGCAGATCCTCCAGCTGCATGGGCGTCAGGTGCAGCGCGTCCAGCTTCTCCTCGTCGTCGGTGATGTTGATGAAGGTCATCATCTCGTTGGACAGCTGCATGGTGCCCAGCAGGCGCATGCCCCGGCCGTTCTGTATGGCGGACAGCTCAAACGCGCCGGTCTCGGGGCTGTAGCGGAAGATCAGCACGGCCTCCTCGTTCAGCGCCTCCGCCTGCTGGCGGAGTTCGTCCAGATCCACGTCCTGGGTGGCCTCCATGCCCTCGGTGACGGACAGCAGCGACTCCGCCGCGCCGATCAGCTGGGGCATGGGCAGCGGCATCTCCACCGAGCGCACGCCGCTTCCATCGTCCCGGGTCATGGCATAGAGCACCACGTCCAGGTGGGAGCCGGCCAGCTGCAGCACCTGGGTCAGGCCGCGCACGGTATCCTCGGCGCTGTCGTCCTCGCCGGTGAAGGTCTGCAGGTCGATGGCGTAGGTGCCGCTGATGCCGCCCATGGAGAGCAGCACCTCCCGGCCCGCCAGCTGGACGACGCCGTCCACCATTTGGCCGTTGTCGTTGGCGAAATTCACCTGCAGCGTGGGCGCGCCCTGGCTGATGCCGATGGCCGCCGTCAGGCTGGAGCCCTCGAAGCGCACGCTGCGCATGCCGCTTTCGTCCACAAAGGCCAGGGCCAGGTCCGTCAGACGCAGGATGCTGGCCTCGGTTTCATCCGGCAATATCTGTTCGCCCAGCGCCGAAACACCCAGCAGCACTGCCAGCACCAGCGCCAGCGCGGCCAACTTCTTCATATGCAAAACCTCCGAACCGCGCGGGCGCGGTGTATATCAGCAATAAAGCATCACAGGTATTAAGATTATACCATCACCGGCGATATTGTCAATGAAACTGGCCTTAAATCAACGTGAAAGGATGATATTTTAACCTG
Organism: uncultured Eubacteriales bacterium; assembly: GCA_902765395.1. Classification (GTDB taxonomy): domain Bacteria; phylum Bacillota; class Clostridia; order Christensenellales; family Aristaeellaceae; genus UBA2862. The sequence continues at coordinate 196,757 of CACWZP010000004.1, forward strand.
GAAATCGCTGGCTTTACACAAAACGGGAGAGCCGCTGCGCGGCTCTCCCGTGGAATGTGTCGCCCGGGCTTACGCGGCGGGCTGGGCAATGACGTTGTTCAGGTAGTTCATCAGCCCGCCCAGTGCGTTCTGCAGCTCCTGGCCCAGGGCCTGGTTGTCGGCCTCGGTCATGCGGCTGGCGTCGTAGGCCTGGCTGGCGTTGGCGATGGCGCGGAAGGCCACGTCGCCCTTGCCCTCGGCCAGGTCGGCGGTCAGGTTGACGGTCTGGTCGCGGGCGGTCACCTTCACGTCCACGGCGCCTTCCTTGGAGCCGTCGGCGGCGGGATGCTCGGTGAGGTCGATGCTGGCGGCCGTGTTCTGATTCGGGATCTCAAAGGCGAACAAGGCGTACTCCTGGTCGCCCTCCTCGCCGTAGGTCAGGCTGGCGTTCATCGTCTCGCCGTTGCCTTCCAGCGCGATGGCAGCCACCTGCGCGCCATCCTGGGGATACAGGCTGAAGCCCAGCTTCACCTGGCCCATCAGGTCCAGAGCGAAGTCCAGCGTGGCCGCGGCGGGATCGGAGGTCAGGTCCAGCTTGCCCAGGGTGACGGGAGAGCCGTCCTGGTACAGCAGGATCTCGAGGCTGTCGCTGTTGTTGCTGGAGACCAGGTACAGGCCGGCGAAGGGCACGTCGGACTGCAGGCCATCCTGCACGGGCACCAGGTCCAGCAGCAGCTCGGCGGTGTTGCCGTCGTCGGAAACCTTGCCGACGACAGCCATCTGCACGTTCGCCAGCAGCTGGTCGAGGCCGCCCAGCTGGGCCTTGGTCTCGGCGGGAACCTGGGAAAGGACCATCTGCAGGATGCTGCTGATCAGCTCGGCGGGGATCTCAAAGGTCGCGGTCTGGCCGTCGTTGACGGGCTCGATGCCCAGCATCGGCAGCATGTCCAGCACGCTCATCAGAGGCAGCTTGGGGATGTCCACGCCGGTGAAGGCGGGCAGCTTGGCGTTGGTCGCGGAATCCAGGTTGGCAAAAATCCCCTCGATGGCTTCCTGGGCCTGGGCATTGTTCATGCTGGCGGCGATGGGACGGCTCAGGCCGTCGATGTTCAGCACCATGTTGCCACCGATGAACTGGATCTCGGCGCCCAGCAGCGCCTCTCCGCCGCCAGTCACGTCCAGCTGGATGCTGGGCACGCCGTCGGGAGAGCCCACGGCCAACGTGGCGGTCAGGTCGGACAGGTCGATCTCCTGGGTGCCCGCGGGCGTGGTGGTCACGATATGGATGTTGGAAAAGGTGGTCGTGTTGGCGGTTTCAGCGAAGGCGGCGGATGCCATCAGCAGCATCAGCGCCAGCGCGAGCGCAAGCAGCTTCTTCATTATGAATACCCTCCATGTTCTCAAGCGTATACCGGCATTGGTCTTGCAAAATACCCCGCCATCGTTTATAATGGGCGAAACAGGCCCGCCGGGACGGGCCGCTTCCTTCATCGAAAACGTGAAAAGGCGGCGGACACGATGCAATTCACAAAGATGCATGGTATCGGTAATGATTTTATCATAATCGACGGATTTCGTCAACAGATATCCGAGCCTTCGACCCTGGCAAAGCGGCTTTGCGACCGGCGCTTCGGCGTCGGCGCGGACGGGCTGATCCTGGCGCTGCCCTCGGACAGGGCCGACGCCCGCATGCGCATCTTCAACGCCGACGGCACGGAGCCGGAGATGTGCGGCAACGGCATCCGCTGCCTGGGCAAGTTCCTGTACGACAATGGCATCTGCCGCAGGGAGTCCATGACCATCGAGACGCTGGCCGGGGTGCTGGCGCTTGAGATCGAGGCGGAAGGCGGCGCGGCCCGGCGGCTCACCGTGGATATGGGCGCGCCCATCTTTGACCCTGCGAAGATCCCCGTGGACGCGGCCAACAACCGCGTCACCCTGGACGCGGCGGAGCGAAGGGTGGGCTTCTTCTGCGTCTCCATGGGCAACCCCCACGCCGTCACCTTTGACCTCTACCCCCAGGACGATGAATTTCACCGCCTGGGCGCGCTGCTGGAGCGCCATCCCCTGTTCCCCCGCCGCGCCAACATCGAATTCTGCCGCGTGAACGCCTCCGGCGGCGCGGACGTGCGGGTGTGGGAGCGGGGCGCCGGGCCCACCCTGGCCTGCGGCACCGGGGCCTGCGCCGTGCTGGCCGCCGGGGCCACCCTGGGCCTGCTGCCCCGGGAAGCGGACATCGCCCTGCCCGGCGGCACGCTGCGCGTCCGCTGGGACGATGGCGGCCACTTGTTCATGACCGGCCCGGCACAGGTCAGCTTCACGGGAAACGTGGAGTGAAAAAGTAAATAACCAAACAGGAGCGGCCATCGTGCCGCTCCTGCTCATTCTCACTATTCATTATTCATTCTTCAGAATTCATTACTCATTAATTCTCGAAAATCCTTCGTCCCCAGCTGAACGTGCGCTTGTAGTAGCCGGACGCAAGGGAGCTGAGGATCACCTTCTTGGCTGCGGAGGAGGCGTGGATGAAGTAGCCGCCGCCCAGGTAGATGCCGGTGTGGTCGCACAGGTCGTCGTCGCTGACGGTGTCGAAGCACACCATGTCGCCCCGCTTCAGGTCGTCATAGGCGATCTTCTGGAAGCTGTCGTCATAGCCCTGGGCGTAGGACGAGCCCTTGATGGAAGCCTGGGCCATGCCGTAGCAGTAATAGCAAAACTTGGCGCAGTCGAAGTTCTTGGGCGGATTGGCGTTGGAGGCATAGGGCGCGCCCAGCAGGTTCTGGGCCAGGTAGATGGTGAACTCGATCTTCGAGCCAGCGGCGGAGCTGGTGGTGGAGCGCAGGGACTGGGGCACGGCGTCCGCCGCGGCATCACCGGCGCTCCCGTCGTCGTCCTGCTTCGCCTTGGCGCCGAACAGCGTGCTGGCCTTCATGTAGCCCTTCTTCGTGCCGGACTTGTTGATGACCCGCACATAGCTGCCGTCCACGCCCACCACGTAGACTGTGGAACCGGCGGCCGCCGCGCCCAGCTTCTTCGAGCCGGAGGCGTCCTTGTAGACATAGGCGTTTTCGGCCACATAGGCCTTCACCGGGTTCACCCGATCCAGGTACTTCAGCTTCACATAGCCGATGTGTCCCCGGTAGGAGATCTTGCCCCAGCCGTTGGCGTAGGCCTTCAGCGTCACCTTCAGGTTCTTCGGGGCCTTTACGGAGCGGGCGGAGGTGTCGGCGGACTGATAGATCTTGGTGGTGGCGTTCAGCTTCACCGCGATGGAATCCGCCAGGGCGGAAGTGCCCGCGATCATCACCGCCAGAGCCACCAGCAGCGCGGCGCGCAGCACGCGCACGGTCCGTCCGGACATCCTCCCATCTCCTCCCAGTATATGTTTATCACTTATTTTATCGCCCAATTGTGGCAAACACAACGGGGTTAATGCTAATTTTTCACCCGAGTTTCGCAGTTTTGTCCAAAACGCGCCGTCGTTTTTTGGTGCTTGTGTTCGACGCGCCGCCGGAGTATAATGGTAGGAGACCGGAAAGCGAGGGACGGCAATGGGCGAAGGCAGGCTCCGCTGCGCGGTGATCGGCGCGGCAAACATCGACATCGGCGGCTTTCCCGCGGGCCGCCTGTCCATGCAGGACTCCAGCCCCGGCAAGGTTCGGCTCTCCGCCGGCGGCGTAGGCCGGAACATCGCCTGCAACCTGGCGCAGCTGGGCATACAGACCCGCCTCATCGCCCCGCTGGGCACGGATTCCTTCGCCGACATCGTGCGCGCCGACTGCGCCCGGGCGGGCGTGGACACGAGCCTGTGCCTCACCTTCGAAGGCGAGGCCAGTTCGTCCTACCTGTTCATCGCCGACGCCGGGGGCGACATGCAGCTGGCCGTGAACGACATGGGCATCTGCGACCGGCTGACGCCCGAGGCGCTTCAGGGCATCCTCCCGGAGCTGAACGCCATGGACGCGGTGGTGCTGGACGCCAACCTGCCCGCGGCGACGCTGGAATACCTGGCCGGGCGGCTGGACGTGCCGCTGGTGGCCGACGCGGTGAGCACGGCGAAGGCCCCGCGGCTGCTGGGCGCGATGGGCAAATTGGCCGCCGTCAAGCCCAACGCCATCGAGGCCGAGACCCTCACCGGCATCCCCGTCCACGGGCCGGATTCCGCCGCCCGGGCCGCGGCACGGCTCGTGGAGCTGGGCGCGCGGCGCGCCTTCATCACCCTGGGCGAGCGGGGCGTGTGCTGCGCCGACGGAGGCGGAACGCTGTTCCTGCCCGGCGGGGCCGTGCGCATGGTGAACGCCACCGGCGCGGGCGACGCCTTCACCGCAGCGCTGACCTGGGCGCTGGCCCGGGGCTGCGGTTTGCGGGACTGCGCCGCCGCGGGCCTGGCCGCCGCGTCCATCGCCGTGGAGAGCATGGAGACGGTGAGCCCGGAAATCAGCGAGCAGGCGGTGCGAGCGCGAATGGCGTTGATCGCGGATCCGCAGGCACAGGATGCGCGCTGACTGTCGTGGCGCTGTTCCAGGCCGAAATGCACAGATCCTTCGCCTTCGCTCAGGATGACACCGGCAGTGACGGGCTTGTCATTCTGGGCGGAGGCGAAGCCGAAGTCGAAGAATCTGCAAGAGGCTGTTCAAGCTGCGCTTTCATTCCCAAACAAACATCAGGAGGATCGACATGAACAAATACTTAGAGGTTTCCGAGGAAGTACGCCAGGCCCTCGCGGCGGGCAAGCCGGTGGTGGCGCTGGAATCCACCATCATCAGCCATGGCATGCCCTATCCCCAGAACGTGGAGACGGCGCTGAACGTGGAGAAGATCATCCGGGAGAACGGCGCGGTGCCGGCCACCATCGCCATCATCGGCGGCAAGCTGAAGGCCGGGCTGACGAAGGACGAGATCGAGTACCTGGGCAAGAAGGGCACGGACGTCATCAAGGCCTCCCGGCGCGACCTGCCGGTGCTGGCGGCCCGGGGCGACGACGGCGCCACCACCGTGGCCACCACGATGATCATCGCGGCCATGGCGGGCATCAAGGTGTTCGCCACGGGCGGCGTCGGCGGCGTGCACCGGGGCGCGGAGGTCACCATGGACATCTCCGCTGACCTGGAGGAGCTGGCCCAGACGCCGGTGCTGGTGGTGTGCGCCGGGGCCAAGAGCATCCTGGACCTGGGGCTGACGCTGGAGTACCTGGAGACCAAGGGCGTGCCGGTGATCGGCTACGGCACCGACGAGCTGCCTGCGTTCTATACCCGCAAGAGCGGCTTCGGCGTGGACTATCGCCTGGACAGCCCGGACGAGGTGGCCGCCGCGTTCCGCGCCAAGCTGGACATGGGCCTGAAGGGCGGCATGCTGGTCACCAACCCCATCCCCGAGGCATACAGCATGGACCCCGCCGTGATCAACAAGGCCATCGACGAGGCCGTGGACGAGGCCAACCGACTGGGCATCAAGGGCAAGCAGACCACGCCCTTCCTGCTGGCGAAGATCAAGGACATCACCGGCGGCGACAGCCTGGCCAGCAACATCCGCCTGGTCTACAACAACGCCGCGCTGGCGGCGCAGGTGGCCGCGAGGCTGTAAGGGATAAACAAAACGCACAGATCCTTCGCTTCGCTCTGGATGACAGCATTGCAGCGTTGTCATCCTGAGCGGAGCGAAGGATCTGTACGTCACGATTCCAATCAACACTCCAAACAGCCATGCAGGGGTGCGGTTGCCTCACAGTCTCCCCCTTGAGGGAGGCGGCGCGGTGCGCCGGAGGGCGTACAGGCAATTCCCCCGGCCACAATGCGCGCGGAAGCCCCCTCAACGAAGGGCCTTTGGAACGGCGCATTAGACAAGCAGGAGCGGCTCAACGCCGCCCCTGCATTTTTTCATTCAAACGGCGCTTCGTCCTCCCCCGCCGCGCCCGGCTCCTGCCGAGCGGCGATGGAGATGTTCACCCCGTTCACCTCCACGCCCTCGTCGGCGCGGATGAGGATATACTTGAAGCCGTCGATGACCCGGGTCTCGATCAAATCGCTGCGCTCGGGGTTCACCTGCACCACCACGTCCGGCGTGCGCACCTCAAACTTCTTGGGCTCGGCGATGTTCACGGCCCGAAGCTCCATGCCCTGGCCGAACTCGGCGTCGTACCGCTGCTCGAAGGCTTCCAGCTTCTCGTCCGGCACGCCGCAGCTCTCCAGCATGCCGGTCACCTCCCGCTTGGAGATCACCAGCGGCTCGGCGGCCTTGTCCTGGTTGTGGGCCTCGATCATCTCCCGGAACTGCTCGTGCACGGTCTGGGCCACCTCGAAGCTCAAGTCGTCGTCCAGCGCGTCCTCCAGCACCGCCTGGAACACCTCCCGCTGCTCGGCGGCGGGCATGGGCGCGTCGGCGTGGAACACGGCGTCGATGAACTCGTCGTGCACGTTGGAAGCGTCCCGGGTGAAGTACAGGGCGCTGTAGATGTTGGTGGCGCGGTCGTCGAAGGTGGGGAACATGAAGCCCAGCTCCGGCGCGGACACCACCCAGTCCAGCTCCCGGCTGTGGAAGGCGTTGTCGTCGCTGCAATAGCTCAGCGCCGGCTTGGTCAGCTTCACCGGGCACACGCTGACGAGGATATAGTTGAACACCTCCTCGGATATCACGTCCACCTTGTTCTCGTCGGCATGTTTGAAGGGCACGTCGTAGGCGTCGTGCATCATCAGGATCAGGTAATTGCCCTCCAGCTCCAGGCTGTCGATGATCTTCCCGCACAGCGCCCGCACGCCCTCGTCCACGGACAGCGCGGTGTTGCGCAGGGCCATCAGCAGGCCGTGGGCCTCGTCGTCCATCACCTGGTCGGCCCGGAATTCGATGTCGATCAGGTTCTTGCCCGGCACGCCCGCCAGCGTGCGCTTGAAGATGGCCAGATACTTCTCCTGCTCCTCCTGGGGAAAGCTCATCAGCGAGCGGTCGAAGGCGGCCACCACCTCCCGCTTTTCGTTCACATAGCAGCCCCTCAGGCGCGTGATGGCGTTCTTGTCCACGTTCAGTCGGCGGCGGATCTCGGCGATTTCTTTTCTGTTCATAGTTGACCTCATAGAATAAGTAATGGGCACGCCCGAAGGCGTACCCATTGATTATAGCACCCGACTGGAATCGCTGTTTTAAGACAAAACGGCAATTCGATGATAAATGAACCTTCTTTCCTCGATGGAGCGCGGTTCAAGCGCGGTCACGCTTCCTTGTAGACGCCCTTTTCGATCTGGAACAGCTTCCAGGCATCCTCGTCCTCGAAGAAGGTCCAGCGCTCGCGGGCGGTATCGCCGCCCCGGGTGATCTTCAGCTCCAGGCCCACGCTCTTGCGCTCCGCGCCGTCCACGATGACTAGCCTCGGCAGGAAGCGGCCGTCGATGTCCGCCTGACGGGCCTCCTTCTCCGCGTCGGTCAGGGCGTCCAGCGCCGTGCCGATGTCCGCCAGCACCGCCGTACCCTCTTCCGACAGGTTCTCGGCCTCGCCGCAGCCCAACAGCTGCATCGCGATGGCCAGCCGGTCGGCGAGGGGCAGCGCGTCAAAGGCGGCAAACTGCCCGGCGGGCACTACCTTGTCCGCGTCCACGATCTCCACTTTCGCGCCTTCGCCCAGGCTGTCTGCCAGCGACTTCATCGCGTCTGCGGCGGCGGGCCTGTCAGCGCTGGTCACGCCATGCAGTGCATCCACGGGCACATATGTGAACACGAGATCCTTCTTCGCCCCGTCCTCCGCGTCATCGGCGTCTCCGCTCTCGTCGGCGATCTCCTCGGGCTTGGTCTCCTCGGGCTTCGTCTCCTCGGGCTTCGTCTCCTCGGGCTTCGTCTCCTCAGGCTTGGTCTCCTCGGGCTTCGTCTCCTCGGGCTTCGTCTCTTCGGGCTTCGTCTCCTCGGGCTTCGTCTCTTCGGGCTTCGTCTCCTCGGACGCCGTATTGGCCTTGGTGATGCTCGCCAGCAGGCTCATCGCGCCGCCGCGGCGCATCAAGACCGTGATCACCTTGCCGGCGATGGAATAGGCCGTGGCACTGGCCGCACTGCCCTTGGTCAACTTGTCGCCGCGCTCGCCGTTGTAGTAGATCTCCAGCTCGTCGCCATCCTCGTAGTCGTCCAGGGTGAAGGTCACTTCCTCGCCCTCGTGGGCGGTCTTGTAGCCAGCCACCTCGCCCTGGCCCTCCACCTCGTCAATTTTCAGCGCGTTGTTCGCCGCGGAAGCCGCGCGGATGATATAGTTGATGGACTGCTTCAGCACCTCGGCGACCTTCTCGTCCTTACCGCTGAGCACCTTTTCCGTTGTCGAATCGTCACTTCCAGATTTTGTCGTGGTTTTGACGGTTGCCACGGAGCCATCGTTCAGTTCCGCCGCCCATACGGTCACCTGAGCCTTGCCAAGGTCGACGCTGCCGTCATCCGCAGCGCTAAAAAACTGAATCGCCGCAGCCTTGCCGGACACGGTGCCGTCCACGATCACGTTCCCACCGGCTGAATGTGCGTCAGCCATGATGCCGACGCTCTCACTTCCCGTGCCTTTCACATCGCCGCCTACGGTGACCGTGGCGCCATTCTTCGCCTCGACGCCGCAAACGGCGCCTTCCACATCGCCGTCCACGGTGACCGTGGCACCCTGTTCGCCCGCGGAAACGCCCGTGCCTTCGTCAAGGCCATCGGCTCCCTCGGCGCCGGTGGCCTTGACGCTGCCATTGACCGTGACCTCGCCATAGGCATCCTTGACGCCGCAATTCGCGCCGGTCACGTCGCCCGTGACCGTCACCTTGCCATAGCTGTTTCCAACGCCTGTCTTTCCGCCCGTCACGCTTCCGTTGACGGTGATGTCGACACGAGGCGACCAGTTCACGACGCCGTACCCGCTCTCGCCGGTCACGTCGCCGTTTTCAACGGTGATCTTGCTGCCACTGCCATCGGAATAAATGCCATCCTTGGCGCCTTTCACGTCACCGTTTTCAATGGTGACTTCGCTATTGGAGGCGCGGACTTCAATGGCGTTTTCTTCTTCGCCGGTCACGTTGCCGTTTTCAACGGTGATCTTGCTGCCGCTGCCATCGGAATAAATGCCATCCTTGGCGCCTTTTACGTCGCCGTTTTTAATGGTGACTTCGCTATCGGAGGCATGGACTTCAATGGCGTTCCCTGTACGTGCATATACGGCGGCAACATCGGGAGTAGCTGTGAAATCTTCGCCGACGGTAACCTTGCCGCCCTGCGGCGTAGCGGTTGACGACGCGTCCTCTGGCTGTTTCCCGATAACGATACCGTTTTCGTCCGCCGTGACGTTTTTAATCACGTTGACGTTGATGACACCGGCATCCTCAATCTGACCGTTGACGCCGCTGGAAATCGTCACGCCATCGTTGTTATCATTGGCATATACTCTGGTCACTTCGACATCGATTTCCTTGAAGGGGGTCCTTTCAGACGTAAAGGTACGCGAATCGCCGTCTTGATCTCCAACAGAAACGGTGACGGTTGTGGTGCTTTCAACATTCACTTCAACTTTGTTGACTTCATCAAACTTCTTGACAGTGACCTCGCCATCCGAAGGTCCAGTGTAATCAAGAGCTTGCGCTGCCTCCTGGGCAATACTCTGCTCTTCGACCACAATCTCGTCCGCCAGCGCGGAGAAGCATCCCAACAGCATGCACAGCGCCAGCAGCGAGGCCAGCAGCTTCCTCGCGTTCTTCATGTCATTACCCCTTCCCGCCGCCGAGCGGCCTACCTTTTCGATAGTATAATACCCCACCCCCGAGTATTTTGTCAACGCCTTTTTAAGGCTTTTTTGCGCTCGGGTTATGTAGATGTTCGACAGGGAAATGTAAAAGCCTTCCCACGATGGGGAAGGCTTTGGGCGGGCGGCGCAACGCCGCTTCTACTGAGGGGAACGACCTCTTCCGTCACGGCTTCGCCGTGCCGCCTTCCCCTGAAGGGGAAGGCTTTGAGGGTCGGGAGCAGCTGACCTGCTCTCAACTCTAAACTCTGAACTCTCTTACATCTCCAGCCCCGCCAGGGTGAAGCCGGCCTCGACCACGTTTTCGGGCAGCTTGGAGAACATGGAGTTGACGGACTGATAGTTGTAGTAGCGCATGATGGTCTCGGCGAACATGGGCGCCACGGAGACCGTGTGGAACTTCTCCTGGCCGATGATGTTGGGGTTTTCCACGGTATCGGTGGAGTAGATGCGCTTGATGGGGCTGTTGTTGACGCGCTCCACGCCCTTTTCGGAGATGATGTTGTGGCTGAGCAGGGCCACGATCTCCTTCGCGCCGCGGGCGCGCAAGGTCTCGGCCAGGTTCACCAGCGTGCCGCCGGAGATGGTGAAGTCGTCGGTGATGATGCAGTTCTTGCCCTTCACGTCGCCGATCACTTCCAGCACCTCGGCGTTTTCGCTGTGGTCGGCGCGAGTCTTGTCGCCGATGGCGATGGGCAGGTGCAGCGCGTCGGCAAACTTGCGCGCCTGCTTGGCAAAGCCTGCGTCTGGGCTGACGATCACGGCGTTTTCGATATGCTCGCGCTTGATGACCTCGGTGAGCATCGGCATGGCGTAGAGGTGGTCCATGGGGCGCTTGAAGAAGCCCTGCAGCTGGGGGGCGTGCAGATCCATGGTCACGAAGCGGTCGGCGCCGGCCAGCTCCATGCTCTCGGCGCACACGCGGGCACGGATGGACACGCGGGGCTCGTCCTTCTTGTCGCCCTTGCCATAGCCGAAGTAGGGCATGATCAGGGTGCAGGACAGGGCGCTGGAGCGCTTGAAGGCGTCCATCCAGAACAGGATCTCCACAAACTCGTCGTTGGAATGCATGCCGATGGGCTGCACCAGGAACACATCCCGGTCGCGCACGGTCTCGTTGATGCGCACAAACGTGTTGCCCTCCGAGAAGGTGATCACCTCGGAAGAGCCCAGCGGCTTGCCCATGTACGCGCACATGCGCTCCGCAAAGGTACGGCCGCCGCTGCCGGCGAAGATCGAGATATTCGCGGTTTCAAACATAAAACCCTACACTCCTTCGTTTTGCCGAATTTGGTATCTTGTGTCTATATCCTGTGGGGTCGCAGCCCACAAAAAAACCGTCATTTCAGGGAGGCGACGGCCTCCACCTCGATCAACGCCCCCATAGGCAGCGCCGAAACCTGTACGCAGCTGCGGGCCGGATAGTCCGGGCCGAAGTACTCCGCGTAGATTTCGTTCACCGCGCCGAAGGTACCAAGATCGGTCAGAAACACGGTTGTTTTCAATATGTCCGCCGTGGAGGCGTTCAATTCCTCCAAAACGGCTTTGATGTTTTCAAATACCTGTCGGGCCTGGGTGGAAACGTCCTCCCCCGCCAGCTTGCCGGTGGCGGGATTGACGGGAACCACGCCCGACAGATAACAGATGCCGTCCAGTATGGCCGCCGTGGAATAGGGCCCGATGGCCTTCGGCCCGCGCCGGGTCAGAAAGCACTGCTTCAAGCGGCCCACTCCCCTCTCATTGGTAATATTGCTATCCTGCCGGGCTACGCGTCCTCTTCCTTCTGGTTGGGATCGATCACGTTGCCGTTTTCATCGTGCACGCCCCGCCAGTAGACGTTCATGCCCGCCACATAGGCGTCAAAGCTGATCTGCTCGCGGCTGACCTCTTCCTTGGTGTTCCAGTCGTAGGACACCAGCCAGCCCTCGCTGCGGCAGCTGCCGTGGCCCTTGGTCTTCAGCACGGGCTTGTCGGTGATGTAGTACACATACTTGCCCGACATGTCGTTCTCGTAGCGCTTGCGCTCGCTCTTCTTTTCCTCCACCACCACGGACTTCAGCTCGTAGTGATACTCCGGCCGGGTGCCGTAGATGGTCACCGTGGCGTTTTCCTTGTCCACGTTGGTGTAGATGTAGATGGCGTGCTCAGTGTCGTTGCGGAACACGAAGTCCTTGCCGTCCACGCCGTATTCCACGGCGGCGTCCTGGCTGGGCTCCACATAGCTGACGGTCATGTTGTGGCTGTGTCGCTCGATGATGGTCATGCCCGCCATGATGGCCGCGTTGTACAGCGTGGTGCTGGCCTGGCACACGCCGCCGCCCACGCCCTTTTTCAGCTCGTTGCCGGCGTATTCCGGGGCCTTCTTGAAGCCGCGGCCCTCGGTGCGGGGGCCGACGATCTCGTTGAAATCGGCGGTATCGCCGGGATAAACCACATAGCCGTTGAAGAAGCTGAGCGCCAGGCGCACGTTGCTGCGGCTGGCCGAGCCGCGGAACGAGACGTCGGTGGAGAACTTGGCCACCACCTTCATCTCCATGTTGTCGGAGGAAATGGTGGGCTCCACGACCTCCACGGGCAGCTGGGTATCGCCGCTGCCGGTGAGGATCAGGGCCTCCAGGTTCTCCCGGGTCTTGTCCTTGTCCAGCTCCCGGCCGCTCTGGGAGGCCACCTCGATCACCGGCTTTTCCTCGGTGACCACCACCTGGGCGTCCACGGGGGCGACGTACAGCGCGTCGGCCAGGTTGTCGATGTAGGCGTTCAGGGCGTCTTCATCGTAATGGATCTCGCTGTTGAACTCGGCGGGAACCTCCTTGAGGTTCTGCTTGATCTGGTTGATGGTGGCGCTGTCGCCCACGTGACCCAGGTTCCAGGCCCGCTCCATCTCGGACTCGTAGTCCAGGTCGACGCCGAAGTCCGTGGGCTTGAAGCTGTAGGTCTGGCCGTTGTAGGTCAGGTTGTAGGTGGTGTTGATGCGCTGCTCCTTGGCCTGGGCCACGGCGGCATAACCCTCGTCCCGGGTGAAGCCCGCCAGCGCGACGCCATTGACGAACACGTTGTCCAGGAAGCGCTCCTTGCTGTTCTCGGCAGCAGTCTGGATCAGCCTGACCACGCCGAAGATCACCAGCACGGTCACCACGGCCAGCAGCGCCAGCCGCACCTGGGGCGGCAGGTCGCGCCTGCGCGGGCCGCCCTGCCGCGCGCTCTGCCTGCTCTGGGCGGGGCGCCGGCTCTGCGCGACGGTGCGCGCCGCCGGGCGGGTGCTCCGCGCCGCCGGACGCGTGCCGGGGGCCTGCCGGGCATTCCTCGCCGCCGGGCGGGTGTTCCGCGCCACCGGGCGCGTGCCGGTGACAGCCCTGTTTCGGGAATTGCGTTCCGTGGTCACTGCTTATCTCCAATATCGGTTTGACAATCTATCGCCCCGGCAAAACCGGAGGCTTTCGGCGGGCCTGACGCGGCCCGGTACATCCTTCATACGGCCCCATTATAACACAGAAGCTGTGTCATGATAAGCCACATTTGTCAACGGATTTGTAAAAACTCAAATAAGATTCGAGGCAGCGAAAAACGGGGTTAAAAAAGCGCGCCGCCCCTGCCTGTAACGGGCAGGAGCGGCGTTGATATGCGGTTATTTTCCGGCCACCTTCGCCCAGGTGTCCTTCAGCGGAACGGTGCGGTTGAACACCGGCAGGGCCTCGGTGGAATCCGGGTCCTTGCAGAAATAGCCGATGCGCTGGAACTGGAAGGCGGTGCCGACGGGCTGCTTCGCGGTCCAGGACTCGCAATAGCCCCGCTTCACCGTCAGGCTGTTGGGGTTCAGGTGGTTCATGAAGTCGTCATCCGCCGCTTCGATCACCTTTCCGTTCTCGTCCAGCTCCTCCTCGACGGGCGCCTGCGCCGCGTCGGCCTCGGCCTCCAGGATCGGCTCATAGAGCCTGAACTCGCTGGGCACGGCGTCCTCGGCGCTGACCCAGTGCAGCACGCCGGTCTTGAGCTTGCGGTTCGAGCCCTCGGAGCCGGAGCGGCTGTCCATGTCCACGGTGCAGCGCAGCTCCGCTACGCTGCCGTCATCGGCCTTCACCACTTCGTCGCAGCGGACGATGTACGCGCCCATCAGCCGCACTTCGCGGCCGGGAACCATGCGCTTGAAGCCCTTGATGGGCTCCTCCATGAAGTCCTCGCGCTCGATGTACAGCTCGCGCCCAAAGGGCACCTCGCGGGTGCCGAACTCGGGATGGTCGCGGTGATTGGCGACGGTCAGGCGGTCCACCTCGCCCTCCGGCCAGTTGGTCAGCACCACCTTCAGCGGGTCGATGACCGCCATCGGGCGGGGCGCGGTATCGGCCAGGGCGTCGCGGACGCAGTCGTCCAGCACGTGGCCCTGCACCATGGAATCGTTCTTCGCCACGCCGATGCGGCCCATGAAGTCATGGATGGCGGCGGCGGGATAGCCCCGGCGGCGCATGGCCACCAGCGTGGGCATGCGGGGGTCATCCCAGCCGGACACCACATGCTCCTCCACCAGTCGGCGCAGGTGGCGCTTGGACATCACCGTGCGCTCGATGTTCAGCCGCGCGAACTCGATCTGCCTCGGGGGCCGCTCGGTCACCCGGGCCTGCTGGACGAACCAGTCGTACAGCGGGCGGTGGATCTCATACTCCAGCGAGCACAGCGAGTGGGAAATGCCCTCGATGGCGTCCTGGACGGGGTGCTGGAAGTCGTACATCGGATAGATGCACCACTTGTCGCCGGTGCGGTGGTGGCTGTGGCGGTTGATGCGATACATGGCGGGGTCGCGCAGCAGCACGTTGGGGTTGGCCATGTCGATCTTGGCGCGCAGCACCCGGCTGCCCTCCTCGAATTCGCCGTTCTTCATGCGCTCGAACAGGTCCAGGTTCTCCTCCACGGGGCGATCCCGATAGGGGCTGTTCACGCCGGGCTTGGTCAGCGTGCCGCGGTTGGCCCGCATTTCCTCGGGGGACTGGTCGTCCACATAGGCCACGCCGCGGCGGATCATGTCCTTGGCGATCTCATACAGGCGATCGAAGAAGTCGGAGGCAAAGTAGAGCTTGTCCCACTTGTAGCCCAGCCACTCGATGTCCCGCTGGATGCCCTCCACGAAGGCGGTCTCCTCCTTGGTGGGGTTGGTGTCGTCGAAGCGCAGGTTGCACTTGCCGCCGTACTTCTGGGCGATGCCGAAGTTCACGCACAGGGCCTTGGCGTGGCCGATGTGCAGATAGCCGTTGGGCTCTGGCGGGAAACGGGTGTGCACCGCCTCATAGCGGCCGCTGGCCAGATCCTGGTCGATAAACTCCTCGATGAAATTTGCGGGCTTTCTCGCCTCGTTCTCCATAGTCGTATCCTCCCCTGCCGCCGCGCGGCGGTGATATTTCGCATTAGTGGTATTATACCATGATTGTCGGCGTCTTTCCCTGCGCGAGCCGCCGACCCGGCCAACCGCACTCCGCGCCGGTTGCCTAATCATTATACCACGATTTCCGCCCCCTGAACAGGGGGTCAAGGTAAAATGATGGAGATACTGGGGCGGCACAGCGGCGCCCCAAGCCTTCCCCTTTGGGGCATCGAGCGCCCGGAAAAATGTCCAGTGGACATTTTTCAGCGAGATGGGGCCGGTAGGCCCGCGGCAGCAAGCGAAGCGCAGCAAGACGGATGAGGTCTTCGTCGCCGATGTACTGCGATTAGGGAACCGAGGGACAGCTCTTTTTGGCGGCCTGCGCTCGCTGTTCAGTGAAGCTTCGCGTTCGGCACCCTGCGCCGAGCCGCTCGCTTCAATTCACGACTCGGCAGGCCGCCGCGTGATAGAGGTGCAGCGAGGGGCGTGGCAGGCCGGCTTTCTCCGTATTCTCCGTAGGGGCGGCATTGCGCCGCCCGCCCTATGATTGGGAAACAGCGAGAAATGTGACGGTCCTGAATGAAGTGCCCCACCGGCACTTCGTGCCACCTCCCCACTGCGGTGGGGAGGCTTTTGGTTGGTGCGTAGTCCCTGCAGGGGCGGCATTGCGCTGCCCGCCCAAAAGGCTTCTCCTTCAGGGGCATCAAGCGCCCACTGCTTTGCGCAGGCTTTGGGTTTGCATCCATCAAACGCAGGGACGGCACAATGCCGTCCCTGCGTTCTGTTCATATGCATTTTCAGCTGAAGAATGGGCTGGGCTCGTCGTCCTCAGCGGTCTCATCCCCGGCGAAGTCCCCGTCGGCAGCGTCATTCCCGTCGAATCCCGTGTCGTCCTCGAAGGGGAAATCCGCGCCGGCGTCGTCTGCATCGGCGTCGCTGAAGTCGCCGTCGACCTCCTCAAACGCCGTGGCTGCCACCGCTTCCTCGTCCTCTGCCGCAGTCTCCTCGGCGGGTTCCGCGTCCGGATTCTCCTGGTCGGCATCCTCCGCCGCGCCCTCCTGGGGCGCGTTTTCAGCCGCGTCTTCCGGGCTCGCCCCGGCGTCCGCCGTCTGGGTACCGGTTCCTTGGTCGTCCTCGCTCTTGATCAGGCCGTTGGCCACCATGTAGTTGTCCTTCATCCATAGGGTGTTCTTCAGATCCAGTCCCTTGGACTTTTTCGCCAGCAGCTTCAGCACCGACGCGCCCTTGTCGGCGGGCAGCACCATGGGCCGGAAGTCGTTGGTGCCCTCGGTGGAGGTGATGCTGGCGGGGATCAGGTTGATGCCCGCGTCCGCGCAGCCCGCGCGGTAGATGTTCATGCCCGGCGCGAAGCTGAAGGTCTGCTGGAAGATCAGACAGCGCTTGTCATCGGGGTTGGCGTTGCCGGCAAAGCTGAAGTTGCCCAGGCTGTAGACGATGTACTTGTCCTTGTACTTTTCGATGCCCTGGATCACGTGGGGATGGGTGCCGATGACCAGGTCGGCGCCGGCGTCGATGATGCCGTGGGCCTGACGCACCTGACCGTTGTTGTAGTCGTAGACATGCTCATCACCCCAGTGCATGCTCACGATCAGCAAATCACAGCTGTCCCGGTGCGCCGCCACGGCCTCAAAGATCTTCGCCTCGCTGCGTTCCCAGCAGGTGAAGCCCAGCGCGCACACGCGCACGCCCTTGATGGTCTTTTCGTAGGCCACGTCGTAGCCGCAGAAGCCGATGCCGTTCTCGTCCAGCACCTTGGCGGTCTCCTTAAGGCCGCTGAGGCCGTAGTCCCGGGAGTGGTTGTTGGCCACGTTGCAGATCTCCACGCTGGAGCCGGTGAGGATCTTCACGCACTCCGGCGGCGCCTTGAACACAAAGCCGCTGCCGGTGCGGTGGGTCTCGTTGGTCAGCGGGCCCTCCAGGTTGATGATCGTCAGGTCGTCGTCCTCGAAGACGCTGCGCACGTTTTCAAAGAAGTAGTCGTAGCCGTACTTCTGCACCAGCTTGGCGAAGCGGGGATGGCTCTTGGCTCCCTCCATGCCGCCGAAGGTGCAGTCGCCGGCGGCGGTGATGGTCAGCGTCACGGTGCCCGACGGATCCGGCTCTTCCTCGATCTCAGGCTCGGCCTCGTCCTCCGGGAAGATGTCCCCCTCCGGCTCGGCGGCGTCCTCCGCCTGGGCCAGCGCCTCGTCCCCGCCGGGAAGCTCCGCTTCGTCCCCTCCGGACAGTTCAGCCGTCCCATCAGCCGGCGCGTCCCAGTTCACATCCGCGGAACCGTCTTCGGGCGCGACGGTCACGTCCGGCATGGCGGGCTCCTGGGTGGGCACGGGCGTGGGCGACGGCGTGGGCACGGGCGTGGGCTCCAGCGTGGCGCGCATGTTGTCCTCCGGCACCAGGAACTCATTGTCCTCGCCGTCGTAACCTTCGCCCATCGCCGGCGCGGCCACCTCCAGCGCGCCTTCCCGCACATACCACTGCATATCGCGATCCGGCTTCACGCCCCGGTTGAACAGCGCCATGCCCGCCAGCAGCGCAACGCCCAGCACGCAGCACAGCGTCATCACGCCGGCGCGCATGGTGGAGCGCTTCGCCTGCTCGGCCTTCTTTTTGTTCTTCTTGCCCATAGCACAACCATACCTTTCCGTGCCATGCCCCATCGGCATGCACAGCCGCCATTTGAGGCGGAAATTAGACAATGTTTAGCAATATCCCAACTATTCTGTCATATTATAAAACAAATTTGAAATAATTTCAAGCCCCTATCGGGATTTTATGCCAATTTTACCCAGCAAAAGGATGATCTGTCGGTTGATGACAGACTGACTCACCAATCGCTCGACCAGTCGGTGTCGCTTGAGTCCCAGCTGTCGAAGACGTCCCAATCGTCATCGTCGTCGTCCTGACTGGAGCTGCTGGGCGCTTCGTAATAGTCCGAATACTCGAAGGCGTCGTCATAGCTGTCGAAGCCGTCGTAGCTGGTTCCGTAGTAATTGCCGTTGTACCAGTCGTAGTCCGTCGGGCCGTCGTAGTAATCCCAGGCGTCGTCGACGAAATAGTACCAGGCGGAGTCCTGGTAATAGTAGAGGTCGTCGTCGATGCGATAGTAGCCCCGCTTGGGCCGGCGCGCCAACCATCGCGCAGCCATGAAGACCAGTATGGCGATGATCACGCCGATGGCGATCTTTCGGATGCGCTCGCGGACGATCTCGCCCTTGGACCGCTGCCGCGACCGCTTCGCCCGGCGCAGGCCGATCTCCGACTGGATCTTGGCCCACAGCTCCTGGGCGGCATAGGCCTCGTCCGGCCCGGAATAGCGCACGGCGCGGGAGCCGTCGTCCTTGTTCTTGTAAACCACCCAGTGGCCGGTATAGCTGTCCTGATAGATGCCGAAGCAGCGCGCTTCCTTCCGGTCTTCGTTGATGAAGAAGCGCATCCGCTCCAGCGGCATGCCCTGGGTCCGTTCGATGAGCTCCTGAACGGAATTGACCTTGTCCATCCTGTTTCCTCCATTTGAGCGAAGGTTTTCCCGGGAACGCCATTTGGAGTAACCCCTTCGGCCCTGCGGGCCGCCTCCCCTTGAAAGGGGAGGCAGGGCTGGCGCGGAAAACCATCAGAAAGGCCTGTTGTTTGCCCGCAAACCACCGACTGCGTAAAAAGATCGTGCAGAGTGGCCGCAAGGCTGCCCCCACTGTCCTCCCGGCGACAGAAAAACCGTCAAGAAGGGTTGCAAGGCAAGGAAGAGAGCCCTGAAAATGAGGGCGCTTACTCAAGGGTAAGTAACCGATTTTTCAGGGCTCTCTGACGCCGGAAGCGCAAATTCCGGCCGCATCAGCGCCGTTCAGGGAATTTGCGCGGTTGGGGCCATTATCCGCGATCTTTCGATCACAGCGGCATGGCGTTATTGGCCTTATCCAGCACGCTGTTGTCCAAGCCGATCTGCTTGGCCTGGCGGTTCTGGAAGAACTTCTCGGCCACCTGCGGGAACAGGGCGTAGGAAAGCACGTCCTCCTCCTGGGTGTAGTACTGGCCCATTTCCTTCTTGAACTCGTCCAAGTGCTTGACGCCATAGGACTTGTCGTCCACGGGACGGCAGGTGATGATCTTCTGGTCGCCGATGACCTTCTTGCGCACTTCCTCGTTCACGGGAGCGGGCAGGCGGCCATACTCGCCGCGCATCAGGCCCTGGCTCTCCTTGGGGCACATCTTGTAGCGCTCGCCGGTCAGCACGTTCATCACGGCCTGGGTGCCCACGATCTGGGAGGTGGGGGTCACCAGCGGCGGATAGCCGAAGTCCTCGCGCACGCGCGGCACCTCCGCCAGCACCTCGTACAGCTTGTCGGACTGGCCGGCCTGCTTCAGCTGGTTGGTACTTCAGGGTGTTCACGTCCACGCGCAGCACCTTGGGATCCAGCACGCCCTGCTCCTGCAGCTTGGCGGCCACGCCGCGGAAGTGCTCGGTGGCCTGGGTGATCAGGTTCAGGTCCAGGCCGGTGTCGTACTCGGTACCGGCCAGGGTGGCCACCAGGGGCTCGGTGGCGGGCTGGGAGGTGCCGTTGCCCAGGGGCGACAGCGCGCAGTCCACGATGTCCACGCCGGCCTCAATGGCCTTCAAGTTGCACATATCGCCGATGCCGGCGGTGTTGTGGGTGTGCAGGTGCACCAGGGTCTCCGGCTTCAGGGCCTGCTTCAGCTGCTTCACCAGGCTGTAGGCCTTGTAGGGCAGCAGCAGGTTGGCCATGTCCTTGATGCAGATGTTGTCCGCGCCCATCTTCTCCAGCTCCAGGGCCAGGTTCACGAAGTACTCCTCGGTGTGCACGGGGCTGATGGTGTAGCTCAGGGCCACTTCGCAGATGCCGCCGTACTTCTTGGTGGCCTTGATGGCCGGCTCCAGGTTGCGGGGATCGTTCAGGGCGTCAAAGATGCGGATGACGTTGATGCCGTTCTTGATGGACAGGCGGGTGAACTCGTCCACCACGTCGTCGGCATAGTGGCGATAGCCCAGGATGTTCTGGCCGCGGAACAGCATCTGCAGCTTGGTGTTCGGCATAGCCTCGCGCAGGGCGCGCAGGCGATACCAGGGATCCTCGTTCAGAAAGCGCAGGCAGCTGTCAAACGTGGCGCCGCCCCAGCACTCCAGGGAATAATAGCCAACCTTGTCCAGCACATCGCACGCCGGCAGCATGTCCTCCAGGCGCATGCGGGTCGCGGCCTGGGACTGGTGCGCGTCGCGAAGGATGGTCTCGGTAATCATAACTTTGCCCATAATCTTTTCCTCCGAATCTACCTATCAGTAGCATCACTTACTTGCCTGGGGTATCGGGGCGGAAGCGCCCCGATCTCCAATCGCACGCGGCGGCATGTACGCCGCGTGCGGAGGTAATTTGATCGCAGGGAAATCCCATTTCCCGGAGAGCAAATTCCTTCCCTGCAGATTTTGCGGCCGGAGGCCGTGGCCTCAAGCAAAATCTGTGAGGGGGTGGCAGCGGAGGGGGACGGAGTCCCCCTTTGCCAATCTGATGGCCAGCGGACGGAAGGGCGCAGCCCTTCGTCGCGCGTAATGGCGGACCCCCGAAGGGGCGTTCGCCATTGGCCTTAACCAAACAGCGCGATGAACACGCCCGCAGCCACAGCCGAACCGATGACGCCGGCCACGTTGGGGCCCATGGCGTGCATCAGCAGGAAGTTGCCGGGATCCTCCTCCTGGCCCACCTTCTGGGACACGCGGGCCGCCATCGGCACGGCGGAAACGCCCGCGGAGCCGATCAGTGGGTTGATGGTGCCGCCGGAGAGGATGTTCATCAGCTTGGCCAGCAGCACGCCGCCGGCGGTGCCGAAGCCGAAGGCCACGACGCCCAGCACGACGATGTAGATGGTCTGCATGGTCAGGAAGGTGGAGCCCTGGGTGGTGGCGCCGACCGTCAGGCCCAGGAAGATGGTGACGATGTTGCACAGCTCATTCTGGGCGGTCTTGTTGATGCGCTCCACCACGCCGCAGACGCGCATCAGGTTGCCCAGCATCAGCATGCCCACCAGCGTGGCCGCGTCGGGCAGCAGCAGGGACACGATGATCGTGACGGCGATCGGGAAGATGATCGTCTCGGTCTTGGAAACCTGGCGCAGCTGGCCCATGCGGATGGTGCGCTCCTTCTTGGTGGTCAGCGCCTTCATGATCGGAGGCTGGATGACCGGCACCAGGGCCATGTAGCTGTAGGCCGCCACGGCGATGGGGCCCAGCAGGTGCGGGGCCAGCTTGGTGGTGACGAAGATGGCCGTCGGGCCGTCCGCGCCGCCGATGATGCCGATGGCGCCAGCTTCACGGGCGGTGAAGCCCAGCAGCTTCGCGCCCAGGAAGGTCAGGAAGATGCCCAGCTGCGCGGCAGCGCCCAGCAGCAGGCTCTTCGGGTTGGCGATCAGGGGAGCAAAGTCGGTCATCGCGCCCACGCCCATGAAGATCAGCGGCGGGTAGATGCCCAGCTTGACGCCCTGGTAGAGGTAGTACAGCAGGCCGCCGTTGGCGGTTTGCATCGCGTAGCCCATCTCCCCCGTCTCCGGGTTCAGGCGCATCATCACGTCGGTGACGTCCTTGCCCAGGTTCTGCGCAGCCTTCAGCGCGTCGGCCTGGCTGGCATAGAACGTGAAGGTGGGATGGCCCATCATGCCCGCGGCGGGCAGGTTGGCCAGCAGCATACCGAAGGCGATCGGCAGCAGCAGCAGGGGCTCAAACTGCTTCACAATCGCCAGGTACAGCAGGAAGCAGGCCACGGCGATCATCACGTAGTTGCGCCAGTCGCCGCCGGTGCCGTCCATGCTCTTGGCGATACCGGTGGACTTGGCGATGTTGCTCAAGCCCTTCAAGAAGTTGATATCGGGATCGGTGTTGCCCTCTTCCGCGGTGGCGGCGGCCTCCTCGGCAACCTGTTCCACCTGCTCCGCGGCCTGGGCGGGTTCCTCCGCCTGGGTCTCGGCCAGGGCCGTAAACACGGTCAGCAGGGCGAACAGCGCCAGCAGGCACGCCAGGGCGCGCTTGGGGCTAACCTTTCTTAATTTGGACATTTCGTCAAACCCTCCTTACCGCTTTCAAATGACTCATGAATGAATCAGTTCATCGAAAGCAGCACGTCGCCGGTGTTGACGGTGGCGCCCTTGGTCACGTTCACGGAAGCCACGACGCCATCGCGGGGCGCCATGATCTCGTTCTCCATCTTCATGGCCTCGAGGATGACCAGCACGTCGCCCTTCTTCACGCTCTGGCCATTGGTGACCTTCACATCGTTGATGTTGCCGGGCATGGGCGCCTTGATGGCCTCGGCGCCGGCGGGAGCGGCGGCAGCGGGCTTGGCGGCGGCGGGAGCGGCGGCCTTGGGAGCCGGCGCGGCCACGGGGGCGGGAGCCGCCACGGGCGCGGCTACGGGCGCGGCGGCAAAGGTCGGAGCGCCGCCGATTTCTTCAACTTCCACTTCATAGGCCTGACCATTCACGGTAATCGCAAACTTGCGCATTGTAATTTCCTCCTGATTAATCGTTATTCTAATAACTGACCTTGCTGGCTGATCGCCAGGTTGGATCAAATCGATTAATGAGGAATGAGGAGTGAGGAATGAGGAATGAAATAGTGGAGATTCCTCTTGCAAAGCACTAACTCTAATTCCTAATTCCTAATTCCTAATTCCTAATTCAGAACCGGTACACCTGCTCGGCTCTGCCCGCGCGGTTCCAACCGGACACCCGGCGGACCTTGCGCACCACCAGCTGCTTGTCGGAATCGGTGAAGGCGGCGATGGCGGCGGCGATCACGGCGATCAGCTGCTGATCGTCCGTCACGTCCTCAACCACCGGCTCCTCCGCGGCCGCGGGCGCGGCGGCGGCTGCAGCGGTGGCAGCCTTCGCGGCGGCCTCCGCCTTGGCCTCGGCCTCAGCCTTGGCGCGGGCGTTCCTCTTGGCGTCGATGGACTTGAAGACCTGCGCCATCAGGGTGATAAAGGCAATCAGTATCGCCAGGCCCAGGAACACGACCACCAAGCCGATGGCGGCCACCTGCAGGCCATAGACGACCTTTCCAAATACACTCATTCAGACGCCTCCTTACAGCGGCATGTTGCCGTGCTTCTTGGCGGGCTTGGCCTCGCGCTTGCCGGAGAGCATCTCCAGGGCGCTGGCCAGGATCTGGCGGGTCTGGGCGGGCTCGATCACGTCGTCCACATAGCCGGCCTTGGCGGCGTTCACGCCGTCGGCCACGTCGGCCATGTACTGCTCTTCCAGCTCGGCGCGCTTGGCGAAGGGATCGTCCGCGGTCTTCAGCTCGTCCGCGCAGTTCAGCTGTACGGCGATCTTCGGCGTCACGGCGCTGATCACGGCGCCCGGCCAGGCATAGACCATGTCGCTGGCGGCGCGGGAAGCCATGGCGGCGTAGGCCATGCCCACGGCGTTGCCGGCGATCAGGGCGATGCGCACGTTGGAGGCCTCGGTCAGCGCGTACATCAGCTGCGCGCCGGCGCGGGCCAGCTCGCCCTGGGGCGCGGTGGAGACCTTCATGCCCAGGGAATCCACGATGGTGACCACCGGGATGGAGAAGCAGTCGCAGAAGGACGCGAAGCGGCTGGCCTTCTTGGCGCCGTAGACCGTGATGCGGCCTTCGTCCTTGGCGGGCTGGTTGGCGATGAAGCCCACGGTGCTGCCGCCGATCTTGCCGATGGCGGTGACCATGCTGGGGGCGAAGCCCTCGCTGAGCTCGATGATGTCGTTCATGTCGGCGATGCGGCGGATCACGTCGCGCACGTCCTCGACGGAATCGATGGCGTTCAGATCACCCAGCTCACGGTTCACGTCGTCCACGGTGTCGCCAAAGACCTCGTCCAGGTTGTTGGCGGGCAGCATGCCGGCCAGCTTGCGGGCCAGGGCGATGGCTTCCTCGTCGGTGTCGGCGGTCAGCTGGGCGACGCCGGAGCGCATGGACGCCTGGCGCCCGGCCAGCTCTTCCATGTCAACGTCCTTGCCGGCGGCGGCGGAAACCACCTGTGGGCCGTTGACGAACAGAGCGCCGTTCTTGCTCATGATGGTGATGTCGCTCATGCCGGCGATGGCGGAGGCGATGCCGCCGCACTGGCCCAGCACCACAGCGATCTGGGGCACCACGCCGCTCAGCGCGCTGGCCTTGCCGGCCATCAGCGCGTAGGCGTTCATGGCGTCCACGCCCTCGTCCAGGCGCGCGCCGGCGGTGTCCAGCAGCGCGAACACGGGCGCGCCGGTCTTCTCAGCCAGCTCCATCACCTTCAGGACCTTGCGCGCGTGGGCCATGCCCACGGAGCCGCCCTTGACGGTGAAGTCCTGCGCATAGACATAGGCGGGATTGCCGTCGATCAGGCCATAGCCGGTCACGACGCCGGCGTCCGCGTTCAGCACATCCAGCTCCACGAAGCTGGCGGCGTCCAGCAGCAGCGCGATGCGCTCCCTGGCCAGCAGCTTCCCGGCCTTCTTCTGCTGGGTGCAGAGGTCCGGGTCACCCTTCAGAATCGCAAGCTTGCGCTCGCGAACGATGGGCAGATTCTGTTCCACTTTCATAGTCTCTTTCCCTCCATCGTTCTGTCGTCCGTCGGAATGTCGCGCTGCGGGCCGCCAACCCGCGCCCCGGGCAGGGGTTTTGTCGCTCGTCCCGACGGTCGGCGTGGTATAAAATATCATCAAAACCCAAATTCAGAAATTTCGACGTTTTGCCCCCTATTCCTCTTATTTGCAACGTTATTTTTTTGGGTATATAGTCATCCTTTATCGCGACATAAGCAGCTTTGGGCTCCACACCCCATTTTCCTGGCGGGTTCTTGACAAGCGCGTAATTTTGCTTGCATTTGGGCGAAGAATGTTGTACACTTATATCGGTAGACATACCAAACACGATAATTCTATGGAGGTATCCCGATATGACCACGATCACGAAGCAGATGAGCATTGGCGAGGTGCTGGAGATCGACCGCACCACCGCGCCGATCATGATGGAATACGGCATGCACTGCATGGGCTGCCCCTTCAGCCAGATGGAGAGCCTGGAGATGGGCTGCGCCGCCCACGGCACCGACGCCAACGAGCTGGTGCAGAAGCTGAACGATTACCTGGCTTCCAAGGAAGCCTGATGTGGCGGGGGACCTGCTTCCCCCGCCACTGCCACCCCTTTGACAGATTTGCCTTGAGTTCATTGCCTGTTTTATGTAGCATATGGATGGAAAAACAGGCAATCAACTCCGGCCGGCAAATCTGCAAGGTAGAAATTTGCCGCTTCGGGGAACCGTATCCCCCGCGCGCAAATTTCTCCGCCCGCGGCGTACACGCCGCCACATGCGATTTATAATCGGGGTGCTGCCGCCCCCGATACCCCCGGTAAGTTGGCTGCCGGAAATAAAAAAGGAGGTAGGTTTTTATGGAGCCCATGAAGCTGTACGAACAGTGGCTGCACGACTTCGCCGACGACGCGGAGACGGTGCAGGATCTGCTGGCCATCAAGGACGACCCGAAGGAAATCGAGGATCGCTTCTATCGCGACCTGGAGTTCGGCACCGCCGGCATGCGCGGCGTGCTGGGCGCGGGCACGAACCGCCTGAACAAGTACAACGTGCGCCGGGTGTCCCGGGCGCTGGCGAAGTACATCCTCACCAACGAGGGCGGCGCCGAAAAGGGCGTGGCCATCGCCTACGACTCCCGCCGCAAGAGCACCGAGTTCGCCCGGGAGGCCGCGCTGGTGCTGTGCGCCGCGGGCGTGAAGGTGTTCCTGTTCGAATCCCTGCGGCCGGTGCCAGTGCTGTCCTTCACGGTGCGCCATTTGAAGTGCATCGCGGGCATTGTCATCACCGCCAGCCACAACCCCGCCCAGTACAACGGCTACAAGGTCTACTGGACCGATGGCGCCCAGATGCCGCCGGAGTCCGTCAAGGGCATCACCGACCGCCTGCCGGATACCACCTTCGCCGAGAGCCTGCCCATGGACGAGAAGGAAGCCGTGGCAAAGGGCCTGCTGAACTACATCGGCAAGGACGTGGACGACGCCTACATCGCCGCCGTAAAGAAGCTGGCCGTGAACCCCGAGCTGGCGAAGGAGATGGGCCAGACGCTGAAGATCGTCTACACCCCCCTGCACGGCTCCGGCAACATCCCGGTGCGCCGCATCTTTGACGAGATCGGCATGAAGAACGTGTACGTCGTCAAGGAGCAGGAGCTGCCGGACGGCGAGTTCCCCACCGTGAAGGTCCCCAACCCCGAGGACCCCGCCGCCTTCACGCTGGCGCTGAAGATGCAGGAGGAGCTGGGCGCCGACCTGTGCGTGGGCACCGACCCGGACTGCGACCGCGTGGGCATCGCCTGCATGACGGACAAGGGACTGCGGCTGCTCAACGGCAACCAGATCGGCTGCATCCTGCTGCACTACATCCTCTCCCAGAAGAAGGAGCGGGGCGAGCTGCCCGCCAACGCCGCCGCGGTGACCACCATCGTGTCCACCGAGATGGCCCGGGCCATCGCCGACGACTACGGCGTGAAGCTCATCAAGGTGCTGACCGGCTTCAAGTACATCGCCGAGCAGATCCACCTGTTCGAGACCACCGGCTGCAACACCTTCATGTTCGGCTTTGAGGAGAGCTTCGGCTACCTGTCCGGCACCGACGTGCGCGACAAGGACGGCGTGAACGCCTGCATGCTCATCGCCGAGGCTGCCAGCTGGTACAAGAAGATGTACAACAAGACCCTGGCCGACGCCATCGACATGCTGTATGAGAAGTACGGCTACTTCGGCGACAAGGTGACCAGCTTCGTGCTGCCCGGCAAGGACGGCCTGGAGAAGATGCAGCACACCATGGCCGCGCTGCGCGCCAACCCGCCCAAGGACTTCGCGGGCGAGAAGGTGGTGGCCGTGCGCGACTACCAGACCAGCGTGCGCACCACCGTGGACGGCCAGACCGAGACGCTGACCCTGCCCAAGAGCAACGTGATGTACTTCGAGTTGGAGAACAAGGCCTGGATCTGCGTGCGCCCCTCCGGCACCGAGCCGAAGATCAAGCTGTACGTGAACGCCGTGTCCGACACTCCCGAGAAGACCACTTCCCTGCTGAACGCCTACTCCGACGCGGCCGTGAAGCTGCTGGAGAGCCTGTAAGACCGGGAACACGCAAGCCGGCGACCGAAAGGTCGCCGGCTTTTCGATTTCAGGTATACGTGAGCAACGCCCGACTTTACTCCCGCAAATCAGGCGGACAGGAGCGCGCTCCTGTCCGCCTTTGTCGTTCGCTGATGCTTTACTTCTCGCCGGTCCTGCGCTTCCTGCTGAAGAGGATCAGCAGGGCCACGGCCAGCAGGCCGATGCCGCCGAACACCCACGGATACGCCGGGGTCTCGTCGCCGGTGCCCAGCAGAGTGCCCCACAGAGGCGTGCCGTAATCCAGGATGTCCAGCATGTTCTCAAACTCTTCCTCGTCCATGGAGGTGAACTTCCTGATGAAGCGCTTGTGCGTCACGTCGCGCTTCGGCACTTCATCGCCCTTGGGGGTATCGCCGTCGGGCGTGTCGTCATCCGGCGTGTCGCTGGGCGGCAGCATGCTGTTGACCAGGTTCAGGCCGTCCATGTGCTGGAAGTAGCCGTTCACGCCATCCTCGCGGACGGTGTAGACGTACTCGTGGCCGTAGCCATCGTCCAGCGGCAGCTCGCCGAAGCTGTATCTCCAGCCGTCCTCCGCGGTGACCGACTTGCGGCTGATCTCCACGCCGTCGCGCAGCAGATACACCGTGATGCTGGCGGGCCGCTTGCCGGCGGCATTGTTGTCGTCCTTCCAGGTCTTGGTGCCCTTCAGCTCCTGCGTCCTTTCGGGCTCCCTGGGGATCAGCGTGTTGGTGATGGTGGTGCCGGTGATGTCGGTGGTATAGCCGTCCACCGGGTCCTCCGTCACGGTGTAGCTGATCTCATTGCCCGCCGCGTTCAGCCTGGGCCGCTGCCCGAAGCTGTAGGTCCAGACGTTGCCGTCCTTGCGCCAGGTGGGCGTGGCGTTCACCTGCGTACCGTCGGCATAGAGCCGCACGGTGATGCTCTCCGGGCGCAGCCCATGCGCGTCGGCCTCATCCTGCCAGACCTTCCGGCCGCTGACCTCCGTCATGGGCGTCGGCGTCGGGGTGACTACCGGCTGAGGCGTGGGCGTGGGCGTCGGCGTCGGGGTGGGCGTCGGCGTCGGAGTAGTCGTCGGGGTGGCAGTGGGCGTGGGCGTCGGAGTGACCGTCGGGTTCGGCACGGTCAGGGTCGGGCCGCCATCCACCGTCACCGTGTAGGTGGTGGTGGTGACCAGCTTGGTGTGACCCGCGTTCCAGGCGGTGCTCACGCTGGCGCCCAGGGTCACGCTGTAGGTCGCGTCGCTCATGATGTGGCCTTCCGGCGCGCTGGTCTCCCGCAGGGTCAGCGCCTTGGTCGCGCCGGCCGCGGGCAGCACCGTCGCCAGGTCCTGGGTGCGGATCAGGAAGCTGTCGATGTCCGCGCCGCCATAGCTGCGCAGCAGGGTCTCACCATCGTACAGGCCGAATGTGGCGCCCTTCAGGGCCGCGTTCTCGCCGTCGACCTTGTAAACGGTCGCGCTGGCGTGAACCGTCGCGGTGTCGGTCACCGGGGTGTTGTCCACGGTGAACGCGCCGTTTTCGCCGGTGACGCCGGTGGTGTAGCCGGGCACCGGGGCCTCGGTGACGGTGTAGCTGATCTCCGCGCCGCCCTTGAACTTGTCAAGGCCGGTGAAGGTGTGCTTCCACGCGTCTCTCGCCGTCACGGTCGCGCGCTGGGCCTCGACGCCGTCCGCGTTCAGTATGAACGTGATGCTCTCGGGCCGGTACCGGGTCAGCCCCGCGTCGTTCCAGCGCTTGGTGGCGCTGATCTCGGTCTTCTCCGGCTCGTGCCTGTTGGTCAGGGTGAAGCCGTTGGCCGCGTCGCCGGTGATGGTCACGGTATAGCCGTCCATGGCTTCCTCGGTCACGCTGTAGGTGATCGGCTTGCCCGCCTCATGGGTGGGCAGGTCTTCCCACTTCACCTTTAGCGCGTCGCCCGTCGCGCCCTTGGGGATGGTCTTGTCCTTGCCGGCCACAACCGTCGCCTGGCCGCTGCCCACCTGCTTGTTCAGGTGCAGCGTCACAGCCGCGCGCAGACCGTCCTGGTCGTCGGCATCGTCCCAGACCTTCTCGGCGCTGATCTCGGTGCGGTCCTGCTCGTTGGTGATGGTGCCATCCGCTTCGACTTCCTGCTTGACGGCGGTATAGCCGGCGTAGCCGGTGGTCTCCTTCACGGTGTAGGCGATCTTCACCAGCTCGCCGTCTTCATCCTCTTCGAGGTTGCCCTCATCGTCGGTCCTGTAAACGGGAACCTCCTTGAAGGTGGCCTTCCAGTCCTCGTCCTCGCCGGTCTCGTCCACTGTGCCATCCAGCGTGATCTTCTTGCCGGTGGTCTCGCCGTCGGCGAACAGTTCGAACACAATGCTCGCGCCCTCGGGCGGCGTGGCGGTGCCGTCGATGTTCAGCCATTTCTTATCGGCAGATACAGAGGTATAGAGCTCATAGTTCACTATGAATGTATCATCCGGTTCAATATCATCTGTAAACCGACCATTCATATAGTAGACTTCAGGCTTGCCCTCAGAGTCCAAATCTCCTAACCCATAAGAAATTGTTCTGGCCCGGAATTCGTACTCATTGTCTTTTGTCAATACAGCGTAAATCTCAACATCTTCCTCAATATAATGAGGACTGTAGAGAACTGCGCTACCCTTTGCGCCTTCCCTCCTCTCGATCAGAATAAAGGCAAACTTTTTGCCGATGTCAGCCTTCCTCATCTTGCCAAGGTAGATCGGCGTAAAGTTGAAGGCTTTTCTCTCATCCTGTTTTCCACCAGATACCGTTGCAGTCTCTCGAAGTGTATCGGTGTAATAGAATCTCCCATAGAGCATATTGATCTGTTCGAAGCGGGTAGTCTGCTCAAAAACATCAACTGTGAATGTCTCGCCGGACTCCATGTCACGGTTCTTCATGATCTTCCAAAGCGTTGGCGTCCATTCAACATCTTTTTCAGGATAGTCAGGTTCTTCACCGATCGTAACCTTGCCGTTAGTACCGATACCACCGCCGCAAGTATCAGCTTTGTTGCCGCTGATCAATACGCCGCCACTCGGCTTAGAACCATCAGGTTGAGCCGTAAGGTATATAGTTTTTGTTATCAACGCCAAATCCTCGTTGGTCAGCGTCGCTCCGGTTTCTTCATTATACCATCGATACTCGGTCCCGTTTGACATAAACGGGGAAATCTGACCAGTCATGGTGGTACCGCTGGTACCACCCGTCTGGTTAGCATAGCTAGTGCTGCTAAGATAGATGTCCTTGCCCTTATCGGCCCTATTGCCATACACAGCTACCGCGTCGCCGCCGAATACCTTGACAGTGGAAGTACCGCAGCCTGCGATACCGCCGCCGGAGGCATTTGCCTCATTATCAGTTACTATACCGTTGAGAACGATCAATTCTCCATCCTTAACGCCATTGCGGCCGCCGTTGACATAGATGCCACCGCCGCCAAACGCACCGAAATGAGATGTATTCCCCGTGATGAAGCCTCCGGACACAGTTGCTATGCCCTTGCTCTCAATACAAATGCCGCCGCCCTCGGCCCAGGATTCATTCCCACTGATCGTACCACTGGACATGGTCATCGACCCGCCTATGCCAAGGCCCTCACCGCCAACCTGGATGCCGCCGCCGGTAGTAGCCGTGTTGTCCTTGATCGTACCGCCAGAAAAGTCAACATAGGCATTATAGGTCACGGCCACTCCACCGCCACGTGAATACAGGTAGTGGGACTGGCTGTTGGTATCAATGTATTCATAGCTGCCAGCCGCTCTGTTGTCCTTGATCGTGCCACCGGACATGATTAACTTGCCACGGCTGGTATTGATTTGAATACCGCCGCCATAGACGGCCTGATTATTGCAGATCTCGCCGCCAGTCATGTTCACAGCGCCTTCACTGTATACGGCACCGCCCGAATAGATGCCGCCATTCCAAGAATACGAAGTATTGTTGTTGTTGCGCAACACCGCGCCATCCTGGATATTCAGTGTGCCATTGGAATAAATGATGGCCTTGTTGACCGGATTGGTATTATTCGCTCCGTCCAGCACTACATTCTTCAGCGTCAGTGTGCCGGTGACGTTCACCATCTCCTCGGTATTGCTCGGGTCGCGGTACAGGGTAAGGACGCCTCCGTCCGCGCCGCCGGCAAATGCCGCGGGGGTGGACACGGTATTCCCATCGCTGATCGCAGCGCCGCTGGCAGGCGTGGACGTATTGCCGGAAGCGATCGCCAGCGTGCCGTCCCAGGTCTGCGCGTCGGCAACCTTCACGGTCCCGTTCACATAGACGGTGTAGTCGTCGGAAAGCTGCTGGCTGAATTCCACCTCGGGCGCGCCCTTCGCCTCCAACAGCGTTTTCAAAGGATTGATGGAATCAGGATTCTCCAGATAATCCTTCAATGCCGCAAAACTGCTGAAAGGATGGTCAAATGTGCCGAATTCGTTGCCGTCCGTGTTCTTTTTGCCGAGATAGATATTGTCGACGTCATCAGTATAATACGCATCACACGCAATTCCGTCCGCGCCGGTGACACTGGCCTTGGGCATGTTAAAATAGACCGCCTGCACGCCATTGGCAAAGGCGCCTTCGCTGACAGTGATTGAACCGCTGTCACTGCTGCCAATATATACGATTGCATTTGCGTTATTTGCAAGGAATGCGTTGCTTTCTACGGTGCCAACGCCACCAACAAACTCAATGACATCAGCAGCGCATTCTCCGCTTATCGCCCCTGACGCAATGCTGGTCACCGCATTTTCGATCCGAATATACTTACCCTCAAAGTCCTGGAACGCGCTGGAGCCGATAGCAGAGATGCCGCCCTCGAGGTTGACGGTCAGACTGTCGGACTTAAGGGAAGCAAACGCTCTGTCCTCCACCACAGTCGGGATGCTGCCACTTGACGTCAGCTTCGACAGCTTGGTCTCATAAAACGCCTGCATTCCGATCTTGCTGATTCCGCATTCCGCATTGACCTCTTCAAGGCTGGCACAATCCTCAAATACGCTTGCATACTTGTTAAGCTCTACAGGCTGGGTGCCCTTCAAGGTGACTTTGGACAGCTTATCGTTATTGTCGAACAGATTATTGCTGAGCCCAGAATTGACTCGAATCGTAGCCTCTTCGAGCGAAGCACAGCTCATAAATTGTCCGATGCCGTCAAATGTCAAGCCGCCTTCACCGGTTGCAGATATGGTCTTAAGCGCGCTGGCACCATTGAAGGCACGTTCGCCAACCACAATTTCAGAATCATTTGCAAAGACAACCGATTCGATCGTATTGTCGTTGCAAAATGCGCCGCCGGTTTTGCTGCCGCGAATGCCAGTGACGGGATAGGTTGTCTCGCCATCAAAGAGCATCGGCCCAGAGACGCTGGAAATCGTGACTTCCGTGCCTGTAAACTCCGGGTTCAGACCTTCGATGGTCAATGTCTCGCCATCCTCATTCAGGGAATAGACAAACTGTTCATCCTTGTATTCAATGTCCGGGACGATATCTTTTCCATCAATGTTGATATATATATCTTCTGCCCCGCTGCTCCAGTCCTGTACCCAAATATACGCATTGGGATCCAAGGGCAGAGCTGTCTTGTCCACTTCAAATACAATCTTCTCTTCAAAATCCTCGTTGCCGGGATTTCCTGAAGAATCCTTGCTGCGAATCGCGCCTTGCGGATAATATCCCATCGGGAAGCCCTGATGATTCATTTCCCAATTGCACTGTTCTTTGATTTCCTTCAGGGAAAATTCAGTGTTCGTGGGAGCATAGGTATATTCACGAATGTTCACACGGACAAACGAACCATCCTTCATCTTGATGATGAACTTGTCCGCAGCCGTGATATCCTTCTTGCCCGCAAGCAGGAAGTCCTGGCCGTTGACGGTCTTGTCGACCTCGGTGACGGTATCGCCATTGTAGGTGGTATAATGCTGGTCCTCCGTGACCTTGGTGATGGTTACCTCGTTGGCATCATACTTCCGATCCGGCATTTCCACGGAAACGACATCGTTGACATCAATGGCCGTCCCATCCTTGGTCAGGTTCAGGTCGGAAAGCATCTTGCGGTAGGTGCGATCCATCGGCTGTTGATCCTGATACAGCTTGACAACAAAGTCGATAATCTGCCAGCCTCCGTTGACGACCAGCTGCATGCTGAGCGTCCCCGAGCTCTGGTAGGCAATGTCGTTCAAACCGGTGATTGTAATGTCGTATTTACTGGCCCAATAGTTGGCCTTGGAGAAAACAGTACTTCCGGATGCATTTGCCAGCTTGACGTATACATATTTATACGAGCCATAGTAATCGTCGCCGGAGTCAAAACAATCTGTTTTCCCGATCTCCGTGAGTATATCGTACAGATTGACAGATTCGCGCCCGTTGATATTGACGGTATACTCCTGAGCATCTGTCACGCCGACCTCGATCTTCCTGCCATCGATCAGGGTGATGGTCAGCACCTCGTCGGTGGTGAATGGAGCCTCGCTCGTCAGCAGGAAGTCCTTTTCGCCCACGTCCACGCCTTCGACGCCGTTATAGGCGATCAGGCCGGAGACCTGCTCGACGGTGACCAGGTGCTCGTCGGTGAAATCCACCTTCTCCACGTCCGCCACGTTCAGCAGGGCGCCGTTATGCCGGATGTTCAGCTTGCCGATCAGCTCGCTCAGCAGGATCTGGCTCATGCCGGGGATGGAGTAGTCGATGCCGTCAAAGTGGAAGTCCACGGTGAAGGCATAGACGGAGAAGCTGTTGGTGGTGAAAGTGACGTCGTCAGTGGAGCCGTTCAGGTTGATGTCGGTCCTGCTGTCGGAGACGGGCTGCACCTTCACGTCGCTGGCGTTGAGGCTGCCCACCTGGGCGGTGCTGTCCGCGCCGCCGATGGCGCTGTCCTTCAGCGGCAGGTGTACAACGCTCACGTCCTCCGCGCTCTCGGCGCCGAGGCCGCTTGAAATCTGGTTGCGGCGGAAGGTGACCTTCACCTTCACGCTGCCCTTGGCAGGCTGGATCTCCTCCCACTCGCCAGTGGGCAGGCCGTCGTCGCCCTTCTTGGGGGCCATGATGGCAAAGTCGTAAAGCAGGGTATTTTCGTCGGTATAGTCCTGCTCGAGGTGGTCGTTCAGGGCGTCCATGTAGGCGTTGTAGTCATAGTTGCCGCCAGCCTTGACGGGCGTCACCTTCAGCTTGGCGTCGTCCGGCAGGTAGCGGGCGTCGTCCACGGACACCACGGCCTTGATGTAACTGTCGGTATAGGTGTACTCCCACTTTTCAAAGATCTCGTTGAAATGGGCAATAAGGGTGACGTCCTCGGCGAGCTTGTCGGTCACGCCGCCGGCGGTGTACAGCCAGGCCAGGTCCTCCTCGCTGTAGCGCAGGCTGTCCAGCTTCGCGCCGTTCAGCCGGGTCTCCACATAGCTGTAGCCCTTCACGGTCACCGGCGCGGAGGCGAAGCTGTACTCGCCCTTGGCCAGCTCGGTTTCCAGATGGCCGCCAATGACGTTGTCATGCTCGTCCACCGCGGTCAGGCGCACGACGACGCCCGACAGGTCCTCGGTGGGCTCGGCGGTGGGCTCCTCCGTGGGTTCCTCGGTGGGAGCCTCCGTAGGCGCTTCCGTGGGCGCTTCCGTGGGATCGGTCGTCGGGTCGGTCTCGGGAGCCTCGGTCTCCTTCACCTCGGGAGTCTCGCTCTCCTGCGGCTCGGGGTCCTCGCTCTCCAGGGGCTCGGGATCCTTCTCCTCTTGGGGCGCTTCGGAGGTCTTCTCCTCCTGCTGCGCCTCGGGTGTCTTCTCCTCCTGCTGCGCCTCGGGGATCTTCTCCTCCTGCTGCGCTTCGGGGATCTTCTCCTCCTGCTGCGCTTCGGGAGCCTTCTCCTCCTGCTGCGCTTCGGGAGCCTTCTCCTCCTGCTGCGCTTCGGGAGCCTTCTCCTCCTGCTGCGCTTCGGGAGCCTTCTCCTCCTGCGGGGCCTCGGGAGCGCCCTGCTCCTCGATCTGACCGGCGGCGGGCGCGACGGGCGCCGTCTCCTCGGCCAGCACCGTCGCGATGTTCGACGGCACCAGCATCAGCAGTGCCAGCAGCACCGCCAACAGTCTCCGGGGCTTATTGAGCTTTTTCATGCCAATATCCTTCTTCATAATCGACACCTCCCTTAAGCATCGGAAAGAAAAACCATCGGGAAAGTTACATTTATTGCATATTATAACACTGATTAAATTATAACAAGAGTTGACTATTATGTCAATCAAAAGGCACCCCAAATCGAGCCAAAACTGCGAACTTTTCATGCAGAAATTACAGATTTCTTCCACGTGGGTGTTTTTTGCCCCTGCAACGGCGGTTTGCACGGTATCATTCTATTCACCGGCCCCGCAAATTATTGGAAACGGCAGGGGTTGCCATCCCCCGCCGACGTGCTCTACTTGCGGATGTTCTCGATGTTTTCCGTGCTTCCGCCGCCCTGGTCATTCGGGTCGCGGAACTCGCCCTTCTCCACCGGCCGCAGGAAGGCGTCCACCACGTCACCCGTCAGCTGGGTGCCGGAGACCTCCCGGATGATGGAGACGGCCTTGTCAAAGTTCATGCGCTTGCGATAGGGACGGTTGGAGTACATGGCGTCGAAGCAGTCCGCCACGGCGATGATCTGGGCCACCCGGGGGATCTCCCCCGCGTTCAGCCGGTTGGGATAGCCCTTGCCGTCCGGGCGCTCGTGGTGGGACTGGGCGCCCACGGCCAGCTCCGGCATGATGCTGATGTCCTTCAGCACGTCGTAGCCCTTCACGGTGTGGGACTTGATGATGTCGAACTCCTCGTCCGTCAGCTTGCCGGGCTTGTTCAGCACCGCCTTGGGGATGCCAATCTTCCCCACGTCATGCAGAAGCGCGATGCGGTAATACTTTTCCACCGTCTCCTCGTCATAGCCCAGCTCCCGCGACAGCATGGCGGTATACTTCGCCACCCGGGAGGAATGGCCGTTGGTGTAGCTGTCCTTCATGTCGATGACCTTGGCGAAGGCCGTGGTGATCTCGCTGATGAACTGCGCGTTCTCCTGCTGCTTCAGCTTCAGCGCCCGGGTCTGCTCCCGGAACAGATACACGCCGATCATCAGCGTGAACACCAGCACGCCGATCCGGGTATAGCTGGAAGAGCCGTAGCTCTGCAGGATATAATAGCGCACGATGTCCACCACCACGCCCGCCACCAGCGCCGCCAGCCCGATGGTCAGGCTGCGCAGCAGCTCCTTTTGGATGGTGTGCCGCCGGATGGCCCGAACCAGCAGGAAGACGATGACCGCCAGCGGCAGCAGGACCAGCGCGTGGCTGATGTTCACCAGATAATAGTAATCCGAAACGCCCCTGTGCGTCAGAAACACCTGGGCGGCAAAGTTGGCCAGGCACAGAACCAGCGAGGCCGGGACCAGCTTCGAACGGCTGCTGCCGGCGGCGCTGGCAAAGAAGGAGATCGCCGGATAGGGTATGAAGATCAGGCAGACATAGGTGATCACCCGGATGAGCGCCGGGTGCCCGGTCAGCGCCTGCAGAAGCAGCGTGTCGTTGTAGCCCGTGAAGCCCACCAGGGCGCAGAGTATGCCGAACGATATGAAGTCCAGCCCGGCGGTGTTCATGATGACCTTGCCGAAGATGCCCACGATCAGGAAAAACAGGCCGAGGGCCAGGATCACCGAAGAGCGGCTGAAGGACAGCAGGCCGCCCTTGTACAGGTCGTTCATGTATGCCCCGCCCATCTCGATCGACACGTCGTTCAGCGCCGCCGGCGCGGTCGGGAAGATGGGCTCCAGCCGCAGGCCCAGGGCGGCGGTATCCCCGGAAATGGGGATGGTATGGACATACATGCCGTAGGAGGCCCCCAGCCGCCTGGGAATCCCCGGGCGATAGCTGTAGATAGCTCCCCGTCGGCATAGACGTCGAACAGCGTGTCGATGCTCTTCAGGCACAGCGACTTGCCATCGGTGTCCAAGCCGCTGACGTCCGCCGTCAGATCCAGGTTGCCCATGGGCATCTCCGCCAGATCCACAGCCTCGCCCGCCTCCGTCATCCAGCCGGCGTGCATGGGAATGCCCGTTTGCGCATAGGGCAGCGCGCTGCCGCGGTCCAGATAGACGGAAACCAGCACAAACACGATCAGGAAGTACAGGAATACGACCTGCTCCCGCGCGGATCGCAGTCGGCCCTTGCCCGCGCGCTCCGCGATCCGGTCCGTGCCCTCGTCGGCACCCGACTGCGCCGTGTTCTTTCCCCGCCTTGCCATCGTACTACCTGCCTGCCCATAAAGTCCATGAAATCATACCACGCCCATATAATGAAACCGTTATGCCGGCAGGGGTGCCGCGCCGTCTCAGCGCAAAATCCACAGCCTGATTAACATCCCCGCTATTGAGAAACGGCGGCGATTCTGCTATAATTGTCATTGCATGGATACACCTGAAACCGAAGGAGCTGTGATTTGATATGAAACTGGGCGTCGTTGGCCTGCCGAACGTGGGCAAGAGCACGCTGTTCAACGCCATCACCTGCGCCGGCGCGCAGGCGGCAAACTATCCCTTCTGCACCATCGAGCCGAACACCGGCGTGGTGGCCGTGCCGGACAAGCGTCTGGACGTGCTGGCCGACATGTACCACCCGGAGAAGTACACCCCCGCCACGCTGGAATTCGTGGACATCGCGGGCCTGGTGAAGGGCGCCAGCCGGGGCGAGGGTCTGGGCAACAAGTTTTTGAGCCACATCCGCGAGGTGGACGCCATCGTGCACGTGGTGCGCTGCTTTGAGGACGACAACGTGATCCACGTGGATGGCAGCGTGGACCCGGAGCGGGACATCGACGTGATCAACACGGAGCTGATCCTGGCGGACATCGAAACCGTCACCAAGCGGGCCGAGAAGGCCGCCGCCATGCTGAAGAAGGGCGAGAAGAAGTACGCCGTCGAGGCCGAGGCCGGCCAGCTGCTGCTGGAGCACCTGAACGCGGGCAAGCCCGCCCGCACCTGCCCGCTGGACAAGGACCAGCAGGCCGTGGTGCGCGACTGGTTCCTGCTGACCAGCAAGAAGGTGATCTACGCCGCCAACATCGGCGAGGAGGACCTGGGCAAGGACGAGGGCGAGCTGGAGCTGGTGAAGCCCGTGCGCCAGATCGCCGAAAGCGAAGGCGCGGAGGTGCTGGTGATCTGCGCCAGCGCCGAGGAGGAGATCTCCCAGATGGAGCCGGACGAGAAGGCCATGTTCCTGGAAGACATGGGCATCGGCGAATCCGGCCTGGACCGGCTGGTGGTGCTGGGCTACCGGCTGCTGGGGTTGATCTCGTTTTTGACGGCCGGGCCCAAGGAGGTGCGCGCCTGGACGATCACCAACGGCACCAAGGCCCCCCAGGCCGCCGGCAAGATCCACACCGACTTCGAGCGCGGCTTCATCCGGGCCGAGATCGTCAGCTACGACGACCTGATCCGCGAGGGCAGCATGAACGCCTGCAAGGAAAAGGGCCTGGTGCGCAGCGAGGGCAAGGAATACGTGATGAAGGACGGGGACGTGACGGTGTTCCGGTTCAACGTGTAATGAGAATCGCCGTGTCATGTCAATGGCATAATGCGCTGAGCAGTCTGTGCTTTTGATGTGAAACGATGCAGATCCTTCGCTTCGCTCAGGATGACAAGCGATTCGGAACGCTGTCATTCTGAGCGAAGCGAGGCTGAAGGCGGAGCGCAGTCGAAGAATCTGTACATAATCCTATCGTGCGACGCAATGCCATCTCAACGCCTTATCCCCCGTTTGTTCCACAATCTACCCTGAATGACAGCCATGCAAGATCCAGTCTACAACCGCATCCAGATCCCCCGCCCGACGCTGACCGCGGCGAGCGCTTTTGTATGCCTGGCGGTGGCGGGGCTGTGGCTGTCCACGCTGGCAGAAATCGCACTGGGCATCAGCGGCATGGCGGTGCTGAACGCCATCTACTACCTGCCCTTCCTGGGCCTGCCGCTGTGGCTGTACGCCCGGCGGCGGCCGGGGCTTTCGGAGGGCATGCGGCTGAACCCGCTGCCGGGGCTGTCCGTGATGACGCTGGCGGGGTTGGCGCTGCTGTCCGTGTACGTCGCCAGCGGCCTGGCCGCCGCCTGGGGCGCGGGGCTGGACGCCCTGGGGCTCATCTCGCCGGGAACCTCCCCCATGCCCCAAACCAAAGGCGAGCTGGCGCTGTCCATACTCACCATGGCGGCCTTCCCGGCGGTGTTTGAGGAACTGCTGTTCCGGGGCTTCGTGCTGTCCGCCTGGGAGAGCCGGGGCACCGCCCTGGCCATCGGCGTGAGCGCGGCGCTGTTCGCGCTGCTCCACGGCAACCTGTACGGCCTGCCGGCCTATGTGCTGGTGGGACTGGTGGCGGGCTTCGTCTCCTGGGCGCTGGATTCGGTCTACGCCGGCATCACCTACCACACGCTGTACAACGCCGCCTGCCTGGTCATCCCCTTCCTGATGGCCCGGGAGGGGCAGGTCTCCGAGCCGGACGCCGCCCTCACCGGGGTCCGGCTGGCGGCGGCGCTGGTGCAGACCACCCTGCTGGAGGGGCTGATGGCGTCGGTGCTCTACGTGATGTGGCACCGGGCGAAGGCGTCCGGCGCTTTGGCCATCCCCCGGATCCGCAGGCCGCTGGCCTATGGCGAGCGCGTAACCCTCGCCCTGGCGGTGCTGCTGATGGCGGCGACGACGGCGATCGTGCAGATCCTGGCGGCGATGCAGCCGCCGACATAGCGGCGCGACCCCTCCATTTTGATCGGAAGGAGCATCCCATGAACGCGACCATCCTCTGCGTGGGCAAGTTGAAGGAAAAGTGGCAGCAGGCGGGCTGCGAGGAGTACCTGAAGCGGCTTTCGCGCTACGGAAAGTACGAGATCATCCAGGTGGACGACGAGCGGGAGCCGGATAAGCCCAGCGAGGCGCAGCTCAGCCAGATCAAGGAGAAGGAAGGCGCGGCGCTGCTGAAGCACATCCGGCCCACGGATCGGGTGATCGCGCTGTGCATCGTGGCCAGCGCGCCGGACTCGGTGGCGCTGTCGAAGAAGCTGACCGGCTGGGCCGGCGACGGGCGGCGCAACGTGTTCGTCATCGGCGGCAGCAACGGGCTGTCCGACGCGGTGCTCGCCCGGGCGGACGAAAAGCTGTCCTTTTCCAACCTCACCTTCCCCCACGGACTGATGCGGGTGATCCTGCTGGAGCAGCTGTACCGCGCCGAACGCATCCGCACGGGAGAGCCATACCATAAGTAGCATTTCAGCCCTTTTCGGGCTGTTTTTTGATATTTTTGAAAAATCCCCCTGCGTCAGGTATTGCTCGTGACGCTGCGTCATGTGCTATGGTCAGGGCCAAGGAGGCGAAATGCTGTGTCGAAATACACGACGGGAGAGGTCGCGAAGCTCTGCGGCGTGACGGTGCGCACCGTGCAGTACTACGACACCCGCGGCATACTCGTTCCGGCGGAGCTGTCGGAGGGCGGGCGTCGGCTGTACTCGGAGGACGACCTGAAGCGCATGCGGGTGATCTGCTTTCTGCGGGACCTGGGCTTCTCCATCGACGCCATCGGCAAGCTGTTGTCCGACGACGACCCCGCGGCGGTCATCGACCTGCTGATCGACCAGCAGGCCCGGGCGCTGAAGGAGGAGATCGACGAACGGCAGGACCGGCTTTCCAGGCTGACGGCGCTGAAGAGGGAGCTTCGGGACGTGGAGAGCTTCTCCGTCGAATCCATCGGCGACATAGCCTATACCATGAACAACAAGAAGGCATTGAGAAAGATCCACATGAGGCTGCTGCTGATCGCCCTGCCGCTGAGCGTGCTGCAGTGGGGAAGCATCGCCCTGGGCCTCCTCAGGGGCTGGTGGGGACTGGTGGCGGTTTGGGCCGCTGTGGCCATCCCCTACGCCATCTGGGCGTCGAAATACTACTTCGACCACGTCAACTACATCTGCCCGAAGTGCCACAAGGTGTTCAGGCCCGCGCTGAAGCAGGCGTTCTGGGCGTCCCACACTCCCAACACCCGCAAGCTCACCTGTCCCGAATGCGGCCGCCACGGCTACTGCGTGGAGGTGGCCGCCGAAGCGGAGGTGAGGGCCGATGCGTAACGCGACGTTCAAAAAGAGCCAGGTGGTGAAATACCTGGCCTGGACCTTCGGCCTGGCCTGGGCCGTGCAGCTCGTCGCGGCGAAGGTGTATAACGGCGGCAATCCGGCGCTCGGCCGCCTCATCATCGCGGCGATGATGTTCGTGCCGACGCTGGGCGTATGGCTGGCGGGCGGCAGCTTCTCCGACATGGGCTGGGGGCCGCGGATCCGGAGGAACCTCAAGCTCCTGCTGATCGCCTGGCTTTGTCCGATGCTGCTCACCGCCCTGGGCGCGGCGCTGTATTTCCTCTGCTTCCCGGACCACTTCGACCTGACCGGGGCCTACCTGAAGGCCGGCGTCGGCGAAGAGGCGCTGGAGCAGCTGGAGGCGCAGGGGCTCACCTTTCCCCTATACGTGCTGGTGAGCGCCGTCGGCTGCATCACCTATGCGCCTCTGATCAACGCCATTCCGGCCCTGGGCGAGGAAATCGGCTGGCGGGGCTTCCTGTACCCGCAGCTGAAGGCCCGCTTCGGACGGCGGCGCGGCCGGTTGCTGGGCGGCGCGATCTGGGGCGCGTGGCACTGGCCGCTGATATGGCTGATCGGCTACGAATACGGCGCGGCGGCGGGCAACGCCGCGGGCTACTTCGGCTTCCCGGCGACGGGCATGCTGCTGTTCTGCGTCATCACCGTGGCCTGGGGCATCCTGCACGATGCGCTGTACGAGCGAAGCGGCAGCATCTGGGCGCCCGCGCTGCTGCACGGGGCCTTCAACGCCGCGGCCACCCTCCCCCTGGCCCTGTGCCTGCCGGACACCGGCTCCGCCCGGCTGCTGGGCCCCGCGCCGATGGGCGTGCTGGCGGGACTGCCCTTCCTGATCGCCGCGGCGGCGGTGTTCCTCCGCGAAAAAGAGCTTTGAATTTCAAATCTGCATTATCATCAAGTTAAAATCGCGCATTTTGCGCGATTTTTCATTGACAGGCGGCAAATATGAATTTATAATTGTACATAACATTCATTTTGATTTATCATATTATCAGAATGAATTTGCCCGGGGCCCTCCGGGCCGAACCTATCACGAGGGGGATTTTCCATGAAGAAACTGACTGGCCTGATGCTGGCGCTGATCCTGCTTCTGAGCCTGACCACCCTGGCGCCCATCGCCCTGGCGGACGCGGCGGAAACCACGGAGGCGGCCGAGACCGCCGCCGCCGAGACCGAAACCGCCCTGGACGCGGTGGTCGAGGAGGCCCAGGAGATCAACGAGACCGTGGAGGACGCCATCGAGGAGGCGCAGGAGGCCTCCGGCGGGTTCCTGGACAGCGTGGCCAAGGTGAACGATGCCGTGAACGGCGTGGTCTGGGGCGTGCCGGCGCTGATCCTGCTGGCCTTCGTGGGCGTGCTGATGACGGCGCTGACCAAGGTGTTCCAGCTGACCCACCTGAAGCACTGGTTCTCAAAAACCATCGGCGCGGTGTTCCATGACAAGCACGTCACGGGCCACACCAAGGACAAGAGCATCAGCCAGTTCCAGAGCCTTTGCACGGCGCTTGCGGCCACCGTGGGCACCGGCAACATCGTGGGCGTGGCCGGCGCGATCATGGTCGGCGGCCCGGGCGCGGTGTTCTGGATGTGGGCCATGGCCTTCATCGGCATGATGACCAACTACTCTGAAAACGTGCTGGGCATCTTCTACCGCCGCAAGAACAGCCACGGCGAGTGGTCCGGCGGCGCGATGTACTACCTGCGCGACGGCCTGGGCAGCTTCAAGGGCTGCAAGGGCATCGGCAAGGTGCTGGCCTGGCTGTTCAGCCTGTTCTGCCTGCTGGCCTCCTTCGGCATCGGCAACATGACCCAGGTGAACTCCATCTCCGGCAACATGGCCACCGCCTTCGGCATCCCCACCTGGGTGACCGGCGTGCTGGTGATGGTGCTGGTGGGCCTGGTGGTGGTGGGCGGATTGAAGCGCATCGCCGCCGTCACCGAGAAGATCGTGCCCTTCATGGTGATCCTTTACATGGTGGGCTCCATCGTGATCTTCTTCACCAACATAAGCCAGATCGGCGCGGTGTTCTCCGCCATCTTCCGCGGCGCGTTCGCGGCCAAGGCGGCCGGCGGCGGCATCGTGGGCTACGGCATCAAGCTGGCCATCGAGCAGGGCATGAAGCGCGGCGTGTTCTCCAACGAAGCCGGCCTCGGCTCCTCCGTCATGGTCCACTCCAACTCCAACGTGAAGGAGCCCGTGAAGCAGGGCATGTGGGGCATCTTCGAGGTGTTTGCGGACACCATCGTGGTCTGCACGCTGACCGCCTTCTCGGTGCTGTCCTCGGGCCTTGTGAACCTTGAGACCGGCGCGACCGTCACCGAATACGCGGGCGTGGCCCTGAACAAGGCCAACCTGGTCTCCACCGTGTTCTCCATCCGCTTCGGCTGGATCGGCTCGGCCTTCATCGCCGTGTCCATCGCGCTGTTCGCCTTCTCCACCGTGCTCGGCTGGAGCCACTACGGCACCAAGGCCGCCGAGTACCTGCTGGGCGAGAAGAACACCATCCCCTACCGCATCCTGTTCGTGCTGCTGGTGTTCGGCGGTGCCGTGATGGGCGACAACCTGGCCTGGGACCTGGCCGACACCTTCAACGGCATGATGATGATCCCCAACCTGATCGGCGTCATCGCGCTGTCCGGCGTGGTGATGAAGATCACGAAGAACTACACGGCCCGCACCTTCCACGGCTCCAAAGAAAAGCCCATGTACTCCGCCTTCCCGGACGTGCAGGCCGAGCAGGAAGCCCGGACGGACGTGGCGGACTAAGCGCAGGGCGCTTAACCCCGTTCGCTGCCGCGCGGAACATGGGATGTTCCATCCCATTCGCTGCCGCGCGGCACAGCCAACCCCCGTGCGCCACTGATTCAAGCGCACGGGGGTTGTGTTTGCGGAAAAACAGGTGCCTCGGGAATACATGATTCCCCGCCCAATCGATTCAT
The DNA here is from genome assembly GCA_902765395.1 of uncultured Eubacteriales bacterium. GTDB lineage: Bacteria > Bacillota > Clostridia > Christensenellales > Aristaeellaceae > UBA2862. Next base: position 241,034 of record CACWZP010000004.1, read on the forward strand.
GGGCGGGGAAGTGTTTATTGATTTCTATTCCTTTTTTCTATGCCATAGGCCAGCAGCGCGTTTCCTATGTCGTCGAACAATGGACAGCTTTTATGGTCACAGCGCCACTTGATTCCACTGATAAGGTAATCCAGTGAAGTGTTCAAAGCTTGCGCCGTTTTCATCATCGTCTCCACGGAAGCTGTTTTCTCCGCCCGTTCTATGTGGCCTACAAAAGAAGCAGAGATGCCCACCTCTTCCGCCAGCTGTTCCTGTGTCAATCCCAATTCACGTCTCTTCTGGCGGACGCGTTCCCCTATTGCGACATAATCAATTTGCATTGAGCGACACCCTCATATTCCGGATTTGAATACGATATATTATCGACGTAGTAATATTTATTCGTATTATATCATATAAAATTCTCTCTCGCAAGCCTTTATAATAATGGCACGGGGGAGGTGATCTCTACGCGCGAGGAATTCAGGGAATACTACAAGATGATCGGCTTGAAAGTCGCCTATTATCGTAAGCTCAAGGGCTATACTCAGGAGCGGCTTGCTGAAAAGCTCGGCGTGGACACATCCTTCATCGGCCAGATCGAAGCCGTTAACATCAACAAGGCCATTTCGCTGGACACGCTGTTCAGAATCAGCCAGGCGCTGGAGATTCCGCCGCACAAGCTGTTGGACTTTGAATAAAAGAAAACGGAAAGGGAATATAAGACGGGGACGCCGCATATGCGGCGTCCCCGTTTTTCCTCTCCCCTTACGCCTGCGCGGGCACGGCGTCGGGCGCGGACTTCTCCATCTCCTCCTCGAGCACGCGATAGGCCACCTTGCCCACCAGGGTCTTGGGCAGGTCGTCGCGGAACTCGATGTCATAAGGCATGGCATACTTGGCGATGTGCTTGCGGCAGTAGTCCATCAGCATGTCGCGGGTGGTGTCTGAGGGCTCGAAGCCGGGCTTCAGCACCACAAAGGCCTTGACCTTCTGCATCTTGTAGGGGTCGCGCACGCCGATGACGCAGCTGAGGTGCACCGCTTCGTGGGCATCGAGAATGTTCTCGATCTGGGACGGATACACGTTGTAGCCGCTGGTGACGATCATGCGCTTGATGCGCTGGCGGAAGTAGATGAAGCCCTCGTCGTCCATCACGCCCAGGTCGCCGGTGTGGATCCAGGTCATGCCGTCGGCGTGGACGCGCCGGGTCTGGGCGGTCTCCTGGGGATGCTTCACGTACTCCAGCATCACCGTGGGGCCGGACAGGCAGATCTCGCCCTCCTCGCCGTAGGGCACCTCCTCCTCCGTGCCCACCTTCACGATCTTGTAGTAGGTGTCCGGGAAGGGGATGCCGATGGAGCCCTCCTTGGCCTTGGTCAGGGGGGTCAGGCAGCTGGCGGTGACGCACTCGGTGGTGCCGTAGCCCTCGCGCACCTCGATCTTCGCGCCGTGGTCCTTCAGGAACTTGTCAAAGCGCTTTTTGAGCTCCACGGGCAGGCTGTCGCCGCCGGAGAACACGCCCTTCAGGCAGCTGAGATCCAGGTCGTCCAGATTCGGGATGCGCAGCAGCGCCTCGTACAGCGTGGGCACGCCCGCGATGAAGTTGGGCTTGTGCTTGCGCAGCAGCTCGGCATAGGTCTGGGGCGTGAACCGCGGCACCAGGATACAGCAGCCGCCGTTGGCCAGCATGGAGTGGATGGACACGCCCAGGCCGAAACCGTGGAACATGGGCATGATGGCCAGCATCTTGTCGCCCTCGTCATAGATCGGGTTGGTGGCGATGATCTGCGCCGCCAGGGCGTTGAAGTTCAGGTTGCTCAGCAGGATGCCCTTGGTGATGCCGGTGGTGCCGCCGGAATACAGGATCACGGCCGGCGCATTGGCTTCGCGGGGCACGCGCGCTTCGTCGGCGAAGGACTTGCCGCCGGCGATGAAGTCCTTCCACAGGAGCACGTCCGCGTCCTTGGGGATCTTCGGGATCTTGCGGCCCTGGGTCAGCGCATAGCCGATCTTCATGATGGGCTTCAGCGCGTCCTTCACGGTGGCGATGATCAGATGCTTCAGGCAGGGGGTGTTTTTGCGGATGCTGGCGAACTTGCCGTAGAACTGGTCCAGCGTCAGCGCCGCCACGGACTCCGAGTCGTTCAGGTAGAACTCGATCTCGCCCTCGGCGGACAGCGGGTGCACCATGTTGGCAATGGCGCCAACCATGTTCACCGCGTAGAACATCACCACGGTCTGGGGCGCGTTGGGCATGCAGATGGTGACCTTGTCGCCCTCCTTGATGCCGATGGCCCGCAGGGCCCTGGCGCACTCGTGGATCTGCTCCACCAGCTTTTCATAGCTCACGTGGCTGCCCATGAATTCATAGGCGTCGAAATTGGCGTACTTTTCGCCCATGCGCTCCACGGCCTCGGCCATGGTGCCCTGGAAGTAGTCCAGATGCATGGGAACCTGGCCCATCCAGGGCTCCCAAGGGGTTTTGACGGTAGACATCAGTATTCAACCTCCTCATTGGCGGGAATATCAAGCAGCTCGGGCGTCTCGATCAGCTTCTTGATCAGTCGGACGGTCTTGGCGTAGTAGTAGCCGTCGGCAATGCGCTCGTCCAGCGTGATGCCGATGGGCAGTATGTCGTGCAGCTCATAGGTGCCGTCCTCGTGGAACACGGGCTTCTGGGTCTTTTCGCCGATGATGACGAACACGGACGTGGTGCCCCAGTTGCTCAGGTGGTGATAGCCGGCGTTCAGCTGGATGCTGCCCAGGTTGGTCAGGAACACGCTGGCATAGTTGGGATCGGCCTTGATGAGATCATAGGGCACCCGGCCGTAGAAGTCCAGCCGATGCAGGCCCCACATCACGATGCGCATCAGCCAGCGCGGCAGGTGGGTGAAAAACTCCATGCCCTTGGTGGAGTTGTCCATCGCGTCGTCCCGGCGGCACTCGAAGATCTCCTTCATAATGCGCTCGTGCAGGCTGTCGATGGTGGTGTCCTCCGGGAACTTGATGAAGGCCAGGCCCTCCTCGCCGTTGTCCTTGAACTGCTTCTTCACCACGAAGCCCAGGCTCAGCTCGTCGCGCTGGTACAGCCGGCGGCCCTGGATGAAGCGGTTCATCTTGGGGCGCAGCGTAACGGCCTTCACCACCGCCGCGCACACCGCGTGGAAGATGGTGTAGCGGTGGCCGTGGTCCAGGCCCTGGTTCTTCTTCTCCAGGAAGGCCTCCAGGTTGGTCAGGTCGAACTCCTCCCGGACGAACGCCTCGTTGTCGGCGCGGTTCGGGTACAGGTAGGGCATAAACCAGTGCAGCGGATCGATGTCCCGCACCAGCGTGGCGTCAAAGCGGTCCCCACGCCGCTTCTTTTTCTTCAGCTCTGCCATTGTGGCTCCCCCTCCGTGGTCGGTATGCCGCGCGCTGCGCGGGTGTGAACGCATAAATCGTCTTATGTTATCACAACAATGTTGAATTATCCAGCGTGAAAGCACCTTTATTCCCAAATTTGACCCGTTTTGTCCCCGAAAATAACCGAGTTTTAATACAGTGCGGTCATCCCCACAACATGACATGGTTTTTGAAACCACGAATGCCGCTTGCGCTGCCGCCGGAAAAATGGTATGATGGATTGGATCGAAAATTGTGACAAGGAGCGAATCCCATGAAGCTGATGATCGCGTCGGACATCCACGGCTCCGCCAAGTGGTGCGAAAGGATGCTTGAAGCCTGGCGGGCGGAGGCGCCGGACCGGCTGGTATTGCTGGGCGATTTGCTGTACCACGGCCCCAGGAACGACCTGCCGGAGGATTACGCGCCCAAGCGGGTCATCGCCATGCTGAACGACGTGGCGCCCCACCTTTTGTGCGTGCGGGGCAACTGCGAGGCCGAGGTGGACCAGATGGTGCTGTCCTTCCCGGTGATGGCGGACTACATGGCCCTGCTCGTCGACGGGCACGCCCTCTACGCCACCCACGGCCACGTCCACGGCGAGGACAATCCCCCGCCGCTGATGCCCGGCGACTTCCTGCTCTGCGGCCACACCCACGTGCCCGGCTGCCGCCGCCACGAGACCTTTACCTACCTGAACCCCGGCTCCGTGTCCATCCCCAAGAACGGCACGCCCCACAGCTATTGCGTGCTGGAGGGCGGCGTGATGACCTGGAAGGATCTGGAGGGCGGCGAATTCGACCGGCAGGTGCTGTGGTAAAATGAGATGAGGGGACGGTTCCTTATCTCACTTTCCGGTTTCAATTGGGCCGGGAAAACCATCCCGCAACATTTCTCCCTGCGATATTTTACAATCCCGGGCCTTGACAAATGCCCCGGACAGGTGTATTATAATTAAGCGCTTTGCGAGAGCGAAGCTGTGGTCCCTTAGCTCAGCTGGATAGAGCGTCTGGCTACGGACCAGAAGGTCAGGGGTTCGAATCCCTTAGGGTCCGCCACCTGAAAAGCCCTGAAAACACGAGGTTTTCGGGGTTTTTCTTTTGCCTGGTTGACAGGCCCCCGGAAAACCGATGCAACTTTGATGCAACTTTTAAACAAAAAACACCCGCGCAGGCACGCAGCCCACGCGGGATTTGTTTGTCACCCCTCCGCCTCATCGGGCGGTTCGAGGCTCTTGTTGTACTTCGCCGTACTGATTCCCAGCAGCGTGCCCAGGCACAGCGACAGGGCCGTGCAGGTGGCCAGCACCTCGTCGCCGAAGGACCAGCCCCAGATGGCCGCCAGCGTCTTGTACAGCAGCCCCAGCGCGTCCAGCGCGATCAGGGCGATCCACTTCAGGATATCGTAAACCTTGTTGCTCAGCATATCGATGCCTCCTATTTGTCGATCAGGTATTGCTGGATCTCGTCGTATGATTTCTTCAAGCCGTCGACCGAGTTTCCGTCGATCTCGTGGTGCAGCATCGCCATCAGCGCGCGCATCTGGATGCGGTTGGCCTCCTCCAGCTCGTTCAGCCTCTCGTGGTCCTTCTTCAGCTTCTCCTCGTGCTCGTTTACCTTGCTCTCCAAGCTGTTCACCGGTTGGTCCTTTCTCTTTTTCTCCTCGCGGTAGGTCTTCACGGCGTTCATGATGGTGTTGTACGCGCCCACAAGCACCAGCACCAGCGCGGCCAGTCCGGCGAGCTGGGCAAAGGTTATGTTCTCCATGTCCTCACCTCCCCCGCCAGCAGCCAGGCGCCGACAAGCAGCAGCCCGGGCAGCACGATCCTGCCGTACCAGACCGCCGCGCAGACGATCAGGTCCGCCCGCGCGACGGCGATCTGGATCGCTCTCGTCACGTCCATGGTCAGCACACCTTCGAGAACTTCCCGGAGATCCAGGCGTTCTCGCTCTCAAACTCGACGAGGTGCCAGGCCGTGCCGTCCACGATGCGGTCCTCGCCCTGCCAGGGCAGCCGGTCGCCCTTGTGGACCACGGCCAGGATGCGCGTGCCGCTGGTGCCGGGGCCGCTGCGCACGTTCACGGAGTCGCCTGTGACCGTCACGTCGTGGCGCTGGACGGGCTGCGTGCCGGTCAGCTTCGCCCTGGTGGCCTCGTCATAGACGCCCGTCACGGGCAGCCCCGCGGCCGCCTGGAAGGCCTTCACGGCGCCCTCCGTCTCCGCGCCGAAGTCTCCGTCAGGGCCGTACTTGGGCAGGCACTTGGCGTCCCACCGCAGAAGCGCCTCCTGCATGGCCCGCACCGCGGTGCCGTAGTCGCCCCGGCGCAGGCCCTGGGGCTCCGGCTTCGGCTCGGGCGCGGGGTCGTAGGAGATCATGGTCGCCGGCAGCCTGCCCCACTTCGTCCAGGGCCCGGAGGTGACCTTCACGCGCTTGCAATCATATGCGAATCCCTTCATCTCGACGGTGTAGCCGCCGCCCACGTAGACGCCGATGTGCCCGTCCTTCCAGACCACCAGGCCCGGCTCGTCGGGAATCGTTTTGATGGGCCCGGTCTGCTTGCACAGCTTGATCATGCCGTTGGCGCTCACGTCCGGGCAGTTGTTGGCGCGGTAGACGGGCTTCGCCGCCAGGTCGCCGCCCTTCCAGAAGAACGCCTTGATCATGCCCACGCAGTCCGCGCAGGTCTTCTTGCCGTCGATATCCTTCTTGTAGCCGCTGGCCCGGTCGGCGGTGTAGTGCGCCGGGTACTGCTTCTTCTTGCTGTTGTACAGGCTGGTGGTGCAGGGGTTGCCATAGGTGCCGTACCAGTAGACCCACCCGGCCTTGTAGACCTGCTCGCAAAACTCGGCGAGCTGCTTGCCCGTGAACATCGTGTCTCCCTCCTTCTTCTGTTCGGCCTTGCCCGTGAAGAACTCCATCGGCTTGTCGCCGATGAGCATATTCAGATCCACGTCCCCGCTGATCCCCGGCAGCCGGCCCTTGTCGGTGTACTGCCACACGTCGCAAGGGAAGTCCGGGCGCTTGCTGCCTGCCTGGGTGCCGTCGTTGTCGCCGTAGCGCGGGATCCACACGTAGTCATAGCGCCCGTAGTCCAGCGCGTAAGACTTATACACGTTGTGCCCGATGTACAGCCCCACGCGGATCTCCCCCGGCCCGCTCTCCCGCGCCAGCCGCCGCAGCTCCACCTCGAAGGCCTCGGCCACGGGCCGCGCCTGCTTGGCCGGGATGCCCCAGCCGGCTTCGCAGTCCAGCGCCCAGAACAGCGGCCAGTGACCCACCACCTGCACGGTGCGGAAGAACAGCCCGGCGTCGCGTCGCGCCTCGGCCTCGGTCAGGCAATAGAGGAAGTGGAACACGTGGAAGGGCACGCCGTGGCTGACGGCTCCCTCCACGTTGCGGGCGTACTGCGGGTCGGCCCCGTTGGCATACTTGCCGCTGGCCTTGATGGCCACATATCCATCCTCTATCGCCGGGGCCAGCGCGTCCCAGTCGATCTTGCCCTGGTATTTGGCCACGTCGCAGACCATGGGCATCACCTCCAAATCAAGGCACAAGCCCCGGGCGGAGCTTGTGCCGGTTGTTCAACATACGGGTTACAATGTAATGTAAACTAAATCCACATTTACGTCATTAGTCGCGGTTGTAGTATCAAGCAAAAAGCTCCATCTACTAAACCCAGATACTCTTGAGTAGGCTATGATTTTTGTGGTTCGGTTTGTGAGGACAGAGGCCGAAAGCACATAAACCGATTTTCCAAAATCATAGTCACAATAAGCACCATTCGTACTGGCCGTAAAATTCATCTTAGGGGTTGCAAAAGATATACCAAGTGCAGTTCTTGCCCCCGAAGCTGTAGTTGCACCAGTGCCTCCATTTTCAATGCTCAACGGTAAAATACTCGCCGTACTCTGTGCAATAGCGGCGTCCGTCTCGGTCTTGGAGTAGGTGTCGCCCTTCCCGTACACGTTCAGGTTCGCCTGCACCTGCGCCTGCTGGGCGCTGGTCAGCTGCTGCTGGCTGATGGTCAGCACGTCGGTGCGCAGCTTGTCCCGCAGGTTCTGGCCGTACAGGATCAGCGCCTCCACGCTCACGTCCGTGCCGCCGAAGAACTCCAGGCCGTGGTCGTTTACCGTGTACTGGCCAGCGATCTGGATGGCCGTCACCTGCGGCGTCTGCCGCACGGCGTAGATGGTGTCCGTGTCCGCCTCGTAGGCGCGGCCCTCGGCCTCCAGCTCCGCGATGGCCTCCTCGCTGTAGGCCATCACCTCGATGTTCGAGGTCGCCGTCTGCAAGGAGAAGTCGATCTCGTCCGCCACCGCGCCCACCGCCAGCAGGCCGTCCGGGAAGTGCTGGCTCATCAGGCTGGACAGGTTGATCACGCTCTCGGAATAGGCGGCGAAGCTGCCCTCGTGGCCGTCCGTCCAGTTGCTCCAGGTCATGTAGATGCAGGTGCTGGTGGCGTTGCCGCCGGTCACCCACACGTAGCCGTCGCCGGGGATGTTGAAGTTGCCGCCCGCCGGGGTGATGGCCTGCCGCGCGCCGTTCAGCGTCTCGCTCCAGGCCAGGCTGGTGTAGGCGCCCTCCACGCGGAAGCCGTACTCGGTGGAGTACTTGACCACCCGGGCGTAGCCGCTGGCGTGGCTGTACAGGTTCCAGCCGGTGGCGCGGAAGGACGTGGGCGTGGCCGGGGTGATGGTGCCGCGGTCGGCCTTGACGTAGGTGATCACGATCTCGTCGCCGTTCACCGGCGTGCCGGTCACGGTCACGCCGATCAGCTCCGGGTTCGCGCTCCACTCGGTGGTGTAGGCCAGGGTGATGACCTCGCTCTCGGTGATGACGGCCTTGAACGCATCGGCGTCCACCGTGGCGGTGATGGGGCTCTCCCCCTCCGCCCGGGCCGCGGCGTTCACCTGGCAGTCCAGCACCTCCTGCACCACGCCGGTGTGCTCCATGTGCCCGCGCAGCCGGGCCAGCCAGGCGCTGCCGTTGGCCACGGAGGTGGTGCCGCCGCTGGAGCGTATGGCGAAGGTGCCCAGGTTGCTCTGGGCGTCGTCGGCCACCAGGTTGTTGGCGGTCTCCACGTTGGTGATGCGCACGTTGCCGTTGGCGTCCCTCTGGATGCCGTTCACGGTGCGCACCGCGCCGCTGTCCCTCAGGGGCAGGGTGTCGCCGCCCACGCTCAGCGCATCCACCTCGGTGGTGTCGTCGGTCACGCTGCCGTTCATGGCCATCGCGCCGCCGGAGACGGTCACGCCGCTGTCGATCTCAGCCACCGCCTCGGCGATGGTGGGCGCGCCGGCCTCGCCGCTCACCGGGATGTCCGCGCCGGTGCGGCCCTTCAGGCTCGCGATCTCCTGGCCCACGGTCCTCGGGCTGGCGCTGCCGTCCATGGGGATGTGCCCCGCCAGCAGCACGATCTCGCCCTGGGCGTCCGCGCCTTGGCCGTCCACCTTGATGGCGGTGGCGATCTCGCTCTTGTCCGCCTTGTTGGCCAGGGCGTCGCCCACGGCCTTGGCGTCCGCGGCCTCGCCCTCGATGCTCAGCGTCTTGTCGATGGGCACCGTCACCACGTCCGCCGGGTTGATCTCAAAATCGATGTTCGGGATCGTGTCAGGCATTTGTCATTCCTCCGTTCTCGTATTCAGTCGCAAAGTCAAACCTCGCCGACGGTGGCGATCAGCGTCATGCCCTGGGGCGTCTTCGGCGTGATCACCTGGTCGCCGTCCACGATCCGCCCCGCGTCGTCGTAGTAGGGCCCCAGCACATACCGCACGTCCCAGCTGTAGGCCCCCACGGCCAGCTGGTCGGTGTCGCTGTTGCTCAGCTGCACCAGGAACACCCCGTTGCCCAGCTCCGTGTCCAGCGCGTACACCCGCTCCAGCACCACCTCGCCCGTGCTGTCTTTCAATGTGAACAGCGCCCGGTCCTCGGCGTCAAAGGTGTGGCCGCTGGCCGTCACGGTGAAGGACGCGGTGTCGCCCCGGCTCAGCGTGATCGTGCCGTTTTCGATCTTAAACATGCTCTGCCTCCTTCTTCAGGGCCGCCGACACCTCGCCGTCACGTTCCATCAGGGTGGTGAGATGCGTGAAGCCCTCGAACACGTCCACCATCTCGCCGTACTCGTACCGGATCACAGCCGTGTTGGCCGGATCGCTCAAAAACGCAAACGCCTGCGCCAGGGTCTGTCCCTTGATGTACAGCCAGAGCACGCCCTCGGCGTATCCGGCTTCACTGCCCGGCAGCTCGATCTGGCTCGGCCCCGGGTTCAATATCAGGCTCCGCCCGTCCATTTTCCGATTCCTCCATTTCCCTGTAGATCTCCTCCAGCGTGTTGAACACCGCCGTGAGGATCCGCGCGTTGCCCGGCGTGGGCTTCACGTCCAGCTCCTGCAGCGCCTTGTAGATGCCGCCGATCTTCCCCTTCATGTTTGCCTCCCGTTTATCAGGTGTAGCCCATCAGGTGATAGGTCGTGCCGTCAATCGTGATCGTCTTGAAGCTGATCGCATGGTTCTTGAAATTGAAATTCGTGTTCGCGTTCAGGGTGTTCCTGGCCGTCACCGTCGTGCCCGTCACCAGAGAGCCGTCCAGGTGCGAAGCCTGCGTCGTGCCGTTTTTCAGGTTGTCAATGGTCGCGTTGGTGGCGCTCAGCTCGCTGGCCGTCACATAGCCGTCCAGGTCGATGGTCTTGGCCTTGATCTTCACATAGCTTCCGGTCTGCCTGTTGATGCCCGCCACGATCTGGGCGCTGTCCACCACGTATCCGCCGCCGGAGGTTTCCTTCACCACCAGGCTCACCTTGTCGGAGTTCACGGTGATGCGGCCCGACAGGCTGGCCTCGGCCGCCCCGGCCCTTGTCACCTCCGCCGTGATGCTTTCATCGGTCTGGGTGATGCGGCTGGACAGGCTGTTCTCGGCCGCGGTGGCTCTCGTCACCTCGGATGTGATGCGCCCCGCCTCCACGGTGATCCGCCCGGACAGCGTGTCCTCCGCCTCGGTGGCCCGGGTCACCTCCGTTGTGATCCGTTCGGCCTCCACGGTGATGCGGCCCGACAGCGTGCTCTCGGCCCCTTTGGCCCGCGTCACCTCCGTTGTGATGCGCCCGGCCTCCACGGTGATCCGCCCCGACAGGCTGCCCTCCGCCTCGGTGGCCCGGGTGGCCTCCAGCGTGATGGCCTGCTCGTTCATGTCGATTCGGGCCTCCGCCACCACCAGGTCATTCTCGGTCTTCGTCACCCGCTGGTGGATGCCCTGGCCGTCCACCATGATGGAGGAGACCCGGCTCCAGTCCTCCGCTGCGCCCTCTCCGGCCACGGCCTCGGCCACCATGCCCACGTGATCCGCGGTGTCCACGATCCAGGCGTGGTCCTCCTCCTGGGCCGCCGCGCCGCCGGCGCTGTTGCGGCTGCCGGAGCTGGACAGCTGCCGGATGATGTTCGCCACGTCGTTCAGCTGGTTCGCCAGCGTCACGCTCACCCGCTCCGGCTCCCGCAGCTTGTCCGACCAGTTGAGCCGCGTCACCCGCTCCAGGATCGTCGTGCCGTACTCCGGCAGCGGCACCCGGCAGGTGAGCCCCAGCCTTATGTGGTCCAGCGGCTCCCCGGTGGCCTCGCTCAGCTCCAGCCCGGAGATCGTCACCGTCACCAGCGGCTCCGCGTGCCTGGCCAGCTTGTCCTCCGCCCAAGCCTTCAACATCTCCTTCTTGGTGATGCTCTGATCGGTCTCGGTCTTGGCCACCACGCCGTAAAGGTTCTCGTTCTTGCTTACGTAGTTCCCGCTGATGTGCATGTTCCGGGCGCCCACAGGGTAAAACCGCGTGTACATGCCCGAACGGTCCACCGTGCGCCGCAGCGTCAACAGGTTTCGCCCGCTGCGCATCTCGCAGCCCACCGCCGTGGAGATCTTCCGCACGTGCAGCCTGAAGGGCAGCGCCGTCAGGTCGTACTCCCACCGCCAGTCGGTGAGCGTCCCGCAGATGGTCTCCAGCGCCGCGTAAACCGTCACGTTGCTGAACGTGTAGGGCAGCGACCGGGAAAACTCGAAGTCCCCCAGCGTCCAGATGGATTGTTTCCCCAGCACGTACTGTGCCGCCTTCTTCGCGCTCACGGTGCTGCCGCCGCCCAGCGTCTTGGTGGAGATCTCCCCGAACAGCAGCGCGTCCTTCAGCGTGGCGATCACGTGCTCCAGCTGGATGGTGCGGGTGTTCGTCTCAAAGGCCGTGTCCACGCCCTTCACGCGCCAGACGATGCCCTTCCCCGGCTCGGTGTCGTCCTTAAGCCAGTCGTCGATCTTGATCTCCGGCGCCTCCGGCCCCACGGTGATCGAGGCGGTGGACACGCCCGCGTCCACGAGCGTCAGGGGCATGGTCTCCGGCGTGAACCGGGTTTTGGGCGTCAGGGTGTGCCCGTTGAGTAGTATCATGCGAACCTCCCGCAGCAGCTGACGGTCAGCCGCCCGGCGCGCTGGGCCGCGAAGTTCACGGTCACGTCGCCGGGGCTGACGGTCAGGTCGTCGCTGCTCTCCTCCGTGCGGCAGCTCATGGCGCTGCGCCACGCCCCGGAGGCCGACTGTATGCGGATGCGCAGCAGGCCGTCCACGGTGTGGTCGATCATCAGCGTTTCATTCGCCGCCAGGTGCAGGTTCTCAAGGTCGAACCGGCTGCCGCCCGCGCGGATGGTCGCGCTGGCGATCTCCATGCCGGACAGGTTCGTGAACGTCACGTCCAGCACCGTGTCCGCGCTCCCGGCCACCTTTATGACCCTCGACGCCTGCCTCGTGCTGGGCACGTCCACGCTCACGGGCGTCTCCTGCTGCCACCAGGGCACGCCGTAGGCCCGGAAGGTGATGGCGTACTCATTCGTCCACTCCACCATGTCCCCCGCCGCGGGCAGCTGGGCGCAGGTCACATACAGCCTGCGGTCGGGCTTGTAGTTCACGGTCAGCCAGCCGCCGCCCATCGCCCAGGCGACCACCTTCTCAAAGAGTTCTTCCCGGCCCGCCAGGTCCCGGGGCTTGATGCGCAATCCGAAGCGCACCACCACGTCCAGGCTGTCCCGGTGCCGGGTGGTCACCCGCTGGCCGGAGCCGCCGAAGCGGGACACAGCGCTCAGCGTCTCCCGCCCGGGCTGCTCGTCGATGCCGGCCACGATGATCCGCTCGTCCAGTTCGTCCAGCTGCGCGCCGTTCAGCGCCACGCGGTGCCTCAAAATCATGTAATCACATCCTTATCCCACAGACTGCCCGATGTCCCTGCTCACGGTGGGCGCCACCAGGTGTCCCACCTTCACACCGTCCATGACCACCTCGATGCCGCTGATCCTGTTCAGCAGCGCCTGGCGCATCAGACCCGGTAAGCCCTTGAAGAATCCCGCGTCCTCGCTGGACAGCCCGGTCTGGCTGCCGTTCTGATTCGTGCCCGCCAGCCGGTCAAGGGTGTCGTTCACGGCAGTGGCCGCGTCCGTCCAGGTGGCGTCCTCCTCGAAAAACCTCGGGTAGCGCTGCTCGATGGCCGCGATCATGCCGTCCGGGTCGGTCTCGTTCAGTCTGTTCTCGAACACGCTCTCCAGCAGGCTCACGGCCTGCTCGGACAGGTCGATCCCGTCGCTCTCCAGGCTCTCAAACAGTCTGTCACGGGCGTCGAAGGCCGCCTCGGTGCCGGTCTGCTCGGCGTCGCTGAAGATCCTGTAGTACTCAAACGCCCGCTGCCAGCTCTCCTCGGACATGGTGCCCAGCATTCCGCCCTCGCCGCCGCCCTGGCCGTATACGGCGTTCAACTGCTCATCGTCCAGGTTGGCCTGGATCATCTTCGCGCCACCGATGCCGCCCGCCAGCAGCGCCGCGATCGGCAGCAGCGTCCCCGCGCCGCCGGCCATGCCTGCGGACATGGGTAAAGCCTTCAGTCCTGCCCAGAAGCCGCCGCCACTGGCCGCCGCGCCCTCTGCCGCTGCGTTCCCGGCTCCGGAGGCCGCAGCGCCGCCGGCACTCCAGCCCTTGAAGGCCTTGATCACCTCGATCTGGGCCACGATGCCCGACAGCTTCCCGCCGATCATGGCCAGCTTGGCCAGGAACCACACGCCGAAGATCGCCTCGAATGCGCCCTTCACCGCGTCCTGATTGTCTACCATCCACTGCAGCGCGTCCGTCATCTTCTTCATCAGGTTGCCGATGGCGGACACCACCGGGTCGTCGCTCTTGCTCAGCTCGTCGCCCACCTGGCCCAGCTGCTCCAGCGCCACGCGGATGGCCTCGCCAACTTTGCGGAAGAACTCGGTGATGTTCTCGCGGAACTTCTCGAGCGCCGCCTCCCGCTCGGCCTCGCTGTCCGCGTTGAAATACTCGTTCAGCGCGTCCAGGCCGCCGGAGACGTTCACCAGCAGGTCGGCAGCGATCACGCCCAGCCCTGCAGCAAACTGATCCTTCAGGGCGACATACTTTTGTTCAACGTCGTCGATCTGCTCCGCCAGGTCGCTCATAAAACCCGTTCTCTCGGTGCCCATGCCGAAGCCGCCGTTGTTGGCGTCGTAGGTGGGCAGTTTCGCCTGGATCTTATCCCAGTCGTTCACCAGGTCCATTGCCTTGGTGGCTCGCCTCTCACCGAAAATCGTTTCCCAAAGGTTCTCCGGCAGGTTGCCGCTCTTGCTCAGCTCGCTGATCTGATCCATCACAGCCATGGCGTAGTCCCACTGGTCCGTGTAGTTCTCGTCGCTGATGCCAAGCATCTCGGTGATCTCTTTGTTCTTGCCACCCAGCACCAGGCGGGTGACGACGTTCTCCAGATCGGAAAACTCGTCGTGCGTCGCCTTTACCGCGCGGGCGTACTTTTCGATAGTGCCTGTGTCAGTGTTCCAATAGCCGGCAATGTCGCTCCAGCTATTGGCCTTGGAGGCGGTGTCGCCGATCAGCTCCCACAGCTCCACCACCGCGTCCCGCACGCCGGAGATCATGTCCGTGAAGATGCCCTCGATGGCCCCGGAAACGCTCTCCCCGGCGCTGGCGATGCTGCCCAGCGCGTCGGCGAAGCTCTTGGTCGCCGTCACGCCCTCGGCGGTGGCGTCGCTGGCGCCGCGCATGGCGTTCTCCGTCTCGGAGAGCCCGTTCTGCATGTTGGCCAGCGTGGTTCGGGCGTCGTTCAGCTTCTGCTCCCACTTCTGGACCACGTCCTCATTGTCCGAGTAGTCGCGCTTGGCCTCGGCCAGGGCCTTTTTCAGGGTCTCGACCACCTTCTCCTGCTCGGCGATCTGTGCCTTCAGGCTCTTGGCCCGGGCCTCGTTCTTCTGCTGGGCCGTGGCGTTCGCGCCCAACTCGGCGGTCTCGGCCTTCAACTCGCTGCGCAGCGTGCGCAGGTTGCGCTGGGCCTCCCGGATGGCCTGGGAGTATTCCCGCTCGCCGTCCAGACGTATGGTCTGTTTGATCTCCTTGCCTGCCATCCCCGTCACCTCACAGTCCGATCCTCCGGGCGATCTTCGCCCCCGCCAGCCTGGCGTCGTGCTCCGCCCGCAGCTTATACATGTCCATGATAAATCCCGGCAGCATGTGCCGGGCCTCGCTCACGCTGATACCGGCGATCAGCGCGTACCCGTAGTATTCACGGGCGCGTGTCAACCGCCGGTCTTCCCGTTTTTTGCGTCCAGCTCCTCAAGAAAGCCGTCGTGCACCTCGTCGTCCGCCGGGCCGCTGTTCGCCGTCTCCACCCGCATGCTCTCCTGGATCGCGTCCACGATGGCCGCGCCCAGCTGCGAGATCACCGACATCGGCGCGTGTTTCAGCGCCTCCGCGGTCACGTCCTCCGGCTCGCCCCTGAAATCCCGCTCGCAATTCGCCATGATGACGAACATCTTCTTCACGGCGTCCAGGGCCTCCCGCTCGCTGGCGGTCTTCTTCATTTTGGCGAACGCGGTTTTCAGGTCCCCGAACTCCTCCTCCACGCGCTCCTGCGCGCTCAGGTCGTAGCGGATCCCGTAGACCCTGCCGTTGATGATGACCTTTGCCATGTTCCCCTCCCAAAATCGGTCAAAAGGGGGCGGTTTCCCGCCCCTTGTGTCAGGTCGAAATGTTCGCCTTGCCCTTCAGCCAGGCAATGGCCGCCGCCTCGGTGGTGTGGGTCTTCGTGATCACGAAGTCCACCTTGCCGCCCTCGCTCTGCACCACGCCCAGCAGATCGGCCGTGATTTTCGAGTTCTGGAAGGTGGTGCTCTGGCCCTTGGTCTCGGCGTTGTCCTCGGTCATGCCGGGCTGGGTCTTGTAGCACCAGTAGCTCTTGTAGCTCTTCACGCCGTGGAAGATCTCGCAGGTGTAGTAGCCGATGCCGCTGTAGGGCGCCTCGTCGCCGGTGATGGCCATCTCGCCGCTGGTGAGCTCATAGCCCATCAGGTCGCTGGTCACCTCGTCCGGCAGGCTCGCCGTCTCCAGCTCCACCGTGCCGCCGGTGATGCCGTTCACGCTCTCCACCGCGTGGTCGTCCGCGTACTGCTTGGCGTTGTCGCGCTCATAGCGCACGTTCGCCCGAACCATCAGGTCCGCCTTCTGCTTGCCGCCGGTGTAGGTGACGGCGGTGCCGTCGCCGCCACTGGCCATCTTCGCGTAGGTCAGGCCCTTGAGCCCAATTCTCGCCATAATCTCATTCCTCCGTTTACTTGTTGATCTCCGCCAATATGCGGTCGCTCTCTGCCTGCATGGCCGCCTGCACGGCCGTCTCCGTCTGCGCCAGCTTGCCGGTGATGAACTTGTCGCCCATGTGCGGCGTGCGCCGTCCGCCCCGGCCGTAGTTGATGACGAACGCCTTCAGCGCGTTGCCCACGCCCTTGCGGTCGGTCCCCTGGGGATAGACGCTCATCTCGCCGCCGCCCATGAACTCATGGTACTCAGCCGGGCGCACATTCTCCAGCATGCTGCCGGTGCGCATGTGGGTCGCGGCGGTGATGTCAGCTCGCATCATCTCAGCGTCCTTCCGGGCGCCTGCCTCCACGATCCGGCGCACGTTCTTCCGGTCCAGCAGGCTCTCGAGCTGCCGGTCCAGCGCGTCGAAGCCGTCAATCTCCATCCTCGCCATCGTCCACCTCCAGCGGCCCGTAGAGGGTGCAAGTCCACTCCCACTCCACGGTGTCCGCGTCGTACAGGTAGCTCCGGTTTGGCAGGGTGTAGGCGATGTCCTCATCGTCCAGCACGGCCTGCACAGCGTCCAGCCAGCCGTCCTCGCCGTCCTTCACGTAGATGGCGAGCCGCAGACGAAAAGCCTGGTCCACCATGCGCCCGTCCGCCCAGCAGCCGGATGCCTCGCCGGTCATCGCCACCACGCCGTGGGTGACGGACTCGTCGTTGATCCAGGCGTCCCGGACGAACTCGATGCCCTCGATCTCGTTCAGGCGGTCGATCAACCGGTCGATCATGTTGCTCATCGTCCATCCGCCCTTTCCAGGATCAGCTCGATCCCGCCGTCGTCGGTCCCATAGGTCCGCAGCACCTCGTACCGCGTCCCCTCGAAATCGGCCTGGCGCTCGTTCTCGTAGTCCTCCGCGAGCGTCAGCTTGATGACGACCTCGGGCCTCACTCCCACCGTCAGGGCGCTGTAAAACTCCGACCGGGTGACGCTCTTCACCAGGCAGTCCAGCCGGCGCGTCGTCTCGGGGACGCTGTCATGCACGCCGTGGGCCCGGGTCGATTCCTGGACGAGATCGACCACGCTCCATCTGCTCATGTTGTCACTCCCCGTCCATCCAGTCGGTGTAGCCGGTGCAGGTGGCCAGCTGTGCCTTTTGCTCGTCATAGGAGCGCTTCAGCCGGTCGTAGTCATCCGGCTGTCCGAAGTGCATCTTGCAGTAGGTGATCACGGCGAGCTGCACCAGCGCGTCCAGCATGATGTTACTCTCGAGCACCACACCAGCCACACCCAGGTCCAGCTGGGCCGCGAGGATCAGCTGCTCAAGCTCGGAGTCGTAGGCCGTGGTCTTGATCCGCAGCGCCTTGCGTACGGCTTCCAGCATAGCCGTCACCCCCTTTCAAAAGTCAGGGAGGGACGCTCCGTCCCTCCCCGTCGCTCGCAGCTTAACCCTGAGCAGCAGCGGCCTGGTTCACGATCTGCATGCCGTGCCAGGCCACCAGGTCGGCGTTGGCGGTCTGCAGGCCGCGGATGCCGATCATGTTGCGCTTGAAGTAGTCGCCGCCCTCGTCGGTCTCCACCGCGTAGTTGTCCCACATGGGCATGTCCACAGCGCCGGGCTGGCCAAACAGCTGGACACCGGTGGTCAGGCTGTCCAGCACGCGGAAGCGCACGGAGATGCCGCCTTCCTGGATCGTGCCGGAGGTGGAGGCGCCGTCGTCGAACTTGATGTCGTACAAGGCGCGCTTCTCGTTCGTGCCGCGCACGCTGCCCAGCGTGGCCAGGTCAGCCTGGTTGATGTACAGCACGATGTTGCCCAGGCCCTCGATGGCCCGGAAGCCGAGGCGCAGGCTGCGCAGGTAGTTCGCGTCCAGGGCCTTGCTGTACAGCTTCTCGGCCAGGGTGGACGCCTGGACAGCCGCCACGATCTTGTCCGCGGCGAACTTGCGCAGGGCGATCAGGGCGCTGCGCTCGATGGCCTGCTGATAGCCCAGAGGAGTCAGCTTGGCCACCTGCTTGGAGATCTCGTCCAGCACGCCCCACTCGGCGGGGTTGATGGTCACGTAGTCGTAGGTGGACGCGGTGCCGCCCACAGCCTGACCGTCGGTCACGGCAGCAGCCGCGGCGTCGGTCTTCTTGTAGGCCACCTGCCAGGAGCCCACGCCGGTCAGCGCGACAGCGTGCACGTCGTCCACGATGCCGGAGCCGATCTCGGCCAGCTCGTTGATGCCGCCCACGTTCTGGGGCTTGGCGATGTTGCCGGTGGACAGCAGAGCGCGCATCTCCATGCGGCCGCTCTTGGCGAACTCAGCCGCCCGACGCTCCTCTTCGGTCATGCCCACGGCGGGCACAGTGGCGATCACCGTACCGGCACCGGCGGCGACAGCCTTGCGGATCTCGACGCGCTTGGCCTCGTTGGCCTTGCGGGTCTCCAGCTCCTCGTTGATGGCGCGGGCCTCAGCCTGCAGCGCATCCAGATCGGCGCCGTCCTGGTCGACTTCGACAGCGATGGCAGCCTTGCGGGCCTCGAGGGCCTCAATGGTCATGGTCTTGTAATCCATAGTCGTATTCCTTTCTCTCTTGTCGTTGTGTGGATCAGAGCGCGCACAGCACCCTGATGATCTTCTTCTGCCTCTCCCGCTTCTCAGCGGCAAGCTGCTCCTGCTTGAGCTCCTCGATCACTCCGTCGACAAAGCTGCGGGCAGATATCGAAGTAGCGTCGTTTGCCGGCAGGCTCACGGCGCTGACATCGTACAGTTTAGACACGCGCGTGATGGTGCGCAGGATGGTGATCGTCCTCAGGCCGGTCTCCTCGTCCCGCTCCTCGGTGCGGTCGCGCTTGTCCGCGCCAACCGTAAAGCCGAAGCTCATCTTGGTGGTGTATCCGCCGTCGATCTCCTCGTACACCTGGCAGCCCAGCGCGGTGCCGCCCAGCTTCGCGCGGATGTGCAGGCCGGTCGCGTCCGGCGCCACTTCCAGCGTACCGTTGGAAGTCCGGGCAAACACCCGTCCCTCGTGGTTGTACTGCATGATCACGTCGGACATATCGCAGCTCTCAAAGGCCCTGCTGTCCACCTGCTCGCGCACGATGTAGGTCGTGCCCTCAAAGGCGATCCGGCACAGCTCATAGGGCTGGTCGAATACCGAGGCGTAGCCCTCCACGACCTTCTCGCCGTTCTCATCGCTGCGGCGCTCGAAGCGGGACACGTCGATATCGCGGTACTGCCGTCCCTCATTCAGCTTCCGCTGCAGTTCCTTCGGAATCATCGTCATTACCTCCGTTCACTGGTGTGATGGGCTTCTTCTCGCCCAGGTCGTAGTACTCGCCGCGGATGGGGATCTTCGCCCCCAGCCCGTTCGGCAGCGGCGGCAGGTTCCAGATGTCCCGCAGCTCGTCGATCGTCGCCATGCCGCGGTCGGCGAAGTCCCGCGTCACCGCCAGCTTGTCGGCGTTGGTCATGTACTGGATCCGGTTCGTGGTCGCCGTCACTTTGTTGCCCTGGCTCTGCTCCCGCAGCGTGTACAGCATCTTGGTCAGCACGTCGGACAGCTGGATGGCGAAGGGCTCGATCATGCCCTCGTAGAACGCCGCCCAGGCGTCGCCGAAGGCCTTGTTCGTCAGGATGTCCTCGTTCACGCCGAAGTAGTAGAACACGTTCTCCCGGATGGCCTTCGCCTGGTCAGCGTCCACCACCCAGGGCTTCACGTCCACCTGCTTCACGTTCGTGTAGGTGTTCGGGAACAGCAGCAGCCCGCCGCCCTCGGCGTCCCGGCTGAAGTTCTCCTCCGTGAAGCGCTGGCGCTCCTTCTTCAGGTCCTCGGCCTTGGCGAAGTTGCTCAGCTGCGCCATGAACCGGTAGGTCGCCGCGCTCTTCACGCCTTCCTCGATGCCCTGGTTCTGGATGTGAATCAGCTCCATCGTGGGCAGCAACGCCCGGTTGTCCTCGCCGAACAGGTCGTTCCGGTACTGGAACCGCGTCATGATGCCGCAGCTGGCCAGCTCCACCGAGGCCTTGTCGCCCCAGGCGAACTCATAGCGGACGTAGGGCACCCCGCCATACTGGATCAGCTCGCAGCGGTCCGGCAGCGGCGCGTAAATTCCGCTGATTCGCCCGTACTCGTCCCACACCGGCATGATGAAGGCCGTGTTGTGCGCGTCCAGGATCGTGCTCAGCCTGTACAGGAACTGGCCCCAGGTCTGGAAGGCGTTCGGTCCGTGCTTCATCCGTGTCTGCAGATCCGGGCGGGCCGCGCCGGAAAACTCGATCTGCAGCTTCGACACGTGGGTGGCGCGGATGTTGATCGCGCTGCGCACCAGCTCCGACTCGTACAGGCCGCCGCTGTAGGAAGTAAAGCGCGGGGTGTAGCCGTTCAGCAGCCGGAACATCCCGCCATAATCGCCCCGCGGCTTCGGCATGCGGCCGAAGAGCTTATCAAAAAGTCCCATGTCTCTCACCTCAGTTTTTCAACTGCTCGCCGATCTCGGAATAGTATTTCTGCCGGACGCACATCGCGTCCAGCAGCGCCGCCGCGCCGTCGATGTGCACCGAGGGCGTCAGCTTCACCAGCTTGCCCCGCCCGCGCTCCACACTCATCTTGATGGCGCTGTTCAGCAGGTGGATCTTCAGAAGGTCGTTGTCGCCGATGTTGATCCTGCCGTCCTCCAGCAGGCCCTCGGTCTCCTGGATCACGCTGTACAGGTTCTCGCCCTGGAACACGTCGTCCACGTGGAAGCCGTAGGTCTTCATGTCCTGGATCAGATACTGCGCGCAGTACCGGTCATAGCCGGTCTGCAGCGGGAAGATCTGATACTGCTCCACCAGCATCCGGAACCACTCAAAACAGTCGTGATAGTCGATCAGGTTGTCGCCGCTCAGCTTCAAAAGCCCGCGCTGCACGTATATGTTATAGGGCACCCCGTCCCGCTGCGTGGCCTCCTCGATCTTCTCCGCCGGCAGGAAGAACTGCGCGAACACGTTCAGCCTGCCCTCGCGCTCGATCACGGCCAGACATGCCGTCAGGTCCCGCGTCTGCGACAGGTCGATGCCGCCCACGCAGTAGGTGTTCCGGAAGTCCTCCATGTTGAGCGGCGCCCCGCAGGCCTTCTCCACCGTCTGCGCCGGCAGCCAGGCCAGGCTGCTGTTCTGCTTGATGCAACAATATTTGACAATGAACTCGGCCTTCTTGGAGAGCGAGCCCTCCGCGATGGCGATCTCCTCCAGCATGAAGTCCACGGAGACGCTCACGCCCAGGTTGGGGATGCTCTTGCGCAGCTCGTTGATGTCGTTCCAGGCGTCCAGGTCGTCGATCATGTACATCACCGGCAGCAGGCGCTTCTCCTTGGAGCCGCCCTGCAAAAACCGGGTGGCGCGCTTCACCAGCTCGTCGTAGATCGAGTCGTTCACATAGCCGGAGGTCGTACAGCTCAGCAGCAGGCCCTCCGGCCGGGCGCCCATGCCGCTCTTCATGACCTCGTACTGTTTCAGGCCTTTGTCGCCCTCCCAGGCCGCCACCTCGTCGCAAACGCAAAGCGACGGGTTGAAGCCGTCGCTCTTCTTCGCGCTGAAGGCGATCTTCTTGCACGAGGCGTTGATCCCCGGGATATAAAGATCGGTCTGCCGGTGCCTGGCCAGCAGGCTGTCGTCATTGATTTTTTTGTTGTGCTCGTCTTTCTCGCTGGCGATCTCCTTGGCCTGCTGCCATTCGGGATCCAGCGTGATCATGTGCCAAACGTTGTTGTAGATGATGTCCGCCTGGTCCAGCTTCGGAGCCAGGCAGTACACCTTGGAGCCGTAGCCGCCGTCCACGCGGAAGATGTAGTCGGCGATCGCCGCGGCCAGCAGGCTCTTGCCGTTCTTCCTGGCCACCACCAGCAGCACCTCCCGGAACTGCCGGTTGCCCTTGTCGTCCACGATGCCGAAGATCGCGCTGATCAGCGCCTTCTGCCACAGCTCCAGCCGCAGCGGCCCAGGGGCCAGCGGGCCCTCGGTGTGGAAGCAGTGCGCCTCGATCCACTCGATGGCGGCGTTGGCCTTCTTCTGGTCAAACGAAAAGGCCTTGTTCTCAAGGCCCGTCACCAGGTACTCATACACCAGCCGCACCCAGCGGCCCACCACGATGGAGCCGTCCTTGATGCCCTGGTAGTAGGCGTAGATGTAGTTTTTCCGTTTCATCTCGCCCTCCTCCAGCTTATCTCGCCCCATCTCGCGCTGTCTCTCTCGTGCTCAGCTTTTCCTCTGTACCCCAGCCGGTGTCGGCACCCCTTAACTGCCTTTCGCGATAGGGGGGCCTATCACATCCACCCGGCCGAACTCGTCTATCGTGTATCTCCTGTCTCCCCTGCCGCTGTGCAGCTCTGCGTGGCAGTCCCGGCAGACCAGCTGCAGGTTCCCCCAGTTGAGCACCACATCCGGGTCGCCGACATTCTCGGGCGTGACATGCACCAGGTGATGCACGATCACCCCCGGCCGCACGATCCCGCGCTCCAGGCAGCGTTCACACAGCCCGCGCCTGCTCTTGGCGTAGGCCATCCTGCAGCTCTTCCATGCCGGGCTGTTATAGAACGACCGGGCGAACTCTCTCATGTTATCGTTATCCTCCCGCGGCCCCACCTCCGCAGGAGGGCGCGCATCTGTAGGCCACCGGGTGGCCGCGCTGATAGATCCCGCGCCTGAGCGCAACGTCCTGCAAAGCCAAAGCGGACACGCTCAATCTCGTGCCCGCTTCGGTCAGCATACAGTATAGCACACCTAAAACATGGCTTTCAATGGTCAAATAATCAATCCGTCGCCGTCGCGCACAACTGCCGGAAGTCGGGCCGCACCCTGCGCTTGATTTCATCCTGGACTTCCTCAAAGGCGAGCTCATGCGTGTATACGGGAGCACCCATAACCTGCTCAACGTACTCATGGAAGATCCCAAAGTCCTCACCCGCAAGCATGCAGACTCCTGTGTAGGCCATCACAATGGCACACTCACGCTTTGTCATGCTTCTCCACCTCCTCCGGCACCCTGACCATCGTCAGCGCCCGTCCATGCAGCCGGTACACCCACCGCAGGTCCAGCCCCATCCTCTGCGCCACCTGGTCCCATGTGAACCCGTCGATGTAGTACAGCTCCAGCACCTCGGCGAGCCTGGGCTCCTCGACGGCGCGGATGGCGTCGATGGCGGCCAGCTTCCAGCGCACCAGCTCCCGCGTCCGCTCATTGACGGCCTGCTCCAGCTCAATCAGCCGGTCGGCGGTCTGCGTCCAGTCGCCGCTTCCGCCCCTGGGCATGCCGGTGACGGAGGACATCCTCCCCGCCTCCAGCCTGGCGCGCAGCCGTTCCACGCGTTCCTGGGCCTCATCCACGCGCCGATCCACGGCCCTGGCCCGCCTGAGAAACTCCTTCGCGGTCAATTCTTCCACCTCCCTATCCTCGCCTTCAGCGCCTCGATCAGCGCCGCCTGCGTCTCGTCCTTACCCTCCAGGGCCTTGGCCACGTCCTCGTCCACGCCGCCCTGCGTAAGCAGCCGGTGCACGATCACGGGCTTCTTCTGGCCCTGCCGGTGCAGCCTGGCGTTGGCCTGCTGGTAGAGCTCCAGGCTCCAGGTCAGCGTGTACCAGATCACGTGCCGCCCGCCCTCCTGCAGGTTCAGCCCATAGGCGCAGCTCGCCGGATGGGCCAGCAGTACGTCCACCTCGCCGCGGTTCCAGGCCGCGGCGTCCTCCGCGCTCTCCAGCATGCGCACCCGCTTGCCGGACTTGCTCAGCGCGATCTTCATCCTCGGCACCTCGTGCCTGTAACCATAGAACACCAGCACCGGCTCGTGGATGCTCTCCAACAGCTCCGTGAAGGCTTCGATCTTCGCGTCGTGCACGTGGTGAACCTCTCCGGCCTCGTCATACACGGCCCCGCCGCACAGCTGCAGCAGCTTCCCGGTCAGCGCCGCCGCGCTCATAGCGCTCAGCTCCGTGCCGTCCACCTCCATCACCATCTCCCGCTCCATGCGCCGGTACATCGTCTCCGCGGCCGGATCCAGCTTGACGGGCATGTCGTGGGTCACCAGCTCCGGCAGCTGCAGCCAGTCCTCGGCCTTCATGCTCACGCAGATGTCGCTGATCCGCTTCTGCACGGCCTCGAAGGCGCCGGGCTTGGGCACGTACTCGTGCCGCCAGGGGTTGTGGTCGAAGTAGCGCTGCCGGTAGTGGGTGATGTACCTGCCCAGGCGCTCGCCCCTGTCCAGCAGGTACACCTGCGCCCACAGGTCCTCAATGCCGTTGGGCGCGGGCGTACCGGTGAGGATCACCACGCTGCGGATCTTCGGCAGCATCCTTTTTAACGCCTTGAACCGCTGGGCCGATGGAGACTTGAAGGACGACGACTCATCCACCACCACCATGTCGAAGGTCCAGCCCAGGCCATAGTGCTCCACCAGCCAGGCCACGTTCTCCCGGTTGATGACGGTGATCTCCGCCCGCGCGTCGATCGCGGCCTCCCGCTCCCTGGCGCTGCCCAGGGCGGTGGCGATGGTCAGCCCCTGCAGGTGGTCCCACTTCCTGGCCTCCGCCTGCCAGGTGGCCTCCGCCACCTTCTTCGGCGCGATGATCAGCACGTGCTTCACGATCCCCAGCTGATGGATCAGCCGGTCGACGGCGGTCAGGGTGATGGCAGTCTTGCCGCGCTAAAGGCCCATGTCAAGAAACAATCCCACGTTTGCCTGATTCATAATCCGATCAATGGCGTATTGCTGATAGGGATGCGGTTTGAACACGGACATCAGTCATCACCTCCTCTCGAAGTCTTCCCCCGTTGGGGAAGGTGGCCCGCAGGGCCGGAAGAGGTCCCCTCTCCCTCCAATGTCACCCCGCACTTCCGCCGGATGCACCACTCCAGCACGTCGTCCACCTTCCGCCAGCTGTCCACGCTGCTGAACACGGTGAACCCCATCTTCCGCAGCCGGCTCTGCACGAAGGCCTGCCGCTGCCGTTCGGTCTGTCCGGGCCGCTTCGTCTCGGCGAAGCACATCACGCCGCCGGGGATCAGGATCAGCCGGTCCGGCATCCCGGTGAACCCGGGGCACACCAGCTTCAGGCACCAGCCGCCCAGGGCCCGCACGCTGTCCCGCAGGTGCTGCTCCACTTTCTTTTCAAGCATCGTCACGCCCACTCCTTTACGAGCCATCTTGTGTATTCCTGCCAGGCCTGCATAAAGACTTCCCAACACTCCAGGCAGGGGTGCTGGCCGCTCAGGTATGACGCGACGACCGTGAAGTCTGAGCTGTCCGGAAAATTCTTGTCTTCGCTGATGTCCCCCGCCAGGTCGCCCTTCGGGTTGTTCTTCCCGAGGTACTTGTCAAGGACCCAGCGCTTAAAAGACCATTTTACCTGGATACTGTACATGGATTAATCTCCTTTCTCCGTCTGCCCAAAACCACCGTTCCACCGAAAAATGCCCCTCGCGTATATATATACGCGTTAGGTGTAATCAGGCGAATTAGGCGTTTTGGGTTTTGGCCCTATCCTCTAATCATTGCTTTTGCAAAAATACCGTGGTTTCCGTGGTTTTGGTGGAAAACCCTGTATTTACGGGGGTTTTTGGCCGCCACCGAATTTGTTAAACGGTGGTTTTGGGTTTCCGGTCCAAAAC
The DNA here is from genome assembly GCA_902765395.1 of uncultured Eubacteriales bacterium. Lineage (GTDB taxonomy): Bacteria > Bacillota > Clostridia > Christensenellales > Aristaeellaceae > UBA2862. The sequence goes on from CACWZP010000004.1 coordinate 266,621, forward strand.
CACCGGATTATCCTTCGCCATCGGGCTTTCGCCTGAAGGTTTTTTGATTGCCGTAGGCTCCTGACGGCCGCGTCCCGATCATCTCCCACTCGCCCAGGGCGCGCAGGATGTTGCCGATCCTCCGGCTCTTCAGCGGGTCCAGGTCGCTCTTGTCCTTGCGGAAGCACTCGCACCAGATCTCCGCCACGCACACGGTCTCCCGGGGCACAAGGCCCGCGGTGCCGCCCTCGGGCGTGGACATCTCCCACCAGGCCCTCCGGTCGCTCAGATCCATGTGCGTCCAGTCCGCCGGCAGCGGCCGCGCCAGCCATTCGGCGACGATGCCCCGCCAGTTGTCGGCCTGCTGGGCGTTGTCCTGATAGACCTTCGCTGCCTTCGCCTGCTCCCGGTCCAGCGTCAGATCCTCGCCCAGCTGCCACAGCGCCTTCGCCTCCGCCCACACCTGGTCGCGGTCCTTCCGCAGCTGCCCCAGATCGGCGCCCAGGGACTGGTCGGTCGCCCGACAGGGCACGATCCACCAGCGCCGGTTCCCGGTCATGTCGGTCAGGAAATCCGGGGTGTTCGTCGTGGCGATGAACACGCAGCGCCGCGGGTGGGCCGCCGTGCGGTGGCCGTAGCTCTCCCGGAAGATGTCGTCCCGCCGGGTGATGAACTGCTTCACGGTGGCGCTGTCGAACTTGGTCGAGAACCTGTCCACCTCTGGGATCTCCACGATCCAGCTGCCGCGCAGCATCTCCAGCGCGTCCTTGCCGTTGAAGCTCTGCAGGCTGTCGTTGTACCATCTGCCGCCCAGGATGTCGGCCAGCATGCTCTTGCCGGTGCCCTGCGCGCCCACCAGGGTGAGCACGCTGTCGAACTTGCAGCCGGGCTCCATGGCCCGGGCCACCGCCGCCACAAGGGTCTTGCGGGTCACGGCGCGGGTGTAGGCCGTGTCGTCAGCCTTCAGGTACTTGATGAGCAGCGTGTCCACCCGCTCCACGCCGTCCCACTCCAGCCCCTCCAGGTAGTCCCGCACGTCGTCGGCCCGGTGCTCGTTCGCTGTCTGGGTCAGCACGTCCCCGATCTTGCCCCTGGCCTCGATGCCGTAGCGCAGGTCGAAGTAGTTGCGCAGGCCGGCGTCGTCGGCGTCGGTGAAGTCCCTGGGTGTGCGGTCCACCGTGTTCCAGGGCAGCGGCGCGTCCACGGAGATGGCATAGCGGAAGGTGTTGTAGCTCAGCTTCCCGGCCAGCGCCGGGTCCTTGTGCAGGATCAGCTGAATGTTGTAGGCGTTGCGCAGATAGGCGCCGTTGGCGTTCACCTTCAGCTCCGCCCGCCAGTCGGTCTCCCCCTCGGCAGGTGTGCCGAAGTCCTCCGCCGGTGACGCCCTGGACTCCGCCAGCATCAGCCGCACGTCGGCCTGTTCCAGCGCCAGCGCCTTCATGGCCGCATAGCTCGGCAGCCGGTTCACGGGCGTGCCCTCCCGGGCCTCGCCGTCCCTGTCGCCGAATTTGTGCAGGCGCACCAGGTCCCAGGCGTTCACCTCGATGCCGCTGCAGGGGTCGGTGGCGTGGTGGCTGTACAGCCACTTGTCCTCGTACACGATGGCGCCGCCGGAGGTGGAGCCGTTGGCATAGGTGAAGCGCTCCGGGTCGTCCGTGGGCGTGTACACGCCGGGCAGCAGCTCGCCCATGGCCCGCGTGATGCTGTAGCACCGGCAGAAGGCGCCCACGATGCCCTCCTTCTGCGTCGGGTCCTGCTGCCTGGCCCCCTTGGGCCGGGTCTCCGCCTTCGTCCCGGGCAGCTGCGGCCACTGCCGCGCGTCCCGCCAGTCGTCGTATTCCTTCAGCAGCGCGTCGGGGTCCAGCAGCGGCTTGTCGTACACCTCGTATATGTATTCGCTGTCGGCGGACACGTTCGGCCAGTACATCATCTGGTTCGGCCGGAAGCAGGTGGGGTCCGCCTTCTCGATGCCCAGCTTCCCGGCCACCCGCCGGGCCGCGGGCTCGTACTCCTCCCCGGTCAAGGCGCGCGTCAGCGGCAGGATCACCCGCAGCCGGGGATGCTCCGCGTCGTGCTTGCGGGTGGAATAGACGCAGGCGGCGCAGTCCAGCAGGTCCACATCAAACAGCACGCCTTCGGTGCCGCCCGCCGGGATGGCGTCCAGGTCCAGGGTGATCAGGTCGCGCCCGGTCACTTCGTTGATCTTCCGCCGCCCGCGCCGCAGCGTGCCGCCCAGGAAGCCGCCCACGTCCTTCAGCGCGTCCTGCTGGCTCTTGCCCATGCGCAGGTAGGCGGCATGGCTCTCGGTGCCCTTCTGGGGCACCCGCAGCCGCTCCACCAGGGCCGCCCAGGTGGTCGCCGCCGGCTTCCAGATCAGGGCGTCCCGGTTTCCCCCGGTGGAGATGGTCAATGCTCGGTCGTATTGCATGGGGTTTCCTCCTAATATCCCAGAATCCTCAGGATCTCCTTCTCCGCCCGCTGCCGCTTCCGGCGCTCCTTGGCCTGGTAGCAGGCCAGCACCTTGCCCATGTCGCCGCCGCGGCTCTTGAGCATGCCGCGCACGCTCGTCTGGTGCTTGCCGTACTTCCTGGCCACGCCGGGCACGGTGTACTCCCGGTTCCCGACGACGTACACCCTGGGCGGCCGCCCTCCGAGGCCCTGCGGGTTGCGCTTGCGCCCGCCCTCGTTCCAGTGTCGGAAGTGCTCCACGGCCTCCTCCATGCTGGCCCGGTTGTTCCAGCGCCAGGAGGAGATGGCATGCGCCGTCACGCCCAGGCGCTCGGCGATCTGCCTCCGCGTCAGCCACTCGCCTTCGATCCTGAACCGCGGCGCCCGGTCGCAGTCGCTCCCGAACTGGTTTTCGCGGTACATGTTCACGACGGCCTGCATGCTGATGCCGCCCAGGCGATTCCGCCGCACGCGCAGCGCGTTCTTCGTGATGCCCAGCATTTCGGCGATCTCCGCCGCGGTCATCTCCCGCCCGTCCACCATGTGCAGCTCCGGCCTCCTGCCCCGTGAGATGAGGGGACGGTTCCTTATTTCATTTTCGGTCCGCTCGATGATCATAGTCATGCGGTCAGCACCACCCATATCACGATCAGCGCCGCTAGCACGATCAGCACCCACATCATGATTCATCCCTCCGTTCGCCGTCCATCTTCGCGCCGCAGTTCGGGCAGAACCCCCACTCCCAGCCAGTCTTTTTTGCGTAACCGCATTCGCTGCATTCAGCGTCCCAGAACGGATTAAGGATGACGTTCCATCGACCATGCACCACCGGCACAGCGTCCACGGCGGGCAGATTCTCGGTAATGCTCAGCCGCTGCAGCTTCTTCACCTTCCAGCGCTCCACGTCCGCATCGTTGCCCAGGATGATCCGCAGCTGGCCGAGCATGATTTCCACGTCGGCCATCTCCTCGGCGATGTTGTCGGGGTCGTCGGCGCGGGCCAGCGCGCGGATCAGCTCGCCCAGCTCCTCGATGGCCTTCATCTGCTGGGCCCCCGGCCCGTACTTCTCCACCGCCGCCCGCAGTATGGCCTGCCGGGGCGTCTCAATCTTTCTGGTAGTATTCGGCACAAAAACCCGCTCCCTTCAAAGGCAGCCCCGGCGCCCAGTCCAGGGGCTCCGCCATAATGTCCAGTATGTCGTCCAGCTGCCCGGCGCTGTCCACCTCGACGATCACCTCGTCGTGCACGTGGAACACCGCCGTCAGCCCCTTGCGCTTCAGCCGCAGCAGCGTCTCCGCCAGGCAGTCCCTGGCCACGGCCTGGGTGATGTTCTCCACCAGCTTGCCGCCCCAGGTGTCCGTCAGGCCCCATTTCTTCGTGGTCTGGTTGGTGCTCATGTAGTGCAGGCTCTCCCGGTCGGGGAAATTCCTCGCCGGCAGCAGCTGCGGGTGCGCATAGAACAGCTTGCGCCTGGTTGGCAGCTCCACGGTGAGGAAGTCCTGCCCGGTGGCCGGGTCCGCCTCCCGCCGGAAGGTGATGCCCACCCCGGTGTTGAAATAGTCGGAATAGGTGCCCATGGTGGCGCCGGTCCTGTACTCATTCGCCCGCGCCCGGGCAGGGTCGTGGATCTTCACCGGCACGGCCTGCCGCTCCCCCGTGCGCACGCACAGGATCGCCGCGTCCTCGATCTTCCGCCACAGGCCGCAGATCGCCGGGTTCGCCTGCCGCCACTTGGCCTTGATCTCCGGCAGGTCCTCCTCGGGGATCCCCATCTTCAGCGCCCCCATGGCCACCAGCGCGGACTCGCCGCCGCCGTAGCCCAGGGCCAGCGTGGCCACCTTGCCGCGCTGCCGCAGCTCGCTGTTCACGCCGTGCTTCTCCACCGGCACGCCGAACATCTGCGAGGCCGTGGCGCAGTAGATGTCCTTGCCGGCCCGGAAGGCGTCCAGCACCCAGGTCTCCCCCGCCAGCCAGGCCACCACGCGCGCCTCGATGGCGCTGTAGTCGGCTACCGCATACAGCATGCCGCGCCGCGGGATGAAGGCGGTGCGGATCAGCTGGGAGAGGGTGTCCGGCACGCTGCCGTAGCACACCTTCAGCATCTCCGCGTCCAGCTTCTTCACCAGCTGCCGCGCCTGGTCCAGCTCCGGCAGGTGGTTCTGGGGCAGGTTCTGGGGCTGCACGATCCGCCCGGCCCAGCGTCCGGAGCGGTTCGCCCCGTAGTAGAACATCATGCCGCGCACCCGCCCGTCGTCGCACACCGCCGCCTGCAGGGCGTCGTACTTCTTTGTCGAAGTCTTGCTCATCAGCTGCCGCAGCTCCAGCATCCTTACCGCCCCGCGGTTGTCATCCTGAGCGGAGCGAAGGATCTTTTCCCTCAACTCCGCCACGGTGGCCTTCTTCAGGTCGGTGACCTCGTCGGTGTCCAGTTCCTTGCTCAGCCACTTCAAAAGCTGCTGGACGCTCTTCGGGTTGTCCAGGCCGGAGATCCGCTGGGCCTCGTCCAGCAGCGCCGCCTGTTCGGCTTTGTCCAGGTACAGCGCGCCGTCCACCAGCTCGCGGTCCACGCCCACGCCCTCGATGTTGGCATCCACGGTCAGCTCCCACAGCAGCAGCTCCCGCGCGGGCATGCGCCACTTGGACAGTCTGCGCTCGATCTCCCGCTCCGCCTCCACGTCCTGCTTGCAGTATTCCTTGAACAGCCGCCACTTTTCCGGCTCCGCGGCGATCCGCCGCCGCACCTTCGTCAGGGTGTCCTCCTCCGCCAGCAGCCCGTCGATCAGCGGCGCGGCCTTCTCCTTCCCCGGCACGCAGAACTTGCGGATCAGCGCGGCGCCGATGCCCATCTTCTGCTTGTCCTGGGGCAGGCCCATGGCCTCGCCGGTGGCGCCCAGGCCCGCGGTATACCCGCAGTAGAGCCCGTGGGCCATCGTGCAGCGCCAGTCGCCGATGGGGTGGGTCTCCCATCCCTGCCGCCGCGCCCAGGTGTTCAGGCAGTAGTGCTCGAACGCGGCGTTGTAGGCGTGGAAGATCACGTCGTCCGCCACCCACAGCCGCCGGAACTCCTGCAGCGCCTGCCAGTTGGCCCCCGAGCCTTCCCCGCCCGGATCGGCGGTCAGGTCCACGATCTGAACCGGGCCCTGATCTACGGCGAAGGCGATCAGCAGGATGTCGAAGGCCGGGGACTGCGCGTACTTGTACAGTCCCGCCTTCTTGATGTCGATGTCGGAATAGGTCTCGATGTCCACCGATACGTGGTGCCAGATGGTGTTCATGGTCAGGTTCTCCTCTTGTAGTCCGGGCTGAACAGATAAACGGGAAGATCAGCCTCGTGGTGCCTGTCGTCGTTGAGCCCTTGCAGGCATACCAGGTTGTGAGCGAAATTGTGCTTGAAGTCCACTACCTCGTAGGCCGTCCCCATGTATTCCACGATGTCCCCGAGGCGGGTTATGTACTTGGAGAGGAAGTCCTCGATCTCCTCCGGCGTGTAGCCGGTGTCCTCATACTCGCCCAGCCGGTTCATCATGGCGAACTTGCTCGCCTGTGTCCAGTATGCGGTGTAGCCGTCCCTTACACGCTTCCGTTCATGCCCCGCGTGGGGGATCGTCAGCCGGTCGTTCTCGTTCAGCATGTTCTCCTCCATTTCTCCGCCCCGGTCTCCCGGGGCGGTTGGTCGTTCGGTGTTCGGTGGTCACGCCAGCGGGTCGAACTCTCCGTCCCCGCCGAAGTCGTCCTCGGCGCTGGGCCTGCTGCCGCCCAGGGGCTCGCCGTCGGCCAGCTTCTGCACGTTTACCAGGCTGCAGCCCACGCCCTGCTTGCCGGCGAAGTTGTAGGGGAAGAAGTCCACCGCCACGCGGCCCCAGATGCCGCTGTAGATCTCCGTGGGGTCGATAATGGGCTGGCAGTTCGCGTCCACCACGCTGGGCTTGCGCTCGGCCTTGCAGCTGGCGTTGAACACCAGGCAGCCCTTGCACTCCTCGCCGAAGGGCGTGTAGCCGTCGGCGCGGTAGCCGTCGCCGTCCCAGATGGGATCCGGCAGCTTGTCGATGGGCGTGCCCTCCTTGTACTTCTTCTGCTCCAGGCCGCGCTTCTTCGCCGCCTCGATGCCGGCGCGCAGCTTGGCGATGGTGGCGGCGTCTCCCTTGGGCACCAGCACGGTCACGCTGTACTTGGGCTCCGCGTTCGGGTCGTTGGTGGTGTTCGCGTAGGGCTTCATGATATGCTCGTAGGAAAACCGGACCTTGCCGGTCACCACGTGGGTGGGGTTGATGTTCGCCATGATGTAATCCTCCTTTAATCGTCGTTCCCGCCGAAGTCCTCCCCGGCGGTGGGTTGGTTGGTAATCGCCGCGCGCCTGTCGCTGGACTTCACCAGCGTGGGCTTGCCCGGCGGCGCGGTCACGAATCCGGACAGGGCCTCGGCAAAGGGCTTCTTGCCCATCACCTTCTCAAGCCCGGCCAGGGTCACGGGCTTGCGCTCGTACAGCATTTCCTCGGGGATCCCCGCGGCCCGCGCCGCAGCGAAGGCGGCGTCCGGGTCGGTCCAGGCGCGCACGCTGCGGCCCGCCACGGCCTTCCAGCCGTCGATCTCCCGTCCGTCCAGGCAGGCGTTCAGGGCGTACTCCTCCAGGTCGCTCAGCCACTGCTTCAGCCGCTGGCCCAGCGTCAGGGCCTCGCCCACTTCCACGTCGGAAAGCTCAGGCGGCAACCTGAAATCCAACTCCGCGGCCCGTAGGTTGGCTTCTGCTCTCGCCCGGCAGCTGCCGCGGATGGCGCAGAACCGGCACCACTCGCCCTCCTGGAACTCGCCGCCGCCGTGGATCGCCAGCTTCGCCGCCGGCTCCACCACGCAGTTGGCCCAGTTGACCAGGCTCAGTGCCTTCAGGCTCCAGCTCTCCGGCTCCCGCTTGATGCGCGGCTGCACGATGGTCATGCGCACCTCGTCGATGTCGTAGATTGGCGAATAGTCCATCAGGGCGCCCAGGGCGTAGAGCATCATCTGGGGGTTGTCCTCGGCCTCTACCTCCACGCCCTTGCCGTACTTGAAGTCGATCACGTGCAGCACGTCGCCCTTCACGCCCTCCACCGGGCCGATCATCAGGCAGTCGGCGGTGCCGAAGCCCTCGGGCACGTACTCGCTGAAGTCCACCTTCACCTCAAGGGCCACGTGGGGCGCCTCGCTGTACTGGGCTGCGATGTCCTTCAGGGCCTCCAGATAGGTGTCGGTGTGGCCCTCCATCTCGTCCTGCCACAGCTCGTCCGCCCGGAACTTGTCCATGGCGGCCTGGAACCGTTTCGGGCCCACGCCGGTCAGGAAGTGCTTGCGCGCCTTCAGCTCGCAGATGGCGTGGGCCAGCGTGCCCTCCCGGGTGTACACGGTGTCCTTCTGCGGCGCCTCGGCGTTGATCCTGGCCGAGGGCGGGCAGTTGATCCACCGCTTCGCGCTGCTGGGCGACAGGATGGCATGCGCGCTCATATCCGTGCTCCCATCCCGCGCAGCCGTTCGGCGAACTGCTGCAGCGCGTCGCCCTTCAGGTCGCTCAGCTTCTTGATGCCGAACTCGCCGAACATGCCGGTCACCTGGTTCAGCCGTCCCTCGTCCCGCATCTGCGCCGCCGCCTTCTGTACATCCGCAAGGGTCGCCGCCTTGGGGGCTGGCGCGGGCGCCGTGGGCACGGGCGTCACGTTGGTCGGCTCCGCCTTGGGCGGCTCCTTGGGGCCTTCCTGGGCCTTCTGCGCGGCCTCGTCCTTCCACGGGTGATCGTCCCCCGCAGGCACCTCCTCGAACTTCGGCTTCGGCACGCCGCCCTCCGCGGCCTCCTTCAACTTCCCGACGATCTCGTCCTCGATCTCCCGGCAGAGCCCGGCGCGCTGCCAGCCCTCCAGGATCCCGCACAGGCGGTCCAGCGCCGGGATCTCAATGGTCATGACCAAACTCATAGTTCAAATCCTCCTTCTGTCTTGATGGTCTCCCCGTCGAACTCGACGGTGATGATCTGGCCGCAGCACTGCCGCCGCAGCCGCTCCAGGTTTCTCTCCCACGTTCGCCGCCCTCCCCGGGTCAGCGTGTGCTTCTTCTTCGGGCCGTTCTCCGCGTCCGCAAAGTAGTGGGTCTCGCAGGGCGGCTTCTTCGGCACCTTCACTTCATCCAGCTGGATCAGGCCGAAGCCCTGCGGGTGCCAGTAGGCCAGGAACGGGATCTTGTCCTCCACGTAGCGGCGCAGGAACCGCTTGAAGCCCTCCTCGGTCACTTCCGCCGGTCCTCCTCTTCCTCGCCGAACGCCATGCCCATCAGCAGGCACAGCAGTGCGATCAGCCCGGCCGCCACGCCCAGGGCCAGCAGCAGCCCCATCACGTATCCGCCGTGGCACAGGCCGCGCAGCATATACTCCCAAAACATTCAGTCCGCCCTCCTCTCCAGCACGTACCTCTGCGCCCGGAACGCCTGGGCGATTCCGTAGCACAGCATTGCGTAAGCCACCAGCAGCCGCTGCACCCACCGGGGCGCGGGCCGGGTCTGGCCGTAGTCGTAGCGGGCCTGGGTGGTCATGGCGGCCCACTCCTCCGGGGTGTGCTGGTGCATCGCCACCCGGCGCACCGCGTCGCTGCCCCTCGCCGGGGGCTGTTCCCGCTCGGGCGTGCCCTTCAGCACGCCGTCCCGCAGCGCGGCCCTGATCTCCGGGTCGCCGCCGATCCTGATCACGTAGCCGTAGCGCGTACTCACCATCCTCTCACCGCCTCCTTGTTCAGTCGTCGCATCACGGTCTCGCCGTCCACCACGCCGCCGCTCAGCGCGGCGAACCAGTCCGATCTGTAAAACGCCTGGCAGGTCTTGAAATGCTCCCGGGCGTCCCGGTCGTTCGGGTGGGCGACCACCGCCCGGCGCGCGCGGATGTACTCGGCGCTCGCCTCCTGCAGCACTTCCTCCGCCAGCTTCAGGCACCCCTCGGTGCTCAGGTCCGCGGGCTTCAGGTAATCCCGCATCCGCGGGTGGTTGAAGTGCTCGTCCTCGTTCCATCGGCTCATATCAGTCCGTAGTACGGGCAGTCCCCGTCGCTCCTTTCCTCGGTGTCGTTGGGTATGGTGGCCAGCGCCTTGCGCAGCGCGCAGGCCCTTCGCTGGGCCTTGTCCATCGGGCACATCAGGCAGTGGTCGTGGCACCCGGCCAGCAGCGCGTTCAGCACGTCGAACGGCAGCCACAGCCCGTAGTCCTTCGTCTTCTGGGTGGGTGCCCCGGGGAGCTTCGCGCCGATGGTATAGCCCACCATCTCCATCGCCCGGTTGTATGTCGCCGCCTGCTCCGGCGGGATAGTTGCCTTGAAGCCTTCGATCAGCCGTCTGGCCACGGCTCCAAGCATTGCAAGATCCCGCCGCCCGTAGGGAACCAGCCTTGCCCGCTCCGCCAGCGGCTTCTTCACGTCCAGGATCATGATCTCAACGGCCACGTTCAGCCGCTGCATGGCGTCCCGCTCGCTGGCGGTGAGTCTCTTGGTCTCGCTCACGTGCTCACCTCCAGCAGGGGCGTGCCGTCCCATTCGTCCCGCAGCCAGCTGCCGTCCCACAACAGGCACTCCGTCGCGCCCATCGGGCACTCGCCGCCGTGCCGCCCCTCGCAGGCGTAGCACAGCCTGTCCATCAGGCGGGAGTCGTTGTCGTTGGTCAGCGTGTTGTGCAGGTCCTGGTCGCTCATCCCGGCCAGCTCCTGCATCACCCGCTCTCTGTTCGTCATACCGCTCATGCCGCTCATACCGCCCACACCCTTCCGCTCCGGCGAACCTTCGCCTCAAAGTCGGCCTGCTTGGGCTGGCAGATGTAGGCGGCGATGCTCCGCACGTCCACCATCTCCCCGGCGCAGGCGGTCTCCAGCCGCCCGTCCTCCAGCATGGCCCGCACCGTCTTCGGGCTCCTGCCCAGGATCCGCGCCGCCTGGGCCCGGGTGCACACCTCGCCGTACCGGCTCAGCATGTCGTTCATTCGGTCGTTCGGATTCATGGTGTCCCCTCCTCAGATGTGATACTTCACCCGGTCGGTCAGCTTGAACTGCTCGAACAGCCGGATGGTGTCCGCGTCCACGCTGGCCCGGAACTTCATGTCCTCCCGGTACAGGTCGGTCAGCATGGCCTTGCTGGTGCCGATCCGCCGGGCCATCTCAAACAGCAGCTCCATCCGCTGCGGCTCCCGGGCCCGCGTGAACCGCTCGTACAGCGTCCGGTTGTTCAGCAGGGTGATCCCTCCGTACATGTGGTCATTCCTCCTTATCGCTTCAGCTCCACCAGAAGCGTGCTGCCGGGGTACACGGCGATGATGTCGATCGCCTTCACCAGCATGGTGCCGTACACCTCCACGATGTCGCTCACCTGGGCGCTGTCCGCGGTGTCCACGTCCACGGTCGCCAGCAGCCTCTCCGTCATCGGCACCTTCAGCCGCAGGTGGTCCGCCTCGCTGATCGCCAGCAGGTCGTTCAGGGTGATGTCCTTCATGCTTCCTCCTCCTTCATCATGGCGTTCACCTGCTCCGTCAGGGCCGCGATGTAGGGCCCGGAGAGCGTCAGGCTCAGGGCGTCCATGAAGCCGTTGAACCGCGCCGCGTATTCCCGTGCGGTGGCATTGTCGCCCGAGTTGAGCGCCGCCTTCTGTAACCGCAGGATCACGCACATGTGCTTCACAGCCCGCTCAGAAAATCGGTTGTTCATCATGGTATCTCCTCTCTTGGTCGTTCGGTTCATCCCATTATTGGGATGGCTACGTCAAAAAAATTTCGCCCCTGGTGGCGGCGTCCTGGATGTCCAGAGCCTCGCAGATCTTCATGATCTCGTCGGTCTTGAACTCCGTGCGCCCCTGCATCTTGTTGCAGAGCGTATTTTCCGTGACCCCGCAGATCCTCGCCAGTTCCGCTTGGGTCACCCCCGCCAGGGCCATCTGGGCGCGCAGCTTGTTCGCCTGCATCCTCGCTTCACCTCCGTTCGATTTCCCAATATTGGGATGGCCTTCGTGAGTATATTACCACGGGTGTCACACTTTGTCAACCCATTTTTGGGATAAAGTCAAAATTTTTTTCAAGTTCGCATTGTAAAATTGGGACAAGTATGCTATACTGTCGGTACACTATATAGAAGGGAGACGCGAGCATGGACGAGCAGATGACCACTGCCGAGCGGCTGCGCAAGCTGATCGAAGACAAGCATATCACCTACACCGAACTGGAGCGGCTTTCCGGGGTCCCGAAGTCCGCCATCCAGCGCTATGCGTCTGGGGATACAAAGAAGATCCCCCTCGACCGCATATTCGCCATTGCCGACGCCCTGGGCGTCAGCCCCTACGACGTGGTGGGTTCAGACAGGCCCTGGGGCACGGATCAGCAGCTGGGCCTTGAATACGCGCGGCGGGATTTCTCCGACCCCGCCCAACAGGCCCGGGAAGAACTGGCGGAGGATCCCGACCGCAAGGCGCTGCTGAACCTGGCGCGCTACGGCTCCGCCCAGGACGTGCGCCAGGTGGCGGCGCTGATCGACGCGCTGCGCGCCACGAACCCCGACTTCTACGATGGAGATGACCCCGCATGATCTCCCGCGATGAGTACGCCGTCCGGGTCATGGACCTGCCCGTGAGCGTGGGCGGATTTGTGACCGAATCCCCGGACGGATTTTTAAACATCTACATCAACGCCCGCCACACCTCTGCCAAGCAGCGCAGATCCTTCGACCATGAGATGACCCACGGCGAAAACGACGACCTCCACTCCGACGAGCCCCTGGCCATCATCGAGGCCCGCGCCGATGGCGCCGACGTCCGCCTGAAGGCTATCCCCCACCTGATGCGCGCCCGGGATCTGCTCTCCAGCCTTTCCCCGTTGGGGAAGGTGGCGCCGGCGCAGCCGGTGACGGAAGAGGTCCACCGGCCCTCGTCCCCCGCCCCGTCCCTCACCCCGCACCAGCTGGCCGTCATCCGCCGTGCTCTGGCGGATTTAGATAATTTCTGTCTAAGCGGTGACTACAATTATTGAGGAGGGTGTCCCATGAAGAAGCTGTTCGCGTGTGTCCTGGCGCTGATCCTGATCGGCTGCGCTGCCCTGGCGGAGATCACCAACCTGCACGACCTGCAGGACATCATCTACAAAACCGCACCTATGGATCTTATGGCCCAGTCGATCCGCGCCTCTATCAAGGGAAAGATCATTTCCATCGAGTATGTCACGGGCAACCACTACGATATGATTCTCGAAGTGGACGATCCGAAGGCTAAGCGTCCCCTTGGCTCAGATACGCCCCTGGTAATTGGCCACTTCCGTCTGCACCTGGACAGTATTGACGAGGCGCCCTTCGCTGTGGGAGACGAGGCCCTGATTGTCGGCGATCTGAACTCGTCATACTCCACTTGCCTCGTGCCGTGTATCCTGGTGGACGAGATCAACGGTTACCAATATGATGAGTTCTAAGGCATAAAAAAATCCCCCATCCGGGCGCGATCCGGACAGGGGCACCACTTCCCGAACGACCAAGTAAGGGGAGAGGGTAAGTTTATTATAGCATATCCTCCCCGCCTTGCGCAAGCAAAGAGGAGGATTTTCCATGGCAAAACGCAAAACGCCCTACCGCTCGAAGGTCAAGATCGGCGTCGACGCCCACGGGAAGGACATCGTGAAGTACATCCAGGGCTACACCCGCGCCGAGCTGGACCAGGCCCGCCAGGCCGTCATCGCGCGCTACATCACCGGCGAGGCCCCGGAGGCGGACCGCCTGTTCGGCGACTACGCCACCGAGTGGTTCCGCGTCCGCAAGGAGCCCTTCGTCTCGCCCAGCACCCGAAACAACTACCGCACCACCCTGAACCGCCACCTGTTCCCCGCCTTCGCGGAACGCAATCTCCGGGCCATCCGCCCCGCGGAGCTCCAGGCCTTCGTCAACACCTACGCGGGCCAGTCGAAGAGCCAGATCACCAACATCATCGGCACGCTGCAGGCCATCTTCGCCGCCGCCCGACAGGACGGCCTCGTCCGCGTCAACCCCGCCGAGGATCTCCGCCGCCCAAAACCCAAGCCCGCCGAGGAGCGCCGCGCCCTCACCCAGGACGAGCGCCGCCGCATCGAGGCCCTCTTCACCACCCACGAGCACGGCCTCTACCTGGCCACGATGTACTATACTGGCATGCGCCCCGGCGAGGTGCGCGGCCTGCAGTGGGGCGACATCGACTGGACGGCGAACCTGATCCACGTCCAGCGCGACATCGACTACGCCGCCGGCGCCCAGGTGGGCGAGCTGAAGACCGCCGCCTCCGAGCGCTTCGTCCCCCTGGCGGCCCCGCTGCGCGATCTGCTGCTGCCCGCGCGCCAGCTGCCCACCGCCTTCCTGTTCCCCGGCAAGGACGGCGCGCCTCTGGCCTCCGTCACGGCCCGCCGCATGTGGCTCAGCCTGATGGCCGCCGCCGGCCTGGCGGATCCCATCCCCGCCGACGAGCCCACCTGCTACGGCCCCGGCGACATCCGCGGCCAGTACCGTGCCCGCATCACGCCCCACGCCCTCCGGCACAATTTCATCACAATGTGTTGGGAGTCCGGCATGGACATCATGCTCACCATGCGGCTGGTGGGCCACACCGACTACGAGACCACCCGCAACATCTACACCCATCTCTCCCGCCGCCACCTGGACGCCGCCCAGCGGCAGCTGGACGCCATGTTCAGCGCTCCAGCCGATGCAACTTTTCTGCAACTCGAAAGCACCGGAAACGTTCGGCAATGAACGGCAAAACCCCGATAAACACGGCATTTTCGGGAGTATCAAAAACCTTTTATGTCCCTACGGACCAGAAGGTCAGGGGTTCGAATCCCTTAGGGTCCGCCAAAAATCCCGTTGCCCCATTTGGGGCGACGGGATTTTTCTGTGCGGAACCCAAGGGATATGCGAACCCCTTTTGCGACCACAGGGAGCAAATGGGGGCGTGCGAAGCCGCGGCCGCGAAGCGGACGCTAACCCTTAGGGTCCGCCAAAGAAAAAAACCTGTCGGCGGCGTCGGCTGGGTTTTCTTTTATTCTTCAGTTTTCATTATTCATTTGCCCAGGCAGGGTCCCTTGCCCCTCCTCGAAATTTTATCTTCCCAACCGGTTGACAAACCGGCCCGGGTCGCCTACAATATAAGTGTGGAAATCCGGTAAGTAAGGCTACCGCAGGGATATGGATTGCTGCCGCAAAGTGGTGGAGACACCATGAGAGGGTCAACAGGGGATATCGAAGCACAAGGTATCACCTAACGCAATTGCACCGCCCTGCGAAGCTGAAGCTCAAACGGTGCAGGAAAATCATGTTCGCGTGTGATGAATCCGCATCCGTTTGGGTGCGGATTTTGTTGTGTGCTGCTTTTACAAGCGTCCGGCGAAGCCGGACTGAGGACCCCGCACATCGGCTGTGCGGGTCCGAAACCCGCGCTCGCCGTCAGGCAGCAGCGCGGAGCGACGAAAGGAGTGAAAGGAATGGACGCTGGCGGTAGTAGCTATGGCACATACGCGGATCACATACGACGGCCCGGCCCCGGCGCGCCCGTTCCCGCCCGCACATAGCGGCCCGTGACGAAGCGCCAGGCGGTGCTGTCCACATGATCTTCCATTGTGTCCTGCTCCTGTCAGAGGGGCGGCATGTCGTGGCCCGATTTCGGCCCGGCGCACAGCGCCGGATGCCCGATCGCGCCGGATGCCGCTCCCGCAAAATCTGAACGATTGGAGGAGTGACCCATGAAGGAGAGAACCGAAATCCTCGCCGAAACCTTCCGCAAGCTGACGGAAGAGAAGAAATACGCGAGCCTGCGGGACCTGATGCAGACGCTGTATCCCGCCGACATCGCCACCATACTCAGCGACATGCCCGAGCGCATGATGCCGGCCATCTTCCGGCTGCTGCCCAAGGACCTGGCCGCCGAGACCTTCGTCGAGATGGAGAGCGACGTGAAGGAAGCGCTGATCAAGAGCTTCTCGGACACCGAGCTGAAGGCCGTCATCGACGAGATGTACATGGACGACGCCGTCGACCTGATCGAGGAGATGCCCGCCAACATGGTGCGGCGCATCCTGGCCCAGGCCGACGCGGACACCCGCAAGCAGATCAACGAGATCCTGAAGTACAAGGACGACTCCGCCGGATCCGTGATGACCACCGAGTTCGTGGCCCTCACGCCCCAGACCACCGCCGCGGACGCCATCGACGAGATCCGCGCCACCGGCGTGGACAAGGAGACCATCAACACCTGCTACGTGCTGGACGACAAGTATCACCTGCTGGGCACGGTGACCATCCGCTCGCTGATCCTGGCCGACCCCAGGGAGACCTGCGAGAGCCTGATGACCGCCAACGCCATCAGCGTGAACACCCAGGACGACCAGGAGACCGCCGTGCAGACGATGTCGAAGTACAACATCACGTCGCTGCCCGTGGTGGACGCCGAGAACCGCATGGTGGGCATCATCACCGTCGACGACGCCCTGGACATCATGGAAGAGGAGGCCACGGAGGACATCGCGAAGATGGCCGCTATCACCCCTTCCGACAAGCCCTACCTGCGCACCGGCGTGTTCGAGACCTGGAAAAACCGCATCCCGTGGCTGCTGCTGCTGATGGTTTCCGGCACGTTCACCGGCATCGTCATCACCCGGTTCGAAAACGCGCTGAAGCTGTTCCCGGTGCTGTTCGCTTCCGTGCCCATGCTGATGGACACCGGCGGTAACTCCGGCAGCCAGGCCTCCGTCTCCGTCATCCGCGCCCTTTCCCTGGGCGAGCTGGAGTTCAAGGACATCTTCCGGGTCATCTGGAAGGAGTTCCGGGTGTCCTTCCTGTGCGGACTGACGCTGGCCGTGGCCAACTACGGCAGGCTATTGCTGCTGGAGAAGATCACCGTGCTGCAGGCCGTCACCATCTGCGTGACCATGATGTTCACTGTGATGATCGCCAAGTTCGTGGGCTGCACGCTGCCGCTGCTGGCCAAGAAGGCCAAGCTGGACCCCGCCGTGATGGCCAGCCCGTTCATCACCACCATCGTGGACGTGCTGAGCCTGCTGATCTACTTCTCCTTCGCCACGGCGATTTTGCACGTGGGGTGAAAACAGGAGGCTCGTCCCGGATAATCGTGGAATGAACGCTATGGCGTCCATAAACACATCGCACAGATCCTTCGCTCCGCTCAGGATGACAACGACGCGTAATGGTGTCATCCTGAGCGGAGCGAAGGATCTGTCTGTTTCGCTGACCGCCTGTATTGAAAGAGAGCTTTCGCGCCACCTCGTTTTACCCCCATAGTTTCGGTGAAGCGCCAAAGGGCTATGAAAAACCCGGCCACCCGGCCGGGTTTTGTCTGCTTTCCCATTTTCAATTATTCATTCTTCAGTATTCACTGCCTACTTCCCCGCCATCGCCCGATAGATCTCGGCGGCCTTGTTGCCGCGGGTGACGGCCTTGGCTTCCTTGCTGGCGGGCACCTCGTACTTCAGGCACACGATGGACCCAGCGCTGCGGGCGGCGGCCTCGCTGGCGTAGTTGCCCTTGTTGGCATTGCGCCAGCTGGTGTACACGCCGGCATAGCTGCCCTTGAAGTCGTAGAGGATCATCTCGTTCTCGGCGGCGGCCACCTGGGCGGCAGTGATGCTGCTGCCCGAGCCGGCGTGCTTGCGGTAGAAGGACACCAGGGTGCGGGTGCGCGCGCCGGTCCACTGCACGATGCCGACGCCGAACTTCCCCTGCCACTTGCCGGCGGCCAGGGTGTCCAGGAAGGCCTGCAGCTCGTCCAGGTTCACGGCCTGGACGTGGCGGCCGGAGTAGTGGTCGCGGTAGTAGTTCTCCTCGCCGAAGCGCAGCCTGGCCTCCACGGTGCCGGTATAGGCGTCCAATTCCTCCTGGGACAGGTACACCGCTGTGAGAACGTATTTGCCGTCTTTCAGGGTGTAGTAATTGCCGCCGTCCAGGTAGCAGAAGTACTTGGGCCGCTTCTGGTAGTTGGCGATGTACTTGCTGCTCTCGAACAGGCCGTAGGTGCCCTCGGACAGTATGTTCGCGGCCACGCCCGCGGCGAAGGCTGGCTCAAAGCCGTTGGCGATCAGCAGCTGCATCACGTTGAGGACGGCTTCCTTCTTCGAACCCAGCACGCTGCTCTTTCTCAGGTTCGCGAGCATCTGAGCCGCCGACTGGGACACGGAGGCGCTGGCCTCAGAGGCGGGGATCTCGATGCTCTCCCCTGCCACGTCGCTGACCACCAGGGCGCAGCTGGCCGACCTGCCGTTGAAGGCGGTGACGCTGATGGTGGCCGTGCCGCCCTTCACCGCCGTCACCAGGCCGTTGCCGTCCACGGTGGCCACGGCGGCGTTGCTGCTCTCCCACACCAGGGACGAGGCCGCGCCGGCGGGCAGGATCGCCTGCAGCTGGCCGGTCTGGCCCGCCTTCAGGGTCAGCTTTGTCGCCGTCAGCTTCACGCTCTTGGGGGCCTTGCCCACCTTCACCTGCACCTTGGCGGTCAGGCCGTTGTGGGTGGTCACCTTGATGGTGGCCGTGCCGGTCTTCTTGGCGGTGATCACGCCCTTGGACGACACGGAGGCCACTTTCTTCCTGCTGCTGGAATAGGCAAAGACCGCGGCCTCGCCCTGGCCCAGCGCCGGAACCAGCCGGAACTTCTCGCCCTTGCCCACGGCCAGGGCGGTGGCGTTCAGCGTCAGCGACGTGGGCGCCGTGCCGTTCAGCACCGTGACCTTGCAGCTGGCCTTCTTGTTGTTGAAGGCCCGGGCCGTGACCGTGGCCGTGCCGGCGGACACGCCGGTGAGCGTGCCGGAGGCGTCCACGGCGACCACGCTGGGGTTGCTGCTCTGCCAGAGTATGGCGGAGGCCGTCTTCTTCGGCAGCGTTGCCTTCAGCGTCCGGCTCTCGCCAATGCACATCACGCCGGTCTTGGCCGACAGCTTCACCTTCGACGGGGCCTTCACCACCTTCACGGTGCAGGTGGCCTTGATGCCGTTGTAGGCCGCGGCGGTGATCTTCGCCGTGCCGGTCTTCTTCGCCTTCAGGTTGCCCTGGCCATCCACCGACACCACCTTGCTCTTGCTGCTGGTGTAGACGATCCGGGCCGCGCCGGCGTCGGCGGGGATCTCAGCCATGAAGGAGCGCTTCTCCCCCTTGCCCAGCGTCAGCTTGCCGGAGGGGAACGTCAGCCTGTCCGGGGCGGCGAGCACCTGAACGGTGTAGTTTTTGGACGCGCCGCTGCCCGTGACGGCGATCACCGCCACGCCCAGGGCCTTGCCGGTCAACAGGCCGGTGGCCGCGTCCACCGCCACGATCTCCGGATGGTCGGACGCATAGCCGGTGGGCGCCGCGCCCAGCAGCGCCTTCCCGTCCAGCGGGTACTGCTCGCCCAGGCCCATGCGCAGGTCGGCGGCCACCGCCGCGGGGGCCACCTCCGCGTCCGCGTCCGCCAGCAGCGGCTCCAGCGTGGGCTCCGCCTCGAGGGGAGACTCGTCGGCAGGCTCGACGGCTTCCCGCTCAGACCCGTCCTCCGGATCATCCGCGGGCTCAATGCCTTCGTCCGAGGGCTCGGTGTCAGCCGCCGGCTCTTCCGGCTCCGCGGCGGGCTCTTCCACGGCCGCCTCCATTTCCAGCTCGCAGACCAGCTCCGCCTCCGCGTCAGGCGCGGCCGACGGGGCGGCTTCCGGCTCCGGTTCGGGCATGGGTTCGCCGTCCTCTATGTAGATGGAGGGATCGTAGAGGTCGACCTCCCCGACCTCCCCGATCTCCTCGGAGAGCGCCGCCGGCAGGCACAGCGCCAACGCCGAAAGCAGCGCCAGTATTCTCACAAGCCATCTGGACTTCATGCGTATTCCTCCATCCCGGCCGGGCCGGGTCGCTGATGGTTCAATGGATAGAGTTATCCGGGTATATTTTATCATATCGTTTCACATATTACAAGAGTATTTCAAAAAGAACTATATCAGCCACGAATTTGACACAAAAAAGCGCCCCTCCGGCTTCGCCGCCCCGCCCGGAACGACAGGCGGCGCGATGCGCTGTCGTTCCGGCGGAGCCCGACTGAAGCCGAAGGGCCGCTTTGGTGGTTTACTTCAAGTGCTCCTCCAGTATGAACTTGGGCCGGCGCTTGGTCTCCATGTAGATCTTGCCCACGTATTCGCCGATCAGCCCCAGGGCCATCAGCTGCAGGCCGCCCAGCAGCCAGACGGACATCATCAGCGAGGCCCAGCCGGCCACGGTGTGGCCCCGGACCAGGGAGATGATGACATAGATGGCCATGGCCATGCCCAGCAGTGCGCACAGCGCCCCAAGCAACAGCACATAGCGGATGGGCTTGTTGCTCAGGGACGTGATGCCCTCCATGGCGAAGGCGATCATCTTCTTCAGCGGGTACTTGCTCTCCCCCGCCACGCGCGCGCCGCGCTCGTAGGTCACCTGGGCGGTCTTAAAGCCCAGCATGGGCACCATGCCCCGGAGGAACATGTTCACCTCGCCGAAGGACAGCAGCGCCTCCAATGCCCGCTTCGACAGCAGCCGGTAGTCCGCGTGGTTGTAGACCATTTCCACGCCCAGCTTGCCCATGACCTTGTAGAAGCCCTGGGCCGTGGTGCGCTTGAACCAGGTGTCGGTCTTGCGGCTGGCCCGCACGCCGGACACCACGTCCGCGCCCTTCTGGAACGCCTCCAGGAAGCCGTACATGGCGTTCACGTCGTCCTGCAGGTCCGCGTCGATGGTGATCACGCAGTCGCAGCGCTCCGCCGACAGGGTCATACCCGCCCACAGCGCGTTCATATGCCCGGCGTTGTGGGCCAGCTTCACGCCCTCAAAGCGCGCGTCCGCCCCGTGCAGGGACGTGATGACGCTCCAGGTGGCGTCGCGGCTTCCATCGTCCACCAGCACGATGCGGCTCTCCGGCGCAATGATCGACCGGGCGATCATGTCGTCCGTCAGCTCCGTCAGCCGCTTCGCCGTGATGGGCAGCGCCTCCTGCTCGTTGTAGCAGGGAATGACGATAAAGAGAATGGGTGGTTTCATGCTTATCCCTTCAATACGATATTGTCCGGCCCGATGGCGTTGGCCAGGGCGCCGAAGTCATAGCCCTCGTCCACCCAGTACTGGCGGGGGGCCTGGTAGGTCTTCTTTTCGTCGGCCATGTAGAGGATCACGCAGATATTGCCGGGGGTCTCCGACAGGATGCGCAGCACCTCGTCCCGCTTCTCGGCGGTCAGCTTCAGGTACAGCTTGCGGGTAGCACGGGAGCTTCCCGCGGGGCGGGCGGACTGGCGGGGCGCGTCATAGGCGGGCGGGGCGTCATAGGCCGGGCCGCCGTATTCCGGCGGCAGCGCGCCGTAGGCGTCGTATCGGCCGCCTCCATTTCGCTGCGGGAGGTCGGTCAGGGCGTCCAGCTGGTCCAGCGGCACCACCTGGTCCAGCAGCAGCTTGGGCGACTCCTCCTCGCGCACGGACAGCTTGCCCGTCATGGCCACCGGCGCGTCCTGGTTCAAGAGCGCCGACACCCGCTCGTACACCTTCGGGAACACCAGCACCTCGGTGGTGCCGTACATGTCCTCCAGCTGCACGAAGGCCATCATGTTGCCGCTGCGGGTGGCCTTCATCTTCTTCTCGGCGATGATGCCGCCCATGCGCACGGTCTTCTGGTCCCAGCTCATGCCGTGGTCGGCGGTCTCGTCGGCCAGGGAATCCAGGAAGCGGGAGTTCACCTGCAGCCTGGACAGCTGGTCGGCGTAGGCGTCCAGCGGGTGGCCGGATATGTACACGCCGGTGGTCTCCTTCTCCATGGCCAGCAGCTGGGCCCGGTCGAAGGGGGGCATCTCGGGCATGGGCGGCGGCGGGGCGTCCACCGCGCTCTCCGCCATGCCGAACAGCGAGATCTGGCCGCTCACCATGCTCTTCTGCCGCCGGGCGACGCCGTCCATGGCCTTTTCATAGACGTGCAGCTTCTGGCTGCGGCCGCCGGGCAGGCCGTCCATCGCACCGCAGCGGATCAGGCACTCCACGCACTTCTTGTTCAGCTCGCCGCCGCTGACGCGGCCCACGAAGTCGTACAGGTCGCGGAAGGGGCCGTTCCGCTCCCGCTCGGAAACCAGCTCCTCCATGGCCTTGGCGCCCACGTGCTTCACGGCGCTCAGGCCAAAGCGCACGCAGCGCACGCCCTGCTCGTTCATCTCCACGGTGAAGCGGGTGTAGGAGTGGTTCACGTCCGGCGGCAGCACGGGGATGCCCCGCTTGCGGCAGGACTGGATGTAAAAGGCGATCTTCTCGGTGTTCTTGGACTTGTTGCGGCCGCCCGCTTCCTCGTCCTTGGAGGCGTTCAGCAGGCTGTTCATGGTGGAGGCCATGAATTCCTCCGGGAATTTCAGCTTCAGCCAGGCGGTGTCCACGGCCACGATGGCGTAGGCCGCCGCGTGGGATTTGTTGAAGGCATAGGAGGCGAAGGCGGTCATCTCGTCGAACAGCCGGGTGGCGGCCTCCTCGGAGATGCCATTGCGCACGCAGCCGGGCACCAGCAC
This sequence comes from uncultured Eubacteriales bacterium, assembly GCA_902765395.1. Classification (GTDB taxonomy): domain Bacteria; phylum Bacillota; class Clostridia; order Christensenellales; family Aristaeellaceae; genus UBA2862. Next base: position 288,562 of record CACWZP010000004.1, read on the forward strand.
CTGCCCGTCCTCCACCTGGCCGTGGATGAAGATCTCCTTCTCCCTGGCCATCACGTCGTGCTTCTTCTTGGACATGGCGCGGCGCACCAGGTCGCTTCGGCCCATGGAATAGCCCGCCAGGTCCCGCACGATCTGCATGACCTGCTCCTGGTAGACCATGCAGCCGTAGGTCACGTCCAGGATGGGCTTGAGCTGGGGCGTCAGGTAGGACACGCTGTCCGGGTTCTGCTTGCCCGCCACGTACCGGGGAATGGACTCCATCGGGCCGGGCCGGTACAGCGACACCGCGGCGATGATGTCCTCGAAGCTGGAGGGCTTCATGTTGGTCAGGAAGTTGCGCATGCCGCTGGACTCCAGCTGGAACACGCCGTCGGTGTCGCCGTCGGAGATCATGTGGTAGACCCCCGGCTCGTCCAGGGGAATGTCGTCGGAGGTGAAGCCCTGGGGCAGGCGGTCGGCGGCCAGCTCGATGGTGTCGTTGATGACGTTCAGCGTGCGCAGGCCCAGGAAGTCCATCTTCAGGAGGCCCAGCGCCTCCACCGTGCCCATGGGAAACTGGGTGGTGACCACGTCCTCGTTGGTCTGCAGCGGGCAGTAGTCCACCACCGGCCTGGCGGTGATCAGCACGCCCGCGGCGTGGGTGGAGGGGTTGCGGGGCATGCCCTCCAGCCGCTTGCACATGTCGATCAGCTGGCGCACCTTCGGGTCGCTCTCATAATCGGCGCGCAGCTCCGCGCTCTGCTGCAGCGCCATGTCCAGGGTGATCTTCGTGTCGAAGGGCACCTTCTTGGCGATGGCGTCCACTTCCTGGTAGCTCATGTCCATCACCCGGCCCACGTCGCGAATGGCGGCGCGGGCGCCCAGGGTGCCAAAGGTGATGATCTGGGCCACATGGTCCTCGCCGTAGAGGCGGCGCACGTAGTCGATCACCCGGGCGCGGCCCTCGATGTCGAAGTCGCAGTCGATATCGGGCATGGAGATGCGCTCCGGGTTCAAAAAGCGCTCGAACACCAGCGCGTACTTCAGCGGGTCCAGCTTGGTGATGTCCAGGCAGTAGGCCACCAGGCTGCCGGTGCCGCTGCCGCGGCCGGGGCCCACGCCCACGCCGTGGCTCTTGGCATAGCGGATAAAATCCCACACGATCAGGAAATAATCCACATAGCCCATGCTCTCGATCACGCCCAGCTCATACTCCAGGCGCTCCCGGGCGTCCTTGCGGTCGGGGGCATAGCGCTTGGCAAAGCCCTCCTCGCACAGCTTGCGCAGGTAGCCCTTGTTGGTCTCCCCCGCCGGCAGCGGGAAGGCAGGCAGGTGGGTGGTGGAAAAGTCGAAGTCCACATGGCAGCGCCGGGCGATCTCCTCCGTGCGCTCGATGGCATCGGAAAAATTCGGGAACAGCGCGCGCATCTCGTCCTCCGACTTCACGTACATCTGGTCAGTGTCCATGCGCATGCGGTTCTCGTCGGACAGGGTCTTGCCGGTCTGGATGCACAGCAGCACCTCCTGGGCCGCGGCGTCCTCCCGGGTCAGGTAGTGACAGTCGTTGGTGCAGACCAGGGGGATGTCCAGCTCCCTGGCCAGCTTCACCAGCCGGGGGTTCACGGCGCGCTGGTCCGGCAGGCCGTGGTCCTGCAGCTCGATGAAGAAATTGTCCCTGCCGAAGATGTCCAGGTACTTGCGGGCCATGGCCCGGGCCTCGCTCTCCCGGCCGTCCAGCAGCAGCTTGGGCAGGTCGCCGGACAGGCAGGCGGACAGGGCGATCAGGCCCTCGTGGTGCGCTTCCAGCAGCTTATAGTCGATGCGGGGCCTGTAGTGATGGCCGCGGGTGAAGCCCTGGCTGACCATCCGGGACAGGTTCTTGTAGCCGGTCTCGTTTTCGCACAGCAATATCAGGTGGCTGTAGTCCCGGGTGTTGCTGGTCTTGTTGTCCATGTCCTGGCACACGTACACCTCGCAGCCGATGACCGGGTGGATGCCGGCGTCCTTCGCGGCGCGATAGAAGTCCACCACGCCGTACATCACGCCGTGGTCGGTCACCGCGCAGGAGGTCATGCCCAGTTCCTTCAGCCGCTGCATCAGCGGCCCGATCCGGCACGCGCCGTCCAGGAGGGAGTATTCGGTATGTAGGTGGAGATGTGCGAACATTATGTAACCTCGCGTTTCTTGTGAATCGGGTTCTCAGTGAACAGGGAACAGGGAACAGGAAGTGTGGCTGCCGCCCGCTCATCAGGACATACCGCGCGGCAGCAGCATTTCCTGCTCCCTACTCCCTACTCCCTACTCCCTACTCCCTCTTCCCTGCTCCCTTGCGTCAGCGCAGCGTCGTCGCGTTGCGCACGATCGAATTGATCTCGGCGCTCAGCTCGTCGGCGGTGCGGCCGGAGCGGATCTTATCGGACAGGTCGTAGACCTTCTTCACGTCCTCCTCGGCGCTGGTGACGGCCACGGTCTGGATGGCCTTGTCCGCCTTCAGCACCTCGGCGGCCACCATCTCGCGGATGCGCTCGGTGAGCTCGCCCTTGTAGGCGTTATCGAACTTCACGCCCACCAGCGCGGTGGTGTTGGTGACCACTACGCGGGCGTCGGCGATCTCGCTGATGCCGGCGATGGCCTTCTCGATGTCCGCCGCGCCGTTGGCCCAGTCGAAGGGATTCAGCGCGCCGTCGGTGGTGGCGGTGGTGTTGCCGGCGTTGGTGGCGCCGCTTGCGTTGCTGGTCGCGCCATTGGCGCTGTTGGCCGCGCCGCTATTGGCATTGTTCGCGCCGGACATATCCGTGGCGCCCATGGTGGCGTTCGGGTAGTAGTTGGCCGTGGGCTCGGGCTGCACGTTGGCCGCGTCGTTGTTCATGCAGGCCGCCAGCGCCGCGCCGGCCACCGCCAGGATCAGGATCACCGGAATGATTTTGCGAATGTTCATCATTGCATACCTCCTTGCGACAATAGTTTGCCACAAGGATTGGAAATCATACCGGTTGTCCGAGAGTTTAGAGTTAAGAGTTGAGAGTTTAGATAAAGTCAGCCGCGCCAGATGCCTCTCGAAACGCCATCCGTGCGTTCCCGCAAAGGAACGAATCAGCCGAATGATAAACCATTCAATCTGAGCTCTGAACTCTGAACTCTTTTCTTTAGTCCTCGTCCTTATAGAAGCAGCATCCGCCAATGAACTCCCGCAGGATGGAGTTCACGGGGATCTCGTCCTCCACGTCGGCGGTCTGGATGTAGTTCAGGAACTTCACCAGCCGGCGGGCCATGGTGTAGTGGGGGCTGCTGGGCTTCACGGCCAGCAGCTGCGGGTAGGCATACTTCTTCATGATGCACAGCTCGTAGGTCAGCGCGGAGTTGAACATGGCGTCGGCCTTCTCCTGGAAGGGGAAGATGTACTTCTCCTCGCCCCGGCGCACAGAGGCCCACATGGCCATGGTCTCCTCCGGCTTGGTGCCGCGGAACAGGTTGTCCCGCACGATGCGCCGCAGCAGCCGCGCGTCGGTGGTGCGGATGCGGTTGTGGTCGTCCAGGTTCAGCATGGTCAGCGGGCTGATGTACACCTTGAACTTCAGGCTGTCCGGGATCGTGGCCGTCAAGCGGGGGTTCAGGGCGTGGATGCCCTCGATGATGATGGGCTGGGCCGGCTCCACCTGGAAGGTGTGGGTGTGGGGCAGGCGCTTGCCCGCCTTGAAGTCGAACTCCGGCACCTCCACCGCCTCGCCCCGCAGCAGCCGAACCAGGTGGTCGCAAAGCAGCTCGATGTCCAGCGTCTCGATGCGTTCCAGGTCGATGGAGCCGTCCGGCTCCCGGGGGATGCTGTCCCGGTCCAGGTAGTAGTCGTCCAGCGACACCTTCACGGGCCGCAGCCCCTGGGTGCGCAGCGCGATTCTAAGCCGGTGGGAGAAGGTGGTCTTTCCCGAGGAGGACGGCCCGGCGATCAGCAGCAGCAGCGCGCCGGACTGTATGAACTGGTCGGCGATCCGCTCGATCTTGCGCTCCTGCAGGGCCTCGTTCACGCGGATGAACTCCCGCAGCTTGCGGTTGACCACCATGTCGTTCAGGTCGGCGGCGTTTTCGCAGTTCAGTATCGCGTGCCACTCGGCGGCCTCGTTGTAGGTGTGCAGCAGGTGCGGCAGCTTCACATAGGGCGCGGCCTTCGCCGGGTTGTTCACGTCCGGCATCTGCAAGAGGATCCCCTCGCCGCAGGCCTTCAGGTCGAACACGGAAAGCTGGCCCGTGTGGGTGGCCATCTCGCCGTAGAAGTAGTCCTCCAGGCCGTCGATGCGATAGAGGGTGAAGTGGCTGAAGCGGCGATAGCCCAGTATGCGCAGCCGGTCGGTCTGGCCCGTGCGGGCGAAGTACTCCTGGGCGTGCTCGGTGGACACGCTCAGCCGCTCGATGGGCCTGTCCTCGGCCACCAGCGCGCGCATCTGCTCGGCCAGCTTCTCCACGACCTCCTTCTTCACGCGCACGCCCGGCAGGTCGATATAAAGCCCCTGGGCGAAGGAATGGCGGATGCGCACCCGCTCGCCGGGATACAGCCGGTGGGCCGCCGTGAGGAACAGAAACTGCAGCGAGCGCTCGTAGATGCGCCGCCCCTCTTCGTCGGCATAAGTCAGCACGCGGGCGTAGGCGTATTCCTCCACAGTGTCGTTCAGGCTCTCGGTCCTGCCGCCCACCAGCACGCCCAGCGCCCCCGCGCCGCCGTCCGGCAGCTTGGGCAGCAGGTCGCCCCACTTCTCCTCGCCGGTGCAGCACATCTCGATCCCGTTCAGCTTCAGATACACGGTCATCCCTCCTCGTGGGTACAAATCTCCCATATTAGGATTATTATAGCACCTTGCCGGAGTGAACGCAAGACAAACAAAGGGCCGGGGCTTCTGCCCCGGCCCATGCCGATGATTGATACTATGCCTCGACGGGCCTGTACTCGCCCTGCTCGATACCGTACAGCTTCCACGCGCCGTTGTCGTCATAGAAGGTATAGCGCTCGTAGGTCTTCTCGCCCGCCCGGTCGATCACCAGGTCGATAGAGAAGCTGTCGCAGGTCTGTCCGTCGATAGTCACGGTGCCCTTCGGGAAGGCCTCGGCCATGGTCTGCAGCAGCGCCTGCTTCTCATCCTCGGGCAGCTGGGCCATGCGCTCGGCGACAGTGTCCGCCAGCGTCTGGGCGTCCTCGCTCATGCCGCCGATGTCGCCCAGCGTCTCGTTGGCGAAGCCCAGCGCGCTCAGCACCACCAGCAGGCGGTCCTTCACGGGCAGCGCGTTGAACTGCTGCAGCTCCTCGGCATCCAGCAGCTTCTCCACGCCGGGGATCTCCACCGTCACGTCCTCGCCGTCCAGCGCCGCGCCCACAGCGGCCAGCGCCTCGTCCGCGGCGGGATGGTCCGCGGGCTTCACGCCGTGCAGCTCGTCCACCGGCTCGTAGACCAGCTCCATGGGCGTGGCCGGAGCGGCCGGAACAGCCGCCAGCGCGGGCACGTCCACGTGAGTGCGGCTCAGCTCCTCGCCGCACACGTCGCAGTACACCACTTCGTCATAGCCGCCCGCCATGCCGGCGCGCGCCGCCACGATGTTCTCCCGCACGGCCTCGCCGGGGGTATGGGCGCGCTTGTCCACCTTCACCGTGCTGCGGCTGATCTCCGCCTTGCACACGGTGCAGTAGACCACCTCGTCATAGCTGCCCTCCGCGGTGCAGCTGGCCGCCACTTCCTTTTCCCGCACGGCAGCGCCGGCGGTGTGGCCCAGGGCCGCCAAGTTCTTGTGCTCGGTCGCAAACACCTTGCCGCACACAGTGCAGTAGATCTCCTCGTCGTAGCCGCCCGCCGCGGTGCAGGTGGGCGCCACGCGGCTGCCGGCCACTTCGCGGACGGCCTTCTGGTGCCTGTGGGTCTTCAGCCCCAGCATCATGGCGCCGCCGCGCAGCATCTTCACCCAGAAGCTGCCGTCGCCGTTGTCCTTCCACTCGCCCGCCTTGGCCTCGATCTTGTCGTCGGCGTTGTAGTAGACGCCGTCCAGGCCCTCTTCGTCCTCGTTGATCCTGTAGGTGCCGGTCACGTTCTCGTCCTGGTGGGCCAGGTCGTAGGTGGTGCCGTCGTAGGTATAGGTGTTGGTACCGGCGGCAGTCAGCGTGTTCTGGAAATCCGCGGCCACCTTGATGATGTACCAGAGCGCCTCCTTCTCGAACTGCATCGAGGCCTCCGTGTCGATCTCCACGGTCTCGCTGTGGCTGAGCTCCGGATAGACCCAATACTGTTCCCACTCATCCATCACCGAATTCCGGTAGCTTTCCCAGTCAAACGCAAGCCTCTCTTCGTCGCTTTCCAGCGCGTCATACGCAGCCTGAGTCGCCTCGTCGGCGATCCTGTCCACTTCTTCGTAGCCGTAGATTCTCGGTTCTCCGTCCTCTACCTTCTTGTAGTAACCATTGGCGTCATCCGGCTGGAGCGCCGGGTCATACTCGGGATTGTCTTCGACGGTGATGACCGTCTTGTTGATTTGAGCAATCTGACCGTCCTTCTCCTCGGCCTTCCAGACACAGATCTTTGCCGTCGTGGGGTCGTTATTGTCGATCTTCTCTCCATTGTACATGGTGGAGCCCTCGGCGAAAATGGCCACCTTGTCGCCGGAGAGCGTGCCGTCCACCAGCACGGTCAGGTCGCTGCCCTCAGTCTTGGTAAACTGCAGGCCGACGGCCTCCTTGCCCTTCGCGGTCACATCGCCGAGCACGCCGACTTCAATAGCGCCACCGTTGTTTGAAAGCGCAGATATGCCGCGGGCATAGAATCCGTCGTCCGCGACGCTCGCGGTCACGTTGCCCTTCACCTTGACATTTGAATGGCCGCCCTGGCTCTGCACTTCCACCCATTCGCCGGTGACGGGGTCGTCGTGCCCGTCTGATTGTTCCGTGATGTAGGCATTGATGCCCACGCCGGTCATGCCGCCGGTCGCGGAGATATCGCCGTTCACATTGATGTTCACCGTGCCGCCGCCGCTCACGGCGTCGATGCCCCGGGCATCGTGACCGACGTTGGTCACGGTGACATTGCCGTTGACATCCACGTTGGCGACGGCATCATCCCAACTGGCGGTGCTGCCGACGCCGATGCTCTCGCTGGCAGGATCGGGGTCGGCGCTCTTGATGCTGCACGCGCTGGTGACATTCACATCGCCGTCCACCTTCACGTCTACCTGGCCCTTCCTCCACTGATCGGCATTGACGCCGTAGCTTTCGCCCTGTTCACCCTTCGTGTCGATGTTGATCTCGCCGTTGACCCGGGCGCTGATGCTGCCACCCTCAGCGCCATAGGCGCGGACGCCGTAGCCCCAGTTGGTCTGCTCCGTCGAAACATTGATGTCGCCGTTGACGGTTGCGTTCACCATGCCGCTGGGTTTGCCCTCCCAATTGTCGTTTGACAGATAGATGCCGGAAGCCTCCTCCAATTCAGAGGAAACGGTGATATTGCCCGTCTCCACATTCGCGGTGCCCCCGTCAGAGCCATTGGCCTGCACGCCATAGGCGCTCATGTCTTCGCCTTTGCCTTCGGCCATGCTGGTGATGTCGTTGACCTTGAAGTTGATATCACCGCCATTGGCGCTGACCTGTCCCCCGTAGGCATCGCCCCCATCGTCGCTCTTGGCGCTGGAGGAAATGTCGCCCTGCACGGTCACGTCGATGGCCGCGCCGGCCGTCGTGACATCGGCATAGACGCCCACAGCTTCCGCGTAAGTGCCGCCCTCCGCTTTGGCGCTGACATCGCCCGACACGTTGACCGTGGTGCTGCCTTCGCCGTTCTTCGAGCCATAGTTGCCCAGGACGGTCACGCCCGTCGCGCGGGCGCTGTTATCACCGGAAGTGCCAGTCAGGATCGCCTCCGCCTTGACGGAATCCGCGTTGACCACGATATCCCGGCTGGCCGAAACGTCGTTGTCCACATAGATGCCGGTGGCATTGCCGTACAGCTGGTCGGGATCCGGCACCGGATCGCCGTTGTCATCCAATACCGTCTCGTCCTCGCCGGTTTCCTCGTTGCATTTCGTCTTGGGCGGGTGAGAGCCCGTGGTGTCGGACTGCTCCACGTCGCCGACGTTGACCGTAACCGTCTGGGCATTCTCCAGCGCATCACTGGCTTTTTGGTAGTCCGCCGGATCCACCAGATTCGGAACATATTCGCCGCCCACCTGTACGTTAACGCCCTCGTTCTTGGTGTCCTCGTCGTAATAGGCATAGACCTCCAGGGCAGAGTCCATGCCTTTGTCGGTGCCGCTGACGGTGCCGGTGATGTCGACGACGGCCTCGCCCGGCGCGGGTTCCGTGACCTGAACGGTCGGCGCCGCAAACGCGCCGATGCCGCTGAGCAGCATGCACGCCGCCAGCAGCAACGCGATCAGGGTTTTCAGGTTGCGCTTGCTCATGGTATTTCCCTCCACTTGGTTGTTTTAATTGCGTGTTTCCCCGGCTTCTCCGGAAGAGTTAACTGCATTGTAACACAAGAGGTGGGAAATGTCATGCCAAAATTTGTGCCATTTCCCATATTTGGGCTGTGCCATTTTGGAAAAAGGTGTGCCATTTTGGTTGACATATCAGTCATTGCCGTGACAATTCCGGCAACATCGGTTGAGGGAACGAAAAAGCCCCCTTTCGGGGGCATAAGGGGCATGAACCTGTCAGGCCGGGCACACGGTGACCAGCAGCGCGCCGCTTTGGACGGAGATCCCGGCCTCGGGGGCGGCGAACTCGTTGCTCAGGCCGAGGGGGAAGGCGTTGGTGAGGGTGGCGTTTTCCAGCGTCCACTTCGCGCCGCGGATGGACACGCCCCGGCATTCGTCACTCAGCGCGAACACGGACAGCTTCACGCCCCGCGCGCCATCGCCAGCGATATTCCGGGGCACGGTCACCGTGCCGTCCACGACGACCGTCGCCCAGCTCTCACCGTCGCTCATCTCGGTGCGAACGCCCCGCCGCGCGGCATAGTGGAGCGCCTGGAAATTGGCCAGCGTGTGGTCCACCCGCCCGCCGAAGCCGCCCACGATCAGGAAATCGTCAAAGCCCAGGGCCAGGCCCCGCTTCAGGCACAGCAGGGTGTCCGAGTCGTCCTTCTCCACGGGCACGCGCCGGATGGCCTCGTCCGCGGGTTCATCGGAGGAATCGAAGTCGCCGATCACCACGTCGGGCTTGATGCCCTGCTTCCGGGCCAGCAGCCAGCCTGCGTCGGCGCAGAGGATGTAATCGCCCTCTTGCGGCGCATAGGCGCGGGCGGGATCGCCGTCACAGCGGGCGGTGAAGATCACGCAGCGGCGGGGCGTCTCGTCAAAGGGGTGCCAGCGGCGCATGTCGGCAAAGTCGTCGATGGTCCCGTCCGCCAGGGCGTCGATGGCCTCCCGGCTGTGCTCGGCGGCGGCGTCCCGCACGGCATAGGCCCGCATGCCGCGCTTCTTCGCGCCCTTGATCCCTTCCAGCACGTCCTCGAACACGGCGCATTCCGCCTCATCCACGCCCAGGCGCTCTGCGGCCAGCCGGTACAGCGCGCCGTCGGCCTTGGAGGTGTCCCCCACCTCGGCGCAGGTGCAGAAGGCGTCGAACAGCTCCCGGACACCCGTGTGCTCCAGCGCCGGCATGAACAGCTCCGGCCGGTTGGCCGTCACCACCGCCAGCTTCACGCCGCTGCGCTTCAAAAAGCGCAGGTAGTCCCGCGCGCCGCGCTTCAGCGGCACCCGCAGGGCATACTCCTCCCCCGTCATGCGCATCCACTCGTCCATGACGGCTTCCACGGACTCCGCCAGACCGAAGCGCTTGATGGTATAGACGGCGGCCTCGCGGAAGCTCATGCCCTGCACGGCGCGGGCATAGTCGGCATGGTCGACCTCGATGCCGCGGGCCGCGAAGAACCGCGCGTCCACGTCGCGCCAGACATAGCCGCTGTCCAGCAGCGTGCCGTCCAGGTCAAACAGGGCGGCGGCGAAGGGAATGGAAGTTGAATTCATATTGTCGTTCCTGTCCTGACGTATTATTTCCCAAGAGTTTGGCATGGTGAAGAGCCGCTTTCTTATCTCTAAACTCTGAACTCTAAACTCTTAACTCTCATCAATGATCGCTTCCGCGCACCTGATCCCGTCCACGGCGGCGGACATGATTCCCCCGGCGTAGCCCGCGCCCTCGCCGCAGGGGTACAGGCCGCGGATGTTGGACTGGCAGCCATCGTCGCGCTCGATGCGCACGGGCGAGGACGAGCGGGTCTCCACGCCGGTGAGCACGGCGTCGGGGTCGGCAAAGCCGTGCAGCTTTTTGTCCAGCAGCGGCAGTGCTTTACGCATGCTGTCCGTGACAAACCCGGGAAGGCACCCGTCGAGGCTGCCCCACTTCACGCCGGGGCGGTAGCTGGGCTTCACCCTGCCGGGGCCGGTGCTGTCGCGCTTCTTCAAGAAGTCGCCCACCCGCTGGGCCGGGGCGCTGTAGTCGCCGCCGCCGGCCTCGAAGGCGGCGCGCTCCCACCTTCGCTGGAATTCCACGCCCGCCAGCGGACCCTCGCCGCCGAAGTCCTCCGGCAGCACGTTCACCAGCAGCGCGCTGTTGGCGTTCTCGCCGTCCCGGGCGTAGAGGCTCATGCCGTTCACCACCACGCCGCCCGCCTCGCTGGCAGCGGCGACCACCTGGCCGCCGGGGCACATGCAGAAGGTGTACACCGACCGGCCGCCTTCCAAGTGCACCGCCAGCTTGTAGTCGGCGGCGCCCAGCGCGGGATGGCCCGCCGCGGGGCCGTACTGGGCGCGGTTGATCGCATCCTGCCTGTGCTCGATGCGCGCGCCGATGGCGAAGGGCTTGCGGGACATGGCAGCGCCCATCCCATGCACCATCTCGAAGGTGTCCCGGGCGCTGTGGCCCACGGCGAGGATCACGGCGTTCGCGGGGAGGGCGTACTCCCCCTCCGGCCCGGCGAGCCTCGCGCCGGTGACCGCGCCGTCCTCCACGACCAGAGCCGTCAGCCGGGTCTGGAAGCGCACGTCGCCGCCCAGGGCGATGATCTCCTCGCGCAGGTTCTTCACCATGGCCTTCAGGTGGTCGGTGCCCACGTGGGGCTTGGCCTGCCAGAGGATGCTCTCCGGCGCGCCCGCGCGGTGCATTTCCTCCAGCACCGCCCTGCACCGCCTGTCCTTGATGCCGCTGTTCAGCTTGCCGTCGGAGAACGTGCCCGCGCCGCCCTCGCCGAACTGCACGTTGCTCTCGGGGTTGAAGGGCCCGCCGCGCCAGAAGGCGTTCACGTCCTGATCCCGCTCCTGGACGCACTTGCCCCGCTCCACCACCACGGGATTGAGCCCCGCCCGGGCCAGCGTCAGCGCCGCGAACAGCCCCGCCGGGCCCATCCCCACCACCAGTGGGCGGGGCCCACAACCACCTGCTGCCGCGCTGAGCGCTGGGCGCTCAACCCCATTTGCTGCCGCGTCCCCACCCGACGATTCTTCGCGCCACTGATTCAAGCGCGAAGAATCTGCGCAGGCGGGATTTGCTGCAGGATTAAGCGCAGGGCGCTCAATCCCACCTGCTGCCGCGCTGAGCGCTGGGCGCTCAACCCCATTTGCTGCCGCGTCTTCGCCCGACGATTCTTCGCGCCACTGATTCAAGCGCGAAGAATCTGCGGAGGCGGGAGTATTCCCTTCCGGAAACCTGCCTTCGCGATCTGTACTATCTCCTTGTAGGGGCGCCGTTGCGGCGCCCGCCATGCACGATCCATCCGTTTTACGGGCGGGCTGCGCAACGCCGTCCCTGCGGGAAAGCGCACCGACGCCATCCCTTGGCTCGCCCCCGTGAGGGGGAGAGCTGGCGGCGCGAAGCGCCGACTGAGAGGGGGCCTCCCCCCTCACCTCCTCCGCGTTCCGGGGCAGGCACACGGGCCGGGCGGTCTCCACGTCCAGCGTCAGCGTGAAGTGCACGTCGCCCTTGTCCCGGGCGTCCACGGACTTGCGCGCCAGTCGCGCCCACAGGATGTCCGCCCGCTTCACGCGCAGCGCCCGCGCGGCCAGCTCCTCCACCGGCAGCTGCCAGTCGTCCAGCCTCTGCCGAAGCTGGGTGATGTGTATCCTCATGCAAACGTTCCCCCGCTGTCAATTTCATACTCCATTGTATAAAACCGTGCGGGGATATGTCAAGGGAAAAAGGACCGGATTGCCACGTCGCTTCGCAGAAATACAGTATTGATTTCCAAGGAGAATAAACATGCAGGGGCGGCGCAACGCCGCCCCTGCTGCGTCCCATTACTCTGGGTTGCAGCGCTTCTTTTTTGATGTTTTGGCATGTGTTCCCCTGTCTTTACTGCCCCTCCAGCGCCATCATCCGAGCCTTCTGCGCCACGGCGGCGAGGAACTGCCGGGCAGGGATCAGGCCGTCGTTGTACTGGCCCAGCAGCTGCCAGGCCTCGCCGGAGGTGTCCTTTTCGAACCAGCTGGGGGCCTGGATGCACACCCGGTCGCCGTGGGCGCGGTACCATTCCAGCCGCTCCGACGCGATCAGCCACTTGCCGGTGCGCTCGTATTCCTCCAAATCCTGCTCCACGACGGCGATCTCCTCCTCCAGCGCCTGCACATCCTTCGCCTCGGCGGCCTCCAGCCGGGCGCGGAGGTCTGCCAGCATCTGCCCGTGATAGGCCTTCACCTCTTCGTAATTCGGCTGGAGCAGCGGCTCCGTCAGATCCGGGCAGAGCAGGTATTGCGTCTCCATGGGCAGGCGCTTAAGCAGCAATTCCATCAGGTCCAGCGCCGCGTCCTGGTGGGCGCTGTAGGGATTGACAAAGGCGGCCGTGGCGCTGAAGGCCATCGCGCCGGGCAGATCGTCCCCGAAGCCCAGCAGCAGCGGCGTGCCGTCGACCCCGTCGCCGTCGAAGTCGTAGGGCGTGCTGAGCTGGACGAGCAGCTTGTCCCCGCTCCCCCAGCTGTAGCCGTGGCCGCCAAAAAAGCCGTCCTCCCCGTCCTCCGCCGCCGCTGTCTCCGGCAGGCCATAGGCGGTGAAGTCCATCCCGTCCACCTTTTCCAGCAGCGCGGCCAGCCGCTCGTCGCCGTAGTCGGGCGCGACGCCCGCCAGCGCGGCGCAATCCACCCAGGCGTTGAGGATCTCCATCCGCAGGTTGTAGCGGAAGCCCTCGGCGGTCAGGTCGGCGTAGGTGAAGGACGCGTCCGGGCCGAGCCGGTCGAGCCTCGGCCGGATCTCCTCCTCCAGGAAGGTGAGAAAGCCCATCCAGTCCCCCGGCACATCCGAAATCGAAAGCCCCAGCCGCTCCAGCAGCGCCTCGCTCATGCCCATGCCCCCGCCGAACAGGTACACGGGCAGGGCGCAGAGCGCGCCGCTTGCGAACGTGTCCCGCCGGATGCCGGGATACATGCGCTCGCCGAACGCCCTGAGGGATTCCCGCTCCAGCGGCAGCATGTAGCCCCGATCCAGCAGCGCCCCGTAGGCCGCCGCACCCTCGCCGGTGTCCGTGATGTACACGTCCACGTCCCGGCTCCGGGTCAGCATGCCGTTCAGCGCCTCCTCCAGCGGGGCGTTCACCCGCGCCAGCGCCAGCTCCGGGTGCGCAACCGAGAACGCCAGCAGCGCCTCCTCCAGCCACGGGGCATTGAAGGACGCCGTCCAGCACAGCACGCCGTTCTCGTCCAGCGTGCCTTCCGTGCTCATCACGGCCACGCTGTCATGCATGACGGCGGCATAGCGCGTCCCGCCGCCCAGAGCCGCCGTGCCACGCTCGTCCAGCGGCAGGGCCGACACCGCCTCGCCCAGCGTGCCGCTTTCCAGATTTACCGGGCGGACGCGGCCGTCCAGCTCGGCGAAGATATCGCCCGTGACGGGATCGACGGCCACGCCGCCGGTGAAGGGCGGCAGGTCGCACAGCGGCTCCAGGCTCCCGTCCTTATCCACGCGATAGAGCGACGTCCCCGCGTCGTAGCCCTCCTTCACCAAAATCGGCCCGTCCGGGGCAGCCAGCAGGTGATAATCGTCCCAGTCCAACGCCTGCGCCCGGGCGGATTTCGGGTCGGCGGCGTCCACGGCGCAGAGCACCAGGCCCTCGTTGCCGTAGCCCAACAGGTACAGCGTGCCCCCGTGGACGCAAAGGTTCGACAGGCCGTTGAGCCCGCTGTCCCGGATGGCGGCGGGGGCGTTCAGGGTTTGGACGTTTCGCGCCTCCACGGCCCCGGCGTCGGTCAGGACGACGTCGCACAGCTGCAGGGCCTCGGCCTCGCCGCCCTCGTCCTCCAGCAGCCGCCCGCCCCGAAGCGCCTCCCCGTCCATAAAGAAGGTCAGGCCCTCGTAGGCGTTGCGCCAGCTGAAGCCGTCCCCATCCCCGTCCTCCGGGCCGGGCAGGTCGATCCTGTCCTCCCAGGACGTCGGCGCGTCGTCGCCCGCCCGCCATGTGGACAGCCCCTTGCCCAGGATGTACAGCGTCTCGCCGTCGGTGAACAGCGCGTCGACCCACCCGTCCCCCGGCAGGGTCAGCAGCTGGCTGCCCTCGGCCAGGGCGGCGGCGGCCAGGCAGACGATGACAAGCAACAAAGCGATCTTCCGGAGCATAAAACTTCCCCCTTCAACAGCGTCTATAATATTGACGCCCTTGAAGGGGGAAAGGATGGGTGGACACAGATATTTTACAGGAGCGCGTCCATCGCTTCCGCAGCGACCAGCGCGCTGCTCCAGGCCCATTGCAGGTTGAAGCCGCCGCAGTCGCCGTCCACGTCCAGCACCTCGCCCGCGGCGAACAGCCCCGGGCAGCGCAGCGACTGCATGGTGCGGATGTCGAAGTCCTTCAAAACCGCGCCACCGGCGGTCACCTGGGCCGTCTCGAAGCCCAGCGTGGCGGTGACGGGCAGCGTCCAGCCGCTCAAAAGCGCCGCCAGCGCGTCGATCTGCGCCGGCTTCAGCTCCCCGGCGGGCAGGGCCATGTCCAGTCCCGCGGCCTTCGCCAGCGTCTGCCCCAGCCGCTTGGGCACGATGCCGCTCAAAAAATCCTCCATGCGGCGCAGGGGCAGGGCCTTCGACCGCTCCATCAATTCCCGGCGGGCGTCGATCCCGGGCATGAAATCCAGCCGGACGGCGCACCGTCTGCCCGAGCGCAGCGCCTCGTTGGCCTGCCGGGCCAGCTGCATGGCGGCGATGCCGGAGACGCCCGTCTCGCTGAACAGCAGCTCCCCGGCTTCCTCGCGCACAATCCCGCCGTCCGCCAGCAGCGCGATCCCACCCTCGGCGCGGATGCCCTTCAGGCCGCGCACGGCCTCCGGCGGGGTCTTCAGCGCCGCGATGGCCGGGAACCGGGGCGCGATTGCGTGCCCGAGGCCCTCCAGCAGCCTGTAGCCGTCGCCGCAGGCCCCCAGCTTGGGCGCGGCCAGCCCGCCGGTACAGACCAGCGAAAGTCTTGCGCGCACCGACTGTCCCTCCGCCGACGCAGCCTCAAACCCGCCGCCGACCCGCTTCAGCGCCGCCACGGCGAAGTCCGTGCGCGTGTCCACGCCGCGCTCGTCGCAGCACAGCCGCAGCGCGTCCAGCACCGAGGCCGCCTGGTTGCTCATGGGATAGACCCGGCCCGCCTCGTCCGCGCGGCAGGGGATGCCCAGCTCGCCGAAAAAGTCCATGACCCGCTTCGGCGGCCAGGCCTTCAGCGCGGCGCGGGCCGCCTGACGGGAGCCGTGATAGTCCCCCGCCGAGGCGTTCAGGTTGGTGAGGTTGCAGCGGCCGTTGCCGGTTGAGAGCAGCTTGCGGCCCACGCGGTTCTGTTTTTCCAGCAGAACAACGCGCCGTCCCTTCCGGGCCAGCGCGCAGGCGGCCATCAGGCCCGAGGCCCCGCCGCCGACGATGAGTACATCATACAACATATGCTTTTCCCTGAGAGCCTGAAGTTCGGAAAATGGCGTCGAGCAATCCTCAACCCCACTCTCAACTCTCCACGCTCAACTCTTTTATCAGCTTCCCTCCCCCCAGCAGCGCCGCGGCGTGCAGCGCCCGGGAGGCGGCGGTGTAGAGCCTGCGCCGCTCGCCGTCGGTCAGGGCCACGTCGGGCCAGACCACGATCACGGCGTCGAACTCCATGCCCTTGGTCAGGTGGTAGCAGGCCACCACGTTGTCCCCGGCCTCGTAGTTCAGATCCGCCTCGCCGCCGTCCAGCCGGTAGACGTTGTCCAGCTTCGTGGACAGGGAATCCGCCTGGGACTGGCTGCGGGTGATGACGGCGATGGACTTGTGCCCCGCGGCGCGGAAGTCGGCAAGGGTCTTCTTCAGCAGCGCCTCGGAATACTGGGCCATCAGGGGTTCCTCCCCCTCCCGGCCAAAGGGCTGCAGCTGCTCGCCGTCCGGCAGGATGCGGTTGCACAGCTGGGCGATGGGCAGCGTGGAGCGATAGCACTTTGAAAGCGGCATCAGCGGCGCGTCCGCCGCGCCCAGGCTGGCCCCCCAGCGCGCCGGGTCGCAGGGCTCCATGCCCGGGGTGGTGCGCTGCTTGGGATCGCCCAGCAGCGTGACGGCGGCGTTGGGATAGTAGGTCCCCAGCATGGCCAGCGCCACGTCGGGATAATCCTGGGCCTCGTCCACCAGCAGGTGGTAGATCATCTTGTCCGGCGCGGCAAAGCCCAGCCGCACCATCAGGTATGCCTCGGCCACGGCGTCCTCCCACCAGGTGATCCCGGCGGCCTTGTTGTCCCGGTAGGCGTCGGCCAGGGCCTTCGGGGCCGTGCGCAGCGCCTTCGACAGCAGCGCGCCGCCCTTCAATTCCAGCATGCCCCGCAGCTGGGCGCGCACGGGCTGCAGCCGCTGGGCCACGGCCATGTTGCTCATCTGCCGCAGCTCCCGCTGGCTGTACTTGCCGGAAAAGCTCTTCTCATACTGCTTGTACAGCCGCTCCTCCCAGCCGGACAGCCGGGTCTGCAGCGTGCCGGCCATGCGCGTCAGCTTCTGCGCGGGCGTGAGCAGGGACAGCTCGTTTTTGTACATCCTGGCCAGCTCGTCCCGGCGGATCAGCACCTGGTTGTCCAGCTTCACGTCCTGGAAGCTGGGCCCGTAGGCGGAAAAGTCGTCGGCGAAGCGCTTGAGCTGCTTGAGGAACTCCGCCCCGCCCTTGTAGCGCACGGACTGGCGGCGCAGCTCGCTTTCCGCGTCCAGCAGGGCCTCCAGCTGGTGGTAGGGCTTCTCAACCTTCTTGCCCAGCACCTCTTCCACCACCTCCCGCAGCGTGCGGGCGCGGATGTTCTCCTCCCCCAGCTCCGGCAGCACGCCGGACACGTACTCGGAAAAGGCGGTGCTGGGCGAGAGGATGGTGATCTTGCTGGCGTCCAGCACGTCCCGCCGGCGGTACATCAGGTAGGCCGCCCGGTGCATGGCCACGCTGGTCTTGCCGCTGCCCGCGCCGCCCACCACGGACAGCACCTTCGCGTCCTCGCGGCGGATGGCGGCGTTCTGCTCGGACTGGATGGTGGCCACGATCTGGCGCATGTGGCGGCTGGTGGCCCCGGAGAGGATGTCCAGCAGCATGGCGTCGTCGATGTTCAGCTGGGTGTCCACGTAGTACTTCAGCCGCCCGTCCTCCATGCGATACTGGCGCTTCAGCGTCAACTGGCCCCAGATCTCGCCCGAGGGGCTGTCGTACCGGGCCTCGCCGGGGGTGGCGTCGTAGTACAGGCTGCACACCGGCGCGCGCCAGTCGTGCACCAGCAGCTCGCCCTTCTCGTCCTTCAGGCTGTAGAGGCCGATGACGATCTTTTCGACCTTTTCCTCGCCCTTTTCGATGAAATCCACCCGGGCAAAGAAGGGGTTCATCAGCATGCGGCGCGAGCGCTGGGCCATGCTGTCGGCAAACTGGCGGCGCACCACGAAGCGGTCCACCTCGGTGGACAGCTGCTCCAGGTCCTCCTCGGACAGGGCCGTGGGCTTCACGCGCAGGTCCTCCCAGGCGTCGGCCACGATGGCCTGTATGGACTGCAGGTGGTCGTTGGAGATGACCTGGGCCCGCTCGATCAGCGCCAGCAGCAGCTGCTGCACCCGCACGGTATAGGCCTGTTCCTGCTCAAGCTCTCTCAAATGTTCAGACATAGAATAAACCTCCGGGTCGGAAACCAAATCCCCCCTGGCGCCTGCGGCGCACATAAAGGATAAACCATTATAGCATAATGTAATGAAAAAGAAAAGACCTTGCGTATTTTTCAGGGAAGTTATAAAATGAGAGAGATGGAGTTACTCTGAAAGAAGGGTCGTGATCCCGTGTTTCCCAAGCAGCGCCCCCTGTGGTACCGGATCCTGCTGATTCTGATCGGCTCGACGCTCTACGCCCTGGGCCTGGTGTGCTTTGCCCGCCCCGCGGGCCTGTTCCCCGGCGGCTTCACCGGGCTTTCGCTGCTGATCCAGGAGTGCTGCACGCGCTACCTGGGCTTCACGCCGCCCTACTCCCTGTTCAGCCTGACGCTGAATTTCATCGCCGCAGCGCTGTGCTTTCGCTACATCGGCAAGCGCTTCGCGGTGCTTTCCATGCTGGCGGTGGCCGTCAGCAGCGTGCTCACCGACCTGATCCCCGTCTACGCCTTTTCCCAGGACCCGCTGCTGTGCAGCGTGTTCGGCGGGCTGGTGAACGGGCTGGCGATCTCGCTGTGCCTGCGGGCCGACGCCAGCACCGGCGGCACCGACTTCATCAGCATCTACCTGGCCGAGAAGAGCGGCAAGGACGCCTTCAATATCATCCTGGGCGGCAACGTGGTGATGCTGGCGGCGGCGGGGCTGCTGTTCGGCTGGGAGCGGGCGCTGTACTCCATGATCTTCCAGTTCTGCACTACCCAGGCACTGCACACGCTGTTCCAGCGCTACCAGCACCGCACCCTCTGGATCGTCACCGACCAGCCCGAGCCGGTCTACGCCATCATCCGCGACACCACCCACCACGCCGCCACGCTGTTCAAGGGCATCGGCCTGTATCGCAACGAGCCCCGCAGCATGATCTACACCGTGCTGTCCGGCGACGACATCCGCCGCGTGGTGCACGACGTGCGCCAGGTGGACCCCCACGCCTTCATCAACATCCAGCGCACCGACTCCCTCACCGGCCGCTTCTATCGCAAGCCGCAGGACTGAATCAGAGTTGAGAGTTCAGAATTGAGAGTGGAGTTGTGGTGCAAATCCTTCGGATTTGTTTTGATTTAAAGAGAAACCGGATTGCTACGTCGCTTCGCTCCCCGCAATGAAAGGAACAGAGCGTAAAAGTGCGGCCATGCGGTTCCTTCACATTCCTTAACTCCACTCTAAACTCTTCACTCTCCACTCCCCCCAAAGGAGGCCCCCATGCACAACCTTCCCCAGGTGGCCGTCATCGGCGCCGCGATCGTGGACATCCCGCTGGCGCCGGTGGGCGCGGCGGTGTTTGACGCCCACTCCACACCCCTCTCCCGCATCGCCATGGCCCCCGGCGGCGACGCGCTAAACGAGGCGCTGGCGCTCTCGCGGCTGGGCGCAAGGCCCCTGCTGGTGAGTGTCGTCGGCGAGGACGTACCCGGTGATTTCATACTGAAGGCCCTCCGGGAAGCGGGCGTGGACGCAGGCGGCGTCGGGCGGGTGCCCGGGCTGGACACCGGCATGAACGTCGTGCTGGTGGACGGCGGCGGCGAACGCCGGTTCATCACCAGCGAAAGCGGCAGCCTGCGCAAATTGGGCCTTTCGGACATCCTGCCCGCGCTGGAGTCCCCGGCGTTTGCGGGCGTGAGGATCGCCTGCCTGGCGAGCATGTTCGTGTCGCCGCTTCTGACGCTGGAGGACACAGCCGCGCTGTTCGACCGGCTGAAGGCGCGGGGCGTGACCCTCTGCGCCGACACCACCCGCCCCAAGCACGGCGAGACGCTTCGGGAGGCCGGAGCGGCCCTGTCCCGGCTGGACTATTTCTTCCCGAACGAGGGCGAGGCCGCGGCCCTCACCGGCGAGAGCGACCCGGACGCCATGGCAGACGCGCTGCTGGAGGCAGGCGTGGGGCACGCGGTCATCAAGCTGGGCGGCGCGGGCTGCCTGCTGGCCAGCGCGGCGGAGCGCCATCGCATCCCCGCCGTGCCCGGCGTCGTGCCCGTGGACACCACCGGCGCGGGCGACACCTTCGCCGCGGCCTTCATCGCCGCGCTCGCCGAGGGTCGCGCCTTCATCGACTGCGGCCGCTTCGCCAACGCCGCCGCGTCCCTGTGCGTGGAGCACGTCGGCGCAAGAGGCACCTGGACGCAGGCGGATGTGGAGGAGCGGCTGAAGCTGTTGGCGCAGGCGCGGCACCGCCCATTGACGGGGGATCAGAGACAATCGGGATTATTAAAATGATGCAGGGGCGGCGTTGTGCCGCCCCTGCAAGGGTATGCACAGGCAGCCGGATTGCCACGTCGTCGCTGCGCTCCTCCTCGCAATGACACTGCAGTGGACGTTGGTTCTTCCTTCTATTTCAGCAGAAGCGCAATCTGACGATTCGACAATGCGTCATTGCGAGGAGGGCCATCCCATGGCCCGACGTGGCAATCCGGTTCCCCATTCAGCCCTGCCACATCCCTCGCTGCTCCCCAATCGCGCGGCGGCCTGCCGAGTCGTGAATTGAAGCGAGCGGCTCGGCGCAGGGTGCCGAACGCGAAGCTTCACTGAACAGCGAGCGCAGGCCGCGAAAAGGAACCGGGGAACGGACTTTTTTTGCGGCGGATTTCCGGCACAAGTGAGCCCACGGCCTCAACATCTTCGCGGAGGATACAGGCTCCGTTTGCCGCGTCGCTCAAAAGTGCCAAGGTTAGGCAACCGACGCGAAGCGCGGTTGGCCGGTTCGCCGGAGTCCGCAGGGCTTCGGCGAAAACCGTCTGGTAAATCCGCCGCCCAGTGATGGGAGATCAGCGAGGATCGGGATTTCGCAAATGCTAATATAGGGGCAGCGTTGCGCCACCCGCCGGGGTATGATGATTCTCATTGTCAGAACGAGAGCGACCTCTTCCGCCCCTGCGGGGCACCTGCCGCGGGCCTTCGGCTCCAACTCGCTGAAAAATGTCCACTGGACATTTTTCCGGGCACTCGATGCTCCTGAAAGGGGAGGCTTTTGGGGCAGTGGGGCCCCCTCTTTAGGACTGCCACATCTATCGCTGCACCCCAATCGCGCGGCGGCCTGCCGAGTCGTGAATTGAAGCGAGCGGCTCGGCGCAGGGTGCCGAACGCGAAGCTTCACTGAACAGCGAGCGCAGGCCGCAACCGTTCCTCGGTTCCCCTCCGGAAACTGTTTCGGAAAGGGAACCGGGGAACGGTTTATTTCGGCGGCATTGCGCCGCCCCAAGACATTTACTCCCCCTCCACCCAGAACTCGCCCGTCCGGCTCAGCTCGCCGCCGTCCTTGCCGATCTGGGCGACGCAGAAGCCGCTCTCGTACAGGGCGGCAGGGTCCTCCAGGGGCACGACCAGGTGCCCGGAATCCACATACACCGTCTCCAGCACCTGGTCGCCCACGACCACCTTGCTGAACTCAGTGAAGTGCTCGCCGGTGACCAGCAGCCGGTGATACTCCCACAGGGCGTCGGAGATCTCGATCTGCCGGCTGCCCATGGCCATATCCGTGCGCTCGTAGGGGAACTCGCCCTCGAAGGCCTCCCGGTCGCCGTAGAGCATGTCGTACTCCAGCATCTCCAGCTTGCCCAGGTACTCCTCCCCCGTCTCGCCGGCATCGTAGGACTGGTGCAGCTTGGCCACCACGCCGCCGGAGAAGCCCAGCTGCTTCAGCACATTGGCGTTCAGCCGATAGGCCTGCAGGTCCGGGGCCTCGAACTCACCGCCGAAGTTGTTCCAGATCACATAGCGGCTGGCGTATATGCTGCCGGTGGTCAGCAGGTCGTTCTCCAGCTCCAGCGCGGGCAGGTGGTCGCCGTAGGCCACCATCACGGTGGGCTCGTCGAACTTCAGCAGCGCCAGCGTCAGCTGCCTCAAAAACGCGTCCGTGCCCGGCAGGGCGTTGACGAAGTTCTGGAACGGCGCCAGCGGGATGCTCTCCGGCAGGGAGAGCACGTCGATGTCCCCCGCCTTGGGCTCGTAGGTCTCGGCATACTTGCCGTGGGTCTCCACGGCGATGCAGAACACCATGTCGCGGCTGTCGGTGCTCCCCAGCGCCTCGATGATCTCGTCCGTCAGCACGGCATCCTTCGCCCAGCCCAGGGGCGTATACTTCACGTCCTCCATGTACTCCAGGGACACAAACCGGTCGAAGCCCTCGTTGGGATAGACGACGTTGCGGCTGTAGAAGGAACCGCTGTTGTTGTGCATGGCGGTGGAGGTGTAGCCGTACTGGCGCAGGTTGTAGCACATGCTCTCGCAGGTGGTGCTCTGCAGTATGGTGTTGTAGGGATACTCGCCCGCACCGAAGAAATCCAGGTTCAATCCGGTGATGACCTCGAACTCGGTGTTGGCGGTGCCGCCGCCGATGGTGGGCACGTACAGCTCCCCGCTGGGGAAGCGGCTGCACAGGCGGTTGAACCAGGGCGTGGGGTCGGCGGAGTACTTCGCCCCCTTGATGGTGTTCACGTCGAAGAAGGACTCCAGCTGCACGAACACGATGTTCGGGTGGGCCAGGTTGTCGTCGGCGTCGAACACCGGGTAGATCAGCTCGTCACCCTCCGGCTCCTCCATGTCGGTCAGGATCTCCGCCACGGTCTCGTGGGAGTACTCCTGGGGCCGGTTGATGCCCTGGCGGCCGAAGGTCAACGTGAAGCAGGTGACGAAGCCATAGTCGTTGTAGGCGTCCACCAGGCTGTCAAACTTTGCCGGCAGCAGCTCGCCGCGCACGCCCAGCGCCGCCACCATGGCCGTCAGAAGCACCATGCCCACGAACAGGGCCAGCGACCGGGGGAAGTTGTAGCGCCGCCGCCGCTTCATGCGGGCGAACATCATGATGACCGCCGCGATGGCCAGGAAGCTGGACGTGAATATGACGATGATCTTCGTCCAGGTGTAGTAGACCGTGATCAGCGAGAAGGCGTCCTTGAGCATCAGTATGTCCACCGAGCAGAAGGGCTGGGTGCGCTCCTTGATGACCATGTACTCCACGATGCCCAGGATCACCCAGACCAGCGACACCGTGGTCAGCACCGCCCGGCGGCGCTTGAACAGCTCCGACAGCGTCAGCGACGCCAGGATCACCAGCGCGCTGAACAGGAAGGCCACGGGCCGCTGGCCGATGAACGCGAACAGCCGCGCCGGGGACAGGCCGCGGTTGAGCAGCTCCACCACCAGCGAGAGCGCCAAGGCCAGCGCGGGCAGCATAATCAGCCGGGTGCGCACCCGGCTGTTGTCATAGGATATCTTGCGCCGCGGCTTTTGGGCCGGACGCCTGGATTTGGCAGGCATGGGAACCTCCGATTCAAGAGTTCAGAGTTTAGAGTCTGTTTCTAAAATGCCTGAAGCGCATTTTCGGCGTATTTGACTGCATTTCTGCGTTGATTCCCCTTGACTTAGCCCCACTAAGCCTGCGGAAAATCGCCTTGAAATGAAGCCAAATTCACTCGAAACTGCATCTCCCAGCATTTAGAAACACACTCTGGAGTTAAGAGTTCAGAGCAGATCACCAATCAATCCAAACTCTAAACTCTCCACTCTCACCAGTTGTCGCTTCCGTCTCCCGGAATGACCTTCTCCATGGCGGCGATGGCGCACTCGATCATGCTGTCGTCGGGCTCGCGAGTGGTGAGATGCTGCAGCGCCTTGCCGGGGGCGGAGATGATGCGGGTGAGCAGGTTGTCGTGCCGGCCGGCAAACTTGATCAGCTCGTAGCCCACGCCCACCACAATGGGGAACGTGAGCAGCTTCAGCGCCGTGCGCAGCAGCAGGTTGTCCACCCGGATGAACATGGACACGATGATGCCCACGATCAGCATCAGGATCATGAAGGACGTGCCGCAGCGGGGGTGGAAGCGGGTCTGGGGCCGCACGTTCTCCACCGTCAGCGGCAGGCCCTTTTCATAGCAGAAGATGGTCTTGTGCTCCGCGCCGTGGTACATGTAGGTGCGGCGGATGTCCTTCATCAGCGACGTGGCCCACACATAGCCCACGAACAGCAGTATCCTCAGCACGCCCTCGAAGCAGGCCCGCAGGGTGTAGTTCTGGGCGATGCTGGGGGCGGAGAAGGTGATCCAGGTCCAAAGCTTCATGGGCAGGTACACGAACAGACCCAGCGCCAGCGCCACGGCCAACACCGTCGCGATGGGCATCATCAGCTTCTCGAATATCCTGTCCCACGCGCTGGGCCCCTTGGCCTTCTTCGCCTCGTCCTCCTCGTCCTCGATGCCGGACAGCTCGGCCGAGCGCATCAGGCACTTGTAGCCGAAGGACAGGCTGTCGATCATGTTGAAGATGCCCCGGATGAAGGGCAGCTTGAAGATCTTCGCCCGGTTGGCGCCCTTGGTGGGATACTCTTCCAGGATGATCTCCTTGGTCTTATCGTTGCGCACCGCCATGGCCGTCTTCTGCGGGCCCCGCATCATGATGCCCTCGATCAGGGCCTGGCCGCCGATGCTCGTCTTTTTCGCTTGCATGGGTATCTTCCTTTCCGCGGCGGACGCGCCGCCACACCAATCCTATTTTATTATACACGGCAATCGTCTGTTGTCAAATGCATTATAGGTGAAGAATATTGACTGATTATAAACAACTAACCGCAAAAGAGGCGCAATGGCGGTCAGCGGGGCGCTTCCTTCCCCATTGCCGCGGCCCGTCGCGCGTGCTATAATGCCAATACAACACAACGCGAGGCGATGCCCATGCTGCAGCTGATACCCGCCACGGCCGACGACCGGGCCCTGCTGTTCAACATCAACCAGAAGTACCTCTACGAGATGACGGCCTTCTACGACGATCCCATGGACGAGGCCGGCAACTATCACTACGGCCACTTCGACGAGTACTTCACCGATCCGGAGCGCACGGCGCTGCTGATCTACGCGGACGGGCGGCTGGCGGGCTTCGCCATGCTGTGCCCGTATTCATACATTAAAGAGAACCCCAGCCACGTGATGGCGGAGTTCACCATCTTCCCCCAATTCCGCCGGAAGGGGCTGGCGACGGAGGCCGCGCGGCGCATCCTGACGGCGTACCCCGGGCGCTGGGAGATCAAGTACAACGAGAAGAACGCCCCGGCCAGGGCGCTGTGGAACGGCATCGCCGCGCCCTATTACCCCGAAGTGCATCGCCTCAACGATGTGGAGACCGTGCTGGCGTTCTCCACGGAGGCGTGAGGCCCCCGGCAGCAAACCGGGCAGGCGGCGCAACGCCGCCCCTACAGAGACCGTGCACAAACCCAAAAGCCTCCCCACCGCAGTGGGGAGGTGGCGCGAAGCGCCGGAGGGGCACTCCATTCAGGACTGCTACATCCCTCGCTGCTCCCCCCATGCAGCGGCGGCCTGCCGAGTCGTGAATTGAAGCGAGCGGCTCGGCGCAGGGTGCCGAACGCGAAGCTTCACTGAACAGCGAGTGCAGGCCGCCAAAAACCCCGTTCTCCGGTTCCCCTATGCCTTGTACAGCGACGATGACCTCTTCCGTCTTTCGCCAAAATCGCAAGCATTTCCGCTGAAACCCACCTTCCCCAGTGGGGAAGGCAAGGGCGGGCGTCTTCTTCCGTCCGTGCTTCTACCGTCTTGCGCTTCGCGAAGCCCCCCTGCAAAAAGCTTTTGGGCTTGCCCGTCGCGCCGCGTTCTGCTATACTGTATACAGCGAAATAAACCGCACAAGGAGGTATCCCGCCATGCCCAGCTGCGTTGTGGATTGGAAGACCATCACCGGTTTTGTCACCGAGGCGTTCATAAAGTACGGCGTGCCGGAGGCGGACGCGAAGATCTGCGCGGACATACTGCTGGAGAGCGATCGCCGGGGCATCGAGAGCCACGGCGTGAACCGCTTCAAGTCCATGTACCTGGACCGCATCAAAGCCGGCGTGCAGAAGGCGGTCACCGATTTTGAGATCGTCAAGGAGACCCCCACCACCGCCGTGGTGGACGGCCACGACGGCATGGGCCAGGTCGTCGGCTATCGCAGCATGGAGCTGGCCATCCAAAAGGCCAAGGAATACGGCATGGGCATGGTGGTGGCCCGCAATTCCTGCCACTACGGCATCGCCGGCTATTACACCTCCATGGCCACCAAGGCCGGCTGCATCGGCATGACGGGCACCAACGCCCGGCCCACCGTCGCGCCCACCTGGGGCACCGAGGGCGTGTTCGGCACCAACCCGCTTACCCTGGGCGTGCCCACCGACGAGCCCTTCGACTTCAACCTCGACTGCGCCACCTCCATCACCCAGAACGGCAAGATCGAGTACTACGACCGCATCGGCCAGGACGTGATCCCCGGCACCGTCATCGGCGAAGACGGCGAGCCCTTCACCGGCAGCGGCGGCGAGGCGCTGAAGCGCATCCGCCAGGGCAGCGCCGCGCTGGTCACCGTGGGCGGCGTCGGCGAGGCGCTGGGCGGCTACAAGGGCTACGGCTTCGCCCTGTTCGTGGAGATGCTGTGCGCCGTGCTGCAGGACGGCTTCTTCTGCAAGCAGCTGAACGGCGTGGACGAGAACGGCAACAAGTGCGCGCCGCGCCTGGGCCACTTCTTCATCGCCATCGACACCGACCACTTCCTGGGCGAGGAGCTGTGCCGCAAAAAGGCCGGCGACATCCTGCGCGAGGTGCGCGCGTCCCGCAAGGCGCCCGGAGCCGAGCGCATCTACACCGCCGGGGAGAAGGAGTACGAGATCCGCATGAGCCGCACGGACGGCGTGCCCATCAACGAATCCGTGCAGGGCGAGCTGAACGACGTCCGACGCGAGATCGGCCTGGACAGCAAATACACATTCCCCTGGGACTGATCGCAGGGCCTGAATAAACTCCCTCAGTCTGGCCTGCGGCCAGCCAGCTCCCTCTGAGAGGGAGCCAAGACGGGAGCCTTTGAGCTGCAAAGACAGATTGTTAGCCTCCCTCAAGGAGGGAGTGGTATTCCCTGGGCTTCTGTGAAAAGCTCTCTGTTAATTCCCCAGCTTTCCGTGAAGAACCTGAAAAAACCACCCTCGGGTGGTTTTTTCAGGTCTCAAACTCACCGCAGCGCGATTTCCACGCACTGGCGAATGTCGTCGATGATGTATTCCGCGTGCACGCCTGCGGGCAGCACCTTGCCGCCGGGGTTGTACCAGCAGGCGTCGATGCCGGCGTTGTTCGCGCCGCGGATGTCGCTGTTGATGCCGTCGCCGATCATCAGCGCCGCGCCCCGGGCGATGCCCAGCCGCTTCAGCGCCCGGTCGAACAGCTTCGGGTTGGGCTTGGCCGCGCCCTCCTCCTGGGAGATCACCGCGCCGGAGATCACGTCCCGGATCGGCGACAGCGCCAGGCGGCGCTTCTGCACCGATGTGATGCCGTTGGTCAGGATCAGCACCGGCTTCACCTTCGCGATCTCGCGCACCACGTCCTCGGCGTGGGGCAGCAGGATGCTCTGCCCGCCCAGCAGCTCCACGAAGCGGTCGCCGTCCTGCCGCGGGTCGCGGTCGATGCCGTACTTCGCGTAGAACCGGCGGAAGCGCTCGGTGCGCAGGGCATCCTGGGTCAGCCTCCCCTGCTCCAGCTCCGCCCAGCAGGCCAGGTTCACGGCCTCATACTGGTCGTAGCGGTCCGGGTGCAGGTAGCCGATCTCGTCCAGCAGGGCGTTCACCGCGTTGCGGTTGCCCACCTGGAAGTCGAACAGCGTGTCGTCCGCGTCGAAGAGGATCCCCTGGTAGCGCATCACAGTATCTTCCCCAGGAACTCCTGCAACCTGGCGTTCTGCGGATGCTCAAACACGTCCTCGGGCGTGCCCTGCTCGATGATGCGGCCACCGTCCATGAACACCACGCGGTCGCCCACCTCCCGGGCGAAGCCCATCTCGTGGGTGACGACCACCATGGTCATGCCCTCCCGGGCCAGCTGCTTCATCACGTCCAGCACCTCGCCCACCATCTCCGGGTCCAGGGCGGAGGTGGGCTCGTCGAACAGCATCACGTCCGGCTCCATGCACAGCGCGCGCACGATGGCGATGCGCTGCTTCTGGCCGCCGGAGAGCTGGTTGGGATAGGCGTTTGCGCGGTCCAGCAGGCCCACGCGCTCCAGCAGCTGCTTGGCGGTGGCCTCGGCGGCCTCCTTCGTCTTCCTGTGCAGCGTCACCGGCGCGCAGGTCATGTTCTTCAGCACCGTCATGTTGGGGAACAGGTTGAAGTGCTGGAACACCATGCCCATCTTCTGGCGGTGGCGGTTGATGTTCACCTTGGGGTCGGTGATGTCCACGCCCTCGAAGGTGATGGTGCCCGACGTGGGCATCTCCAGCAGGTTCAGGCAGCGCAGGAAGGTGGACTTGCCCGAGCCGGAGGGCCCGATGACCACCACCACCTCGCCCTTGTGGATCTCGGTGTCCACGCCATTGAGGGCGTGGATATTGTCGCCAAAGCGCTTTTCCAGCCCCTGCACGCGAATCAGCACATCAGTGGTCATTGCTGCGCAGCCTCCTCTCCACCTTGCCCACCAGCCAGGTGAGCGTCATCACCAGCGCCAGATAGATCAGCGCCACGGCGATCAGCGGCATGAAGAAATTGTAGGTCTGGCCCGCGATGGTGTTGCCGCCGTAGGTCAGATCGCGCACCGCCGCGTAGCCGGCGACGGAGGTCTCCTTCAAGAGGGCGATGAACTCGTTCATCAGCGCCGGCAGCACGTTCTTGAACACCTGGGGCAGCACCACGTGCTGCATGGTCTGGAAGTAGTTGAAGCCCAGGCTGCGCCCGGCCTCGAACTGGCCGTTGTCGATGGACATGATGCCGCCGCGGAAGATCTCCGCCACGTAGGCGCCGGAGTTCAATCCGAAGGCCAGGGACGCCAGCGCCACGCCGTTGTCCGACCAGGCGAAGATGACCAGGCAGATGATCATCAGCTGCACCACCACGGGCGTGCCGCGGAACACGGTGAGATACACCTTGCAAAAGCCGTTGAAGAAGCCCAGCACCCGCCGGCCGAAGGTGGGTCGGGCGGTGTCCGCCGTCTTGTCGTAGGTGGAGCGCACGCCGGCGATGATGATGCCGATCAACAGGCCCAGCAGCAGCGACAGGAACGTGATCAGCAGCGTGTTGCCCAGGCCCGTGGTGATGAACTTCCAGCGGTTGCGCTGGATGAAGTTGATGTCAAACTGACGCTTGAGGTCTTCAAACCACGCCAAATTGAGTCCCCCTTTTTAACGCGCAAACAGGGGGCAATGCTGCCCCCCTGCCTGCGCGATGGCTCGTGTCTCGGATTATTCGGCTTCCTCGGCGGGAATGTACTTGTCGATGATGGCCTGCACGGTGCCGTCCTCGATCAGCTCATGCAGGGCGGCGTTGAAGGCCTCGTAGACCTCGCTGTCCTGGGCGAAGGCCATGGCGTAGTCTTCCACGGTGTAGGCGGCTTCCAGGATCTTCAGGCCCTCGTTCTGGGCGACGAAGTTCTTGGCGGGCTCGTTGTCGATCACGACGCAGTCCACCTTGCCGGCCTGCAGCGCGGCCACGGCGGCGCCGCCGCTCTTGTAGCGGTCCACTTCGCCCTTGCCCTCGTCCTCATAGTCCCAGGTGCTGTACAGGTCGCCGGTGGTGCCCTGCTGCACGCCGATCTTCACGGTGCCGTTGGCCTCGACGATGTCGTCGATGCTGGCGATCTCGCTGGCCTCGGGCACGATGACCACCTGGATGCCGGTGGCGTAGGTGTCGGTGAACTGCACGATCTCCTTGCGCTCGTCGGTCACGGTCATGCCGGCGGCGGCGAAGTCATACTTGTGCTCCTTGACGCCGGGGATGCAGGCGTCGAAGTCGATGTCCTTGATCTCCAGGGTGTAGCCGATCTTCTCGCAGATGGCCGCGGCGATCTCGGCGTCGATGCCGATGACCACGTCGGGGTCGTCGCCGTAGAACTCATAGGGTGGGAACTGGGCGTTGGTGCACATGGTCAGGGTGCCGTTCTCCGCCAGGGCGGCGAAGGCGGACAGGATCATCATGGCCGCGATCAGCATCGCAAAGAACTTCTTCATCTTATATACCTCCAATATTTCGCGGGGCACTGCCTCCGTTGAAGTTGGCCTGATTATACATCCATATGCGTCAAAATGCAAGTGATATTCACGATAATTAACCTAATATGCACAAATTTGCATAAAAATACCGTCAGCAGGCATTTTTATGCACCGGCTGGCGGTCTGCGGCGTCAATCCTCATATTCCATCTCGTACGCCTGCTGCTTCAGCCGCGTTTCGATGTCGTCGATGACGATCCTGTAGTATTCGGTGTAGTCGGCGTAGTCGTACACCCGGTTCACCTCGCCGCCGATGGACTTCAGCAGCGCGCACACCGGGTCGGACTTGGCCTGGCGATCCTGATAGGCGATCAGCCGCCCCACCCGGGCGTTCTCCCGGGCCTTGCGCTCGGCGGCCCACCACAGGTCGAACTCGGAGAAGTCATAGCCGAAGCCCACGGTGTACACGTCGCCCAGTATGAACCAGTCCGTCCAGCTGCGGGGTGTCACCAGCCGCCGGGCGTTCACCGCGTCCTGGAAGGCGTTCTTCAGCTGCCGGTTGTACTTCTGCAGCCGGGAGATGGCCTTGGCATAGCTGTAGTAGCTGAGGATCATGGAGTCCGGGCGGCCCAGGTCGCCGTGGATGTGCCACACCGGCAGCGGCGGCTGGCTCTTGCGGGGCATGATATAGCAGAAGTGCAGGTTGTCCTTGCGATAGACCGAGCCGTCCATGCAGGCCAGCGTGCGGCGGCGGTCCTCCTTGCCGAAGCGGTCCCGCCCCAGCATCACGCCCTCCACCTCATAGGTATAGTTCGTGGTCAGCACGCAGTCCCAGGGCAGGGCCAGCAGCCGCTTCAGCGTGTCGGTGACGCAGGCCTCCATGAGCTCGAACTCCGCCGCCGCCCGCAGCCGCGCCCCCTCCACGTCCACACCGCACAGCGCCTCCACCCGCATGGCCAGCGGGATGTCCCGCAGCACGTCGTCGGGGATCTCGTCGTTCACGGCGATGCGATCCAGCAGTGCCTCCCAGCTCACGCCGCCCCGCAGGCGCAGGATGCCGTTGCCCAGCAGCAGCACCCGGGGATAGCGCTGGGCCGCCAGGTTGATGTCATAGCGCGGCAGGCTCTTGACCCGCCCCATGCTGTTCTGTTCCATGGAATGACTTCCTCATCGATATGATACATATATTATAGCATAAATCGAACAAAAAAGGGAACCATTCCTTTCGGATGGTTCCCTTTTTAATGAACGATCGCTTACTTCGTGCGGATGTCGGTCAGCTTGGAGACCTTCACAAAGGCGTACAGGCCCTTGCTGCCGGTGGTCTGGACCAGCGCCCAGTCGCCCTTGATGGCGCAAACCTTCACGGAGTGGCCCTTCTTCAGCGTGGCGGCCTTGGCGGAGGTGCTGGCCTGCTGGTAGATCTTGGTGCCCTTTGCGAGGGTGGCCAGATAGTCGCTGGGGATGTCGGTGTGCAGCAGGTCTTCGGCGTTCACATAGACCACCTTGCCGTTCACGTAGATGTCGGCATAGGCGTCATAGGAGCGCACCAGCACGGAGGTGCCCGCGGGGATGGTCCCCACGTACTCGGTCATGGCGGGGCTGGTGTAGCACTTGGTGTCGGTGGCGGTCAGGTCGCCGGTATAGGCCAGCGCGGTGCCGCAGCAAAGGGTCAGCAGCAGGGCCATCGCCAGGATGGCAACAATCGTCTTTTTCATTTGTGGATCCTCCCCGTGAGTGTTTTTCTGAGGTGATTATAACACCCAAAATTTACACTGAGCAACAAATCTTCGCATTTTAAATAGTATTTATACATTTTCGATATATTTAAAATCTTTATCAATAACTAAGTCTAATTTATGTCGTTTTGGGCTGTGAAAAGGCCGAATTATGACGAAAATTAGCGCCAAAAACCCCGTAAAAACGGGCCTGGCGAGGTGCCAGACCCAAGTCGGTTATTTCAATTTGTGGTGAATCCTGTGACGTCATTCCGTCACGATGGCGATGCCGCTGCTGGCGCCGATGCGGGTGGCCCCCGCCTCGATCATGGCCAGCGCCTCGGCTCGGTTGTGGATGCCGCCGGCGGCCTTCACGCCCATGTCAGGCCCCACGGTCCGGCGCATCAGCTTCACGTCCTCCACCGTGGCACCGGCCTTGGAAAAGCCCGTGGAGGTCTTGACAAAGTCTGCATTGGCGCGCACGGCGGCCTTGCAGGCCTCCACCTTCTCCGCGTCGGTGAGCAGGCAGGTCTCGATGATCACCTTCAGCTTCGCCTCGCCGCAGGCGGCCTTCACGGCGGCGATATCCGCCTCCACCTTCGCCCAGTCGCCGTCCTTGGCCGCGCCGATGTCGATGACCATATCCACCTCGCGCGCGCCGTTCTTCACGGCCACGGCGGTCTCGGCGGCCTTGCTCTCGGTGGGGATGGCGCCCAGGGGGAACCCCACCACGCAGCAGGGCGTCACGTCGCTGCCCTCCAGCAGCTTCGCCGCCAGGGCAATGCGGCCGGGGTTCACGCACACGGAGGCAAAGTGATACTCCCGCGCCTCCGCGCACAGCTTCTCGATCTGCGCGGCGCTGGCGTCGGGCTTCAGCAGGGTGTGGTCGATGTATCTGGCCAGTTCTCTTCCGTTCATGGCAATCACTCCGTTCGTATTATTGTTGCTGGATACATTATACCGTACCGGTCCGGTTTTGTAAACCACAGGCCAGACCCCGGTCGGTTGTTTCATATATAATACCCTGTGCAGCGCCGTTTGGGCACACATTCTTAATAACACAGGATTTTGTTACAAATTTCCTGTTAAGTCTGCATACAGCTCACTGTATATACAGTGCATGATCCTCGCAGAAATCCACACTTTCCACATGGTTATCCACAGAAATTGGGGGTAAAACGCCCATGGCGGCGGGATTTTGGGGGTTTATGCACACTTTTTCGGGCAATGCATAAAAATTTTCCACAGACTTTGGTCTGTTATTGCCCGTTTTCCTTCCAGATTCGGCCCTCAATGTGACTTTTTCAACCCTTGGCCTTCTAATTTCTGTCATAATTCCAAGGTGAAAACCCTGTTGTTTCGGGATTTCCCGGAGTTATCCCCGACTTACAGCCCTCAAAACATGTCAATTCAATTGCAAATTATTGCAATTCCATTGAATCGGTTGTACTGTTACGTATGCATTAGGCAGCCGGTCGGCACGGCCGGAACATCGCCCCTGCACAGCCGCCGGTCCCGTTCCCCGCTCCCTGTTCCCCGCTCCCTATTCCGTCCTCTCAAACACCGCGTCCGCCAGGCCCTCGGGCCAGACCTGCACGCTCTGGGCGTACCGCCCCGGCTCGCCGGCCAGGCTCAGATACCACATCACGCGGCGGGACACGTACTCGTACAGCTCGCTCAGCGTCACCCGCCCGTCGTAGTCCACGTCGGCGCGCATGGCGCTGCGCGCCGAGCGCTGCAGATCCCAGCCCCCGGCCTCGCACAGCGCCCGGGCAAACACCGTGGCCATGCCGGACTCGCCGCCGCCCGGGGCAAAGCTGATGCGGTGGCTGTCCTGCTCCAGCGCGGCGCTGGCCAGCACCCGGAACCGGCTGCCGTTCACCGCCGCGGGGCCGACGTTCCCGCCGAACACCGCGTCCACGCCCCTGAGGATGTCCCCGGCGCCGCTGGATCGGCCAATGGCCCCGCCGCTGCCGCAGCAGTCGATCACCAGCAGCATCTCCCCGGGAACTTCCGCCAGCGCCCCGGCCAGCTCCGCCGCCGTCAGCACCGAGCCATCGTACAGCCGAAAGCAGGTCATGCCGCCCTCGTAGTAGCCGTGGCATGTGATGTAGAAGAGCGCCACGTCCCCGTCCTTGGCCCCGGCGAAGGCGTCGCGGATGCCCGCCAGGATCCCGTCGCGGCTGGCGTCCAGCAGCGTGGTGGTGGCAAAGCGCGCGCCGCCAAAGGACAGTCCGGCCAGCATGCTGCGCAGGCCGGAGACGGAGTTGATGGAGCCGGTGCGCACCGACGCCACCGTGGAGGCGTAGTTCTGCTCCCCCACCAGCAGCGCCCGCCAGCGCTTGGGCGCGGGGCCGACGGCGACGGCCAGGGTGTCCATCCAGCCGCCGTCCACCGCGCGCACCGTCACGGTGCACTCGCCCTCGCTGACGCCCCGCAGCACGCCCCGCCGGTCGATCTCCACCACGCCCTCCGGCTCGGCCACGTAGGTCAGCCGCGGATCGGTGGCGTTCCCGGGCAGCACGTCGCATTCGATGGCCGCGTCGTCGCCCACGCAGAGGGCCATCTGCCGGGACAGCAGCCGCACCTCCTCCACCGCCACATAGCGCACCGTCACCCGGCAGCGAGCCGACGCGCCGCCGGCGGCATAGGCGGTGATGTCCGCCTCGCCCTCGCTCCGGCTGGTCACCCGGCCATCCGCGCTCACGGAGGCCACCTGCGCGTCGCTGCTCTCCCAGAGGATGAAGTCCGACGCGCCGGAGGGGGCCGTCTCCGCCGTCAGCTGCAGCCGCGTCCGGCCCGCCAGCAACGCGCGCTGCCTGGACAGGGTCAGCATCGCCGGGGCCTCCCCCGCCACCGGCACAAGCCGCAGGCTGTACAGGCCCGTGGCCCCGTTCCGGGCGGTGAGCCGCAGCAGGTACCGCGCCCCGGCCTTGGCCTCGAGCCGCGTCAGCGCCGCGCCGCCGGGGGTGATGGAGGCGCCGCCCAGCAGCCGCCCGTCCCCGTCGAACAGCAGCGCCTGCAACGCCACGTCTGTGTCCCCGGGCACCGCCGCCAGCGCCAGCGCGCCGTCCGCGCCCGGCTCCACGGCATACCAGTGGGCGTCCCCCTTCCGGGCGAACGCCTTGCTGTGCTCGTCCCCGGCGGCGTCCAGCGCCATGGGGTCGCCGAAGCAGCGGCCCAGCGCGTGGCGGGCGATCTCCAGCCGCACCCTGCCCCGGCCCGTCAGGCGCAGCGCGTAGTCGGCCCCCGCCGTCAGGCGCAGGCTCAGCGCGGGCATCGTCTCGCCGTCGCTCTCAGCGGCCAGCTCGTCCCCCTGCCACAGCCGGGCGCGGACCTCTGCCGGCGCGTCCCCCGCCGGGAACAGCCACACGTCGTACACGCTGCCCGTGGGCGCGGTGAAGGCAAAGCCCGCCGGGATGTCGGAAAGCTCCACCTCCCGAAGCTCCCCCGCCGAAAGCGGCACATCCTCGATGAACGCCAGGTCCCCGGCGCCTTCTTCTCCGGAACCGGCGCCAGTCGCCTGCCCTTCCCGGGGCTCCCCGGCAGTTTCTTCCATAGAAAAACCGTCCTCCGCGCCCGCGCCGGCGGCCAGCGCCGGCAGAAGCGCCGCCGCCAGCATCACCAGCGCCACAAGGCGCAGAAGACGGTTGTGCATGGTGTTTCCTCTTAATCAGGGGATCAGAGAAGAGGGATCAGGGATTAGAAACAGCGGCTGCCGCGCGGCAGCAGCCATTCCTGTTGCCGATTGCCTGATGCAGGGGCGGGCAGCCATCCCTGCTCCCTGCTCCCTATTCATACTTCAAGTACTCTTCCTTCACGAAGCCCTCCAGCTCCGCCGTATGCACGGCGACCCAGCCGTTTTCATCGGCCTCGCCGGAGACGATCAGCCGGCGGTCCTCGGCCAGCTGGGCGATGGCCATGGAGGCGGTGGTGGGCCTTTCGCGCAGGTTCAGCATCGTGGCCGTCACCGCGGCGTAGCGCTCGCCCTCCTCAAGCGCCGGCAGCGGCGCGGGCGTGGGCATGGGCGTGGGCTTGGGACGGGCAGCCCCCACGCCGGCGGGCAGCGCCTTCAGATCGGTAAGGGGCTCCTCCGGCCAGGCCATCCTCTCGAAGGACAGCCCAGGATAGTAGAACGCCAGGATCTCCTGCCAATTCTTGCCGTAATGGCCCGCCATCCACTGGGCGCCGCGCTGGCTCATGCCCACGCCGTGGCCGAAGCGGCGCATGATGATGGTGAACTTCGCCGGCTCCCCGGCCTCATCCAGCTCCGTGTCCACGCTCACCAGCTCGCATTCCGAGCCGTTCAGCCCCAGGGACAGGCCGCCCTTGATGTCGGTGTAGGTGTCCAGGGCCACGGTGTAGATCTCATCCGACAGCGTCCACTCCCGGGGGATCTCCGTGGGCGCGGGCAGAGGCTCGTCCGGCGCGGTGGGCATGGCGTCGCCCTCCGTCGGTTCCGCCGAGGGCTCTGCCGATGCCTCGGCAGTGGCCTCGGGCGCCTCGCTGGCCTCGGGCGTCCCGGTCGGCTCCGGCGTCGTCACGGGCTTCAAGAGCTGCGCCCGCAGGCCGAAGGTCAGCGTATCGAACATCCGGCTGCCCTCGAAGCGGGGGCGCGTCGGCTCGATGGAGGCGATGGAATCCAGCTTCCACTCCCCTTCGCCGTAGCCGTCCTTCGCCAGCCGCTCGCCCAGCGCCGCCTCCAGCATCCCCTTCAGCGCCTCGCTGCCCTCGCAGTCGGGCGTGACGGTCAGCTCGTTCTGCAGGCTGCGTGGGTTCTCCAGGTCGTAGGGGTCGTCCACCATGGCCAGGTAGCCGTCGTAGTCCTTCACGCCCCAGAGCTGGCTGGCCAGGGCGGTCTGCCCGCCGTTGCTGGCGGTGTAGTAGCACACGGCGAAGGCGCCGTTGTACAGCCCCACCACGCCCCGGGTGTCGTCCACGGCCTCGATCACGTTCCGGTACTCCCCGTCAAAGCCCTTGAACACCTGGTCGGCGGTGGTGTCCACCACGTCGTAAGCCCGCCCGGCAGACTGCCACTTGCGCTGCATGGCATAGGTGCGCGCCGCCACGGTCTGGGCCTTCAGGGATTCGATGGGAAAGGAATCGCTCATCTCATAGGCCACCACGCCGTAGAGGTAGTCCTCCACGGGCAGCTTCAGCACCGCCTGCAGGCCGCCGTTTTCCCCGACGGACACGGTCAGGTCGCCCGCGTACAGCGTGGGCTTCTCGCTCTCGTCGATGTACAGCCCGTTCTCCTCGCCCTCCGCGGCGCGGTGCCGGGTGAGCGTCATGGACGAGCCCATCATCAGCGTCAAGCCGCCCACATACATGTATACATTCCCCTCCGCCTCGGACAGGGTCAGCTCCGTGCCCCGCGCAAACCGGAAGCCGGGATCGCCCTCCACGGCGTACACGCCCTCGACCGTCAGGTGCAGCTGCTTCGGGTTGCCCAGGGACATCAGCCCCACCCGCAGCAGGCCGTCGTCCTCGATGGCTGCGTCCGGGACGGGCGCGAGGGTAGCCGCCGGCTCCGCCTCCGGGGCGGGCGACGCCAGCGCCTCCGCGGGAGGCAGCGTCACCGCCGGGAGCACCGTGGCCGCGTCCGCAGCAGCCTCAACGGCTTCGTCCCCGCCGAACAGCCAGTCCAGGAATCCGCCGGCGCTGGCCGGCATCGCCAGCCCCAGCGCCAACACCAGCGCGAGCGCCGTCGCCCGCGCAAACCGCCTTGTAAAATGGGTATCTCTCATAATGCCTCCATGGGCGGGCGCTCCCGCCCGCCGCTATGCAATTCGATCGTATTTCCAATTCTTGACAGCCTTCGCCGGGGTTATACAGCGCGGCGAAAAACCGCGCCTTCATAACCTCACCCAGTATACATTATAACATGATTCGACATGCCATGTGGGGTGAAATCGGTACATTTCGGTTGAATATGCACACATTTCGTCATAATTTCGATCCAAAGCCTGTACACGGGCCGCCTTGCAACTTGTGCCCGGCGGGTCTATAATGTAAGATGGTTTATTATCCGCAAACGATGGATGGAAAGGGAGGGATGCGCCATGAGCCAGAATCTGTATGAGATCGTCGCCCTGGCCGCGCGCTACGCGTTCGCGGGGCTGATGGTGCTGATCGTGCTGCGGGCCTGGCGCATCACGCTGGTGGACAGCCGCCGGGCGGCCACGCTTCGCCACCTGTCCCCCTCCACCGGCATCAGCGGCGAGCTGGTGGTGCTGGAGGGCGACGAGAAGGCCCGGCGGGGCATGAAGTACCCGGTGATCAAGGAGGGCATGATCGGCACGTCCCGCCGCGCGGACATCCGCGTGCGCCACTCCTCCGTCCGCCGCCGCCACGCCTACTTCCAGCTGACCGAGGACGGCCTGTTCGTCCGCACCCACGCCGGCGCGCCCATGCGGGACGGCGACGGGCGGCCCGTGCGCGCGATCACCCTGTCCGACGGCGGCGAGTTCAGCCTGGGCCGGGTGCGGCTCTTGCTGGTGCTGACCGAGGCCCCCGAACCTCCCAGCCCCCACCGACACGGACACCGGGAGGCGCATGACGACGGCGAGGACTATGCCGACGGGCTTCCCGAATCCGACGATCCCTTCGACGCCCAGCCCGTGCTGCGCCGCGCGCCGGAAAAGCGGCAGGGCCGCCCCATCGACGTGGACGAGTATTTCGACGTGGACGACGGATTCGACAGGTAAAATACCATGGCAAAAAACAAACTTGATCGCATGAAAAAGGCGCTGATGCGCTCGAATACGAAGCTGCTTCTGTCAGCGGTGATGCTGTTCCAGGCGCTGGCCATGCTGCTGATCGCCTTCCAGAAGGGGACGGTCAACCTGCAGGCCCTGGCGCTGGCCGTGGCGCTGCCGCTGGCCACCTGGCTGATCACCCACCTGATGGGCCGGGTCTGGCCGGTGGATCGGGCGATCCTCATCATGGTGATGTTCCTGTGCAGCGTGGGCATCATCACCCTGTCCGACATCGCCAAGAGCGACATCACCCCCCGCACCCAGGCCATCTACGCCCTGGGCGGCGTGGCGGCCATGTTCGCGGGCGCGGCGTTCATAAGGCACTGGCGGCACTGGAAGAAGTACACGCCGCTTTTGATGGGCCTGTGCCTTATCGCGCTGGCCTCGCCGTTTGCGCCGGTGATCGGCATCTACAAATACGGCGCGCGCAACTGGGTGGGCCTGGGGCCCTTCTCCGTGCAGCCCAGCGAGTTCATGAAGCCGATACTGATCCTCTGCCTGGCCAGCGGCTTTTCCAACCGCCCGCCCTTCACCCGATGCATCCCCACCATCGCCTTCGCGGCGCTGTGCTGCGGGGTGCTGCTGGCGGAGAAGGACCTGGGCGCGGTGTTGCTGTACTTCCTGACCACCGTGTTCATGTACTACGTGGCCACCTCCAACGCCTTCATCTCCCTCGCGGGGCTGGGCATGGGCGCGGGCGCGGCGGTGCTGGCCTACCGGGCGCTGCCCTATGTGCAGGACCGCGTGGCCATCTGGCAGAACCCCTGGATCGACCCCCAGGAGAGCGGCTACCAGCTGATCCAGTCGCTGATCGCCATCGGCTCCGGCGGGCTGTTCGGCATGGGGCTGGGCATGGGCATGCCCAGGGACATCCCCCTCTACCACTCCGACTTCATCTTCGCCTCCATCACCGAGGAATTCGGCCTGATCTTTGCCATCGGGCTGCTGGCGGTGTACGTGCTGATCATCATGCGCGGGCTGATCGTGGCCTTCAACGCCCGCACGAGCTTCCACTCGCTCGCGGCCTTCGGGCTGGTGATCATGCTGGGGCTTCAGACCATGCTGATCGCCGGCGGCAACACGAAGCTGCTGCCCCTGTCCGGCGTGACGCTGCCGCTGATCTGCTACGGCGGCTCCTCGCTGGTGTCCACCTTCTTCACCATGGGCATATTGCTGGGACTCTCGTCCATGAACGCCGAGGACGAGGCCCGGGACATCGAAACGCTGGAGCTGAAAGAGGAAGGAACATATTGATGCGCTCCACTGTGATTTGCCTGGAGGTGATTTCGTGAAAGAGCTTCGCCGCAACATGCGCTTTGTGGGCACGCTGGTGGTGATCCTGTTCGTGGGCCTGGCCGCCTGGTTCGCCATGACGGTGTTCACCCAGGGCAGCGTCTGGGCCAGCGACGTGCGCAACAGCCGCCTTCGGGCCACGGCCAGCCTGCGGGGCGACATCACCGACCGGGACGGCAACCTGCTGGCCACCACCGCCGAGGACGGTACCCGGCAGTATACGAAGAACACCACCGCCCGCCGGGCCCTGTCCCAGACCGTGGGCGACACCGCCGGCATGAGCACCGGCATCGAGACCTTCTACTCCGCCACGCTGCTGGACATCTCCACCGGGCTGATCGGCCGGCTGAACGAGCTGTTCAGCAGTGCCAAGCACGTGGGCGGCAGCATCCAGATCACCGTGGACGGCCCGCTGCAGGCCTGGATCGCCAGCGAATTCCCCGCCGGGTACCGGGGCGCGGTGTGCGTCATCAACTACAAGACCGGCGAGATCCTGGCCATGGTTTCCATGCCCAATTACGACCCCTACGACCTGGCCGTGCGCAGCGACACCCAGGTGGAGGACACCGCCTACCTGAACCGCTGTTTGCAGGGGCTGTATACCCCCGGCTCGGTGTTCAAGATCATCACGCTGGCCTCGGCCATCACCAACGACGTGAACGTCCTCGACCAGGCCTTCTCCTGCTCCGGCGCCTGGGAATACGAGGGCGGCCGCATCGTCTGCGCGGGCAACACCGCCCACGGCACCGTGAACCTGAAGACTGCCTTCAAGCGCAGCTGCAACGTCACCTTCGGCAAGCTGGCCTACCAGCTGGGGCTGGAGCGGCTTCGGCAGACCGCCGAGCGCTTCGGCTTCAACGAGAACTTCAAGTTCGGCGACTTCGTGGTCTACAACTCCGCCTTCCCCACCGACGTCAGCAACATGAACGGCCTGGTCTGGGCGGGCATCGGCCAGGGCGAGGTGCTGGTCACGCCGCTGCACATGGCCATGATCACCGGCACCATCGCCAACGGCGGCGTGATGATGAAGCCCTGGCTGATCCAGAGGATCCGCAGCTCCATGGGCAAGACCACCGCCACCGGCGCCCCCGCCGCCTATCGACAGGTGCTCAGCGAGTCCGTGGCCAGCAAGATCGCGGAATATATGTATGAAACCGTCCAGAGCGGCACCGCCACCCGCGCCGCCATCAAGGGCTACACCGTGGGCGGCAAGACCGGCTCGGCCGAGGTGTCCAACGACAAGACCGTGGAGACCAACGCCTGGTTCACCGGCTTCATCTACGACGAGGCCCATCCCTATGCCATCTCCGTGGTCATCGAGGGCGGCGGCGCCGGCGCGCGCATGCCCAGCGAGCTGGCCGCCAAGGCGCTGAAAAAGGCGATTGAGTATGTGGGATAGCAACCCTCGGTATAGCGTTTGCAATCATCGGTTGCTTGCAATTGTCAGTTGAATCCGTTATCCTGATAGGGATCGCACCAGGAGGCCCCCATGCCGGACATCATCACCCAGGACATACTGTTCTTCTTCGACGGCAGGCCCGTGGAGCTGGGGCTGTACGAGCAGCTGGCGGCTGAAATCTTTGCGCGCTGGTCGGACACGGCCATCCGGGTGAAGAAGACCCAGGTCGGCTTCTACTGCCCCGGCCTGTTCTGCTGCGTGAGCCTGACGCCGGTGCGCCGGAAGGCCGAGCGGCCAGAGCGCTTCATCACCGTCACCTTCGGCCTGGATCACCCGCTGGACGATCCCCGGGCGCTCGTCGTGCCCGTTCGGCCGAACCGATACACCCACCACGTCCTCCTCGGCAGCGCCGGGGAGATCGACGAAACCCTGCTGGGCTGGCTGGACGCCGCCCATCGATTCACCACTGAAAGGACCATGAACCATGCTCGAACTTAGGAACGTGACCAAAAAGTACCTGCGCCGCACGGCGCTGGACGACGTGAGCCTGGCCATCGAGTCGGGCAAGACCTGCCTGCTGCTGGGCCCCAACGGCTCCGGCAAGACCACCATGATGAAGATGATCGCCGGCCTGTGCCGGCCCACCAGCGGCGAGATCACCTTCGACGGCATGCCCATCGGCGTGTCCAGCAAGGCCCGCATCGCCTACATGCCCACGGAAAACTACTTCTACAGCTACATGAAGGTGAAGGACATCGGCAGGTATTACGCCGACTTCTTCAAGGACTTCAACCCCGCCGCCTTCGACCGGCTGCTCGACGACATGGAGCTGGACAAGGAGGACAGCATCCGCCAGCTCTCCAGCGGCATGGCCGCGAAGCTGCGCCTGTCGCTGACGCTGAGCCGCAACGCGGGGCTGATGATGTTCGACGAGCCGCTGAACGGCGTGGACATCCTCACCCGCACCCAGACCATCAACGCCATCCTGGCCGGGCGGGAGGCGGGCCGGTCCATGCTGATCTCCACCCACCTGGTGGACGAGCTGGAGGACGTGGTGGACTACACCGTGTTCCTGAAGAAGGGCAAGCTGATCATGGCCGGCGACAAGAAGGAGATCTGCGCGGGCCGCACGCTGAAGGACCTGTACCTGGAGGTCTACGGCCACATTTCCCAGGAACCCGTGGAGGAGGTGCGCAAAGATGCTTAAGCTGATGAAATACGAGTTCCGCAAGATGCGCACCACGCTGCTGGCCATGCTGGGCGCGCTGGCGGCGCTGGAGATCGGCTTCGTGGTGGGCACCCACGCCGATAAGAACACCGTCGTCATCATCTGCCTGTCGCTGATCACGATCTTGACCACCCTGGTCTATGCCTACATCATCCTGGCGGGCATGGCCAGCTATTCCCGGGAGCTGAAGGACAAGTCCGGCTACCTGATCTTCATGACGCCGGTCAGCCCCCTGGGCGTGGTGGTCAGCAAGCTGCTGTTCACGGCCCTGGCGGCCCTCGTCGCCACGGCCACCTTCGGCGTGGCGGCCTTCCTGGACTACCGCTACATCTTCCAGCAGGCCAACATCAGCAAGGAGACCATGGACCAGATCAACCTGCTGCTGCGCTTCGGCCTGAACGCCAACGCCGATCTCTTCCAGATCTTCCGCATCGTGATGTACTACGTGTGCACCGTCCTCATCGAGGTGCTGCTCACCATGTGCACGGCCTACCTGGCCATCACCCTGTCCGCCACGCTGCTGCAGAACAAGAAGGGCTTCGTGCGGGCGCTCATCAGCCTGCTGCTCTTCGTGGGCCTCACCTGGGGCTGCAACTGGGTCGCCCAGAAGCTGATCTACGCCAACGCCACCATCGACAAGGACCTGAAGCAGCTCTCCGGCTACATCGGCTGGTCGCTGCTCCTCAACGCCGGCTTCTGCGCCGTCTTCACCGGGGCCAGCGCATGGCTGCTGGACAAGAAAGTGAATCTGTGATGACTGAATCCTATCGCAAGCCCTTCAACGGCGCGCGGATGTCGCCGGAGCTGCAGTTCAAGATCGAAAACCTTCCGGACAGCCCGGGCTGTTACCTGATGAAGTCCGAGGGTGAGATCATCTACGTGGGCAAGGCCAAGAACCTGAAAAACCGGGTCAGCCAGTATTTCCACTGGTCTGCCCAGCACACCCCCAAGGTG
Organism: uncultured Eubacteriales bacterium; assembly: GCA_902765395.1. Taxonomy (GTDB): domain Bacteria; phylum Bacillota; class Clostridia; order Christensenellales; family Aristaeellaceae; genus UBA2862. The sequence goes on from CACWZP010000004.1 coordinate 331,918, forward strand.
CGGGCGATGGTGGAGAAGATCGACGACTTTGACATCATCCTGGTGGACGGCGAGCTGGAGGCCTTCACGCTGGAGTGCAACCTCATCAAGCTGCACATGCCCCACTACAACATCCTGCTGAAGGACGACAAAGCCTATCCCTATATCCGCGTGGACCTGCGGGAAAACTTCCCCCGGGCGGAGCTGGTGCGCCGCCAGGAGAAGGACGGTGCCAAGTACTTCGGCCCCTACCAGGGCGCCACAGTGGTCCGCGAGGTGCTGGACGTGGTGCGCATGGTGTTCCCCATCCGGGTCTGCTCGAAGAAGCTGAACCCGGCCAAGCCCCTGCGCCCCTGCGTGCACCACCAGGTGGGCCAGTGCCCCGCCCCCTGCGCGGGCCTGATCTCCGAAGAGGACTACCGCGCCACCATCATGAAGGTGATCGACTTCCTGAACGGCAAGTACGCCCCGGTGCTCTCCGAGCTGAAGGAGCGGATGATGGAGGCCTCCGCCGAGATGAACTACGAGCGGGCCGCCCTGTACCGCGACCGCATCCGCGCCGTGGAGGCGGTGATGCAGAAGCAGAAGGCCATCTCCACCCAGCAGGCGGACCAGGACATCATCGCCGTGCTGCCCCATGACGCCGACGCCATGGTGCAGCTGATATTCGTGCGCTCCGGCCGGATGATCGGCTCGGAGCGCTTCACGCTGGAAGGCGCCGCCGACGAGCCCCAGGGCGAGATATTGACCCAGTTCATGCTGCAGTACTACGGCCCGGAGATCACCCCGCCCCGGGAGATCCTGCTCTCGGCCACGCCGCCGGAGCACGACGTGATCGAACAGCTGCTGTCCGAGCAGCACGGCGCACGCACCTACATCCTCACGCCGCGACGGGGCGAGAAGCTGAAGCTGGTCAACATGGCGCTGAAGAATCTGAAGGACGAGGCGAAGAAGCTGGACCGCAGGAACGCCAACAGCCGTGCGCGCACCATCGGCGCGCTGGAGGAGCTGCAGGCGGTCCTGAACCTGCCCACGCTGCCCCGGCGCATCGAGGGATACGACATCTCCAACACCCAGGGTGCTCAGAGCGTGGCCAGCGAGGTGGTGATGGTGGACGGCGTCAGCGCCAACAGGGAGTATCGCCACTACCGCATCAAGACCGTTGAGGGCGCCAACGACTTCGCCAGCATGTACGAGGTCATCACCCGCCGTCTCTCCCACGGGCTGGACGAGCTGGAGGAGCGCCGGGCCGCCGGGCTGGACCCCCAGGGCGGCAAGTTCAGCTGGCTGCCCGACCTGATCCTGGTGGACGGCGGCCGGGGCCAGCTGGCCGCGGCACGTGAGGCCATGGAGGGCCAGGGGCTGAACATCCCCATGATCGGCCTGGCCAAGCGCATCGAGGAGATCGTGCTGCCCGACCAGGAGGAGAGCGTGCTGCTGGACCGCCACTCCCCCGCGCTGCACCTGATCCAGCGGGTGCGCGACGAGAGCCACCGATTCGCCATCATCCACCACCGCACCCTGCGGGGCCGGGCCTCCATCGCCTCGCGGCTGGACGGCATCCCCGGCGTGGGCGAGAAGCGCAGAAAGGCGATATTGAAGCACTTCAAGACCGTGGAGGCCCTGCGCGCCGCCGACGTGGAGGACATCAAGGCCGTGCCCGGCGTGCCGGAGAAGGTGGCCGAGGCCGTGTATCGGTTCATGCGGGAGGATGGGAAGCAGGATTGAGGACGCCTTTACCCCGCGTTCGTTGACAAAGCGCGGGGAAAGTGGGAGAATATGGGGAGAGATGCTCCCTCTCAGGCGCTGCGCGCTCCTCGGGTCGTTGTGATGATTCTGAGTCGTATCCGGTGCCCCCTCTCAGGCGCTGCGCGCCAGCTCTCCCCCTCACGGGGGAGAAGTGTCTGCGCGGCAGACGAACAGGCTGCCGACACCCAGCGGAGCGCCGCCCTCAAGGCGCATGGCTATGCCGTTCTGCGCTTCCCCAACATCGACATCGACCGGCGCTTCCGGGCCGCATGCGAAGCCATCGGCCTGGAGATCAAGCGCCGCATCCCACAATAAAACGACGGAGGTCACTCACATGGACTACACCAACCTGGACAGAATCGTGGATTCCTATCGCGACGAGCTGGTCGAAAACATTCGCAAGTGGATCGCCATTCCCTCGGTGCAGGGCGCGCCGGCAGGCGAAAACGCCCCCTTCGGCAAGGAGGTGCGCCGGATGCTGGACACGGCGCTGGCGGACGCCAGGTCCTTCGGCTTCGACGTGCGGGACATCGACGGCTACGCCGGCGACATCAGCTACGGCTCCGGCCCCCAGACCATGGGCATGCTGGCCCACCTGGACGTGGTGCCCCTGGGCGACGGCTGGACGCACGACCCCCTGGGCGGGGAGATCGAAAACGGCAAGCTGTACGGCCGCGGCGCCACCGACGACAAGGGCCCGGCGCTGTGCGCGCTGTACGCCATGCGCGCCGTGAAGGAAGCGGGCATCCCGCTGAAGGACGGCGTGCGGCTGATCCTGGGCTGCGACGAGGAGACGGGCATGAGCGACATGCGCCACTACGCCGGCAAGGTGAAGATGCCGGACTACGGCTTCTCCCCGGACGCGGAGTTCCCCGTCATCAACATCGAAAAGGGCGGCGTGAACATGCGCCTGAGCAAGGTCACCGGCGGCGAGGACGGCGCGGACATCCCCGTCTGCAGCCTGTACGCCGGCGAGCGGCCCAACGTGGTGCCCGCGGAGGCGACCGCCGTGGTGGGACTGGAAAACATCACGCTCGACGCGCTGAACGACAGGCTCTCCGCCATCGCCGCGAAGCATGAAAAGTTCAACCTGAAGGCCGTGGCCGAGGGCGAGGGCCGGGCGAAGATCACCGCCACCGGCGTCAACGCCCACGCCGCCATGCCCGAGCGGGGCGTGAACGCCGCGGGCATGCTGCTGATCGCCCTGAAGGAGCTGGGCGCCGGCGGCGGCAGCCGGGAGGCCATCGCCATGCTGGCGGACGCCGTGGGCATGGAGCACACCGGCGCGTCCCTGGGCATCGCCTGCGAGGACGAGCTGTCCGGCGCGCTGACCTGCAACCTGGGCATCCTGCGCTACGATTCCAACGAGCTCTCCGCCCTGCTGGACATCCGCTATCCCCTCTGCGGCAGCGAGGAGCTGATGCTGGGCCAGGCGGCCAAGCGGGTGGCCCCCGCCGGCATGAGCGTGTGCTGCGCCTCCAGCCACACCCCGCTGCACGTGCCCGCCGAGAGCAAGATCGTGCGCGGGCTGCTCAAGGTCTATCACGACGTGACCGGCCTGCCCGCCTACACCATCGCCATCGGCGGCGGCACCTATTCCCGCATGATGCCCAACACCGTGGCCTTCGGCGTGTGCTTCCCCGGCGACATGGACGTGTGCCACATCGCCGACGAGTACATCGACCTGGAGAAGCTGATGCTGGGCGTGAAGATATTCGCCCACGCCATCGCCGAGATCGCCGGAGGGCAGATCGAAGATTAGAGTTCAGAGTTAAGCGTTTAGGGTGTAGATAGGGTTTGCCCCGCGCAATCCATGGCTCCCGCGATCGCGGCGATCCGGTTCCCTGTGAATAAAAAGAAATCCGACAGGATTTCCACCTGTACTCCACTCTCAACTCTCCGTTTTCCACAATACTTCGGAAAGGAATCGAACCTATCATGTCTGAAAAGCCTTTTTCCATCGCCATCGACGGGCCCGCGGGCGCGGGCAAATCCACCATGGCCAAGGCCCTGGCCAAGGAGCTGGGGGCCATGTACCTGGACACCGGGGCTATGTACCGGGCCTTCGGGCTGTATATGCTGCGAAAGAACGCCGTGAACGACAAGGCCGCCGTGGCCAGGGACGTGGAGGACGTGGACATCGACGTGCGCTTCGTGGACGGCGCCCAGCGGCTGTACCTGTCCGGCGAGGACGTGACCTCGGCCATCCGCGAGCCGGAGGTCTCCATGGCGGCCAGCACGGTTTCCGCCGTGCCCGAGGTGCGTGAGCGCATGGTGGCGCTGCAGCGCAAGATCGCCGAGGGGCAGAACGTGGTCATGGACGGCCGCGACATCGGCACCAAGGTGCTGCCGGGCGCCACGCTGAAGATCTACCTGACCGCCTCCGCCGAGGAGCGCGCCCGCCGCCGCTGCGCGGAGCTTGCGGAGAAGGGTATGCCCGAGCCCTACGAACAGGTGCTGCAGGACATGATCCGCCGCGACTACCAGGACACCCACCGCGCCGCCTCTCCCCTGCAGCCCGCCGAGGACAGCGTGCACGTGGATTCCTCCAAGCTGACCATTGAAGAGACCGTGACCCTGATGAAGAAGCTGGCTGTGGAAGCCATTTCACGCGCCGCCGACCGCTGACCCTGACAAGGTGATACCATGAACAAACGACTCTATGGCCTCATGCGCGTCCTGCTGCGGCCGTTCTACGCGGTGTTTTTCCCGGTGCAGTTGGACGGCCTGGAAAACATCCCCCGCGAGGGCGGCTTCATACTCTGCGCCAACCACTGCAGCAACCACGACCCGTTCTTTCTCGCCGCCCACATAGAGGATCGCTATCTGCACTACATGGCGAAGTCGAGCCTGTTCCGGTGGAAGATCACGGCGAACTTCTTCAGCGCGCTGGGCGCCTTCCCGGTGGATCGGGGCAACAGCGACCTGGCCGCCATCCGCACCGCCATGAAGATCCTGAAGGAGGGCCACGGCCTGGCCATTTTCCCCCAGGGCACCCGGGTGAAGGACAACCACCCCGCCCCGATGCTGGAGGGCGTGTCCATGATCGCCATGCGCGCGAACGCGCCGGTGATCCCGGCCTACATCGGCGGCCCCTTCCGCCTGTTCCGGAAGACCCAGCTGTCCTTCGGCCCGCCCGTCAGCTTCGAGGGGCTGCCCCGGCGGGTGGACAGCGACACCCTGGACAAAGCCACCCGGCGCATTGAGGCCGCGGTGTGGGGATTGAAGCGCTGATTTACCGCGCTGACGTGTTAAAATTGCATTAATTCCGAAATAGAGGCAGGAATTACAAGGATTCCGGGCGAAATAACACGGATAGCGTAAATAGTATATTTATGCGTATACCCTGTGTATACACCGCATTTCGTTGCTCTGGAGGCGATTGGAGATCGCGCGCGTCGTGTTGGCGCGGCATGCCGGGTTCTGCTTCGGCGTCCGCCGCGCGGTGGAGACCGCCCAGCGGTCGGCCCCGGCGGTCACGCTCGGGCCCATCATCCACAACCCGCAGGTGGTCCAGTCCCTCGCGGCGCTTGGCATCACCAGCGCCGACACCCCTACGGACATTCCCGAGGGCGCGCGGGTGGTCATCCGCTCCCACGGCGTGGGCCGGGCGGCCTACGAGGCGCTGGAGGATCGGAAGTGCGAGATCGTGGACGCCACCTGCCCCTTCGTGCAGCGCATCCACGACATGGCCCGCACGGCCTCGAAATCCGGCACGCCGCTGATCGTCATCGGCGAGGCGGAGCACCCGGAGGTGCAGGGCATACTGGGCTGGACGCAGGCCCCGGCCTTCGCCGTGATGACGGAGGCGGACGTGGCCGCCCTTCCCCCGCTGGACAGCGCCCTGGTCGTGGCCCAGACCACCATGGTCAAGGAGACCTTCGACCGGCTGTGCGCGCTGCTCTCACAGCGCGTCCCCAACCTGGACGTGCACGCCACCATCTGCACCGCCACCCGGGACCGCCAGCAGGAGGTTGCCGACATCGCCCGCCAGGCGGACGTGATGCTGGTGGTGGGCGGACGGGAGAGTTCAAACAGTCGCAAGCTGTACAGGCTCGCTTCTGATATATGCCGCAGGACTTATTTCATCGAGACTGCGGCGGAATTGGACGGCATCGCCATCGGCCCGTCCGATACGATTGGGATTACAGCCGGTGCATCCACGCCGGATTGTATCATTAAGGAGGTTGTTGCAAGAATGAACGACATCGAGAAGAAAGTCACCCCCGAAGAGAACCAGGAACTTGAAGTCATGTCAGAAGAAGCCATTGACAAGACCATAGTTCAAATTCGCCCCGGCCAGATCATCACTGGCAAGGTCGAAATGATCACCGACGATGAGGTTTGCGTCAACATCGGCTATAAGTCTGACGGTATCGTTAAGAAATCCGAGCTTTCTTCCACCGATGTCAAGGAAGGCGATGAGATCGAAGTCGAGGTCGTCAAGGTGAATGACGGCGAAGGCAACGTTCTGCTTTCCCAGAAGAACATCATCAACCGCAAGGCCTGGGAAGAGATCTGCGCCAAGGAAGAGGCTGGCGAGTTCGTCGAAGGCATCGGCAAGGAAGCCGTCAAGGGCGGCCTTCTGGCTGACGTGGCCGGCGTTCGCACCTTCATCCCCGCGTCCCAGCTCTCCCTGCGCTATGTCGAGAAGATCGACGAGTTCGTGGGCCAGCCCATGACCCTGAAGATCATCGAGATCGACAAGGCCAAGAAGCGCATCGTCGCCAGCCGCAAGGCCGTGCTGATGGCTGAAGAGGCCGAGAAGAAGAAGAAGATCTGGGAGAACCTGGAAGTCGGCTCCGTCGTGAAGGGCGTCGTTCGCCGCCTGGCGGATTTCGGTGCCTTCGTGGACATCGGCGGCGTGGACGGCCTGGTGCACGTCACCGACCTCAGCTGGGGCCGCGTTAAGCATCCCTCCGACGTGGTTTCCGTGGGCCAGGAGATCGACGTGAAGATCCTGAACATCGATCCCGAGCGCGAGCGCATCTCCCTGTCCTACAAGCAGACCCAGCCCCGCCCCTGGACCGTCGCCGGTGAGAAGTATCCCGTCGGCTCCGTGGTGGAAGGCAAGGTCGTCCGCATCACCACCTTCGGCGCGTTCGTGGAGCTGGAGCCCGGCCTGGACGGCCTGGTGCACATCAGCCAGTGCGCCCTGACCCGCATCGCGAAGGTCGAGGACGCCGTGAACGTGGGCGACATCGTGCGCGTGAAGGTGCTGGACGTCAACACCGAAGCCAAGCGCATCTCCCTGTCCATCCGCGAGGTGCTGGAGGACGAGGCGCTGGCCAGCGACGAGGGCGAGTATGACATCGACGAGATCCCCGCCGAGGAGGAGTACGTCGAGGAAGCGCCCGTGGAGAAGGCCCCCGTTGAGGAGGCTCCCGCTGAGGAAGCGCCCGTCGAGGAATAATCCCATGACCCAAAGAGCGGCACGGCTGTGCCGCTCTTTTCTTAACCGTCAACACCGTGTCTTGCGGGTGTCTCCGCTGCGGCGCCCGCCCCAATCCCTCATTCCGGATTCAAAGAAGGAGGCTCCCATGTCCAGGATCGAAACCTTTGTCATCAATTCCAACGCCGACGGCCTGGGCCTGTCGGTGTGCGTGGTCTCCCCCGACGGCGGCCAGCCGAAGGGGCTCGTGCAGTTCGCCCACGGCATGGCCGAGCACAAGGAGCGCTATCTCCCCTTCATGCAGTTCCTGGCCGACAACGGCTACGCCTGCCTGATCAACGACCACCGCGGCCACGGCGCCAGCGTGAAGGCCCCCGGCGACCTGGGCTACTTCTACGCCGGCGGCGCCCAGGCGCTGGTGGACGACCTGCACCAGCTGACGCTCTGGTTCCGCCAGCGGTATCCGGGACTGAAGCTGATCCTGTTCGGCCACAGCATGGGCTCGCTGGCGGTGCGGGTGTACCGGCAGAAGTACGACGGCGACATCGACGGCCTGGTGGTCTGCGGCAGCCCCGGGGTGAACCCCGCCACCGGCGCGGGCCTGCTGCTGAACAGGGTGATGACGCTGTTCAAGGGCGAGCGGTACATCAGCCAGCTGTTCGTGAACATGACCACCGGCAGCTTCAACAAGGGCAACCCCAAGTCCGGCAGCGCCAACGCCTGGCTGTCCACCAACCAGGACAATGTGCAGAAGTACGACGCCGACCCGCTGTGCGGCTTCCCCTTCACGCTGAACGGCTACAAGGCGCTGCTCACGCTGATGCGCGACGCCTACAGAGCCGTGCCCGCGGGCCATCCGGACCTGCCGGTGCACTTCATCTCCGGCGAAAACGACCCCTGCGCCCCCGACAGGAAGGGCTTCGACAGCGCCGTGGCGTGCGTGAAGCGCGACGGCTACCGGAACGTCACCGCGAAGATGTACCCGAATATGCGCCACGAGATCCTGAACCACGCCGAACACCAGCTGGTCTACGACGACCTGCTGGGGCTGTTTGACGGGTGGATCGCCCAATAGACGAAAGGAGTTTCGGGGCATGCCCATGGACTACAGGACAGAACAGCTGATCCTCCGCGCCGTGTCCGAAGACGACCTGGCCGAGGTCGCCCGGACATGGCCCTCCGATCATCGCCCGGTTTCCGAAGCGGAGGCGCAGGCGGCCATCGCCTATATGCAAAGCAATGCCGCGAAAAACGCCAGGGGATGCCTTTGCCATCTCTGCCTGGCGGTCTGCGGGGCGGATGATCCCGGCGTCATCATGGGCTGGTGCGGCCTGGACGGCAGCAGGAGCCCCACGGAGCCCGAGATCTTCATCCTGTTGGACGAAGCATACCGGAACAAGGGCTACGGGACGCAGTGCGTGAAGGCGCTGCTGAGGATCGCGACGGAGGATTTCTCCCTTCCCAGCGTTCACGGGGGCTGCGACAAGCAGAATATCGCCTCCCGGCGGGCCATGGAGAAGGGCGGCATGGTGCAGTATGGGACGGAAGAAAACGGCGATCCGCTGTTCAGGTTCCGCGCCAATAACGATTCACGTCAGGAGGACAATACCTTTGAATGACGAGTATGTGAAGGTTATGAAGCGATGCTACGAGCTGGCCATCAGTGCCGGAAAAAAGGGCCATGACACCTTTGGCGCGGTGCTTGTGCATGATGGGCAAATCCTGGAGGAAGCGGAGAACACAGCGGATTATGCCCGCAGTATCTTCGGGCACGCGGAATTCAATCTGGTGCACAAATGCGCCAACAGGTATTCTGATGAAATCCTGGAGCACGCTGTCGTATATACCAGCTGCGCTCCCTGCGAACGGTGCTTGGCGGCCATGAGATAAGGGGACGGTTCCTTATCTCATTTGAGATGGGGAACCGTCCCCTTATCTCATGAACATTTCGTTAATTCGTATTTCGGTACCTTGACATTTCAGGCTGCACCTGATATTATTTAGGTACCGAAACACGAAAGGACGGATGAAAATGTACAGCTTCAACGGTTTTGAAGATCGCATGAACGATCATAGAGCATTTGACGGACGGGAGGGCTTCGGCCACGGCATGCGCGGCATGGGCCGCCGCCACCACGAGCCCTTCGACCACGGCATGGCCCCCGACCACGGCATGGCCCCCGACCATGGGATGGCCCCCGACCATGGGATGGCCCCCGGCCTGAACGACTCGGAGCGAGGCTTCCACTGCGGTCCCCGAGGCATGGGCGGGCGCGGCATGGGGCCCGGCTTTCCCCGCGGCATGGGCCCGGGCGGCCCGGGCATGCCCCCGCACGGCATGGGTCCCCGCCGCCCCGACCGCGAATTCCTGCAGCGCCGGGTGGACGAGGCCGATCTGGCGGAGTTGATCGACATGGCGGGCCGCATGCTGCGCCGCCGTCCCCAGGGCGGTCCGGCCCAGGGCCAGGCGCTGATCCTGGCGATCCTGTCGGGCCGCGACGCCATCAGCCAGCGCGACCTGCAGCAGATGCTGGGTATCCAGCCCGGCTCCCTCAGTGAGCTGGTGAGCAAGCTGGAGGCCAAGGGCCTCGTCACCCGGGAAAAGGCGGAGGATCGCCGGGGCAACCTGCTGCGCGTCACCGATGCCGGGCGTGAAGCCGGCGCCGCCCAGCCCGAAGCCGACGGCACCGACCCCTTCTCCCCCCTCACCGCCGAGCAGCAAAACCAGCTGGCTTCCCTGCTCCGCGCGCTGCTGAACCACTGGGTCGGCGAGCTGGAGGACGCGCCCTGCGGCCCCCGCGGCCCCCGTGGACAGAGACCAGTGGAGGTGTGACAAAAAGTTCAAGACAGGCTGCCAACCGGCAGCCTGTCTTTCTCATATTCCCAATATCCTGTTTGAATTCTCCCACAGCTGCTCCGCCAGCTGGTCCGGCCCGACGCCCCTCAATTGGGCCACCTTGGCAAAGGTGTGGGCGATGAACGCCGGTTCGTTGCGCTGGCCGCGAAGGGGCACGGGGGCCATGTAGGGGCAGTCGGTCTCGATCAGCAGCCGGTCGGCGGGCAGGTTTTGCGCCACCTCGGTCAGCTTCGGCGCGTTCTTGAACGTCACCGCCCCGGACAGGCTGATATACAGCCCCAGGTCCAGGTAGATCTTCGCGCTCTCCCAGCTGCCGGTATAGCAGTGCATGATGCCCGCGGGCATCCGCCCCGCCTTTGCCCTCGCGCGCAGCATGTCCAGGCAGTCGCCGTGGGCTTCGCGGATGTGCAGCTGCACGGGGATTTTTCGCTCAAACGCCATGTCCAGCTGGATGTCGAACACGTCCCGCTGCGCCTCCCGGGGCGACAGGTCGTAGTGGTAATCCAGGCCGATCTCCCCCAGCAGGCGGCACTTGGGCTTCTCCAGATACCGCGACACGACGGCCTCGGCCGCCCCGTCCCAGAGCCGGGCGTTGTGGGGATGCACGCCGATGGCGCCGTACAGGAAATCGCGGCTTTCGACGATCTCAAACACCTTTTCCTCGTTGCCGACCCGGATCAGCCGGCCGCCCTCGTCCGGATCGCCGTCGTAGATCTCCTCCCGGGGGTCGGCCACCACCAGCGCCCGGGCCACGCCCGCGTCCAGGAACCGCTGGATGACCGCCTCCCGGTCCTCGTCAAAGCGCGGGTCGGCAATGTGGCAGTGGGTGTCAAACAAGCGCATGATGAATCCTCCAAATCTATGATGCCTTCCCCAAAAGGGGAAGGCATTTTGAGCGTGTCTTTGTCCGGTCTCGTCGCCAAATCCGCGTCACTCGACGACATCGTAATTGAGGCCGTAGTCGCCATACTCGGTCAGGCTCAGCTCCCGGGCGCCCTTGCTGAGTATGTCGTCGCAAAGGCTGTCGGCATCGAAATAGGCGCCATCGGTGTAGGCCACCAGTATGCCGTTGTCCACGAGCTGCTTCCAGTTGTCCTCCAGCTTGTAGAAGCGTATGGCTACGGAGCAGCCGTCGGCCCGCTGGGCCGGGACGGTGTCCGCGCAGGTCATCGAGTTGAAGCCGGGATAGATGGATTCATAGTCCAGCGTCGCAAGCGTGTTGTAATCCATATCGGAGCTGGAATAGAAGATCATCTCATCATTGAGCTGCACCAGCGCATGGTTGCTGTCGCGATAAAACACGGTCAAAAACTCCATGTAGGTCTCCGTCTCTCCGGTCACGAACACGCGGTGCTTCACCAGCATGTCGGACAGGCTGGGCACCGTGAAATTGATGTCGGCAAAGGCACAGGTCAGCATGGTGCAAACGAGCAGCGCGGCGCACAGCACCAGGGCGATCTTCCTCTTCATGGTATTATTCCTCCTCGTCGTCAGCCGATCTCGCTCCCGGGAGCCACGTCGCCGTCCACGGTCAAAAGCCGCACGCCGCCCTCCGGATCCTCGGCGCACAGCAGCATGCCCTCGGACACCTGGCCGGCCATCTTGCGCGGTGCGAAGTTGTTCACCAGCACCACGGTCTTGCCCACCATCTCCTCGGGGCTGTAATACTTGGCGATGCCGGAGCAGACGGTCTTGGTCAGGCCGCCGCCGATGTCCAGCGTCTCCTTCAGCAGCTTGTCGCTCTTCTCCACCTTCTCGCAGGCGATCACCTTCGCCGCGATCAGCTTGATCTTCATGAAGTCGTCGAAGGAGGCGATGCCGTCGTCGGCCTTCTTCCCGGCCTTCTCCTGCTTCTTCTCTTCCTTCTTTTCGGCCTTCTCCGCCTGCTTGGCTTCCTTCTCCTTCTCGGCGGCCATGGCCTCCAGCTCCTTCTTGATGTCCACGCGCGGGAACAGGGCCTCGCCCTTCTTCACCACGGTGCCCGCGGGCAGCTGGCCGAACTTCCGGACGCTCTCCCAGGTCTTCAGCGCCTCGTCCTTCACGCCCAGCTGCGCATAGATGCGCTCGGGGGTGGAGGGCATGGTGGGATAGATGTACACGCCCACGGCGCGGATGCACTCCGCCAGCACGTACATGACCGTGGCCAGCCGGGGCATGGTCGCCTCGTCCTTGCAGAGCACCCAGGGCTGGGTGATGTCGATATACTTGTTGCACTCGCCGATCAGCTTCCAGATCTCGGAGAGCGCCACGGAGAACTGCAGCTTGTCCATCTGCTCCTCGACGATATTCGGCAGGGCCTCGAAGTGGTCGATCAGCGCCCTGTCCGGCTCCTCGTAGGCATTCGGGGCCGGCACCACGCCGCCGAAGTACTTCTCGATCATCGCCACGGTGCGGCTGACCAGGTTGCCCAGGTCGTTCACCAGGTCGGCGTTCATGCGGGTGAGCAGCGCCTCGTTGGTGTAATTGCCGTCGGCGCCGAAGGGCATCTCGCGCATCAGGTAGTACCGCAGGGTGTCCACGCCGTAGCGCTTCACGATGGGGCCGGGATAGACGATGTTGCCCTTGGACTTGCTCATCTTGTCCTCGCCGAACAGCAGCCAGCCGTGGCCGAACACCTGCTTGGGCAGGGGCAGCCCCAGCGCGTGGAGCATGATGGGCCAGTAGATGGTGTGGAAGCGCACGATCTCCTTGCCCACCAGGTGCACGTCCGCGGGCCAGTACTTCTTGAACAGCTCGTCGTGGTCGGTGCCGTAGCCCAGGGCGGTGATGTAGTTGGAAAGCGCGTCAATCCACACGTACACCACGTGGCTGGGGTCGAAGTCCACCGGCACGCCCCACTTGAAGGACGTGCGGGACACGCACAGGTCCTGCAGGCCGGGACGCAGGAAGTTGTTCAGCATCTCGTTGGCCCTCGACGGCGGCTGGATGAAGTCCGGGTGATCCTCGATATACTGGATCATCCAGTCCTGGTACTTGCTCATGCGGAAGAAGTAGCTCTCCTCCTTCATGGGCTCCACGGGGCGGCCGCAGTCCGGGCACTTGCCGTCCTTCACCTGGGTGGGCGTCCAGAAGCTCTCGCAGGGCGTGCAGTACAGGCCCTCGTATTCGCTCTTGTAGATGTCGCCCTGGTCGTAGAACTGCTTGAAGATCTTCTGCACGATCTTCATGTGCCGATCCTCGGTGGTGCGGATGAAGTCATCGTACTCGATGTTCATCAGCTTCCACAGCTCCTTGGTCTCGGCCACGATCTTGTCCACGAACTGCTGGGGCGTCACGCCGGCCTCGGCGGCCTTGCGCTCGATCTTCTGGCCGTGCTCGTCGGTGCCGGTGAGGAAGTAGGTGTCGAAGCCCGTCTGCTTCTTGAAGCGGGTCATCGTGTCCGCCGCGACGGTGGTGTAGGTGTGGCCGATGTGCATGTTCCCGCTGGGATAGTAAATCGGCGTGGTCAGGTAAAACGTGGGCTTGGCCATGGTTATCTCCCCCTGTCGATAAAATAGCGCGCCCCTGACGTGCAGGGGCGCGAAGTGCGCGGTACCAACCCTTTTCACGCGATTCCAGCAGAATCGCGCCTTGGATGCCTGTAACGTGGCGGCAGGTGTGCCGACGTCGGGCGCTCAAGCCTTGCGGCAGTTCACGTCCGAAGCTCCGGAGCCATGTTCGCGCGCCCTCCGCCGTCGGCTCTCACCCGCCCCGACTCTCTTTGGGTTTCCGGCCGCGCTACTCTCTCCATCAAAGCCGTTGCAACCATTATAATGCCCCGGCATGTTAAAAGTCAAGCCTATAGCCGGATATATGTTGAAGCGATGGCCGCCGCATTCCTTCTTTCCATCCGGCCGAAAATATGCTATCATATTTCCAGCTCAATTACACACGGAAAGGATGTGTACCCATGCCCGCAAAGTGGTTGAAAGACGCGGTTTTCTATGAGATCTATCCCCAGTCGTTCAAGGACACCAACAAGGACGGCATCGGCGATTTCCAGGGCATCATCGAAAAGCTGGATTACATCAAGGCCCTGGGCTGCAACGCGCTGTGGATCAACCCCTGCTTCGACTCCCCCTTCCACGACGCCGGCTACGACGTGCGCGACTACAAAAAGGCGGCCGGGCGCTACGGCACCAACGAGGACCTGTATCGGCTGTTTGACGAAGCCCACAAAAAGGGCATCCGGGTGCTGCTGGATTTGGTGCCCGGACACACCAGCGAGGAGCACCCCTGGTTCCGCCAAAGCCAGAGCGCCGACCAGCCCAACGAATTCTCCAACCGCTACATCTGGACGGACAACTGGTTCTGCGGCAGCAACCTGAACTACATCGCCGGCGAGGCCGAGCGGCCCAACGCCTACATCGTCAACTTCTTCAAGTGCCAGCCCGCGCTGAACTTCGGCTTTTTGAAGCCCCAGGAGCCCTGGCAGCTGCCCATGGACCACCCGGACTGCGTGGCCACCCGCGAGGCCATGAAGGACGTGATGCGCTTCTGGCTGTCCCACGGCTGCGACGGCTTCCGGGTGGACATGGCCGCGTCGCTGGTGAAGTACGACGACGAGGTGAAGTCCGGCACCTGCGCCATCTGGCGGGAGGTACGCGGGATGCTGGACAGCGAGTTCCCCGAGGCCGCCATCGTGGCGGAGTGGGCGCGGCCGGACCTTTCGCTGCCCGCGGGCTTCGACATGGACTTCATCCTGAACGACCCCCACACCCACTATGCCTCGCTGCTCAGGGACTACAACGCCCCCGTGGACAACACGTATTTCAAGAAGGACGCCCCGGCCCGGGACATCAACCGGTTCATGGACGTGTACCGGCGCTGGTATGAGCAGACGAAGGGCGTGGGCTACATCTGCCTGCCCACCTGCAACCACGACACGCCCCGCCCCCGCTTTGGCCTGGACGAGACGGAGCTGAAGCTGGCCTACGCTTTCATATTCACCATGCCCGGCGTGCCGTTCCTCTACTACGGCGACGAGATCGGCATGCGCTACCAGGACGGCCTGCCCACGAAGGAGGGCGGCTACCAGCGCACCGGCACCCGCACGCCCATGCAGTGGGACGGCGGAAAGAACCTGGGCTTCTCCGAAGCGGAGGCCGAAGCGCTCTACCTGCCCGTGGATCCCGCCGCCGACGCGCCCACCGTGGCCGCCCAGGAGGCCGACCCCGCTTCCCTGCTGAACACCGTGAAGGCGCTGCTCAAGCTTCGCCACGAAAACGCGGACCTGCAGGCCGACGGGCCGTTCGAGGCGCTCTGCTCCGAGCCGGAAAAGCCATTCGTCTACCGGCGCGGCGGCCTGGTGCTGGCGGTAAACCCCGCCGGGGAAGCCGCAACCGTCAGGCTCCCCGCCCAGGGCATGAAGCCCATATTCACCCTCGGCAACGCCTCCGTCGACGGCGGCACCCTCACCCTCGGTGCGCAGTCGTTCGTGGTGCTGAAATAATAAAACCGGATTGCCACGTCGGGACATTTCATGTCCCTCCTCGCAATGACGCTGCGGGATGCTGCAATGCGCGAGTTCAATCGCTGCCTACAATGTCATTGCGAGGAGTTCAAGGCATAAGCCCTGAACGACGTGGCAATCCGGTTCTTAATCAATGGCACACCTCACGCGGCCCTGTCTCGACTCAGCGCTCCAAACCCACCTACGCCCACACCAGCCAGATCACCAGCGCGCCAGAGGCGGCGGCGATCAGCGTGAAGGGCACGCCGATGCGCAGGAAATCCTTCGTCTCCACCTTGTAGCCCTCCTTCTGGAGGATGCCGATGCCGGCGATGTTGGCGGAGGCGCCGATGGGCGTGATGTTGCCGCCCAGGGTCGCGCCGATCAGCAGCCCGAAGGCCAGCAGGTACGGCTCGATGCCCAGCTTGGCGGAGATGCTGCCCACCACCGGCAGCATGGTGGCCACATAGGGGATGTTGTCGATGAACGCGCTCAGCAGCACCGACACGGCCACGATCAGTGCGTACATCACCAGCTTGCCCCCGCCGCCGATGCTCACGAACAGCTGGGCGATGGCCTCGATCACGCCCGCGGCGGTGAGGCCCTGGATCACCATGAACAGGCCCGTCAGCAGCAGCAGCGTCTTGTAGTCGATGGACTTCGCCACGCCGGCGAGCAGCGCCCTGCCCCCGCCGCGCAGCGCCTCGTAGGCCACGCCGATCGCCGCCAGCGCCATGCAAATGATGCCGTTGGTCAGCTCGGGCCGGTTGGGGAACTGGCTGGCCGCGATCAGCAGCAGCACCGTGCCCAGCAAGAGCGCCATGGGCACGTAGTCCTTCACCTCGGTCATCTTCCCGGGGACGATCTTCCGGCCCTTCTCCGCCCGGAACAGCCACAGCAGCACTGGCACGGTCAGCAGCGCGCCCACCTCCACGGCGAAGAAGATGCCCAGCCGCCCGTGGAACGCGAAGAAGTCGTTGAAGCTCATGCCCACATAGCCCGCCAGCAGGATGGACGTGGTGTCGCCCACCAGCGTGGCCGCGCCCTGCAGGTTGCTGGACACGGCGATGGCGATGATCACCGGGATGGGGTTGGTCTTGATCTGCTTCGCCACGGCCAGGCCCACCGGGGCCACCATCAGCACCGTGGCCACGTTGTCCACGAAGGCGGAGATCAGCCCGGAGAACAGGCTCAGCGCCACGATGGCCCAGCGCACGTCCGGCACGATCTTCAAAAGCCCCTCCGCCATCCGCTGGGGCATGCCGCTTTGGATGAACAGCTCCACCACGACCATGGTGCCCGTGAGCATCATCAGCACGTTCCAGTTGATGGCCGCGACGGCCCCGCCAATGGGCAGTATGCCGATGACAATGAATACCGCCGCCGCGCTCAGCGCGATGATCCACCGCTGCTCCGAGAACTTCAGCAGCAAGACGTACATCGCCGCGAACAGCGCCAGCGCCACCCACATCTGATTCAAGTCCATCCCCTCCAATAAAAAAGCAGATATAGCCGCGCTATACCTGTTCTCAAGGAGGGCACACGCATAGCAGGGCCATGCGAGTCTCACAATTTAAAGCCTCGCCGGGACTTTCGTCCGTGATGACGGCTTGACTCCGCGCAGGCGCGGCTGTTACTCCCTCTCACCTGTCATTATATCATCCTGTTTGGGCCTTATGGCTACGTTTGGGTTAAGATTCCAGCGCCGCGATCTCTTTTTCCACGTTCTGATAGAACCGGGCGATGTGCAGCCCGTCCACCAGGCCGTGGTGGGCCAGCAGCGTCACCGGCATCATCAGCCGCCCGCGGTGGTCCTCCTCAAATCTTCCCCAGGATATGCGGGGGTTCGACTCGTCTCCGCCCGCCGTGGGCTGGATCAGCTGGGTGTACTTCAGCCAGGGCAGACTGGTGACAAAGTACAGCCCCTCCACGTCAACGTCCTCCTCGATGGAGCCGCCCGCGCGGCATCTGGCGCGCTCCTCATCGGCATAGGGCAGGTACTCGTCCCAGTCCATGGCGTGGTACAGCGTGCAGTAGGCATAGGTGCCGTCCTCCCGCAGCTCCACGTGGCTGGTGCCGCAGGCGTCGTACTCGGCGATGCCGCCGCCGTGGATGCGCCGCCGAAGCTCCGGCACGGCATCCGCCGCCAGCGCCGCGATGTGCATGAACGCCGCGTAGAACGAGCAGCCCCGCGCCGCGCAGAAGCCCTTGAGCGCCGTCACGTCCACCTCCGCCGTCACGCCTGCCATGGGGCTTTGCAGGGAGCGGAAGTAGTCAAAGTGCTCCCTGCGGGGATAGGTGTCCATA
Source organism: uncultured Eubacteriales bacterium (assembly GCA_902765395.1). Lineage (GTDB taxonomy): Bacteria > Bacillota > Clostridia > Christensenellales > Aristaeellaceae > UBA2862. Next base: position 349,633 of record CACWZP010000004.1, read on the forward strand.
TCGATCATGCGGTAGTTCACGCTTCTCACCTCCGGCTGAAATGAAACACCGGCATCCGGCCCTGGAATCAGCGGGACGGATGCCGGATTTTGCCTCACGGCTATAAATGATTGCCTTACGCGATGGGCTCGGCCTTCACCTTGGCCAGGTGCACGAAGCGCGGCAGGCTGTTTTCCTTGGGCAGCTGGGTCTCGCCCTGGATCAGCGGCAGCGCGTAGTCGATGAAGTCCTGGGTCAGGCCGTCGCCGGTCTCGGTGATCCACTCGACGGGCACCTTCTTCTCGGTGTTGGCCACGTCGGTGAGGTTGAACAGCTTGATGTTGCAGACGTACTTGCCGTCCACGTAGGTGCGCTCGAAGCCCACCATCTTGTCGGTGATACCCGCGACGGCGTTCTCAACGGCGGCCTTGCCGGCGGAGAAGCTCTCGTCGATGTCGGTCTGGGAAGCGCAGTGGGCCGCGCAGCGCTGCAGCAGGCTCAGCTCGATGCCGCGCACCTTCGCGCCGGTGGCGGCCTTCAGGTGGTTGGCCAGGAAGGAGGCCAGGCCGCCCAGCTGGGTGTGGCCGAAGGCGTCCTTGGCGGCGTTGGCAGAGCCGTACTCGCTGATGAACTTGCCGTCCTTGTCGTGGATGCCCTCGGACACCACCACCAGGCACTTCTTCTGCCTGGCGTAGATGGCCTTGACCTTCTCGGTGAAGGCGTCCAGGTCGAAGTCCTTCTCGGGCAGGTAGATCAGGTCGGCGCCGTCGCCGGCGAAGCCCGCCAGGGCGGCCGCGGCGGTCAGCCAGCCCGCGTGACGGCCCATGCACTCGATCACGGTGATCATGCCGGTGTCATACACGGTGGAATCGCGGTACACTTCCATCACGGAGGTGGCGATGTACTTGGCGGCGGAGGCGAAGCCGGGGCAATGGTCGGTGCCGTACAGGTCGTTGTCGATGGTCTTGGGGATGCCCATCACGCGGCACTCATAGCCGTTCTTCAGCATGAACTTGCTGATCTTGTTGCAGGTGTCCATGCTGTCGTTGCCGCCGTTGTAGAAGAAGTAGCGCACGTTGTACTTCCTGAAGATCTCCAGGATGCGCTTGTAGTCGGTGTCGTCCTCGTCGGGATCGGCCAGCTTATAGCGGCAGGAGCCCAGCGCGGAGGAGGGGGTGTACTTCATGTAGGAGAGCTCCTTGGGGTCCTCCTTGCCCATGTCGATCAGGTCGTCGTCCAGCACGCCCTTGATGCCGTGCAGCGCGCCCAGGACCTGGGTGATGTCCGGATTCTCCAGCGCGGTCTTGATCGCGCCGTAGGCGGAAGCGTTGATGACGGCGCTGGGGCCGCCGGACTGACCGATGATGCATGCGCCTTTCAGCTGGCTCATTGTCATTCATTCCTTTCAAATATCGCTTTGTATTTTCCGCGGGGCGTTCCCCCGCGCGCACAGATCAAATATAGCATAAATCCCGGCCCCCGTCAAACCCAATAGGGTTAAATCTGCACAGTCGGCTGCTTTTCATTCCTGCTGAAAACAATTGTCCGGATTCCCTCCCGCCGAAGCGCGCCGGTCGATTTCACCGCCGGGAAAACCCGTTTCATTTCGACCAAATTCGACAGCGATATTTCCGCAATGTGCGCAAAAGATGACATGATGCATAAAAATTGTAATATACAACTGTATATTCCTTGCATATATGCATTTATTTTCACAATGCAACGCAGGAATTTGCAGGAAAAACGTCGTATAATTATTAGCATATGCAATGCATATACAGTACCCGAAGCACATATAATAGTTCAGAACAAATCATCGGGAGGGTAGATGCAATGGAAAACGTGAAGTCAGGCTTGCGCGGTTTTTCGGCACTTAGCGCGCGGAAGAAGGCAGTCGTCCTCGCCGCATGCGCCTTGGTGCTCGCGCTGATCGTCGCGCTTTGCATATCCATCAATATGCGATCGAATATACAGAAGGAATATACAGCCGCGCGCAACCAGGCGGGCGAGGCGCTGTATTCGAATCTGTACATACTGATGCAGACCTTTGACATGACCGGCGTTCCCAACACAGACGTGCAGAACGCCATACTGCCCCAGATGCGGGACTACTTCATCGCATCGGTGACGCTGAACAACCTGATCACCCAGACCTACGGCCCCCGATACACGGTGCTGACGGAGGAGGATGTGAACAACCTCACCGCCGCCTTCACCTCCTACGAGACGGCCTACCGCAACAACACCCCCACCGACCTGGCCCAGAGCAACATGCGCGCCTGCATGGAGCGCGTGAAGGAGCTGCTCAATTCCCGGTACAGCCAGGGCGTGCTGAGGGCGGGAAGATAGCGTTCAGCGACGCATGGCGAGCGAAGACAGGAGGGCGGCATGCCGCTGCCCGCAACCCAAAAAGCCTTTCCCCTGTGGGAAGGCTTTTTGTTTGCCGCGCCGCCGCCCGCGCAGGAGGCAGCACCATTTTCGCTCCTTGTCCCCTATTGCCTCTCTTTTTCCTCTGTGATATAATAAAGCCCGCACTACATACGACAAGGAGCATATACATGCGCATCGTGCAGTTTTCCGATTCCTTCCTGCCCATCATGGACGGCGTGGGCAACGTGGTGTACCGGTACGCGCTGAACATGGGCGGACGGGGCCACGAGTGCTACGTGGTCGCGCCGCAGACCGACACCGGCTATCGGGGCAATTTCCCCTTTGAAATCGTGGATTACATCGGCGTGCCGCTGTTTCGGATGAAGAGCTACACCATCGGCATGCCCGCGCTGGACAAGCACTGCCAGAACCGGCTGAACGCCATCGAGGCCGACATCGTCCACGTCCACAGCCCCTTCGTCGCCGGCCAGGCGGGCCTGACCTACGGCCAGAAGAACCACCTGCCCATCGTGGGCACGTTCCACTCCAAGTACTACGACGACTTCCTCCAGGTCACCGGCATAGAGCTGCTGGCCAAGGTGGGCGTGAAGCACGTGGTGAACTTCTACGAAAAGTGCGACGAGGTCTGGGCCGTGAGCGCCTCCTCGGCGGACACCCTGCGGGGCTATGGCTTCAAGGGCGACATCCGCGTGATGCCCAACGGCACCGACATCCGCCCCCTGTCGGAGGAGAGGGCGCGCGAGGTCGTGGAGCAGTATGGCCTCGCCGGCGAAGCGCCCGTGCTGCTGTTCGTGGGCCAGGTCAACTGGAAGAAGAACCTGCGCCGGGTGCTGGAGGCCTGCGCGAAGCTGGAGGCGCCCTTCAGCCTCGTGATCGCGGGCCAGGGCCCCCACGAAAAGGAGGCGCGCCAGCTGGCGGAGAAGCTGGGCATCGCGGACAGGACCCGGTTCACCGGCCACCTCACCGACCCGGACGCGCTGAACGCGCTGTATCGGCGGGCGGACCTGTTCCTGTTCCCCTCCATCTACGACAACTCCCCCCTGGTGGTGCGGGAGGCCGCCGCCATGGGCACGCCCTCCGTCACCGTCCACGGCTCCAGCGCCGCCGAGTGCATCACCGACGGCGAAAACGGCCTGCTCTGCGAGGACGATTCCGACGATCTCGCCCGGGTGGTGAGGGACGCCCTGGCCGATCCCGACGCCCTCAAGCGCATGGGCCAGCGCGCCCACGACACCATCCCCATCCCCTGGACGAAGCTGGTGGACGACGTGCTGGAGCGCTATCAGGCACTGCTTTGATCGCATAAGAAAGGGCCTCCCGGATGTACCGGGGGGCCCTTCATTTGTCCTCTTGTTCTCAGAACTGGAGGCCCGCGACGATCTTGCCGATGGTTTCCACATCGATGTCCGCGCCGAAGATGTTCAGGTTGCCCTCGATGTCGTCCTCGCGCACGGTGACGGCCACATTGCCATCGCCGAAGTCGCTCACGGTGATCTCACGGCCGTCCACGGCCTCGATCTCGCCGTCGCCGCCCACCACATAGTTGATGGTGTTGTTGTCCTCGTTCTTGTAGAAGGTGGCGTACAGGGTGTTGCTGTAATCCTCGGTGCCGCAAGTCATGCTCACGTAGTCATACTGGGTGTTCACCTCAGACTCCCGCAGCGACCAGCCCTCGGGAAGCCAGGTGAACTCGGGCGCGTCGAAGCCCAGCTCGCCGTCGTCCACGGGCTCCTCGTACTCGTAATCCTCCACGTCCGCGCCGTCAAAGCTGTCGTCGGTATAGTCCGCATCCGCCACGGGTACGGCGGTGAACATCGACATCAGCTGCTGCACGCTCTCGTTGGCCATCAGCTTCTGGCTGTCGGTGGTCAGGCTGCCGGCCACCTGCATCATCGCGCCCTGGACCGCCTGATCCTCGCCCAGCGCATTCAGCGCCTCCTGGCTGAGGTCGTCGATGGTCACGGCCACCTCATGGCCCTCGGTCAGGTCGCCCAGCTCGCCGGCCTGCACGTCCACGTCGAAGGACACGGCCATGTTCGTGCCGTTGCCGTTCATGGAGAACATCACATTGTCGCTGGAAGTGCCGTCGGCGTTGGTCGTGCCGCTGTTCATCAGCGAGGCGTACATGCCCTGGGCATCGATGGTATAGCCAAAGCTGTGGGTGCCGTCGCCGGTCTGAGCGTCGGTAATCTTGCTGGCGTTCATGAACATGCTGCCCATGCTGTTGCCGTTCTGGGTCATGTTCATGGTCATGTCCATGCTGATGTTCTCATCGCCCTCGGTGTGAGCCATCATGGTCATGTCGAAGCCCACGCTCTGGCCGTCGGCGTCCACCTGATACTGGCAGTTGACGCTGGCGTCCTTCACGTCGCCCACCTTGCTGCTGGACATGTTCATCACGATGGGGGGAATCTGCACGTCCGCGGGAGCCTCGGCCCCGCCGTTCTGCGCCGCGATGGTGGCCATCATGCCGCTCATGTCGAGGGTCATCACGGCGTCCATGCGGTCGACGACCTCGTCGTCGGACAGCTGCTCGGTCACGTCCATGGTCAGGTTCATGCCGGTGGCGCCGAACAGGTCCTGGAAGCTGGTCAGCTTGTTCAGGCCGGACTCCTCGGGCATCAGGCTGTAGAGCTTGAACATGGCGTCGTAGTAGTTCTTCAGCGTGTCGTTGGCGTTGAACAGCTTGTCGCACAGCTGGGCCATCTGCTCGGAGGTGATGGTGTAGGTGTACTCGTTCAGGGCGTACTCCGTGCCATCGATCTCCACGGTCAGGGGCGTGCCCTCGCCACGGTCGATGACCTCGGCGAAGACGGCGTTGCCCTGCGCCTCCAGCTCCTTGGCGAACTCGGGATCCTTCACGGCGCTGAGCAGGCCGGTGTAGGCGGGGATGAACTCCTGCATGATGAAGTTCATCAGCTCGGCGTTCTCGCCGCCGGCCATCTGGGCCTGCAGCGCTTCCATGGACTGGTTGGCCTGCTCGCTCAGCGCGTTCAGCGCGTCGGCGGAAACCTTCACGGCCGTGTCGCTGTTCTCGAACAGCGCGGTGATGCCGCTGTCGTCCACGCTCACCTGCATCGGGAACAGCGAATCGTTGTCCATCTGCACGCTCATGTCAAACAATGCCTTTTCGCCGTTGGAATAGGCACCCATCCAAAGCGCGGGATCCAGGGTCACGCTCTGGTCGTTGTATGTAATGTTGACATTGTGGATCATCATCATCCGGGACGCTTCCGCGGGCTGGCCCTCTCCGCCGGCACCGGTCAGCATCATGGCGAGACTGATCAGGATCGCAAGGATATTCATGCTCATCTGTCTTTCCTCCTTCTATTGCTCTGCGGGCGCTGCCCGCGTTTTGGTACGTTCCCATATTACCACGAAACCTGCCCAGGCGCAACGCGTTTTGCCCGAAAAGCGGAAAAACGGCCACCAAATGTCATTTTCCGCGCACCAAATCGCAAGCACTGCGTTCCTTGGACGCGCCGACGGGTCGATAGGTTGCGCCGCGCTTCGTAAAATTCATCGAAATTGCATATATATGCACAATATTGGGCCATTATACGCATATTTTTACATATTCGCCCTTGTTTTGCCGGGGAATGTGCATTATAATAACTGGAAGAATAAACATGCGGGAGGCATTTTACATGGATATCAAGGGCAGGAGCTTTCTGACGCTGATGGACTTCACCCCCGACGAGATCGCGGGCCTGCTGGACCTGGCGGCGGATCTCAAGGCGAAGAAGAAGGCCGGCATCCCCCACGCGGATTTCGCGGGTAAGAACATCGCGCTGATCTTTGAAAAGACCAGCACCCGCACCCGCTGCTCCTTCGAGGTGGCCGGGCACGACCTGGGCATGGGCGTCACCTACCTGGATCCCTCCGGCAGCCAGATCGGCAAGAAGGAGTCCATCGCCGACACCGCCCGGGTGCTGGGCAGGATGTTCGACGGCATCGAATACCGCGGCTACGGCCAGGAGATCGTCCAGACCCTGGCGAAGCACGCGGGCGTGCCGGTGTGGAACGGGCTGACCAACGAGTTCCACCCCACCCAGATCCTGGCCGACTTCCTGACCATCCGGGAGAAGTTCGGCGGCTTGAAGGGCGTGAAGCTGGTGTACATGGGCGACGCCCGCTACAACATGGGCAACAGCCTGATGGTGGGCTGCGCGAAGATGGGCATGGACTTCGTGGCCTGCGCGCCGAAGAAGTACTTTCCCGACCCCGCGCTGGTGGAAAAGTGCCAGGGCTTTGCGGCGGAAAGCGGCGCGACGCTCAGCTTCATCGAGGACCCGATGCAGGCCGTGAAGGGCGCGAAGGTGATCTACACGGACGTGTGGGTGTCCATGGGCGAGCCGGACGCGGTGTGGGTGGAGCGCATCGCGGATTTGCAGCCCTACCAGGTGAACGCCGCGCTGATGGCCGCCGCCGCGGAGGATGCCGTGTTCATGCACTGCCTGCCCGCGTTCCACGATCTGAACACAGGCATCGGCAAGCAGATCCACGAGAAGTTCGGCCTGACGGCCATGGAAGTGACGGACGAGGTGTTCGAGGGGCCGCAGTCCATCGTGTTCGACGAGGCGGAGAACCGCATGCACACCATCAAGGCGGTCATGGCCGCCACGCTGAGGAAGTGACCCCATGGCCGCGATCAAGCCGGTGCAGTCCCTGTACTACCGCCGTCGGCTCAACCCGGCGGAGGCGGCGGTCTACGACGCCCTGCTGGGCGGCGTGCTCTCCGGCCAGTCCTTCGCCCAGGCGGAATCCCTGCGGGGCCTGGACCTGAACCGCATCATACTCGCCATCCAGCACGACCACCCGGAGACCTTCTACTGGAACCCCAGCGGGGCCCAGTACAACGTCTACGGCGCCGGGGCGCAGGTCACCTACAGGATCGACCTGAACTATTACTATCCGCTGAAGGAGCTGCCCGCGCGGCAGAAGCGGGTGGCCCGCAGCGTGGAAAACCTGCTGCGCGGCGCGGAGAACTACGCGCCCTTTGACCGCATGGTGCACCTGCACGACGCCCTGGCGCTGTCCATCAGCTACGGCGGCGAGGAGAACAAGCCCTTCCACTATTATACGCTGGAGGGCCCGCTGGCCGAGGGCGTGGGCGTGTGCGGCGGCATCGCCCGGGCCTACAAGTACCTGATGAACCTGGCGGGGATGAGCTGCATGGTGGTCCACGGCAAGGCCACGAACCCCACCGGAAAGCCGGAGCTGCACGCCTGGAACATCGTGCACGTGGACGGCCACTGCCACCACGTGGACGTCACCTGGGACGACAACAACGACAGCTACCTCTCCCACGCCTACCTGGCCCTCTCCGACGAGGAGATCGGCAGCAACCACTGGCCCGTGCATGACTATCCCCTGCCGCCCTGCTCCACCAGCCGCTGTCCCCTGCCCGTGGCCCGGGACATCCCCCAGCTGGCGGAGGCGCTGATGGCCCAGTTCAAGCTGAAGCAGGCGGTCACCGAGGTGCGGCTGAAGGACATGCCCTGGGAGGGCGCGGTCGTCTGGCAAAAGCTGCGTAACCACTGCTGGATCGGCCGGAAGGGCCGCGCCTGCAACGCCGTGAAGGCCTGGGGCTACAATCCCGTCAACCACGTGATCGCTTTTCACTGGAAATGAAATCGCCCGACAGCTTCCGTTCAAAGGGAGGAAAACGCCAATGTCCAAAGCATACTTAATCCTGGCCGACGGCTCCGTCTATGAAGGCGAGGGCTTCGGTGCGCCGGCCGCAGGCCTGGGCGAGCTGGTGTTCAATACCGGCGTGGTGGGCTACATCGAGACGCTCACCGACCCCAGCTACTACGGCCAGATCGTGATGCAGACCTTCCCCGCCGTGGGCAACTACGGCATCATCGAGGAGGACTTCGAGGGCGAATGCCACGTGCGGGGCTATGTGGTGCGCGAATGGTGCCGCCAACCCAGCAACTTCCGCAGCCAGTACGACCTGGACGCGTTCCTGAAAAAGCACGGCGTGCCGGGCATCTGCGGCATCGACACCCGGGCCGTCACCCAGCGCATCCGCGAGAGCGGCGTGATGAACGCCATGATCTCGGACCACGTGCCGGGCGACCTGTCCGCGCTGAAGGCCTACGCCGTCACCGGCGGCGTGGAAAAGACCTCGGCGAAGGAAACCGCCGTGTATCCCGCCAAGGGCGAGAAGCAGTGCGCCGTCACGCTGATCGACTACGGCACCAAGCGCAACATCGTGCGCGAGCTGTGCGCCCGGGGCTGCGAGGTGACGGTCGTGCCCGCGAGCACCCCCGCCGAGGCCATCCTGGCGGGGAACCCCGACGGCGTGATGCTGTCCAACGGCCCCGGCGACCCGGCGGAGAACACCGGCTGCATCGCGGAGATCAAAAAGCTGCTGGGCAGGGTACCGCTGTTCGGGCTGTGCCTGGGCCACCAGATGATGGCCATCGCCGCGGGCGGCGCGACCATGAAGCTGAAGTATGGCCACCGGGGCGGCAACCAGCCCGTGATCGACCTGAAGACCGGCCACACCTACATCACCAGCCAGAACCACGGCTATGCGGTGGTGTCAGACAGCCTGCCCGTGGGCGAGGTGCGCTATGTGAACGCCAACGACCGCACCTGCGAGGGCGTGGACTATCCCCAATGGCGCTCCTTCACCGTGCAGTTCCACCCGGAAGCCTGCGCCGGGCCGAGGGACACCAGCGTGCTGTTCGATCGATTTGTAGAGATGATGCTGGATAATTAGGAATCAGGAATGAGGAATTAGGAATGGCAGTTGAAATCCCTCCGGGATTTCATAGATTCCAAGCACCATCCTAACCGCTCCTCCACAATAAAACAAATTCCGTCAGGAATTTGCTCCATCATTCCTCATTCCTAATTCCTCATTCCTAATTCAGTTTATCAATCCCACCTCCAAAAGGAGCTGTATGCAATGCCACTGAACAAGGATATAAAGAAAGTCCTCATGATCGGCTCCGGCCCCATCGTGATCGGCCAGGCGGCGGAGTTTGACTACGCCGGGGCCCAGGCCTGCCGCGTGCTGAAGGCGGCGGGCGTGAACGTGGTGCTGGTGAACAGCAACCCGGCCACCATCATGACCGACAAGGCCCTGGCGGACGAGATCTACCTGGAGCCGCTGACGGTCGAGACCGTGAAGCGCATCATCGAAAAGGAGAAGCCGGACAGCATGCTGGCGGGCCTGGGCGGCCAGACGGGCCTGACCCTGGCCATGCAGCTGGACAAGGAGGGCTTCCTCCAGGCCCACGGCGTGAGATTGATCGGCACCAACGCCGAGGCCATCGACAAGGCCGAGGACCGGCAGCTGTTCAAGGACACCATGGAGCAGATCGGCGAGCCGGTCATCCCGTCGGACATCGCCGAGGACGTGGACACGGCGCTGGCCATCGCCGAGAAAATCGGCTACCCGGTCATCATCCGCCCCGCGTTCACCCTGGGCGGCACCGGCGGCGGCGTGGCGTACGATAAGGATGAGATGAAGTCCGCCGCCCGCACCGGTCTGGACGCCTCCCCCATCACGCAGATCCTGGTGGAGAAGTACATCGCCGGCTGGAAGGAGATCGAGTTCGAGACCATGCGCGACGCCGCCGGCAACTGCATCGCCGTTTGCAGCATGGAGAACGTGGACCCCGTGGGCGTGCACACCGGCGACTCCATCGTGGTGGCCCCGGCGCTGACGCTGTCCAACAAGGAATACCAGATGCTGCGCAGCGCGTCGCTGAACATCATCAACGCCCTGGGCATCGTGGGCGGCTGCAACTGCCAGTTCGCCCTGGACCCGAACAGCTTTGAGTACGCCGTCATCGAGGTGAACCCCCGGGTCAGCCGCTCCTCGGCCCTGGCCAGCAAGGCCACCGGCTATCCCATCGCCAAGGTGACCACCCAGATCGCCCTGGGCTACACGCTGGACGAGATCAAAAACGAGATCACCGGCAAGACCTGCGCCTGCTTCGAGCCCGCGGTGGACTACATCGTGGTGAAGTTCCCCAAGTGGCCCTTCGACAAGTTCACCACCGCCTCCCGGAAGTTGGGCACCCAGATGAAGGCCACCGGCGAGGTGATGAGCATCGCGCCCTCCTTCGAGATGGCGCTGATGAAGGCCGTGCGCGGCGCGGAGATCAAGCTGGACACGCTGAACAGGCCCTACGACGGCGACCGGCCCGTGATCGAGCGGCTGAAGGACGGCGACGACAACCGCATCTTCACCGTGTTCGAGGCCATCAAGGCGGGCGTGAGCATCGACGAGATCTACGACATCACGAAGATCGACCGCTGGTTCCTCTGCAAGATGAAGAACCTGGCGGACTTTGAGAACCGCATCGCCGGCGGCCTCACCGACGAGGACTACTTCCTCGGCAAGCAGCTGGGCTACCCGGACGCGGCCCTTTCCCGGCTCTCCGGCCGCAAGGACCTGCCCAAGTCCCGCTCTTCCTACAAGATGGTGGACACCTGCGCGGCGGAATTCGACGCCGAGACCCCCTATTTCTACGGCACCTTCGACGCCGTCTGCGATTCCCGGGCCTTCCCCCGCAGCGGCAAGCCGGTGATCGTCGTGCTGGGCTCCGGCCCCATCCGCATCGGCCAGGGCATCGAGTTCGACTACTCCAGCGTGCACTGCGTGTGGACGCTGAAGCAGCTGGGCTACGACGTGGTGATCGTGAACAACAACCCGGAGACCGTCTCCACCGACTACGACACCGCCGACCGGCTGTACTTCGAGCCGCTGACCGACGAGGATGTCATGCGCATCCTGGATGTGGAAAAGCCGGTGGGCGTGGTGGTGGCCTTCGGCGGCCAGACGGCCATCAAGCTGACCCAGCACCTGGACCAGGCGGGCGTGAACATCCTGGGCACCAGCGCCGAGGGCATCGACATCGCCGAGGACCGGGAACGCTTCGACGCGCTGCTGGAACAGTTCGCCATCCGAAGGCCCAAGGGCCGGGGCGTGCACACCATGGACGAGGCCCTGGAGGCGGCGGAAGCCCTGGGCTATCCGGTGCTGCTGCGGCCCAGCTACGTCATCGGCGGCCAGAACATGACCATCGCCCACGAGGAAAAGGACGTGGTCACCTACATGAGCCGCATCCTGGCCGGGGGCATCGAAAACCCAGTCCTCGTGGACAAGTACATGCCCGGCGTGGAGCTGGAGGTGGACGTGATCAGCGACGGCACGGACGTGCTGATCCCCGGCATCATGCAGCACGTGGAGCGCGCGGGCGTGCACTCCGGCGACTCCATCGCCGTCTATCCCCCGTTCTCGCTGGACGACGCCATGATGGAGACCGTGGTGGAGAGCAGCACCAAGCTGGCCCTGGCCCTGGGCACCAAGGGCCTGGTGAACATACAGTACCTGGTGTACCACGGCGAGCTGTACGTGATCGAGGTGAACCCCCGGGCCAGCCGCACCATCCCCTACATCTCAAAGGTGACGGGCGTGCCCATGGTGGACCTGGCCAGCCGGGTGATGATCGGGCAACCTCTAAAAAGCCTGGGCTGCGGCACGGGCCTGTACAAGACCCCGCCCTACTGGGCCGTGAAGGTGCCGGTGTTCTCCTTTGAGAAGCTCACCGACGCCAACAGCTACCTGGGCCCGGAGATGAAGAGCACCGGCGAGGTGCTGGGCATCGGCAAGACGCTGTCCGAAGCCCTGTTCAAGGGCCTGGTCAGCGCGGGCACGCGGCTGCCCCACCCCGGCGAGCGCACCGGCGTGCTGCTGAGCGTGGACGAATACGACTACCCGGAGATCATCGACGTGGCGCGCCGCTTCAGCGACCTGGGCTGCGACCTCTACGCCACCGAGGGCACCGCCCAGACCATCGCCACGCTGGGCATCCCCGTGGCCGCCATCCCCGGCATCCGGGAGAGCGACCACTGCTTCGAGCTGCTGGACAGCGGCAAGATCAACTACATCATCTACACCGGCGCGCTGCTGGACAGCACCATGGGGGACTACATTGCCCTGCACCGCAAGGCCCTGCACCTGGACATCCCCTGCTTCACGTCGCTGGACACCGCCCGGGCCCTGGCCGACATCCTGCTGAGCCGCTACAGCCAGAGAAACACCGAGCTGGTGGACATCAACCACATGCGCGCCAGCCACGAAAAGCTGCGCTTTGCCAAGATGCAGGCCGCCGGCAACGACTACATACTGATCGACAACCTGAAGGGCGACATCGCCTGCCCGGAGAGCCTGTGCGTGCGGCTGTGCGAGCAGCACTACGGCGTGGGCGCCGAGGGCATGACGCTGATCGAAAAGAGCGACGTGGCCGACGCGAAGATGCGCCAGTACAACCGGGACGGCACCGAGGGCGGCACGGGCGGCAACGCCCTGCGCTGCGTGGGCAAGTACCTGTACGACCGGGGGCTGGTGTCCTCCGCCGACATCACCATCGAGACCGCCGGCGGCGTGAAGAAGCTGCACCTGTACACCCGCTACGGCAAGGTCACCTCCGTGTCCGTGGACATGGGCCCGGCATCGTTCAGGCCGCAGGACGTGCCCTGCACACTGCCGGGCGAGCGGATCATCGACGTGCCCGCCGAGATCGCCGGGCAGATGTGGCGCGTCACCTGCGCGAGCATGGGCAACCCCCACTGCGTGGTGTTCACGGACCAGGTGGACGCCCTGGACCTGAACGCCATCGGCCCCGCCTTTGAGAACGCGCCGCTGTTCCCCCAGCGGGTGAACGCCGAGTTCGTCCGCGTGGTGAACCCCACCACGCTGCGCATGCGCTGCTTCGAGCGCGGCAGCGGCGAGACCATGGCCTGCGGCACCGGCGCCTGCGCCGCCGCGGCGGCCGCCATCGAAAACGGCCTGTGCAAGAAGGGCGCAGAGATCACCGTGCAGGTGCCCGGCGGCAAGCTGCTGGTGCGCTACACCGACGAGACCGTCGTCCTCACCGGCAAGGTGGAGCAGGTGTTCGAGGCGGAGACGGAGTACTGAGGAAAAAGAGGCCTTAGAATCTTCGATCTGCAAATAGCCCGCTGAAGTCTCTGCGAACAGATCCTTCGCTCCGCTCTGGATGACAGGGTTCGCTTCGTTGTCATCCTGAGCAAAGCGAAGGATCTGTTCATCCCATCCCCCGGCGACAATTCATTCGCACGGTAAATGCGTGTTATGATCTCAAATACCGTATTGACTTCACCTATAAAATCAATTAGAATACTTGCGACAAATATCACACGGGGGGAAACCCACCATGCAAAAGCTGTCCCTGAACGGCTCCTGGACGCTGGACGTCGTCTCCAGCGCCGGCGAAGCCGTGTTTTCTGCCGTTCCGGCCACGGTGCCCGGTTCGGTGTACAGCGACCTGCTGACCGCCGAAAGGATCCCCGATCCCTTCTGGCGGGACAACGAGACCGAAGCGCTGAAGCTGATGGAGCACGACTTCACCTACACCCGCGCCTTCGAGGCGCCCGAGGCGCTGCTGGCCTGCCGCAAGGTGCTGCTGCGCTGCGAGGGCCTGGACACGCTGGCGGACATTGCCGTCAACGGCACGCCCGTCGGCCACGCCGACAACATGTTCCGCACCTGGGAGTTTGACGTGAAGGAGGCCCTGCGCCCCGGCGAGAACTCCATCGCCGTCACGCTGCGCTCCCCCACCCGGTTCATCCGCCAGGCCCACGAGGCCGACCCCTGGGACGGCTCCACCGACGCCATGCGGGGCTTTTCCCACCTGCGCAAGGCCGCCTGCATGTTCGGCTGGGACTGGGGCCCGCGGCTGCCCGACGCCGGCATCTGGCGCAATATCGAAATCATCGGCATCGAGCGCGCCCGCATCGGCGGCGTGCTGGTGCGCCAGCGGCACGAGGGCGGCCGGGTGACCCTCGACATCGACACCCACGTCTCCCGCTACGGCGGCGGCGAGCTGCATGTGGACGCCACCGTCACCGCCCCCGACGGGCAGGTGTTCACCGGCGCGGGCAAGCGCTGCGAGATCGAAATCGAGAATCCCATGCTCTGGTGGCCCCGGGGCTACGGCGACCAGCCGCTGTACACCGTGCGGGTTACGCTGAGCCTGGACGGTGCGGAGCTGGACAGCTGGGAGCGGCGCGTCGGCCTGCGCACGCTGACCGTGAAGCAGGAGAAGGACCAGTGGGGCGAGAGCTTCTGCCACTGCGTGAACGGCGTGTCCATATTCGCCATGGGCGCGGACTACATCCCCGAGGACAACCTGCTGGCCCGGGTGACCCCCGAGCGCACCCGCGCGCTGCTGGAGGACGCCGCAGCGGCCAACATGAACACCGTCCGCGTCTGGGGCGGCGGCTACTATCCCGACGACTGGTTCTACGACGCCTGCGACGAGCTGGGCCTGCTGGTGTGGCAGGACTTCATGTTCGCCTGCGCGGAGTACCACCTGACGGAGGGCTTCGAAGCCAATATCCGCGCGGAGTTCGCCGACAACATCCGCCGGCTGCGCCACCACGCCAGCCTGGCCCTGTGGTGCGGCAACAACGAGATGGAGAGCTTCACCGGCGACGGCAAGTGGTTCAGCAGCAAGCGCACCCAGGCGGACTACATCAAGATCTTCGAATACATCATCCCCCAGGTGCTGAAGGACGAGGACCCGGACGCCTTCTACTGGCCCTCCAGCCCTTCCAGCGGCGGCAGCTTTGAAAATCCCAACGACCCGGCCAAGGGCGACGTGCACTACTGGGACGTGTGGCACGGCATGAAGCCCTTCACCGACTACCGGAATTACCACTTCCGCTACGTGTCGGAGTTCGGCTTCCAGTCCTTCCCGTCCATGGCCACCATCGAGGCCTTCACCCAGCCGGAGGACCGCAACGTGTTCTCCTACGTGATGGAGAAGCACCAGCGCAACGCCTCCGCCAACGGCAAGATCGCGGAATACCTCTCCCAGACCTACCGCTTCCCGAAGGACTTCGACGCCTTCGTCTACGCCTCCCAGCTGCTGCAGGCCCAGGCCATCCAGTACGGCGTGGAGCACTGGCGCAGGCACCGCGGGCGCTGCATGGGCGCGCTGGTGTGGCAGCTGAACGACTGCTGGCCGGTGGTCAGCTGGGCCAGCCTGGACTACTTCGGCCGCTGGAAGGCCCTGCACTACTACGAAAAGCGGTTCTTCGCCCCGGTACTGATCTCCTGCCACGAGGAGGGCGTGCTCAGCCAGGACAGCAACGTGAACGCCGAGCCCTTCGAGCTGAAGAAGTCCGCGCGGCTGAACGTGTCCAACGAGACCATGGCGCCTTTCACCGGCACGGCCCGCTGGTCGCTGCGCCGGAGCGACGCCTCGGTGATCGAGGAGGGCAGCTTCGAGGTGAATGTGCCCGCGCTGTCAGCCATCTGGCTGGACGAGCAGGACTTTTCGGACCGGGACACCTACGGCTGCTACTACGCCTACGAGCTCACGGACGCCAGCGGCGCATACGTGGGCGGCGGCACGGTGCTGTTCTGCCCGCCGAAGCACTTCCGCTTCGAGGACCCGAAGCTGACGGCCAGCGTGGACGGCGACGAGATCGTGGTGCGGGCCTCTGCCTATGCCCGCAGCGTGGAGATCCAGTGCGGCAGGGACGCGGTGCTCGCGGACAACTTCTTCGACATGAACGCCGGGGAGCGGCGCGTGAAGGTGCTCCGCGGCACGCCCGGTTGCGTGAAGGCCCGGAGCGTGTTCGACATCGGGTGAACCCAATGATCGGCAGGCCGTTGAGAAAGCCTGCAGGACAAGAAAGAACAGCCTGCCAATGGGGGCGCTTACACAGACGTAAGTAACCGAATGGGCAGGCTGTCCTGACACAGGAAGCAGAAATCCCTTCCGCGCAAGCGGTTTTCAGGGGATTTCGCGTTTGCGGGCTTTATCAGCGGTCCGGGCGGCAGCGTAAGCTGTCGCTGTGTCGTTGTAACGTTTTATTAAATCATCGTGATAAATGTGATAACTCGGCGAACTCGATTGACGCCGGGGCCAAACTTGGATATAATAAAGTAGTATACTAAAACGCTTGAATGGAGCAATATGCCCAAATCGCGCCCGGCGCGGGGCGCTCTCTCCATTCGGCGGCGCTGGAGGCAGCCATGGCGGACGACAGCTTTGACCTGTACGACCTGAAGGTGGAGGTGGTCGCCACCGACCGGCCCATGGTCTGCGGCCATCGGGCGGGTGACTGGTTCCTGGTGCAGGGCGAGGACCTGGTCTTCCCCCAGACCCGGCGCTTTTCGATGTACGCGCTCTCGGCGCTGCTGCCCCTGCTGCCCGCGAAGCAGCGGCCCCTGCAGGACAACGACTGGATGCGCTCGGACGCGCTGATCGCCTGCCCGGACCCCAACTGCGGCGCGGTGTTCAAAATCAGCCGCGTGGGTCGGCGCACATTGCGCCACGGCGACTGCACCGTGGTGGAAATCCCCACAGGAGACGAACCAAATGACTGATACCAACCGCAAGTACGAGCTGCCCGGCGGCTATCGCATCAACCGGGTCATCAACGGCTGCTGGCAGCTGAGCGAAGGCCACAGCCTGTCCGGCGCGCTGGACATGGACGACGTGATGCGCGCCTTCCACATGCTCTATGAGCGCGGCTTCACCACCTTCGACTGCGCCGACATCTACACCGGCGCGGAGGACTTCATCGGCCGCTTCGTGGGCGAATTGAAGGCCATGGGCGGCTACAGCCACGACTGCCTGCAGATCCACACCAAGTACGTGCCGGACCTGGACAGGCTTGAGACCGTGTCCTTCGAGGACACCCAGCGCATCATCGACCGCAGCCTGACCCGCCTGAACCGGGACTGCCTGGACCTGGTGCAGTTCCACTGGTGGGACTACGACGTGCCCCGCTGCCTGGAGGTGGCCGGACACCTGGAGCGGCTGCGCCAGGCGGGCAAGATCCGCCGCATCGGCGTGACCAACTTCGACACGGAGCACCTGGCCCAGCTGGTGGACGCAGGCATCCCCGTGGCCTCCATACAGGCCCAGTACTCCATGTTCGACCGCCGCGTCGAGGCAAGCCAGCTGAAATACTGCCGGGAGCACGGCATCGCCATGTTCTGCTACGGCACGCTCTCCGGCGGCTTCCTGTCGGAGAAGTACCTGGGCCAGTCGGACTTCACGCCCCAGACCCGTTCCCAGGTGAAATACATGCAGGTCATCGAGGACAGCCTGGGGCTGGAGGGCATGCAGGCGCTTTTGAAGCTGCTGAAGCAGATCGCCGACGGCCACGGCGTGAGCGTGTCCAACGTGGCCACACGCTATATCCTTGAGCAGCCGGGCGTGGCCGCGGCCATCGTGGGCGTGCGCAACAGCCGCCACGTGGCCGACAACGACCGCCTGTTCTCCTTCGAGCTGGACGAGGGCGAGCAGGGCGCCATCCGCGCCCTGCTGGATCAGTATCCCGTGCTGCCGGGCGAGCCCTATACCCTGGAGCGCACCAGCCCCCGCTATCGCGGCATCATCAAGATGAAGCTGAATGGGGAGTGAGCCCCGGCCGGATCCCATCAACGAACTGAGAGGTTGAAAGCATGTTCTCCTACATTTTAAAGCGCATACTGGCCGCCGTCGCCACGCTGCTGATCATCATGGCCGTCACGTTTTTCCTGATGAACGCCATTCCCGGCAACCCCTTCCTGTCCGAGAAGGCGTCGCCCCACGCCATCGAGCTGGCGTTCAAGAAGTACGGCCTGGACAAGCCGCTGATCGTGCAGTTCAAGAACTACGTGGTCAACTACCTGCGCGGCGACCTGGGCGTCTCCCTGAAGATGCAGGAGGGCACCAGCGTCAAGGACATCATATTCAACCAGGGCAAGTTCACCCGCTCCATCAAGCTGGGCCTGTCGGCGCTGGCGCTGGCGATCCTCGTGGGCATCCCCCTGGGCTGCATCGCCGCCTATCACCGGGGCAGCTGGCTGGACGGCTTCTTGCGGGTGATGACCACGGTGGGCGTGGCCGTGCCCACCTTCGTGCTGGCCACGCTGCTGCTGGCCACGTTCGCGGTGAAGCTGCCGCTGCTGCCTGTGAAATCCGGCGAGCTGACGGACTTCCGATCCTACATCATGCCGGTGATCAGCCTGTCCTTCTACTACACCTGCTACCTGGCCAAGCTGACGCGCACCAGCATGCTGGACGCCATCAACCAGGACTACATCCGCACCGCCCGCGCCAAGGGCGTCAAGACCAGCAAGCTGGTGCTGAAGCACGCGCTGCGCAACTCGCTGATCCCGGTCATCACCTACCTGGGCCCGGTCATGGCGGGCATCATCACGGGCAGCTTCGTGGTGGAATCCACCTTCCAGATCCCCGGCCTGGGCAAGTACTTCGTCCAGAGCGTGATGAACCGCGACTACACCATCATCATGGCCACCACGGTCATCCTCTCCGCGCTGGTCATCTTCATGAACCTGGTGGTGGACATCGCCTACAAGATCGTCGACCCGCGCATCACGCTGACTTCAAAGGAGGGCTGAGAACTATATGAAATACAACTTCGCCAAACTCAGCCCCTTCCAGGTGGACCCGGACAAAATCGAGGAGACCTTTGGCCTCACTGCCGACGACTTCCAGGCCGCCACCGACACGGAAAAGGAATCCGTGGTCTACAAGCACAAGAGCGTCTCCTACTGGCGGGACGCGGCCCGGCGCTTCAAGGCCAACACGGTGTCCATGGTGGCGCTGTTCGTGTTCATACTGTGCCTGCTGTTCGCCTTCCTGGGGCCCCGGCTGATCCCCTATAACTACGCCGACCAGTACCGCTCGTCGCAAAAGCTGGCCTCCATGGAGTATTCCGAGGAGGAACAGCTCGTCATCGCCATGAGCAAGAACTGCGACGCCTTCTACGCCACCACGCTGAAATCCGGCAGCCTGACCGCCATCAAGAAGGGCGATTACACCATCAACTACGGCGGCAAGACCTACGCCTTCACGCTGAAAAAGGCCATCGAGAAATCGGTGCTGGCGCTGGACGCCGACGCCGAGGAGCCGCTGTTCGTGGTGAAGATGAAGGACCTGAACGAGGACGGCACCTGGGAAAAGAGCACCCCCGTGGAGCTGTCCGACGCCCCCGCCGAGGGTGCCCAGCCGCTGAAGCTGGTCAACAGCGTGTTCCCCCACGTGTTCGGCACGGACTCCTCCGGCCGCGACCTGATGGCCCGCACCATGTACGGCGCGCAGGTGTCCATCATCATCGGCATCGCGGCGGCGCTGATCGTGCTGGTGATCGGCTCCATCTACGGGGCCATCTCCGGCCTGGCCGGTGGCGCGGTGGACTTCGTGATGATGCGCATCGTGGAGCTGATCTACTCCATCCCCGAGGTGCTGATCGTGTTGCTGTTGCAGGTGGTGCTCACCGACCCGCTGCGGGCCTGGTTTGACGCCCACAAGACGGGCATCGGCGCCATCCTGGGCGACCTTGGCCCCGGCATCGTCAGCATCTTCATCACCTTCGCCCTGCTCTACTGGGTCACCATGGCCCGCATCGTGCGCGGCCAGGTGCTGCAGCTGAAGGAGCAGGAATACGTGAACGCGGCGGTGGCCCTGGGCGCCTCGAAGGCCCGCATCATCCGGCGGCACCTGCTGCCCAACGCCGTGGGCGCGCTGGTGATCACCACCTGCCTGCAGATCCCCTCGGCCATCTTCCTGGAGTCCTTCCTGTCCTTCCTGGGCCTGGGCGTCTCCGCGCCGATGGCCAGCCTGGGCTCGCTGTGCTCCGACGCGCTGGCCACCATCGAGATATTCCCCGACCGCCTGATCTATCCCGCGGTCATACTGACGATCATCGTACTTTCCCTGAACCTGATCGGCGACGGCCTGCGCGACGCGCTGGATCCGCGCCTGAAGAAGTGAGGAGGCGACCGAAATGGCTGAAAACGACAGGCTGATTGAGGTCAAGGACCTCCAGGTATCCTTTTTCACCCCCGCCGGCGAAGTGAAGGCGGTGGACGGCATCTCCTATTCCCTGGGCTACAACGAGGTCATGGGCGTGGTGGGCGAATCCGGCTCCGGCAAGAGCGTGGAGGCCTACTCCATCATCGGCCTGCTGCAGAACCCGGGCAGGGTGGTGGGCGGCTCCATCACCTTTGAGGGCGAGGACCTGCTGGCCTACACGCCCGAGCAGATGCGCCAGTTCCGGGGCAACAAGGTCAGCATGATCTTCCAGAACCCCATGACCTGCCTGAACCCGGTCTACACCATCGGCAACCAGCTGATGGAGGCGCTGACCTGCCACGACAGCAGTATCTCCGCCCAGGACGCCCGCAAGCGCGCCATCGAGATGCTGGAGCTGGTGGGCATCAACAACGCCGAAAAGCGCATCGACCAGTATCCCCACGAGTTCTCCGGCGGCATGCGCCAGCGCGCGATGATCGCCATGGCGCTGATCTGCAAGCCCAAGCTGCTGATCGCCGACGAGCCCACCACCGCCCTGGACGTGACCATCCAGGCCCAGATTCTGGAGCTGATGAAGAAGCTGCAGCAGGAGGAGCAGACCTCCATCATCTTCATCACCCACAACCTGGGCGTGGTGGCCGAGATCTGCGACCGCGTGTCGGTGATGTACGCCGGCAAGATCGTGGAGCAGGGCAAGGTGAACGACATCTTCTACAACCCCCTGCACCCCTACACCAAGGGGCTGCTGGCATCCATGCCCCGCCTGGACAGCGACGGCCACGAGCGGCTGATCCCCATCGAGGGCACCCCCATCGACCTGCTGAACCCGCCCAAGGGCTGCAACTTCGCGCCGCGCTGCAAGGATTGCCGCAAGATCTGCCTGCGCCAGAAGCCGCCCTTTGCCGACTACGGCGACGGCCACACCAGCGCGTGCTGGCTGCACTTCATGGAGGACGACGGCGAGGAGGCGAGCGGCAAATGACCCAGAACACCAGCAAGCTGATCGAGATCGAGAACCTGCGAAAGTACTTCGCCGTCAAGGGCGGCGGCCTGCTGGCCCGCAGGCAGTACGTGCAGGCCGTGGAGTCCGTGTCCTTCTCCATCTACAAGGGCGAGACGCTGGGCATCGTGGGCGAGTCGGGCTGCGGCAAGTCCACCCTGGGCCGGGCCATCATCCGGCTGCACGAGCCCACCAGCGGCAAGATCGTCTACGACGGCCAGACCATCTTCGACAGCGACGCGAAGATCGCCGTGCCCATGCTGCCCTACCGGCGCAAGATGCAGATCATCTTTCAGGATCCCTCCGCCTCCCTGGACCCCCGCATGACGGTGGGCGAGATCGTGGGCGAGGCCCTGGACATCCACAAGCTGTGCCCCGGCAAGGCCGAGCGGCGGGAGCGCATCAACGAGCTGCTGGACGAGGTGGGCCTGAACACCGAGCACGCCAACCGCTTCCCCCACGAGTTTTCCGGCGGCCAGCAGCAGCGCGTGGGCATCGCCCGCGCCCTGGCGGTGAACCCGGAGTTCATCGTCTGCGACGAGCCCATCTCGGCGCTGGACGTGTCCATACAGTCCCAGGTGGTGAACATGCTGGAGGATTTGCAGGAGCAGATCGGCCTGACCTACCTGTTCATCGCCCACGACATCTCCGTGGTGCGCCACATCTCCAACCGCATCGGCGTGATGTACCTGGGCAACATGGTGGAGCTGGCGGAGAGCTATGAGCTGTGCAACCACCCCATCCACCCCTACACCCAGACGCTGCTCTCCGCGGTGCCGCTGCCGGACCCGGAGAAGAACAAGACCCGCCAGCGCATCCTGCTGGAGGGCGACATCCCCAGCCCCATCAACCCGCCCAGCGGCTGCCGCTTCCACACCCGCTGCCCCTACGCCACCGACATCTGCAAGCGGGACATGCCCCGCCTGAAGGAGTACGCGCCCGGGCATTTCGCGGCCTGCCACAAGCTGGAGGGCCTGGGCTGAGCGCTCCCCGAAGGGAGCTGACCACGACTACACTTCACCGCAACGGTGAAATGTATATACATCACAAGGAGGAACCCAACCATGAAGAAGATCGTTTCCCTGATCCTGGCGATGTGCCTGGTTCTGGCGCTGGTCCCGGCCATGGCGGAAGAAGCCCCGTTCGAGCTGAACGTGTGCGTCGCTTCCGAGCCCGAGACCATCGACCCCAACCTGGCCAACTCCGTTGACGCCGCCATGATGACCAACCATCAGTTCGAGTGTCTGATGAAGTACGAGCTGACCGACGAGAACCTCACCGAGGACACCGGCATGTTCAACACCGAGATCGTGTGCGGCCAGGCTGCGTCCTATGAGATCTCCGAGGACCAGACCGTCTACACCTTCACCCTGCGCGACGACATCTTCTGGTCCGACGGCGAGCCCGTGAAGGCCCAGGACTTCGTGTACAGCTGGAAGCGCCTGGTGAACCCGGACACCGCGTCCGAGTACGGCTACTTCCTGGACCACATCGTGCTGAACGCCGCTGAGATCCAGGCCGGCGAAGCCGACCCCGACACCCTGGCCATCGAGGCCCTGGACGACAAGACCGTCCAGATCACCCTGGAGAGCCCCTGTGCCTACTTCCTGAGCATGTGCGCCTTCCCGTCCCTGATGCCCCTGCGCCAGGACGTGGTCGAGGGCAGCGACAACTGGACCGACCCCGCCAACATCGTGGTCAACGGCGCCTACAAGGTGACCGAGTGGGTGCACGACAGCTACATCCGCATGGAGCCCAACGACAAGTACTATGACGCTGACAAACTGGGCCCGGATGCCATCATCTGGAACCTGTCCGACAGCGAGACCGCCATCCTGTCCAGCTATCAGAGCGGCGCGTGGCAGTTCATCGACAGCTTCCCCACCGACATGATCGCCAGCCTGCAGGAGTCCGGCGACTGCTTCATCAACCCCTATGTGGGCACCTACTACCTGTACCTGAACTGCCTGAAGATCGAAGACTGGCGTGTGCGCGCTGCCATGACCCTGTCCATCGACCGCGACAACATCGTCGAGAACGTCACCCAGGGTGGTCAGGTTCCCGCCACCGGCCTCGTGGCCGCCGGTATCCTGGACTCCGAGGGCAATGACTTCTCCGAGGGCACCGAGCTGGGTGCTCTGTATGCCTGGCTGGCCGAGCAGTATCCCGATGCCGACCTGGAGACCTACTCCGGCCGCTGCGAGCTGGCTGAGCAGCTCTACAACGAGGCCGTCGAGGATGGCGCCTGGGATCCCGACACCACCGTGGTCTACAACTTCAACACCTCCGACACCCACAAGGCCATCGCCGAAGCCTGCGGCGAGGACTGGAAGACCGTGCTGAACATGAACATCACCACCGAGAACCAGGAGTGGGCGACCTACACCAACGGCCTCGGCGAGCACAAGTTCGGCGTGGCGCGCCTGGGCTGGATCGCGGACTACAACGATCCCGTCACCTACCTGGAGCTGATGGTCACCGGCCAGAGCAACAACTACGGCGTGTACTCCAACACCGAGTTCGACGATATGATCACCAAGGCCAAGGCCACCCTGCCGGGCGCCGAGCGCGATCAGATCCTCTATGACGCCGAGAAGCTGCTGTACAGCGAGGGCGGCTTCCCCGTGGCTCCCCTGTACTTCTACACCCAGCCCTACTGCAAGGCGAGCACCATCGGCAACGTGGGCTTCACCTCCCTGGGCTACTTCTTCTTCCAGTACGCCACCCAGGACGCGGAATAATTCCGTCTGACGCCTGAACGGCAGCCGGCCCCGGTTCCGAAAGGAACCGGGGCCGGTCTTTGCCCTGGAGGCGTGAAATCCTGATTTGAAGGGAATTGCATTATCCAAAGCCTCCCCCTTTGGGGAAGGCTGCCTTTGGGCATTCTGCCTGTCCCCCGCGGGATCAGGCCTTGATGAACCGTATGATCTCCCGCTTGTCGTCCATGAACCGGGTCTCGCCGCCGGTGAAGGCGATGGTCTCCTCCAGCATCATGCACGCGTCCTGGCCGCCCCACTCGGGCACGGCCTGGGTGATGTTCAGCTCCAGGGCATAGCAGGTGTCGTCGTGCATCACGTATTCCCCGTGGCCGGGCACGAAGAGCTGGTTGTCGAACAGCCCCACGCAGGGCCCGGCGCTGTGGCCGAAGGTGCCGATGGGGTGGCAGTAGCTCATGGCCCGGATGCCCTCGGCCTTCGCCTGCTCCAGGGACAGCCGCAGGATCTCGTTGCCGGTGCGCCCGGCGGCATAGTAGCCGCGCACGATGTCCTGGAAGCGGCAGCCGGTGCGGAAGGCGTCCCGGATGCCGGCGGGGATCTCATCCTCCCCGGGCCTGCCGATATAGACGTTGCGCTGGGTGTCTGTGTGCAGGCCCAGGCAGACCAGCCCCACGTCGCAGTGCACGATGTCGCCCGGCAGGATCACTTCGCCAAACATCCTGAAATCCGTGCCGCCCATGCGCTGCAGGTCCACGTCCGGGGAGAACCAGCAGGGCAGCCCCAGCGCGTTCACCCGCTGCATGATGCCCCATTCCACGTCGGTGGTGGTGGTGACGCCGGGGGTGATGAAGTCGGCGGAGAACACCTCGTCCACGATGTCCATCATCAGCTTGTAGATCTCGGGATACAGCTCCAGCTCCCGCGCCGTGCGGGTCTCGATCCAGCGGATGGCGATCTCCTCGGCGCTGACGAAGCGCACGCCGCCGTTGGTGGCCGTCACCATGCGCTCGTACAGGTTCTTGCTCAGCCCGTCCGCCATGGGACACTCGTTGGACACGTCCACGTGCACCCGGGAGGGCTTCTTCCGGGCGATCAGGTGGTTCAGTGCCTGGAACACGTCGTCCCGCCGGTCCATGGCCTGGGTGTAGTAGCCGTCGAAGCGGTCGTTCGGCCGGGACAGGTTCAGCGCCTCGTAATGCCCCTCGCCGTCCAGGCTGAACACCAGGCAGGTGGTCCGCCCGGCGTTCTTGACCAGCGCGGGCACCAGCGTCTTGAACAGGGGGTCCTCGTCGTACTCCCGGGAGATCACCACCCACATCTCCACGCCGCATTCCCGCATCAGCCGCGGCATCAGCGTGGCCAGCCGCTCCTTCAAAATCTCATCGTGCAGCGCGCACTGCTGCTTTACCGTCCACATATCATATAACCTCCATCGCAATTGTCTCCGAGATTATTCTATACCAAATCACTGGAAAACTCAAGGCCCTGCGCCTTGCGTTTTGCCCGTGGCCAGTGTATAATGATGGCAATTCACGACGATACAGGAGGAGAGCCCATGCCCAACCTGAACCTGCCCTTCCTGGGCCACGGCGGCGATTACAACCCCGACCAGTGGCGCGACTGCCCCCAGATCCTGAAGGAGGACATCCGCCTGATGCGGCTGGCCGGCTGCAACCTGATGAGCGTGGGCATCTTCGCCTGGAGCGCCCTGGAGCCGGAGGAAGGCAAGTACGACTTCGACTGGCTGGAGGATGTGCTGGACAATATGCACGCGGCGGGCATCTCCGCCTTCCTGGCCACGCCCAGCGGCGCGCGCCCGGCCTGGATGAGCCAGAAGTATCCCGAGGTGCTTCGCGTGCGCGCGGACGGCGGCCGCAACCTGCACGGCGCGCGCCACAACCACTGCTTCACCTCCCCCGTCTACCGGGATTTCGTGGGCAGGATCAACGCCGCCCTGGCCCGGCGCTTCGGCCATCACCCGGCGGTGGTGGGCTGGCACGTCTCCAACGAATACGGCGGCGACTGCCACTGCGAGCTGTGCCAGGCCGCCTTCCGGAACTGGCTGAAGGAAGAATACGGCACATTGGACGCGCTGAACCACGCCTGGTGGAACGGCTTCTGGAGCCACACCGTCACCGACTGGGAGCAGATCCACAGCCCCACGCCCATCGGCGAGATGTCCGTGCACGGGCTGAGCCTGGCCTGGCAGCGGTTCGTCACCCGCCAGACCGTGGACTTCATCCGCGCCGAGGTCGCGCCGCTGCGCGCTCTGACGCCCCACCTGCCCGTGACCACCAACCTGATGGAACTGTACGGCCAGCTGGACTACTTTGAGCTTTCAAAGGCCATCGACTTCGCCAGCTACGACAGCTATCCCCGCTGGGGCGGCCCGGACGAGGAGTGGACGGCCGCCGTCGCCGCCTTCAACTACGACCTGATGCGCTGCCTGAAGCGGCAGCCCTTCGCGCTGATGGAGTCCACGCCCAGCCAGGTGAACTGGCAGGAGGTGTGCAAGCTGAAGAAGCCGGGCATGCATCTGCTGTCCAGCCTGCAGGCCGTGGCCCACGGCGCGGACACGGTGCAGTACTTCCAGTGGCGCAAGAGCCGGGGCTCCAGCGAGAAGTTCCACGGCGCGGTGGTGGACCACGTCGGCCACGAGCACACCCGCACCTTCCGGGACGTGCAGGACGTGGGTCTGGCGCTTCAAAAGCTGAACGGCCTGCAGGGCAAGATGCCCGAGGCTCCCGTGGCGCTGGTCTGCGACACCGAAAACCGCTGGGCGCTGGACACCTGCGAGGGCCCGCGCCGGGAGAAGCACTACCTGGACACCGTGCTGGAGCACTATCGGGCCCTGTCCCGCCGGGGCGTGAACATCGACGTGATCGACGAGACGCAGGACTTTTCCGGCTATCGGCTCGTCGCCGCGCCCATGCTGTACATGCTGCGCCCGGGCGTGGCCGAGCGGCTGACGGAATATGTGAAGAACGGCGGCACGCTGGTCTGCACCGCCTACACCGGCCGGGTGGACCGGGACGACCTGTGCTTCCTGGGCGGCTTCCCCGGCCCGCTGCGCAAGGCGCTGGGCATCTGGTGCGAGGAGATCGACGGCCTGTACGACGACGAGCGCAACGGCATCCGCATGAACGGCAAGGTCTACCCCTGCCGCGACCTGTGCGACCTGATCCACGCCGAAACCGCCCAGGTGCTGGGCACCTACGAAAAGGACTTCTACGCCGGGCGGCCCTGCGTCACGAAGAACAGCCTCGGCGCCGGCGCGGCCTTCTACGTCGCCACCCGCCCCGAGGCGGACTTTCTGGACGACTTCTACAGGGCAGTTTTTGACGAGATCGGCGTGAATCCCCTCGTGGATGGCCTGCCCTCGGGCGTGCAGGTCGCCCAGAGGGGCGACACCCTGTTCGCCATGAACTTCACCGGCGGGCCCGTCACCGTCGCGCTGCCGAAGGGCACCGACGCGCTCACCGGCAAGGACATCGGCGGCGAAACGGAGCTGGGCGTGAACGGGATCCGGGTGGTCAGGCTGTTGTAGCGCCATCCCGGCATCTCTCCGACCCTAAATGCATCTACTCCCGAATTTAATTTGACAACTCCCCTGCGACGTGCTACAATCAATGCATCCGGTCAGGAGACGGGGAACACGTCTTGCGATGTGGCGCGAAAGAGAGCAGGGGCCATCGGCTGAAAGCCCCCGCCGCAGGCCAGCGCAGGGTACCATCCCCCGATGACAGGCGTTTCGCGCGCGTTACTGCGCGACAGAGCGACGGCGCAAGCCGTCAGCAGGGTGGAACCACGGATGTACGCACGTCCGTCCCGGCATGGGACGGACGTGTTTTTATATCAAAACCCAGTCTGATTATCATAAAGGAGTGTATCTGAATGGATCGCGAACATTTCAACGAAGTCTACCGCCACTCGCTGGCCCACATCCTGGCCAAGGCCGTCATGGAGATCTTTGGCCGGGAAAACGTGCAGATCGCCATCGGTCCGCAGATCGCCGACGGCATGTACTATGATTTCCTGCTGCCCCGGGGCATCTCCACCGAGGACTTCCCCGCCATCGAGCAGAAGATGAAGGAGATCATGAAGCGCAAGGAGGCCTGGACACGCAAGGAGGTCTCGAAGGAAGAGGCGCTGGAGATCTTCAAGGGCCAGAAGTACAAGGAAGAGCTGATCAACGACCTGCCCGCGGGCGAGACCATCACCGTCTACTACACGGGCGACGACTTTGTGGACCTGTGCCGCGGCCCCCACGTGGAAAACTCCGCGGAACTGCTTTCCGTGGCCTACAAGATCCGCGCCGTCTCCAGCGCCTACTGGCGCGGCGACGAGAAGCGCGACAGCCTGCAGCGCGTCTATGTGTATGCCTTCCCGGACCAACAGCAGCTGAAGGCCCACCTGGCCATGATCAAGGAAGCCCAGGAGCGCGACCACAAGAAGATCGGCAAGGAGCTGGACCTGTTCATGTTCGACGAGACCGCCCCCGGCATGCCCTACTGGCTGCCCCGCGGCTGGATCCTCTATCAGACGCTGCTGGCCTACTCCCGCAAGCTGCAGGCCAAGCACGGCTACACGGAGATCTCCGCGCCCCTCATCAACAAGAAGAAGCTGTGGGTGATCTCCGGCCACTGGGCCCACTACCAGAACAACATGTTCATGGTGCCGGGCCTGGAGGGCTTCATGGCCGCGGACGCCGAGATCCCCGGCATCCTGGACAACCCCGCCGACGGCCTGGAGGAGACGGCCAGCGTCACCCTGCCCAAGGGCGCGCCGCTGTTCAACCGGGACATGGACGACACCATGGGCGCCAAGCCCATGAACTGCCCCAACGCCATGATGACCTACAAGCGCACGCTGCACTCCTACAAGGAGCTGCCCATCCGCTACAGCGAATATGACGTGCTGCACCGCAAGGAGAAGTCCGGCCAGATGAACGGCCTGTTCCGCGTGCAGGAGTTCCGCCAGGACGACGACCATACCTTCGTCACCGAGGAGCAGATCGAGAGCGAGATCGCCGACATCATAGCCATCGCCGACGAGATCTACGCCACCTTCGGCGTCAGCTACCGGGCCGAGTTCTCCACCCGCCCGGAGGACTACATGGGCGACATCGAGGTGTGGAACAAGGCGGAGGCATCCCTCAAGCGCATCCTGGACAAGAAGTATGGCGAGGGCGGCTATGAGATCAACGAGGGCGACGGCGCGTTCTACGGCCCGAAGATCGATTTGCAGATCAAGGACGCCCTGGGCCGCGAGTGGCAGTGCGGCACCATCCAGCTGGACTTCCAGCTGCCCCACAACTTCGGCCTGACCTACGTGGACCAGGACGGCAGCCTCAAGCAGCCCGTGGTGCTGCACCGGGCGCTTTACGGCTCCCTGGAGCGCTTCATCGGCATCATCATCGAGAACTTCAAGGGCGCCTTCCCCTTCTGGCTGAACCCCTACCAGGTGGCCGTGGTGCCCATCCGCCCCGAGCACAACGAGTACGCCCGCAAGGTGGCCGAGCGCCTGGAGGACGAGGGCATCCGCGTGGAGGCCGACTACGCCGACGTGAACATGAACACCAAGATCAAGTTCTTCAAGACCATGAAGGACCCCTACATCGTGGTCGTGGGCGACAAGGAGGCCGCCGAGGGCACCGTGTCCATCACCGTGCGCGGCCAGAAGCAGCAGCTGCACGACGTGCCGCTTGAGACCCTGGTCAAGATGTGCAACCGGATGAACGAGACCCGCTGCCTCGATTTGATCGGCGAGGTGCCGGAGGAATAAGCAAAGTCACAAAACGAGGCTGTCTCCAGCGAGACAGCCTCGTTTCCGTTTTGGAGAATTATTCGGGCTGAATGGAAGCGGTCACGGCGCCCCAAACCAGCGTGGCGTTCTCCTCGGACACCGGCCAGCAGGTGACTTCCAGGATGTAGCCGGCCTCGGTGGTGAAGGCGATGCTCACGGAATCCTGATCGGGGATCTGGTAGGTCACGCAGGGCAGGCCGTTCACGGTGCCATACTCGATCTCAGTGACGCCATCCTGGCCGGCCAGGTTCTCGCCATACTGCTCCAGGGTCATGCCGTCCGTATCGACATAGACGACGGACAGCGCAGCGGACTGATCTTCCGGCGCGAAGTAGCCGATGAAGCCCTTGTCAATGTCCTCCTGAGTGAGCTCAGCCGCGTTCATTCCCTCGGGGATCCAGATCTTCACGGCGACCTGGTCGAAGGTGACGAACTCACCGTTCACGCCGCTCTCCGACAGGATGGGCTCAAAGTCCGACCAGTTCAGGGTCGCCTCGGCCATGGCCGCGGTCGCGGCCAGCATCAGGCACAGCGCCATCAGAACACATACGATTTTCTTCATGGGGTATAACCTCTCTTTCTGATTTGTCCCTTGTGGAACTGGAGTCATTATAAACCCCGCAGCTCATGCTGTATACTGTCCTTTGGTACAGGTTCGGTGGTTTTCACACGCTGCTAAACCTCAAAGGCGACCATATCGGTCATGTCATAGTCTCCAAACACGTCGTTCAGCACGAAGCAGAACAGCATTTCCATCGCGTCTCCCTCGTCGCCCAGCTCCTGCCAGGTCACGGTCATTCCGTCTTCCCACAGGATCTCGTCGCCCTCAAACTCCGATTCCTCCAGGTCGTCGTCCTCATCGGCGCCGACATACATCGTGTAGACGGGCACGATGCGGTCGCCCTCCTTCAGCCGGGTGATGCTGCGAATGGGCAGGCCGTTGGCATCATAACCTGCGTTTGCCCCCAGGACGCGTCCTTCCGCTTCCCCGGCCTTGAACTCCACCACCAGGTAGGTGTATTCACCGTTCAGCTTCACCGGGATCAGGCTGCGCCTGCCGTATTCGTTGCTGATCTGGTCGTACAGCGGCACCAACTGGTCGCCGAAGATCGGCCAGGTGCCGTCGAACAGGCTGTAGACCTCGCCGGTGTTCCAGTCGATCACGTTGTTCTGCATCAGGCCCAGATCCACATAGCCAAACTGCTTTTCGTCGCTGACGTCCATCATCAGCATGCCCTCGACATAATCCAGGTATTGCAGATCCTCCGGCGCGAGGCTGGCGGAGAAGGCGTAGTCGCCCTCCGCCGCAATCACCGCACCGCTCGGGGCCGTCTCCTCATAGGTTTCCGCCGCGTCGTTCCAGCACCATTCGTCCGGCGCATCCTCATAAATGGAGGCGAGCTGGGAGAGAAACCCGGAACCGGTCACGGCCTGGGGCGTGGTCTGGGCAAAGCTGTGGCTGCCGCCCGTCAGCTGGAGCGCGTAGGCCTTCACAAAGCCCATCCAGTTGGGCATGTAGAAGGACAGGTCCAGGCCCTCGACGTAGCTTTCAAACTCGTCCTTCGTGTCCTGGGGAATGAGCACCGACAGGCCGCAGCAGGGGTTCAGGTTATCCGTCTGCCGACTGACCAGCACCGCCTTCGACATCGCCCGGCGCGCTTCGGCGGCCCCGTCGGGGTCAAACCGGGCATAGGCGTCCAGCATGGCGCCCAGGTCCACCATGTCCCAGCTGCCGTCATCAAAGGAGCCGAAGGTGTACATCCGGCTGCGCCCGCGGCGAACCTCAGCGGCGTTTCCCTGCTCCAGCGCGTCCATCAGCACCGCGCCCATGTTCTCCATGGCGCTCTGCAGCGGGTCGATCTGTCTCAGGTCGATGGCGCTCAGGGTCAGGTAATCGTCCGGGGTCTCCTCCAGCCCGGCCTGCATGTAGGTATCGACAATCCGCTCGCACAGCTCCTCCGTGGTCATGTCGGGATTCTTCCCAAAGGCCTCCAGCCAGGGCGTATAGTGCCAGCCGGTACCCGGCTCCAGTTCCTCGCTGGCCACATAGCAGTCGATGTCGTAGCAGGACAGCATCGCAGCCATCTCGTAAGTGGCCATCATGCAGGCGTCACAGCCGAACAGGTCGATGTGGAAGCCGCCCAGCGCCTCGTCAAGGTTGTAGAGCGCATCGTTGATCTCCGTCAGCGTCAGCCCGTCCTCGTCTTCCGTCGTATCGTCAAAGCACACGCCCGCCTCGGAGCCCGCGCCGTGGTCCCACAGGATCACCGCCGTCTTCCCGGCGGGATATTCGGTGAGCCCGTATTCCAGGAACTCCCGCAGGCTCTCCTCGCTGCCCATGGAAGCCCACCCCCAGTCCGTGACGGATTCAAAGTATCCGTCGCGGAGCGTGACGAGGTTCCTCGTATTCCCTTCGATCTCCTCAAAGTCCCATTCCGAAGCGCCGCCCGCCAGGATGACAATGTTCACATTGTCCCCGTTTTCGGCGACGCCCATTTCGTAGATGTCCTCGCAGGCGGCGTCCTGCAAATCGGCGCCGCACATATAGACCAGCAGCGTCAGATCGGCTTCCGCGGCCGCGCTGATTCCCAGCAGCATAAGTCCCGCCAGTATGACGCAAAACACAATTCTCTTCACTTGATATCCCCCAATTCCGCCGCCCGGGTCAGGGCCTCCGCCCGGGTTGTCACGCCCATTTTCTTATAGATCAAGGCGCAGAAGTATTTCACCGTGCGTTCCGATATATTCAGTATCGAGGCGATCTTCGCGTTTCTGTAGCCGGCGATCATCAGCGAATAGACCTGGTATTCCCGGTCGGTGAACACCGGCTTGATGGCCGCCTGCTTCATGTAGTTGGGGTAGTTCGCCGCCTGCCTTCTCGTCAGGGCCAGCACGCTGCGCTCCCAGGGGCCGTCCGGCAGGTCCAGATCGTTGAGCATGTCTATGACGGCCATGCCTTCATCCGCGACGACCCGCACCAGTCCGTATCGCTTCGCCAGCGCCAGCGCCTCCTCCATCCTGTCGCGCCAGGCTGCTTCCCCGGCGCGGTAGTGGCAGACCGCCTCCAGCAGGTTCAGCTGGATCAGCATATAAGGCCGCTCGTAGCTTTCAAAATACTGTCGCAGCAGCGCCGCCAGGAAGGGGATCTTCTCCCTCTGGGCCAGTATGATATACAGGCGCAGCTTCAGCATATAGGCATACCGATCCATGATGACGAAGTCGGCCGTCTCGTCCGGCGCCCCGGTCTCCAGCCAGTTCCGCGCTGCGGACACGTCGCCCCCCAGCAGCATCAGCCCGAGCCTGAACACCTCCAGGTTCTGCCGCAGCCTGCGCGGGTGATCCGAGGTCAGCGAGGCGATGGCGTTGTCGATCATCCGGATGGCCTCCCCGGCGTTGCCCCGGGCCGCCTCGATCCGGCTCTGGACGCCGATGGCGGCGTAGTGCATCTCCGGATTGTCCGTGACGCGCTGCAGCCCCTGCC
The DNA here is from genome assembly GCA_902765395.1 of uncultured Eubacteriales bacterium. Lineage (GTDB taxonomy): Bacteria > Bacillota > Clostridia > Christensenellales > Aristaeellaceae > UBA2862. The sequence continues at coordinate 382,840 of CACWZP010000004.1, forward strand.
GCACCTTCGCCATGGCCACGCTGTAATCGCCGTCGGGATTGGCCTCCAGCTCCCGCTCGGCGATGGCGATATCCGCCACGCCGCCGCCCCGTCCCAGGGCCAGCTCGATCGGCCCCTTGAACAGGCGGTAGAGGGTCCAGCCATGGGGCACCCAGCGGGAGAAGTCCAGCCCGCCATTCAGCAGGCTGGCGCTGTTGCCGGACACATTGAAGCCGTTGCGCCAGACGGCCGACTGCCGCAGCCCGGGGTTCTTCGCGGCCGCCAGCAGCCTCCTCAGGGTGTCGCGGCTGCCCCGCTGGGAAAGGCACAGATCCAGATAGGCCCGGGCCTCCTCCGCTGTCTGGCGGCGCACGTCCCGCGGGTGCGTTTTGCGGATGAACTTCTCCAGCTCGCCATACCAGCGGTCGCTCTCCTCCGCGTGGCCCCGGAGGCACTCGATCTCGCACTTGCCCTTCATCAGCTCGGGATAGGCCAGGATCGTCTCCTCCGACAGCATGGCGTAGCCCTCCCGCAGGTCCACATAGTCGCCGTCCGCGGGCCGGTTGTAGGTGTCGCGGATCAGCATCTCCCGGACCTTCTCCGCGTCGCCCAGCCGCCTGTAACAGGAAATCGCCTTCGGGATCTCGTTTTGAAGCTCAAAAAACAGGGCCGCCCGCTTGTACTGGCCGTTGATGTAATCCTGGCTGTACAGGTTGCGCATCTCGTCGAACAGCGCCTGCCGCACGATGGGAATGAAGGTATACTCCCCTTCCCGTCCGCGCAGCAGCATATAGGATTTCCGGGCGATGTTCTCCATCATCCGCGGCGCGTCGTTGCGGCCGGTCACCATCCGCGCCATGTCCTCGGAAAAGCGCTCGAAGGGCGACAGGTTGTACACCAGCTGCCGCTCCTGCTCCGGAAACGCCAGCACCACTTCGGCCACCAGAACCCGCTTGATGTCCGAGCGGGCATTCTCGATCATCGTGCCCAGCGGCGCGCCGGGGTGGTTCAGCATCTGCTGCGCCAGGATGTGCAGGCCGAACGCCCAGCCCCACAGCCTGTCCTGGATCAGCCGGACGTCCGCTGGGACCAGCTCCACTCCGTACTCCAGGAACAGCTGCACGATCTCCTCCTCGTCGAACATCATGAATTCCCTGCCCAGCGTGGCAATCGCGCCGCTGACGCACAGCCTGTGCAGCTCCATCGGCAGCTGTGCCCGCCCGGCCAGCGCGGCGCATTGCCCCTCGCGCAGCCCCACCAGCAGCGAAGCCAGCTCCTCCGCCATGGCGCCGGAGGGGTTGTCGATGCTGTCGATGACAATCAGCGCTTCCTCGCCCGCCTCCACGCGCTCCCGGAAGGCCGCCCAGTCGTCCTTCCCGGAGCGGAAGCGGAGCACACCGCCGTTCCACGAATCGCACAGCTGGTCCAGCAGCACCGTCTTGCCGCTGTAAAAGAACGCGGACAGATACACCGTCCCCCGCTCCTGCAGGAGGGCAGTCAGCGTCCTCAGCTTTTCCGTTCTGCGTATGATGGGCGGCTGCGCCATATTGAAGCCCCCTCGCGATCCATTGTCCGTACCTATTGTAACATAGTCGGCAGAAAATGGGAACTGTACAAAAGTGCAGGCGGCGAATCCGGGCTTGACAGCGGGACTGGCGCCGGGCTAAAATAGAGACACCATCAGCTGAACAACAAGGAGGCTTTCCCATGAAGAGGATCGTTTGTCTGTTGCTGGCGCTGCTGGCGCTGTCTGTGAGCCTGATCCCATCCCTCGGCGAGGGCGATGGCCAGGGCCGCACGATCGACCTGGAGCACGACCTGTTCCTCGTGCCGGTGGGCAGCGATTCCTGGGATACCGCCCCCGGTGAGCAGGATACTGCGCTGCACTTCTTCCCCGAAGCCGGCCGGATGATCCAGGACGGGGCCTATCTGTGGGGCTCGGAGAGCATGCCCGAGGGCTTTGCCCCCTACGCGGGCGAGGAGCGGCATGTGCTCCACATCCAGTGCATCAAGAACCCGGCGGGCGAACAGTACGTTCCCCTGTTCACCAGCTTCGACGCCCTGTTCTACTTCCTTGGCACGGACATCCATGTGGGCGTCGCCTCCTTCCAGGATGCCGCGGCCATGGCCCACACCCAGGTCGCCGACGTGGTGGACGGCCAGCAGGTGATCGTGGATTGCAGCGGCATCGTCGTCGCCCCCGGCATCCTGAACACCATCATCCCCCTGGAGCAGCTTCCCGCCGCGGACTGACGGCCAAAATAGCGCACGCGACAGGCGCGGCCGCCACGACCGGCGGCCGCGTTCTTTGCAGACTTTGTAAAAGGAGTGACATACCCATGATCGCGAAATATCCCCCCATGGGCTGGAACAGCTGGGATTGCTTCGGCGCGGCGGTGACGGAAGACCAGGTGCGCGCCAACGCCGAATACATGGCCGGGCACCTGAAGGAATACGGCTGGGAATATGTGGTGGTGGACATCCAGTGGTATCAGCCCACCGCCATCTCCCATGAATACGAGCCCTTCTCCGACGTGCCCATGGACGCATACGGCCGCCTGCTGCCCGCAGAGAACCGCTTCCCCAGCGCGAAGGGCGGCGCTGGCTTTAAGCCCCTCGCCGATTACATCCATTCCCTGGGCCTGAATTTCGGCATCCACATCATGCGGGGCATGCCGCGCATGGCGGCCCACCGGCACCTGCCCATCCTGGACAGCGCATACCGCTGCGACGAGGCGGCCAACCCCAACTCCGTCTGCGCCTGGAACCCGGATATGTACGGCCTGAAGTGCGACCATCCCGGCGCGAAGGCCTACTACGACAGCCTGTTCGCCCTCTACGCCGACTGGGGCGTGGACTTCGTCAAGTGCGACGACATCGCCCGGGAATATCCCCACTGCGAGCGGGAGATCGAGCTGATCAGCCTGGCCTGCCGCGGCTGCGGTCGGGACATCGCGCTCAGCCTCTCCCCCGGCCCCGCGCCGCTGGAGAAGGCCGAACACCTGAAGGCCTTTGCCAACATGTGGCGCATCACCGACGATTTCTGGGACGATTGGCGGCTCTTGAAGGGCATGTTCGAGCGGGCGGAGAAGTGGTGCGTCCACGCCGCGCCGGGCCACTGGCCGGACGCCGACATGCTGCCCGTGGGCGCGCTGCGCCAGTGCTACGACAGCCATCCCGACGGCAAGTGGACCAAGTTCACCCAGGCCGAGCAGCGCACGATGCTGACGCTGTGGTGCATGATGCGAAGCCCGCTGATGATCGGCGGCGACCTGCCGAAGAACGACAGCTTCACGCTGGAATTGCTCACCAACGCCGACGTGCTTGCCATCGAGAGGGAGAGCTGGTGCGCCCATCCGCTGTACACCACGGAGGAGGAGGCCGCCTGGATCGCCCCGCGCCGGGACGGAGCGGGTTGCTATGCGGCGCTGTTCAACCTGTCGGACAGGGCGCGCAAGGTTGCCCTTGACCCGGCGTATCTCGAGCAGGCATACCGCTCCACCACCGAGCTGTGGACCGGCACAAAGCCCCGCAAGGGCCTGGGTGCGCGCCTCGCGCCCCACGACTGCGCCGTGTGGCGGGTGGAGTATTGATGTGATTGGAACATTCAGCGAAGGGGTGGCGCAATGCCACCCCTTCGCTGATATACGTATCAATCCAGGATCATATTCTCTTCGATCACCTTAGCGAACGCCTCCAGCCCCGCCTGGTCGGCCTCGCTGAACCGATCGAGCACCGGGCTGTCGATGTCCAGCACGGCCACGACCCGCCCGCCTGCATGAATGGGGATCACGATCTCGGAGTTGCTCGCGCTGTCGCAGGCGATGTGGCCGGGGAACTCGTGGACGTTCGGCACGCGCTGGGTGCTGTCCTCGCGCGCCGCCGCGCTGCACACGCCCTTGCCCAGCGGGATGCGCACGCAGGCCAGCTTGCCCTGGAACGGCCCCAGCACCAGCTCGTCCCCCCGGATGAAGTAAAACCCCGCCCAGTTCAAATCCTCCAGGGAATGATACAGCAGCGCCGCGGCGTTGGCCATCAGCGACACGTACCACTTTTCCGCCTTCGCCAGCCCCTCCATCTGTGCGCACAGAAGCTCATAATCCATATCCATCCCGTCCCTTCCCGTTTCTGCCAACATCATATAGAAACAGCGCCCCTTTGTCAATTGCAAAATCTGCGTGAATTCCGCGTCTGTCAATCAAAAATGCTTGACAGGACCGCCAAAATCCCCTATAATATACAGGCTGTCAAGCAAAACAGCTTGCTTCGGAGGCACGGTATGGCGGACATGGAGGAACGGGTAGAGCTGAATTACCTGCTGGACTTCTACGGCCCGCTGCTCACCGAGCACCGCCAGGAGGTCATGCGGCTGTACTGCGAGGAGGACCTCTCCCAGCAGGAGATCGCCGACCAGCTGGCCATCACCCGCCAGGGCGTGTTCGACACGCTGGCGAAGGCGAAGAAGCAGCTGACGGGCTATGAGGAAAAGCTGGGGCTGGTGAAGCGCCACAGGGCGCAGGCCGAGGCCGCCGAGAAGTGCCTGGCGGCGCTGAAAAAGGTGTGCCCCTCGCCCGAGGACGCCCCCGCCATCCAGGCGGCGCGGCGAGCGCTGGAGGACATCATCCCCAGGGACTGATACAGATCGATTCTGGAGGACATTCCATGGCATTCGAGGGATTGACCGATAAGCTGCAAGGCGCGTTCAAAAAGCTGAACAGCAAGGGCAAGCTGAGCGAGGCCGACGTCAAGGCCGCGATGCGCGAGGTGCGCATGGCGCTGCTGGAGGCCGACGTGAACTTCCTGGTGGTGAAGGACTTCGTCAAGAAGGTCACCGAGCGGGCCGTCGGCGCGGACATCATGCAGAGCCTCACCCCCGGCCAGCAGGTCATCAAGATCGTCAACGAGGAATTGACGAACCTGATGGGCGGCACCAACGCCAAGCTGACCTACTCCCCCCAGGCACCCACGATCTACATGATGGCGGGCCTGCAGGGCGCGGGCAAGACCACCATGTGCGCCAAGCTTGGTAACCTTTTGAAGAAGGACAACAAGAAGCCCCTGCTGGTGGCCTGCGACGTGTACCGTCCCGCCGCCATCAAGCAACTGCAGGTGGTCGGCGAGCAGGTGGGCGTGGAGGTGTTCGAGCGCGGCCAGGGCAATCCCGTTGAGATCGCCAAGGAAGCCGTGGACTACGCCCGATACTACGGCCGCGACCCGGTGATCATCGACACCGCCGGCCGGCTGCACATCGACGAGAACCTGATGCAGGAGCTGCGCGACGTGCGCGCGGCGGTGAACCCCAAGGAGATCCTGCTGGTGGTGGACGCCATGACCGGCCAGGACGCCGTGAACGTGGCCAAGACCTTCAACGAGGAACTGGGCGTGGACGGCGTGATCCTCACCAAGCTGGACGGCGACACCCGCGGCGGCGCGGCCATCAGCGTGCGCGCGGTGACGGGCAAGCCCATCAAGTTCAGCGGCATCGGCGAGAAGCTGACCGACATCGAGCCCTTCCACCCGGACCGCATGGCTTCCCGCATCCTGGGCATGGGCGACGTGCTGACGCTGATCGACAAGGCGCAGGAGAACTTCGACGAGAAGCAGGCCCTGGATCTCACCCGCAAGATGCGCACCAATACCTTCACCCTGGAGGATTATCTGGAGCAGCTCAGGCAGATGAACAAGATGGGCTCCATCACCGACCTGCTGAAGATGATCCCCGGCATTGGCAGCAAGATCAAGGACGTGGACATCGACGAGGAGCAGGTGTCCAAGGCCCAGAAGAAGAACGAGGCCATCATCCTCTCCATGACCCGCATGGAACGCCGCAACCCCGACATCCTCAACGGCTCCCGCAAGCGGCGCGTAGCCGCCGGCAGCGGCACCACCGTGCAGGACGTGAACCTGCTGCTGAAGCAGTTCGAGCAGGCCCGCAGCATGATGAAGAGCATGATGGGCGGCGGCAAGCGCGGCAGGATGCGCATGCCGTTCGGGAAGATGCCGAAGTTTTAATGTGGACAGGGGAGCAAGCTCCCCGATGCCCCAGGCAAGTTTTCAACCGATATACGTGGCACAAGCCGTATATATACAACATCTGATACTTTTAAGGAGGAATTCCAAATGGTCAAGATTCGTCTGAAGAGAATGGGCATGAAGAAGAAGCCCTTCTATCGCCTGGTTGTCACCGACAGCCGCAACCCCCGCGACGGCCGCTTCATCGAGGAGATCGGCTACTACAATCCCGTCGCCGAGCCCGTTGAGATGAAGATCAACGACGAGCGCGCCAAGTACTGGCTGGGCGTGGGCGCTCAGCCCACCGACACCGTCCGCGCGCTGCTCAAGAAGGGCGGAGTCCTGTAATCATGGTTGAATTGGTCAAGTATATCGCCCAGGCCCTGGTGGAGAAGCCGGAGGCCGTGGATGTGCGCGAGGTGGAGAACGAGGACAGCATCGTCATCGAGCTTCGCGTGGATCCCGACGACATGGGCAAGGTCATCGGCAAGCAGGGCCGCATCGCCAAGGCCATCCGCACGGTGGTCAAGGCCGCTTCCGTGAAGAGCGACAAGCCCGTGTTTGTGGAGATCATCTGATTCCGTTTCTCACGGGGAGGGCTTCGGCTCTCTCCGTTTTCTTATGTTCCGATAAAATATTTTTATAAAAATGCATTTTTTGTCTGCCATTGCCCTTTGCGCACAATCCCGTCATTTTGCTGGGTTTGCCACCCTGAACCCCCTCTGAATCCATCGGAATTCGATTTCTGCAAATTCCGCCGCGCGGATGGCCCCAGCCCGGAAATATGAAAGTTACTTCGTGTTAATTTGCATTTTTGGGGAGCCAACTTGCAGTTTTTCATAACTAACCGCCCTTGTTAGTGGCATTTAACCATATTTTTTGACAAAAATGCATTTCAGGCAATCGGGATATTGCATTTTGGGCGGGATGGGTGTATAATGATTTCAACAAAAAAACAGGAGGTACTTATCATGGCTTATCAGATCAGTGACGAGTGCATCGCCTGCGGCGCGTGCGCTGAGGAATGCCCGGTTTCCGCCATCTCCGAGGGCGACGGCAAGTTCAACATCGACGCTGACACCTGCGTGTCCTGCGGCGCTTGCGCCGGCGTGTGCCCCGTGGGCGCTCCCGCCGAGGCGTAATCGACTCGATAAAAAATCCCGCTTCGGCGGGGTTTTTTATTGCCCTCTTCTTCCCATGGGAAGCTCACTTTGCTTCAAACCTTCACACTTTCTTGCAAATCATTTTCGATATTCTTACAATTATATACAGCGGCAGGAAAACAAGGGGCAAAATCGAATTTTAACAAGTGGGCTGTATATGGGTTTCCCGAATCCAACCGGCCCGCCTACCAAAGACAAACGAGGCCATCATGCGAACGACGAAATTCCGGTACATGGCGAACGCCTGCACGCGCATACTGATAGCGGCGCTGGCGCTGTTGTCGTGTTTTGGGTCCTTTGCCACATCCGCACGGGCGGAGTCGGACGGCATGGTCCGCGTGAAGCTGGCCCGGCTGGGCTCGCCCCAGACCATCGAAATGGTGGCCGACTGCGACTACTACCTCGCCGCCGACCCCTCTGTGCGCATCCCCGTGGGAACCACCGCCATACTCGACGCCCACGACGGCAGCCTGATGCTCACCGCCGGGAACCGCACGGAGTCCCTGGGCGCCTCGGCCCAGCTGATGCGCAGCCGGCCCGGGAGCGCCGGCATCCAGTTCACCTCCCCCGCCCTGTCCGGCCGCTTCTGCGGCGACCTGGGCTTCTCCGCCAACGACGACGTGATCACCACGGTGCTGCGCATCTATGTGGAGGACTACCTCTACGGCGTGGTGGGCTACGAGATGGCCCCCACCAGCGGCCTGGAGGCGCTGAAGGCCCAGGCCATCGTGTCCCGGAACTACGCCCTGCGCCAGAAGGTCACCCGCGCCGGCGCGGCCTACGACCTGATCGACTCCGGCGACGCGCTGAGCTATCGCGGCTACAACAGCGCCGCGGAGTACGCCGACGTGCTGAAGGCCGTGGACGAGACCCGCGGCCAGGCACTGTACTACGACGGCAGCCCGGCCACCTGCTATTTCTGCGATTCCAACGGCGGCCAGATCGAATCCGCCGCCAACGCCACCGGCGAAGCCCTGCCCTACAGCAGCCTGCGGGACGACCCCTATGACTACGAGGGCTCCGGCGCGAAGAAGACCGCCTCGCTGCGCAAGGACGCCCAGGAGCTGGCCCCGGAGCTGGCTCGGGCCCTGCAGGCCGCCGCCGCTGAACAGCTGAAGGACCAGGGCATGGCCGCAACCGAACTGAACATCGACGCCATCGAGGCCGTCGCCCCCGGCCAGGCCCGCTACGAAGCGCCCAGCCGCGTCTATGAGAGCCTCCTGTTCCAGCTGGCCGTCACCGGCAGGACCGACGCCGGCGAGGCCATCGCCGCCCGGGTGCAGGTGGAGATTCCCACCTACGGCGGCCTGGAGAGCTGGTACGACCTGTCCATCAACGACGAGGACAACGAGACCGTGTGGGTCTCGGAGACCGACCGCGCCTTTGAGATCGCCTTCCGCCGCAACGGCGCGGGCCTGGGCATGAGCCGCCGCGGCGCGCAGGTCATGGCCAGGAAGGGCTTCTCCTGCGCGGAGATCCTGGAGTATTACTATCCCGGCTGCGAGGTGCGCACGCTGGAGCTGGCGGACGCCACCCGGGACGCCCACGGCGCGTCCCAGGCCGCCGCCATTCCCGACAGCGATCCCATCGCCAGCGCCCGGCTGAGCCAGAAGACCCGGCTCTACGCCAACGCGGATGAATCCGTCGCGGCGATCACCACCCTGCCCGCCGGGGCCACGGTGGCGGTCTACGCGGTGCAGGGCGACTGGGCCGCGCTGGGCAGCGGCGGGGTCTACGGCTTCGCCCACACCGACGCTCTGACGGACTTCGCCCTGGTGGGCGTCACCGCCGCCCAGGTGAAGGACGAGACCCTGGCGAAGGTGGGCACCGCCGTGAACGTGCTGCAGCTGCCCGTGGAGGGCTCGAAGGCGCTGGACCAGCTGCTGAGCGGCGACACCGTGCGCCTCACCGGCTACACCGACGCCTGGGCCCAGGTGTCCACCAACACCGGCGCAGAGGGCTATATCCCTCGCTCCGCGCTGACGCTGCAGGCCGACGGCGGCGGCGACGGCGAGATCGTCACCGCGCCCCAGGGGCAGATCGCGCTGCTGACCGGCGACGCCGGGCTGTACGTGAACGCGGACGACACCGTCGCGCCCCGGGAGACGCTGGCCTCGGGCGACTATGTGCAGCTGCTGGCCTACAATCAGGCCTGGGCCTACGTGCGCACGGAGGACGGCGAGACGGGCTATGTGAAGCTGGACAGCCTCTCCGCCGTGCAGAACGCGCCGCAGCCCACCCCCACCCCCGAACCCGCCCGGGACGAGGCCGTCACCGTGGTGGAGGGCGAGGTGTATCGCTACGTGAGCGCCGACGCCCTGCCCATGTTCGCCGAGCCCGCCTCGGATTCCCCGGTGCTGGCCACCCTTTCCGCCGGCGAGCAGGTGCGCCTGGGGGCCTACAACGACGAGTGGGCCTGCGTACGTGCGGACGGCCTGACCGGGTTCGTGCTGCTGGGCGGCCTCACCGCCCAGGCCCCGGAACAGCCGGGCGTGGAGATCGACGGCGGCGAGGTCACCGTGGTGGAGGGCGAGCAGTTCGCCACCGTCATCCGGGACGGCGCGGCCCTGTACCCCACCTGGGACGACTCCCAGGAGCCGCTGACCCTGATGAAGCAGGGCGAGCGGGTGCAGCTGGGCGCGTACAACCGGCGCTGGGCCTGCGTGCGCGTGGACGGCGTGACCGGCTTCATGCCCATCGAGGCGCTGGAGCTGAACGCCACCTATGTGCCCGAGCTGGACGACGGCGTGAACTACCTGGAGTGCGAGGCCGAGGCCACCGCCCGGGTGGAGCTGTACGAGAACGCCGACCTGACCGGCGACGTGACGGCCGAGCTGAACAAGGGCTCCCGGCTGCACGTGTACGCCTTCAACCAGACCATCGCCTACGTGGAATACAACGGCGTGCGTGGGTTCGTGGCGCTGCGGTTTTTGAACAAGGTCGATTGAGGAAACGTTTGCCCATTTACAATGCATAGAATATGGAGTTTTCAACCATGTGGATCAGGAAGCTTCTCTCAGCGGCCATTCTGGCCGCCCTCCTCGCCCCCGCCCTGGCCGAGCCGCTGGACACCGAATACCTGGTGGACATGACCGCCGGCGAGGTGGAGGCGCTGGAGAAGCAGCTTTCCGCCCTGGGCTACATGGACGGCGAGGCCGACGGCGTGTTCGACGCGGACACCCAGGCGGCGCTGCAGAGCTTCCAGCAGGCCAACGGGCTGGCGGTGACCGGCGAGGCCGACGCCGACACCCTGGAGCGCCTGGACAGCCCCGACGCCCTGTCCCGCCAGGGCTACCTGGCCCGCTTCGCCAACGCCTATGCCCAGATGGCGCCCCTGGAGAAGGGCAGCACCAGCAACGACGTGCTCTCGGTGCAGCGCAAGCTGAAGGAGTACGGCTACTTCCTGGGCGAGCCCGACGGCGCGTTCGGCGACAGCACCCAGCAGGCGGTGGAGCGCTTCCAGATGGTCAACGGCCTGCCCGTGACCGGCGTGGCCGACGGCGCGGTGCTGATGCGGCTGATGGCCGACGCCCCCATCACCTGGTCCGCCTTCCTGACGGAGATGAGCGCCGTCGAGGGCGACAGCGGATTAAACGTCTATGTGCTTCAAAAGAAGCTGGCGGCGCTGGGCTTCTTCGATGGCAGCTGCACCGGCAGCTTCGGCGATTTGACCCGCCAGGCCCTGCTTGCCTACCAGCGCGCCCGCGGCATGGAGGAAAGCGGCGAGGCCGACGCCGCCACCTGGGCCGCGCTGTACACCGACGTGGTCACCGCCTCCGGCAACGCGCTGAAGGTGGGTGACTTCGGCGACAACATCCGTAGCCTCCAGGAGCGGCTCAACGAGCTGGGCTTCTTCGACCACGAGATCACCGGCGTGTTCGGCTTCACCACCGAGACCGCCGTGCGCCTGTTCCAGATGGCGGCGAACCTGCCCGCCACCGGCGAGATCGACGATGGGACGCTCTCCCTGCTGAGCGGCGACAGCGCCGTTTCCATGCTGGACGGCATCGTGCAGCAGCGCTTCCAGATGATGCTGGACGCCGCCGGCAACGACGCCCAGGCCGAGATCGCCCGCATCGCCGGCGAGCTGGCGGGCACCAGCTTCGGCGGCGGGGATGACGAGCTGTACCCCGGCTTCGCCTTCGTGCAGTACGTGTGCGTGGCGGCGGGCCTGCCCGTCACCTTCCCGGAGGATCTGATCCGCATGGCGGACCTGCAGGTGGAGACCATCGCCGCCGTGGAGCCGGGCGACATCGTGGCCTTCCAGAGCGCCAGCGCCGACGCCGTCACCATCCAGCTGGCCATCGGCGCGGGCGACGGCAAGGTGATCTGCACCACCGCCACCGGCGGCTGGGTCGTCTACAGCTACATGGACCAGATGGAAGGCGCAACGGTGTACTGCTGGGATGCGGAGTGAGTTGAAGGGAGAGCAAGCTCCCCCTTCAATATATCCCCCTCCGGATTTTGCTTGAGGCCTGAAAGCCGTCTGGCCGCAAAATCCGCAGGGGAACCATTTTTGCTCTGGTCGACAGGCTTCCCGCCGCAAAAATGCTCCCGTCCCCGACGCACATGTCGCCGGGGACGATTGAATTTGGCGCTGCCGCCCCTCCCCCCAACCCCCAGGCAGGTTGGTGTTGTTATGTGTGAGTATACAGAGGTTCTTCGTCCCGGCGAACGCCTGGACGACCTGCAGACCGGCGGCATGAAGCTAATCCAGCGGCCGGACGCCTTCCGCTTCGGCACGGACAGCGTGCTGCTGGCGGACTTTGCCGCGCCGCGCAAGGGCGACCGGGCCGTGGACCTGGGCTGCGGCACCGGGGCCATCGCGCTCTTGATGGCGGCCCACCAGCGCGCCCTTTCCGTGGACGCCGTGGAGCTCCAGAGCGAGATCGCCGACATGGCCGCGCGCAGCGTGCAGCTGAACGGGATCGCCGAGCGCGTGCGCGTCCACTGCATGGACATGCGCGATGCCTGGCGAACGCTGGGCGCGGGGCGGTACTCCCTGGCGGTGTGCAACCCGCCCTACGGCAGGAGCGGCGCGGCTCTGGAAAGCCAAAACGAGGCCAAGCGCATCGCCCGGCACGAGGGCGATCTCACCCCCGAGGCCATCGCCGCATCCGCCGCCATGCTGCTGAAGAACGGCGGGCGATTCTGCGCCATCTACCCCGCCCCCCGAGCCTACGAGCTGATGCGGGCCATGGACCTGGCCGGCATCGCCCCCAAGCGGCTGCGCACCGTCCACGGCGTGGCGGGCCGCGTGCCAAAGTTCGTGCTGCTGGAGGGCGTGAAGCAGGGCGGCGAGGGCCTGCACTGGCTGACGCCGCTGGTGCTGCGCAACGAGGACGGCAGCTTCACCGAGGAATGGCACCGGATCTACGATTGAATTAACATACCGCGCTTGACAGCGCGGCGCGACAGGCATAGAATAGTATCACAACCGCTGGGGGCGCCGAAAGGCTGAGATGGGCAACTGCCCGGTCCCTTGGAACCTGAAGTGGATAATCCCACCGTAGGGAAGCGGAACGCCATTTTATGACGTCCGTTTCCCCGCGTATATGAAGGTATGCGCGGGTTTCTTTTGCGGCGAAATACGCGAAAGGATGAGAAACATGAAGAAACTGTTTGCCCTGATGATCGCAGCCCTGCTGGCGCTGGCGCTGCTCGTGCCCGCGATGGCCGAAGCGGCGGACGCCGCCGCCGATGCCGCGGAAGCCGTCGTCGAAGAGACGGAAGCCGCCGTGGAAGAGGCAGCCGAGGAGGTTGAGGAGGCCGCCGAAGCGGAGGCTCCTGCCGTGTCCCCGGTGTTCAAGAAGCTGCTTGAGGTGCCGTGGTACACCTGGGCCGTGCTGGCCGCGATGGTGGTGGCGGGCGTCATACTGGCCATGAGCGCCAAACGCACCCAGTGGAACAGCCGCCGCATTGCCATGGGCGCGATGTGCATCGCCATCGCCTTTGTGCTGAGCTGCATTCGCCTGTTCCGCATGCCCCAGGGCGGCTCCATCACCCCCGCGGCCATGCTGCCGCTGATCCTGTTCATGGTGGCCTGCGGGCCGCTGCAGGGCTTCGTGGTGGGCTGTGCCTTCGGTCTTTTGCAGTTGATCACCGACCCCTACGTCATCCATCCCATCCAGCTGCTGGTGGACTACCCGCTGGCCTACGGCGCGATGATCCTGGGCTGCCTGGCCACACTGTTCCCCCTCAAGGACCAGTGGAAGCTGCCCATCGCGGCGCTGCTGGCGGGCCTGGGACGCTATATCATGGCGGTGCTGTCCGGCGCGATCTTTTTCGCCGAGTACGCCGGCGAGCAGAACGCCTGGATCTACTCCCTCACGTACAACATCAGCTACATCGGCCCGGACGTGCTGGTGTGCATGCTGGTGGCCTGCATCCCCGGCATGGCCCGGCTGGTGAACATGATCCGGAAAAAGGCATAATATCCCATCCCGGGAAAAGATCAGGGGCGGCGCTTTGCGCCGCCCCTGCTTCATGCCGCCGGTCACTCGTTCCCAGGCATGAACACGTCCTCCCTGCCCTGCTCCAGAAGCATCATCGCCGATGAGAGCAGCAGCGCCAGGTGGGCTTGCGGGTCGTCGATGGGGATATCGAAGTCCTCCCGCATGCGCTTGACCCGATAGAGCACGGTGTTCCGGTGGGTGAACAGCCGCGCGCAGGTCTCCTGCAGCGAGTGGTGGCAGATCAGGTAGGTGTACAGCGTCAGGCAGTACAGCGTGCCCTCCTCCCGGTCCCGCTCCCCCAGCGCGCGCACCGACGGCAGGGCCAGGTCCCGGCGGGGCTCCAGCTGCTTCAGCTGCATCAGCGCCTGGTAATCCTCGGCCTTCACGGCGAAGGGGTGGGGCATCCGCGGCAGCAGCAGCGCCATCAGCTCCCGGATGGCTGCGTAGGCCCGGGGCAGCATGAACAGCCGCTCGATGGGCGCGGAGACGGCCACGCGCAGGTTGAACTGCCGCGACAGCTCGCCGAACAGGTGCATGTCCGGGTCGCTGTTCAGGAAGAACACCACGCCGCCGTCGTGGATCATCGGCCGGGACATGGGAAACACGTCCAGGATCGTGCTGCGCAGGGCGTTTTCCGACCAGTTCGTGCTGCGGTACAGCTCCAGGTTTGCCAGAGCGATGCGCCGCGGGGCCAGGTACTTCAGCCCCGTGCCGGCGGCCTGCAGCTCGAACAGCGCTTCGTCGGCAAAGCGGCCCTCCAGCAGCATCTGCAGCACCGACTCCTCCGTGCTCTGCATGCTGCTGCCCCGGTTCAGCTCCAGCATCAGCTGCTTCGCCAGCGCCGATTCCACCGCCGAGAACACCCGCGCGTCCTCGAACTCCAGCTTGCGGTCCACGTCCACCAGGATCAGGTAGCCCACCGGCGCGCCGCCGGTCACCAGCAGCGAGAAGCGCCGCCGATAGGGGCTGTCCTCCAGGGAGACGAAGTGGGCCTGGGCGTCGCTGGCGGCCAGGAAGCTGCCCGTCTCATAGCTCAGGCTGCCGCTTTCGATGGACGAGCGAAAGGGCGCGTCCTCAAAATCCGCGCCGGCGTGCCAGGCCACCGCGTGGAAGGCCATGTCCACCACCATGACCGGGCAGTTGAACAGCGCGGAGGCGTCCCGTACCAGCAGCCCAAGGTCGTCGCTGTTCATAAAGTCGTCCAAAAAGCTTTTCAGGTCCATAACGCTCGCCTCCTATGCTGTGCTGGCAGCACAAATCCCATTGAAAATATTATACTCGAAGCCCGATGCAAAATCAAGCGTTCGGGCTATAATAATACTCGTACCGGGCAACCGGTGCAAACCCAGACCGTTCCCCCGCGCAACGCGCGGGCGGCGAACGGCGCGACGCAGAAAGGACGCGATATTATGATGCTTCTGAAGAACGCTAAGGATATAGATAACCTGATCGAGGCCGTCAACAAGTGCCGCGACGACGTGCTGCTCCGCTCCACCGACGGGCGCGAGGAGTTCAACCTCAAGAGCGTGCTGTCCCGCTACGTGGCCATCGGCGAGCTGTGCAAGGATCACGGCGACTGCTACGAGGTGTTCTGCATGAACAAGGCCGACGAGAACTACATGATGCAGTTCTTCATGAACCTGGGCCATGTGAACAGCCAGTGCGCATAAGGCAATCAGGACGACGCAGGAGCACGCCCCGCAAGGGGTGTGCTCCTTTTTTTCTGCCACGGCCGGCGTCACCGCCTGATGCTGCACTGGATGCCGCCCTGCCGCGGCCCGTTCCAGGATCTATCTACTCCAGTCAAAAGACAGGATACACAGGTTAGGGCTTGAGGATAAGCAGTACACGCAATCCTATTTTTTCCAGACGATGTACAAGATGAATGAGGGTTACTATTCTATGGACGAGCAAATCTATCAAAGGCTCAACGCCATCGGGGAAGCCATCGGCGCATATCCGGCATACCAGGCCGCGCCCACCTTCGCCTACATCATCGGCGACTATACCCTGGATCGCCAGGGCATCCTGACCGGCCCGCACAACGCCTACCTGCTCGGATTCTTGGCCCAGGACGGATACCAGACCAAGTAAAAAAGACAACCATGATCCCGGCGTGATGATGCCGGGTGTGGTTGTCGCATTGCAATCTCGTGTCCTTTTTGTCCTACATCGTCCACAGATTCTTTGCCTGCTGGAAAAGCCATGCAGCCCTCTCACCAACAGCCTCCTCATTCCAGCAATCCCTTTTCAGTACATCATGAACCGTGGCAAGCCCACCGGCACACATTGATAGCCCCGGCTTAGAACCTTTCCCCGATAGCTTTGTCTGCCAATCCGCATCCCGAATAGAGGCGTTGAGCGACAGGGGGATAATCGCAAGATTGCCAAGGGTAAGGAGCTTTGAATCCCTTGCCCGGGCCAATTCTTCCGTTTCGCATGGCGGCCAGTTATTCCGCCATTTCTTTGGCATAAGATGTTCCAGGCTATAAGCATCAAATCCAAGCAACGCAGTAGCGCTATCCGCCGGACGTATGCCGCTTTCAATTAAGTAGAGAATTCCTCGCGTTTGCAGGTTTATTAGCTTTGCTTCCCTGAATCCCTGCAGAAGTTCATTATCATCCGGCACATACGTCGTCACATCGGCATCCCTACTTAGCCGAGCAATCAATGTATCTCCATCCAGCACCTCATTGAGGATCAACGATTCAAATACCCGATTATAGTTCTTCGTTGTAGCATGGACAACCATCCTTCTCATGATATAGCTTTCGAGGATAGCATAAATCCGGGCTTTTTCAGCCTCATCCACAACATTCTTCGCTACATATAACACATAGGGAATCAGCGTGGTTGTCTTCAATCCGAAGATAATCACATTCATCCGCTCGGTGCCCGGCGCGGGCGACAGGCCCATATTGCAAGTCTCTGGCCTGAACGTTTGAGCGAAGCAATGCGCGTAATCTGCCAGCGGCCCCAGGATTACATTCTTGTCGCCATCGCAGAAATCCCGGATAAACGTTTGATATGATTTCGCCAACTGATCGATACGGGAGAACTCCAGTTTCCTTTCGACGGGCACATTATACTTCCGATTCTGAATGAAAAGCTGGAAGTAGGCATCGAAGAATATGTCGATCAGTGACCGCTTAATGCGACCAGTTTCGAGTTCCTGATCCCAATATACACGGTCATCGACTGTTTTCTCAAATACACCTACCCAATCCCGCTCATACTCGGCGATATTCTCCTCACGGTAGAAATAGTTCTTAAGCAATTCTGCAGTGGTAAGGCGAACACCCTGCGAGTTAATCGTATCAAATACTTGCTGTTCGTCCTCATCTTCAAGTAAATCTATGCACACAAACTGAGCACACTTCTTGATTATCATCCGATCCACAGTAGAGGGGTCAAGATTGCGAACAAAATAGTTGAATGCTGAGATGATTTGTGATTCCGGCTGGACATTCGGAATCTCCTTTGCTTCTTTCAAATCAACTACTGTTTTAAAGGCAGAGACATCATTCTTTCCATGGCGGAGGGCAATGCTGCCATCTTCCAGACGGAAATCCCGATCAAAAAGGTCATGCACCCCTGCTTAAGGCAAAGAACCTTCAAAAACACCGTCAAAGTCGTTAGGCGCTGCTGACCATCAATGACCGTTTTACAATCAGAATAGCAGGCCCAGGTAGGAGGGGTCTCGTCACCCTTGAGAATTATGGGGCCGAGAAAGTATTGCCTCTTGGTTTTGGTAACCTATTCCATGTCCAACAGGAATCGCTCCCACTGTGGCTCATCCCAAACATATGAGCGCTGGAAAAAGGGAACCTTAAGCAGACGCGACCCATTGAAGATACCATTTATCAGGATTTCTCCTGCCTTCATGTAAAACACCCCTCCATTGTTCCATTACATTCATTATACCATGTAGAAGGGGATTCATCAATGCAAAAAAGTATCCCAGGTCTTTCGACCTGGGATTGTGGTGGTCGCAACAGGACTCGAACCTGTGACCCCATCGAGGCGGTGTTCAAGATTTTCTGTAAACGGGCGAACTGCGACGCACAAATGATTCCTGGAGCCTGAGGTCACTGCCTGTGGGAGACCGCAAACGCAGCCA
>CACWZP010000005.1 GCA_902765395.1 uncultured Eubacteriales bacterium
GTAGACGAAGGCGCGGAAGGCGTCGATGTTCTGCTGGCGGTTGTCGAGGCGTAGGCTGGAGCCGTCGTCGGTATAGGAGCCGTCCACGGGGAGGCGCGTCTTCTCGGGGGTGCCGGCGGCGAGGGCCTTTTCGCCCAGGGAGAGCAGCTGCACGATGGACATGTTGGTGTCCACGGAGCGGATGAGCACCCGGCCGAGCCGGACGAGCATCAGCGGATTGTAGAGGTTGGCGCGGATCTGCGCGATCATGGCGCCGAGCAGCGCGCGCTGGCGGGAGGTGCGCACAAAGTCGCTGTCCAGCTTGCGAATGCTGGCATAGGCCAGAGCTTGTACGCCGTTCAGATGGACGGATTCGCCGCACTGGGCGAGGGCGTCCGTGGGGTAGCCCCGGGATTCAAGGGCGCTGCGGCGCCGGGAAAGGATGCGGTTGATGACCTGCTGTTCGCCTTCGGTGATGCTCAGGTTCACGCCGCCGATGGCGTCCACCAGGTCCACCAGGGTCTGGAAGTCCACCGCCGCGTAGTGGGTGATGTTCAGGCCGAAGTTCTCGTTCAATGTGCGCATGACCAGCTGGGGGCCGCCGTGGGAATAGGCGGCGTTCAGCTTGCCGCTGCCGTGGCCGGGGATGTCGACGATGATGTCGCGCTGGAAGCTGGTGAGCTTCAGCTTGCCGTAGCCCACGGAGGCGACCATGATGGCGTCGCTGCGCTGGCTGCGTTCATGGGAGATGTCCAGGCCCAGGAGCAGTATGTTCGCCCGGGACGCGGGCAGGGTGTCGTTGAGGGAGAGCTCCACGCCCTCCGGCTCCACCGCGAACAGGGAGACCGGCAGCGCATAGAGCAGGGCGACGGCGAGGAGGCAGAGGATCAGCGCGAAGGCGACGAGGCGCAGCAGCGCACCGGCCAGCCACGCGCCAAAGCCGCGCCGGCGACGTTCGCGCTGGCGCGGGGTGCGGGTGTGTTTCTTGCGGTAGGGCTCTTCGTAGTACATGAAGCGTGAAACGCCTTCTTTGTCGTGGAGTGAGGGGAGAGCAATGGTGCGTTTGGGGAGGACGACCTCTTCCGTCACGGCTTCGCCGTGCCACCTACCGGGGGCTTACCAGCCCGTTCTCGCTGAAAACAGCACACTATGCTGTTTTCCGGGCGCTCGAACCCCCTAAAGGGGAAGGCTTGGGCAGGCGGGGCAACGCCCCCTACAGGGGGAGGCGTGGGTTACAGCTGGATGGGGAGGGGGAGGCGGAGGGTGGCGCGGGCGGCGGGGAGGCCGTCCAGCAGGGCCGGGAGCTGGCGGAGGGCGCCGATGGGGGCACTGGCCAGCAGGCCGGGCAGCAGGCGCTGGGCGACGGCCAGGTCCAGGATGTGGATCGGGTCGGCGTCGTCTCCAAGGGCATCCAGCATCAGCGCGCAGTAGCGCCAGGTGTCGTCCAGGGCGTGGCGGGACAGCGGCGCGCCGCAGCGGGCGAGGGAATCGCGCAGGGCCTGCATCCGCGCTTCGACGGCGGCGGGCAGGGGCCTGTCGGGAACGGCCAGGCACAGTGTGGCCGGGGTTTGCGGAACGGGCGCGGCCTTGGGACGGGGATGCCAGGGGGCGTCTGCAGCGGAAGCGAGGCGCACCATGAAGCCCTTGTCCAGCGCGTGGGCCGGGAGGGGATGGCCGGCGTCCTGCACCGTGAGGCAGAGCCGCCACTGGGGGCGGTTCATCGCGTCGAAGCCACGGGGGACGTCGGGAGTGGGGCGAAGGTTGGCGTCGTCCATCAGCAAAAGCGCAGGGGTATCCGGGCACTTGGCCAGCGCGGCGACGCGGGGATCGGCCTCCAGCGGGCCGTCCGGGGTGGTTATGGCGGCGAAGCGGTCGATCGCCGTCCAGCCCAGGGCGTCCGCCAGCAGGCGGGCGGCTTCGGTCTTGCCGCTGCCCACGGGGCCGCTGAGGATCAGCGTGGGGCTGACGGCGGCGCAGGCGCAGAGGTTGAGGGCTTCCTCGTGGGAGAGGGCGTAGCCCTCGGCCTGGAAGCGGGCTTCGAGCCGCTGGGCGAGTTCGTTCAGGGTCAGGGTCCCGATCTCGGGAGCCGGGGCGGGCACGGCTTCGGCCTCGCCCTTGAGGATGCGCAGGCGGTCGACCATGCGCTGGTTGAGGGCAAAGTCCCGCAGGCGGCGTTCCAGCTCCTCACCGGTGAGGTCGTCCACGACCTTGCGGGCGTCCCGGGCGGCGGCGCGGGCCTCCTCGGCCAGCCGGTCGAATTTGGCGCGCTCGGCCTTGGCGGCTTCGGCGCGGCGCAGGGAGTCGGCCAGCTCGCCGGAGGCGTCCTTGCGCAGCTCGGCCTTGAGAGCCTCGCGGGTGTCGGCGTTCTTCAGGGTGAGGTGGTCCAGCTCGCCCAGCAGGGCCAGGCGGCGGGCTTCCAGGCTTTCAAGGTGCCGCTCGATGTCCGACTGGCGGGCGGCCTCGCGGCATTCCTCCAGCGACGCGCCGAATTCCTCGATGCCGCTCAGGGACTGGAGCAGGTCGCCGCGCAGCTGGGGCTGGTTCCAGACGTCCTGCACGGCATCCACGGCGCTCTGGACGGGGCTGTGGATGGGGGCGTCGGTGTGGATGGGGGCGACCGGCTGGCCCAGCTGGCTGAGGCGGGAGTGCTGCCACTTTTCGTCGATCAGCTCCTGCAGGCTGCGGCCGCGGCGGGGGTTCAGGCCGCTCTGGGCCGCCAGCGTGCGCTGGGCGGGGGACAGGCGGGGGTCCACCGGCCGGGGCAGCATGCTGCTGTCGTGGTGAATCCAGGGCTTGTCGTCCGGCCGGGGCCTGGGGGCGCGGTCAACGGGCTTTTCGGGCCGCTCGGGCCGGGGCGGCTGCTCCGCGGGTTTGGATTCGACCGGAGCTTCCGCGGAGGCGGGCTTGTCAGGCTTTTCCGGCTCCCGGAGGACGGGGATTTCGGGAAGCAGCGCCTGGGGCGGGAGGATGGCGAAGGAGAGCGTCTCCTCGCCGAAGCCGGGGAGATTGAAGGTCTGCAGGGCGTCCACAGGGCAGGTTTCGCCGGTGGGCGACAGGACGGCCATGCCTTCCGCGTCAGGATCCGGGGACCAGCTGTGGCGCTCGGGCTCCAGCGCCTCGCCTCGCAGCAGCACGTGCCGGGTGCGGGGGATGGGGCGCGGGGCGTCGGCGTCCTTGGGGAGGATCTCCAGAATGGCGTGGGCGGCTGGCTCCAGCACCACGTCGGAATAGATGATGAAGGCGTTTTGCTCCTGGGAGCCCTCGCGGTAGTTCTTGTTGGGGCGGATCTTGTCGTTGTCGTCGGGGTGGGCGCGCAGGTCCACCACGCAGAACAGGCCCATCTGGCGCATGCGGGCCTTGAAGCGATAGGATTCGTTCTTGTCCGGCACGATGCGGATGCAGCCGTCCTCGGGATAGGACTGGGCTTCGGCGCAGGGGATGTAGCGTCCGTCCGCTTCCACGAGCAGGGGCTTGAAGCGGAAATAGGCTTTTTGGGGATTGTCCTCCTCCAAGATGCCGACGCAGAGTTTTCCGGGCAGTGACATGTTTTAACCTCCAGTGGACGGCCGCGCGGGGCGGGTTTCCTGTATTTGGGCCAGCGGCGGTTTGGGCTGGCGGGGCGGCGGTCGGCCGCCAGGGAAATACAAACATTACCTTCATGTTAATTGTAACATCAAAGGGGAGGGATTGTCAATACCCGGCACAAGGGATGAGGAGGGGAAGCGACCGCTGGGGAAGGGGGATTTGGGCAGAGTTGGACGACCTCACTCGTCAGGCGGTGCCGGGTGATTTTCCCCACAGGGGAGGGCGGGCGGCGCAACGCCGCCCCTACGGGAATGAGGCGGGAAGGCTTGTGGGAAAGCTGGCCATATGGTTTTCATATGAGTGGGAATGTGGTATAATGATCGGGCAACTGGGCCGAAGGTCGGTTGCGCGGGTCGGCGGGCCCCGAAGGGCAGCACGCCGACAATCAAGGGATAATGATTAGCGAACCGGGCCGAAGGCCGGTTGCGCGGGTCGGCGGGCCCCGAAGGGCAGCACGCCGACAATCAAGGCAAAATGGCGCAGGGGTGGGAGTATGAATCGGTATTTGACGGAAAAGACGGAGAAAATGCGGTGGTGGCATGTGCCGGTGGCGCTGCTGTCGACGATGATGACGGCGGCGGCGATCCAGGTGTGGGTGGAGGACAGGGACATCGGCGATCCTGTGATCCGCTTGTTGGCGCATATCACGGTGACGGGGCTGATGGCGTGGCCGCTGATCCACGTGGCGCGATGCTGGTGGTGGCGGCGGGAGGCGCGGAAAATCGCCGGGCGGCTGGCCAGGCGGCCGGAGGCGTCGCTGCCGCTGGCGGATCTGGACAGGGCGCTGGGCGTGAAGAACGCGGCGAAGAGGATCCGCCGGCTGACGGAAAAGGGCTATTTACAGCTGGTGGGCGTGGATGAGGACGCCCAGCGGCTGTGGTTGAGCAAGCCGGAGACGGTGGTGGTGAAGGAGGCCCCGGAGGAGGCCGGCGAGGACTGTGACGACGTGCTGCGCAGCATCCGCAAGCTGAACGACGACATCGCGGACGAAGCGGTGTCAGAGAAGATCGAGAGGATCGAGGCGGTGACCGCCAGCATCTTCCGGGCCGTGGAGGAGCGGCCGGAGCGGGCGGAGTCGGCGCGGCGGTTCATGAATTATTACCTGCCCACGACGCTAAGGCTGCTGGAGAGCTATCGGCTGATGGAGGGACAGAGCTATCAGGGCGAGAACATCCAGGCCGCCAGGCACAGGATAGAGGAGGTTCTGGACAAGCTGGTGAGCGCCACCGAACAGCAGCAGGACAAGCTGTTCAGCGCCGAGGCGCTGGATGTGGACGGGGAGATCCGCGTGCTGGAGACGATGATGGCGTCGGATGGGTTGACGCATGTGAGAGGTATGGGGCAGGGTTGAGGATTTTGGGCAGGCCGGGAGGACGGCGCCGCGCCTGAGGAGGGAGACCTCTTCCGTCTGGCCTGCGGCCAGCCGCTGGGGCCTGCCGGCCCGTTCTCGCTGAAAACAGTCCACAGGACTGTTTTCCAGGCGCTCAAACCTCCTAAAGGGGAAGGCCTTTGGACAGTTGATATTTTAAAGGGGACGCCCTCGCGATCGCGTGATATGATCGCGGGGGCGTCTTTTATTGCGATGAATGCTTGGATATTTGCGGGGCGGGTTGCGCGGGTCGGCGGGGTGAATGGCCGGTGTCACGAGGGGTGTCGGGAGGTGGTCAGAGCTGCCAGGGCCAGAGGAGTTCGGGGGCGTAGTCGGCGGTGCGGGGCGGGAGGTTTGCATCGAAGGTGCGGAGGATCTCAAATTCGAGGTTCAGCAGGGCTGGGGCCGGGAGGACTTGGAGGAGGTCGGTGAGTTCCCGGGCGCGAGGGTTGCTTTCCGGGAGGGTGAGGCGCACGCGCAGGGCGTCGCCGGGGAGATATTGGGCGTCGCAGGCGAGGGAGATGCGCTCCTCCCGGCCCCTGGCGCGGCGGAGGGTGAAGGCGATTTCAGAGGCGCCGAGGCGGCCCTCGCATTGGACGGCGAGATCGAAGGGACGGTATAGGAAGAGATCGCCAGGGGTGATCCTGAGGTATTGGCAGAGGGCGTCCAAGGTGTCGAACTGGATGCCCTTGGCGCTGCCGGTGCAGAGGGCGGTGAGGGTGGTGCGGGAGAGGCCCGTGTCCTGGGAGGCGCGGGTGATGGTGAGCCGGCGCTGGGCCAGCAGCACGGAGAGGTTGGGGATCAGCATGGGGATACCTCCTGGATGATGATGGTCAGATTGTACAATAGTCTGAACAATTTGTCAAGGGCGGATGAAATGGGCAGATGGCCGTTATACAATACAGAATGTTCAGACTATTGGACGATATGATAAAAGGAGCTACGTTTTGACGGCAAAGGAGTATTTGAACCAGGCGCGGCAGCTGGAAAGGCGCATTTGGGCGTTGCTGGATCGGCAGAGGAAGTATCACGAGATGGGGGCCTGGCGGGCCAGCTATGAGGGGGCCGTGGGGCCGGAAGCCATGCGGGCGCTGGAAAGGGAGCTGGACAGGCGGATCACAGAGTATGTCGACAAGGTGCGGGAGATTGAAGGGGCGATCGACCGGGTGGAGGACGGGCAGTATCGGGACGTGCTGAAGTATCGGTATCTGAACGGCTGGAACTGGCAGAGGATATCGGACCGGATGCACTTTTCCCAGGACTGGCTGTGGCACATGCACGCGCGGGCCCTGGCGCAGGTGGTCGTGCCGGAATGAGCGCGACAGAGAAAACGGGTTTTGGCGGCATATGGATCCATCTGCGAAGGGGGCGGATGGATTTGGGCGATGGAGTGAAGCGCGCGGCGCGGTTGACCGGGAATACCCGGATTGCCGCGCGGCTGAGGAAGAAGCTGCTGGTGCGGCTGGAGAAGGTGGCGGACGCGATCCCGGACGGGGCGGTGACCGAGGTGAAGGGCGCGACACGGGAGGACGGTTCGACCACGCTGTTTAAGTTGAGGGATCTGACCGCGGCATACAAGGACTTGGCCGAGGCCCCGGAGGCCGGCGGCGTCGCTGGCGGGGATGTGGAGGATTTGAGCGTGCTGGCGGAGGCGCTGAAGGGGGAAGGGGAGTGAAAACTCGCAGGGGCATTTGGATGCCCGCTCCCGGAAGGGGCGAGGGGAGGCGAACTCTTCCGTCAGCCCTTCGGGCTGCCACCTCCCTCGGGGAGGGAGGCTTTGGGGAATGTGCAGGCTTTGAAGGGAAGGATGGATTGTGACCAGGACGGCGACGATTCCGTGGGGGACGTTCAGCGAGAAGCACCGGCGGTACATCCGGGCGGCGATGAAGCAGCGGATGTGCGTGGCGGAGGGGGCGATCCGAAGCGGAAAGACCATCGACCACTGCGTGATCGCGGCGGCCTACCTGGAAAGGTCGCCGGACCGGTTCCACCTGGCCAGCGGGGCCACCATCGCCAATGCGAAGCTGAACATCGGCGTGTGCAACGGGTTCGGGCTGGAGAATCTTTTCCGCGGGCGGTGCCGCTGGGGGCGGTACAAGGACAACGAGGCGCTGTTCATAAAGACCGCCACCGGGGAGAAGATCGTGATCTTCGCCGGGGGCGGGCGGTCGGACAGCTACCGAAGGATATTGGGCAACAGCTACGGGCTGTGGATCGCCACGGAGATCAACGAGCATTACGACGGGCCGGACAGCCGGACCAGCTTCGTGAAGGTGGCGTCGGGGCGGCAGATCGCGGCAAAGCGGCCGCTGACACTGTGGGACCTGAACCCCTGCGGGCCGGGCGCGCCGATCTATCGGGATTACATCGACAAGTATCGCCGGGACGGACTGGCGGGCGGGTATCTGTATGAGCACTTCACGATCCGGGACAACGCCACGATCACGTCGGAGCGGCTGCGGGAGATCGAGAGCCGGTATGACGTGAATTCGGTGTGGTACCGGCGGGACATCCTGGGCGAGCGGGCCGCGGCGGAGGGACTGGTGTACCGGCAATTCGCGGACGGGCCGGAGCGGTTCATCGTGGATGAGGTGCCGGGCGGGATCCGAAGCGCGGCCATCGGCGTGGACTTCGGCGGAGGGACCAGCGCCCACGCGTTTTGCTGCCTGGGGTTCACCGGGCAGGGGGCGGTGGTGGTGCTGGATGAGTATCGGCAGAAGGACGCCCTGACGCCCACAGCGCTGGCGGAGGACTTTGTGGAGTTCGTGAAGCGGTGCCAGGCGCGGTGGCTGGTGACGGACGCCTGGTGCGACAGCGCGGAGCAGACGCTGATCAATGGATTGAGGAACGCCGCCGCGGCGGCGCGGCTGCCGGTGAACGTGGGGGCCGCGCTGAAGAAGCCCATCAACGAGCGGATCCGGGCAGTGTGCCTGCTGATGGGCGAGGGGCGGTTCTTCGTGAGAAGCGAGTGCCGGGAGACCATCGGCGCGCTGCTGGGCGCGGTGTGGGATCGGGCGAAGGCGACCAAGGACGTGCGGCTGGACGACGGGACGACGAACATCGACAGCCTGGATGCCATGGAGTACGCGCTGGAGCGGGAGATCGGGTATTTGTTGTGATGGGGAACCCCTCCGGGCCTGCGGGCTGCATCCCGTTTGATGGGGAGGCGAGGGGGAGAACTCCCTCCGTCAGCCTGCGGCTGCTACCTCCCTCGGGGAGGGAGGATTTTGGGGAGAAGGTGTGATGATGAATTGGTATGGGAAACTGTTGAGAAGGGGGCGGAGGTTGATGGCGAAGGCGGGCGCGGACATGGGGCTGAGCCGCGAGTTCAGGGATGTGTTTGAGGTGAGCGGCGTGCCCGAGTGGCGGCGGTTCTACGACGAGGGCATCTTCGTGTGGAAGGCGCTGTATCGGGGAAGCTACGCGCCGTGGCACCTGGTGAGCGCGCCGACCATCGCCAACCCCAAGGCCACGCGTCAGCTGTATCGGCTGAACGCGGCCAAGGCCGTGTCGGCGGAGCTGGCGGGGCTGGTGTGGGGCGAGCAGTGCGACATAAGGGTGAGCTCGAACGCGGCGGGCGCGGACGGGGGCGATCCGCTGGATCGGTTCGTGCACGCGGTGCTGCGGGAGAACGGGTTTGGCGAGAAGATGCAGCAGCTGATTGAGCAGGGGCTGGCCCTGGGCGGCGCGGCGATGAAGGTGTGGGTGGAGGAGAGCGACGGCTCACGCGGCGCGGGGGATGAAGGCCCCCTCTCCGCCCTGCGGGCACCTCTCCCCCTCACGGGGGTGAGGCAAGGCGGGCCGCGGAGCGATGCGCCCAAAGGGGGAGATGAGGAGACAACCTCTTCCGTCTGGCCTGCGGCCAGCCACTGGGGCCTGCCGGCCCGTTCTCGCGGGAAACAGTCCACAGGACTGCTTTCCGGGCGCCCGAACCCCCTGAAGGGGAAGGCATCGGGGGAGGCGGCGTCGATCCGGATCGGATACTGCCTGGCGGATCAGTTTGTGCCGCTGGCCTGGGACAACAGCCGGGTGAAGGAGGCGGTGTTCATCTCGCGGGAGGCGCGGGACGGGCACTGGTATACGCGGCTGGAGTGGCACCGGCGGGACGGCGGGGCGTATCGGGTGGACAACGAGGTGTATCGCTCGGAGATGGGTCCCGGCGCGGGTCGGGATGTGCTGGGCGCGCGGTATCCGCTGGAGGCGGTGTACCCGGAGCTGGCAGAGCACACCGAGCTGCATAGCGGCGACGCGCTGTTCACCTACTGGCGCACGCCCATCGCCAACAACCTGGACGACGACAGCCCCCTGGGCGTGAGCATCTACGGCAACGCCCTGGAGACCCTGCGGGCGCTGGACATCTGCTACGACAGCTTCGTGCAGGAGTTTGAGCTGGGGAAGAAGCGGATCATCGTGCCGGCGCGGTGCGTGCGGACGGTGGCCGACCCGGGCACCGGCGAGATGCGGCGCTACTTCGATCCGGGGGATCGGGTGTATGAGGCGCTGGCCACCGATGACGCGGGTGAGCTGCGCATCCAGGACAACAGCGTGGAGCTGCGGGTGGAAGAGCACGTGGCGGCGCTGAACGCGTTTCTGTCGATCCTGTGTTTGCAGCTGGGGTTTTCGGCGGGGACGTTCAGCTTTGACGGTCACGGCGGTTTAAGGACCGCCACCGAGGTGGTGAGCGAGAACAGCAAGACCTACAAGACCATCAGGACCGTGCAGAACCAGCTGGCGCCGGCGCTGGAGCAGCTGGCGAGGAACATCATCGGCGTGGCGATCCTCTACGGGCTGCGCTGGGAAGGACAGCCGGTGGAGCGCCTGGCCGCAGGCGGCTATCAGGTGAAGGCGGTGTTCGACGACGGCGTGACCCAGGATCGGCAGACCAATATCGCCGAGGGCGTGAAGCTGGTGGAGGCGGGGCTGCTGAGCCGGTTCAGGTTCCTGACGGACGCGAAGTACGGGCAGGGGATGACCGAGAAGGAGGCCGAGGAGGAGCTGCGAAGGCTGAGCGAGGAGAGGACGTAAGGACGAGGGGATTAGGGTGCCCCACCGCCCCTGCGGGGCACCTCCCCACTGCGGTGGGGAGGCAAGGGGTTGACGAAGCGGTGCAGGGTCATTTCTGAGCGGGAGAAGGAGGAGAGGACATGGCGGAGTTTGACCGGGAGTTTTTGATCGGGCACGGGGTGCCGGAGGATCAGGTGGAAGAAGTGCTGGCGGCGCATGAGGCGGCCGTGAGCGCGGAGGTTTCGGGCATGGTGCCGCGGGAAGAGGTTCAGCGGCAGGTGGACGAGGCCGTGGCGGGCATGGTGTCCGGGGAGGAAGCCCGAAGGCTGGCGGAGGAGGCTGTGGCCGAGGCGCTGGCTGGCGTGGACGGCGAGGCCGTGGCGCGGCTGGAGGCGGAGCGGGATATGCTGCGGGCCATCTGCGGCGAGGCGTTCGAGGACGTGAAGCCCAAGTTCCGCGAGCAGGTGTACGCGATGCTGGACCGCGATCCGGGGGCAAAGCCCGTGGAGGAACAGCTGGCGCAGATCCGGAAGGAGTATGAGGAGTACTTCATCGACGGGGAGGCGGCACAGCGTCCGGCGAGGTTCGGCGGGCCCGTGCGAGGGAGCATGCCCCGGGGAAGCGTTGGCGCGGCGGAGCAGTTCCGCGTGGCGTGGGGGTTTGGCGGCAGGCGATAGGGGAGAACCCCACCGGCGCTGAAGGACATTTCCTTTTTGAAGAAGGCTGACTGACGGAGCGGTGCGTTGGAGGCGGGAATCTGGATGGGGAAACTCCCTCCGCCAGCCTGTGGCTGCCACCTCCCTCGGGGAGGGAGGCCTTTGGGAAGTGAGATAACCCATCCGGAACGATAGACCGGGAAGGCGAAACGATGTGGATCCATGTGCGGGGAGACCCGCGTGGAAATAGATAAGAGAGGATGATTGTATGGCTTTCACCAAGCAGAACGTGAACTATGCGGCGGATTACAGCCGCGCGATGGCCGAAGCGTATCCCTATATCTCCTACTTCGGGGAGATCTGGGGCGCGAACAGCGCCAACCTGTACAAGCCCGGCATGGGCAGCACGATGTACATTCCCAGCCTGACCACCTCCGGCGCCCGGGCGACCGAGCGCGACCAGGTGACGGGCACGTTCAACCGCAACTGGAACAACAGAGTGCAGGCGGTGCACCTGGAGATGGACCGCGAGTGGGACACGCTGGTGGACCCCATGGACATGGACGAGACCAACATGGTGGCCACCATCGCCAACGTGACCAAGGCCTTCACCGAGCAGCAGAAGGTGCCCGAGATGGACGCCTATCTGGCCTCGAAGCTCTACAGCTTTGCCACGCCGGACACCTCCATACTGACCGCGGAGAACATCCTGAACAAGTGGGACGGCTACATGGAGTCCCTGGCCAACGCCCGCGCCAATCGCGACCGCGTGCACGCCTATGTGACGCCGGTGACCTATCGGCTGCTGAAGCAGGCGGCGGGACTGACCCGGTACATGGACGTGAGCGGCGACGGGCGCAGCGTGGATCGCAATGTGTCCTGCCTGGACGGCGTGCAGATCCGCGAGGTGCCGGCGGAGCTGATGAAGTCGGCCTATGTGTTCACCGAGGGCTGGACGCCCGCGGAAGGCGCCAGGCAGATCAACATGATCATCGTGGACCCGGAGGCCGTGGCCGCGCCGGTGAAGTACGAAGTGGCGATGATGTCCGAGCCCACGGCCCAGAGCAAGGGCAAGTACCTGTACTATGAGCGCTATTACTACGGCGCGTTCCGGCTGAACAACCGCGCGGGCGGGATCATCGTGAACGCGGCGGCGTAAGGAGTTGGGGATGGAGCCCCCTCTCAGTCAGCGCTTCGCGCTGCCAGCTCTCCCCTTCACGGGGGCGAGCCAAGGGGGCGTTCTGTAGCGACGCTGGTTCCAGGCGGGAAGAGGGAAGGCGATCTCTTCCGTCTGGCCTGCGGCCAGGCACTGGGGCCTGACCAAACGCGTGCGCCCAACGCTGGCGCATTGGGTCCCATCGCGCACGACCGGGCCCGTTCTTGCTGAAAACTGTCCACAGAACTGTTTTCCGGGCGCTCGAACCCCTGAAGGGGATGGCTATGGAGAGATTGAATGGAGGTGGAGGATGGCGGAGTATTTGAGCTATGACGAATACCTGGCACGGGGCGGGACGCTGGCGGAGGCGGAGTTCAGGGCCTGCGAGGCGCGGGCCAGGAGCCGCGTGGACGCGATGACCTACGGCCGGGTGAGGCGCATGGCGGAGGTGCCCGAGGCAGTGAAGGACGCGATGATGGTCGCCATCGGGGTATCCGCCGCGAGCGGCGCGCAGGCGATGGCGGCGTCGGAGGGCATGGCGGGGTTTTCCGTGGACGGCTATTCCGAGACCTATCAGAGCGCCGGGGAGCGCTGGGAGGCCGTCAACCGGGCGGCGAACGGGGAGATCCGGGCGCTGCTGGGCGGAGTTTGTGACGATGGCGGCGTGCCGTTGACCTACTCGGGAGGCTTGGCTGATGCGGGGCTGCAATGAGACGATCACGCTGTTCAACGCGCGGCGGGACGGTGAAA
Organism: uncultured Eubacteriales bacterium; assembly: GCA_902765395.1. Taxonomy (GTDB): domain Bacteria; phylum Bacillota; class Clostridia; order Christensenellales; family Aristaeellaceae; genus UBA2862. Next base: position 12,500 of record CACWZP010000005.1, read on the forward strand.
CGGGCAGGTTTGTGTACCTGCCGACGGTGATCGCGGGCTGCTCCTGGCACCGGGGACAGCGGGTGGTGATCGACGCGGAGGGCGGCCTGATGGCCGCGGACGAGGTGACGGTGCGAATCCCCGTGGACGCGGACTTCGGTGGCAGGGCGTATGTAGACCCGGTGGCCTGGCGCGCGGGCGGCGAGGGATTCACCCTCCAGGGCGGCGACATCGCCGTGAAGGGGCGCGTGACGGGCGGCGATTGGACGCCGGCGGCGCTGAAGGCGGCGTTTGCCGAGTGCTTCACCGTGCTGGGCGTGACCGACAACACCGGCGCACCCCGCGGCGGGCACTGGCGGCTCACCGGCGCGTGAGGAGGGAGAGCATGGCGAACAACATGGACGCGCGGGCGCTGCGGGCATGGCTGAGGGACTGCCCGGCCATTGACTGCGAGGCGGCGTTTGGCGTGGACTACCTGGGCGCGGAGGCCGGGAGCTGGGCGATTTGCAGCCTGGCGACGGAGCTGAAGCGCCGGGAGAACATCCTGGGAGAGACGGCGCTGGCGCGCCGTCAGAGCCGGGAGTACGGCCTGGATTTCCGCGGGATCCACAGTGGGGATCCCGCGGGGAACATGGAGAACCTTGGTCGGTTGGACGAGGCGGCGGCGTGGGTGCGGGAGAGGAGCGCCGCGGGCGACCTGCCCCAGTGGAACGGCGGGCGCGTGACGGCGGTGCTGCCCGCGACATCGGCGGCCGTGGAGGAGATCGGCAAGGGGACCGCGCGGTACCGGCTGCGGCTCCGCGTGGAATGCGAAATGGACTGAATTTGACAGGAGGGTATGAGTATGTCTGAAAACATCACCGGCAAGATCGCGAGAAAGTACATGGCCCACTTCCTGGACACCAGCTTCGGCGGACAGACGCCCAGCTGGTATCGCGTGGGCAAGGACCTGGAGGAGTTCAACGTGGAGCTGAACCCCGACACCGAAAAGAAGAAGAACATCCTGGGCAACAACAGCTTCGTGCACAACGGCTATGAGATCACCGCCGACGCCGAGCCGTTCTACGCCGAGGTGGGCGACGCGCTGTTCGAGCGCCTGCAGCAGATCGTGGACACCCAGGCCACCGACGACGGCTGCAAGACCAGCGCCCTGGAGGTGCACCTGTGGGAGGACGCCGGAGACGACAAGTTCGTGGCGTACAGGCAGGAGTGCTACGTGGTGCCCACCAGCTACGGCGGGGACACCAGCGGCTACCAGATCCCGTTCACGGTGAATTACGTGGGCGACAAGGTGAAGGGCAAGTTCACCCCGGCCAGCGGCGAGACCCCGGCCAGCTTCGTGGAGGATTGAGGCCGCGGGGCTTCACCAACGGCGAGCTGAAGGGGCGGGGAAGGGGGACGACCTCTTCCGCCCCCTTCGGGGGCATTTGCCGCGGGCCTTCGGCCCCATCTTGCTGAAAAGTGTCCACTGGACACTTTTCCGGGCGCTCAATGCCCCTGAAGGGGAAGGCAGGGCGGTGAATGGGAAAGGCCTATGGGAAAAGGAGTGAGATCATATGAAAAAGAAGACGGAATCGATGACGGCGATCGTGGTGGACGACGGCAGCCGCCGGGTGCCGATCCAGAACGCCCAGGGCGAGGAGATCGGCGTGTTTTCGTTCCATCCGACGGACATCGGCATCATCGGGCGATATAACCGGATGGTGGAGCGATTCGATGAGATCACGAAGCCGCTGGAGCAGTTTGCCGGGGAGGACGAGGACAGGCAGGCCGAGGCGCTCAGGGAGGCGGAGAAGCGGCTGTACGCGGCGGTGAACGAGCTGTTCGGCGGCGACGCGGCGGGGGCGTTCTTCGGGAGCATGCACCCCTTCAGCCCCGTGGGCGGCGCGTTTTACTGCGAGACGGTGTTGAAGGCCGTGGGCGAGTACATCTCGGCGCAGTTCGACGAGGAGACCGCGAAGTTCTCCGGCCGGGCGGCGAAATATCTGAAAAAATGAGCGCATATGAGCTCCCCCGGGCGCTGGAGGCCGGCGGGCGGACGTGGGCGATCCGCTCCGATTTCCGGGAGGTGCTGAACATACTGGACGCCTTCGACGACCCGGAGCTGACGGAGGCGGAGAAGGCGTATGTGTGCCTGCACAACCTGTATGTGGATTTTGCGGAGATGGAGCCGGGGGTGTACGCGGAGGCGTATCGCGCGGCGGTGACGTTCATCGACCACGGGCTGGGCGGCCAGGGCGGGCCGCGGACCGTGGACTGGGAGCAGGACGCGCCGCTGCTGTTCCCGGCGGTAAACCGGGCGGCGGGATATGAGGTGCGGGACGCGGAGTTTCTGCACTGGTGGACGTTCCTGGGGCTGTTCATGGAGATAAGGGAATCGGTGTATGCCACGGTGCTGGCGCTGCGGCAGAAGAAGGCGCGGGGTGAGAAGCTGGAGCCCTGGGAGAGGGATTTCTGGCGGAGAAACAGCGGGATTTGCAGGATCAGGCCGAGGCTGAGCGCGGCGGAGGAAGCGGAGAAGGAGCGGCTGGAGAGACTGTTGGGATAGAGGTTGGCGTCGTTTCCATAAGGCAGGGCGGATGGCGGTTGGGGTGGCGACCTCTTCCGGCGCTGCGCGCCACCTTCCCCTAAAGGGGAAGGCGAGGGGAAACGGGTTGTTTGATATAGATGGAAAGGAGGGGTGCGTTTGGCGAGAAATGCGGGAGCGATCGTGATCGAAGCGGCACCGGGGAATGGCGATCTGCGCAAGGACGCCCAGCGGATGGCGGACGCGGCGAAGTCGCTGGATCGGGCGTCGAGGCGGCTGGGCGGACAGCTGCGGTCGATCACGGGTGGCTATATCAGCGCAGTGGGCAAGTCGGTGCGGGCAGTTGAGGCGCTGCGGGATGAGCAGCTGGCGGCCTTCGGGGATACGGCCGGGGCCTGGGAGCGGGCCAAGGACCGGCTGAACGGTTTGAGCTACGCGCTGTTTGAATTGAAGCGGAACGCGCGGGACGCCTTTGTGCCCATCGCCACGGCGGCGGCTCCGGCGCTGACGGCGCTGACGAACCTGCTGTCCCGGGCGGTTTACGGCATGGGGGCGTTCATGGCGGCGCTGATGGGGCAGAACGGCTTTATCCGGGCCGCCGGCGCGCAGCGGGCGTATGCCGGGAGCCTGAAAAAGACCACCGGGGCGGCGCGGGCGCTGGAGCGGCAGCTGGCCAGCTTTGACGAGCTGGACATATTGAGAAAGGACAGGGCGGGATCCGGCGGGAGCGGCGGCGCGGCCGGCGCGGCGGACATGCTGGCGGACCAGGTGTCGCTGGCGCCCATCGACGGCGGGATCCGCGCCTTCGGCGAGAAGCTGCGCAGGCTGTTCGAGGCGGGGAACTACGACGGCGTGGGAAGGGCCATCGCAAACGGGCTGAACGGCGCCATCGAAAAGGCGCGGGCGCTGATCCGCTGGGAGAACGTGGGCGCGAGCGTCACGAAGGTGGTGGACGGCTTTTGCGCGGCGTTCAACGCCCTGGTGGACGGCGTGAACTGGACGGACGTGGGCGGCGCGCTGGGCGACGGCATCGACACGCTGCTGCGCACGGCCAACCGGCTGCTGTCGGGCGTGCATTTCGCACAGGTGGGCCAGGCCATCGGCGAGGGGCTGAACGGCGCGATCCGCGAGATCGACTTCGATGTGCTGGGTGAGATGCTGAGCCGGCTGCTGACCATGAAGCTGACGGTGCTGGCCAACGCGGCGGCGACGTTCGACTGGCGGGCGCTGGGCGACAAGCTGGCCCAGGGGCTGGGGAGCTTTGTGCGCGCGACGGGCGAGGTCATGGAGGCCATCGACTGGTCGGGTGTGGCGCTTTCGATCACCCAGGGGCTGAACCGGTTCATCGCGAAGGTGGATTGGGCGGAGCTGGGGGCGTTCCTGGGCGGGCGGATCTCCGACGCGCTGGGCGCGCTGAAGACCGCGGTGACGGAATTCGACTGGAGCGGCGCCGGTGCGGCGCTTTCCAGGGCTGTAAATGCGCTGGTGAAGAAGGTGGACTGGACGGCGCTGGGACAGTGGCTGAACCGCACGATCCAGGGGCTGCTGGACTTCGGCATCGCCTTTCTGCGGGGCTTCGACGCGGACGGGCTGGCCGCGGGGATCGCCAGGGCGCTGGACGAGGTGGACTGGGACACCATCGCCGGGAAGCTGTGGACGCTGCTGTCCACGGCGGTGTCCAAGCTGGGCGGTCTGGGCGGTTTGCTCAACCTGGGCGGCGGGCTGCAGGGATTGGGCCTGGGAGGCGGCCGGCAGGGTGAGACGGAGATCGGCATCCGGCTGGTGAAGAAGGGCTGGAGCAGCCTGTCGGGCTTTGTGGGCGACCGGCTAACGGCGGCGGTGGCGCTGGCGAAGCAGGGCTGGACGAGCCTGGCGGGCTTCGTGGGCAGTGCGTTGAGCGTGAGGACGAGCCTGGTAAAGCAGGGCTGGTCGAGCCTGGCGGCGTTCGTGGGCGACGCGGTGAGCGTGAAGACGAGCCTGACAAAGAGCGGCTGGACGAGCCTGAACGGGTTCGTGGGGGACAGCCTGAACGTGAGGACGGGCCTGGTGAAGAGCGGCTGGACGAGCCTGGCCGGGTTCGTGGGCGACAGCCTGAGCGTGAAGACGAGCCTGAAGAAGAGCGGCTGGAGCAGCATCGCGGATTTCGTGGGCGAGGCGGTGAGCGTGCGCACGAGCCTGGAGCGGTGGGGCTGGAGCAGCCTTGAGGATTTCGTGGGCGAAGACCTGACCGTGTGGACCCAGCTGGCGCGCTGGGGCTGGAACAGCATTTCCTCCTTCGTGGGGGATTCGGTGACGGCCTGGGTGTCGCTGCGCAAAAACGGCTGGAGCAGCCTGGCGGATTACGTGGGCACGCAGGTGACCACGAAGGTGTCGCTGGTGGTGGACACGGTGAACAAGGTGTCCGCGCGGGTCGCGAAGGCGCTGGGACTGGCCTCCGGCGGTATCATCACCGCGGGCGGCAGGGTGCTGGCATTCGCCGGCGGCGGCGCGATCATGGACGGCGGGCGGGCCGGATGGTGGCGCAATGTGAACAAGTACGCCGGCGGCACGGGCCGGGCCCACGGCAGCCTGTTCGTGGCGGGCGAGGCCGGGCCGGAGGTGGTGGGCCACGTGAACGGGCGCACCGAGATACTGAACAAGAGCCAGATGGCCCAGGCGATCTACGGCGCGGTGGTCAGCGGAATGGCTCAGGCGGTGAACGCGCTGGGGCGGTTCCTGGCGGGACACATGGCCCTGTGCACGGGCGCGCTGCTGGGCGGCATTGCGGCCATCGGCACGCCCGGCGCGGACGCGGCGGTGCTGCGGCGGCTGAGCGCCATCGAGGGCACGGTGCGGCTGGTGACGCCGGTGGCGGCGACGGGGGCCATCGCGCCTTACGAGGCGTCGCGGCAGGGACGCGGGGACGCGGAGCTGCGCGGCGCTATGGATGCCAACAACGCGGACCTGATCCAGACGATCATCAGCGTGATCGGCGCGCAAACCAGCGCCATCGTGCAGGCGGTGAACGCGTTGCAAGGCGCAAGGAGCGAGGGCGGCGTGAGCGCCCAGAGGATCATCGACGAGATCAACCGGCGGACGCAGATGTACAGCGCCAGCCCGTTGAGGATATAGCGGGAGCGTGCCGCCGCTTCGCTGCGGCGGGGAGGCTTTGGAGGTGAAGGGATGGCAAGGCCGGTCTTGAGGATCAACGGGCACGACTACGCCCGGTATGTGGAGGAGCTGAACCCCAGCCGGAACGATCTGGACGCGGACGGCAGCGGCCGGGACGTGCAGACGGGGCTGATGTACAGGACGCGGATCGCGGTGAAGCAGAAGTGGGAGGTGAAGCTGCTGCGGCTGACCGAGGCGGTGCACCGGCAGCTGCTGGAGGACATCTCCGGGCAGTATTACCAGGCCACGGTGCTGGACCCGACCACCGGGCAGGAGGCGACGCGGACGTTTTACACATCGTCGGTGCCGTTCGGGGCACAGCGGTACGACAGGAATACCGGCGCGCCGGTGTACGACGGGATGAGCTTCAGCATGACGGAGCGGTAGGAGAGGGGACGACCTCTTCCGACCCCGCTGCGCGGGGCTACCTTTCCCTGAAGGGGAAGGCTTGGCGGGCGGCGCAACGCCGCCCCTACAGGAGAGGAGGGCGAGAGTCATTCCGATGCTTTGGAGGAAAGGCGGAGCGGCAGGGGAGAACCCCTCCGGCGCTTCGCGCCACCTCCCCTTGAAAGGGGAGGCAAGGATAAAGAGGCGCGGCTTCCCGGAAAGGGGAGGCGAGGATAAAGAAGGGCGGCTTTCCCTGGAGGGGAGGCTTGGCGGGCGGCGCAACGCCGCTGGAGAGAGAACGAGGAGGTGGAGCGGTGCGGAATGTGAGCGAGACGTGGCGGGAACTGGCGGCGACGGGCACGGCGCGGCTGGAGACGGTGGCGGTGATCGACGGCCGGGAGTACGCGGCGATCTCCGCGCCGGTGATTCGCCGGGGGCTGACGCAGAACGGGCTGGGCGTGGGCAACGTCGTGGCGGCCAGCTGCCAGCTGTCGGTGCTGTCGCCGGACACCATTCCACGGGCGGCTGAGGTGGTCGTGCGGATGCGGCTGTCCAGCGGGGAGATGGTGAGCGAGTGGCTGGACGCGGGCACGTTCTACGTGAGCCACCGCTCAAGGGATGCCGTGACCGGTCTGGTGGCGCTGGAGTGCTACGACGGGATGCTGAAGGCCAACGCAGCGTTTCCCGAGGAAGGCGCGTGGCCGCGGAGCATGGCGCAGGTGGCGGCGGACATCGCCCTGGCGCTGGGCGTGGAGATGGACGCGCGCACGGAGATTCGAACCGGGGACGACTACAGGATCCTGGCGCTGAAGCCGGGCTCGACGATCCGGGACGTGCTGGGGGACATCGCCTCCGTCCACGGCGGCAACTGGGCGCTGACGCCGGAGAACAGGCTGCGGCTGGTGCCGCTGGCGACGCCGGAGACGACCGGCGCGGCGGAGGTGGTGGGCGTACTGGGCGGCGTGTTTGCCGGGGCGGCGCAGGCCGTCACCGGGATTCGGGCGACGGGCCTGGACGGGGAGCGGCTGATCGGCACGGAGGGCGGCCTGGTGATCGACATCGCATCGCCCTATGCCACCGACGGTGCTCTGAATTGGCTGGCGGGGCGGCTGATCGGCGTGCTGTACCAGCCGTTTTCGCTGACCGGCGCGATCTACGACCCGGCGATGGAGCTGGGCGACAGCCTGCGCAGCAAGGCGGACGTGGTCAGCGCGCTCTACAGCGAGACCGCCACGCTGGCGCTGGCCTTTCGGGGCGATATTTCCGCGCCGGAGCCGGAGGAGCTGGCGGACGAATATCCCTACGTGGGCACCGCCGACCGGCTGAAGCAGCTGTATGAGCAGGTGGATACACTGGAAAAGACCAAGGCGGACGGGGCCGACGTGGCCGCCGCCGAGGCCCGGGCCAACGCGGTGACGGCGGCGCTGGACGCGGCGCTGAACCAGCAGGGCGTGTTCAACCGGCTGACCAATAACGGCGAGGTGCAGGGCATCTACCTGAAGGACGGGAAGCTGTACATCAACGGCACCTACATCGACACGGGAACGCTGAACGCCAACCTGATCCGGGCGGGCGTGATCTCCGACGTCAGCGGCAAGAACTACTGGGTACTGGATGGAAACAACAGCGAGTTCGTGACCAAGAAGGGCGTCATCGGCGACTTTACCCTGGACAACGGGGCGCTGCAGTACGGCTCGCAGGCCGTGGGGAGCACGGGGGCGTACATAGGCAGAGACGGCGTTTCGTACAACATGACCGGCACGAATAACAACCTGATGAAAACAGAGTTGTTCGCGCAGGGCGTCCACTTTTACTGGGACAACACCATGCGGACGATGATCTATAGCTACAACGGCGGAATGCACGTGCGCTGTTACGACGAGGAAGGCGCGAACGCCTTCCCCTTCCAGGTCGTTTACACGGTGAACCAGAAGCAGGTGCAGATGGACGTGCCGACCCGCTGTTGGCGGACGCTGCAGGTGGACTACAAGCTGACCACCCTGCGGGACGCGGAGATCCAGGGCAGCCTGACCGTAAAGGGCAGCAAGAACCGCCTGGTGGAGACGGAGGACTATGCCGAGCGGCTGCTGTACTGCTATGAGACGCCTGTGCCGATGTTCGGCGACGTGGGGGAGGGCGTGATCGCAGACGACGGCCGGTGTTATGTCTGGCTGGATCCCGTGTTTGCCCAGACCATCGCGGACGGACAATACCAGGTGTTCCTGCAGGGTTATGGAAGCGGGGACTGCCGGGTGTCCGAACGGCGGCCGGGGTGCTTCATCGTGGAGGGCACGCCGGGGCTGCAGTTCGGCTGGGAGCTCAAGGGCAGGCAGAGAGACTTCGACCAGCGCCGGTTGGACGCGCCGATCGGAGAGACGAAGGGCACGGACAGTGACTTCGGCGCGATGGCGCTGGATCACATCGAACAGATTTATGAGGGGAGGATGCAAGCATGAAGATCATCACAAGCGTGACCGTATTCAACGACGCCGTGGGCACGCGCATGAGCGCCACCTACAGCGAGGTGAACGAGCAGACCGGGCGCATCATCAGCGATAACCAGAGGTTTGACCGGGTGATCACCGACCCGGAGGCCAAGGCTCACGCCACTGCGCTGCTGGACTATGCCGGGGAGAACATCGAACAGTAGTTCGATAAAATTTAAACATATGTTCGGTTCCAATCCCGCCGACTGTGTGCTATAATGGGTACTGTAAACGGCACACAGTTGGCGGGATTTTCCCGCGAATATAAATTTGGAGGATACCCAGATGGCAGCGGATAAGAAGGCGGAGAAGAAGCCCGCGATTCAGAAGTTCGGTGACGACAGGAAAAAGGCGCTGGAAGTGGCGCTGGGCAAGATCGAGAAGGATTTCGGCAAGGGCTCGGTGATGAAGCTGGGCACCGCCGCCAGCAACATGCAGGTGGAGGTCATCCCCACCGGCAGCCTGCAGCTGGACTTCGCGCTGGGCGTGGGCGGACTTCCCAAGGGCCGCATCGTGGAGATCTACGGGCCGGAGTCCTCCGGTAAGACCACCGTGGCGCTGCACTGCGTGGCCCAGGCCCAGAAGGCCGGCGGCACCGCGGCGTTCATCGACGCCGAGCACGCGCTGGATCCGGTCTACGCCTCCAAGCTGGGCGTGGACATCGACGAGCTGTATGTGTCCCAGCCGGACAACGGCGAGCAGGCGCTGGACATCTGCGAGGCGCTGGTGCGCTCCGGCGCCATCGACATCGTGGTGGTGGACAGCGTGGCCGCGCTGGTGCCCAAGGCCGAGATCGAGGGCGACATGGGCGACAGCCACGTGGGCCTGCAGGCCCGCCTGATGAGCCAGGCGCTGCGCAAGTTGACCGGCGTGATCTCAAAGACCAACGCCGTGGTCATCTTCATCAACCAACTGCGCGAGAAGGTGGGCGTGATGTACGGCAACCCCGAGACCACCACCGGCGGCAAGGCGCTGAAGTTCTACGCCTCCGTGCGCATCGACATCCGCAAGAGCGAGGCCATCAAGGAGGGCAAGGAGATCGTCGGCAACCGTACGAAGATCAAGATCGTCAAGAACAAGGTGGCGCCGCCCTTCCGCACCTGCGTGGTGGACATGCTGTACGGCGAGGGCATCAGCCGCGAGGGCGAGCTGCTGGACATCGCCGTGGAGCAGGACCTGGTGCAGAAGTCGGGCTCCTTCTACTCCTACAAGGGCGAGCGCATTGGCCAGGGCCGGGACAACGCCCGCCGGTACTTCCGGGACAACCCGGAGGCCTTCGACGAGGTGGAGGCGAAGATCCGCGAGAGCTTCCGCACCGGCGGCATCGAGGCGCCGCTGGAGACGCCCGTTGCTCCCTCGGACGACGAGGAGGATGACGGCGACGAGGAGGAGTTCGAGCTGGACGAGTAAAAAAGGGAATATGGGGTTCCCCACAGCGGGGGCGGCAGGCATGCCGTCCCCCGCGTCATTTTTGGCATGGCCGCCGGGCGGGGGACCGGGATGGCCGAGGGCGCTGGGCTGCCGGCCCGGAGATCATTTTGCGGTCACAATAATGTCGTTTGACAACGCTGTTCCATAGGGTTAAAATACAAAGTGATAATATATGTAAGCTGGGTGGCTGGGCCGCCCGGCAGAACGACGGAAAAAGGTTGTGGTGAGGGATGGACGCTCAGAGGCGCGGACAGACGCGCGAGGCGAGGGGAAAGGCATGGTTCAAGCAGCGCCTGCCCCGGGCTCCCCGCAAAGGCGCGAATCTGCACCATGACTTTGGCCTCAGGCTGTTGAAGCTGGCGAACGTGGCGCTGACCACACTGCCCTTCGCGCTGGTCTGGTGGACGCACTACATCTACGAGGTGCTGATGTTCCCGTCGCCCATCCGCGCGGCGGGCATCGTGGTGATGTTCGTGGTGCTGTATGCCTTCTTCGGCCGGGCCTATGAGGCCTTCCTCATATCGCTGAAGCGGGTTTCGGATATGTTCTATGCCCAGGCGTTGAGCATACTCTTTTCGGACGCATTCATGTTCCTGGTGATGTGGCTGATGAGCAACCACTTCCCGGACCTGATACCCGCGCTGGGCGCAATGGCGGCGCAGCTGCTGTTGAGCATACTGTGGTGTGTCGGCGCGAACCGCTGGTATTACGCCAACTACGCCCGGCAGAAGACCGGCGTGGTCTACGACATGCGCCGGGGCGTGGAGGACCTGTTCGGCCGCTACGGCATGACGCAGAAGTTCGACGTGCAGTTCACCTGCACGGTGGAGGAATGCCTGGAGGACATGAGCCGTCTGGACAAGCTGACCAACGTGTTCCTCTGCGGTGTGCACAGCAAGGAGCGCAACGTCATCATGAAGTACTGCGTGGCCAACGGCATCGTGGTGTACATCATCCCGCGCGTGGGCGACGTGATCATGAGCGGCGCGAAGAAGATCCACATGTTCCACCTGCCCATGATGCGGGTGGACCGCTACAACCCGCCGCCGGAGTACTTCCTGACCAAGCGGGCGCTGGACGTGGTGATGAGCCTGTTCCTGCTGGTGCTGTTCGGCCCGGCGATGCTGGTGACGGCGCTGTGCATCAAGCTGTCCGACGGCGGCCCGGTGTTCTATCGGCAGACGCGCCTGACCAAGGACGGCAAGGAATTCCGGATCGTGAAGTTCCGGTCGATGGTGGTCTCGGCGGAGCAGGACGGCGTGGCCCGGCTCTCCACCGGCGACGAGGACGCCCGGGTGACGAAGGTGGGCAAGTGGATCCGCCGCTGCCGCCTGGACGAGCTGCCCCAGCTGTTCAACGTGCTGGGCGGCAGCATGAGCCTGGTGGGCCCGCGGCCGGAGCGGCCGGAGATCGCCGCGGAATACGAGAAGCAGATGCCGGAGTTCGCCCTGCGGCTGCAGGCCCGGGCGGGCATCACCGGCTATGCCCAGGTGTACGGCAAGTACAACACCAACCCCTATGACAAGCTGCAGATGGACCTGATGTACATCTCCCGGCCCAGCATCATCGAGGATATCAAGATCCTGTTCGCCACGCTGATGATCCTGTTCCAGCCCGAGAGCACCGAGGGCGTCGCCCCCGGCCGCGTGAATGCCGGAGAGGACGACAAGCCCGCGGCGTAGGGACGGAAAGGCTTCTCTGGAAGGGTTGGCATAAAAATGGATCGCTTTGTATATGCACAATCATAGGGGCGGCGTTGCGCCGTCCGCCGGGTAGAACATGGGGTTCGTACCAGGGCGGGCGCCGCAACGGCGCCCCTGCGGCGATATCACGGGACGGCCTGCAGGCCTGTTATTCCAGGAGGGATGCCCATGAAACACTTTTTCAGGCGCGTGCTGGCGGCCCTTGCGCTGGCCCTGTGCGCGGCGCTGCTCTGCGGCTGCGAGGCCAAGCCTGCCAGCCCCGCCCAGCCGGCGATGGTGGTGGGCTTTTCTCAGCTGGGCGCGGAGAGCGGCTGGCGCATCGGCAACACCGCCAGCATGGAGCAGGCGGCCAGGCGCTGGGGCTTCGGCCTGATGCTGGACAACGCCAACCAGCGCCAGGACAAGCAGATCGCGGCCATCCGATCGTTCATCTCCTACCAGGTGGACGTGATCGTGTTCTCGCCCATCGTGGAGACCGGCTGGAACAACGTGCTCACCGAGGCGAAGAACGCCGGCATCCCGGTGATCATCATGGACCGCATGATCGAGACCGATGACGACGACCTGTACACTGCCTACATCGGCGCGGACTTCCTGGCCGAGGGCCGCAAGGCGGGCGAGTTCCTGCTGAAGAAGGCCGACGCCATGGGCGCGGAACACCTGAACGTGGTGGAGATCACCGGTACGGAGGAATCCACCCCCATGCGCCAGCGGCAGGCGGGCTTCATGGAGGCCATCGACGGGGATGACCGCTTCACCGTGATCGAGAGCATCTCCGGCGACTTTTTGCGCTCCAAGGGCGAGGAATGCATGCGCTACCTGCTGGACAAGTACGGCGCGGAGGGCATCGACGTGGTCTATTCCCACAACGACGAGATGACCCTGGGCGCGCTGGACGTGCTGGAGGCGGCGGGGCTGAACCCCGGCAGGGACATGGTGCTGATCTCCGTGGATGGCCAGCAGGAGGCGGTGGACGCCCTGAAGGAGGGGCGCATCAACTGCATCGTGGAGTGCACGCCCGAACTGGGCGAGAGCGTGATGGCCATGGTGGACGCCCTGTCCAGGGGCGAGGAGATCCCCAAGCAGAACCACCCGGAGGAGACCAGCTTCACCGAATTCGACGATTTGAGCGGCCTGGCGCCGAGGGGATATTGACATGAGGGGCCATTCGCGGCGCAAGAGCATCATCGGCCAGCTGGGCCGCACCACCCGGGCCATCGCCCTGGCGCTGCTGATCCCGGTGCTGGTCAGCCTGTCGCTGATGTTCATCACGTCCACCCGCTACCAGCGGGCCATGTCCCGCATGGAGACGGCGTCCGGACTGAAGCCCGTCGTGGGCACGGAGCTGCCGGAGCGGCTGTTCTCCGTGGCGGCGGGCCAGCAGCGCTATGGCGACAGCGGCGTGGACGACTTGCTGGCCTCGGTGAACGAGACGCTGGACGGCCTGCTGGAGGACGCCGCCGGCGCGGGCTATCTGCAATTGACGGTGGCCCGGCGCACCATGGACACTCTGTCCAGCTACATCGACCAGGTGCGCGAGGGCATGGACCAGGGCATGGCCATCAGCAAGATCGAGCTGATCGTGGACGAGGTGCGCGACGTGGGCGACCTGGTGACGGACATGCTGGATGACTTCGTGTCCGTGGAGATCGACGCCATGTCCAGGAGCGGCGCCCGGATCCAGCGCATCGTGTGGATCGCGTTCCTGGCGGAGGTGCTGCTGCTGGGCATCGCGCTGTTCTGGGCGGGGGAGGCCTCCCACCGGCTGGCGGACACCATCAGCAGCGCCATCTACCAGATGGAGGGCAGCGTGTTCCGGCTCACCAGCGGCAACCTGAAGGCCCGTGTGCCGGACATGGAGGTGGAAGAGCTCAGCGAGCTGGCCAACCAGATCAACGTGATGGCCAACCGGCTGGAGAGCCTCATTGAGCGCAGCCGCCTGGAGCAGGAGAACCTGGCCAAGTCGGAGCTGCGCCTGCTGCAGGCCCAGATCAACCCCCACTTCCTCTATAACACGCTGGACGCCATCATCTGGCAGGCGGAGAGCGGCAAGAGCGAGGAGGTCATCCACCTCACCCGCTCGCTGAGCGACTTCTTCCGCATCACCCTGTCCTCCGGCGCGGACTGGATCCCCCTGGAGCGGGAGGCGCGGCATCTGTCCGGCTACCTGAGCATCCAGAAGACCCGCTACCGCGACATACTGAACTACGAGATCGACATCCCAGAGGAGCTGCAGGACGGCTACATTGTCAAGCTCCTGCTGCAGCCGCTGGTGGAGAACGCCCTGTACCATGGCATCAAGACCCGCCGGGGCGGCGGCTTCATCCGCGTCAGCGCCCGCCGGGAGGGAGGCCAGGTGCGCTTCGTGGTGGAGGACACCGGCAAGGGCATGACCCGGGAGGAGCTGAGGCGGGTGCTGGCCGCCATGCGCAGCGAGGCCCCGGCCATGGCCGCCGGCATCGCGCCGGCCGAGGGCAGCAGCTTCGGCCTGCGGAACGTGGACACGCGCATCCGGCTCTTCTATCACCAGGAAAAGGGCCTTGAAATCGAGAGCGGCCAGGGAGGCACGAAGGTCTCCTTCCGGGTGCCGCTGAAATCCAGGGAGGAAATCGCCAATGATGAAGGTGTTTCTGGTTGACGACGAGATCGCCATCAGGGAGAACCTGCGCAACTCGTTCCCCTGGGAGGAGAACGGCTTCCAGCTGGTGGGCGAGGCGCCGGACGGGGAAATGGCCCTGCCGATGATCCGCGACCTGAACCCGGACATACTGCTCACCGACATCCGCATGCCCTTCATGGACGGCGTGCAGCTGTGCACGGAGGTGAAGCGGATGATGCCCTGGGTGGGCGTGGTGATCCTCTCCGGCTACGACGACTTCTCCTATGCCCAGCAGGCCATCTCCCTGGGCGTGAAGGAATACCTGCTCAAGCCCATCACGGCCCAGGAGCTGGGCAAGGCGCTGACCCGGGTGGCCGGGCAGATCGCCGCCGAGCGCAGCGCCCAGGAGAACATGGAGAACCTGCGCCGCGACGTGGTGTCCGGCAACCGCTTTTTGCGGGAAAAGCTGCTGGCTTCGCTGTTCACCGACGAGGGCGACCGCTTTGAGGACGAGCAGCTGATGCGCCAGATGCGCCAGATGGGCGTGAACCTGGCGGCCAACTGCTATGTGGTCATCGACATCGCCTTCCCGCTGAAGGACGAGAGCCGCTCCCTGGCCCGGGCCTCCCTGTACGACCTGGCGGAGGCCACCGGCGGCAGCGTGTTCACCTGCGGCATGCCCCACGGGGCGCGGGCGCTGGTGCTGGGCGACAACGAGCAGGATGCCGAGGAGCGCGCCTACTCCTTCGCCAACTCCGCGGCGCACCTGCCCCAGCTGGAGAACTGCGAAAGGCTGCTGCTCTCCATCGGCGAGACCGTGAACGACTACTACGACATCCGCCGCTCCATGCAGTCCGCCCGCCACGTGCGCCACGTGGCCGAGGGGCAGGGGGCTGACCGGCGGATCATCGGCGTGGGCGAGCTGAACGACGCCACCACCGAGCTGAACAGCCTGGAGCTTTCTCCCCTGTACGAGCGGCTGCAGTACGCACCGGAGGGGGAGCTGGACGCCATCCTGTCGGAGTACACCGGCTCCCTGCCGGACAGCGGCGGCGGCATGGAGCTGGCCATGGGCTACCTGCGCATCGCGGCGGTGATCGCGGCGCGGCGCATCGTGGAGGACGCCGGGGCCGATCCCCAGCAGGCGCTGGACGAGGAGCTGATCGCCCAGGCGCTTCGGGCCGGGGACGCCGCGGGGCTGGAGGCGGTGAAGGCGCTGCTGCGCGCGGCCATCGAGTGCCGGGACCGCAGCGGCCAGGGCGTGGGGGACACTCCCGTGGGCCGGGCCCGCGTGTACCTGAGCAAGAACTTCGCCAACCCGAACCTGATGCTGCAGGACGTGGCCAGCGAGGTGGGCATCTCCCAGAGCCACTTTTCCACCGTGTTTGCCCAGGAGACGGGCATCACCTTCACCCAGTATCTCACTGGCCTGCGCATCGCCAAGGCCAAGGAGCTGCTGGAGGCCACGCCCATGCGCTCCTCGGAGATCGCTTTCCAGGTGGGCTACAACGACGCCCACTATTTCAGCTACCTGTTCAAGAAGCACACCGGGCTGACCCCCAGCGAATACCGCAAATCCAATAAAAATCAACCGGACGGCGAATAATTTTGAATCATTATCGGTAAATTGCATGAAAATGCCGAAGGATTTTCAACCTTCTTCCAAAGCGAGTGTATTTCATTTTAAGGCGGCGCCTGCTAAAATAATATCATCAGCGGCAGACCTTGCCGCAAATAAGAAATGGAGGCTTATCACTATGAAGAAGATTCTCGTGCTGGCTCTCGCTCTGATTATGGCCCTGAGCGCCATGACCGCCATGGCCGAAGGCATCAAGGTTGGCATCATCAACCTGGATCCCGCCGAGTCCGGCTATCGTCAGGCGAACGTGCAGAACCTGAACGAAGTGTTCACCGCCGAGAACGGCTATGACGCCACCTTCGTCACCGCTCCCACCGCCGACAAGCAGCTGGAGGCCGCGAACAGCTTCATCACCGAGGGCGTGCAGTACATCCTGGTTTCCGCCGCTGAGGCGACCGGCTGGGACGAGGTCCTGGAAGCCGCTCAGGAAGCCGGCATCAAGGTGTTCCTGTTCGACCGCCTGATCGACTGCGATCCTTCCCTGTACACCGCGGCTGTCGTTTCCGACATGCCCAAGGAAGGCGAGACCGCCGTGGCTTGGCTGGAGAGCCTGGGCCTGGAGGAGTACAAGATCCTGCACATCCAGGGCCAGCTCGGCTCCGCCGCTCAGATCGGCCGCTCCGGCGCCCTGACCGAGAAGTGCGACGCTGAAGAGAACTGGACCATCGTCCGCGAAGGCACCGGCGGCGACAGCTGGGATCCCAACGAGGCCCGCAACATCGCCCAGGCCGCCATCGACGCCGGCGAGGATTTCAACATCGTGTACGCTGAGAACGACGGCATGGCCGCTGGCGTTGTGGCCGCTCTGGACAAGGCCGGCATCACCCACGGCGTGGACGGCGACGTGATCATCATGGGCTTCGACTGCAACAAGTGGGCGCTGAAGAAGGTGCTCGACGGCGAGTGGAACTACGATGGCCAGTGCTCCCCTTTCCAGGCTGCCAAGATCGACGAGATGATCAAGGCTCTGGAAGCCGGCGAGGAGATCGAAGGCGGCATCATCTACAACGATGAGAAGGGCTTCGACGCCGCTACCATCACCGAGGAAGACATCGAGACCTACGGTCTGGGCAGCCTGGAGGACGAGGTTACCCTCGACTGATCCGACGTCCCATGACAGCTTGGCGCGGTATGAACGGCAATGCGCGCGTTCATACCGCGCCTTCTTTAGAAAATCTATCATTTGGATTGTGAACGGGGAGGAGATTCCCAGATGCAGAACGACGTAGTATTGACAATGCGCGGGATCGTCAAGACGTTCCCGGGCACCCGGGCGCTGGACGGTGTGGACTTCACGCTGCGCAAGGGCGAGGTTCACGCGCTGATGGGGGAAAACGGCGCCGGGAAATCCACGCTGATCAAGGTGCTGACGGGCGTCTATGAAAAGGACGCCGGCAGCATCTGGGTGGAGGGTTCCGAGGGCGAGGCTCCCATCCATTCCCCGCAGGACGCCCAGAACATCGGCATCAGCACCGTGTACCAGGAGATCACCCTCTGTCCGAACCTGACGGTGGCCGAAAACATGTTCATCGGCAGGACCAAGGGCAGCCGGGTCAACTGGAGGGAATACGAGAAGCGGGCTGACGAACTGTTGAGCAACCTGGGCATCCCCGCCCGCGCCAGGCAGGAGCTGTCCCACTGCTCCCTGGCCGTGCAGCAGATGGTGGCCATCGCCCGCGCGGTGGACATGAACTGCAAGGTGCTCATCCTGGACGAGCCCACCTCTTCCCTGGACGAGAAGGAAGTGGAGATGCTGTTCAAGCTGATGCGCGATCTGAAGAGCCGGGGCGTGGGCATCGTTTTCGTCACCCACTTTCTGGAGCAGGTCTACGAGATCAGTGACCGGATCACCGTGCTGCGCAACGGCCAGCTGGTGGGCGAGTATCCCGTCAGCGAGCTTCCGCAGGTGGAGCTGGTGGCCAGGATGATGGGCAAGGACCTGGGCGACCTTGCCGATCTGGAGGCCGTGGGCGAGAAGAGCGCCGGCAGCCAGGAGATCGTCTACGAGGCCCAGGACCTGTCCAGCGTGGACTGCCGACCCTATGACTTCTCCATCCGCCGCGGCGAGGTGAACGGCTTCACCGGCCTGCTGGGCTCCGGCCGCAGCGAGAGCGTGCGCGCCATCTTCGGCGCGGATCGGGTCACCGGCGGCAAGGTGAAGGTGAAGGGCAAGTACGTGAAGATCACCAATCCCCACGATGCCATGAAGAACGGCATCGGCTACCTGCCCGAGGACAGGAAGCGCGACGGCATCATCGCCGATTTGTCCGTGCGGGAGAACATCATCCTGGCCCTGCAGGTGATGAAGGGCTTTTTCCACCCCATGTCCAAGGCCCAGATGAAGGAATTTGCCGACGAGTACATCAAGGCGCTGCAGATCAAGACCGCCTCCCAGGATACGCCCATCAAGTCCCTGTCCGGCGGCAACCAGCAGAAGGTCATACTGGCCCGGTGGCTGTTGACCCACCCGGACTACCTGATCCTGGACGAGCCCACCCGCGGCATCGACGTGGGCACGAAGCTGGAGATCCAGAAGCTGGTGTTGAAGCTGGCCGAGGAGAACATGTCCGTCACGTTCATTTCCTCTGAGATCGAGGAGATGCTGCGCACCTGCTCCCGGCTGATCGTCATGCGCGACCGCAAGATCGTGGGCGAGCTGACCGGGGACCAGCTGACTCAGGGCTATGTTATGAAGACCATCGCGGGAGGTGAACAGTGATATGAGCAACGGATTCAAGAAAAAGATGGCGTCGGAGCTGAGCCAGCTGCTGATCCCGCTGATCGCTCTGGGCATCCTGATCCTGTTCAACCTGATCCGCGATCCCCGCTTTTTCAGCATCGGCGTCGCGGTGAACAACGACGGCAACAGCGTGCTGACCGGCAACCTGATCAGCATCATCGACAGCGCCAGCGAGTTGGCCATCATCGCCATGGGCATGACATTGGTCACCGCGGCCTGCGGCGGACAGGACATTTCCGTGGGCGCGGTGGGCGCCATATCCGGCGCGGTGTTTGTGAAGCTGGTTCAGGCGATGGGCGGCATCAACGCGGGCACCTTCGCGGCGGCCATGCTGCTGGCCATCCTGGTCACCGTTTGCTTCAAGCTGTTCAACGGCACGCTGGTGGCCGTGTTCCGCATCCAGCCGATGATTGCAACGCTGATCCTGTATTCCTGCGGTCGAAGCATCGCCTACTGGATCAACGGCGACGCCACGCCCCAGCTGACCAGCCCCATCCTCACCGCCATCGGCATGACCATTCCCGGCGTGCCGGTACCCACGCCCATCTTCTGCGTGCTGCTGGTAAGCCTGCTGCTGGCGCTGATCTTCCGCTTCACCAACATCAGCCTCTACACCCAGTCCGTGGGCATCAACCAGGGCGCGGCGCGGCTGAACGGCATCAACCCCATTCTCATCAAGCTGCTCTCCTTCGTATTGCTGGGTGTGTGCGTTTCCGTGGCGAGCCTCATCGGCATCAGCCGACTGGGCCAGCTGAACCACAAGACCCTGCTGGTGGACATCGAGATGGACGCCATTCTGGCGGTGGCCATCGGCGGCAACAATCTGGGCGGCGGTAAGTTCAAGATCAGCGGCAGTATCCTGGGCGCCTACATCATCCAGATGCTGACCACCACCCTCTACGCCATGAAGGTCAGCCCCGTGAACGTGAAGGCCTACAAGGCCATCGTCATCATCATCATCGTCATCGCGGGCTCGCCCGTGGTGAAGGAAAAGCTGAGAGCCATCTGGAAGCGGCTTAAAACCGGCCGTGTGGCCCGTAAGGAGGTGGCTTAAATGGTCGGCAAGAACAACCGGCGCCGTGAACCGCTGACGGACGCCCAGCTGCTGATGACCATTTCCATCGGCATCTTTGCGGCCATGTACGTCGCGGCCATGATCTTCATGGGCGGTGGATTCCTCAAGGCCCAGCAGATATTCGACCTGCTGAACGACAACTCCTACCTCATCATCATCGCGTGTGCGCTGACCATCGTTATGATCGGCGGCGGCATCAACATTTCCGTCGGCGGCGTCATCAGCTTCACCTGCATGGCCTGCGCCATATTCCTGAACGGCACAGGCATTGCGGCGGGGCCGCTGGGCATCGTGCTGGCGCTGCTGCTGGCGCTGGGCATCGGCCTGGGTTTCGGCCTGCTGATGGGCTTCCTGGTCAGCTATCTGGAGATCCAGCCCTTCATTGTGTCCCTGGCCGGCATGTTCCTGGCCCGAGGCCTGACCACCATCCTCTCCGTCAATCCGGTGAAGGTGGCTCACGAGGGCTTCCTGGAGCTGGTGAAGAGCAAGATCAAGATTTCCTGGCTGGGCTACGTGGCTCAGAACGGCAACCTGATCCCCGCCAAGATCGAGATCGGCACCGTGGTCGCCATTTGCGTGGTGATCATGATGTATGTGCTGCTGCGCCATTTGCGCCTGGGCCGCAACATCTACGCCCTGGGCGGCAACCGCCAGAGCGCGCTGATGCTGGGCATCAACGTCAAGCGCACCTGCTTCTACAGCTATGTGATCAGCGGCCTGCTCTCGGGCCTGGCCGGCTTCGTGTTCCTGATGCACAAGCCCGCGGGCAACGCCAGCGTGGCCATGCGCAGCGAGATGGACGCCATCGCGGCCTCCATCATCGGCGGCACGCTGCTCACCGGCGGCGTGGGCAATGTCATCGGCACCTTCTTCGGCGTGATGATCCTGGCCACCATCCAGAAGATCATCGCCCTGAGCCCGCTGAACGCCTCCTGGTGGCAGGAAATGGCCAGCGGCGCCATGCTGGGCGTGTTCATCATCCTGCAGAGCGTGGTGCTCTCCCATCGCGGCAAGAAGGCGAAGGAGTAGTCCCAAGCGAAATCCCCGGCGGATACCGCCGGGGATTTTCTGTTGCAGTGAATAAAGACATCGTGTATACTGATTGAGGTTATGAAGCCTTCCCTTCGAGGGGAAGGCGGCGTGTCAGCGCCGGATGAGGTATCTTGGCAAAATTGATATAACAGGAGGAAACCACCATGGAAGCGCGCGCGTTGATCGAATTTCTGCGGGTGATGGAGCGGCTGAAGGACGCCCCGCGCCACTGCTGGACCACCGGCGGCCGTCGGGAGAGCGTGGCCGAACACAGCTGGCGGGTGGCATTGATGGCCATGCTGATGGCCGACGAGTTCCCCGAGGCCGACATGGACAAGGTGGTGCGCATGTGCCTGGTGCACGACATCGGCGAGGCCATCACCGGCGACATCCCCACATTCCTCAAGACCGACGCGGACCGCGTGGTGGAGGGCAGGGAGGTGGACGCGCTGATCGGCGGCCTGCCCGCGCCCTGGCCCGAGACCCTGGGCGCGCTGTTTGAGGAGATGGACGCCCAGCAGACCCTGGAGGCCCGCATCTACAAGGCCCTGGACCGCATGGAGGCCATACAGTCCCACAACGAGTCCGACCCGGCCACCTGGCTGCCGCTGGAGTATGAGCTGAACCTGACCTACGGCGTGTCCAACGCCGCCTTCCACCCGTACCTAAAGGCCCTGCGGGCCGAGATGCTGAAGGACACCGAGGCCATCATTGCCGACGCAAAGGCCCGGGGCATCGCGCCGGAGGGGGAGTAGGAGAGTTTAGAGTTGAGAGTTTAGATCAGACAGCCGAAGAACCGGATTGCCACGTCGGGTCATTCTGACCCTCCTCGCAATGACATTGTACTGGTCGTTGGCATTGCGTTCTGTCGCAGCAGAAGCGCATGGCCGTGATGACCACTGATGTCATTGCAAGGAGCGAAGCGACGTGGCAATCTGGTTCTCTGACCAACTTATCTAAATTCTAAACTCAGAACTCTCAATTCTCCATGTTCGCCCTCGTCTTTTCGATCGTCGCCCTCACCGCCTCCGGCGCGGGGCCGCCGGGCAGGCTGCGCTGGTTGACGCAGGTCAAAAGGTCGATGGCCTGGTACACGTCCTCGTCGAACACCAGCGAGAACTGGCGGTATTCCGCGATGGGCAGCTCGTCCAGGGTCAGCTCCCGGTCGATGCAGTATTTCACCAGCTGGCCCACCACCTTGTAGGCGTCGCGGAAGGGCACGCCCTTCTTCACCATGTAGTCCGCGCAGTCGGTGGCGTTGATGAAGCCCCGGGCCGCGGCCTTTTTCATGTTGGCAGGGTGGAACGTGGCCGTGCGCAGCATGGGCGTGAGCACCGACAGGCTCAGATCCGCGGTGTCGATGGCGTCAAACAGCGCCTCCTTGTCCTCCTGCATGTCCTTGTTGTAGGCCAGGGGCAGTGCCTTCATGGCGGTGAGCAGGGTCATCAAATCGCCGTACACCCGCCCGGTCTTGCCGCGCACCAGCTCGGTGATGTCCGGATTCTTCTTCTGGGGCATGATGGAGGAGCCGGTGGAGAAGCTGTCCGCCAGCGTCACGAACTTGAACTCCCAGCTGCACCACAGGCAGATCTCCTCGCTGAACCGGGAGAGGTGCATCATCAGGATGGAAAGGCAGCTCAACAGCTCCAGCGCGAAGTCCCGGTCGGAGACGCCGTCCAGGCTGTTCAGGCTGATGCCGCCAAAGCCCAGCTGCTCGGCCACGAATTCCCGGTCCAGGGGATAGGTGGTGCCCGCCAGCGCGCCGCTGCCCAGGGGCAGTATGAGCGTGCGCTTCTTGCAGTCGGAAAGGCGCTCGATGTCCCGAAGCAGCATCTGCGCGTAGGCCATCAGCCAGTGGGCCAGCGTGATGGGCTGGGCCCGCTGCAGGTGGGTGTAGCCGGGCATCACCGTCTCCAGGTGCTGCTCGGCCACGTCGCAGAACGCCGCGGCCAGGTCCTTCGCCAGACCGACCAGCCGGTCGATCTCGTCCGCCAGGTACATGCGGATGTCCAGCGCCACCTGGTCGTTGCGGCTGCGGGCGGTGTGCAGGCGCTTGCCCGCGTCGCCGATGCGCTCGGTGAGCGTGGCCTCCACGAAGGTGTGGATGTCCTCGCAGGACATGTCGATTTCAAGGGCGCCGCTTTCGATGTCGGCCAGGATGCCCTTCAGGCCCGCCACGATCGCCGCCGCGTCCGCCTCATCGATGATGCCCTGCTTGCCCAGCATACGCGCGTGGGCGATGGAGCCGGTGATGTCCTGCTTAACCATGCGGCTGTCAAAGCCGATGGAATTGTTGATGGCCGAGAGCCTCTCGTCCACGTCGCCGCCGGTGCGGCCTGCCCATAGTTTCATAGGGTCGCGCTCCTTTGAAATGAAATTGAGTCACGCATCGGCGCCGTGCTGGCGCAGGAAATCCCGCAGCACCGCCTCGGTCCTGGGGGAATTGATATCGATGGGACGGGTATTCCAGAAATTCGCGGTCAGCCAGTCGATGAAGCGCTGGTACTGGAACGGGTGCAGCAGCTCATCCGGGATGTCTTCGGCGTATCCGCCGGAGCCTCCCGGATTGGGATAGCCGTCGTTCCAGCAGGAGGCGACGATACGGCCGTCCTCATAGGCGAGGATGTCTATGTTGTCGCCGTGCACGAAGCCCGAAAAGTGGAAATACCCCGTCCGCTTTGGATCAAATGTGGGGAGCATGGTCTCTTCCTCCTGTTCGTCGTTATGCTCTGAACCCGTCATTCCCAGTGCGTCGCCAGCCATCCGTCCAGATCGGAGGCCGGCCGGGCCCTTCAGGATCGCGGGCCGCAGCGACACCGGGAGGCGCACTGGTCGTGCCCGGCAAGCGCTAAAGGGGCTTGCGCGCCAAATACAGCACGTAGGTGTCGTTGAACACGATCTCGTTGCCCGCCGCCAGTACCGCGCGGCGCAGGCCGTCGAAGAAGAGGCTCCTGTGCGGCTCGGGGATCACCATGTGGTCGCAGTGGGTGCCGCAGAAGGCCACGTACTCCTCCGCGGTGAACGCCCGCCGGCCGGGGTACTCCCGCTTCTCAAAGCCCACGTAGCCGTACTCCGGCGCGCGCTCGTAGCGGAAGCCGCCGTGGGAATACCGGGTCTCGGGCCTGAAGTGGGCGTCGTACACCTTCTGAATCTGCTCGTACAGCGCCGGGTTGGGCGTCCTGTACTCGGAGGCGGTCAGCATCATCGCCAGCGTCCCGCCGGGCTTTAACAGATCGAAGGTCTTGGAGAAGGCGACGTCCTCCGGGATCCACTGGATCGTGGCGGCGGAGTAGACCATGTCGAAGCGCTGCGCGCCGAAGTCGTGGTTGATGAAGTCGCCCAACACGATGTGGAAGTTCGGCCTGTCGCCGTACTTGCGCTCCATCATCCCATACAGGTGCTCGCCCAGCTCGATGGCGTGGTAGTCGCAGCCGGTGTCCAGGATGGGGTCGGTGGCCTGGCCGGTGCCGGGGCCGATCTCCAGCACCGCCTTGCCCGGCCCGATGCCCGCATATTCGATCAGGTCCTGAAACAGCGCCGGGCAGTAGCGGGGCCGGTATTTGTCGAACTGCTCCGGGATGGTGTCGAACACCCTGCGAAGCTCCATGCGCATGACCTCCTTCGCGGTCCAAATGCCTGCATCCATTATACACGCCGCGCGGCCAGATCGCAAGGGGGAAGCGCCGCGCCGGGCGTAATACTAATCCCTGACTAAAACAGGACATCCTGCCGGTACTTTTCCGCGCTGGCGGAGCTGGACCTGGCCCCCATTCGGGAGTCAAACGATATATACACCATTGACGTCGACACAGAGAGCGACGTGGCCTACATTGAGACCAGGCTGAGCGCCAAGGACCGCTCCTTCACCCACAAGTATGAGAGCAGCACCCGCTACAGCAGCACCAAGTTTGAAATCCTGATCATCGACTATCTGAAGGAAAACGCCTATCCCGTCTGGCGGCTGCGGGTCATCTACTGCTCGGACGACGACTATCTGAACATCACCTCCGCGTCCTTCATCCTCAACGGCAAGAAGTACACCTTCAGTGGCATCGCCGACAAGGATTGGTACGTCAAGGACGACGACGGCTACGCAGAGCAGGTTCTGATCAGGTTCGGCATGGATAACATCGATTTCCTGGCGGCGCTGGAGGATATCTTCGGCGACACGGAAGACGTGACCGAGGTTGCTGAGAACGCCACCTGCAAGCTGATCCTGCACGGACGCGAGGACGTCGAGGTGGATTTGGGCGAGGGCTTCTCCCTGGACTTCCTGGTCATCAGGCTGGGCATGGTGAACATCAACGGCTTGGACTTCCTGGAGAAGGCCTACAGCACCACCATGAAGATCACCGACGTGGATTGACAAAGACGCAGAAAACAGGAAAGCCCCCTCTTCGCGAGGGGGCTTTCGCTGTGTGCTTACAGGTTGTTCTTCGCCTTCATCTTGGCGTAGACCGCAGTGGGCAGGCCGTACAGCGTGATGAAGCCCTCGGACCAGGTCTGGTCGTACACGTCGTCCTCGTCGAAGGTGGCGATCTCGGGATCGTACAGGCTGTAGGGGCTGGTCATGCCCGCGCCGATGATGTTGCCCTTGTACAGCTTGAGCTTCACGGTGCCGGTGACGGTCTGCTGGGTCTTTTCACAGAAGGCGGTCATGGCCTCGCGCAGGGGGCTGAACCACTGGCCGTTGTACACCAAATCGGCGTACTCCAGGGCCATGCGCTGCTTGTAGTGCTGGGTGGCCTTGTCCAGGCACAGCTGCTCCAGCATCTCGTGGGCGTGATAGAGGATGGTTCCGCCGGGGGTCTCGTAGACGCCGCGGCACTTGATGCCCACCAGCCGGTTCTCCACGATGTCGATGATGCCGATGCCGTGCTTGCCGCCCAGCTCGTTCAGCTTCCACACCAGGTCGACGGGCGTCATCTTCTGGCCGTTGACCGCCACGGGCCAGCCCTTTTCAAAGTCGATGGACACGTACTCGGCCTCGTCGGGGGCCTCCTCGGGGGTGCAGCCCATCTCCATGTTGCCGGCGTACTTCGGCTCGTTGGCGGGGTCCTCCAGCTCCAGACCCTCGTGGCTCAGGTGCCACATGTTCTTGTCCTTGGAGTAGTTGGTCTCCCGGCTGATCTTCAGCGGGATGTTGTGGGCCTCGGCGTAGTCGATCTCCTCGTCCCGGCCCTTGATGTCCCAGATGCGCCAGGGCGCGATCACGGGCATGTCCGGCGCGAAGGCCTTGATAGCCAGCTCGAAGCGCACCTGGTCGTTGCCCTTGCCGGTGCAGCCGTGGCAGATGGCGTCCGCGCCTTCCGCCTTGGCGATCTCCACCAGCCGCTTGGCGATGATGGGCCGGGCGAAGGAGGTGCCCAGCAGGTAGGTGTTTTCATACTTGGCGCCCATCTGCATGGAGGGGATGACGACCTCCTCGATGAACTCCTTGTTCAGGTCCTCCACGTACAGCTTGCTGGCGCCGGTCTTCAGGGCCTTTTCCTCCAGGCCGTCCAGCTCGCCCACCTGGCCCACGTTGCCGGACACCGCGATGACCTCGCAGCCCGGGAAGTTCTCCTTCAGCCAGGGGATGATGATGGAGGTATCCAGTCCGCCGGAATAGGCCAGCACGATCTTCTTGAAATTCTTTTCGGTGATCTTCTTCATGGTGAACGCTCCTCGATTTGCCGCGTTGCGCGGTTGATTTCCTTTGATGGGTCTATTATATACCAGAAATATGCATTGTCAAGGATGAATATACGTTAATAGGGTTAATTTTAGGGGATGATATGCATAAACAATGTATAATGATGCATAATGAGATAGGGGACGGTTCCTTATCTCATTTTTAATTCTGCATCCTGGAAATGAGATAAGGAACCGTCCCCTATCTCATTTCGCCGTCTGGCAAAGAATTCCTTTAAAAGCGCCTCGCATTCCTCCGCCAGCACGCCGCCATCCGACGGGCAGAAATGGGGGAAAGCAGGGTCCTCGGGGATGCGATACAGGCTGCCGGCGCAGCCCTGGCCCGGGTCCGCCGTGCCGTACACCAGCCGGCCCACCCGCGCCTGCATGATCGCCCCGGCGCACATGGGGCAAGGCTCCAGGGTGACGTACAGCGTGCACCGGTTCAACCGCCAGTCCCCGCAGGCGGCCGACGCCCGCCGGACGGCCAGCAGCTCCGCGTGGGCGGTGGCGTCGCGCAGCGCCTCGCATTCATTGTGGGCCCGGGCGATGATCTCGCCCTCCCGCACGATTACGCAGCCCACGGGCATCTCGCCCGCAGCCGCTGCGAGACGGGCCTCTGACAGGGCTTCGTTCATGTAATCGGTGTCGGTCATGGGTACTCCTCCAATGTCAGTCGGTATTGCGCCAAACCATCGGTTATGCCCGCGTATTTGAACCCGCAGGCCTCCGCCACGCGTCGGGCGGCACGGTTCTCGGGCACGCACTCGATAACCAGCGCCGGGATGCCCGCCCTGCGAGCGCACTCAATGAGCGCCGCCGTGATCTCCCGGGCATATCCCCGGCCCCAGCAGTCCCGCCGAAGCACCCAGCCGACTTCCCATCGCTCGCCCTCAAAGGGATGGAAGATGGCGTGGCCGACGACGCGCCCGCCGCGCTCCTCGACGGCGTAGACCATGGGCGGAGCGCACAGCCCGGCCTCCCGGACAAACGCCCGGGTCTGTGCTGCGGTGAAGGGCGGCTCCACGAAGGCCATTACCGCTGGATCGGACAGCGTCTCGTACAGCGCGGGCGCGTCGGCGGACGACATGGGCCTTATCCGCAGCCGGGGCGTGTCCAGCGGCGTGGCGATGGCAGCGTTAGCGGGCATACAGCTTTCCCTCCCGCTTCCACTTCACCATCAGCCCGATCTCCCACACCATCATCAGCAGCCACCCGGCCACGCAGGCCAGAGGCACGGCGTCCAGGCCCAGGCTGCCGATGAGGATATAGGTGAATATCGCCCGGGTGAACATCTGGGAATAGGTGACGTACATGGTCAGGTCCAGCTTGCCGATGGCGCGCATGTACCCCTGCAGGCCGTTGGTGATGCCGGGCATGAAGTAGAAAAAGCCCATCAGCCGAAGGTAGCGCACGCCCAGGCGCACCACGTCCTCCTCGGCCACGAACAGCCGCATCAGCGGCTCTGCCAGCGCAAACACCGCCACGGAGATGACCAGCCCGTAGGCAACCTCCAGCATCATCGCTGCCTTCAGCCCCCCGCGCATGCGCTCCGGCTTGCCCGCACCGTGGTTCTGGGCCACCAGCACGGTCTCGCCGCCGGAGATGTCGCGCTCGGGGATCAGGGCGTAGTCGTCGATGCGGTTGACGGCGTTGAAGGCGGCGATGGCGCTGACGCCCAGGGGGTTCACCGCGCTCTGCACCAGCAGCTTGCCCACGTAGATGCCCGCCTGCTGCATGGCGCTGGGGGCGCTGAATTTCACCGTCTTCTTCAGGAGGCCGCCGTCCACGGCGAAGTCCTTCCGGGAGGCGAACAGCATCGGCTCGTTCCGCCGAAGCAGCGCCGCGCACAGCAGCGACGCGCAGCCCTGGGAGATCACCGTGGCCCAGGCCGCACCGGAGACGCCCCAGCCCAGCCCCGCCACGAACCAGAGATCCAGCCCCACATTCACCAGCGACCCGGCCACCAGGCAGATCAGCGGCGTCAGCGTGTCGCCGATGGAGCGGCTGGCGGCGGAGAGGATGTTGTACAGCGACGTGACGATCATGCCCAGCGCCACGATGCGCAGGTAGAGCGCCGTGTCCGGCAAGATGGCCGCCGGCGTGCGCACCAGGCGAAGCAGCGGCTCGGCCAGTATGTACAGCCCCAGGGCGATCACGGCGCTGAACGCTGCGCCCATGGCCAGCGTGGTGGCGAACTCCCGCCGCAGGGAGCGGCCGTCGCCCGCGCCGTAGAATTCGCTCATCAGCACCGACGCGCCGATGCCCATGCCGATGATGAAGAACATGGCGATGCTCATCAGCGGGCTGGCCACGCCCACTGCCGCCAGCGCCCCCGCCCCGGCGTACTGGCCCACGATCACCGAATCCACGGTGTTGTAGGTCACCTGGAACAGATCGCCCAGGACGGCCGGTATGGAGTAGCGCAGCAGGTGGCGGGGGATGCTGCCCTCGGTCATGGAACGGGTGGTACGCGGCATGGAAAATCTCCTTTGTGGTGCAGCTCAGGGGTTCAGGGGACAGGGAACAGGGCCCAGGATATGCTGCTGCCGCGCGGCGGCCACTATTCCTGTTCCCAATTCCTGTTGCCTGTTCCCTTGTCATTTTACCCGCAACATTTCACGATGTCAATACAGGTTCGCCAGCCGCAGCGCCTCCTCGTCCTTCAAATGCTCCAGCCCCGCCCGCACGGTGGACATGGTGCGCAAAAAGTCGTCGTGGTCGGCGCACTCCAGGCAGATTTGCGCCTCGGCGATGGCGGCGTCCACGTCGTGCAGGGCGTCGTGGCTGGCCAGCATCTCCATCAGGGTCGCCTGTCCGGCCCAGTGCTCCGCCAGGGCCACCATCAGCGACTTGGCGTCGGAGAACCGCTGCTCCTCCACGGCCAGCACTGCCAGGCTCTGCAGGCGCTGGGCCTCGTCCACGGCCCCGTCCAGCGCCGCCTGGGACGCCCAGCACACCGCCAGCGCCGCGGCCAGCACGGCGAGCGTCAATATCAGCGTCCGCTTCACCTACCAGGCCACCTCCTTCTCCCCGATGGCCTGGAACCGCATCAGCCCGCCGCCCTTCAGCTGCAGCGTCATCCGCCCGCGGGTGTCCAGCGAGGCCAGGTACACCGCCCCGACCGTCAGCCCCCGCGCCGCCAGCAGCGCCTCCAGCCATGCCCGGCCCAGGCCCGTGGCCTTCAGGTTGTGGGGCTGGACGCGGCCGTCGGTGATCAGCGCCATGGGCAGGCCCTCGTAGCCCGTCTCCAGCGCCATTTCGGACGCCTTCGGCGCGCGCTCGGCGGCGGCGGGGAAGGCCGTGATGGTGCCGTTGGCCTCCACGATGGCCGTGCCCACCTCCGCCGGGTCCAGGAAGCCCGCGCCGCGCAGGCCCTCCAGCAGGTCCGACAGGCTCAGGCACAGCCGGTCCAGCTGCTGCTGGTCGATCTCGCCCCGGTTGATCACCAGCGCGGGCTTGCCGGACACCAGCGCCCGGAACTTGTCCCAGCGCAGCGAGGCCAGCGTGATGGCCCCGTGCACCGCGAACATCGCCGCCACGGGCAGCAGGCCGTGCAAGAGCGGCGTGGAAACGCTCTCCATCGGGGAGGAGATCAAATCCGCCAGCAGGATCGTCATGGCCAGCTCGTAGGGCTCGAATTCGCCCAGCTGGCGCTTGCCCAGCGCCCGCATCGTGACGATCATCACGATATACAGCAGCGCGCCGCGCAGAAACAGCGTGAACACGCAGGCCCCCCTTTCCCGTTTAATGCCAATCATGTCTTGTATAGCCTTCCCGTTCCCGCCAAAAGCATGCGCCCAAAACGCATGAAAGCCATACTACGGGCCTTGATTTCGTCGCAATTAGGGTTTATCATATTTAATATAGGAAACTATGATCTTTTCACGAGGAAAACCATGGATTATTTGAAGGAATTCGGCAAGCAGGTCTCCCATGTGGCGCGCTCGGTGTCGGGCAAGCCCAAGGGCGGCTCGGAGCTTTCCCGGCTGAACGCGGAAGTGAAGGCTGCGGAAGATGCGCTGGAGAAGCTCTACGCCCGCTACGGCAAGGCCAGCTATGCCCTGAACCAGGGCTCCGGCGACGCCAGGGCGCTGGAGGATCTGGCAGTGCAGGTGCACGCGGCCCAGCTGCGCCTGGGCGAGCTGACGGAGCAGCGGGACGCGGCCAAGCAGTTCAAGCGCTGCCCCAGCTGCGGCGCGGTGCATCCCAGCCAGGCGAAGTTCTGCTCCGCCTGCGGCAAGCGCCTGCCGGACGAGGCCCCCAGGCCCGAACCGATGGCCGAGGGGGAGTACTGCCCCGGCTGCGGCGCGCTGCGGGAGGGCGGCGAGGCCCGCTGTCCGGTGTGCGGCGCCTACTTTGACGCCCCGGCGCCGGTTTCCGAGCCGATGGCCGCTTCTATGCCGGAAATCGCGACCGACATCGAAGAACCAGGGGATACGATTGAATAGCGGGAAGTCAGTTCCCATACACGGAGGATACAATCATGCAGAACAGACCCAGGTCATCCACATCCCAGGGCGCGACCCGCCGCCCGGCTTCGCAAAGCGCCAATCGCCGCCCGGCTTCGCAAAGCGCGACCCGCAGACCGGCTTCGACCCAAGGCGCGACCCGCCGCCCGACTTCGCAGAGCGCCAATCGCCGCCCCGCCGCGCCGCAGCGCACGAACCCCCGGCAGCGCGCGGCCCGGCAGCGGAAGAACCCGCTGCTCATCGCCGTCATCGCGGGCGTCGTGGTGCTGCTCGTCGTGGCGCTGGTGCTGATCCTGCGCCCCAAGGCCCCTGCGGCCGCGCCGGTGGAAGCCGCGCCTGCCGAGGTGCAGTCCGTCGCCGTGGAGTACGACGAGCCGATCCCGGAGGACGACGACGGCGTGCCCCCGGGAAGCAACGCGTCGGACGTGGATGCCGAGCCTGCCGCGTAGGGCGATACGACCGAACAGCGGCGCAGCCGCTTTCCAGTTACGGAGGATAAATCGATGCAAAACAGACCCAGATCATCCGCGCCCCGGCGCATGACCCGCCAGCAGTACGAAGCGCAGAAGCGTCAGAACCGCATCGCCATCGCCATCATCGCGGCCATCGCCGTGGTGATCATCGTGGCCGTGGTGCTGATCCTGCGCCCCCGGACGCCCGACGCGGTGGCCACCAGCGTCCAGGCCAATCCCATCGGCGCTGAAGTCCAGTCGGACGCCCCGCAGGAGCCTGTCGAGGCCCCGGTCGCGGCGGTTCCGAACGGCGGCGTGGACCTGGCCGCCCAGATCGCCGGGGATTCCGGCCTTCCGGAGGAGGAGGGCGAGGCCGATGCCGGGGACGACGAAGCGCCCGCCGAGGCACCTGCCGAGCCCACGCCCGTGCCCCAGATCCCCCAGGCGGTGGATTCCGTCAGCACCACGCCCCGGCCCGCCGGCGCGCTGCGCTCGGTGCGCATGCGCGTGGTGGGGGACATCATGTTCTGCCAGAGCCAGCTGGTGTTCGCCAAGAACAGCGACTATGACTTCCACAACCAGTTTGAGCTGATCGCCGACCAGCTGGCCAACGCCGACTACACCATGGGCAACATGGAGGGCACCATCGGCAAGTACAAGTCCAGCAGCTATTCCGGCTATCCCCAGTTCAACGCGCCGGACGTGGCCCTGGCCCCGCTGAAGGACGACGGCATCGACTTTCTGACCCTGGCCAACAACCACATGCTGGACCGCTGGAGCGGCGGCGTCACCAACACCGTGGACAACGTGGAGAAGTACGGCTTCGACCACGTGGGCGCCTACCGCACCCAGGCGGAGAAGGACGCGCCGGTGATCTATGAGGTGGGCGGCATCAAGTTCGGCTTCGTGGCCTACACCCACACCACCAACAGCATGGAGAACCGCGGCGTGGACAAGGAAGCCGTGGCCCTGGTGCCCTATCTGAAGAAGGCGGACTTCGCCGGGGACGTGCAGAAGCTGCGCGCCGCCGGGGCGGAGGTCATCATCGCCTTCCCCCACTGGGGCAAGGAATACGTGCGCACCCCCGACGACAGCCAGAAGAAGTACGCCAAGCAGCTGGCCCAGGCGGGCGTGGACATCATCATCGGCAGCCATTCCCACATGGTACAGCCCATGGGCTACCAGACCGTCAACACGGGCAATGGCACCTCCAAGCAGGTGTTCACCATGTTCTCCATGGGCAACTTCATCAGCGACCACGTGGTGCAGTACACCGACAACGGCGTCATCCTCGATTTCACCGTGAACGAGCACGAGGACGGCAGCTTCACCTGCGACAACGTGGGCTACATACCCACTTACACCTGGAAGCAGGACGGCGCGGTGCGGGTGCTGCCCTCCGGCAAGTACATCGACAACCGCCCCTCCGGCATGGACGACGAGAACTACAACCGCATGGTCGCCAGCTACTACGAGATCGTCGAGATCATCGGCGACAAGTTCCAGCTGATCAACGGGTGACCAGGGAGTAGGGAGCAGGGAGTAGGAATAGCGGCTGCCGCGCTTCTGTAGGGGCGGCGTTGCGCCATTCGCCCTTGCCTTGCCTTTCAAGGGAGGGTGGCGCGAAGCGCCGGAGGGGATAAAAAGAAAGAGGAACCATCCATGCCAACCATCCAAGCCCATGCCAAGATCAACTGGGCGCTGAACATCACCGGCCGGCGCGCCGACGGCTATCACCTGCTGGACATGCTGATGCAGACCATCGACCTGGCCGACGACCTGACCGTCGAGCCCGCGGACGGCCTGACCCTCACCGTGGACGGCGCGCCGGCGGGAGAGGAGAACCTGGTGCTCCGTGCGGCGATGTCGCTGAACCGCCATGCCGGCACGCACTGCGGCGCGTCCATGGCGCTCACCAAGCGCATCCCCGCCCGGGCCGGCCTGGGCGGCGGCAGCGCGGACTGCGCCGCGGCGCTGATCGCCCTGAACGGCCTGTGGGGGCTGAATATCCCCGATAAAGCGCTGCTCCGGATCGGCGAAAAGCTGGGTGCGGACGTGCCCTTCTGCCTCACCGGCGGCCTGGCCGTCGTGCGGGGCATCGGCGAGGACATCCTGTCCGTCGAGACCCCGCCCCGGATCCCGCTGGTGCTGGTGACGCCCGGGGGCGGTCTCTCCACCGCCGAGGTGTTCAAGCTGTGGGACGCGGGCGGCTGGCCGGAGATCGAACTGGACAACCTTGCCCTGGCGGACGCCGTGTGCCGCCGGGACCTTGCGGTCGTCGACCGCCTTTGTGCCAACGCGCTCACCGCCCCGGCCATTTCGCTGATGCCGGAGATCGGCCGCCTGATCGACCGCATGCGCGCCCTGGGCGCGGGCGCGGCCTTCATGACCGGCAGCGGCTCCACCGTCGTCGGCGCCTTTGATGACCCCGCCGCCGCCCGGGAGGCCGCTGACGCCATCCCCGGCGCGATCCTGACCCATACCCTCGGCAACGGAAATTTAGCTTGACATTTCTCCGGGCGCTGTGTATAATATCTGTGTTCATGCGGTCGTGGCGGAATAGGCATACGCGCACGTTTGAGGGGCGTGTGGGAGACCGTACGGGTTCAAGTCCCGTCGACCGCACCATCGGGCGGACGTCGATACGGCGTCCGCTTTTATCATGTCTCCTGATTTTACATTGCCGTGTTATACTGAACCGGTGTGATCGCGGCGGGGAGTCGCTGCGCGAGAGAGGGGAGAGATACCGATGCTTGAGAGAATATTCCAGCTGAAGAAACACAACGCCACCGTGCGCACGGAGGTGGTCGCCGGCCTGACCACGTTCCTGGCCATGGCCTACATCCTGGCCGTGAACCCCAGCATCCTGGGCACGGTGATGGACGCCAACGGCGTGTTCGTCGCCACGGCTGTGGCTTCGGCCATCGCCACGTTCATCATGGGCTTCGTGGCCAACTATCCCATTGCGCTGTCGGCGGGCCTGGGCCTGAACGCCTATTTCGCCTACACCGTCTGCATGGGCGAGCTGGGCGGCGCGCCGGACGCCTTCAAGATCGCGCTGACCGCCGTGCTGGTGGAGGGCGTGATATTCATACTGATGTCGCTGTTCAAGTTCCGGGAGAAGATCGTCAACGGCATCCCCCAGAACCTGAAGCTGGGCATCACCTGCGGCATCGGCCTGTTCGTGGCCTTCATCGGCCTGGTAAACGCCGGCGTGGTCAAGGCCTCCAGCGCCACGACCGTGGAGCTGGGCGACCTGTCCAGCGCGGCGGTGGTGCTGGCCATCGCGGGCTTCGTGGTCATCGCGGCGCTGTCCCACTACCGGGTGAAGGGCGCGGTGCTGATCGGCATACTGGTCACCTGGCTGCTGGGCATGCTGGCCCAGGCCGCGGGCTGGTACCAGGGCCCCAGCGTGCTGCCGGACTTCTCCGGCGGGCTGAACCTGGTCGCCATCAAGAACACCGCCTTCAAGTTTGACTTCGCCTGGGTGGCCAGCCACGCCGTCCAGTTCCTGGCCATCGTGATGAGCTTCCTCTACGTCGACCTGTTCGACACCATCGGCACGGTGGTGGGCGTGGCCGACAAGGCGGGCCTGCTGGACGAAAACGGCAACCTGCCCCGGGTGGGCAAGGTGTTCATGGCCGACGCCGTGGGCACCACCATCGGCGCGTGCCTGGGCACCAGCACCGTCACCTCCTTCGTGGAGTCCAGCGCGGGCGTGGCCGCCGGCGGGCGCACCGGCCTCTCCGCCGTGGTCACCGGCATATTGTTCCTGCTGGCCCTGGCGCTGAGTCCCGTGTTCCTGGCCATCCCCAGCTTTGCCACCGCCCCGGCGCTGATCTACGTGGGCATGCTGATGCTCTCCAGCGCCCGGAAGATCTCCTTCGACGGCGACGTGGCCGACACCGTCGGCGCCTACATGGCCATCCTGATGATGCCCCTCAGCTACTCCATCGCCACCGGCATCATGTTCGCCATCATGACCTGGGTGGTGCTCAAGGTGCTCACCGGCAAGGTGAAGGACGTCAGTCCCGTCATGTGGGTGGTGTTCGGGCTGTTCTGCCTGAGGATTTTGACGCTGATCACCAACTTCCAATAACCAGCCCGTCCATAAGGGGCGCATTGCTGTGTCAGCGGCGGGCGCGAACGGCGGTCACTTGCGCTTGGCAAGCTCCCTTGTTTGCGTCCTTGCTTCCTTGCACTGCACCCCTTCTGGCCGCGCTGGAGGCCGCCCGTCCACAGAGGGCACATGGTCGTGTCAGTGGCGGGCGCGAACGGCGGTCACTTGCTGATAGCTGTATTGCAGTATCGCCTTTGTCCGCGCTGGAGGCCGCCCGCCCATAAGGGGCACATGGCTGCGTCAGCGATATGTGGATTATTAGCCTCCCTCCTCGAGGGAGGTGGCACCGCTTGTGGCGTCGGAGGGAGTTGCGCCCGTTCAAAAGCCCCCGGAAACTGCGCGTTTCCGGGGGCTTATGCTGCGAATGTTCAGCTGGTCAGGAGGCCTGGATGATCCGGCACTCCATGAGCATGGTCATGAAGTCGATCTCGTCCATGTTGGCGATTTCGTGTTCGTCCTCGTTGAACCGGTCTTCCCACTGGGTCAGGTTGTCATTGCTCATGGGGGGAGCCTCCTTTGCTGATGGCTGCCGGGCGGCCGTCTCCGGAACACCCAACGGAGCCATTATAACCCTTTTCCCGTCGAAAATCCACTAAAACCGCAGAATGAAATGTGTGAAATATCTCTGTAATATCGCCGACAAAAAGCCGTCCAAATGGCGGGAGACGGTTCATGGGCATAAAAAACCCGGCGCATATCCTGCGCCGGATTCGGATGCTGACAAAGCCTGCCGGGATGCTGTCACGGACTACGCCGCCACCTGCCTGGGCACCGCCGCCGCGCCCAGCTGCAGGCGCCGCACCGCGCTGAAATAGGCGGGGATCAGCAGCACGTCCGCCATGACCCAGGCGAAGGGGTTGGCCAGGATCGCGCCGGAGAAGCCGTAGGGCCGCACCAGCATGAAGGCCACGAGCGCGCGCCCCACCAGCTCGAACAGCCCGGCGAACATGGCGATCCGCGAGAAGCCCAGTCCCTGCAGGGCGTTGCGCAGCACGAAGATGGCCAGAAGCGGTATGAAGAACAGCACCACCATGTCCAGGTACTGAAGCGCCTTCTGTACGATCTCCGCCTGGCCGCCGGTGATGAACAGGCCGATCAGCGGCGCGCCCCACAGCTTCACGAGGATCAGCGCGATCACGGCGTAGACCGACATGATGCCCAGGCACAGCCGCACGCCCAGGCGCACCCGGTCGATGCGCCGCGCGCCCAGGTTCTGGCCGCACCAGGTGGCGATGGTGGCGCCGATGGCGTCGAAGGGGCAGCAGAACAGCGTGTAGATCTTCGAGCCCGCGCCGATGGCCGCCACCGACGCGGAACCCAGGCCGTTCACCGCCGTCTGCATGATCAGCGAGCCCACCGCCGTGATGGAGAACTGCGCGCCCATGGGCAGGCCCATGCCGGACAGCCTCTTCAGGCAGGCGGGGTCCAGCTTCCATTCCTCGCCCCGGATGCGCAGCACGTCGTACTTCTTGAAGATCACCCAGGTGCACAGCACGCCCGAGAGCAGCTGGGCCGCCACGGTGGCCAGGGAGGCGCCGGTGACGCCCATTTTGAACACCACGACGAACAGCAGGTCAAGAACCACGTTCACCGCGCAGCTCAGGATCAGGAAGTACAGCGGCGTGCGGGTGTTGCCCACGGCGCGCAGCACGCCGCTGGACAGGTTGTAGAGCATGATGGCCGACATGCCGCCGAAGATGTAGACGATGTAGTGATAGGCCTCTTCGAAAATGTCCGCGGGCGTGCCCGTCCAGCGCAGGATGGCCGGGGTCAGGATGACCGTGGCCACTGACATGGCCGCGGACAGGCCGCCGCACAGGTAGATGGCGTTGGCAAAGTACTTGCGCATGGCGTGGGGGTCGCCCTCGCCGAAGGACTGGGCCACCGGGATGGCGCAGCCGGAGCACATGCCCAGCAGGAAGCCGATGATGAGGAAGTTCAGCGAGCCCGTGGCGCTGACGCCCGCGAAGGCGTTCACCCCCACGAAGCGGCCCACGATCACGCTGTCCACCAGGTTGTACACCTGCTGGAACAGGTTTCCCAGCAGCAACGGGAACCAGAAGCCGAATATCAGTTTAATGGGCGAACCATGGGTCATATCGCGAACCATGCAAGAGCCTCCAGGAATCACAGGATTTGCGGGTTTTCACCTCGCATGGCTTTTCATTTTATCCATTTGCGTGTTAGATAAAAGCGCGTTCGGGTTAAAAGAAATCGACATGATGAATAGGAAATGTACAGGGGCCGTCTCAAAATGAATACGCGCGCAACAAACAGGTGCAGGAGCGCCGTTACGGCGCCCGCCCGGACACGAAACGAATCGTTCTACCTGGCGGGCAGCGCAACGCCGCCCCTGCAAATGCTTGCCTGTTGTTTGACAATGTTTTATGGCAGCCCCTCGATCAACCGAACACCTCGTCCGCGTATCGCACGGCGTCCATGGCCTCCTTCGCGTAGCGGTCCGCGCCGATCTGCGCGGCGTAGTCCTTCGTCAGCACCGCGCCGCCCACCATCACCTTCGCGTCTGGCTTTCTCTCCCGCAGCAGGCGGATGGTGTCCTCCATGCTGGGCACGGTGGTGGTCATCAGCGCGCTGAGGCCCACCAGCTTCACGTCGTCCCGCAGGGCGGCCTCCACGATGGCCTCCGGGGCCACGTCCTTGCCCAGGTCGACGACCCGGTAGCCATAGTTCTCCAGCAGCACCTTCACGATGTTCTTGCCGATGTCGTGGATGTCGCCCTTCACCGTCGCCAGGATCACCGTGCCCTTCACCGCTCGGCTCTGGCCGGACAGCGCTTCCTTCACCGCGGCGAACGCGGCCTTGGCGGCGTCGGCGCTCATCAGCAGCTGGGGCAAAAACAGCGTGCCCGCCTCGAAGCCCTTGCCCACGGCGTCCAGCGCCGGGATCAGCGTGCCGTCGATGATGGCCATGGGCTCCTCGCCAGCGGCCAGCCGTTCGGCGGCCTGCTGGGCGGCGCGCTCGGCCATGCCGAAGCGGATGCTGTCGGCCAGCGTGCCCTCGCCCCTCGGCGCGGCGGACTGGGCGGTGGAGGCGGCATTCCCGGCGAACAGGCTGCCGACCTGGCTGCCGTAGGCGTCGATGAACCCGGCGCAGTTGTCATCCAGCCCGGACAGGGCCAGCCAGGAACGGTAAGCCGCCATCATCGCGGCGCTCGAGGGATTGATGATGGCCAGGGACAGCCCGCTCTCCAGCGCCATGGCGAAGAAGAACGCGTTCACGGCCTCCCGCTGGGGCAGCCCGAAGGAGATGTTGCTCACGCCCAGCACAGTGTGAAGCCCCAGCTCGTCCCGCACCCGCCGCAGGGTCTCGAGCGTCACCTGCGCGCTGCCGGAGTCTGCGGAGATGGTCATGGCCAGGCCGTCCACCACGATGTCCTCCGGCGCGATGCCGTATTTCGCGGCCTTGTCCACGATCCTGCGCGCGATAGCCACCCGGCCCTCGGCGTCTGCGGGGATGCCCGCCTCGTCCAGCGGCAGCGCGATCAGCACGCCGCCGTACTTCGCCGCCAGCGGCAGCACCGCGTCCAGGCTCTCCCGCTTGCCGCTGACGGAGTTGATCAGCGGCTTGCCGTTGTACAGCCGAAGGCCCGTCTCCAGCGCCTGGGGGCTGGAGGAGTCAATCTGCAGCGGCAGCGCCAGCACGCTTTGCAGCTTCGGCACCAGGGCAGCCATCGTGGCCGCCTCGTCGATGCCCGGCAGGCCGCAGTTCACGTCCAGCACGTGCGCCCCGGCCTCCTCCTGGGAAATCCCCAGGGCCACCACCGCGTCCAGGTCGTTCGCGCGCAGGGCGGCCTGCAGCTTCTTTTTCCCGGTGGGGTTGATGCGCTCGCCCACGATCACGGGCCGCGGCCCGATCTCGACCATCTGGGAAAAGCTGCTGACCACGCTCCTGTGCTTGGGAACGGGCGGCATAAACGGGATGTCCCGTGTCGCGGCGATCTCCGCGCGGATGAAGTCCGGCGTGGTGCCGCAGCAGCCGCCCAGCACGTGCGCGCCGGCGCGGGCGATGTCCGCCATGGCGGCGGCGAAGTCCGGGGCCGTGAGGTCGTAGACGGTCCTGCCGCCCTCCATGCGGGGCAGCCCGGCGTTGGGGTTCACGATCACCGGCAGCGACGAGGCCGCCAGCAGCCGCCTCACGATGGGCAGCATTTGCGTGGGCCCCAGCCCGCAGTTCACGCCCAGGGCGTCCACCCGCAGGCCCTCCAGCATGGCCACCAGGCTCTCGGGCGTGCCGCCGGTCAGCAGCTTGCCCTTGCCGTCGAACACGCAGGTGGCGCACACGGGCAGGGAGCAGTTCTCCTTTGCCGCCAGCACCGCCGCCTTCAATTCCAGCGTGTCGCTCATGGTCTCGATCAATACGAGATCGGCCCCGGCAGCCGCGCCCCAGCGCACCACCTCGCCGAACAGCTCAACGGCCTCCTCGAAGTCCAGGTCGCCCATGGGCTTGAGCAGCCTGCCCGTGGGGCCGATGTCCAGCGCCACATAGCCGTCCGCTTCGCGGCCGGTCAGCCGGCGCGCCTCCACGACGTGCCGAACGCCCGCCTCCACGATGGCCTTGAGTTCGCCCGCGTCCGGGTAGTGCAGCCGGTTCGCACCGAAGGTGTTGCTGTTGACGATGTGGCTCCCGGCGTTGAAATAGGACAGGGCCACGTCCCTGACCGCCTCCGGGTGGGTCAGGTTCCACCGCTCCGGCAGCTCGCCGCCCTTCAGGCCCTTCGCCTGCAGAAGCGAGCCGGTGCCGCCGTCCCAGTAGAGCCGCTCGCGGCCCAGCCGATCCAGAAAACTCATATTCGGTCGTCCTTTCTCTCGTCGCGGAACGTGCAGTCCGCCTTGCCACAGGCCGCGCAACCGGCGGGGCAGAGGGCGGCGGGCGCGTCCGCGATGCCGATTACGGCGGTCACGGACTTGGTGGGCAGCATCATCAGGCTGTCCGTCAGCGCCACGCCGATGTTCTTCTGCACGCCCAGCAGCCGGAAGATGCCCGCCTGGGATTCCAGCGAAAAATCGCCGTAGCCGGGGGAAAAGCGGGGCCTGCAGAACTGCCCGCGGGCCGCCGCCTGCTGCTTCAGTTCGGCGTTCACCCGATCGCACCAGGCCTCGATCATCGCCGCGGATGCCGCCTGCAGTGCCATCGCGCGGCTCATGGCGCCCTCCGCCTGGGCCCGGGCGATCAGCCGGTCCGGCCCCAGTCCCAGCGTCGCCGCCATCAGGAACACCTCATTGCAGCCGGACAGGTTCCGCGCCAGCGCCCGGCTTTCAACGCGCAGCCCCTCGATGTCCAGCGTGCTGTCGTCCAGCCATTTCAGCGGGAACCGCCGGGACACCTGCTTCGGCTCCACGGCGCCGTTGAGAAGCGCCAGTGCCTCCTCCACGGCCCGCGCCGTGGCCGCGTCTGGCTCGGCGCCGCGCAGGCCCAGGTAGCGGCAGGCCTCCCGGCGATCCACTTCAAACAGGGGCTCAGGCATGGCCCCGGCCCAGGATCTCGGACAGGTTGGCCATGATGCTTCCGGCCACCTCTGGCTTGTTCATGGTGTACAGGTGGATGTGGCGGATGCCGTTGGCCACCAGGTCGATGATCTGCTCGGTGGCGTAGATGATGCCGGCCTGCTGCATGGCGGCGGGGTTCTCGCCGAAGCAGTCCACGATGGCCCGGAACCGCTGGGGCACGTCCGTGCCGGACATGGCCACGCTGCGCGTCAGCTGGCGGGCGTTGGTGATGGGCATGATGCCCGCGATGATGGGGATGGAGATGCCCGCCTCCCGGGCGCGGTAGAGGAAGTTGTAGAACACGTCGTTGTTGAAGAACAGCTGGGTGGTCAGGAACGAAAGCCCCGCGTCCACCTTCTCCTTCAGGTGGCGGATGTCTTCCCGCTTATTGGCGCACTCGATGTGTCCCTCCGGGTAGCAGGCCCCGCCCAGGCAGAAGTCGCCGTTGGCGCGGATGTCGCGGATCAGCTCCACGGCGTACTTGTAATCCGTGGAGATCTGACCGTCCTTCGGCAAATCGCCCCGCAGCGCCAGTATGTTTTCGATGCCCTTTTCCCGGTAGGTGTCCAGCATCTTCATCACGTGCTCCCGGTTGGAGGATACGCAGGTGAGGTGCGCCAGCGTGGGCACGCCGTACTCCTGCTGGATCTCGCTGGCGATGCCGGCGGTGAACGCGCCGGTGCCGCCGCCCGCGCCGTAGGTGACGGACATGAAGTCGGGCTTCAGCGCCGCGATCTCCTTGGCCGCCGCGGCGGTCTGGGTGTACTTGTCGGAAGTCTTTGGCGGGAACACCTCCAGCGAAAACGTCACGCCGTCCCGGGCCAACAGATCGGATATCCGCATGTTCACGCGCCTCCTTGTATGCGGGGGATACTTTCTTATGGTAGAGTATACCACAAACCCGCCGCCCTGAAAAGGGGCGACGGGTCAAAGGGGCTATAGAAATTGACTGTACCGGGCTATAGGCCGCGCGCTTCCCGGTTGAACGGGCCGCCGTCCTCGTCCAGGTGGCCGTCGCGGTACATGGAGAACTGATCCATGGGGTAGTTCTTCAAATTGTCCAGGATCTTGCGTCCGTCGGCCCTGGCCAGCAGCGTGGCCCGGTCCCGGGTCACCACGGTCTCGGCCTGGTGCTTGGACGGCCCGCCCACGCAGCCGCCGGGGCAGATCATGCCCTCGATGAAGTCCTCCTGCAGGCGGCCCATTTTCAAAAGTGTCAGGGCCTTCTT
The DNA here is from genome assembly GCA_902765395.1 of uncultured Eubacteriales bacterium. Lineage (GTDB taxonomy): Bacteria > Bacillota > Clostridia > Christensenellales > Aristaeellaceae > UBA2862. The sequence continues at coordinate 54,701 of CACWZP010000005.1, forward strand.
GCACTCCGCGCCGCCGGCGCAGACCATCAGCTTCACGTCGGACGTGTCCTCGCCCAGCTCGTCCATCACTTCCAGCACGGCGCTGCCCACGCCGCCGCTGCCGGCGAACTTCTTGCCGAACAGGGACGCCTCCTGGTAGTCCTCCTCCACGGGGGTCAGCTCCACGCCCGCGGAATCCAGCATGGCCACGATCTCGCCGTAGGTCAGCGCGTAATCGGCGCTGTCGGCGATGGTGGGGTTCTGCGTCTCGCCCTTCTTGGCGATGCAGGGCCCGATGAACACGGTCACGCAGTCGGGGTCCTGGCTCTTCAAATACCGGGACACTGCCACCATGGGGGACACGGTGGTGGACTTGTTGTTCTCGTACTGCTCGGGGAAGTGGTGGTGCAGCATGGAGATGAAGGCGGGGCAGCAGGAGGTGGTCATCTTGCGACCCTCCTTCCGGGCCTCGATCCACTCCACGGCCTCATAGGCCGCCGTCATGTCGCCGCCCAGGCCCACCTCCACCATATCGGCGAAGCCCAGCTTCTTCAGCGCCGCGCGCATGGCGGCCATGCCGATGTCCTTGCCAAACTGGCCCTCGGTGGCGGGGGCGCACATGGCCACCACCCGCTTGCCCGCGCGGATGGCCTCGATCACGTCCACGCAGTAGATCTTCGAGCCGATGGCGCCGAAGGGGCAGTTGTGGATGCAGTGGCCGCAGTGGATGCATTTTTCGTCGTCGATCCTGCAGATGCCCGCCTCGTCATAATAGATGGCGTCCGCCGGGCAGGCCCGCTTGCAGGGGCGCTCCAGGTGGATGATGGCGCCGAAGGGGCAGGCCTTGGCGCACATGCCGCAGGACTTGCACTTGGCGGGGTCGATGCGCATCTTGGTGTCGCCGGGGGCGATGGCCCCGAAGCGGCAGGCGTTCAGGCAGGCCTTGCCCAGGCAGAACCGGCAGATGTCGGAAACGGAATAGTCCTGGATGGGGCAGTCGTCGCAGGCGGCGGGGATGACCGCCACCACGTTCTTCGTGGGATGCTGCGGCTCGGGGCTGTGGCCCAGGGCCAGGCGGATGCGCCCACGGATGATCTCCCGCTCCTTGTACACGCAGCAGCGGTACTGGGGCTTGGGGCCGGGGCTGATGCGATAGACGATCTCCTCGGTGCCCTCCGCGCTCAGGTTGCCCGCCCAGGCCAGGCGGCACACCTCCCGAAGGATATAGTGCTTCAGTTCGACGATGCCCTTGTCGTTCGTAATCATTGCTTTGCTCCTCGTGAAGCCGCCGCGGGGAGGACAGGCCGCCCCCGCGGCGGTTTGAAATTACAGGGTCACGCCCTGCTTGAAGATGGCCAGGTCGTGGAAGCCGTTGATCTCGTTGCGGGTCAGCTTGCCGCCGGCCACGGACAGCACGAAGTCCATCAGCTCCGCGCCCAGCTCACCCAGCGTCCTGCCGGACAGCAGCCGGCCGGCGTCGAAGTCGATCCAGTTGTGCTTCTTCTGCGCCAGCGGGCTGTTGCTGGCGATCTTCACCGTGGGCACCGGGCAGCCGAAGGGCGTGCCGCGGCCCGTGGAGAACAGCACCAGCTGGGCCCCGGACAGCGACAGCGCCGTGGAGGCCACCAGGTCGTTGCCGGGGGCGGAGAGCAGGTTCAGGCCCGGGTTCTCCACCTTCTCGGCGTACTTCAGCACGCCCTTCACCGGGCCGGAGCCGCTCTTCTGGGTGCAGCCCAGGGCCTTGTCCTCCAGCGTGGTGATGCCGCCGGCCTTGTTGCCGGGGGAGGGGTTCTCGTAGACGGGCATGTGATAGCTTTCAAAATAGCCCTTGAAGTCATTGATGAGGTGCACGGTCTTTTCAAACAGCGCTTCATCCGCGCAGCGGCCCATCAGTATGGTCTCCGCGCCGAACATCTCCGGCACCTCGGTGAGGATGGTGGTGCCGCCCATGGCGCCCAGCAGGTCGGAGAACACGCCGATGGTGGGGTTGGCGGTGATGCCGGACAGGCCGTCGGAGCCGCCGCACTTCAGGCCCACTACCAGCTCGCTGGCGGGGCACGCCTCGCGGGCGTCCTTCTTCATGCGCTGGGCCAATTCCTCGATCAGCGCCATGCCGGCCTCGATCTCGTCCTCCACGTTCTGGCAGATCAGCGTGCGCAGGCGTTCGGAGTCATAGTCGCCCACGCGCTTCATGATCTCCGCCACGCCGCTGTTCTCGCAGCCCAGGCCCAGCAGCAGCACGCCGCCGGCGTTGGGATGGGTGCACAGGTTCGCCAGCGCCTGGCGGGTGTTCTCCTGGTCGCCGCCCATCTGGGAGCAACCGTAGGGGTGGGTGAAGGCGTGCACGCCCTCGATGGGCCCGCCCACGAACTTCTGCGCCAGCTGCTCCAGCGCCTTGGCGTTGTCGTTCACGCAGCCCACGGTGGGGATGATCCACAGCTCGTTGCGGATGCCCGGGCGGCCCAGCTTGCGGGGATACCCCATGAACGTGGCCGCCTCCCGGGCCTCAAGCCGCGGGTGGGTGGGGTGATATTCGTATTCCAGCGCGCCGGACAGCCCGGTGTGCAGGTTGTGGGTGTGCACGTGGCCGCCGGCGGGGATGGCCTCGGTGGCCACGCCGATGGGGAAGCCGTACTTGATGACCTTCTCGCCGGCGGCGATGTCCCGCAGGGCCACCTTGTGGCCCATGGGAATGTCGGTCAGCGGCGCGATCGTCCCCGCGCCGTAGTCCACTTCCTCGCCCGCGGAAAGGGGCGCCAGCGCCACGGCCACCAGGTCGTTGGGGGTGATTTGGACTAACTTGTTCATTTCGATTCCTCCTGAAAGGGGTTGGGGATCGTCGCATGGTTGAAACCCATGCGCCTTGTCACCCGGAAACGCAATGTACAGATTCTTCGACTGCGGCTTCGCCTCCGCTCAGAATGACCGCGCAACGCTTCGTTGTCATCCTGAGCGGAGCGGCAGCGGAGTCGAAGGATCTGTACCCCTCAATCAGCACATAAGCCAGTGCTGTGCTGTCACAGCGCTTCCCTGTAGGCCGCCTTCGCGCCGTCCTTGCGGATGAGCTTCAGGATGCGCACGACCTCGCTCTCGAAGCCGGGCACCTGGGTCAGGTCCTGGCCCCACATGTCCGCGTTGGTCATCACGGCGTGCACCAGCGCTTCCTCGTCGTCGTCCCTGTGGGCGTTGTAGAACTCCAGCACCCAGCGGTCGTCGGACACGGTGTACTCGTTGCCCTTGGGGCGCTTGCACACCAAACCCGCGTCGGTCAGGCCCTGGATGTCGCTGGAATAGAAGGCCACGTAGGCGGCGAAGGAGGTGGTCAGGCACCTGGGCAGGCTGCCCATCTGGTCTACGTAGTCCAGGAACGTGGGCATGTTGCGGGCGCGCCACTTGCTGGTGGAGTTCAGGGAAATGCTCATCAGCTCGTGGTTCACGAAGGGGTTGTTGAAGCGGTCCTGCACCGCCGCGGCGAACTGCTTGCAGTCCTCCTTGTCCAGCGGCAGCGTGGGGATGACCTCCTCGTACAGCATCTTGTTCATGTAGCCCAGGATCACGTCGTCGTGCATGCAGTCGCGCACGATGTCATAGCCCGCCAGATACGCGCCCAGCACGAAGCCGGTGTGCGCGCCGTTGAGGATGCGCACCTTGCGCTTCTTGTAGGGGGTCACGTCCGGCACCACCATCACCGGGCAGCCCGCGGCCTTGAAGGGCAGCCTGTCCTCCAGACCCTCCGGCCCCTCGATGACCCACACGCCGAAGATCTCACCCACGTCGCTCAGCGGGTCGTCATAGCCGTTCTGCGCGGCCAGGCGCTTGACCTCCTCGGCGTCGCGAATGCGGCCGGGCACGATGCGGTCCACCAGCGTGGAGCAGAAGATGTTCTCCTCGTTGACCCACTTCCTGAAGTCGTCGGACAGCTTCCAGTCGTCGATGTACTGGTTGACGCACTTGAGCAGCTCCTTGCCGTTGTTGTCGATCAGCTCGCAGCTCAGCATCACGATGCCCTTCTTTCCCGCGGTGAAGCGCTCGTAGAGCACCCGGGTCAGCTTGGCGGGGAAGCTGTGGGGCGGCACCTGGTCAAAGCCGCTCTCATTGTCGTGGACGATGCCGGCCTCGGTGGTGTTGGACACGATGATCTCAAGGTCGTCGCTCCTGGCGAAGTCCAGCACCTTCTCCCACTCGGCATAGGGGTTCAGGCAGCGGCTGACGGCGGAGATAACCCGCTTCTCGTCCACCTTCTGCCCGTTCTGGCTGCCGCGCAGATAGAGGGTGTACAGGCCCTGCTGCTGGTTGATCAGCTCGGAAAGGCCGCCGCCGATGGGCTGCACCAGCACCACCTTGCCGTTCCAGTTCACCTTCTCGTTGGCGATGTCGAAGAAGTCGTCCACGAAGGCGCGCAGGAAGTTGCCCTCGCCGAACTGCATCACCTTTTCCACGCCCTTTTCCTGGATGAAGCCCTGGTAGCCGGACGCGCGCAAAACCTCGTAATTCAGCTGTGCCATGAAAATTCCTCCTTATCGAAATTACGTTGCAATTTCCCGGCCCGCAGCGTTGACAAAATACCCTGCGGGACAGTATAATTTGAGTAGACAGGCGCGTTGTTGCGCCAAATTTTGAGCAAAGCGAGGTAGAAATCTTGGATATTCGATACTCCTGCGGCCCCCGCGATTTCAGCCGCTACACCACCGAGGAGACCCGAGCGGAATTCCTGATCGAGACCCTGTTCACCCCCGGCGACGTGAACGCCGTGTACAGCCACGTGGACCGCATGGTCACCATGGGCATCATGCCCGTGGGCGAGCCCGTGTCCATCGACAAGGGCATCGACGTGTGGCACAACTTTGGCACCAGCTATTTCCTGGAGCGCCGGGAGTGCGGCATGTTCAACGTGGGCGGCTCCGGCACCGTCACCGTGGACGGCGAGGTGTACGAGCTGGGCTACAAGGACTGCCTGTACATCACCCGCGGGGCGAAGGAAGTGCTGTTCGCCAGCGACCATCCCGCCCAGCCCGCGAAGTTCTATCTGGTGTCCGCCCCGGCCCACACCAGCTATGAGAACAAGCTGATCCGCATCGCGGACGCGGCCAAAAAGCCCTGCGGCAGCGCCGAGACCAGCAACAAGCGGGTCATCAACCAGTTCATCCATCCCGACGTGCTCAAGACCTGCCAGCTCTCCATGGGCATGACGGTGCTGGAGCCCGGCTCGGTTTGGAACACCATGCCCGCCCACACCCATGAGCGCCGCATGGAGGTGTATTTTTACTTCGAGGTGCCGGAAAACGAGGCCGTGTTCCACTTCATGGGCAAGCCCGACCAGACGCGCCACATCGTGATGACCAACGAGCAGGCCGTCATCAGCCCGTCCTGGTCCATCCACGCCGGCGCCGGCACCAGCAACTACACCTTCATCTGGGCCATGGGCGGCGAGAATCAGGCATTTGACGACATGGACAACATTGCCACCCCCGACCTGCGATAAGGAGGTATTCCCATGAGCTTCAGCATGAACGCTTTCAGCTTACAGGGCAAGGTGGCTTGGGTCACCGGCGCCGCCTACGGCATCGGCTTTGCCATCGCCGAAGCACTGGGCACGGCGGGGGCGAAGATCGCCTTCAACTGCCGGGGCGAAAAACACCTGGACGCCGCCCTGAAGGACTACGCCGCCAAGGGCATCGAGGCCCGGGGCTATATCTGCGACGTGACCGACGAGGCGGCTGTTGCCGAACTGGTCGGGCAGGTGGAGCGGGACCTGGGTCCCATCGACATCCTGGTGAACAACGCTGGCATCATCAAGCGCATTCCCATGCACGAGATGAGCGCCGAGGATTACCGCCAGGTGGTTGACATCGACCTGGTGGCGCCCTTCATCTGCGCCAAGGCTGTGATTCCCGGTATGATCGAACGGGGCCACGGCAAGATCATCAACATCTGCTCCATGATGAGCGAGTTGGGCCGCGAGACCGTGTCCGCCTACGCGGCGGCCAAGGGCGGCTTGAAGATGCTCACCCGGAACATCTGCTCCGAGTACGGCGAGCACAACATCCAGTGCAACGGCATCGGGCCCGGCTACATCGCCACGCCCCAGACCGCGCCGCTGCGGGAGCGCCAGCCGGACGGCAGCCGCCACCCCTTCGACCAGTTCATCGTGGCCAAGACTCCGGCGGCCCGCTGGGGCACCACAGAGGACCTGATGGGCCCCGCGGTGTTCCTGGCCTCCGACGCCTCCAACTTTGTCAACGGCCACGTGCTGTACGTGGACGGCGGCATCCTGGCCTATATCGGCAAGCAGCCGTAAGGGCAAAGGCAAAGCAGCCGGCCGCATATTGATTTCAGGGAGCCAGATCGCCACGTCGGCCCCGCCGGACGCGGCAATCTGGTTTTCTTTTGGCCCTTCATGTTTTCTTGAGGGATTCCCTCTCAGTCAGCCTGCTGCTGCCAGCTCTCCCCCTCACGGGACGAGCCAAGCACGAAGCAAGGCCTTGCCTCACCCCCGTGAGAGGAGAGGTGCCCGCAGGGCGGAGAGGGGACGCCCATTCCCTCAACTCTCCGGGAAGAGCCTTTCTTTTTACCCCCGAATCTCCTTGCACAGCGCGGTGGCGGCGGCGGACTTTTCGGTGATGCCCGCGAAGTCCCCGGCGACGACCATGTCCTTGGTCACCATCCAGCTGCCGCCCACGGCCACGATCTTCGGGTTCTTGAAGTATTCGGCGGCGTTATTCTGGTTGATGCCGCCGGTGGGGATGAAGCGGATCTGCGGGAACGGGCCGCACAGCGCCTTGATGGTCTTGAGGCCGCCGAAGCTCTCCGCCGGGAAGAACTTGAACACCTTCAGGCCGTACTTCAGGCCCAGCATGATCTCGCTGGGGGTGACCACGCCAGGGGTGATGGGCACATTCAGCTTGATGGCCTCGGCGATCACGTCCTCGGCCGAGCCGGGGGAGACGATGAACTTCGCGCCGGCGTCCACGGCCTGGTGCAGCTGCTCCACATTGATGACGGTGCCCGCGCCGACGATCATCTCCGGCACTTCCGCCGCCACCCTGGCGATGCTGTCCCGCGCCGCCGCGGTGCGGAAGGTGATCTCCATGGCATTGATGCCGCCCGCCAGCAGCGCCTTCGCGGTGGGAACGGCCTGCTCCGCGTCTTCCAATACGACCACCGGCACCACGCCGCAGGCCGCAACCTGATCAACAGTCAACATAAGTCATTTACCTCCTGTTTTGTTTACTTCTCAGCAAAGTTGAAATACGCCTTGGCGTTGTCGTGACTGATGCCGCGGACGATCTCGGCAAGGGTCTTCATGTCGTCGGGATACATGCCGTCCTCCACCCACTGGCTGATCACGCGGCACAGGATGCGGCGGAAGTACTCGTGGCGCGGATAGCTCAAGAAGCTGCGGCTGTCGGTGAGCATGCCCACGAAGCCGGCCAGGTAGCCCAGCGCCGCCAGGGATTTCAGCTGCTCGGTCATGCCGTCGAAGTGGTCGTTGAACCACCAGGCGGAGCCGTGCTGGATGCGCCCCACCGCCTCGTCGTTCTGGAAGCAGCCCAGGATGGTGTCGATGGCGGCGTTGTCGTTGGTGTTCAGAGAGTACAGGATGGTCTTGGGCAGGCAGCCCAGCTCCTCCAGGTGGCCCAGGAAGGCCGCGGTCTGGGTGGAGGGGGCGGTGTTGTCCACGCAGTCATAGCCGGTGTCCGGGCCCATCTTCCTGAACATGGGGCCGTTGTTGTCCCGGCGGCAGCCGTAGTGCAGCTGCATCACCCAGTTCATGCGCTTGTACTCGCCGGCCACGAAGGTCATGAACGCGAACTTGAACTTGTTCTCGTCCTCGGCGGAGGGGATCGCGCCGTTCAGGCGGGCCTTGAAGATGGCCTCCACCTCGTCGTCGGTGGCGGGGGCGTACATCACGTAGTTCAGCGCGTGGTCGCTGAGCACGCACTTGTGCTCGGCAAAGTAGGCCATGCGCTTCTTCAGCGCTTCCTTCAGGCCGGCGAAGCTGTCGATGGCGACGCCGGAGACGTCGGCAAGCTGCTTCACGTAGTCCAGATAGGTGTCCTTCTCCAGGTTCATGGCCTTGTCCGGGCGCCAGGCGGGCAGCACGGCGGTCTTGAAGGAGGCGTCGGCGGCCAGCTTCTCGTGCCACTCCAGGGAGTCCACCGGGTCGTCGGTGGTGCAGATGGTCTCGACATTGGACATGTTGATGAGGCCCCGCACGCCGTAGCCCGGCTCCTGCAGCTTCTTCTCGGTCAGCTGCCAGACCTCCTCGGCGGTGTCCCTGTTCAGGATGCCCTCATAGCCGAAGAAGCGGCGCAGCTCCAGGTGGCTCCAGTGATAGAGCGGATTGCCGATGGCCTTGCCCAGCACCTCGGCCCACTTCATGAACTTTTCCTTGTCGGTGGTCTCGTTGCCAGTGATGTACTTCTCGGGGATGCCCGCCGAGCGCATCAGGCGCCACTTGTAGTGGTCGCCGCCCAGCCAGACCTGGGTGATGTTGTCGTACCGCCGATCCTCCCAGATCTCCCGGGGGTTGATGTGGCAGTGATAGTCGATGATCGGGCAGTCCGCCGCAGCCTCGTGATACAGCTTTTTGGCGGTTTCGGTGTTCAAAAGGAAATCTTTGTCGAGAAACATATGTACCTCCAATTGTGTGATAACGCTGGTTTCCTGCGCTGGAATCAGGGGCGCAGGAAACCGGGAACAGAAAGACGGCAGTGAATGCCTGTAGGCGCAGCCTACCGCTTTACCCGCGCTCCGGCGCCGCCCATGACGGCCTCCACCTCTTCGCGGGTGGCCATGGAGGTGTCGCCGGGGGTGGTCATGGCCAGGGCGCCGTGGGCCGCGCCGTAGTTCACGGCGGTCTCGGCGTTGCCGGTGGTCATCAGGCCGTAGATCAGGCCGGAGGCGAAGCTGTCGCCGCCGCCCACGCGATCCATGATCTCCAGCCCGTCATAGGCCTTGGACATGTGCACCACGCCGTCGGCCCAGCAGATGGCCTTCCAGTCGTTCACGGTGGCGGTCTTCACGGTGCGCAGCGTGGTGGCGATGGCCTTGAAGTTGGGATAGGCCTTGGCCGCCTGCTCGATCATCTTGTAGTAGCCGTCCAGGTTCAGACTCTTCAGGTTGGCGTCGTTGCCCTCCACCTCCAGGCCCAGGCAGGCGGTGAAATCCTCCTCGTTGCCGATCATCACGTCCACGTACTTCGCCACTTCCTTATTCACCTCGCGGGCCTTCTCCAGGCCGCCGATGGCGCTCCACATGGAGGGGCGGTAGTTCAGGTCGTAGGAGATGATGGTGCCGTGCTTCTTGGCGATCTTGCAGGCCTCGATGACGGTCTCGCAGCTCTGCTCGCTCAGTGCCGCGTAGATGCCGCCGGTGTGCAGCCATCGCACGCCCAGCTCGCCGAAGACGTGCTCGAAGTCGAAGTCCTCGGGGCGCGCCTGGGAGATGGCGGTGTTGGCCCGGTCGGAGCAGCCCATCGCGCCGCGGATGCCGAAGCCGCGCTCGGTGAAGTTCAATCCGTTGCGGCAGATGCGGCCGATGCCGTCGGTCTTCTTCCAGTAGATCAGGTCGGTGTCCACGCCGCCCTGCTCGATCAGGTCCTTCAGCAGCTTGCCCACCTCGTTGTCAGCAAAGGCGGTCAGCACGCCGGTGCGCAGGCCGAAGCACTTGTGCAGGCCGCGGACCACGTTGTACTCGCCGCCGCCCTCCCAGACCTTGAATTCGCGGGCGGTGCGGATGCGGCCCTCGCCGGGGTCCAGCCGCAGCATGATCTCGCCCAGGGACACCGCGTCGTACTTGCACAGGTTCGCGGGCTTCAGATTCAGGTTCAGCATATTATCATACCTCCGTCAATCCTGAAATTTGTTTGCAGATTCTTCGGCTCCGGCTTCGCCTCCGCTCAGAATGACAGGATGGCGTGCCGCGTCATCCCGGTCGAAGCCGGCGGAGCGGTTAATCCAGATACTTTTTCAGCGTAGCGCGCACCGCGCCGGGGCCGGCGATCAGCTCCTTGAAATAGCCGGTGATCTTTTCGCCCAGCCCGGCCTCGATCAGGCTCATGCCGAACAGGTTGGGGTTGGCAAGCAGCGCGTCCAGCTTGCCGTCCGCCGTCTCGGGCCTGCCCAGCTCGATGCCGGAGAGGGCCTCCTGCAGCGTGGGCACCATCGGGTCAGGGCTGACGGGCATCTCGTTGCCGTTGTCGTCCACGCCCAGCAGGTAGCGCAGCCAGCCGGCGATGGCCAGGGGGATGGCGCTCAGGTCCGCGGGGCTGCGCGCCGGGTCGGCGGCGTAGCTCTTGATGGTCTCGCCGAAGCGGATGGGCACCTTCTGGCTGGTGTCGCAGGCGATGCGCTGGGGCGTGTCGGGCATGAAGGGGTTGGGGAAGCGCTGGGTGACCACCTCGTCGATGAAGGCCCTGGGGGACAGGATCTTCGGGTCGGTGGCCACGGGCAGGCCCTCCACGTAGCCGATGCGCTTGATCAGCTCCACCAGCTCCTCGTCCTTCATCTCGTCGCAGATCTTCTCATAGCCCAGCAGGCAGCCGTACACCGCCAGCGCCGTGTGCAGCGGGTTCAGGCAGGTGGTCACCTTCATGCGCTCGGTCATGTTCACGGTGTCCCGGTCGGTCATGTAGACGCCCGCCTTTTCAAGGGGCGGCCTGCCGTTGGGGAAGCGGTCCTCGATGACCAGGTACTGGGGCGCCTCGGCGTTCACGAAGGGGGCGATGTAGGTGTGCTTTTCGGTGACGATGGGCGCCATGCCCTCGATGCCCAGCGCAGTCAGCTGCTTTTCCACGGCCTCCGCGGGGCGCGGCGTGATCTTGTCGATCATGCTCCAGGGGAAGGAGACCTTGCCCTCGTCCTCCAGCCACGCCACGTATTCGGCGGGCACCAGGCCCCTGTCCAGCCACGCCCGGGCCATCTCAGTGACGCCCGCGCGCAGCTTCTCGCCGTTGTGGGAGCAGTTGTCCATGCTCACCACGGCGATGGGCGCGCCGCCGGCGTTGAAGCGCTCCAGCAGGAGCGCGGCCACCACGCCCATGGCGTGCTTCGGCGCGGCAGGGCCGTTTTCGATGTCGGCCTTCGCCACTTGGGTCAGCTCGCCCTTCATGTCGCGCAGGGCATAGCCCTTCTCGGTGATGGTGAAGGACAGCATCTGCAGGCTCGGCTTGCGGAAGACTTTCCGCAGCGCCTCCAGCCCCTCCGGCTGGGCCGCCACCACGCCCTTGGCGATGGAGGCCACGATCTCCTTGTCGATGCCGCCGTCCGCCAGCAGGCTGACCGCCAGGGTCATGCTGTCATGGGGCATGTAGATCTTCTCCACCACCTCCGAGTCGAAGGTCTCCACGGCGATGATGCCGGCCTTGGCGTCGCCCTGGTTCAGCAGCTTCTGCTGCAGGCCCGCGATGAAGATGCGGAAGATGTTGCCCGCGCCGAAGTGCACCCACACCGGGTTCTGCTCCGTCTCGGCGCACATGGCCTTCCAGTCGTGCTTCGGCAATTTCACGCCCGCTTTTTCCCAATCCTCGCGGGCCTGAAGGCCGTTGTAGTTCAATATCATGTCGGAACACCCTTTCAATGATCGGTTTCAATGAGGAATGAGGAATTAGGAATGAGGAATGGCGGTACATATCCCTCCGGGATTTGAATATATTGAAATCCGTAAGGATTTCCACCAGAATTCCTGATTCCTCATTCCCAATTCCTAATTCTTCTCAATGGCTTCCCACAATCCGTTGAGATAGGCGGCGCCCAGGGCGCGGTCGTACAGCCCGTAGCCGGGGCGGCCCACCTCGTCCCAGATCATGCGGCCGTGATCCGGGCGCACGTAGGTGTCGGGGCAGGTGTCGTGGATGGCCTTCATGATGGCGTACAGGTCCAGATCACCGGTGCAGGACAGGTGCGCGGCCTCGCGGAAGTGGTGGTGGCCCAGGAACTTCACGTTGCGCACGTGCATCGCGCCGATGCGGTCCATCTCGCCGAAGTGGCGGATGGCGGCCACCACGTCGTTGTCGGGGTTGGAGCCCAGGGAGCCGGTGCACAGGCAGATGGCGTTGGCGGGGCTGTCGTGCAGCTTCACGATCCTGTCAAACTGCTCGGTGGTATGGGCGATGCGGGGCAGGCCGAAGATGGGCCAGGCGGGGTCGTCCGGGTGGCAGGCCATGCGCACGCCCACTTCCTCGCACACGGGGATCACCGCGTCCAGGAAGTACTTGTAGTGCGTTCGCAGGTCGTCGCCGGTCATGCCCTCGTACTGCTTCAGCGTGGTCTCCAGCAGCGCCAGCCGCTCCGGCTCCCAGCCGGGCAGGGTGAAGCCCTGGCTGCCTTCGGCGGTCTTCTTCACGATCTCCAGCGGGCCCATCTCGCCCAGATCCTTCTCGTCGAAGTACAGGGAATTTGAGCCGTCCTCGGGGATCACCCGGGCCAGGTCCGTGCGCAGCCAGTCGAACACGGGCATGAAGTTGTAGACGATCACCTTCACGCCGTTGCGGGCCAGCATGCGGATGGTGGAGATGTAGTTTTCGATGTACTCGTCCCGGCTGGGAAGGCCCAGCTTGATGTCTTCGTGGACGTTCACGCTCTCGATGACCTCGATCTCAAGGCCGGCGGCGTGCACCTCCTCCACCAGCGCCTTGAACTCGTCCTCGGGCCAGTCCACGCCCGCGGGCTTGTCCAGCAGGCCCATCAGGCCGGTCATGCCGGGGATCTGCTTCACGTATTTCAGCGGGATGGGGTCGGATTGCGATCCGTACCAGCGGAATGTCATTTTCATGGATTGTTCACATCCTTTGATTGGTCGAGAGTGTAGAGTGAAGAGTTTAGAGTTTAGAAAACAAGACATTCAATCCAAACTCTAAACTCTCCACTCTTTACTCTGTCGTCAGACGGCGTAGCCGAACACGCTCGGCAGCCACAGGGAAATCTGCGGGATGAAGGTCAGCAGCAGCAGCGTGATCAGCATGCACAGGTAGAAGGGCAGCGTCGCCTTGACGACCTTCTCCATGGGCCGCTTGGCCACGGCGGAGCCGATGAACAGCACCGCGCCGACGGGCGGCGTCAGCAGGCCGATGCCGCAGTTCAGAACCACCATGATGCCGAACTGGATGGGGCTGATGCCGATGGACGTGGCCACGGGCAGCAGGATGGGCGTGGCGATCAGTATGATGGGCGCCATGTCCATGATCATGCCCAGCACCAGCAGGATCAGGTTCAGCAGCAGCGCGATGACGACGGGGCTGTTGGAGACGCCCTGGATCAGCGCGGCGGCCTTGGCGGGCACGTGCAGGTTGGTCAGGCAGTAGCCGAACGCGCCGGACATGGCGATCAGGATCAGCACGATGGCCAGCGTGTCGATGCAGCTTTCCAGACCCTTCCAGACGCCCTTCCAATCCATGCCGCGGTAGATGAACACGGAAACGATCAGCGAGTACACGACGGCGATGGCGGCGGACTCGGTAGCGGTGAACACGCCGCCGACCACGCCCACGACCACGATCAGTATCGCGGCCAGCGCCCAGAAGGAGGTGCCAAGCTGCTTGAGGAACTTGACGATGGAGAACTTTTCGCCCTTGGGATAGTTGCGCTTCACGGAGATGATGTAGGAGCCCACCATCAGGCTGATGGCCAGCAGCGCGCCGGGCAGGTAGCCCGCCATGAACAGCGCGCCGACGGAGATGCCGCCCGCGGTGGTGGCGTAGATGACCATGTTGTGGCTGGGCGGCACCAGCAGGCCCTCGCAGGAGGAGGTGATGGTGACGGCGGTGGAGAAGTCCACGTCGTAGCCCTGGTCCACCATCATGGGGATCAGGATGGAGCCCAGGGACGCGGTGTCGGCGGAGGCGGAGCCGGAGATGCCGCCGAAGAAGTAGGAAGCCACGATGTTCACCATGGCCAGGCCGCCGCGCATCCAGCCCACCAGGCTGTTGGCCAATGCGATCAGCTTATCCGATATGCCGCCCGAGCCCATCAGCACGCCCATCGTGATGAAGAAGGGCACGGCCATCAGGCTGAAGGACCACACGCCGTGGTGCATCTGCAGGGGCAGGACGGTCAGGTTCTGGCCCATGGAGATCAGGCACAGCACGGTGGAAATGCCCACGGAATAGGCAATGGGGAAGCGAAGGAATACCATGAGCAGGAAGCTGCCCAGCAGGATCAGGGTGGAAAGATTCTCGCCGCTCATTATGCCTGGGCCTCCTTTCCGTCGGTGCCGTTGGGTACGAAGAATTCCTCAATGCGCAGGAACACCTGCTCCAGCTCGAACACGATCATGCCGATGCCGGCGATGGCCATGGGCAGGTACTGCCAGATCTGGCTCAGCGTGGGGATGGAGGAATACTTGGCGAACTTGGCGAGGCTGCCGTTGGGGTCAATGAGCTCCATGCCCTTGACCACCAGCACCACGCCCAGGGCAAGCACGGCCAGATCCGCCGCCAGGTCCAGCGCCTGGAGCAGGCGCTTGGGCAGGTACTTGTCGAAGGCGGTCATGCGGATGTGGCTGCGCTTGCGGATGGCCAGCGTGGCGGAGAGCACGGCCATGTAGACCATGAAGGTCAAAATCATTTCCTCGCTCCAGTGCGGGTCGCTGATAAACGGCACATATCGGCCCAACACGGACCAGGAGGTGATGAAGATATCTGCGATCAGCAGGATCTTGCAGATGAACAGGATGATCTTATAGGCCCAGTCATAGACGGGCTTGATCTTTTCCAGAGATTTGAAAAAGGCTGGCATTGAAAAAGCCTCCTCAATTTAAGTATGAAGGGATTGGCACTATCTTAGCACACACAAGAATCGGGGGCGCGGGGTCAAGCCCGCGCCCCCGATGGGTTAAACGTTGGGTTGTCTGTGTGGATTACTGCAGAGCCAGGATCTGCTCGTAGATGTCCTCCATGCCGGCGATGTTCTCTTCCAGCACGGCTTTGGTGGCTTCCTGCCAGGGGGTCTTGTCCTCGACCTCGATGATGGTGGCGCCACCCTCGGTCAGGGTCTTGGCGGCCTCTTCCTGCTTGGCAATAACGGACTCCTTGCAAACCGTCATGGCGTAATCGGCAGCTTCCTGCACCATGGCCTGCTGCTCCTCGCTCAGCTTGGCGAAGCAGGAATCGGTGGCGATCAGCTCGATGGTGCCCAGGGTGTGGCCGTCCTTCAGCAGATAGGGGGCAACCTCCTGGAAGGAGTTGGACAGGTAGTTGGTGATGGGCTGCTCGGCGGCATCCACGACGCCGGACTGCAGGGAGGTGTACAGCTCGCCGAAGGACACGGTGGTGGCGGCGGCGCCCAGGCCGGAGACCATGCCGGTCATGATCGGGTCGTCGGACACGCGGATCTTCAGGCCCTTCAGGTCTTCAATGCCCTTGACTTCATTCTTGAAGAAGAAGTGACGGAAGCCCTCTTCGCCGTAGGCCAGGCCGGTCAAGGGCATGCCCTTTTCCTTCGCCTCGGCCAGGAACTCCTTGGCCAGGTCGCTCTCGACGAAGTTCCAGTAATGATCCTCGCTGGTGAACACGTAGGGCAGGGTCAGGAAGACGGACTTCTCAGCGCCGTACTGGTTCAGGGCGAAGGCGGAAATGCGGACGATATCCACGGAGGTGTCGCCGGCAAAAATATTGGACAGGACGGTTTTCTCATCGCCCATGACGCCGCTGGCCTGGATGTCCACCAGGATCTCGCCGCCGGACAGCTCTTCCAGCTTCTCCTTGAAAGCCAGGGCCACGTCGCCAACGACGGTGCCTTCCACGGGATTGACTTCCGCGTAGGTCAGGGTGATGGGCTCGGCCATGGCCGCAGAGCAGGCCAGAACCATAGCCAGCACGAGAACGATGCTAAACAGTTTCTTCATTGAGGGATTCCTCCTTTAAAATATTCCAACGGCTTTTGCCGCATTGGATACATCGGGTGGTGAGTTCATGTTGAGCACACGTAAACTCTGTTGATAATATTTAATCATATTTTCTGTGGAAAGTCTATAGTTTTAATTGAAATATACATTGCAAAAAACATCAAATTTAATTATAATGGTAACTGTGGAAGGGAGTGAGCACGGATGAATTTGTCCTATGTATCGCCGTTTGATGTCCGTCAGGTCATGCAGCGGGACGATTTCGAGATTTTCCACCGCATGGACACGGCCCCCGGCTTCATCACGCCCCATTCCCACAACTTCTACGAGATCTACTTTCCCCGCACCGAGGGCGTCAGTTATATCATCGAGGGCAAGCGCTGCCGCCTGGGCCCGGGGATGCTGGTGGTGATCCCGCCGGGGGAGGTGCACGCCTCCGACGTGAACGAGCCCGGGCTGGTGGTGGAGCGCTTCGTGCTGTGGCTCACGCCCAGCTTCGTGGAATCCCTCACCGGGCTGCTGCCCCGCATCCGCAACCTCACCGGCCAGGACATGCGCGGCCGCAACCTCATTACCCCCGACCCGGAGACCTACGAGCTGATGATCGGGCTGCTGTTCTCGCTGCTGCACGAAAAGCAGCTGAACGACGTGGACAGCGCGTCGCTGAACCGGCTGGTGGTGGCCCAGCTGCTGATCCACATCAGCCGCGCCTTCTCCGCCGCCGCCAGCGGCCTGCCCCGGCGCAGCAGCCAGCGCTACAAGGAGATCATGGGCGTCTATGACTATATCTCCGCCCACCTGAAGGACCCGCTGAGCGTGTCGGAGCTGGCCGAGCTGTTCTTCATGGACAAAAACACCCTCACCCGCCAGTTCAAGCTGGCCACCGGCATGACCCCGGCAGAGTGCATCCGGCGCAGGCGGCTGGACGCGGCCTACACCATGATCAGCCATGGCGCGGGCATCACCGAGAGCTGCCACGAGTGCGGCTTCTCCGACTACAGCGCGTTCTATCGCGCCTTCCGCCAGACCTACGGCATCAGCCCCAGCGCCTGCGCCGCCCGGGCCCGGGACAGCGTGAAGCTGGAGCCGGCGGGGGACGGGAACATATAGGAAACAACACAGGGGGGCACCCCTTGCATCATCATATTGGAGGCATCCCATGAGACAGGAATACACCATCCCCGTGAAGCTGGACGCGAAGACCTTCCGGCGCTTCTGCCGGTTCGACATGCTGCGCCTGCGCAAGCGCTGGGTGCGGCCGGTGGTGTTCGCGCTGATATTGATCGCCTTTGCCTTCGTGGCGCTGCTGTCGAAAAAGCAGGAGGCCGGGATGATCGCCGCCGTGCTGCTGGTGGTGGGTGTGGGCCTGCCGCTGGTCTACTTCGGCAGCTTCTTCTCCCAGGTGAACATGCAGGTGGAGCGGCACCAGCTGAACCCGCCCCGCCGGGTGTACACGCTGAAGCTGAATTACAACGGCGTGCACGTGACCAACAACCAGAAGGACGAGGGCCAGCTGGACGTGGCCTGGAAGGACGTGCAGCAGGCGTTCAGGGCCAAGGACTGTATCTACTTATATATTACGCCCGTGCGCGCGTTCCTGATGCCCGACGGCCAGGCCGACTGCGCGCTGGACGAGCTGTGGGCGTACCTGGAAAAGCACATGGGCGCCAAGGCCCGGAAGCTGTAAAAAGCATCGCTCGGGATGACACCTCATCCCGAGCGGAGCCGAAGGATCTTTTATCACTTTCCGAAAGGACAGAGAAAATGTTTTCATTCATCAAGGACCTGGACAAATCCCGGCGCACGCTGCTGTACGCCTGCTTCTATGCCTTCTTCTGCAACGGCATGATCGCCCTCACCCAGGGCTCCATGATGCCGGACATGAAGGCGGCCTACCACCTGACCGACACCGCCGGGGGCCTGATGCTCTCGGCCCACTCCATCGGCAACCTGGCCGCGGGCTTCCTGAGCGGCGTGGTGGGCGTCTACATCGGCCGCAAGCGCACGGTGATCTGCCTGTCCGCGCTGGCGTTTGTGGGCATGCTGCTGATCACGCTGATCGGCGCGCCGGGGCTGCTGTTCTTCGCGTTCATACTCACCGGCGTGGGGCGGGGGAGTGTCTCCAACTTCAACAACGGCACCGTCAACGCCATCACCGGCGGCAACGCCGCGGCCTCGAACCTGCTGCACGCGGTGTTCGCCGTGGGCGCCATCACCGCGCCCATGGCCTTCCTGCTGCTGCGCAACGCCATCGACTGGCGGGCGGGCGTGCTGCTGGTGGTGCTGTGCGGCGCGGGCTCGGTGCTGAACCTGACCCGCGTCACCGTGCCGGACGACAGGCCCGCGCCCTCCGCCGGAAAAGGGCGCTCCGGCGGCTTTGGCTTCATGCGCGATCCGGGCTTCCTGGTGCTGGCGGGCATGATGCTGTTCTACCTCTGCTCGGAGTACGCCATCAACGGCTGGCTGGTGAGCTACATCCAGCACAAGGACGCGCTGCTGAGCGGCTTCGGCGTCACGGGCGAGGCGCTGGAAAAGGCCGTGCGCGCCTACAGCCAGACCATGGCCACGCTGCTTTGGGCCGTGATTCTGGTGGGCCGGCTGACCTGCGCCTGGCTGTCCCGCCGGGTGTCGCCCCGGAAGCTGATGCTGATCGCCTCCGCCTGCGAGGCCGCCTGCTTCGCGGCGGTGCTGTTCTCCACCACCATCCCGGCGGTGACGCTGGGCGTGGCGGGGCTGGGCTTCTTCATGGCGGGCATCTGCCCGATGATCTATGCCGACGCCGCGCCGTACACCAATGCCTATCCCATGGCCACGGGCATCCTGCTGTCCTTTGGCAGCGCCGGCGGCATCGCCATGCCCACGGTGGTGGGCGCGCTGGCGGACCAATACGGCTTCTCCGGCGGCATGCTGGCCATACTGGCCGCCATCGTGCTGCTGGTGCTGTGCGCCGCGGCCAACCTGGCCCTGGGCGGGCGAAAAAAGGCAATCGCGAATTGACACAACAAAGGAGGAATTCCCATGAAAGCCAATGTCGTGTTCCACAAGGACGCCCTTCTCAACGACCTGGGCGACGGCGTGTCCCGCCGGGTGCTGGCCCACACCGACCAGCTGATGATCGTGGAGGTGAACTTCCAGCAGGGCAGCACCGGCGCCGTGCACACCCATCCCCACTGCCAGAACACCTATGTCCAGTCCGGCCGCTTCTGCTTCACCGTGGATGGCGAGCGGGTGGAGGTGGGCCCCGGCGACACCCTGGCCTTCCCCTCGAACATCCCCCACGGCACTCTGTGCCTGGAGGCGGGCACCCTGCTGGACATGTTCACCCCCATGCGGGAGGACTTCCTGTAAGCCGCCGAGGCGCCGGGACGCTGCGCTCTGAAGCCGCTGCGGCTTCAGAGATTTTGGCGTACCCGGGTGCTGCAGCGGCCGGGGCGGGAGGCGCGTCCCGCCGGTGAATGAGGCCGCGCCTTCATTGCATCGGCACAGGATCGAACGACAAACGGGAGGGTGGATCGCATGTTTGGCAAGCGCGACAAGACGGATCAGGCGAAGAAAAAGCGCGTCAGGCTGCACGAGACGACCCACGAAAACGACATCCGCTTTCGGGGGCCGCTGACCGCGCAGCACTTCAAGATCCTCGGCTGGCTCTGCATCGCCATCGCGCAGGCGGTGGTGCTGCTGACGCTGGGCGGGCGCATGAACGCGGGCCTTGCGGAGCGCACGGCCGGCTGGCGCAGCGCCCTTTCCAACATTGCCGACCTCTCGCTGCCCTTCCTGCTCATCGCCAACTTCGCCCAGCTGCTCAACACCGAGGAGGGCTACCGGAAGCAGCTGCTGATGAACGGCGCGGCGATGGCGGGCATCTGCGCGGCGTATTACCTGGTGTTCTATCGCTACATCGTGGGTGGCGTGGCCGCGTTCCTGCAGGAACCGGCGGAAGCGCTTCCCGCCGTGAACGGCGTGATGAGAATCGCCATGCCCTACGGCTTCTTCGCCTTCAACATCTTCGTGGACCTGTTCCTGTGCACGCTGTGCATGCTGTTTCTGAACTACCAGCCCCGCCGCGTCTTCAAGGGGAAGCTGCGCTTTGTCTTCCGGCTGATGGCGCTGCTGCCCATCGGCTACGAGGTGGGCTGCATGGTGCTGAAGGTGCGCGCCGCGAGGGGCCTGCTGACGATCCCGACCTGGGCCTATCCGCTGCTGACCGTGAAGCCGCCCATGACCTTCGCGCTGTTCCTGGCGCTGGTGATGTTCGTCAAGACGCGGGAGCTGCGCTTCCGCCGCCACGGCAAGACCCACGAGGAGTATGCGAAGTTCCTGCAGACCCGGCGCAACTCCTGGAATTTCTCCGTGTTCCTGGCGATCATGCTGGTGCTCGCCAGCATCGCCGACGTGCTGGTGGTCTTCGGCTTCTCCATGAACGAGGCGGTGCAGTCCGTGACGACCGATATCGAGACATCCCTGTCAGCGGTGGGCACCAGCATGGAGGCGGTCGCGGACGGGGAGGTCGAATTGACGCTGCCCCGGTCCCGGCCCGGAGTGGGAGAGGCTGCCCTGCCGTCCCCCGGGGAGGAGGACACGGAGAAGGTCCTGCTGACCTCCGAGGAGCGGGAGGCGCTGGTGCAGGAAGTGGTGAACGGGGCCATGGATGAGGACAGAATCGCCGCTTCGGTGGACTGGGGCATGCGGGTGGCCAACGCGGTGGGCTTCGGCGGCTCCGCCTTCCTGTTCTATCTGGCGCCGCTGGTGCTGTTGTTTTCCTACACGCGCAAGCCGAAGTATCGCCTGGTGGACATGCTGGTCCCGGTGGCGGGCATCGCCCTGATCCTGATCGTGTACATCGAGGGAATCCATCAGCTGCTGGGCTATCTGCCCGTGAGCAAGATCAACCTGCAGGAACTGAAGGACGCGGTCAAGTACTACGCCGAGACGCTCATGTAGCGGCGCGCATCATTCCACAAGGAGGGCTTTGCAATGAACGGCCTGCTGCGAAGGCACGGCGAGAAGGTTCCACTCATCGGCGACATACTGTGCTGCATAATGGTTTTCCCGATCTGCACCACATTCCTGGAAAAGGCGTACGGGCCGGGCACGGGAACGGGCGGCACAGGAACGGGCGGCGCAGGAGCAGGCGGCACGGGAGTGGGCGGCATGGGAGTGGCCGGCGCGGGCCTGGACATTTGGCTCTGCCTGATGTTTGCGACAATGGCCCTCGCCAGGCTGTTTCGCGCCTTCAGGCTGCGCGCCAGGTCCCGTTCCGCGTTCGTCGCCAACCTGATCTACAGCGCCGTCTACGCGATCTGCGCCGTGCTGCCGGCTGCCTTTGGCTACATTCCCGCCGTCAGCCGCGCCGTCGAGCTGTTGTTCTGGGCCACGATGATCGCGGAGCGGGTGCGCTCCATCGTGCGCAAGCGCAAGCTGTGGAACATCGTCGCCAACGCGCTGGCCATATTGTTGATGGCTGTTGTGGCGCTTTTCGTGTCCGAACTGGTCCCGATGGTCTTCGAGGCGAGCGCCGCCGCGTACTCCGCCCTCCTGACCATCCTGATCGTCATCTTCTCCCGGATCAGGCTGGATGTCTTGCGGGAGATCGTGCGCAAGACCTATGCCGCGGAGATCATATTGGGCCTGCTCCTGCTGATGGTGGCCTTTTCCTTCGCGCTGAAGTTCGTGGATGACACCTTCCAATCCTTCTGGGACGCCCTGTGGTACTGCTTCGCGGTGGTCACCACCATCGGCTTTGGCGATATCACGCCCGCCAACGCCGTGGGGCGGGCCATCACCGTCATCCTCGGCGTGTACGGCATTGTCGTGGTCGCCCTGATCACGTCCATCATCGTCAACTTCTATGGCGAGATGAAAAGGGCGGGAGCAGGGGAGAGCGCCCCCGCCCCGGCCGCCGGGACCGCCCCCGCCGCCGTCGACCCGGCCGACGAATCCCGTCCGTAAACGGTTCCCTTGCCCTGTCTGCCTGAATGGGCAAAAAAACCTGAAGCGCCGCTTCAGGGTTTTTTGCCCCGCTGTGATTTGCCCATCCGCCCCAAGCTGGTTTCACAACCATTTTGGGGCGCCTTTCGCCTCGCCAGAACGCGAAAATCGCCCATTTCTTTTGTCACTTGACATTGCAATGCGGCTTGAAATCTGTTACAATAAACAGCGAAATACGTCCCGTTCGGCGAGCGAACGGCGGCGCGAAAAAGATCCCGGGTGAGATAGATGAGAAAATACCTTTGCCTTGCGCTTCTGCTGATGCTGCTGCTGGCCGCCGGCGCGCGGGCGGATGAAAAGGATCTGTACATTGACGGCAACGTCCAGCGGATATTCACCTCCGAGGACGGACTGCAGTCCACCTCCACCCAGGCGGTGGCCCAGACCCGGGAGGGATTCATCTGGATCGGCGGCTATGGCGGTCTGGTGCGCTATGACGGCAAGCAGTTCGAGACCTTCGGCTACAAGCGCATCACCCGCGTCTCCGACCTGGCGGCGGGGGAGGACGACGCGCTGTGGGTGGCCACCTCCGACAAGGGCCTGTTCCGCTGCCTCAACGACGAGTACGTCTGCGTGTCCGGCGACGGCGAGGAAGCCGTGCTGGACCTGGAGTGCCTGGCCTTCGCGCCGGACGGCACGCTGTACATCGGCACGGGCTCCGGCCTGTGCGCGCTGGAGGGCGAGACCGTCCGCCGGCTGGACATCCCCGGCCTCAACGGCCAGACCATCGACCGGCTGCTCTGCCCGGCGGAGGGCCGCGTGCTGTGCGTGACCCACGACGGCGCGCTGTTTGCATGGGACGGCGAAGCGCTGACCCGTGCCAGCACAGACAAGGGCCTGACGGTGCGCTCCGTGTGCTGGAACGCGGCGGATCGCACCTACCTGGCGGGCACCTCCGGCGACGAGGTGCTGGTCTTTGACGAAGATTTGAAGCAGGTGGACCTGTGGAAGATGGAGGGCCTCTCCTGCATCAACGACCTGCACTTTGAAGACGGCGCGCTGTGGCTGTGCGCCGACAACGGCATCGCCATCTACGTGGGCGGCAGCGTGCGCATGCAAAACCTGCGGATGGACAACTCCGTGGACAAGATGATGGTGGACCGGGAGGGCAACTACTGGTTCGTCTCCTCCCGACAGGGCGCGATGGAGGTCTCCCGCAGCATGTTCGGCGACGTGAGCCGCAGCGCGGGCCTGGATTCCATGGTGGTGAACGCCATCCAGCGGATCGGGGACACGCTGTACATCGGCCACGATTCCGGCCTGGTGGCCATCAGCGCCTCCGACTTCAAGCAGATCGATACCGCGCCGCTGGCCAGGCTGAAGTTCACCCGGGTGCGGGCGCTGCTGGCGGACGAGGCGGGCGATCTGTGGATCGGCACGATGAAGAAGGGCCTGTTCCGCTATACGCCCGGCGGCGACACTGTGGACTACTCCATGGCGAACCAGCCGGCGCTGCGCTCCGACAACATCCGCTCCATCTCCAGGACGGACGCGGGCATGCTGGTGGGCACCGACGTGGGCGCCTACCTGGTGGACGGGGACGAGGTGCGCAGCGTGGTGAACGACGCGGACGCCCTGGCCTTCCGCATCCTCTGCGCCGTGCAGTTCGGCGACATCACCTGCCTGGGCTCCGACGGCAACGGGCTGTATCTGGTGCGGGACGGTGAGATCGTGCGCCACATCACCGTGGAGGACGGCCTCAGCTCCAACGTCATCATGAAGGCCTACTGGAGCGACGCCTGCGACGGCATCTGGCTGGTCACCGGCAACGACATCGACTTCCTCAGCCGGGAGGGCGAGATCACCTCGATCTCCAACTTCCCCTCCACCAACAACCTGGACCTGCTGGTGATGCCCAGCGGCGACGCCTGGGTGTTCACCGGCAGCGGCATCTACCAGACCACCGAGGATTCCCTGCTCCACGACGCCGAGCCCCGCTATCTGCAGTTCCGCCACGCGGACGGCCTGCCCTATGAGGTGACGCCCAATTCCTACCAGTGCCTGACGGAGGACGCGCTGTACGTATGCGGCTCCGGCGGCGTGTTCAGCCTGCAGACGGACTTCGCCCAGGCGGAGACGGGGGAATACCAGCTGGCGATCGACAGCGTGGTGGCGGACGGACAGCCCCACCACATTCGTGCGGGCGAAACTTGCGAGATCGACGCCAGGGTGAAGCGCATCGACATCCAGGCCTATGTGCTGACCTACCAGACCGGCAATCCCTTCGTGTTCTACCGCCTGGAGGGCTTCGACGAGGGGAAGACCGTATCCCAGCTCAGCGAGATGGGCGACATCAGCTACACCAACCTGAACGGCGGCAGCTACACCTTCCACTTCGGCATCGTGGATTACAAGAGCGGCGAGGTGCTGCAGGAGATCACGCTGCCCATCGTGAAGCGGCATCCCTGGTATGAATTGCCCCAGGTGCGCCTGGCGGCGGCGCTGCTGGGATTGCTGCTGCTGGCGGGCATCACGCTGCTCATCATCCTGGCGCGCTCCCGGCGCATCAAGCGGGCGCTGCAGAAGGAGTATGAGCAGAAGGAGAAGCGGCACCTGGAGACCATCGCCTACCAGGACTACCTCACCGGCCTGAACAACCGCAACTATCTGGACGTGTGGAACGCCCAGCCGCTCCACCCGGGGGATTACCCGGTCACCTTCGTGTCCATCGACATGAATGACCTGAAGAAGATCAACGACCGCTACGGCCACAAGAACGGCGACATGCTGTTGTGCGAGATGGCGGAGCTGCTGAAGAAGCACTTTGACGGCGACGCCTTCACGGTGATGCGCACCGGCGGCGACGAGTTCCTGGTGCTGGCGCGGGGCGTGGACGCCCGGCGGATGACCGACCGGCTGCAGGCCATGGCGAAGGAAGGCGCGCAGACCGCCGTCAACGGCATTCCGGTCACCTTCGAATACGGCATCTGCACCCAGCAGGAGGGCGAATACGACTTCGAGGAGGGCCTGCGCCTGTCCGACCTGCAGATGCTGGAGAGCAAGAACCGCTACCACGGCCGCGCGAAGTGACGCGGCGCGGGGCGTTGGATGGCACACACGGCCTGGAAGCGGCAATGTGCCGCGCTACATGAAATACACAGGGGACGGCGAATGGCCGTCCTCTGTTTGCGCAAACGGAGGGTGTTGTATGCCGAGACGGCAGGCAGCCGCCCGGGGCGTTCCGGCGCCGGTCGTTCGCGCGGAAGCGGATCACGGCGCCGACCTTCCGCACACGACCTTGCAATCGAGCCATGATTGTGATAAGCTTTCCTCATGGAGGGGAGAACATGTATTATCTGATCAAAGAGGTCCTGACGCCTTGCACTGAAAAGGATATCCATAATGGCGATGCGCAATATGTGGTCGTGCTGACCACGCAGCAGTGGCAGCAGCAGAAAGAGCGCTTTGATATGCTGATCGACATGGAAATGGACGCGCCGCAGGAGACAAAGGCGATTGTCAACATGGATTCGCTGACGGGAACGCTGTCCATTCCCAATCGGGATGAAATGGGCGGTCAGCGGCACAATTTCTCATTCGCCCTGGACGAGAAGGGCGTTGTCCTGGTGGATGACAGCGGTTATGTGCTGGAAATGCTGCGCAGGCTCAGCCAAACCAAGAAGTGGCGCCTGCCCGGCCTGGAACGGTTCCTGTACGACCTGCTGGAAATGACCATCGGCGGCGATCTGACGCTGCTCGAAAAGTCAGAGCACCAGCTGAACCTGATCGAAGAGGCGATCCTGCGCGACGAAGTCAAGTCCTATCCCAAGGAAATGAATGATATTCGCGGCGACCTGCTTGACCTGCGCGTGCATTATGAACAGCTGATCGATCTGGGGCAGGAGCTGGAGGAAAACGAAAACGGCTTCTTCAAGGAGGAAAACCTCCGCTATTTCCACATGTTCACCGAAAGGGTCATGCGATTGCGGGATATCGTCAACGGACAGCGCGAGTATGTGATGCAGCTCCGCGACCTGATGCAATCCCAGCTGGATGTCAGGCAGAACCGGATCATGACGGTGCTCACGGTCGTGACGTCCATCTTCCTGCCGCTGACGCTCATCGCGGGCTGGTACGGCATGAACTTTCGCTACATGCCGGAGCTGGAATGGCGATACAGCTATCCCGTAGTCATTGCCATCTCCGTCGTCATCGTAGCGGTCTGCCTCATCTGGTTCAAGCGGAAGAAGTGGATGTGAACGCGCTCCGTGCAGTAAAGCATTTGGCATGTAGTTCTTGGCGAAGGTATGTCTGAACAGATGAAGGGAAGTCTTCGTCACGCCTCGTCCAATGTTGAAATGCCGCACAGCGGTTTCCAGAGCGTGAACAGTCATCTGACTGTTGCTGGAAGTGGGGAAGAGGTTGTATTCGCTCTCCCAATCCCAGAGTTGAAGGTACAGTTCCAGCACAGCCTTCAAGGACGTGGAAAGCGGTATGATCTGCTGCTTGCGGTTCTTCAGCTTCTTCAGAATGATGATTTCATGCTCAAAGTCCACATCGCAAATGCGGATGTTGACAAGCGTGTTGGCGCGAATGCCAGTGGCGAGGAAGGTGCTGACCGCCGCCCAATTCCTCCATTCAGTCCACTTGTCGCTCTCAGGCTGCTTCAGAAGGCGCTGAAGCTCCGCGTCAGTGTAAGGCTCCTTGATGGTTTCGTCTTCCTTTAGCAGCTTCAGGCCAATGTCGCCCATGTATTCGCGTTCCTGGCAGAAGCGGAAGAAGACCCTCAACCCTCTCAACCTCGTGTTGATGGCTGTGATCCTGTTGCCCTTCTGCATCTCATGGTCGATGAAGTCCTCCATGACCTCCCGCGTGACCTCGCGGACGCTCTCCACTGGCACGCTCCGCTGGAAGTAGCTCAAATCCTCTTCGTAGTATTCCAGCGTTCGCGGGGAAAGGTTCTTCAAACGACAGTGGCGAAGGAACTCTTCGATGACTGTTTCCAGCGTCTTTTGACGAATTGCGTCTACCTGTTTGATCTTCCTTCTGGACATTAGATTCGCCCCTTTCAGTCTAGCAAATAATCTAATGCACAGGGATAGATTCAAAATGGGAGAAAAGTGCGGCCCAATGCCTGTTCAGTCTATGAGAAAAGCCCTGAAAACTCAGCGTTTTCAGGGCTTTGGTGCGGGAAACAGGACTTGAACCTGCACGAATCGTAATGATCACTAGAACCTGAATCCACCTAAATCCTGCTAAGTTTATAATAGGTAAGTAAATTTCGGGTAGGGATCATTTTGGACGGAAATTTGGACGACTTTTCCCCACACAAAGTCCACCTGAAAACAATATTATAGCATGGTTTGATCTCGTGTATTTTGAAGTTGTATCACGCGCCTAGTAGGTGATTTAGAAAGCAAGTAGATTGTATACTATACTGCGGCCTTATCGATTCATGGCTTTAGCTGTCGTGGTAGGTGCTGTCGAGCTGGACTTTTTATGACATCCAGTTGTGAAATCCTCCACGGCAGTCTCCCATGCTATGATTTGTAGTTACTGATCGTGTACTCCGAATTGGTTGAACAGAATGAACTCTGCAAATAGTGCGGCTCTGACCAGCACGATCATGAACAGCAATGTCACAAGCAGAAAAACGCAATTATTCTTTTCTAACAAGCTCTGCCTGCATTTCCCTCACGTGCCGAAGGACGGCATCCTCTGCACTCGTGAAGCTCTTATCCGGCATGCCCATCGCATTGATGAAATCTTCCTTGTTAATCATTTGGGCACCTCCTCCGATGGTGGTTCTTTGGGTTATTGCGTTCGCACATCCGCTGCGATTTGACTGTTTTTTCGCCGATACTGAGAGTCTTCGTGACCTGTCGAATGCCGAGGCTTGCTATGTGCTATAATAACCTGCACATGCGCATCTTTTCATCCAAGACTATTACCGAAAGGTTAAGGTGGGAATGATTCGAAATAAGTTCGCACTCAGGCAGGCGTCCATAGCTAATGTGTGTCGATTGTGCGATGGATGGTGTGACAGGCGTTGAAGTGTATGCATTCGAACCAAGCCTCGAAGTATTCGTCATCCTTCAAGTCATCCTGCTTTTCCAAAGTGCAGAGTATAGCATTCTGAACAGTAACCTCACGGTCGTGATGTTCCCCAAAGCCGGATTCGGCAAACATAGTATATTACCGGCTTAAGCAACTTCGCCCGGCAGACAAATTCATCAGCGGCTATACGTATTGTTGCTACACATATTAGACGGTTGTGAAAGGTAAACGGTTACACTAAGGTATGGATGAGTTGTATGACTGTATCATAGATTATTAGTGTTAGATGCTTTTCGTTGTCTTGATAACTTGACGGTATGCTTGTATGAAGTGTATAATATGTTTCATTGGAGTCAACTCAGTTTTCAAACTATAGATGCCAGCTTACTTTGGCAAATAGAAAGAATTCGAGGCTGATTACACGTGTGCGTGTAGTGAGAAGAAAAGCTTGATATATCAGTCTTCTTACACATGAGCATTGCCATGATGGAAATGATGGAATTGCTTCTAAGGAGATGAACTAAACTATGGTATACGATCTGACTTCATTATTGACAACTATTTCAGCCGGTTCTGCTTCATTTATTGCAATTATAGGTGGACTAATTGCGACTAAATTGATTGATATCAATAATCAGCGAGCAGCGGTTGACGAAGAAATGGAAGAACTTGCGGATAAACGAGGTTATATAGAAGCAATTAATGATCATCTTGGATTAAACCTTAGTATGGATGAGACATTGGACTTCATATCAGACCATTGTTCAGTCTTTTTTAATGGTGTTATGAAACCCAAAATGGAAAAGGTCATATTTGATGAATCATTGTTTAAAGACTTGGATGGGTCAGAAGATCTAGATGGAATCAGCTTCTACTGGAATTTGGCACAGGAGATTCTATTATTCTATTTCTCAAGTGTCCCGTTTGACAGAAAGATATCTGAAACAGAAGAGGCGGCAGTTTGGAATTCTATAAGAAATGAATTCAAGGGGAGCTATGTTCCTGAGTTTTTCTATAATGGACTCTCAAATTTGATTAGGGATATGCGATACTATATTGTATCGGGAAGACAGAGTATAATTATTGGAGAGAGTATATTAGAGCCCAGCCCAATAGCTAAGCCAATCAATGGTTATGGTATAAGTGTAGAAGCCTCAAATGAGTGGGCAAATGAACTTGAGAAGAATCTAAACAATATTGGATTCATTGAAATGCGCCTTGAACAGTTGAGCGAGAAGAAGAAACAGCTAACGCATCCTAGAGGATTGAAAACTGGATTTGCTTTGTTTGGGCTTTTTATTTTCTTCTGTGTAATACTACCATTGTTTTTCGTTCCATTCCAGACCGAAGACTGTAGGGTGTATTTAATCGTGAAGATTCTTTTTATATTGATTCTATCAACAGGCTTATATGGATGCTTGGCTTATCTTATAAGCATGTTAAAGAGTAAGACAGATAATTAGTATGCTTTCTTCGCAAGCAGAAGGATGAGAGGGTGGAATCATCCTGAATAGAAAACTACCATTACAAACTAGAGAAAGCATTTATAGTCAGAATGTAAAGACATTGAAAGTAAGACGTGACTAGAATAATCTGCTTATATCTCTGACTCAACACTCCACTTCAAACAGTGACATAATACACTATTAAGCGCATTATCCTTATGCTGATAATAGGAGAGGACACAATAGAACATAGCAACATGAATGTACTAGAAGAACAATACAAGTGAGAATAGCACAACTGAATTTAGTTATTTGATGTTACTAGTCATGGTGGTGTAAACATGATTGCTCAAGTGTGAGGGAGTTGATGATAAGCAAGCCTAATAGCCCTGGTACATACTACTGGTTAGGCTGGTGGCTATAATCGACGGATATCATTATCTTTTTAGCAGACTTCCATTTTCTGCTTGTTTAGTATATAATATACATAGATGCTATTGATTCAAGTGGGGGGAGGGTTAGCAAATGCCTACCAATCCGCAGTTTTTCTCCGAACAAAGTGAACAGTCGAGAGTCAAAGCACATATTGTGGCAAGCTATTTCTCTGCTTGGGCGGGCGTGATCCAAAAATGGGACTCAAACATGGGATATATAGATTTGTTTTGTGGCCCTGGTAAGTATGGTGACAATAATCTATCTGCTCCGCTCTTAATCATTGAAAAAATACTTTCCAGCACTATTCTGACTAGGAAAATGCTTCTGTTGTTCAATGATCAGGACGCTAGCAATACTGAGAGACTCAAGCGTGAGATAGATATACTTGATTCAAAGGGCTTGCTGAAGGAGAAAATTGCATATTATAACAGAACAATCGACAGGGATACATTTCGTCAGTTGACCATATCACAGCTACCTGTGTTATCCTTTGTTGACCCATTTGGATATAAGGGATTAACGCTCCAGCTTATTGATAAGTTAATTAGCAACAATGGATCTGACTGTATTTTCTTTTTCAATTACAATCGAGTGAACATGGCTTTGAACAATCATTTGTTTGATGATCACTTAATGGGCATATTCGGAGAACGGCGAACTTATGAGATAAAGAAGCAATTAATAGGGCTTGCTCCAGCCCAAAGAGAACCAGTCATCCTTGAAGCGCTCACTGAAGCATTAAGGGAGAACAAAAGCAACTACGTGTTGCCGTTTAAATTCTATAGCACAGAGATGCTGAGAACGAGTCACTTCATCATTTTCGTGACGAAGCATCCAATTGCGTGCAAAATCATGAAGCAGATCATGTATGCAAATAGTGCCAAAGATGCTGACGGAATTGCTGATTTCTCTTATAAGGATAGTCGAAATTTCTCATCAAAAGGTGAACAACTGACTATTTGGGGAACCCCCATGGATAGACTGATCAGATCAATTCTTTCGATTGGACGAGGAACAAGCATTTGTGTTGGCGATCTATGTAACAGGTATGATACAGACTTCACTACGCATTATGTTGGGAAGAATGTCCAGGATGCACTAAAGAGAATGGAGCTTTCAGGGCAAATTGAAGTTGTGGATGGAAGGAAATATCAATATAGAGCCGGCAAACTTACAATGCCTACCAAAGCGATTATTCGGATAAAATGAGGTGATATGATGGCAAGTACATCTAAAATTGAATGGACTGAAGCCACTTGGAATCCGATAACGGGTTGTACAAAGTGTTCAGCAGGCTGTGAGCATTGCTATGCAGCTACTCTTGCGAAGCGCCTGAAGGCTATGGGAAATATAAGATATCAGAACGGATTTGATGTAACGATTCATAGAGACCTCTTTTCCAAGCCGCTTGAATGGAAGAAACCGAAGATGATATTCGTGAATTCCATGTCTGATATATTCCATGAGGATGTACCGGATGATGTAATATTAGAACTGTTCAGAATAATGAACAAAGGGGAACAACATACATTTCAAGTGTTGACAAAACGATCTGAAAGATTGGAAAGACTGGCACCTATGATAAAATGGACGAGAAATATTTGGATGGGGGTGTCGGTTGAAAATCAAAGATCGCTGTTCCGGGTAGATCATTTAAGAAGAACAGGAGCTATGATAAAGTTTATATCTGCTGAGCCATTGCTGGAATCAATAGCGGAAATAAATCTCAATGGAATTGATTGGTTAATTGTGGGAGGAGAATCAGGGGCTGGTTGCCGACCATTGAAGAAGGAATGGGTGGTTGAACTTCGTGATCTGGCTCAACAGAACAATACTGCTTTTTTCTTCAAACAATGGGGAGGCTTTCATCACTCGCAGGGTGGAAGTGAATTGGAAGGAAAGCATTATAAAGAATACCCATCCCTTTATAATAATGCTCAATAGAGAAGATCGATGGTAGCTTGTATTGCTTCATTCCCAAGGACTTGATATGGGAGGCATTTGTATGAAGTACATTTCGCAAAAATGGGAAGAGAAATATGATGGAATACTATATTTCTTCCAGAGATTAGAAGAAATGCTATTTCACTATACAATAGATATCTTCATTGCGCCTGTTCATAATACCAAGACCTTGCTTGAAGAATACATATCTGTTCAGCAAGATACAGCGAAGAAAGGCGTTGGGATATATAATCTGGAACAGATACGTGATGAGCTGGTGTTTAGTATTATTCATGATAAAGTACTTCAAGCAAAACTTGGTAATGAAACAATAGAACTTCTAGCAAAACAAATCAAGAATAATAATAGTTCTGTTATTGCATATCTTAACAGAAAAATCTCGAAGGGTGAGTATCTTGAATGGTGTATATCATATCTAAAGGAACACGTAGTTAATCACTCCCACAAGGAAGAAATTGAATTTGCGTTAAGAACATGGATTTCACTGATAATATGGTATGGCTATTCGCAAGAACAAATCTATAATGATTTGCATAGACTGTTCTCTCAAAAGATAAGTGATCCATACGAAGCATTATCACAATTCATTGAACGGTACTCCTTTAGGGAAAACCAATACAAGGTTTACTATGTATTTAACGGATACTATAAAAAATATAGAGAACTTCTTTCTACCCAAATGATGATTTCATTTGAAAATGATAGCTTTACTCAGAATATTGTGATCAAACGAAAAAATGATTTTGTTGGAGCTTTTGAAGTAAAAGCCATAGACAAGCATAATGCCCTTAAGAAAGGATATAGTATCATTCTGTTGCTTGAACAATTCATACATGCTTTAAGCAACGAAAAAAGAGAGATGATTAGAAGCACTGGAATGGTGAGAGATCTTTCAAAAGAAGATGATTGTGAATTTATTCGGATTAAAAACCCAGGTTCAAAAGCAATTTTTGATGATACACTAATACAAAATGAAGAGACAATAAACTATGTCATTGTTGGTTATTTGAGGAGTAATAAGAATACAAGGGGATTATTATCTAATGCAATAAAACTACATAATTCAGCTAATGCTCAACTTGTTCCCAAAGAAGCGTTTATAGAATTATGGTCAATGCTGGAGGCTTTAGTTATAACTGGTCCTTGTGATTCAAAGATTGAATTATTGACAAGCAAAATTCTACCAATGATTCAGGATAATTACATGAGAGAGTATTTCTCTGAGATTGACACGGGGATACAAAACAATATAAGCTCTCAAGAGTACCAAGAGCTTCTCAAGGACATTACTATTGGAAAGTATAATATTGATAAACTAATGTATATGGTTTTTCTTCCTGAATATGAAGGAGTTCTTGAAAGGTGTTTTTCGTTGTTAAAACAATATCCCATTATAAGACATAAGATGTATACTATGTATTCTATCCGAAATAAAACAAGCGATGTATATAAGAAACAATCAAACTATGCGAATAGGATAAAATGGCATCTGTATAGATTGTATAGAGCCCGGAATGCGTTAGTTCATTCTGGTGATACTCATCGGCATATAGAAGTACTGGGAAGACACCTACATGCGTATTGTGACAAAATACTGATAGATGTCATGCTCAAAATATCTTCTGATTCAACGATGCAAACAATTGAGGATGTCTTTTGCGATGGGAACTTAAGATTTCTATCTATGAGAAGAATGGCTACAATAAACGACCCTATAACTACTGAAATAATCGAAGAGATCAATAAATCTTTCTTCATTCTTCCGAATGGATACAGGTAAAAGTGATTGTCAGATGCTTGATGAAAAGGCCATGTCAGATGATCGTATCTTGTGGCAGGTGTATTTCAAGCGTATAATTAGTAGAGCCAGTATTTATAGATGCTCCGATACTTTTGCCTCCTTTATATTTTCTGAGTGTTAGAGCATGGCAGAGTAATGGAGAAAACACTCCCATGTGGCATTGCAGTTTTGTACGTCAGTTTGCCGCCGTGATCATTAACCACTTTCTTGGCAATACTCAGGCCGAGTCCACTATGGGCTCGGTCTGTTCTGTTTTTATCGGCCCTATAGAATCGGTCAAAGATGCGGGATTGGTGCTCGGGTGCAACGCCAGGGCCATCATCCTGAACAGCTATTATGACATTCCGGGATTGGAGTGAGGCTTCGACGGTAATATGGCCCCCGGCAGGCGTATAGCAGACGGCATTATCAACCAGTATGTTCAGCGCCTTTTGCAGCATGGCTTCATTGCCCTCGATCAGAGGGAGCGCTTCTGCGGGAAGTATGGATGTTAGTGAAACCCCTTTCTGTACCGCTGCGCCTTTATAGTAATCTACAGCATGATTCACCAGGTCGGAGATTTCAACAGGGTTTCCCTGGGCGGCGCTGTCGTCGGGAGCGGTTGTCAGCGTAAGCAGATCTTCGGACAGATTGCTCACATGGGTCAGTTCCTTGAGAATCCGATCTATAAAGCGATCCATATCAGGAGGATTCAGCTTTAGTGCTTCGGCGTTGACTCGGATCACCTGCAAGGGTGTGCGCAGATCATGGGAGGCAGCGGAAACAAATTGGTTTTGCTGTTCGTGCGCTTCTTTGATGGGCTGTATCATTTTCCCGGTAAAATGCCAGCACAAATAAGCGATGAGGATGAATACAAGAATGGCAATGGCCGCGTACCTCCATCTCTGTCCGGCACGTTGGGTATCCGCGCTTTGCTCGTCCTGTAACATGACCACTGTGCGGATGAACCGGTAGTTGCTCACGCGCCGAACCGTGGCAAGATACCGTTCCCCGTGCTTGCCCCGGATGGTTCCGTCCCACCTTTCATTATAATCCGACACATGTTCCATTGCCTGCGAAATCAGGCTGTCCCGATCCGAAGCGGGCTGCCAGCCTCCATGAAAAGGAATCGGCCCGCCTTCATCCCATATTGAGATGCTTGCTTTTTCTTTATTTCTGCGATACACTTAAAGCGGAGAAGATATCTAAAGAGTATTTCGCAAATTCCTACAATGAATAATGGTGACTGCTTCATTGCAGAATACCGGTTGCAGCGGTATGTTAACCTGTGAAATACCAGATACCTTCTCCTTTGTAGACGCCGTGCATTAGGGCAAATGAGACCCCTGCACATGCGGAACTACCGTTCCAAACTCTGATTCTTCAAAGATCATCTACTTGAGAGCCCTGTCAATTATTCCGAGTGGTTAGTGCATTAAGATGTAGGCGAAGCATATATCATAATGAATTCCGAAAGCTGTATATACATCGTAGAATACCTATGAGGTGACTTTTGATGTATGCAGCAGAATGTTTAGGTAGCGTCGTTCGCCAAGTACGGCAGAAGCTTGGATATACACAGAATGATGTTGCAGAAATGGTTGGTGTTGAAGTCCGAACCATCATGCACATCGAGAACGGGATCGGAAACCCCACTTGGGAAGTGGTTTTTCCTCTGATTCGAAAACTCAATATAGACCCGCGAATGGTATTCTATCCTGAATTGACCCGCGACGATGAAGCATTATCACAGATGCAGATCCTTCTCGCTCAGTGCAACGAAAAGGACATTGACGATTTAATCCCGATATTCAAGGCGGTTATTTCCGTTCTGCATTCCCGCGACAATATAGCAATCACCGACAAATAAACGCAGAGCTTGCGACCATTCAGGATATGGAAGCAGGCTCTGCGCTCATGCGTCTGGCTCTTTGCATAAAACCATTTTAAGCTTTACGATATTCACTTTTGTTTCGACCTTACATTTAGGGCAGTATAGTGGGAAATTCAGCAGTACAGTATCTTCATATACTTTAATGCGGGTCTTGTTGCCACAGGATGGACATCGGACCCAAAGCTGCTTGGGAAGGACGGGCATATCCATCATCTCCTTTTTACTGGTCGTTCTTGAAACTATGTCGGATTCTTCAGGGTGTCCTTATCGTCAGACACGGTGCTTTGTATGGTTTCCATGCGCTTGTCGAGTTCCGCGCTCATCTCAGCGCAATCATACAATTCCTGTGCGATCTCTGGCGTGATCTCCACGTCCTTCTTGTATCTGATCTTGTGTTCCAGACTGGCCCACCAGTCCATGGAGATCGTGCGAAACTGCACCTCCACCTTCATCATCTTTTTCTTATCGTGAAGGAAGATGGGCGTTTCGACAATCAGGTGCAGGCTGCGATAGCCGTTGGGCTTTGGGTTGGCGATGTAGTCTTTTTTTTCGATCAGTGTGATGTCATCCTGCTTGAGAAAAGCGTCTGCCAGGGTGTAGATATCCGAAGGGTGAGAGCAGATGACCCGGACGCCCGCCACATCGTTCAGGTTTTGCTCAATGCTCTCAACCGTCAGAGGAACCTGCTTACGGATCGCCTTATCGACGATGCTTTCCAGCGACTTCAGCCGCGTTTTGATGCTTTCAATGGGATTGCGGTCATATTCCAGGGAAAGCTCTTCATCCAGTATGTTGAATTTGGTTTCGACGTGCATCATCGCGCAGCGATAGTAGGCAATCAGCTCACGATAGGGGTGGGCGTAGGCGTGAATGCGCTCCTGCACATCACTCTTGGAAAAATGAGGCAGCAACAGCTGCTCCAGCATCTGCCGGGTGAAATCACTTGACATATTGACATTATCCTCCTAAGGCTGTAAACAAGTGATACCAAGGCCCGCGGCATCGATTCCCACAGGGCAGGCGATGCTGCATGACAACGGCTGGTAATAGACTTGACACTGTGGGAACGCCTCCGCGAGCTGCTGAGTCCAGCGCTGTGCGTCGTCAGGGTTTTCAAAGGTGCCCGCAGCTCCGATTCTGATCTGCCCGGGGCGGAAGTTCGCAAATCGTCGTGCCAAGTCGTCGGCGGTAGCCGCGATCATGCGCTTCTGACTGTTTTTCATACCGCGTACCTTTGCGTAGGCGTCCAGTTTCCCACCCTGGATTGTAAGCACCGGCTTCAAGCTGAGTATTTCCGCAATGGCTGCTCCGGCGGGCGTCACCCGCCCACTTCTTTTGAGGTACTCCAGTGTGTTAACAGTGATATAAATGCTGGAGTCAGCTGCATGTGCCTCCAACGATGCCTTGATCGATGCGGCGTTCATGCCCTGCTGTGCCATGCGGTGCGCTTCAAGCACCGATTCATACAGCGTGACGGATATGCGACGGTTGTTGACAACAAACACCTGTCCTGACCAAGCATTGGCAAAGCTGCAAGCCGTTTCATAGGAGCCGCTCAGACCAGCGGACATGGGGATGTAAACCAGTTCGTCATAACCTTCCGTGAGGATGCGCTTCCACATATCAATGAAGTCGCCTGGAGCTGGCTGGGATGAGTGAATGTCCTTTCCCGCGCGCATTGCGGTGTACAAGTCGGCATGGGTGACATCTATACCTTCCAGATAATCATTGCCATCGATGATCACTGGCATCGGCAGGACATAAAGCCCACGCTGTCGCGCCTCCTCAATAGTAACTCCGCTGTTGGTATCCGTCATTATAGCCGTTTTCATCATCATTCATCTCTGTTTGAAGAAGTGTGGATATCGCGTATGAAGCCCCATATCCACCGCGCGTCGCGGTTGCCGTCCTGATAGAGCAGGGAAAGTGCATTCTGATCCTTGGTCAGCGTTTTCATGTTGTAGATGCTCTTTGGCGCGACGATGAGCGCCTTGCCCTCTTTCTTATTGGCTTTCTCAATTAGATCCGTAATTCTCTTGGATAAAATCTGAAACAGCGCCGGTCAGCCAGTCTCCCCGGCCCCTGCTCAATCGGATAGCGGAAGGCAAAAAGGCAACAGTTCCGATGAGGCAGCAGATCATGTCCTGCATGGTATCGGATACGCCGGTTGCGGCGACAAACTGCAAGTCCTGTCCTGTCAGTCCAGACATCAGGTATTCCCATATCTCCCACAATCCTGCGATTGCCATTGATCCCGTGAATACAAAAACCGGCAGCAGCCGTGCGTCTATGGCCTCTATGCTATGGCTCGGCTTAATGAAATAATAGGCCACGCAGGTCAGCAGGCTGATAAAAGCGCCGGACATGGCGTGGACGAATTTATCGTAACCGGGAACGGAGTGATAGAGATCGACACAGGAACCTATCATATAGGCAA
This sequence comes from uncultured Eubacteriales bacterium, assembly GCA_902765395.1. Classification (GTDB taxonomy): domain Bacteria; phylum Bacillota; class Clostridia; order Christensenellales; family Aristaeellaceae; genus UBA2862. The sequence goes on from CACWZP010000005.1 coordinate 92,464, forward strand.
GCATTGTGAAGCCAAGGATGATCAGATTCAGGTGCCAGGTGAAGCGAAGCTTCAGAACGCGAAATATCAGTATTACCGCCAATGGGATCGCCGGTGCGAATATGCACAGCAGAAAGCGATACTTGTCACCGCCGCTGATATAACGCATTGCCTCGATCAGGGCAAGAAGACAGTATGCCACGAACATGGCCTTGTAGAGAAAAGCCAACGTGTTCCTTGAGACGGTTCTATTTTCCATCTCCATCGCCCCTTATGTATTTCAAGCGACGAAGAGCCGCTTCGTGCTTTTCTTCCAGCTTTTGTGCGACTTTCAATTCTTTCAGCCTGGTCAGCAGACGGCGGTTGTATATCCGCGCATCAGGGAAAGCGTGCAACGTGCGTCGCACCAATATGGATTCCCTTTGCAGCAGAGTCCGCACCGCTGCGGTAATGGTTTCCGTGCTGTCGCCCTCCACATTCTCAGCACCCATTCGGATACGGATCAGTGCCCAGGTGGACACAGCGCAATCAATCATCATCAGCGCCAGCAAGGATATACAAATGATCTCCAGCGCTGATTCCGAAAGCAGGGCGAACAATCCGAATAAAGTCGGCTTCCCCCAATAGACCATGATCAGTCCCAGCAGGCCAAAGGGAATCAGCGTATTGGCACAGATCCGACCATTGAGGTTGAAGCGCTTTGTGGAATAATCCCACCAACGCGCATGGAACAGCTTCTCCATCATGACGCTGACCACATATTCCAAAGTGCCGCAAATCAGGATGGCGAGTCCAAAGACCGCGAAGGGGTCTTCTGTAAAACGCGACAGAAGCATTGTAACGCCTGCTGCCCCAAATCCATAGATCGGGCAATAAGGGCCGATCATGAATCCACGGTTGATGAAACGATGGAATTGAAACAGTTTGCATGTCACTTCCATGCACCATCCAAGAAATGAAGCGATAAAGAACAACAGGAAGTAGTATTCAAGCAATGTCAGCGTCATGTTGATACCACCTCCCGTTGCGTAGATAAAAGGGGGATGCCGAGAATAGCAGGGACTTCATGCAGACGGAATCATATATAGTAAACTTTGAGGGTGGATGAAAGGAGCCGGCATCCCCGAGGCCGCGCATTAGCGCGACTGTATGGACAAGCGACGCGACAAAGGGGAACCACGCCGCCAAATCCCATCGTTTACGCGCCGCGGGATGTCTCCCACAGCTTATCCGCCGTGGGTTTCCAGCATTGCGCGTAGGCATCGCACTTGGCGCAAAGATGCTCCGCGCTCTCCGGCGATTGCAGATCGGTGGAGTGCGCGCCTGTCTTTTCCACGATCTTACGCAGCTGCTGCGGGTTTTCCAGCATCGGGCAGGGGCGCAGATGGTTATCATTAAACGGCTGGCCGTCATGATAGGCCATGAAGATCGGGCTTTGCAGCGCTTCGATCAGCGTGTGTTCGCGGATATTCACGTTGGAATAGTGGATGAACACACAGGGATCGACATCGCCGTTGGCGTTGATGTGCAGGTAGCGCCTGCCGCCAGCGATGCAGCCGCCCACATATTCGCCGTCATTCTGAAAGTCCATGGCGAATATGGGCTTTGTGGCGCGTACCTCGCGGATGCGGTGGTACATAGCTTCGCGCTGCTGGGGCGAGGGCAGCAGCTCCGGCACGGCGTCGTTGCCCACGGGCATGTAGTGGAAGTACCACACGAACAGCGCGCCCCAGTCGATCATCTCGTCCAGGAAGGCATCTGAGGCGATGGAGGCAATATTCTGGCTGGTATAGCAGCAGCTCATGCCAAATGGCAGCTTTTTCGCCTTCAGGATTTCCATGGCCCTGCGCACCTTTTGATAGGTGCCTACACCCCGGCGGGCGTCGGTGTGTTCCTCAAAGCCCTCTACGCTGATGGCGGGGATGAAGTTTTTCACCCGCAGCATGTCCTCTGCGAAAGCCTCGTCGATCAGCGTCGCGTTGGTGAAGGACAAGAACTGGCAGTCGGAATGCGCCTCGCACAGCCGGATGATGTCTTTTTTCCGAACCAGCGGTTCGCCGCCGGTGTAGATATACATGTAGACGCCCAGCGCCTTGCCCTGGCAGATGATGTCGTCGATTTCCTCATAGGTCAGGTTCAGCTTGTTGCCATATTCCGCGGCCCAGCAGCCGGTACAGTGCAGGTTGCAGGCCGAGGTGGGGTCCAGCAGGATGGCCCAGGGAATATTGCAGTTGAACTGCTGCCTTGCCTTTTCCTGGATCGGCCAGCCGACGATATTGGCGTTCAGAAAGAAGTTTTCAAAGGTGGCCTTGAGCACGTCGTTGTCAACGTCGTTAAACACCTTCATGATCAGCCTGTACATATTGCTGTCCGGGTTTTCCAGCACGTTGCGGAACGCTGCCCGCTGCGCGGGAAAGCTGTCCGGGCCGTCGCCCGCCAGCTTATCCACCCAGCCCAAGAGTTTGAGCAGGTTTTCCTCCGGATTCTTTTCAATGTAGCCAAACGCCGTTTTCATGGCGCTCATTTTGATACTGTTCGTGAAGCCCATAATCACAACCCCTTTGTAACGCGGTTTCCCGCTTGATTGGCATCAGGATACTTGAAACAGGCGCTGGCAAGCAATAAGCAAAGCGACGGTTTTGCATAGTTTTTTATCATTTGAGCGAATATGTACAAAGAAAAAAAGCGCGAAATCATGTATAATACAGAAGGACGGGAAGGAGGTACGAAGATGACGAACACCAAGCAGGCTATCGCGGAATCCTTGAAGCACCATCTACTGAGAAAACCGATCACCAAGATCACCATCAACGACATCACCGAGGACTGTGGCATCAGCCGCATGACCTTCTACTACCATTTCAACGACATCTATGATCTCGTCGAATGGGTTTGCACGGAGGAAGCGCGCGCGGCGCTGAGCGATGACCGCACCGCTGAAACCTGGCAAATGGGCTTCCAATCGCTATTGGAGGCGGTTCGCGTCAACAAGCCATTCATCATTAACATCTACCGTTCCGTTGATCGGGCGCAGATCGAGCACTATCTGCTGCGTGTCACGGAAAAGCTGCTGATGTCGGTCATCGAGGAGCAGTCCAGGGATTTGCTGATCAGCGATGAAAACAAGCGGTATGTGGCGAATTTCTTTAAGTTCGGCTTCGTGGGAATAATGCTGGAGTGGATTCATTATGGTATGAAAGATGAGCCGGAAAAGATTGCGGCGATGACCGGGAAGATCATACAGGGAGATTTCAGGCAGGCGCTTGAGCGCCTGAGTGTAGGAAAGAAATCACCGTAGTTGCGCGGGATAGAGCATGGCAGGACAGATGGTCCGCCATGCTCTTTATTACAATTCCATCCGTTTGATTAGTTTTTATACAGACGTGCCAGATTGTTTATAGCATTTTTCTTTTTCTGTCAATATGATATTGACATCGCGGAAAACACACGGCGAAATCAATTCATTCCAGACAGGAGGCATCATCATGTATTATTCCAGCGGCAATTACGAAGCTTTTGCCCGTCCGAAAAAGCCGGAGGGCGTCGATCACAAGTCCGCCTGGTTCATCGGCACGGGACTGGCTGCGCTCTCAGCGGGGTGCTTTTTGGTGCGGGATGCGCAGATGCCGGGAAAGAACATCCACTTCTTCGAGCGCGACCCGGTGGCCGGCGGCGCGTGCGACGGTTGGAAGTACCCGGAGATTGGGTATGTGATGCGCGGCGGGCGCGAGATGGACAACCACTTCGAAGTCATGTGGGACCTGTTCCGTTCCATCCCCTCCATCGAGACGGATGGCGTCAGCGTTCTGGACGAATACTACTGGCTGAACAAGGCTGATCCCAACTATTCCCTTTGTCGTGTGACGGAGAAGCAGGGCCAGAACGCTCATACCGACGGTAAGTTCTGTTTGAGCGACAAGGCGTGCATGGAGCTGATGCGGCTGTTCTTCACGCCCGATGAGGCGCTGGCAGACAGGCGCATCACGGATGTACTGAGCCCGGAGGTGCTGGACAGCAACTTCTGGACCTACTGGCGCACGATGTTCGCCTTCTACAACTGCAACAGCGCGCTGGAGATGAAGCGCTATATGCAGCGGTTCATCCATCATATCGACGGGCTGCCGGATCTTCGTGCGCTCCGATTCACCAAGTACAACCAGTACGAATCCATGATCCTTCCGATGGTAAAGTACCTGGAAGATCATGGCGCACAGTTCCACTTCAACACACAGGTCATGGATGTGCGCTTTGAGATCTCCAATGGCAGAAAGGTGGCCAGGCGCGTGGAGCTGCTGTCGGACAATGAGACGCGGTGGCTGGATCTGACCGAGGACGACTATCTGTTCATCACCAACGGCAGCAATGTGGAAAACTCCACCATTGGCGGCCAGGACGAAGCCTGCGAATACAGGCCGGAGATCAAGCCCGGCGGATCCTTCGATCTTTGGCGGAAGATCGCCGCGCAGGACCCTGCCTTTGGCCATCCGGAGAAGTTTTATGGCAATCCGGATGAATGCAAATGGATGGGTGTAACCGTGAATACGCTGGACGAGAGGATCCTTCCCTATATCAGGAACATCTGCCAGCGCGACCCGCTGTCCGGCAAGGTGGTTACCGGCGGCATCTGCACCGCGCGGGATTCCGGATGGCTTCTGAGCTGGACGATCAACCGGCAGCCTCAGTTCCACAGCCAGCCCAAGGATCAGTGCCTCGTATGGCTTTACGGCCTGTATACGGATGTGCCGGGCGATTACATCAAAAAGAACATGCGGGACTGCACCGGCAAAGAAATCTGCATGGAGTGGCTGTATCACATCGGCGTCCCGGAGGATCAGATCGAGGATCTGGCGACAAACAGCGCGAAGACCATCCCTACCATGATGCCCTTTGCCAGCGCGTATTTCATGCCGCGCAGGGCCGGAGATCGCCCCGAAGTCGTGCCCGAAGGCGCGGTGAATTTCGCTTTCCTGGGCAACTTCGCGGAACTGCCGAGGGACACGGTATTCACCACGGAGTATTCCATGCGCACGGCGATGGTCGCGGTCTACATGCTGATGAACGTGGATCGCGGTGTCCCGGAGGTCTGGGGCAGCATGTATGACATCCGAGACCTGTTGAAAGCCACAATCAGTCTGCGGGACGGCAAACCGCTGTCCGACATGAAGGTGCCCTTCATCGAAAAGGCCGTGCTGCACGAGCTTCTGAGGAAGATTCACGGCACAGATATTGAAAAGTTGCTTGTGGAGTATCACATTATCGGATAAATACAGTGGGCTGCCGGGAATTTCCATGACCGGCAGCCAATAGCACCGTCCACAGTGGAATCAAAGGAGGTTCCCATGGAAAGACAGGTCATTGAGAGCAAGCTGCTGGCGACGCGGGAGGAACTGTCCAAGGCCGGGCCTATCCATGATTCCGATGGAGAAGCACTCAGCACCCATTATCGAAGGAGCTCTGCGGCACGGAATACTGAAAATGCCGAAAGCAGCTTACGAAGCCAGCGGGATCATCGTTAACGGGCGCAGATTGAAGACATTTGTGTTTACAACAGACCTGGCCATCATTCGCAACTGCGATGCCGACGCGGTATTCGCCGTCTATCCGTTTACGCCGCAGCAGGCAATCAGCGATGCGATCATCAAGGCGTCGTACATACCTGTGTTTTGCGGCGTAGGCGGTGGCGTGACAAAGGGTATTCGCACGGTTTCTTTAGCGAAGGATGTTGAGTGTCAAGGTGCGATGGGGGTAGTGCTCAACACCCCGATTACTAACTTGAACCTCGCAGCAGTTGCTGCAGCAGTAGACATTCCCGTGGTTGCCACAGTTGTTCGGGAGGACGCGGATATTCAAGGACGATTGATGGCAGGTGCATCCATCCTAAACGTCGCAGGCGGATTGAGAACCGCTGAAATCGTCGCAGTTATCCGAAAAACATATCCTGATGTGCCTATTATCGCCAGCGGCGGTAATACAAACGAATCGATCAAGAGAACCATTGATGCCGGTGCAAATGGCATCACTTACACGCCGCCATCTACCGGTGAACTGTTTAAGGCATCCATGAACAACTACAGAGAAGGAAAACCACACGAATAAACACGGAGGCAGAATACATGCAGAATAAGATCGTACACGCAGCGGAGCGAAAGGCGTTTCAAACCGTTCTGAATGGCATCGTCAGCAAGGGGCAGAAGAAGGACGTCGCGGAAATGGCCGATTCCCTGGTCAATTTGATGGAGAAAATCCTGGGCGATTCATGGAAACAGGAAAGCTATGATATGCTGCGCTCCATCGCTACCAACCCCGACAGCAAATGGGCGCGCTACGCCAATCACATCATCAAGGACATGGATTCCAAGATTGTGTCCACATTCCTGCTGAACGCGGCCTATGAGGGTGGCTTTCGCGGCTATAAGACCGCTCAGGAGGCCGCTGCGGAGAATGGCTGCAACATCCCGTGGTTGGTGCTGATGGACCCGACCTCCGCCTGCAACATGCGCTGTACGGGCTGCTGGGCAGCGGAGTACGGCCATAAGCAGAATCTGTCCTACGAAGTAATGGACAAAGTGCTGACCGAAGGCAAGGAGTTGGGCCTGCACGCCTGCCTGTTCACTGGCGGCGAGCCGTTGATGCGCAAGAAGGACATTCTGCGCCTGTGTGAAAAGCATAAGGATGTGGCCTTCCACGCTTTCACCAATGGCACGCTGATCGATGATCAGTTCTGTCAGGACCTGCTGCGCGTGGGCAATTTCATGGTGTCCATCAGCATCGAAGGCTTTGAGGATGCCAACGATTCCCGCCGCGGCGACGGCCACTATCAAAAAGCACTGGCGGCGATGGACCTGATGCGCTCCTATCGCATCCCCTTCGGCGTGTCCATCTGTTACACCAGCCGCAATTACAAGGACGTCACCAGCGATGAATTCCTGGATATGCTGGTGGAGAAAGGCTGCGTGTTCGCCTGGTACTTCCACTACATGCCGGTGGGTATGAACGCCTCTACCGATCTGCTGCTGACACCGGAGCAGCGGCTTTACATGAAGGATAGGATTCGCTGGATTCGCGGGATAGAGGGCGGCAAAGAGCTATTTGCCATCGACTTCCAGAACGACGGCGAGTTTGTTTCCGGCTGTGTGGCGGGCGGAAAATATTACTGTCACATCAACGCGGCGGGCGACGTGGAGCCCTGCGTGTTCATCCATTATTCCAGCGCGAACGTGAATGAAATGAGCTTTCTGGACTGCCTGAAGCAGCCGCTGTTCATGGCATATCACGACAACCAGCCCTTTAATGAAAATCATCTGCGGCCCTGTCCCATGCTGGAAAATCCGGAGATACTGAAGCGGTTGGTGAAGGAGACCGGCGCGCATTCCACCGATCTGGAGGCACCGGAAAGCGTTGAACACCTCTGTGGAAAATGTGAACTGTATGCTGAACATTGGGCTCCTGTGGCGGAGCAAGTATGGGAGGGAACAAAATGATGGATCGCATTGAGAGAAAAATGAAGAGGCTGCTGCTTGCCAGCATCGGCGCAGCGGCAGTCACCCGCGAGCAGTCCGACAGTCTGCTGAATGCATTGATTGAAAAGGGCGAGGAGGTCATCGACCGCAGCGGCATTCGGAATGAGTGCCTGCGATACAACGATGAAGAACCCGAAGCGAGCGCCGCCCGGCAGGAGGATGCGGACGCCTGGCTGGAACAGCTGTGCGGCATGTCCTCTGAACAGCTGCAAGTCCTGAAGGACGCCATCTCCGCCGTGGAAAGCGCGAGCCGGCAAGTGGAAGAATGTGAAGGAGCATAATATGTCAAACAGGCATAGCGAGCGATTGGAGAACCGGGAGCGCCTGGGCGAAATGATCGAGGTGCTGCGGCGCAATGAGATCACCAAAGGAATATCGCCCGAAAAGCTGTGCGCGATCATAGAAGAACTTGGCCCAACTTTCATCAAGCTGGGCCAAATCCTGTCTATGCGTTCGGATTTCCTGCCCAAAGCCTACTGTGACGCGCTGACGCGCCTGCGCACAGACGTTCAGCCGATGCCCTATGAACAGGTGGTTTCCATCGTTGAAAGCGCTTATGGGCAGAAGCTGGACGAAGTGTTTAACCGCTTCGACGATCAGGCGCTGGGCAGCGCTTCCATCGCCCAGGTTCACGCGGCGACGCTGAAAAACGGGGAAAGGGTCGTGGTCAAGGTACAGCGTGAAGGCATCCACGCTGTGATGAATCGGGACATTGCCCTGATGAAAAAAGCCGCGGAGCTGCTGAAATACACGCCCGCCAAGGGCCTAGTGGACTTCAATCGTGTGCTGGATGAGATGTGGGTGGTCGCCCAGCAGGAGATGAACTTTCTTACTGAGGCACAGAATCTGGAGCGCTTCAGCGCGCTGAATGCGGATGTGGCCTTCGTATGCGCGCCGAAGTTATACCGGCAATACACCACGGCGACGGTGCTTGTGATGGAGGATATCGACGGCATTCCCATCGACGACAAGGATGCTTTGACAGCGGCGGGCTATGATCTCGCGGAGATTGGCGCGAAGCTGGCAGACAACTATGTCCGGCAGATCACCGAGGACGGTTTCTTCCATGCCGACCCGCATCCCGGCAACCTGCGCGTGCGAGACGGAAAGATCGTGTTCCTGGATATGGGCATGATGGGCGAGCTCAGTGAGCGGGACCGGCAAATCATCAGCCGCGCGGTGGAGGGTGTGGCGCGCAATGATGCGGAGGCGTGTATGAACGCCGTGCTTCAGCTTGGAGCGATCAAGGGCACGGTGGATCGACGAAGGCTGTTCAGGGACTGTGAGGCCATGCTGGATAAGTATGCCGCCCTGGATTTGGGCAGCATGGATCTGTCCGCTGTCATGTCGGATATGATGGAGATCATGAAGGCCAACCGCATTGGTATGCCCGGCGGGCTGTCGATGCTGGTGCGTGGTTTGGCAACCATCGAAGGCGTGGTTGTGGATATTTCACCGAACATCAACGTGGCGCAAGTGGCTACGGCGCGTATCAGCCGCAGGTTCCTGAAGGATTTTGACCTGCGAAGCACTCTGACCCGCGATCTTCGCGCCGCCTATGACAGTGCCACTAAAGCCCTGGACATCCCGGCGCTGCTGGCCGACGCGCTGCGCATGGCGATCAGGGGAGATGGGAATGTCGGTGTTGAACATCACATTGGAACGGACATGGGAAATGTGATCCAGAGTGCCATAACCAAGCTCTGTGCGGCTGTCATTTGCGCCGCCTTGCTGCTCGGCGCGGTCGTTTGCCGTGCAGGAGAGCCTGTGCTGTGGGGACTGCCGTGGGTGGGGATTGTGTATCTGGTAGGGGCCGCTGTCATGGCTTATGTCATTTTTTTCCATGTAAGCAGGAAATGAGAGAGGTCATGCAACCATGGAGGGCAAAAGGGAAGACCGCCGTATCAGGCGCACTAAAAGGCTGCTCATACAGGCGCTGACGAAGCTGATGCAGCAGAAGCAGGTGAACGAAATCACGGTGAAGGAGCTGACCGATCTGGCCGACATAAACCGCGGCACCTTCTACCTGTACTACAAGGATATCTTCGATATGCTGGAGAAGATCGAGAACGAGCTCTTCGGAAAACTGGAAGGGATCATTGATCTGCGGGAATACGAGGGCATCTCTAAACAGGTCAAGCCAATCCTGTGCGACCTGTTCACCTTAATAGAGGACAACCAAGAGATGTGCCGGGTCTTGCTGAGTCCAAACGGAGATATAAACTTCCTGTGCCGGTTGAACGAGGTCATACGCGAAAAGTACCTGCAACTGTGCCAGAATACGAAGCAAAGGATTACCGAGGATGATTTAGACTACTATTTCAGCTTTATCATTTTCGGCTGGACTGGCATCATCTGCTCGTGGGTAAATCGCGGTTGCCCAGAACCCGCGAGGCACATGGCAGACATGACCATCCAGATCTCCAGCAGTAACATACACTTTGCCAAGGATGCAAAAAATGAAGGAGAGTATTCAAATGGGGAGCAAAACGATCCTTGTCGCTGAAGCTGAACAGTATATCCTCGACCTCCTCGACTTCAATTTGAAGCAGACCGGATTCGATGTGGTTATCGCCATGAACGGTGCGGAGGCGATGGCGGCTGTTGCTTCTCATTTTCCTTCGTTGATCCTGCTTGACAGGCAGTTGCCCGTTATAGATGGTGACGAGGTATGCAGGCGGATCAAAGAATACAAGGCTACAACACATATTCCAGTCATTATGATGTCCACACGAAGTGAAGAGGATGATATTGTCTCCGCTTTGGAGAACGGCGCGGATGATTATGTTGCCATACCTTTCTCTGTGGCGGAGCTCATCGCACGGACCAGTGCGTTGCTGAGATGGTCTGAATATCTGCCACCTGATGGAGAATCACTGACATTTGGTCAGCTGGTGATTGATGTAGACGGGCGTGGCGCGTCCGTGAATGGTAAAGCAATCAAGCTGACAAGTAAGGAATATGAGCTGTTAAGAACACTGGCCGAACACCAGAATACCGCCCTGGATCGCAGGTATCTGATGAAGCAAATATGGGGATACACTTATACCGGCGTCGGCAAATCGAGAACGCTGGATGTTCACATCCGACACCTTCGGGAGAAGCTTGGCGCGTATGGGGAATGTATACAGACGGTTTACATGATTGGATACAAATTTGTTGATCCAGACTCTCTTTTACAAAAATGCTTAAATGATTAGTTTTAGTACAACCACGCTGGATTGTACATGGTTTTTTCCGTCAACGATGCTATGATACAACCATTCCACGGACTGCCCTCCGACCCTGTTTCGGAGAGACAATGCCAGAAAAAGTTAGGAGGAATTCAATATGAAAAAGCGCATTGTTGGAATGCTGGTTGTCTTGATGATTATCTGCGGTATCCTGCCCGCCAACGCGGCCGGCGGAATCGCCCCCACCGAGGAAACCTGGTATGTAGTGTCCCACTCCGGCGACTATCGCGTGTACTACTATGCGGCGGTGACGAACAACAGCGGTGAGCCGGAGAAGATCAAAGACCTTCTCTTTGAGATCCGGGATCGCGCGGACACCACCATCGAGTCCACGGCCAAGTACAAGCTCTATCCCGAAATCCTGGGGCCTGGTCAGACCGGCTGGTTGGTCGTTTCGCTGGATGTGAAGGACATCGAAACGAAGTCGCTGATCGACCACTACGCGCTGACGATCACCAGCAAGCTGGTGGACGACAAGGCCGCTCGTATGTTGATCGCTGAAGCGGAATACCTGGAGGAGGATGAGGACGAGAATGAGGATATGATCCGCACTGCCATCACCAACTCCGGCACAGGCAACGCCTTCGAGATTACTGTCGCCATGGTCGTCCGAGACGGTGAAGGGAAGCTGCTCTACATCGACAGTGCGGCGACGAAGGACATCGGCTTAACCGAAGGCGGCGCGCTGCTGATCCGTGCCCAGATCAAATCCGACATCATGGATGCGTTGGACGACGCCAAGACCGAGATCATGTCCGCAGAGGCCATCGCCTATACGATTGAGGACATCGACTGACCCCACGCGGCTCAGGTGGGCTGGCAACGCTTTTGCACAGCCTGCCTGAACCGAGGCTTGCCGACGCCTAAACCGCCGGTGAGCCTCGATTCAGGCGGGATAAGACATCCGGCCTAAGCGGAGGGGTGAAGCATGGTATCCTGGAAGAGAAGCGCCATCATGGAATCGCTGCTCAAACTGCTGGATGAACGGCCATTGAATAAAATCTCCGTAAAAGATATCGTGGAAGACTGCGGCATCAGCCGAAACACCTTCTATTATCACTTTGAGGATATGCCGTCGCTGATCGAAGCCGTCGTGATGGAAGAGGTCAATCGGATCATGGAGCAGTATTCTGAAATATCATCAATGAATGAATGCTTCGACGCGGCTATGCAGTTCTGCGTCGGGCATCGCAAGGCGGTTTATCATCTGTATAATTCTGCGAATCGAAATATTCTTGAGCGCAGCCTGATGGAGATTTGCGAATACATCGTCACCCTATTCATTGACCATGCGGCGCATGACATGGATATCCGGCCGGAGGATCGGTTGATCATCATAAGCTCCTACAAGTGCGAATGCTTCGGCCACGTCATCAACTGGCTGAACAGCGGCATGAATGACGAAGCAGAAGAGCGCTTCCGCCGCCTTTGCGAATTGCGTCACGGCGCAACGGCAACGATGCTGGAGCGGAGCAGGATTGTATAGACATCACAATGACAATAGACATGGCGGGAGGAAACAGATCATGCGTTCCACAAAAATCATTCGCGCAGCCAAGACCGGCTACATCATTCTTTCGGCCATTTTCTGCGGCTTGGGTATCCTGCTGATGACCGACCCAAGGCTATCTGTCGCACTAATTGGAGACATCGTCGGTATTGTGCTGGTGGCCTTCGGCATCATCAAGCTCATCGGTTATTTCTCAAAGGATCTGTATCGACTGGCCTTTCAGTTTGATCTTGCCTTTGGCATACTGCTGATTGCCCTAGGCCTGGCTCTACTCATCAAGCCGGAGAGCGCGATGAATATCCTGTGTATGATCCTAGGCATCGAGATTATCGCGGATGGGCTGTTCAAAATCCAGACATCCCTTGACGCAAAGCGCTTTGGACTGAATACCTGGTGGCTGATGCTCTCATTGGCCATCTTCGCCGGTGCGATCGGGGCAGTGTTGATCTTTTATCCCTCCGAGAGCGTACAGGCATTGACATGGTTGTTGGGATTGTCGTTGCTGGTCGAGGGTGGACTGAACCTCAGCGTCGCGCTGTGTGCCATCAAGATCGTTGAACACCAGCTTCCGGACACCGTAGAATCCGAAATCTATTGATCGAGGAGGCGGCATGATGAAGTTTTCCAGATTTATTGTCAAGAGTCGTGTGATCATACTGATTGTCGCCGTCGCCCTGCTGGTTCCGGCAGCCATTGGCATGATCACCCAGCGCATCAATTATGACATGCTGACCTACCTTCCCGGCGATATCGACACAATGATCGGCCAGGACATCCTGATGGATGAGTTTGGCAAAGGTGCGTTCTCGTTCATCGTGGTGGAGGGCATGAACGACCGGCAGGTTTCTGAGCTTCGGGACAGACTGGAGGCAGTGGAGCACGTTGATACCGTCCTATGGTATACCAGCTTCGCCGATCTCTCCATTCCCAAGGAGATGCTCCCGAAGAAGCTCTACGACGCCTTCAACAACGGCGATTCTACAATGATGGCGGTGTTCTTCGACCAGTCCACCTCCGATGACGATACCACGGCGGCCTTCAGAGAGATGCGCGCCATCTGCGGCGAACAGTGCTTCCTGGCAGGCATGACGGCAATGGTCGTCGATCTGAAGGATCTGTGTGAGCGAGAGGAACCGATCTACGTCGGCATCGCTGTGGCGCTGGCGTGCGCGGCGATGATGTTGCTGCTTGACGGCTGGCTGGTGCCCTTCGTGTTCCTGGCAAGCATCGGAATAGCCATCCTCTATAACCTGGGCACCAACTGGTTTCTCGGAGATATTTCGTACATCACAAAAGCGCTGGCTGCGGTGCTTCAGCTAGCGGTGACAATGGACTATTCCATTTTCCTCTGGCACAGCTATAATGAGCAGCTTGAGCATACTCTCGATAACAAAGAAGCGATGGCGGCGGCCATCCAGCAGACGCTGACCAGCGTAATCGGCAGCTCCGTTACCACCGTCGCGGGCTTCATCGCCCTGTGCTTTATGAGCTTCACTCTGGGCCTTGACCTTGGCGTTGTTATGGCAAAGGGCGTGCTGTTGGGCGTGATTGGCTGCGTGACCATACTGCCGTCACTGATACTGCTGCTGGACAAGCCGCTGCAAAGGACGAAGCATCACTCGCTGATTCCGGATATGAGCGGTTTCGCAAAGAGTGTCACGAAGGTCTTTCCTGTTTTTCTGATCATCTTCGTCCTGCTGATCTGGCCGGCCTACGACGCTTATCGCCAGACGAACAGCGAGGTGTACTATGACCTCGGCTCCACTCTGCCGGAGGAGTTGGGTTACCGCATCGCCCAGCACAAGCTGGAGGACACGTTTGAAGTGGCGTCCACCCACATGTTGTTGCTGGACACGGACCTGCCGGAAAAGAACGTCTCCGCGATGATCGGCGAAATGGAAGCGGTAGACGGCGTGAAATATGTGTTGGGGCTGGAATCCGTCACCGGTTCGACCATCCCGAAGAACATGCTGCCCCAAAAGCTGGTCGATAAGCTACAATCCGAAAACTGGGAATTGCTGCTGATCAATTCGGAATACGCCGTAGCGAGCGACGAGGTGAACGCGCAGATCGATGCTCTGAATGCCATCCTGAAGAAATATGACGAGACAGGGATGCTGATCGGCGAAGCGCCATGCACCAAGGACATGATCGAGATCACCAACCACGACTTTCAGGTGGTAAACCTGGTTTCGATACTGGCCATTTTTGTCATCATCTTCCTGGTGGAGCGCAGCCTGAGCCTGCCCGTGATCCTGATCTCGGTGATCGAGCTGGCGATATTCATCAACCTGGGCATGGCCCACTACCTGGGCGAGCGTCTGCCCTTCATCGCGCCGATCTGCATTTCCACGATCCAGCTGGGCGCGACGGTGGACTATGCGATCCTGATGACGACGCGCTACAAGTCGGAACGCGGCTCGGGCAAAACGAAGCGTGAGTCCGTGTCCATCGCGCTGGGCACCTCCGCGCCGTCGATCATCGTCAGCGGCATGGGCCTGTTCGCCGCCACCTTCGGCGTGGCGATATATTCCGACATCGACATTATTCGCGCCATCTGCATGCTGCTGGCGCGAGGCGCGGTCATCAGCATGATCCTCGTGATATTCGTGCTCCCCGCGCTGCTGATGCTTTGTGACGGAATCATTCGCTATACGACGCTGGGCATGAGAACCAGACCTACAAAGGAGGAAACAACAGTATGAAAAACAATATTAGACGCGGCTTTTCCGTGCTGATCGCGCTGGCGATGTTGTGCGGCATGGCGCTGCCCGCCCTGGCGGAGAATAAAAAGGAGACCGTGTTTGTCATCGCGGACGCGGAGGGCAATGCCCAGAGTGTGACCGTCAGCGAACGGTTGCACAACCCCGGCAAGCTGAATGAAATCGCCGACTACAGCGCGCTTGACAACATCGAGAATGTGGGCGGTGATCAGACCTGGTCAGCCCAGGACGGCGTGATCGTTTGGAAGGCAGACGGCGCGGACATCAGCTATGAGGGCACGTCGGACGCGCCGCTGCCGGTCAGCGTCCATGTGAGCTATAAGCTGGACGGCGAGGCCATTACACCCGATGAATTGGCAGGTAAGAGCGGCCATTTGGAGATCACGATTGAGTATGCCGCGACGCAGACCGAGCGCGTAAATGTAGGCGGCAAGACAGAGAGTATGCCCGTGCCGTTCCTGATGGCCACCGTGATGCTGGTGGATGACGACGTTTATGACAACATTGAGGTCACCAACGGAAAGGTCATCGACGCCGGCAACATGAAGGCTGTGCTATGCTACGGCCTGCCGGGCGTCTACGAGGCGCTCCACTTGGACGAGTACGACGATCTTGACATTGATATTCCCTCGACCTCTATCATCACGGCGGATGTGACGGATTATTCCTCCTCCGGCAGCTATACGATTGCTACCAATTCCATATTCAACAGCATCGGAGAAAACAATGACCTGAACCTGGACACGGGAAGCCTGACGGACGATTTGGACGATGCCATCACCCAGCTGATGGACGGCGTGGATCAGCTTTACGAAGGCATGGGCGAGCTGAGGGACGGCGCGGAGACCCTACATGACGGCACCGGCAGTCTGCTGGATGGCGCGGAACAACTGAACGACGGCCTGGGTACCCTGATGGAAAACGCGCCCGATCTTGCGGACGGCGTGGACGCATTGTTGGACGGTGCGGAGCAGTTGGACGGCGGCGCGAGCGATCTGCTGGATGGCACTCAACAGCTGCATGACGGAACTGGCAATCTGCTGGATGGCGCGGAACAGCTTCACGACGGTGCGGGAAGCCTTCTGGACGGCGTGGAGCAGCTTCACGACGGTACGGGAAGCCTTCTGGATGGCGCGGAGCAACTGAATGACGGTTTGGGTACGCTGGCGGACAGCGCGCCTGATCTGGCAGACGGCGTGGACGCATTGCTGGACGGCGCGCAGCAGCTCAATGATGGCATCGGGAGCCTGCTGGATGGTGCGAATCAGGTAGACGAAGGCGCTGCCGCGCTGCTGGATGGCGTGGAACAATTGGATGAAGGCATTGAAACGTTGTCGGACGGGCTTTCAGAGATCGATGAGAACAGCGACGCGCTGGTTGATGGAGCGCGGCAAATCTTTGAGGCGATTATCGATTCCGCCAACGACGGCCTGGAGGAAAAGCGCGCGGACTTTGCCAAACTGCATATCGAACTGCACACGCTGACAATAGACAACTACAGTCAGGAGCTCGCCCGTTTGAAGCGCGAATTGCTCACGAATGTCGAAGATTATGTCTACGAGCAGGCGAACGCCATCCTTGAGAGGAAGGTACGGGAGGCAGTCTATGCGGAGGTTGCCCGCCAGGTGCGCGAAGGTGCGTATGAGAAGGTGGTCGAGGCGGTCACCGAAGCCGCGCGGGAAAAGGTAAGGACGCAGGTCGAAGCCGCTGTGGCGGAGGTCGTCCGGCAAAAGGTGGAGGAAGGCGCGCGCGAGCAGGTACGCGAGCAGGTCGTCGCCGCTGTGCGGGAGCAGGTGGCTCAAAAGGTAGAGGCCGGCGTCGGAGAGGTCGTTCGCCAGAGGGTTGGGGAAGGCGCGCGAGAGCAGGTCCGTGCAAAGGTGGAAGCCGCCGTATTGGAACAGGTCCGCGCCGCAGTTGAAGCCGCTGCACGGGCCAAGGTTGAGGCTGCTGTGCGCCATCCGGATGAGGCGACAATCAGCGCCCAAGTGGAGCAGCAGATGCAGTCAGAAGCCGTACAGGCGCAGATCGAGGCTGCCGTAGCGGAACAGATGGCGTCTGAAGCCGTGCAAGCCCTGATTGATTCTCAGTTGGATTCAGCGATCCGTCCACAGGTTGAAGCGGCTGTAGAAGCACAGGTGCGTTCCGGCGTGAAAGCGGCCGTTGAAGCGCAGGTACGGGCACAGGTGACAGCCGCTGTGGAAGCCGAGGTACGTCAGGCTATCATTGAACAGCTTTCGGGCCAGATTACCCCAACCCCCACGCCTACCGAAGCGCCAACGGAGGAGCCCACAGAGGCACCCACCCAGGAGCCCACGGAAGAGCCCACGGAAGAGCCCACACAGGACCCTGACGAGGATCCGACAAAGGAACCCACAGAGGAGCCGACCGAGGAACCCACTGAGGAGTCCACGGAAGCACCCGCCAAGGAGCCCACCGAGGAGCCCACGGAAGCACCTACCGAAAAGCCCGCGGAGACCGGAAAGCCTGCGGAGACCGAGGGGTCTGCGGAGGCCGAGAAACACACGGAGACCGAGAGGCCCGCGGAGATCGGAAAGCCCGCGGAGACCGAGGAGTCTGCGGAGACCGAGAAGGCCACGGAGACCGAGAAGGCCACGGAGACCGAGAAGGCCGCAGAAACTCAGAAGCCCGCGGAAACCGAAAAGCCCGCAGAAACCGAAAAGGTCGCGGAAACTCAGAAGCCCGAGCATGTCGAAAAGTCTGATAAAATCGAAAAAACAACAGAGACAGAAGCACCCAAAACGGAGAAAGCCGAGGATAAGAAAGCCGAGGATAATCCCGATGAAGGAAAGCACGAGGAGAAGAAAACTGAGGAGCAGACCGCCGAGGAAAAGCCCGAAGAGAAAAATGCTGGAGAAAACCAGTCCGCGTTTTTGCTGACTTTTTCCGCGTTGGCTGAGGAGAGCGATATTGATTCCCAAGTGGAAGCATTGGTCGCTCAGAAAATGGCCTCTGAAGAAATCAAGGCCAGGATCGACAGTCTGGTCAGCCAGCAGATGGCCTCGGGAGCGGTCCAATCGCAGATCAACGCTGCTGTTGAAGCAAAGATGGCGGAGGATGAAACGCAGGCTCAGATCGACGCTGCCGTTGAGGCCAAGAAGAATGATCCCGACGTTCGCGCACAGGCGGAGGATGAGGCCGAGAAGCAGGTTCGGGTCCAAGTTGAAGCGGCTGCGCGGCAGAAGATCATCGACGCCATTACGAACCTTTCGGAAGAAGAGATAGCCGCAATTGTCGAGCAGCAGATGGCCAGTAGCGCCGTTCAAGCGCAGATGGAAGCTGCTGTAAACGAACAGATGGCTTCTGACGAGATCACCGCCGCAATCGAGAGCAATACGGACGCACAGATGGCCACTGATGAGGTGCAGGCGATGATCGAGGCAGAGTATGAGAACCAGATGGCATCCGATACCGTCCAGCAGACCATCGCGGAGAAGATCGAGGAACAGATGGCCACTGACGAGGTGCAGACCATCATTGAAGCGAACACTGACGAACAGATGGCATCCGATACCGTTCAGGCGATGATTGAGGCGGAGTATGGGAACCAAATGGCATCCGATACCGTCCGACAGACCATCGCGGAGAAGATTGAGGAGCAGATGGCCACTGACGAGGTGCAGGCCATCATTGAAGCCAATACCGACGAGCAGATGGCTTCCGATACCGTCCAAGCGATGATCGAAGCGGAATTCGAGAAGCAGATGGCATCCGATACTGTGGCGCAGACGATTGACGATGAGATCGAAAAGCAGATGGCTTCGGACGCGGTCAAGGCGTTGATTCAACAGAATATCGAGGAGCAATACGCGAGCGACGAAGTGCAGGCGATGATCACGCAGACTATTTCAGAGCAGATGGCTTCCGACAAAGTAAAGAGGATCATCCGTGACAACATCGCCGATCAAAAGACCAAGCCGGAATACCTGAACAGCGTTGCAGAAGCGCTGGAGGAAAACGGGAAGGACGGCGAAGCGTATCGCACGCTGGCAGACCTGCTGGACAGCTTGGAAAGTGTGGAGGAGTTCTACAACGGCGTCATCGACTATACCGACGCCGTGGGGCAGGCGGCATCCGGCGCGTTGGAAATCAGCGACGGCGCTTATGAATTGCTGGAAGGCGCTGAACAGCTAAAGGGCGGCACGGCCGAACTGGCCGACGGTGCGCAGCAGGTAAACGACGGTTCCTCCGATCTGCTGGACGGCGTGCAACAGTTGAACGACGGTACCGGCGATCTGCTGGACGGCGTGCAGCAGCTGCACGACGGGTCAACCGAGTTGAGGGAAGGCGCAGAGCAGTTGGATGACGGCGCTGCCGACCTGATGGATGGCGCGCGTCAGCTGAATGAAGGTGCTGCCGATCTTGCGGATGGCGCTGGGCAGCTGGACGACGGCGCGGGTGATTTGCTGGGCGGCACGGAGCAGCTGAGGAATGGCACCTCTGACCTCCTCGATGGCGTCGGTCAGCTGAGCGAAGGAACAGACGCGCTGCTGGACGGCGCGGGACAGCTCTACGAAGGGTCCCAGGCGCTCGTAGACGGTGCTGGGCAGCTGGACGACGGTACAGGCGACTTGCTCGACGGCGCGAACCAGTTGTTCGACGGCATGAGCGAGTTGAAGGATGGATTGGATGAGTTCAACGATGAGGCCATTCAGAAGCTCATCAGTTACCTGAACGACGACTTTGAAACGATGTCAGACCGCGCTGAGGCTATGATCGACCTGGCCAAGGATTACACATCGTATTCTGGCATTGCTGACAACATGACAGGCATTACACAATTCGTCATTAAAACTGACGGCATCTAAAGCGCTTGCCGGTTTGGTCCGCCTCTGTCAGAACGATGGGGGCGGATCTATGATTACTATATCATGTGCAGAATGAATGGGAATGAAGCGAGGTCACGACAATGAATAATGTTCTTGCATACTTAGAATGGCGCGGCGATCTTTCATTCTCTCAAAGCGGCTTCAACGAGGTTGACAATCTCATACTCTCCCTTTTGAGCTATTTTGACTTCAAGGAAATGCTGCCAGCACCGGGCGAGGGGGAGATCAGTGTTGAGCAGGCGTGCCAGGTTTATTTTCATGACAGGGACATGCCTGCTCCGCCAGACGAGCCCGCAAATTCCGGCAGGACGCTGCAATGGCTGCTGTACGCCATGGCCCAATGCAGACGATACAAAAAGATGAAGCTGTCGTGCGCCGTGGATATTTTCGACAAGGACAGTGCCACACAGTTTTATGCCCTCTGCATCCACATCAATCGGAACCGTGCCTATCTGTCCTTTCGAGGCACCGGAGACGACCTCGTGGGATGGAAGGAGGATTTTCTGCTGGCTTGTATCCCGGAAATTCCATCTCAGCGTGAAGCGTTGAATTATTTGGAGCGGGTCGCGGCGCTTTATCCTGATAAGACCTTCATGCTGGGCGGGCACTCGAAGGGTGGCAATCTTGCTGTCTACGCCGCTGCCAGCGCGTCCGAGGAAATTCAAAACCGCATTGTGTCGGTATGGTCAAACGACGGCCCGGGCTTTCAAAATGAGATGCTCATCTCAGATGGGTATCAGAGGATTGCTTTCGCTGTTCATCACATCGTTCCAAAATCCTCCGTCGTCGGGATGCTCCT
This sequence comes from uncultured Eubacteriales bacterium, assembly GCA_902765395.1. Lineage (GTDB taxonomy): Bacteria > Bacillota > Clostridia > Christensenellales > Aristaeellaceae > UBA2862. Next base: position 113,075 of record CACWZP010000005.1, read on the forward strand.
GGCACATGACGAGCATTATAAAATCGTTGACAGCTCTCAGGTTGGTCTGTTACAGCATGACGGCTTTTCATGGGTTGTTTCCGGGAATCATTTTATCGAGCTGGAGGAGCTGACGATCCAAAGCGTCAAAGCAGATCGCGCCATCAGCAAATGGCTTCAGGGACTATCCCTTGAAGAACGCAGGCAATTCGTTGACTGCCTATTTGACGTACTATATGCTTCAGGGGTGACAACGCTTTCAGAGGTACGGAGGGATAAGCTGAAGGCGCTGACCGCTTCTTTACCACACGTCAAGGAAATTCCAAAGGATAGTCGGGAACGAATCATAGAATTCCTGGTTTTGCTCCGCCAAATTATCAGAAGACTGAGCATTGAAAGCAAACTGGATCGAATAAAAAAGCATTGATAATATATACGAAAAGCAGAGGTGCTCCCTTGAACCATACATTGCGCATAATTGCATTGGTATTGATAACGGCGCTGCTGGGCAATTGCGGTGAAGTTGCTTTTGCGACATCTGTTGCATTTTCCGAAGTATCGCTATTTGCAGTAAATGTCGGCAAGGGCGACGCCCTCTTGCTCAGGGTCGGTGCATGGACGGGACTGATTGATACCGGAAAAGCTCGCGCCATGGGACGAGTGGCACGGGCTCTTGAAATGCTTGGCATCGAACATTTGGATGCGGTGTTCCTGACCCACACCGATAAGGACCATGCGGGAGGACTTGAATGGCTTGCCAGGAGCGATATTGTTGTGGATATGTGGTACGCATCGGCTATGTTCATAGGCGTCAAGGAAACGAAGCACCCCGCGGTAAAAGCGGCGGCGATGCGCGGACAGGAAGTGTGCTGGCTCCAGCGCGGCGATGAAGTGCAACTGGAGGGCGGTACGGTGCTGCGGGTCCTGGCACCAGCTTCGCTATCTGAGGACAAGGATAATAACAACTCTCTTGTGATGATGTTGAAGAGCGACCAGGGCAGGATACTGCTCACCGGCGACATGGAACTTCCTGAAGAGGCAGAGCTGCTTTCCTATAGGGATGATCTTGCCTGCGAGGTGCTCAAGGTCGCCAATCATGCCGATGACGATACGACCAGCGATATCTTTGCCCAAGCTGTGTCAGCGCAGATCGCAGTAATATCGACCGACAGCCTCGAAAAACCCGGCACTCCTGATCCCGACGTGATTTGCCATCTGGAAGCGGCGGACAGCCAGGTGATTGTGACCCAAGACGCCGAGTTGGGGTGGATGGTATCACTGTCTGACGGTGTAGCAACAGCTCGCGCGGTGAATATCGACGCGCCTTTGACATCGGGTATCTTTATTATGGAGGTGGATGCCTCGGATGACAGAATCTTCCTGGGTAATTACTCCGGAAGAAGTATCGATCTCGGTGGCTTTTACCTGCACTCCAGTCGGGGAGATGAGTTGTTCACATTCCCGGACAACGTGTTCATTGCCCCTGGAGATACGCTTGTCATAGGCACCAACTCCACAGAAGGACGATTGGATTTATTGTGGGACGACGAGAAGGTCGTTCATAAGAAGAATACCGACACAATCACGCTGTATGACCCATTTGGCCGTTTTATCGACAGCTGTGAGAATGGAAAATAACAGATAACACATGTCTTAGAATTAGATTTCGATCTATCAACATTTTAACGAAATCACGATCACAGCTGTTGTCTCTCATTCATAGATAAAGCGTTTTCACCAAGGATAAACTTGACATTCCCGGCAATGACCCGCATTTGCTTTCGCTGCTCTGCCAGCAGGCGCAATGCCGCCCTCTGCTGGTCGCGCTGGCGGGACAGGCGAGACTTCTCCGCTTTCAATTCCTTCATCGACGGGAATGTTCCGTCAGGTGAAGCGGCCTTCAGATGGCTGACGGCATTTTCATACTCGTCGATCTCGGCCTTATGTGCAGTACGAAAAGCGCCCTTGTCCCCAGCTGAGAGAAACTGCCGGTACAATGCCTTATGGGAAAGGTATAGTCCAGTATAGTGGATGCGTTCGTTTATCGCCGTCAGAGCGTTCTGCGTCTCGCGCAGATCCGCGGAGGCTTGCTTGTATTGTGCCTCCGCCTGATCTGCCGCTTCTGCCAGCTTGTCCACGGTTCCAATGCCATGCTCCTGGATGTAGGCGATTGTCCGTGCCATCTCCTGCAAATTGGACAGGGCGACCTGCCGGGCGTAGGCGCGGCTCTGCTGTGCCTTGACGCAGGTTTGCAGATCGACCACCAGCCGAAGCTCGGAATGGATGAAGAAGATGCGCGGCATTCCCTGGAACTCTGGCCGTCGCTGTTCTTCCTCCTGCTGCTGAAAACCCGCGATGCGCTCCGCGATCTGTTCTCGTTCGTAGATTCTTCCAAGCATCCTGCCGCGAATGGGCTTCTCGCGGTCAGGGTGCTTGTAGGAGATCACTCCACGCGAAAAGCGAACGGCGATGCCAAACTGTTCCCGCATGATGCGGATGAAGTCCTGCTCATCCTTCGTCATTTCTACGGCCCTGTCCACGGCCTGCCGGAGTTGCTCTTTTATCGTGCTGTACTTGGTGTGAACCGGCTCGTAGCCGTCCTCACGGATTCGCCGGTTCCTCTCGTCCATCTTCTGCTGTCCGCGCTGGCGTTCCCAATACTCACGATTGGTTACGAGTCTGTCCGTTTTTAGTGAGATGTCATTGGGATACAGGTGTTCCCTCTCACAAATCGCATTTAGCTTTTCGTGCATCCTCATCGTCAGTTTGTCCGTGGGATGGTGCTTGAAGCCCGCCTTTGCATCTATCGGCTCCTCCATGAAATCCTGCCACGGCACATCCAGCTTTCGCAGGCTGTTCAGTACGATATGGCAATGGAGATTGCCGCTGTGATTATGGCCGTCCGTATGGGTCACGATCAAGGTTTGATGTCCGGCAAAGAAATGCTTTGCAAATTCCACGCCGATGGCCTGCACCTTCTCAGGGGTCAGTCCATGATCCGGCACGTCCCGCGGGTCGAAGCTGATGATGTAATGATGCGCCTTGCGGTCATTCTTCCCCAGGTTCTTATGCCAAAGCCGGTTCAGCTCCGTACACTCTGTGTTGAACGTGAACGGGTCGCAGTTGAGTGCGTCCAATAGATACCCTTCCCGCAGGATCATGTCCCCGTTCTCATCGAGGATGGGCTTCTGCGTATGGCTGTCATGCTGGAACAGCAGATACCGCTGCATCTGCCCATAGTCACTATTTTTTACGGCGATATGCTTCAGAATAGCCACGGAACTCGCCTCCCATCTTCTCAACCTCATATTTCATGGCGTACAACTCGGAGATGGCGCGCTGGGTGCGCTCGTACATCTCCCTGGAGCGAACGCCGCCGCCGTTGTAGTGGTGGGCGATCTGATTGAGGTTAGAGCCGATTTTCCCAAATTCGGCAATCAGCTTTTTCAGCATGGGCACCTCGGCCACGATCTCCTGACGGACAACGACTTTTCCCTTGATTACCATGCGTCGGATATATTCGGACACGCTCAGGTCGGCGGCGCGGGCTGCCGCTTCAATCTTGTTGTAGGTAGCCTGATCGAACCTGACACCGACGAATCGTTCTTTCGGCGCGTCTGGCCGTGTATTCTTCTTCCTCATCGTTCCTCCTCATGGCGCTTGCCGCCATGCTGTGAATGAAATGAACCAACCGCGCTCTGCGCGGATAAGCGGGTATGGGGAAAGTCCCCATCAAGATTCCGGTTTGACAGAAGTGGATACACTTTTGTTAAACGCGGAGGATCTTGCTCTGGAAGAAATCGACAGACCTGCGGCCTGTGCGATTTCTGATTGAAAAAGATGCCGTCCGACCCCGTCGTAACGGTGGCTGTGAACGGCATCATACCTCGTTTTGATAGGAAATTCCGCGGGAACCGCGGAATGACCATGTAGTGAATCCGTAGGAGAAAAGTAGCCGGAGTAGCTACTTTTCCCTTGCCATAAAACAGGAACGTAGTCGAAGCGACTACGAAATGCTATCTATTTGGCTACGCCCTCCAGGAGCCGCTTTGCCTCCGCGATATTCTGCTCGGCGGCCCGCTGGCGAATCTGCGTGTTGTTGATCCTGATAGGATAGCAGTGCGCCAGCACCCTGTCAAATATCCTGGCATGGGGAATGTCGCGTGGCTCTCGCAACTGCCCGATGCTCAGGTTTGTGGTGATGAGCATCGGTTTTCCGCTCTGGCACCGGCTGTCGATGACGCTGAAAACCTGCTCCACTGCGAAGCTGGAATCGTGTTCCACGCCGAGGTCGTCGATCACCAGCAGCCGGTAGCGGTTCAACTCGTCCAGGTAGGCGTTGCGATCCGTGCCCGCCATGCCCATCATGTAGTTCATGACCCGCGAGAAGTTGGTCATGTACACGGATACCCTCTGCTCCATCAGCGCGTTGGCGACACAAGCCGCGATGAAGGTCTTGCCAGTTCCGACATTGCCCCACAACAGCAGCCCCATCCCGCGGGCCTCCATGTCCGGGAAAAGCTCCACATATCGCTTCGCCCTGGCAATTTCAGGATTGTAGCCCTTGTCGTTATCAAAAGTGTACTCCAGCAATCGCCTGTCCCGGAAGCCGTCCCGCTTGAGGTGCTCGATTTCATCCGCTTTCCGCTTCGCCGCGCGCATGGCATCCTCCACGTCATGCTCTGCCCGCTTGCAATCGCACAGCACGGGCGGGCAGAATACAATGCCGCCGTCGCTCGTCCGGATCGCCGTCTGGCGTGGTGTGCGGCAGTTCCGGCAGTACACCAGCCCGTCCTGTTCATTCAAATACTCATCCTCCGCGAGCGTCCTGTCCCGGAACAGGTTTCCGAGAAGCTCCCGCATACTGTTCACAATGATTCACCCTCCTTGTACTCGTAGCTGACCGCCGCACAGCTGTCCTTTGACCTCCGCGCCCAGCTGCGCAGGGCGGCCTCGTAATTCTGATAGGTCTTGCCAGTGGAGGCCAGGTAGCACGACATATCATCAAGCAAAGGCTGGATATGCGGGTAGTCGCGGCGCAGCCGGGCGTATCCCTCGTCTGAGAGAAACACATTTTCAAACTGCCCGTAGCCGCGGATACTCTTGCTCCCTGGCTTTTGCTCTGTCGTTTTTACTCCTTCATTTTTACTACCTGGTAATGGATTACCGCCGTCGCCGGTAATCTGCTTCCGCCCTGGCCGGTAATCCGCTACCGCCGCGGGCGGTAATGCGTTACCGTCATCGGCGGTAATGGGATACCGCTGGCGGCGGTCATCCGTTACCGGCGTGGGCGGTAGTTCATTACCGCCCACGTCCTGCGTTGGTTTCGGCCCGTCTCGCGGCACCTTCACATAGATGAAATCTGCCTTGCCAATGCCCTGGTGTATCTTCTCGATCAGTCCCTTCTCCGCAAGGGCGTTGAGCGAGAGCCGGATGGTCTTTTCGCTGCGGTGGAGCGCGGCGGCCAGGTCTTCAACTGTAAAGATGATAACGGCCCGGCCATCCTTGTCCGTCCATCCGTCGCGGTTGAGACTGAGCCTCGCCCGGTCCAGCAGAAGCACATACACGAAGATGGAAACCGGCAGCAGATCCGTGTCAAACAATAATCGGGGGAATATCAGATAGGGCGGCATCTGTGTATCCCTGGTCAGGTAATCGCAGGTCATTCACCAAGATAATCCCAGGGGATTTCATCGTCGGGGATGATGTCAGGCTTCGCGTCCTGCATGGACGGTTCCGCTTCGCCCTCGGCAGTCGGCGCACGCGCCAGCGCCGCCGTGCCGCCCTGCACGGCAAGCCCGGAGAGAAACGCGGGCAGCGCCAGCTTCATCATCTGCTCCGTCATGCCGATGATTTTCTCGGCGTATTGCCTTCCGATCTCTTCCTCCGTCCGATCATCCCTGATTCCATTTGCCATATACGCGACCAGGGCTTCCGAAAAGGATTCCGAATACGACCAGCCCTTTTCCTTCTGGAGTCGCTGCAACGCTGCCCATGCCTGCCGGTGTTTCTCCTTGTCGAGATTGAAGCGCACATGGAAGATTCTCGCGTTCACGACTTATCCCTTCTTCTCAGGCTGGAGCTGGCCAGCGTCTCGTACCCCTTCGCCGTCGCGCACAGATCGTCGATGATGGTGACGCGGGTCTCGTCGTATTCCCCGAAGTGGCGCACCAGGCAGCCCCCGCCGCCGACGATCATCAGCCGCACCAGCGCCGGATCGTATTCATACCTGCGCAGGGCGGCGAAGATGTCGGCGGTGTACTTCCTCGCCACGGTAATGATGCAGTCGAGGTACTTCCCGGCGATGTCGGCGGTGCCGGTGCGCAGCACCTGTTCCACGATGGAATCGTCGATCTTCAGACCGAAGTTGTCCATGACGGCGTTCCTGGCCTGGATCATGCACTGGTTCACGCCCAGCTTCTCAGTCCAGGAGCGATCCTCCATCGGCTTGCGCTCAACGATGTACAGCACGTTCATGGTGCCGTTGCCGATGTCGGCCAACAGATTCGTGCCCTTCAAGCTGCCGAAGGTGTTGACCACGGCGGCGTAGCCCTGGGGGTACACGCTGCAACCCACAAAGCGAACGCGATAGTCCTTCCCGTTGTAGCGATACTCCACCTTCTCATTGCGCAACAGGTATTCCCGGAAGGATTCCCGCTGCTTGCGTACCCACGTCAGCGGCAGCCCCGCGGCGAGATGCACGTTCGCCTCCCGCATACCTGCTCTGTTCAGCTCACAGGCCACGCCCATCAGCGTCAGCAGATAGAAATCCTCGTCCATCGCCTTGTTGACGATGAACTCCTTGTGACCCTCGCCGATGCGGTAATACTTGCCGACGTACTCCAGGATGTTGCCGGAGAATACCGGCTCGGTGTCGTATTCCGTGACGGCCGTCGGCGTGATCGTGTTCGCCGTCTTGATGTTCCCGTAGCCGTGGTCGATGCCGATCACGGCAATCTTCTTATCGTTCAGATAGATCATGCTCTCCTCCTCAATTCGTTTCGTGTTCTCTGGAAAAGATGCCGTGCACGTCCTTCCTGGCGGGCAGCACGGCCTCCCGATAATACCGGCACAGCGGGCTGTCCCGATAGGCCAGCCCCAGCATATAGCAGTCCGCGTTCAACGGCAGGCAGCCCTCAACCGGATCGTAATTGCCGCACTGTTCCACGACAGAGCGACGCACGGCCTCCAATTCCCGTTTCGTCAATTCGCCGGGGCGATACATATTTACACTCCCTTCATCGTGGTATAAGAAAACCACCCGGCACCGAAGCGCCGGATGGCATGTTGCTCTATGGTCTTGTCGTTCTTTGGTTCTGCCCCTGACCTTCAGGAGCGGACGAACAGGCGGAGCCGGGCATTGAGGCCCGCGGTGGCGAAGTCCGAATCTTCGATTCGGCCTGAGCCATCCGCGCCATAAGGCGCGGATAACTTTGCCTCCGGCAAAGTTACCTTCGCCCTCCGATCAGTCCGATGGCGATATGGGGCAGGATGTAGAGGATGAAGCTCACCGCCAGCAGCGGGATGATCTGCTGGAAGGTCGCCTCGTGAAAGGCGAAGCAGATCAGCCCCAGGCAAAACAGCGCGCTTGCCGCCAGGTAGAATACCCAATGGGACATGGCAACGGCAAAGGACGCGATCCAGCGCAGCAGGCCGGTGGCCAGCATCAGGACGAAAGCGGGAATCTTCAATACCCATTTCAAGATGCGCATAGCTGTCCCTCCAATCTTCATGTAGTCGTGTCGTTCTTCTCTCGGCGTTTCCGCCTGGATTCCCAATAGGCGTCCATAATGGCTTGAGCCATCGCGTCTTTCTGAGCATCGGACAAATAATCGCCCGACATGAGTGAAACGGCCTGTTGCGTCAGCAGCCGCGCCTGTGTTTCATGCGAGTGATCCGCACGGATAAACGCAAAGGAATCCAAGGAAGGTATGCCATTTATCAGGGCATCAACAGAAACGTCCAGTGCATCCGCGAGTTGTTTCAACAGTTTCTCTGTCCGTGGAAAGGTGGTGCCTGCTTCATAACCAAATATGGTGCGCGGAGAGACTCCAGCCAATTTCGCAAGGGCATTTTGCGATAGGTGCTTCTTTTTGCGAAGTTCTCGCACCTGTTCTCCAAACGTCATAGCATACCCTCTGAAGAGTTATCCCTTTCATTAATAGCATAAAGTGCATTTCAAATTGCGTATAATGATTATATCGCAACATGAATTGCGACTACATTCTATCAGATTCGCTACTCGTTGTCAATATCAAATTTCAGAATTATCGAAAATAAATTGCGAATCCCTAAGGCTGAAAGTTATTTCAAAATTATTACAAATTTATTTCATATAATCACAACTTCATCTTGTTCTCTATAGTGTAATGTATATGCCGGTGGCTGGACAAGTAAATAGCCTAAGTTGCAGAAGGGCAAAGGATTATTCACATGAACGACTTGGTACGCTGAGTACGCCAATCGTTCTGTTCTGAATACCTTGTGTCCTTCTGCAACCTTTATGAAGAACTGGTTTGCTTGATAGTACAAGTATGCCTTTTTGAATGATCCTTTGCGCTTAATGGCGGAAAGGTTTTTTTATGCCCTCTACTGTATTGGCTCATTCGAGTCAATTCACAGCGTACTATTGTCCGCACGCCCCTCCTCGTTCTTTCTTCCTTCTGATTCCAGATTGTGAAGAAAGGACGAGACAATGAAAGAAGATAATGGTTCGCTTTGTGGGGAAAACCACGACGATAAGCAAAACAATGATCGCTACTCTATAGTGGATGCTGTTGGGAAGCAACATGTTTTCATTGCCGGAAAGGATGGCGTCACAGAGGAATGGATAGCCAGACTGAGGCACGATGAAAATGAGCTGCGCACATCCGACTTCAAATTCTACTACCTGTGGAACGGTAAGAACTACGTGCGTGTGGTTTATCGCTCGGACGATATAAGCCCGGCGGAATTGGAGCACTATTCGACCATGCACGACAAATCTGCGGATGTTGAGCAGCTGATCATAGAGAGGGAAGCGGAGACTATTTCCCACACTCAATATCTGGCTGCGATGGCATCTTTGACCAAGAAACAGAAGGAGCTGATCTACAAAATGTTTGTATTGGGCATGTCAAAGGCTGATATTGCCCGCGAAGAAGGGGTCAAGCCGACCTCCATACAGTCACGCTGGGAGTGCATTTGCAAAAAGTTTGTAAAGTTCTTCGAGTAGAGACCGTATTTTAGGGCTGTTTTTGCCTTATGTGGTGAAGGAGCCATCTCATTTCATTTGAAAGCGAGGCAAAAACAGTCCATGAAAAACATCCGCAATGTATTCTTCATGCCCAGGGTGAAGCGGCAATTCGAGAAGGCGAAGGCCGCCCACCCTGAGCTTGGCAAACACATCAACGACCTGCGCAGCGAGATAGGCTACTATCTCGCCGCGCACAAGGCCGCCGGTATTCGCTTCGACAGCAGGCACCTGGAGATCATCTATAGCGATGGCGTTACCGTCGTTCTGCGCCAGACGCTGGGCATTTGGATCATCACCAGGATCGTCCTGACCCTTCCTGTAAAGGAATATCGGCCGGTCTTTGGCTTCAAGCGCGTCAGGGAAGGGGCCCGCGAAGCGGTCAGGCGCGTGTTCATGCACTGGCGGTACTCATTCGATGAACCGTCCTTTGCCCTCGCTTAGAGGGACGCGGCCCCTTCAAAACTACATAGATATGAGGTGACGACCATGAATCACTTGTACATCGACATCGAGACCACCAGCGGCGCGAACCTGTCGAGCGCGGGCGCGTACCGCTATGCCGAGGACGATCATTTCCGCGTGCTTCTGTTCGGGTACGCCGCGGATAACGACCCCATTCACATCGTCAATCTGGAGCAGGGCGAGCGCATCCCCGCGGAGGTCATCGAAGCCCTGGCGGACCCCGCCGTGACAAAGCTCGCCTACGACGCGCAGTTTGAGCGCGTGTGCCTGTCCCGGCATCTGGAGCTGCCGAGGAACGTGTACCTCTGCCCGGAACACTGGCGCTGCATGAAGGTATGGGCATCCTATCGCGGCCTGCCCTCCAGCATGAAGAAGATCGCCTCCGCGCTGGGCGTGACTATCGCTGCCGACCCGGAGATACAGCGCGTGCTGCGGGAAAAGTACCTCCATGATCTGCGCAAGGGCGGCGACCAGGCTCCCGAACGCTGGGAGAAAATGCCCGTGGTGCTTCAAACGCTCGGCCAATGCGTCCGGCAGAACCTCACGGCGGAGCGGGCGCTGTATGAGTACCTGCGGAGGTATCCCCTGCCGGAGACGGAGTGGGCGCACTACTGCATGGATCAGCGCATCAATGACCGCGGCGTAAAGCTGGACAGGAAGCTGGTCGGCAGCGCCATCAACTGCGATGATTTCTTTCGCGGCGGCATGGCGCGGCGCTTCAAGGAGATCACCGGCATCTGCGCGGATTCTCCGGCCCGGTTTCGTCAATGGCTGGCTGCCAACGGAATGCGGGTGGATTCTGTGTCAAAGGAGGCTGTGTCGCGGCTGCGCAAGACCGCGCCGGTGGAGCTGGACGAGGCGCTCAGCCTGTGGGAGCTGCTTTCCCGCACGGAAACCCGCAAATATGTCGCGCTGGGCGAGGCGGTGTGCAATGACGGGCGGCTTCGTGGCCTGTTCCGTTTCTGCGGGCATCCCCAGGGCCGGTTCAGCTATCCGCTGATCCAGCTGGACAACCTGCCCGTCTGCCGTTCGTCCGAGCTTTCCGAGCTGCGGGACATCGTTCGTGCCGGGGAGTTCAACAGCCTGGACAGTCAGTGCGCGTCTGTGACCGACATCCTGACCCAGCTTTTCGTCACATCTTTCATCCCGCGCCGGAAGTGCCGCCTGCTGGTGCTTGAATACCCCGCGCTGGAGCAACGGATTCTGGATTGGCTGGTTCGGGATGATTGGGAGGCTCACGCCAGCAGCAGGAACTATGTGCGGGACGAGCAGCCCCGCGTATCCGAGTATTTCCATGACGATCCCCGCGTGACGCGCCTGTGCCTGGACATCGACAACGCCATCCGGCGCTGCCTGACCCATCCCGCCGTCGCCAAGACTCACGGGCTGCTGTTCAGCGGCTACAACGGAACCCTGTGCATCGAGCTTCCCTCCGGGCGGGCGCTGTGCTATCGGGAGCCGGAGATCATGTTCGGCGTGGACGGCTTCAGCATCATCATGTACGCCGGGATGAACAAGGACGGGAAATGGGACATCATGCAGGGCAACGGCGCGAAGTTCCTGCGGGACATTGTGCAGGGGCTGGCACGGGATGTGCTGCTGGACGCGATGCGGCGGCTCACGGACGCTAACTATCCCGTCATCCTGCACCTGGCAAACAAGGTGGTCGTGGAGAGTGAGGAACCCGCCGCGCTCATGGCCATCAGCGCCGTCATGGAGAAGCCGCCCCATTGGGCGAAGGAAATGAAGCTGACCACCCAGGGCTACGCCTGCAACCGCTATCTGGAGAAGAAGCAGCGCCCCTCGCGCCATTGAGGAGGCCGGGCATGAAGTACACCAACCATCCCCGCCCTCCTATTCGGCGTCTGTCGGGCGAGACCCTCGTCAGGATCGCGGACAGGCTGGCCGGAATGTTGAACCTGACTGCTGTCGATCCCGTGGTTATACAAGCGGCGGTCATCACCGAGGGCGGCACCACGGAGATCGTCGGAGAGGGCGGCAATGAACAGATCGCCTGGATACGCGCGGACAGCATCTGTTATCTGCGCCTCCGGGACTTTCGATTGCGCTACGCCTACGCCACGCGGGAGGCTGTCGAGCGAGACCGTCAATTTGCCGAGCATTTCCACGATTGCTGTCACATCAACCTGCCTGATGTGATTACCGACGCCGCCAGAGAGGTTCTTCTGGAAATCGGCGATGCGGACTATTGGGTCGCTCCGGCCTTCAGAAATATGCTGACAGAGGAGGAGCGCCGATATGCGAGTGGGTGTCATGTGGAAAGTCCTGCGCCGGGCGATGTATGAAACAGAAGGGTTTTACCTGCGTCTGTCGGATGACGCCAGTCTCGCGCAGGAGGTGCTGCTGTTTTTCCCGCATGGCGTGGTGGCGCTGCTCGTCATCATCTGGCCCGGCGCAAAGTTGGAGCCGAAACAGGTCAGGCGCATTGAACGCTTCCGTGACTACGCCATCCCGGTCTACTATACCGGCAGTCCGAAAGGAATCTACAGCGCGGTGGTCGGCGCGGCGCAGAGCATCGACCTGGGCGTGAACTATTATCCCTGAAATGAGAATGGAGGTATCTGCCAATGTCCCCCTTTGAAATAAACATCCTTCGATTTATCTTCACCCTCGACAACATACTGGTCGCGCTTATGCCGTGGCTCAAGGCGCTGACTATCGCTGCGGTTATAGTGCTTGTCACTCTGCTTACCCGAAGGATAACCCGAAGAAAGGCCAGCTCTGTCAGGTGAACAAAGGCCACACCGTTACAACAATACCATCTTTTCGGAGGAAAATCGAATATGAAACACTATACCCATAAGCTGACGGCGCTGCTGCTGGCGGCGCTGATCATGGTTTCTCCCGTTGCTCAGCTTGCCCGCGCGGAGGAGGCTGTCTACCACACCGAAACCAAGTACCCGCTGCTGGCCGATGTGCGCGACCAGCTGGACGAGGATGAAATCGTCACCGCTTATGATGTCGTTATCGACATGGGCGATTATTTCAATCCCGCCGATGTGTCCGGGTTCAAGGTGGAGAATACCAACCAGTCTACCGATAAGGTTGATGTCAGTTTCTTCTCCGCTCATGCGACGGACGGCACGGCGTTTTCGTCCGATATGCCCGGCAGCTACTTTGCCTATTACGTCGCAAAACCCGTCAGCGGGCATCCGGCCTATGAGATCAGCCGGAGGATCACGGTCAACGCAGTGGAGGAACCTGCTGTTCCCGTGGTGCCTGAGACCGTCGAGGCCTTCCAAGAAGACGAGTCTGCCGACGAAGATTCGGAGGATGACCCATATGAAGAATCGGAAATTAATGATTCCGAGGAAGCTGCCTTCGAGGATGAAGGTGAACCCGAAGAAGAATACGACGATGCCGAGGAATTTCCCCAGGAGGGTGATGTTTCCGAGGAAACTGATTCCGAGGGAACCCTTTCCGATTGGGAGGAAGAATCGGACGAAGACGATGACGCCGACCTCGGAGACGATGAATACGCCGGAGAATACGATGATGACGAATGTTCCGACGAAGATTTGACCTCAGGGGATTGGGACGAAGCCGATGATGACTTCGACGTTGAGGATTATGACGGCACAGATCCCGACGAAGAGTATTATGACGATCCCAAAGAGGATGACTTCGACGATGAGGACGAAAAGGAATTCATCGATGAATCCGATGTCGAAGATGAATCTGTAGACGATCCTGCTGGCGAGGGCGACGCCTCGGATGATGAGGACGAGGACGGCGAGGAAGCCGAAACCACGCCGGAGCCGTCAGATGATCCCACCTTCGATATGCCGCAGATCTACGATGAGCCTATCGAAACCATTGCACCCGTCGATAGTCCTGAACCCACCGAGGTTATCGTGGAGGAGACCTCCGTCGGTATTCCCGAGGACGATGAAGATGTCCCTGGCGATGACGGCGACGATGCTGTCGGTGATGACAGTGATGAAGAACTCGATGGTGACGATGCCGCCAGCGACGATGGTGATGACGGTGAAACCACAGAGGGTACCGATGAGGAACCTTCCCCGGAAGAAGCGGTGGAGCCCTCCGAGGCATTCACCCTGCCTGTGGATCAGATTCTCACGACGGTTTTGGAACCGACGCTTTCCCTGGCTTCCGTTGACGGCGGTGAGGGAGATGACGACGCCACCGAGGAAGAGGACGACATGGAGGAGATTGACCCGGACAACATCGTGTTGGAGGGCGACGCGAAGATGGTTCGCGGCAAGAAGGTCTCCTATCCCAGCAGCCTCGGAAGCTGGAGCACCTTTAAGTACACCGTCAACGGCAAGATGGCCTACTGTCTGGAATCCTCCAAGACCTCTCCGAAGGGCGGTTCCTTCGCTCAGGAAATACTGGACAGCAATCCCAACCTGACCAAGGCGCTGTACTACGGCTATGGCGGGCCGGAGGATTTGAGCGCCAGCTTCTTCCCGGACTATTCCGCGAACGTGCGCTATATCCTGACGCATATCGCCGCCAGCTATTTCTTCACCGGCAGCTATTCCAGCGCGACGAAGGGCTGCTCGTCCAGCGGCTTGAAAAAATACCGTGTGCAGGAATGGATTGATTATATTGCCGGCCTGGAGGACCCGCCCTCGCCTGGTATCAGCCTGAGCGATAAGTCGCTTGAGGTGACGGGCATCGCCAATGGCGTGCAGACCACCTCCAGCACCACGCTGAATGCCGACCATCGCAACAGCATTACACTTGCGCTACCGGATAATGTGACCTTTCATAACGAAAACACCGGCGAGACGCAAACGGGCGGCACGGTGACCATTGGAGGCGGTACGACCTTTCACTTCTCCGCGCCGACCTCCGTCAGCGGGACCTGGAAAACCGGTGACATGAAGGGCATGATCGCCATGATCTGGAAGGTGCTGGTGGTCAAGACAGGCACCAAGACGCAGAAGCTGGGCAGCTACGCCTCCGAGGAATACGGCGGTTCCGTCCACTTCACTGTCACCTGGAAGAGCGAGGTCACGCTGAACATCGTGAAGGCCGATGCCGCCAATACGGACGTGCATCTGGCGGGCGCGGTCATCGGCGTGTACTCCGATGCCGACTGCACCAATCAGCTGACCACCATGACTACCGGCGCGGACGGTTCCGCCTCCTGCACCATCCCGCGGGAATACGCCCGCCTGTACCTGAAGGAGCTGCAAGCGCCCACGGGCTACCGCCTGAGCAAGACGGTCTTCACCGTGGACATGCCAGATGGGGATTCCGTCACGGCGCTCATAAAGAACGATCAGCAGCGGGCCGGTCTCAAGATCACCAAGAGGGGTGAGGTGCTGACCGGCGCGGACGTGACCGATGCCGGCGTTCGCTTCATCTATGAGACCCGCAAGCTCTCCGGCGCGGTGTACCGCGTCACCGCCGAGAGCGCCATCTACACTCCGGACGGCGCGCTGATGTACCAGAAGGGCGACGTGGTCGCGGACGCCCTGACCACCAACGACAGCGGCGAGGTCATGCTGAACAATGTGCCGCTTGGCAGTTATGTGGTGGAGGAGACGCAGGCTCCTGCGGGCTTTGTCCTGTCGGGCGAGAAGCACACCGTAAAGCTGGAATACGCGGGCCAGGACGCGGAAGTGGCCTTCAACGAGACCACCTTCACCAATGAGCGCCAGAAGGCTGCCGTCACCATCCACAAGCAGGACGGCGAGACGAAGAATCCCTTGGCGGGCGGTACGTTTGCCCTTTACGCGGGAAGCGCCATCGTCAGCTACAAGGGCGACAACCTCGTTGCAGCGGGAACCCTGATCGAGACGGTTGTGACCGGCGCGGACGGCAGCGCCGCCTTTGCCGCCGACCTGCCTGTGGGCTTCTGCTATGAGATACGGGAAGTTGCGCCGCCAGCGGGCTACACCTTCGGCGTGGAGAAGTATGAGTTCTCGTTCAGCGCCGCCGCGCAGACGCAGGCCGTGTCTGAGTTTGGCTACACCTTCTCCAATGACCGCATCACGGCCACGCTCAGTCTCCACAAGAAGGACGCGGAAACCGGTAATGAGCAGGGCGACGCCCAGCTTGCCGGAGCCGTTTACGCGCTGTATGCCCGCGAAGCCGTCGTCCACCCGGACGGCAAGACCGGCACGCTCTATGAGAAAGACGCGCTGGTGACGACCATGACCACGGATGCCGTAGGCGACGCGAAGGCCGAGAACCTGCCGCTGGGCAAGTATTATCTCAAGGAGATCACGCCCTCCGCGGGCTATCTGCTGGATGCCAATGAGTACGACGTGGACTGCACGAAGTACGATCCCGGCAAGTACCTGATCCTGGTGGAAGCCACCGTGAAGGAGCAGGTCATCAAGCAGCCCTTCCAGGTCATCAAGGCCGCGAACAACGGCAAGACCGACGCCGATCTCATCAAAGGCGCGGGCTTTACCGCGTGGCTGGTGTCCGACCTGATGAAGAACGCGGACGGGAGCTACAACTTCTCCAATGCGGAGCCTGTGGCGCTCGGCGCGAACGGTGAAACGGAAAGCTTCACCGACGAGAAGGGACACGCCACTTCCGTCCCGCTGCCCTTTGGCACTTACATCGTGCGTGAGACCACGACGCCCAAGAATTACGCGCCCGTGGACGATTTCATCGTCACCATCAAGGAGAACAACCCCACGAAACCCCAGGTGTGGCGTGTGCTGCTGGACGAGGAGTTCGCCGCGAAGCTGAAAATCTACAAGGCGGACAGCGCCACGGGACGCACGATCTTGCTGCCCGGCGCGGAGTTCTCCATCTACGATGTGGACAACGACACCTTTGTGGAGCAGGTCACGACCTACCCGCAGACCGTGAAGCACACCACCTTCACCACCGATGAAAGCGGCACCCTGACGCTGCCGGAAACGCTGCGTCCCGGCCACTACCGCATCACGGAGATCAACGCGCCGTTCGGCTATACGCTGAACCGCGCCGAAGCGGACGTGACCATCAGCGACGAGGCGCTGCATCAGGTGGACGCGGTATCCGGCGACCTGGTGATCGAGGTCACGATGCACGACGCGCCCGCACGGGGCCGCGTCACCGTGTACAAAGAGGGCGAAACGCTGTCCCACTATGAGGACGGGCAGTTCATCTACGAGGTGCAGCGCCTGCCCGGCGCGACCTTCGAGGTTATCGCCGCCGAGGACATCTATACCGCGGACAACCAGAGGGACGCGAACGGCAACCGCTATCTGGAATACGCCGCCGGAACCGTGGTCGCCATGCTGACCACCGACGAGAACGGCGAGGCCCGTACCGAGGATCTGCCCCTGGGCACCTACAAGGTGATTGAGAAGAAAGCGCCTGTCGGCTATGTCCTCAAAGCCGAGCCGGTCACCGTCACGTTGGCATACGCCGATCAGGAGACGGAGATCGTGGTGGAGGCCGCGACGGTGGCAGACGCCCGCCAAAAGGTCAGCCTGGTCGTGGAAAAGAAGGCAAAGGATAAGGACATCAGGCTGCCCGGCGCGACGCTGGGACTTTACGCGGGCGAGGACATCCGTGCGCATGATACCGTCATCGTGCCTGCCGGGACCTGCATCGCCACCGCTGTGTCCGACGAGACCGGCAGCGTGGCCTTTGACATTGACCTGCCCTTGGGCAAGTACCTCGTCAACGAGCTTCAGGCTCCGGTGGGCTACGTTCTGTCGGATGAAGTGGTCGAGTTGGAGGCGGCCTATCAGGGGCAGGACGTGAAGGTGGTCTCCGTCACCGGCATCTATGAGAACCAGTCGACCCGCATGGTCATCAGCAAGGCCGACGCCACAACCGGCGTGGAGCTGGACGGCGCGAAGCTGACGCTGTTGGACGCAAGCGGGAAGGAGATGGATTCCTGGACTTCCGTGGCGGGCGAACCTCACCTGATCGAAGGGCTGGCCATCGGCGCGACCTACACGCTGCGCGAGGACATCGCCCCGTATGGCTACCTGATCTCCAACACAGTCAAGTTCACCGTGGGCGACACCGCTGATATTCAGAAGGTCGTTATGAAGGACGAGGTGCCCACGGGCAAGATCATCATCAACAAGTCCGGCGAGTTTCTGAGCGACGTGTCCGTGCTTGACAGCGCCACCGGCTGGATTGGCAACACCTTCTCCTTCATCACCGGCGGCCTGAAAGACGTGACCTTCGGCGTGTATGCCTTTGACGATATCAAGCAGGCGGACGGCGTTTCGCCGGACTACTACGCCGCGGGGACGCAGATCGGCACCATCACCACGGACAGCACCGGCGTGGCGACGATGGAGAACCTGCCCCTGGGACGCTACATGGTGAAGGAGATCGCCACGCAGGACGGCTATGTGCTGGACGACCAGGCGCGGTTGATCGACCTGACCTACCGCGATTCCAAAACGCCCGTCGTGACCTATTCCGAGGCGTGGCAGAACGAGCGCCAGCGGGCGCGGGTGACCGTCGTGAAAAAGCAAAAGGACGGCGACAGGCTGTTGGAGGGCGCGGTGTTCGGCCTGTACAGCGCCGAGGACATCACCGGGGAGAACGGAAAGGTCATTTTGGCGAAGGACACTTTGATCGAGCAGCGCGCCACCGATTCCAACGGCAAGCTGACCTTTGAGGTCGATCTGCCGGTCGGCTTTGACTATACCATCAGGGAGATTACCCCGCCCGCGGGCTACGCCTCCGATCCCAATGCGCAGAGCTTTACCTTTGACGGCAGCAATACCGATGTCGCCGTCGTGGAGATGGAGTACGCCTTTAAGGATATTCCTACCCTTGTGGACGTAACCAAATCCAGCCTCACCACCGGCGAGGAGCTGGAAGGCGCAAGCCTTCAGGTGACGGACGAGGACGGCAACGTGATCGACAGTTGGGTTTCCGGGACAGAGCCGCACCGCATCACCGGCCTGGTCGTGGACAAGACTTACACCCTGACGGAGACGCTGCCCGCGTCGGGCTACGTCACCGCCGAGAGCATCGAGTTCACGATCTCAGACATCGGCGAGGTGCAGCCCGTGGAGATGAAGGACGATGTGACGAAGGTGAAGATTTCCAAGACCGACCTGACCGGGAAGAAGGAGCTGGAAGGCGCGACGCTGACTATTCTGGAGTCCGAGGGCAAGGTCGTGGAGACCTGGACTTCTACCACCGAGCCGCATTACATCGAGATGCTGCCCATCGGGAAGTACACGCTGCGCGAGGAAACCGCGCCGTCCGGCTACCTGGTCGCGGAGGATGTGGAGTTTGAGGTCAAGGATACCGGCGAGATCCAGACCGTTACCATGAAGGACGCGCAGGAAAACCCGGAGCAGCCCGGAACCCCCATGCCGGATACGCCCAAGACCGGCGACATGAACAACCCGCTGCTGTGGGGCGGCATCGGCGTGGTCGCCCTGCTGGGGCTGATGACCGCTGTGCTGGTGATGCGGAAGAATCGCAGGAAGTTCTGACAGAATGTGAGAAGGAGCCGTCGCTATGCTTCGGCTCCTTCGATTTCTTCAAGAGAGATTGCAACGCCCTGTGCAATCAGGTAATTGCCAATGGTGCGCATGAACAGGATGGCATTTTCGATTTGCAGATCGACATCCTCTTTTGCCACGATGTAGAAATCATCATAATCGCTGGCATTGCGGACTTCAAATGCCTGCGTAATGATCGCGGAGAGCTTTCTGTCAAGAATCTCTGTTTTCAGATAACGCTTCCTGAATTCAGCCATGACACCGCTGTGCTTGCTCATATCCACTTCCTCTAAGGCGAGGACAGAGCGCATGGAGTGGAATATGGCATAGTAGGAGCGATTCGCGGCGGCACGATAGTCACTGATGTCACGATTTACCTTGGCCGTATGCAGGCAGTCATGGGCGCGGTCAAAGCGGGCCTTTGAGAGATCGCGTCTTTCTTCGATGGTCATGCGCTGACGCCTCCGGCGTTGTATCGGATTCCCTCTGTCACAATGTTCCTGTGGTAAGGCAGAGATTGTGGCTTGAACTGATCCTGGGAGCGAACGCTCACGGAAATAGTCACGTCATGGTCGATGCACATATCCCCGACTATCGATGAGATCAGCATATTCCGCGCTCTGATTTCCTTTTCAGGGAGCGTTGAAATGAGCATGATGTCCACATCGGAGTACGGGCGATAGTCGCCACGGGCGTAGGAGCCATACAGATATGCGTCGCTGATCGGCAGAACCGGCGAGCAGCGTTCGTAGACTTCACTGAGGATTGACAGGGCTTCGTTTTTATCACACATGGTCACAGCCCCCTTTCTGTCTCTATCATACCATAGGATATGAAGAAACGCAAGAATCATTCGAGAATCGAAATGAAGGTGAGATATTGAAAACCATCCTCATCATCATCGGCGTCGCCCTCGTCCTGCTGATGGCCATGATTGGCTATGCCTGTATCATCGTCGGCAGTGACGCGGAGCGCCAAATGGAAGCATGGGAGCGTGAGAGATATGCAGGAAGAGATTAACCACAAGACGATTACCGTGTATATCAGGGGCGCGAAGGTCACGGCGCAGACACTGAAAGCGGCGCTGCGCGCAATACTCCGCGCCAGAGAGAAGCACAAGCAGAACGTCCAGCGGCGGGAGACGCAGTATGAGCGCGAGGACGATGTGGCCGTCAATCGGGGCAAGCAGTCCCTGCGGGACTTGCAGGACGAGGGCAGCGAGCTGTCCAACATCGAGATCACCGACGAGAACATCAAGTCCTTTGAACGCTATGCCCGGAAGTACGGCATCGACTACGCGCTGAAAAAGGACAAGGCGGCAGATTCGCCCCGCTATTTCGTGTTCTTCCGCGCGCGGGACGAAAAGACGATGGAAGCGGCCTTCAAGGAGTATGCCGAGTACACCACCAAAGAGAAAAAGCCCTCCGTGAAGAAGAAGCTCGCCGTCGCCGTGAAGCGCGCCATGCCCCAACGGGCGCGGGAGCGCGAGAAGAAGAAAGAAAGGACGGAATCCCGTTGAGCAACAAACAGAAATGGAATCAGGGCAAGCGCAAATCCCGCTGGCTGCCGCGCTTGCCGCCCACGGTCAACACAAAGCAAGTCGTGATCGGCCTGCTGCCTTATATCCTCATCGCGTGGGTGGGCGATAAGCTGGGCTGGCTGTACCGCTATTGTCCGGGAAGCAATCTGCTCTCTCGGCTGGTGGTGCTGCTGTCCAATGTTCAGATGGCGTTCGGGTGGCCGCTGGTCAGCTTCCACCCCCGTGATCTGTTGGTCGGCGGTGTCGCTGCTGCCGTCGTGCGGATTGTAGTAGCCTACCGTGCCAGCAACTCCAAGAAGTTCCGACACGGGCGGGAATACGGCTCCGCCCGCTGGGGTACGCCGAAGGATATCGCCCCGTTCATTGATCCCGTATACGAGAACAACATTTTGCTTACGGCTACGGAACGGTTGACCATGAACGGGCGGCCCTATCTCCCCAAATACGCCAGGAACAAGAACGTCATCGTCATCGGCGGGTCCGGCTCCGGCAAGACGCGGTTCTTCGTCAAGCCAAACCTGATGCAGATGCCGGAAAAGGTCAGCTTCGTCGTGACCGACCCGAAGGGCAGCCTCATCATCGAGTGCGGCAGGATGCTCGTCAGGGGCGGCTATCGCGTAAAGGTGCTGAATACCATTAACTTCGCCAAATCCATGCACTACAACCCCTTCCAGTACATTCGCAGCGAGAAGGACATTTTGAAACTGGTCAACGCGCTGATCGCCAATACCAAGGGGGACGGTGAGAAGGCCGGCGAGGACTTCTGGGTGAAGTCGGAGCGGCTGCTGTTCTGCGCGCTCATTGGCTACCTGTGGTATGAGGCCCCGGAGGACGAACAGAATTTCACGATGCTGCTGGAGCTGATCAACGCCTTTGAAGTGCGGGAGGAGGACGAGACGTTCAAGAACGCCATCGATCTGCTGTTTGACGATTTGGCCCACGACAAGCCGGATCACTTTGCGGTTCGCCAGTACGCCAAGTTCAAGCTGGCGGCAGGCAAGACGGCAAAGAGCATCCTCATCTCCTGCGGCGCTCGCCTCGCGCCTTTTGACATCGCGGAACTGCGGGACCTGCTGGCCTATGATGAGATGGAGCTGGACATGATCGGGGATCAGAGGACGGCGCTGTTCATCATCGTCAGCGATACCGACTCCACCTTCAACTTCGTGGTGGCCATGATGTACAGTCAGCTGTTCAACCTGCTGTGCGACCGCGCGGACGACGTGCACGGCGGCAGGCTGCCGTATCATGTGCGGTTCCTGCTGGACGAGTTCGCCAACATCGGGCAGATACCCATGTTCGACAAGCTGATCGCCACGATCCGAAGCCGGGAGATGTCGGCCAACATCATCCTGCAATCGCAGTCCCAGCTTAAGACTATCTACAAGGACGCGGCTGAGACCATCATTGGCAACTGCGACACCATGCTCTTTCTGGGCGGGAAAGAGCCGAGCACGCTGAAAGAGATTTCCGAGACCCTCGGAAAGGAGACCATCGACCTGTACAACACCTCTGACACCCGCGGGCAGAGCCGGTCAACGGGCCTCAACTACCAGAAAACCGGCCATGAGCTCATGAGCCGCGACGAGCTCGCGGTCATGGACGGCAACAAGTGCATCCTTCAGCTGAGGGGCGTTCGCCCCTTCCTCTCGGATAAATACGACATCACCCGGCACAAGCGTTACCGGATGCTGTCCGACGCCAATCCCAAGAACGCTTTTCATATAGAAACCTACCTGCGGCACAAGCTGCATGTCCGGCCGGACGATGTGTGCGAAGTCTATGAGTACGACGCAAGCAGCGTCCCGCAAAACGACCATGAGGGAGATCAGCCCGCAAGCTGACCTCCCTCTTTCATTCCAACAAAGAAAGGAAAATGTGAATATGGCATTCTTCAACTCCGCAATCACCATTCTCCAGACCCTCGTGGTCGCCCTCGGCGCAGGCCTCGGCGCGTGGGGCGTCATCAACCTGCTGGAAGGCTACGGCAACGACAACCCCGGCGCGAAGTCCCAGGGCATCAAGCAGCTCATGGCGGGCGGCGGCGTTGCTCTGATCGGCACTCAGCTAATCCCCCTGCTGTCCGGCCTGTTCGGATAAGCTCACAACGACTATGGGAGGAACTGACCCATGTTTAACGCTCTCTTTGAAGAGATTGAGAAATGGATGCGCCAGCTCCTCTCCGGCATGGTCACGTCCAACCTGACCAACATGTTCACCGATGTCAATCAAAAGACCGGCGAGATCGCAAGTCAGGTTGGGCAGACCCCCCAGGGCTGGAACGGCAGTATCTTTTCCATGATACGCAACCTCTCCAATTCCGTCATCATCCCCATCGCGGGCATGATCATCACGTTCATACTCTGCTATGAATTGATCTCGATGGTCACCAGCGCAAACAACATGCACGACGTGGACACCTTCATGTTCTTTAAGTATTTCTTCAAGATGTGGGTGGCCGTGTGGATCGTGTCCCATACCTTCGATATGGTCATGGCGATCTTCGACGTGGGCCAGCATGTGGTGAACAGCGCGGCGGGAATCATCGGCGGCTCGACGGCGATAGACATATCCACGCTCGTCGGGCAAATGAGTACGACGATGCAGACGATGGAGATCGGAGAGCTTGTCCTTCTGGCCCTGGAGACCCTGCTGGTGAGCTTTGGCATGAAGGTCATGTCGGTCATCATCACGGTGGTGCTGTATGGCCGCATGATAGAGATTTACCTGTATTCCTCTGTTGCCGCCATTCCCTTTGCTACCATGAGCAACCGGGAGTGGGGACAGATCGGCAACAACTACCTGCGCGGACTGCTGGCGCTGGCGTTCCAGGGCTTCTTCATCATGGTGTGCGTGGCGATCTACGCCGTGCTGGTCTCCACGATGCAGATCTCCGACAACATGCACTCGGCGCTGTTCGGCATCGCGGCCTATACCGTCATGCTGTGCTTCGCGCTGCTGAAAACCGGCAGCCTGTCCAAGTCCGTGTTCAACGCGCACTGATAAAACAATGAAAGGAGTCCATTATGGCTTATGTCTCCGTCCCCAAAGACCTGACGAAAGTCAAGAACAAGCTGGTGTTCAACCTGACGCGGCGACAGCTGATCTGCTTCGCCCTCGCCGCGGCGATTGGCCTGCCGTTCTACTTCCTGACGCGGGAGGCGCTGGGCACCACCACGTCGGCCACCTGCATGGTGCTGTTGATGCTGCCCGCGTTCCTGTTCGCCATGTATGAGCGCGACGGCCTGCCGCTGGAGAAGGTGCTGAAGAACCTCATCACCACCAAATTCCTGCGGCCCGGCGTCCGCAAGTATGAAATGACCAACCTCTATGAAAAGAAAAAGGCGGTGCCCGCAAAGGGTACTGCCCGGAAAGGAGCCAGGAATGTTCCGAAGGAAAAGAAGCGTTGACCCCGGCATGACCGCCCGTGCGGAAGTGCCGGATAGCGCCTACGAGACGGATTTCGTCGATGCGCCGCCCGCGGGAAAGCCCCTGAGCCGCAGGCAGCGCCGCGCCGCTGAAAAGGCGGCAAAGCGGGAGGCAAAGGAGGCGGCGAAGCGCCAGGCTGCCCTCAGGAAGGCCGCCGCGAAGCACAAGGCCGCCGCGAAGAAGAAGGGCGCGAGGAACGGCGCGAAGAAGCCCCAGCCGCAGAAGCAGGGCAAGCGGGCGATCTCCGCCCAAGCGACCATCCCTTATCGGGAGATGGGCAAGGACGGCATTTGCCGCGTCCATGACCGGCTGTATTCCAAGACCATCCGCTACCTCGACCTGAATTACCAGCTGGCGCAGCCCGACGACAAGGCCGACATCTTCGACGGCTGGTCGGAGTTCCTCAACTACTTCGACTACACCATCCACGCCCAGCTGACCTTCTCCAACCGGCACAGTATCGCCGCGGAGTTGGAGAATCTCATCAAGGTACGCCCCCGCAACGACGGATTCTCCGACCTGATGGAAGAATACGCCAATATGCTCCGGGAGCAGCTTCAGAAGGGCAACAACGGCCTGATCCGCACGAAGTACATCACCTATTCCATCGAGGCGGACAACTTCCGCGAGGCCAAGCCGAAGCTGGAGCGCATCGAGGCCGACATCCTCACCAACTTCAAGGTGCTGGGCGTGGTGGCCTACCCGCTGACCGGCGCGGAGCGGCTCAAGCAGATGTACGAGTTTTTCAACCCGGACGCCAAAGCGCCCTTTGAGTTCAGCTATGACCTGGTGCTGAAATCCGGAATGTCCACGAAGGATTACATCGCCCCGACCAGCTTCAACTTCAAGAACCGGCGCTTTTACCGCATGGGAAACCGCTACAGCGCCGTGTCATATCTCCAAATCCTCGCCTCCGAGTTGTCCGACAAGATGCTGGCCGAGTTCCTCGACCTGGACAGGGATATGGTCATCACCATGCACATCCAGTCCATCGAGCAGAGCGCCGCCATCAAGATGGTGAAGGGCAAGGTCAGCGACATCAACAAGATGAAGATCGAGGAGCAGAAGAAGGCGGTGCGCTCTGGCTACGACATTGACATCATCCCCTCCGACCTGAACACCTATTCCGGCGAAGCCCAGCACCTGCTGGACGATCTGCAATCTCGCAATGAGCGCCTGTTCCTGGTGACGGTGCTGGTGCTGAACACCGAACGGACGCGGGAGGAGCTGGAAAACGCCGTGGGACAGGTGGACGGCGTAGCCCACCGCTACAACTGCGCGCTGCGGCGGCTCGACTGCATGCAGGAGGCAGGCATGGTCAGCAGCCTGCCCCTGGGCTGGAACCAGGTGCCCATCAAGCGGGCGCTGACCACCACCTCCACCGCCATCTTCGTGCCTTTTACGACGCAGGAGCTGTTCATCCCTGGCGAGGAATCGGTGTACTACGGCCTGAACGCCGTGTCCAACAACATGATCTACGCCGACCGGAAGCAGCTCAAGACGCCCAATGGCCTGATTCTCGGAACACCAGGTAGCGGCAAGTCCTTCACGGCGAAGCGGGAGATCGCCCATGTGTTTTTCTTCTCCGAGGACGACGTGATCATCTGTGACCCGGAGGGTGAGTATTACCCGCTGGTGCAGGCGCTGGGCGGCCAGGTGGTGCGCATCGCCCCCAGCAGCCACGATTACATCAACCCGCTGGACTTCAACCTGGACTATTCGGATGATGAGAACCCGCTGCGCCTGAAATCCGACTTCATCCTCTCCCTGTGCGAGCTGATCATGGGGCCGCGCAGTGGTATCGATCCGAAGGAAAAGTCCGTCATCGACAGGTGTCTTGCCATCATTTATGACAAGTACCTGCGCGACCCGCGCCCGGAGAATATCCCCATCCTGGGCGACCTGTACAACTGCCTGCTGAAGCAGCCGGAGAAGGAGGCGGCCTACATCGCCACGGCGCTGGAGATCTACGTCACCGGCAGCCTCAATGTGTTCAACCACCAGACCAACGTGGAGTTGACCAACCGCATCGTCTGCTTCGACATCAAGGACCTGGGCAAGCAGCTCAAAAAGCTGGGGATGCTGATCGTCCAGGACCAGGTGTGGAACCGCGTGACCGTCAACCGCTTCTCCCATAAGGCCACCCGCTACTACATTGACGAGTTCCATCTGCTGCTGAAGGAGGAGCAGACAGCCTCCTATTCCATCGACATCTGGAAGCGGTTCAGGAAGTGGGGCGGCATTCCCACGGGCATCACACAGAATGTGAAGGACCTGCTGGCCAGCCGGGAGATCGAGAACATCTTTGAAAATAGCGACTTCATCATCATGCTCAACCAGGCCGGCGGCGACAGGGCCATCCTCGCCAAGCAGCTGAACATCAGCCCGCGACAGCTGTCCCATGTCACCAACTCCCAGGAGGGCGAGGGACTGTTGTTTTACGGCAATGTCATCATCCCGTTCCGGGATCGCTTCGACAAGTCCACGCGGCTGTACAGCCTGATGACCACCAAGCCGGAGGAGGTCGAGGCCCGCATGGCGAGGGAGCAGCAGGAAGATGAACATGAGGAAGATTCTTAGTATCGGCTTGTTGATGGTATCCGTAGGCGGAATCGCTGTTAGCGCGGTCAACCTCATCCCCTATATGCGGGAGGAGGCGCAGTCAGCTTCGCTGTATGCGGAGCTGGCGGCAATTCATGCCGCTGGGGATGATTACCATACAGATGGCATAACCGTCACGCCGATGGCGACGACGACAGTCACCAATGTGGAAGAAAGCGACCAGGTGGATGGCGAGGAGAGTCTGCCAGATGAAACGCCGGAGCCAACATCCCCTCCGGTCATCCATTCCGGTCTGCTGGCGCTGCATGAGAAGAATCCTGACTGCGTGGCGTGGATCACCATTGAGGGAACGGTCATCGACTATCCCGTGATGTATCGTCCCAGCCAGAAAAACTACTATCTGCACCGCGACTTCAACGGCAACCATGCCTCTGCCGGGGCGCTGTTCATCGCGGAAAACTGTGATCCCGACGATGGCGACAACGTGATCATCTACGGGCACCACATGAACAGCGGAAAGATGTTTGCGGCGCTCAACAAATACAAGAAGCTGTCCTTCTATGAAGAACACAACCGGATTGTCTATGAGACGCTGCACGGGCAGGAGACCTACGAGGTCATGTTCGCCTTCACTACGTCAGTCTACACCGGCCATGACTTTGAGTATTACGCCTTCTCCAAAGCGAACAGCGCGGAGGAATACGATGCCTACATCAGCGCCTGCCGGGAACGGACGCTGTACGATACGGGCGTAACGGCGCAGTACGGGGACAAGCTGTTGACGCTCTCCACCTGTGAATACTCGCAGAAAAACGGGCGCATGGTCGTGGTTGCCAGGAAAATCAACGAATGAAAGGAAGTGAAATGGCATGGCAAAGCGCATCTACAAGGCCAAGGATAAGCTCGTCCAGCGGCGCGTCCGTGGCGCGATGGTCGAGGAGAACGTGCGCACAAAAAAGCGGCGCAGGGTCGGCAAGAAGGATGTCGAGCTGGATGTGAACATGGCACGAGGGCCGGATGACGGTATGGACAGCGCGTTGGAGGAGGTCAAGCCTGCACTCGGCAGGACGAAAGCCGGAAAGCGGGATGCCAGCCGGTATGACCGCGACGAGGATGTGGAATCGCGTCCCCGCAGGCATGGCCGCGGCCAGCCGCGCCAGCTTGCGAGGGGCCGTGAGGCCATAGAGGAAGCAGAGGCCGAAAGCCTCCGGGAAACCGATGAACCGCTGGAAGCCCGCGCCACCGACATACCCCAGCACAGTCGTTCCCAGCGCCGTCAGGCCGTCCGTGCCGCCGATGGTGACGCCACTCCACCGGCGCGCAGCACTCGCTTCAAGTATCGCTCGGGCGATCTCCGTGATCGTTCCGCGAGGGACACGGGCGATAAGAAGCGCGAGCAGCGCAGGAACGCCAACCGGCTTCGGTACGACGAGGAGGAGAGGCGGCTTGAAGCGGAGATCAGCGATCAGGCTGAGGGTGAATCCATTGATACGCCTGACTCCGAAATAAAGCAGCGGAAGCAGCGGCGCGTTCTTTCCGATGACGGCGGCGTGAAGATGGAAGCTGGTTCCGAAGAACCCATTGAAGGGCCGGAAGAACCGGCAGACAGCGAAAGCCCTGCTCCATCCGAGGTCAAGCAGCGCCAGCGCGCGCAGGCCAGCGCGTTCCGAGAAGCCAAGGCGAAAGAGCAGGCCGCCGCAGAGACCTTTGAGGAGCTGACCGAGGGCGAGACTGCCCGGACGGAGAGCATCGCCTCCGCGAAGCGCAAGAGCCGTCTCAACTTCTCGGATGAAGGCTCCAACTTCGTCCACGGCGCGGGCAGGATAGCGAAGCGAACGGTGAAAACCGCCGCGACCCCGGCGCTGCTCTACGCGCGTCGGCAGCTTCATGAGGCCAGTGCGGAGAATACCGGCGTCCAATCCATTGAAGCAAGCGGGCTTGCCGTCCGCAAGACAACCGGCTTCGCCAAGTCCTCCAAGCGCGCGGCCAACCGGCGCAAGGCCAGCAAAGCGCGCATGGAAACCGTGAAGCAGGAACACGCCGCCCAGGTGGAACACCGAAAGAAGGAGCAGATACGCGCCTTCCACAAGAAGAAGCGCCAGCGCGCCGCCATCGCCGCCAAACGCAAGCAATCCGTGGTGTCCGCGGGCGGCTTCGTGGAATCCGCGGAAACCTCCTTCTCCATCCCGGAGAAGGCCAAGAAAGCGGTTCAATCCTTCTTCGCCGAGCACAAGGGCGCGATCATCGGCGTGGCCGCCGCGGGGCTGATCTTCGCCCTGATCGGCGTATCCATGTCCAGCGTCGCGTCGCTGGTGCATGGCGGCGGCACCACGGTGATCTCCACCACCTATGTCTCCACGGACGAGGACATCTACGCCGCCGAGAACGCCTACTGCGCGCTGGAGGATGGCCTGAACGCGCAGATTTATGGCCTGCCGAGCACCCATCCCGGCTACGACGATTACGAGTACCAGATCGACGAGATCGAGCACAACCCGTATCACCTGATCTCCTATCTCCAAGTGAAATTTGGCGGCTTTACCTACAACGATGAGGTCAAGGCCGAGATCAACCGGCTGTTCCGGCAGCAGTATTCGCTCTCCCTCTCCACGGGCAGCGAGATACGGACGCGCGTGGAGACGGTCATGGAGACGCGGGAGATCTACGACGAGGAAACCGGCCTGACGGTCATCGAGGAATATCCCGTGGAGCAGGAGGTGGAGTACGAGCATTGGACGCAGTACGCCGTGCTGACCAACCACTACTTCGACATGGTCGCCCGCGCCAATATGAACGAGGAAGAGACCATCATCTACGACGCGCTCAACAAGACCTACGGCAACCGGCCCTACCTGTTCGATCTCTCGGCGGCCTCCGGCGTCGGCAGTTCGGGAATCCACTTCGACATACCGCCCGAAGCCCTGTCCGACGTGAAGTTCGCCAACATGATCCGGGAGGCGGAGAAGTACCTGGGGATGCCCTATGTGTGGGGAGGCAAGAGTCCGCGCACCGGCTTCGACTGCTCCGGCTTTGTGTGCTGGCTGCTGAACCATTGCGGCAACGGCTGGAACGTCGGCACCAAGCGGGCGAAGGAGCTGTGCCGCATGTGTACCTATGTGTCGCCCGACCAGGCGCGTCCCGGCGACCTGGTGTTCTTTGAAAAGACCTACGACACGGACGGCGCTTCCCACGTCGGCATCTATGTGGGGCAGAACACCATGATCCACTGCGGCAACCCAATCAAGTACGGGCGCATCGACACCCGCTACTTCAAGGCGCACTTCCTGTGCTTCGGGCGCTTGCCCTTCTATGACGATTAAGCGGCATCGAATATGCCGGAAAGAGAGGAAAACATGAGAATCCGAAAGCTGATGAAAACCATACCCCTTCTGCTGGTCGTGTCGGCGCTGCTGATGGGCGCGCCGGCCTACGCCAATGTCCCCAAGGCCGCGGAGGAAGATACCGAACCGGCTGAGATCATCGAGGTCACGCCCACGCCCAGCCCCACGCCGGACGTCGCCTATGAACCGCTGCCGGAGGTCTCCATGCAGCCCTTCACCATCGCAGGAAACGGCGAGGTGCTGGACGATATATCGGACGGCTCCAAGGAGTTCTACACCATCACCACCAGCAACAACAACAGCTTCTTCATCGTGGTGGACAGGGCGAGGGCTTCTGAAAACGTGTATATGCTGGCGAAGGTGAATGAGGACGATGTTTCCGACTTCATCGAAGGCTATACCGCACCGACGCCCACGCCCGCGCCCACGGTGCAGATTCAGCTGCCCACGCCCGCCCCTACACCCCAGGTCATCACCGTGGAGCCGGAAAAGAAAGAAACCAATATCAATTCCTATGCCCTGATCGGCGCATTGGCGCTGGCGGTCATCGGCGGCGGCTGGTACTTCAAGGTGTACAAGCCCAAGCACGAGGACTACGACGATGATGACGAGGGCATGGAGTACGACGACAGCGACGAGGAGAGCGACGATTAAGCACACCCCTCGCCACAGCGACAAGGAAGTGATCTGATTGGCGAAACTGAACAATATCCGCAACCTGGCCTATTCCGAAGCCGGTTCGGTCAGCAGTTCCCCGCAGGACTGGATGCGCTTCATGGACACCGCTTCGCGGATGTACCGCTACAGCTTCCTGGAGCAGCTGCTGATCTACGCCCAGCGGCCCGAAGCCACGGCCTGCGCCACGCTGGATACGTGGAATCAGAAGGTCGGGCGCTGGGTCAATCGCGGCGCGAAGGGCATCGCCCTCATCGACGACGCCACCCAGCCGGAGCGGTTGCGCTATGTCTTTGACATCGCGGACACCCATGCCGTGCGCGGCGCGCCCGATCCTTACATCTGGCGGTTGGATGACCGGCATAAGGATTGGTTTTTAGCCTACCTGTACAATACCTACAACCTGCCCGATGTCAGCTCCATCATGCTGGCGCTGGAGCAGGTGGCCGAACAGGTGACGGAGGAGTACCTGGAGGACGCGATGGACGGCATCGAACAGGAGATGAACGGCTCGCTGCTGGCGACGCTGCCGGAGGAGGCGCGGAGGGAAACCTTCCGCGCCGTCTTCCAGAATTCCATCTTCTATGAGGTGGCGCGGCGCTGCGGGCTGAACCCTGAAAGTTATCTCCGCGAGAGCGACTTTAGGGGCATTCAGTTCTTCAACCGGCTGGGCGTCCTCGCGGTGCTGGGCAACGCCGTGAGCAACCTCACCGAGATCATCCTGACGGACATCGGGCGGGAAATCCGCGCATGGGACAGGGAAAATCCCATCCAAGAAAATTTGCAGAAACCCCTTGCAAAAAATGAAAGCCCGGTGTATAATGGCTTTCGCGTGGTAAAGCGTGAAAGTAACGACGACGAACCCGAAGAAGGAGGGCAAGAGAATGGAGCTGACGTATCATCGCAAGGGAGATTACCTGTTTCCGAACCTGGTGATCGAGACGGAGAACGCGCCGCAGATCGGGAAGTACGGGATGCTGCGCAAGACCTACCTGAAGGAGAACCGTCCGAACTGGTATCAGAGCATGCTGGCGACGGGCAAGCTGACCCGGCACCTGTCGGAGATCGACCAGCGAGCGAACGAGCGCCTGGAGCAGCTGACCGAGCAGATGGCGCGGACGGAGGGCGTGACGGAGGCTCTGAAAGAGAGCGATCCGATGAGCTGGATTCAGCGGATGAACAACCTTCGCAGCCGGGCGGACGAGATCATACTGACGGAATTGGTGTACAGCTGACCGAGGAAATAACCGAACAGGATTTGAACGAGGCAGAGGCGGAAATCGCCTCTGCCCTTTCTCTGCCCGAATTTCCCACCGCCAACCAGCAGATCCGAGCCATAGAGGCGCGCATGGCCGCACCCTATGAGCGCGAGATCACCGTGCCCACGGAGGTGGTGGACGAGATACTGCGCACGGGCGGCAATCGCCGGGGCAGCCAACTGCGACTGATCTACAACTATATGATCGAGCAGACCCCAGAGGCGGCCACGGCCTACGTCAAGCGGGAGTACGGCAAGGGTGGCAAGGGATTCACCATCAACGGCACCGACTATGCCGTTTGGTTTGACGAGCTGGGCTTGCAGATCGCGGCGGGCCATTCTGTGTGGGAGCAGGCCATCGAAAAGGCGTTCCTGTCCTGGGACGACGTGGCGGGCAGAATCCACCAGCTTCTCAGGCAGGGCGAATACGCGCCCCAGCCCGTACTGGACGCGGCGCGCGGGAATGCGCTGACCGAGTACGCCAACGCCCTGGCATTCATGGAGCGGGACATCGTGGACGATTACCGGCACACCCTGTTCGATGAAGCTGAATTGGAGATGTTCAAAGGCGGCTTTCCCGAAGAGGTGGAGAAGGTGTCCCGCTTCCTCGACCACCAGGAGAACGTGGACAGGCTGGTGTCCCGGCTTCGTGACTTCGCGGCGGTCTATGCGGAGAATCGGGATGTGATGCGCTTTCACTATTACAATCCCACCCGCATGACAAACGCCTTTGAAGCATTTTCAAAGCCGTGGACGCCCTTTCAGGCCAGGGAGGGATTCGCGTGGGAAAACCACGGCGTTTTCATCACCGAGGACGAGATCGACGCGGAGCTGGCGGGCGGCGCAAGCTATGAAAACAGCAGGCTTGCCATCTACGCCCACTTCCTGTCCACCGACGACAGGAAAGTCCGCGCGGATTTCCTGAAGCATCACTATGGCGAGGGCGGCCATTCTCCCGCGCTGAACGGCAAGGATGGCGCGGATGAATCGCACGATTCCAAGGGGATTCGACTGCGCGTCGGTGGTTACACGAATCCTGCCGCGGAAGTCACCCTGTCCTGGGCAAAGGTGGCGCAGCGCATCGACTACCTCATGCGGAATGACCGCTATCTGACAGCCTCGGATCATGCGAAGATGCCAGGGTATGAGCGCGAGATCATGGCGCGGCGCATCCGCACCTTCTATTACCACATGCCGGAGGACATCCCGCGTCCTGCCGGTGCTGACCTGATTGCCGTCGAGGACAGGCAGCCCCTCGCGGATGCCCTGATGATGACCGATACCGCCGTGGAGCTGGTCAATCAGATGGACGACGCAATGGCAGCGCTGCCCACCGAAAATGAGCATTATCAGGAATGCACTGAGATACTGTTCCAGGTGCATGACTACATCGACGGCACCTACACGATCTTCTCGGAGCCGCCCTGGAAGAAGGAACCGGCGGCACAGAATCAACAGATGTCCATGTTCAGCCTGTTTGACCAGCCCGGAGAAAGCGAACATGAGATAGATGAGGATGAAGATGCGCCGGAGGAAGAAATCGAGGAATCTGCGCCAGATGTGGAAGCCGAATCGGAAGAAGCCTCAGATATGGAAGCAGAATCGGAAGAAGTCGAAGCGGAAGAAACTGAGGAGGCAATCGCACCCGTTTCTGACGATCCTGACCGGCTGACCGACGAGGAATACGCCGAGTACAGCGCCCTCAGAGCGCAGTACCCTGATACGCTCATCGGCTTTGAGCGCAACGGCTCCTTTGAGTTCTACGGCGAGGACGCCCGGCGCGTCGCGGAAAGGCTTGGTTTCCGGCTCATCGAGCGCGAGACCCCGGAGGGCACGGTGCAGGCGACGGGCTTTGCCGCGGATCAGTGGCAGTCCAACGCCCGGATGCTGTGGCAACACGGCGAGAGCGTGTACCTGTCGGGCATCGCGGAGGACGGCAGCCGTGAAGAGGTCAAGCACCTGCGGGCGGAGGATTTCGTGCCGGAAAGCTCCGATATAGACGCCCCTGATCTTCCCGCCGACACCCTGGAGATGGGCATGATCGTCGAAGTGGATGGCCATCGGTTTGAGATCGAATCCATCGACATCCTCTATCATGAGGTGCGGCTAAAAGACCTGACCCTCCAAGAGCAATTTGGCTTTCCCATCTTCCGCGCCGAGCATTACGATGTGGTTCAGCAATGGATCAGGGACACGGCACAGTCCCAAAAGACCACAGCGGAAGAACCGGTGAAGATGAAGGAGATTGTGATTGATCTCAGGCCGCGGGAGGAACGCGAAATACCGCTTGAGCCGCCGGTGGAGCGCCACAACTTCCGCATCACCGATGACGATCTCGGCGCGGGTGGGCCGAAGGCGAAGTTCCGAGCCAACATGGACGCCATCTATCTGCTGAAAACGCTGGAGAGCGAAAACCGGCTGGCGACGCCGGAGGAACAGGAAGTGCTGTCCCGCTTCGTCGGCTGGGGCGGCATCCCCCAGGCGTTTGACCCGGATGCCCGCGAGTGGTCGGGCGAATACGCGGAGGTCAAGGCGGCCCTGACCCCGGAGGAATACGAGGCGGCGCGGGCCTCCACCCTCAACGCCTTTTATACGTCGCCTACGGTCATCCGCGCCATGTATGACGCTCTGGACGGCATGGGCTTCAGGAAGGGCAACATCCTGGAACCCAGCTGCGGCGTGGGTAACTTCATGGGGATGCTGCCGGAGGGCATGAGCGCCTCCCGGATGTACGGCGTGGAGCTGGACAGCATCACCGGCAGGATCGCCCAGCAGCTCTACCAAAAGAACACCATCGCGGTGCAGGGCTTCGAGGAGACCGGCTTCTCCGACAACTTCTTCGACGTGGTGATCGGCAACGTCCCCTTCGGCGCGTTCAAGGTGGTGGACAAGCAGTATGATCGCTACAACTTCCTGATTCACGACTACTTCATCGCCCGGTCTATCGACCTGGTGCGTCCGGGCGGCGTGGTGGCCGTCGTGACCTCCAGCGGCACGATGGACAAGCAGTCGGACGCCATGCGGCAGTATGTCGCCGCCCGCGCCGATCTGCTGGGCGCGATACGGTTGCCGAGAAACACCTTCCAGCGCAACGCGGGCACCAGCGTCGTGACGGACATCCTGTTCTTCCAGAAGCGGGAGAGCGCCGCCATCGAGCAGCCCGATTGGGTGAATCTCGGCGAGACCCCGGAAGGCTATCATGTCAACAGCTATTTCGTCCAGCATCCGGAGATGGTGCTGGGCACTTTTTCGGATGAAAACACGCAGTACGGCAAGCAGGAGGCGACGGTGGAACCTATCCCTGGCGCAGACCTGGGTGAGCAGCTGTGGGAGGCCGTCAAGAACATCCATGGTCAGATCAACGAAGTGGAGCTTTCTGATACTGACCTGGAGGATGTATCGGAGGCGCTGCCCGCCGACCCGAATGTGCGCAATTTCAGCTATACCGTGGTGGACGGCAAGCTCTATTATCGGGAGAACAGCGTGATGAACCCGGTGGATCTGCCGAAGAACACGGTTAATCGTGTGATCGCCATGATCGGCCTGCGGGACACGGTACGCGCATTGTTGCAGGGGCAGCTGGAGGACGCCACCGACGCGCAGATCGCCGCCATGCAGCAGAAGCTGAACGCGCAGTATGACGATTTCTCCAGGCAGTTCGGCCTCATCAGCGCCACCGCCAAC
Source organism: uncultured Eubacteriales bacterium (assembly GCA_902765395.1). Taxonomy (GTDB): domain Bacteria; phylum Bacillota; class Clostridia; order Christensenellales; family Aristaeellaceae; genus UBA2862. The sequence goes on from CACWZP010000005.1 coordinate 148,665, forward strand.
AAGCGGGCTTTCCAGCAGGACAGCAGCTATTGCCTGTTGGCGGCGCTGGAGGTGCTGGACGAGAACGGCCAGCTGAAGCGCAAGGCTGACATCTTCACCAAGCGCACCATCCGAAAGCCGGAGCCCGTGGAATCCGTGGACACAGCCAGCGAGGCGCTGGCGCTGTCCATCGGTGAGCGGGCCAGGGTGGATTTGCCCTATATGACCTCCCTGTGCGGCAGGACTGAGGACGAGATCATCGACGAGCTGCGGGGCGTGATCTTCCTCGCCCCTGAAAGCAACGAGTGGCAGACCAGCGACGAGTACCTGTCTGGCAATGTGCGCGAAAAGTTGCGGGCCGCGCAAAGCGCCGCCGAGCGTGATCCCGCCTATCAGGTGAATGTGGAATACCTGAAACGGGTGCAGCCCAAAGACCTGGATGCCTCTGAGATCGAAGTGCGCCTGGGGGCAACGTGGATCGACCCTCAGTATATCGACCGGTTCATCCGGGACGAGTTCCACACCGACTTCTGGCTGATCGGTCGGCAGATCAAGGTGCAGTATTCCAAGGTATCCGGCCTGTGGAACGTCCAGGGCAAGAGCATGGATCGAGGCAATCCCATGGTCTACTCCACCTACGGCACCGAGCGGCTCAACGCCTTTCATCTGCTGGAGGACGCGCTGAACCTGAAAGACACCAAGGTGTACGACACCTTCCACGACGCGGACGGCGACCACCGCGTGCTGAACAAGAAGGAGACCATGCTGGCCCAGCAGAAGCAGGAGCTGATTCGGGCGGCGTTCAAGGAATGGATTTTCAAGGACATGCGGCGAAGGGAGACGCTGGTCGCCAGGTACAACGAGCTTTTCAACGCCGTCCGGCCACGCGAGTACGACGGCAGTCACATCCGCTTCGTGGGCATGACGCCGGAGATCACCCTGATGCAGCACCAGAAGAACGCCATCGCGCACATCCTGTATGGAGATAACGTGCTGCTGGCCCACTGCGTCGGCGCGGGCAAGACCTTTCAGATGATCGCCGCGGGCATGGAGGCGCGGCGGCTGGGACTTTCACAGAAGAACCTCTATGTCGTGCCGAACCACCTGACGGAGCAGTGGGGCGCGGACTTCCTGCGGCTGTACCCCGGCGCGAACATCCTGGTTGCCACGAAAAAGGACTTTGAACCGGCGAACCGCAAGAAGTTCTGCTCCCGCATCGCCACCGGCGACTACGACGCTATCATCATCGGGCACACGCAGTTTGAGAAGATACCGCTGTCCCATGAAAGGCAGGCCGCCATGATCCAGTCACAGATCGACGAGATCACCACTGCCATCGCGGAGGAAAAGGCGGAGCAGGGCGGCAGGTACACCATCAAGCAGATGGAGCGCACGCGCAAGGGGCTGGAAGCCCGCTTGAAAAAGCTGAACGACCAGTCCCGTAAGGACGACGTGGTAACGTTTGAGCAGCTGGGCGTGGATCGGTTGTTTGTGGACGAGAGCCATTATTACAAAAACCTGTTTCTGTACACGAAGATGACCAACGTGGCGGGCATCCAAACCACCGACGCTCAGAAGTCCTCCGATATGTACCTGAAATGCCGGTATCTGGACGAGCTGACCGGCGGCAAGGGCATCACCTTCGCCACGGGCACGCCGATCTCCAACAGCATGGTGGAACTGTACACCATCATGCGCTATCTGCAATACGATACGCTCCAGCGCACGGGGCTTGGGCATTTTGACAGCTGGGCATCCACCTTCGGGGAGACGGTGACGGCCATCGAGCTGGCCCCGGAGGGCACGGGCTATCGCGCCAAGACGCGGTTTGCCCGTTTTTTCAACCTTCCCGAACTGATTTCCATGTTCAAGGAGGTGGCCGACGTGCAGACCGCCGACATGCTGAAGCTGCCGGTGCCGAAGGCTGAGTTCGTGAACGAGGTCCTGAAGCCCAGCGAAATCCAGCAGGACATGGTGGCCTCTTTCTCTGACCGCGCCGAAGCTGTGCGCAGCGGAAGGGTCGATCCCAAAGAGGACAACATGCTGCGCATCACCAACGACGGCAGGAAGTGCGCCCTCGACCAGCGGCTGATGAACCCGCTGTTGCCGGACGATGAGGAGAGTAAAGTGAACGCCTGTATCCGAAACGCCTTTAAGGTATGGCAGGACGGACAGGCGGACAGGACGGCGCAGGTGATCTTTTGCGACCTGTCCACGCCGAAGGGCGACGGCAGCTTCAACGTCTATGACGACATCCGAAACAAGCTGGAGGCGATGGGCGTCCCGCGGGAGGAGATCGCCTTTATCCATGAGGCAACCACCGAGACGCAGAAGGCCGAACTGTTCGCCAAGGTCCGCGCCGGCCAGGTGCGCGTCCTGCTTGGCAGCACCGCGAAGCTGGGCGCGGGCACTAATATGCAGGACAGGCTGATTGCCCTTCACCACCTGGACGCCCCATGGAAGCCCAGCGACCTGGAGCAGCAGGAGGGACGCATACTCCGGCAGGGCAATATGAACGAGAGGGTGCAGATCTTCCGCTACGTCACGGAGGGCACCTTCGACGCCTATATGTGGCAGATCCTGGAGAACAAGCAGAAGTTCATCAGCCAAATCATGACCAGCAAGAGCCCGGTGCGCGCCTGCGAGGACGTGGACGACACAGCCCTGTCCTATGCGGAGATCAAGGCGCTGGCGACGGGCAACCCCTACATCAAGGAAAAGATGGATTTGGACATCCAGGTGGCCAAGCTGCGGATGCTTCGAGCCAGCCACACCAGCCAGATCTACCGTTTGGAAACGGACATCGCCCGAACCTATCCTGTCCAAATCGCCTCCGTTCAGCAGCGTATCGCAAACCTGGAGGCGGACAAAACGGCAGCGGCTCCGGTGCTGGCGCTCGACAAGGAACAGTTTGAGATGAAGGTGTCCGGCGTGGTCTACACGGACAGGAAGGATGCGGGCAACGCGCTCATCAAGGCGTGCACCGCCGCCAAGACTGTCAGCCAGGAGCTGCCCGTGGGCGAATACCACGGCTTCCGGCTCTCGGCCAGCTACGACACCTTCACCAACAATTTTGAACTGTCCGTGCGGGGACAGGGCAAGTACACGATCAAGCTGGGCGCTGATCCCTTCGGCAACATCACCCGCATCAATAATGTCTTGGAAGGGTTTACAAACAACTTGGAGGAAGCGAAACGCAAGCTGGCCACGCTGGAGCAGCAGCTGGAGACCGCGAAGGAGGAGGTCGCCAAGCCCTTCCCGCAGGAACAGGAGCTGATCCAAAAGGAGGCGCGGCTGTCAGAGCTGAACGCCCTTTTGAACATGGATGAGCGCGGCTCGGAGGCAGCGCTGATCGACGAAGAAGCGACGGTGGACGAGGAATCCCAAGGCCGAGCAGTAGAGGAACAGCGAAAGGATGTGGTGGAAGCCGATGAGCCTGAACAGGACGAGAACGAGCCAATCGCCGCGAAATCCCGACGCTATCAGATGGCCATATAACCCAACGACCAGAGTGAAGCTTGGTGTGAAGCATCCGGCTTCACTGCCATAGGAGTGCATATGAACCGATACGATTTTTTGATCTATGAATCCCGCCAAGGCGAGGCAAGCATTGAGGCGGAGTCCCCGAAGGAGGCCAGGGACAAGCTTATGGAACTGTACAAAGCGGGCGGCATCGAGTTTTCGTTTGTCACCGGCACAGACAACGAAATCCTGAACATCACCCCGTTGAAAGCCGTGTCCCTACAACGCTTTGAAATCTTCGGCAAGGAAGCGCTTTTCACCGATCTTCCCGCCGACAAGGTGGACGCGCTGCAAGGCGTGGACAAGCTCTTTCGCTATGATCTGCGGCATGGGGATAACGACAGCATCCCTTTGAAGGTGGAAATGCAAGTCACGGTCAACCGCTACGGCACAGTCTTTACCGCCGAGCCGCTTTTCATGGAGGGCGAGTTTTCCCGCGATCTCTATGACGAGGATTGGGGTTTCCTCTCAGACGAGCCTCCCATGACCCCGGAACAATTCTACAACGCTATGCAGGAAGAGGAGAGACAGACCGTGCGTGAATACGAAATCTATCAGCTGAACGCTGGCGGCAGGGATCAGATGTTTATGAACATGAAGGAGCTGCGAGCGATGCACGTGACGCCCAACATCGCAAGCTACAACGCCGTGTACAAGGGCACGCTGGAGCCGGGCATGACCCTGGACAGCCTATACACCAAATTCAATGTTGAGAGGCCGGAGGACTTCAAGAGGCATTCGCTATCCGTCAGCGATGTCATAGTTGTAAGCGACGAGCATGGAAAGACGGCCTGGTTCGTGGACAGCTTCGGGTTTACCCAGCTGCCGGACTTTTTCACCCAGCAGGAGCAGCAGCACGAAGCGCCCACGGAAGGCGAAAAGACCTACCTTCCCGTCTACCGGCGCACCGCCGACTATGCCCGTGAGGCCGGGGAGCGCGACGAGTATCGCGCCTCTTATCAGGAGAACGTCAAGTGCAAGCAGGCCATCGAAAAGGCGATCAGCCTGGACTACGACGGCCAGTATCTGAACGACAACGCCATTTTCACGGTGCTGGATGCTTTCGGCCCGGAGCGCCTGTCCTGGGTGCTGGGCAACACCATCACGATGAAGGAGCACGACGGGCGGTTTTCCCGGAGCAACAGGTCATGGGCGCAGGCCATGAGCATCCCCATTGACCGGGACGGCTTCGGCAGCCTGCGGAATTGGAGCTACACCGTCGAGAGTCATCCCGCCATACTCGATCTGTACACCACACTCCTGAGGAAAGAGCTGGAGAGGCCGCCCCAGGAGCGTATGGCGGAGAAGTCGGTTGCCATAGAGGAATCAAAGCCACGGCCTGAGCCGTCGAAGTCCGCCAAGCACAAGAGCGAGCCGAGCCTGTGAGGGGCCATTGTGCAAACGGGGAGGCGATGACCGATGCTTCAGGAACGCTGCCAGCTCTACCAGATGAAGGATGGCGAGGCGTTGCGCGAATACATCTTCCAACCCTTCGCCGCCCTCGCCTCCAAGCGGTACTTTCCGAACGAGACTGACTACAACATGGTCTACGACGACCTGCTGCGTCCCAACGAGGATGTGCGGGCGGTACGGGAGCGACTGTCCATGTTGCAGCGTAAGCGGGGCTGCTTTCGGCAGATCAATACCAGCGATGTGATTGTGCTGCGGCGCGAGACCGGCACGATCTGCTGCTTTGTCGATGGGGACGGCTTCGTGATGCTGGACGGCTTCTTCGGCCTCCCGGCCTCAGGCAATCCGCTGACGCTGGAAACGGAGCACTACGCCATCCCCGGCAAGAAGGGATTGTGGCGGGTCGTGGACAACATCACCTATGAGAACAACCTTTTCTTCCTGCTGGAGCATGAGGAACACGGGCGTGAAATCCCTTGTGTGATCCTCGATTCCAAGGGAGAAGTGATATCGGACACAATCACAAAGGATTTCGATGAAACAGCCGCGGAGCAGATGCGGCTGTTTCTGCACCCGGAGCTGCCGAAGCAGGCTACGGAACATGAGCGGCCCCCGAAGGAGCTTTGGCAGAAATTCTATGAGAACGGCGAGTACGTCCGTCACGCCAGCCACGAGGTCGGCAGCGAGGAAAACTACAACTACATCGACGGATTAAACAACAATCGTAAACCCCAGCGGCCCGTCTGGGTCGATCCAAAGAAACGCCCGTCTGTTCGCAAGCGGCTTCAGGAAAAGCTGAGCCAGGTGCATGGCGGCAAGGATAAGCAACGGACGAGGGAAAAAGCGTAAAGGAGGCTGATCATGAGCTTCTTGAATCATAAGAACAACCAGGAACACACACTGCCCGACGTGTTTACGGCGGTCAAGCACGGTGTCACGGCGCGACAGGTCGCGGAGATGTATGGCATTCAGGTCAATGCCCACGGCATGGCCTGTTGCCCGTTTCACGACGATACCCATCCCAGCATGAAGCTGGACGAGCGATACTATTGCTTCGGATGCCACGCCAGCGGCGACGCCATTGACTTCGTTTCCAACCTGTTCCGAATCAGGAAGCGGGAGGCGGCGGTGAAGATCGCGGAGGATTTCCACGTTCACTACGATCCGAAGGGGCGTCCCGGACGCGGACAGCCGGTGACGCTCGAACAGAAAAAGGAATGGGAGATGCGGCAGCTTCAGACAGACTTTCGTGAATGGCGCGGGAAGGCGCTGTCCGACCTGAACGGCGACTACAGAATCCTCACCGAGAGGGCGGAGCAAAATGCGCCTACAGACCGGAACGCACCGTTTCCGCAAGGCTTTGTACAAGCCTTCAATGACCGAACGTTGGTGGAGTTCTATATCGGCCTGCTGGAAACCGCGCCGCGGGAAACGCAGATCAACCTGTACCTGCATGACTGCGCCGCCATCGCCGCGCTGCATGATCGCGTCAACGGACGTGGGCAGCCGCGCACAACCGTCCGGGAAAAGCTGGAGGAGAAGAAGAACCTTCTGAAAGCGCAGCGGGACAGGGCTGTGAATCAACAGCAACGAGCGGCCATCTGACGAAGGTAACAGGCTATAAGGCTTCACAATGGGGAGGCGATGAATTGAGCCTGATTGTATATGATCTCTTTGGAGAGAAGCGGGACAAAGTGCAGCGCGCCATTGACCTAGTGCGCAGCTTTGAACCGCCTGATAAATACTACTTGGCCTACAGCGGCGGCAAGGATTCCATCGTGGTGGAAGCCATCCTCCGCATGGCCGGGGTGGGCTATGATATCCATTACAACATGACCACCGTTGACCCGCCGGAGCTGGTTCGCTTCGTGATCCGCCAATTCGAGGCGGTGATCTACGACCTGCCCGACGGGTCTTTCAAATATTTTGCCGTCAACGGCGGTAGCAGGCTGCTCTCCCCGGCGACTGCCCAAAGCATCGCCGGAAAGCGGTGCATCCACTTCACCATCCCGAAGTTGTCCATGCGACAGCTGATCGTCCATAAACAATTCCCGCCGACCCGTCTGGCGCGGTACTGTTGTGAGGCATTGAAGGAATCCCACGGGGAGGGCCGCGTGGTGGTTACCGGCGTTCGCTGGGATGAGAGCGCGGGTAGAAAACGCAATCAAGGGACGGTGACGATCTTCAACGGCAAGGCGGCGCAGGTCGCCGAGCAGCAGGGGGCGCGGTACAACAACAACCGCGCCCGCGGCATTATCATGAACTATGACGACGCGGCCACCCGGCGCGTCGTGGAGATGTGCTACAGGACGCACAAGACGATGCTCAACCCGATCATCGACTGGACAGACGAGGATGTGTGGGAGTTCATTCGCGCTTACAACATCCCGTATTGCGAACTATACGACACCGGCTGTACCCGCCTGGGCTGCGTTGGCTGCCCGATGGGTGGATACGCCGCCCAACGACGGGAATTGACGCGCTGGCCGCAGTATCGAAAGCTGTATGTCAGCGCTTTTGACGATATGCTGGCTGCCCGGCGGTGCGATGGCAAGCTGAATCACAGCAGCCTGTGGCAGAGTGGCGAGGGCGTTATGCAATGGTGGACGGGATATGAGCGAAAGGCAAATCCGGAGCAGGTGGCGATGCCGCTTTTGACAACGGCAGTCGGCGTGACAGATGGGAGTGAAACGGCATGAAGCAGGGAACGAGGCTGAATTATCTGAGGAAACTTCGTTCCATGACCATGAAGGCATTGGGCATGAGGATGGGATTCGATGAAAAGGCCGCTTCATGCAGGATCGCGCAGTGGGAACAGGGCTTTAGGAACCTGAGCCCGGAAAGCTCGGAATCCCTTGCAAAAATACTCAATGTAGCCCCTGCGCGTCTTTCGCAGACCCCTGAGAATCCTGTAGACGCGCTGATCGAGTATTTCCTCTGGTTGGATGAAACGCATGACGCCACTTTCTACGGAGAAATAGCTCGGCTTTCTGAATTCCTTGCACAATACTGGAGCAAGCGTTCGTTGCTGGCAAGCGGAGAAATGAGTGCTGAGGCGTTCAGGGAATGGAAGTTGCATTGGGAACAGAAGAAGCAAATCAACTATTGACGATTTACAAGCCGTCAGAGTGTCATCACCGGCCTCTGACGGCTTTTTCTATATACGGAGGTCACTATGAAGAACAGTATGGCTATGATGGAAGAAACCAGGGGCCAGGGGGCTCCTGCTACAGTAGAGGCGCAGCTTGGCGATATAGCGGAGGGCATTCGACAGCTGGCAGGCATTTGCAAAAGTCAGCAGGATATGGTACAATACCTATTGGGATTCAGCTCAGGTCCGCACCTTGAAAACCGTTCAAATACCGTTCAAAATGATTCCTTGCCTGAAATATCAGAGAGGAGCTTTGATATTATGGCGAAGGAACATCGAATCAGAGTTGTCGTTGGGCATGATGAGGAGGGCAACGAGATCATCAAGAGGCTGAGCGCCACCGACGAATTGAAGCTGGCTGACAAGGTGATTGAGGCCGTGGTGAAATCCGGTCGGATCAAGGATTTCATCGACCAGGAGATCGAATACGGCCCCCATGAGAAGCAGGTGCAGGAGGAAGCGGCACAGCCGCCCGTTGTGAAAACGAAGTTCTCCGATTACATCGTTCAATGGCGACGGATTTTCAAGACAGGCAAGGCGGCCACCTATGAAGTGTTCATGGATGCCAAGCAGAGCGTGCTGCTTAAATGGTTCGGGGACAAGTACATCGAGGACATTACGCCGACAGACGTGCAGGATTTCCTGAGCCACCGGGCAAAGACGTACAAGAAGGCAACCGTGAAGGCGGATTGGGCAATGCTGAAGGAGGTGCTTGATTCCGCGGTTTCCGACGATCTCATCGTCAAGAACCCGGCAAAGGACAAGCGCGTCCACAATCCCGCGAAGGCGGGGAAGGGCACGGCTCCGCTGACCAGGGAACAGATTGCCTCCATTCAGAAGGCCATCCCGGAGCTGGAAGACTCCAGAGAGCGCTGCCTGATCGCGCTGCTGGCCTATACCAGTATGCGGCGCGAGGAGGTATTGGGGCTGATGTGGGAGAACATCAACTTCGAGACCCGCATGATCGAGATCAAACAGGCCGTAGTACATCCCGTCAATGTCGCTGTGACCAAGGAGACGAAAAACGAGTTCAGCGTCAGGCCCTTCCCGATGTGTGACCAGCTCTACAATATCCTGCTGGGTTGCAGAAAGCAGAGGGGCTACGTGATTTCCAAGGAGGATGGCTCGCCGGTCTCCCAGGTGACGTATCGCAGACTGTGGGATTCCTTGAAGTCTCATATCGAGCTGTACGGGATGACGGCCATCAATTTCCGGACGACCTTCGCAACCATGATGGTGGCATCAGGGGTGGACATCAAGACCACGCAGGCGCTGATGGGACACTCCACGCCGGAGATGACGCTGAAGGTCTACGCGAAAAAAGAGGAAAGCCGACTGCCGGACGCCGTTCGGAAAATGGAGACTTTCCTGGCCGGAAATGCCGCGTTCTGACAGCCAGTTTGGACGTAAATCGAAAGATTGTGTTAACTGGCCTTGTTAAGCGCAAAAACGGAGGGTGTGAGAGCAGCCCGAAATCCCGCTTGATTCACCGAAAAAGGGCTGCTTTTAGGGCTATTTGCACAAAGAAAAGGGTTGCACTTTGTGCAACCCTTTGGTGCGGGAAACAGGACTTGAACCTGCACGAATCGTAATGATCACTAGAACCTGAATCTAGCGCGTCTGCCAATTCCGCCATTCCCGCATAGATGGTGGGCAGGGGTGGATTCGAACCACCGAAGCGTTCCGCGGCAGATTTACAGTCTGCTCCCTTTGGCCACTCGGGAACCTACCCACAATTCCCTGTTGCCGCTCCATCCGATGAATGGAGCTGGCGATGGGACTTGAACCCGCAACCTGCTGATTACAAATCAGCTGCTCTGCCAATTGAGCTACGCCAGCCTATCATTCGATCGACGGCGACACCTTTCAGCATCCGGCTTCAAGTGCCTCATTGCGTCGGCAACGATATATATTATACACGATTTGGCCGGGATGTCAATAGTTTTTTGTGTTTAAATTTTGGTTTTTCTGGCAAGGAAGGGGGGATGGGTGAGTGTGTGCTAACAAATTGGCGGCCAGCGCTTGAAAAGTGGGAAGAAATATGTTAGAATGGATTAAACCCGTTGAAAGGAGCGGCGGCCGCCGGGGCGGTCGCCTGGGTATAGCCATGAGAATTCACAAGTCAGCGGAAGACTATCTGGAGATGATCCTCCGGCTCACAGAGGACAAGGGATATGCCCGTTCGGTGGACATCGCCCAGGGGCTGTCCGTCAGCAAGCCGTCGGTCAGCGTGGCCATGAAGCAGCTGCGCGAGGGCGGCTATATCGTCATGGACAAGGACAACTACATCTCGCTCACGGAATCCGGCATGGAGATCGCCCAGCGCATCTACGAGCGCCACAAGGTTCTGACCCAGGTTCTGACGCTGATCGGCGTGTCTCCGGAAAAGGCCGAGGAGGACGCCTGCAAGGTGGAGCACGACATCTCCGTGGACACCTTCGACGCCATTCGCGCCCAGCTGGCCAGGCTGGAGGCGAAGCAGTAGCTTTCGGGCACGATCAAACGGAGGGCGCGCGCGCAGCGCCCTCCGTTTTTGCGTCTTTACAGCTTTTGCACCCGGGCCAGCTGGCGGTTTTTGTAGGCCGGGTCGCCGGTGACCTCCCGGATCACGTTGATCTCCGGCGGCAGGGCGGCGTCTGGGCTGGGGGAGTAGATGAACAGCACGGCGCGGTCCTGGCTGAAGGGGTACACGTCCAGCTCGAAGCGGCAGCCGTCGTGGATGAAGCGATACTTCGTCTTGCGCACGCTGTGCAGGCCGCTGTCGCCCTCCATCAGGTAGCGCAGGTAGGTCTTTTCGGAGATGGGCTTCTCCGTGTCCCACTTGGCGCCGTCGGCCATGAAGTGCTTCTCGGTGTAGAAGTAGAGGTAGTCGCTGCCGTTGGCCTGCTGGCGGATGCGCCTCTCCACGCTGGGGTTGATCATGCGCAGGTAGGTCTGCATCATGTCCAGCGCCACGGCGTTGTAATTTTTCACCAGGGCATCGATGTCCGGCATCTCCACCAGGAACTTGCGCTTCTGGATCATCGGCTCCGGCTCGCCCAGGATGCGGTAGATCTCCCGGATGGCCCGGTTCATCTTGTCCTCGAAGTTGACGGAGTTGTCGATGATGCGCAGGTTGGGGTGGCCGCTCCAGGCGCGCAGCGTGCGGTCGTCCATCTCCCGGGCGTACTCCAGCGACTCCGTGCGGGCGGTGTTGCCCAGGTTGTAGGCGAACTCCGCGCCCTTGGCGCAGGTGACCAGGTGGAGCACGGCGTCGTAATTGGCCAGCACGCTGGCCTCGGTGCGGCCGTCGAAGCGGGCGATCACCTCGGCGAACTCCTCGTCGGTGATGTAGGCCTTGTCGTCCATCAGCGCGCGGTCGTATATAATAAGTATGTTCTCCTCCGCCACCACCTGCGCCGCCTCCAGGGCCAGCTTCTCCTTGTGGATCTGGTCGGCCACCACGAAGTCCTGGAAGGCCAGCATGCTCATGCAGCCGCCGAAGGGCCGGATGCCGAAGCCGGAGATCAGCTCGGTGGCCGTCTCCGGGATGGTGATGACCCGCCAGCCGTCCTCCTGCTTGAATTCGTGCAGTATGCGGCTGATCAGCGTGGTCTTGCCCGCCGCCGGGCCGCCGGTCAGCACGATCTTGGTGATCTTCTTTGCCATTGCTCCATCTCCTTTACACGCTCTCGTCGAACAGCCAGTCCCTGAACGCGTCCACGGTCTTGAAGTACAGCTCGCAGCTCTGGCGCATGAAGCGCTCGATTTCGGGGATGTCGTTGGCCCAGCCCGCCGCCGCGAAGGGGACGCCCGCCGCCCGGGCCATGTCGTAGCCCGGCTTCAAATCGTCCAGCATCAGGATCTCCTCCGGCCGGAGCCGGTGTTTCTCCATGATCCTCTCCAGCGCCCAGGGGCTGGGCTTGCGCTGGCCCGGCGGACACTCCCAGCCGAACACCTCGTCCGGCTCGGGCAGGCCGTTCTCCCGGTAGTCCCGCAGGATGTTCTCCCGATAGGAGTGGCTCACCACGCACAGCAGCCCGCCGCGCTGCTTCTGCTCCCACAGGATCTCCCGCATGCCGGGATAGGCCTGGGGCACGTGGCGCTGGACATAGGCGTTCCAGTATTCCTGCTCCGCCTTCATCTGCGCCTGCGTCATGCCCACCTCGTCGCGAAAGAAGGCCACCACGCCGGGGTCGAAGTTCTTGATGAAGTACTCCTTAAGCGTGCAGCTGTAGTGGGGGAAATACTGTTTCGTGTACTCCACGAAGCAGGGATAGTGGACCGTGGCGGTGCTGTTGACGACGGTATCGTCGTGGTCGACGACCAGGCAGGGGTATCTCATGGGCCGCTCCTTTGTATTGATATTGTAGGATTTGACAACCGGCCGCCAAATTCCTGCCTGTGGGGAAAATCTTTGCGCGGCGCAGGCAAAAAAAGCGCCGGGAGCGGTCTTGCCTCTCCCGGCGGTGTTTTCAGCTGATGATGATGACGTTCTCGTGGCGCTTGCAGTGCTCGAACAGCCACTTGGCGTCGCTCACCGACAGCCGCACGCAGCCGTGGGACGCCGGGTTGCCCAGCGCGTACAGCGAGCCGCTGCGCAGGCTGCTTTCGCTGTTGGTGGAGTAGATCACCGAGTGGAACAGTATGTCGCCCTCGATCTCGAAGGAGTACTGCGCCCAGCAGTTGAACTTCTGGAAGTGGTGCCAGCGGTTCATGGGGTGGCCGTCCAGGAAGATGCCCTTGGGTGTGGAATCGTGCAGGCCGGTGGAGCATTTGAAGGTCTGGACCAGGTCGTACTGGCCGAACATGTTGCGCTCGTACACCTCCACCACCTGCCGCGCCAGGCTCACTTCGATGCGGTAGGGGAAGGGCTTGGCCACGGCCTTGATGGAGAACAGCGCCCGCTGGGTGGGTTCGTCGGGCTTGCCGGTTTCCTCCAGGTTGTTGGCCGCCTGGAACTCCTTCAGCGCGTTGCGGCTCTCCCGGCCGAACTTGCCGTCCACGCCGATGCGGGGCAGGTAGTACAGGGTGTACAGCCGGTTCTGCACCCGCTGGACCTCCACGTCGTTCTTGGTGTCGTCGGTGACGAAGCCGAACAGGTCGCTGTCAAGCGCCTGCACCGCCTCCACGCTCAGCGTGGCGGGGTCGGCAAACAGCGCCGCCTCCGGGACGTTCCGGCTCTCCAGATATTCCCGCGCCCGGTCGATCACTGTCTCCAGGCCGGAATTGTAATTCCCGGTGGGGATGCGGGTGGTCAGGCCGCTGGCCAGCAGGGCCTCCTCCACGCCGCGCACCACCAGGCCGGTGTCGCCGCTGGCAATGACGTGGGGCGCGCAGTGCTCCGCCGGCGGCGCCTCGATGGAAAACAGCGCGTCGAAGGTCTCCTTGTCGGCCAGGCCGTCCTTCTGGGTGATGCAGGCCTCCTGGAACAGCTTGATGGCCTCGATGGCGTAGTCGTCCAGCACGTCGTCCGGCTCCATGTCCATGTAGCCCAGGCTTTGCAGCCGACGCTCCAGCCGCAGCGCCTCGCTGTCGCTCTCGCCGGGGTTCACCTGGCGCAGGAACGTGGAGTACTCGTCGCTGTACAGGCAGTACTGGGTCAACGGCGTGGCCACACCGTCGTCGCTGATGCCGTCGGTGTAGCCCTGGGCGATCAGGTGCTTCTGGAAGTCGCGCACGGCGGAGACGGTGTTCTGGGCGTACTTGGCGTCCACCTCGCCCGCGTAGAAGCCGTAGAGCGCCAGCCGCCGCTGCAGCTTCTCCACGGCCTCGCCCTCGCTGCCGCTCTTCAGCGTGGCGGGCACGGCCTTGGCGTCGCTGGAAAACAGGAGCTGCAGCGTTTCGCTGTCGGCCTTGCCGTTGACGGGCAGGCTGTTCAGCCGCTGGAACAGCTTCATGGCGTCGGCGGACTTGGGACCGATGATGCCGTCGGCATAGCCGTCCAGGTAGCCCAGGTCGATCAGCCGCTGCTGCACGTCCTTGGCGGTGGCGCTGGCGGGGTCCACGTGGGTCAGCGCGTCCAGCGTCGCCTGGTCCAGATGGCCGCTGGCCTCCAGGCCGTTCTGCTGCTGGTACGCCAGCAGCGCCGCCTCGGTCTTGGGGCCGTAGGCGCCGTCCGCCTTGCCGTTCAAAAGGCCCAGGTCGATCAGCCGCTGCTGGGCCGGGCGCAGCGAATCGTAATCGCCGTCCAGCCAGGCGGGTTCTTCGGTGGGCGCGGGCGCCTCCTCCGCGAGGGCGAAGGCGCACAGCAGCAGGGCCAGCAGCAGGGCCAGGGTTTTCAGCGCGCGGCGAGTGAACATAGAAAAGATGCCTCCAAAGATGTGGTAATAGCAATTATAGCATCATACCGGTTGGCTTTGGTGACAGGAAAACGGCTTTAAAAGGAAGATTCGTCTACCCGCCGGCGCGCGCGCATACTATGGAAGCGCAAGCGACAAGCGGAGGTGTTTTTCGTGCAGATTCCCTGGGAGCTGGTGCTGTCCTTTGCCATTGGGCTGGCGCTGTTGTGCCTGATCGGCTATCTGCTGCTGGTGCCCATGCGGTTCATGTGGCGGCTGATGGCCGGCGGTGTGCTGGGTGCACTGGCGCTGGGGCTGGTGAACCTGGTGGGCGGCCTGATGGGCTTCGGCGTGGAGATCAACCCCTTTACCGCCATGGCCGTGGGGTTCCTGGGCCTGCCCGGCGCGGCGCTGGTGGTGGCGCTGCAGCTGCTGTTGTAGGGGAAGAACCAGGGCATTGCCCCGGAGCCCCATTCGCCGCCCAGCGATGGGGGATCAGCGAGGATCAAGACTACGTATAAGTGCTTGTAGGGGCGGCGTTGCGCCGTCCCTACAAAAGAATATGTGCAAGCCCAAAGCCTCCCCATCTCAATGGGGAGGTGGCGCGAAGCGCCGGTGGGGCACTCCATCCAGGACTGCCACATTTCTCGCTGCATCCCAATCACGGGGCGGCCTGCCGAGTCGTGAATTGAAGCGAGCGGCTCGGCGCAGGGTGCCGAACGCGAAGCTTCACTGAGCAGCGAGTGCAGGCCGCCAAAAAAGAGCGTTCCCCGGGCCTCATTTCGTCACAACTGCCGCGAAGACCTCATCTGTCACGGCTTCGCCGTGCCACCTTCCCCACCGGGGAAGGCTTTTTTGCTTCCCCGCGCGAATGTAGCCCCGCACATTTCCGGCACACCGCTGTCACAATGTTGTCGATTGAGTATTGGGTCGCAATCTGCTATAATTATATGTGTATGTATATAATCAGGCCCAAAGGATGCACCGCGCGTTGTCGCGGCGACTCCACTGAAAGGTGATATACGATGGAAATGACGTTTGAACAGGCCATGCGCCCCGGCATGCTGCAAGCCTTCGCCACGCGGCGCGGCAGCGGCTATATGATGCGCTCGGAGAAGCGCGGCGGCGGCTCCTATTCCGGCGGCCCCGGCCGCAAGCCCCCCAGGCGCAAAAAGGCGGGCTTCATCTACATCTTCTTCACGCTGCTCATCAGCCTGATCCTCTGGCCCGTGGGCATGGTGATGCTCTGGCGGCGCAAGGTGCGGCTGCAGGCCGGCACGAAACTGCTGATCTCGCTGCTGACGCTGTGCCTGAGCGTGTTCCTGATCGTGTTCGCGCTGATGGTGCCGGTGGACAATCCCGAGTACACCGCCTTCCAGGATCGCGCCAACGACTGGCTGGACAAGGCCGCCGTGGACGTGGCCGCCGCCGGGGACGCCGCCTATAAGAAGGGCAGCGAGACCGTGCAGATCATGTCCGACTTCGCCCAGGCCGGCAGCGATTACGTGCTGGTGACCGGCGCGGATGCCCTGGACAAGGGCGTTGAGCTGGCGGGCACGGCCCGGACTTCCATCGAAGGCCTGTTCCACAAGGATCAGCCCGAGCCCACCGAGGCCCCGATTGAGACCACCGACGCGCCCGAGGACACCGAGGCCACCGACGCGCCTGAGGACACCGAGCAGCCCACGGTGGTGGACGAGCCCATCGAGACCGAGGCCGCGCCCGAGGAGACCGAGGCGACAGGCGAGGATCTGGACATCCGCCTGCCCGAGGCGACCCCCGACGAGGCCGACGCGCAGCCGCTGGAGGAAGGTGCGCTGCAGTCGGACGGCAGCTTCGTGGCCGGGGCCGAACCCATAGAGGAGGCCACGGAAGAGCCCACCGAAGCGCCCGTGGAGGAACCCACCGAGGAACTCGCCGAGGAGCCTACGGAAGCCCCCGCGGAGGAAGCCACCGAGGCGCCTGTCGAGGAAGCCACCGAGGCGCCTGCCGAGGAGAACGTCGCCTCTCCCTTCGAGCTGTACACGCCCCAGCCGGAGGCGGACGCCGAACCTGAACAACCCGCCGAGGCGGCCGCGCCTGGCGCGGTGAAGAGCGCGGGCGACGCTACCGTCTACTACTATACCGACGGCAGCAAGGGCTTCCATCGCACGCCCACCCGCCACGGCATGGGCAACGCCCCGGCGCACACGCTGGCGGAGGCCTTCGCCGACGGCAAGCACACCTGCCAGTCCTGCAACATGCCCGACGAGAGCATCCTCACCGAGGAGCACATCGCCTGGGTGGACGAGAGCAACGTCATCCACACCACCGACGAGTGCGCGTCCTTCGACGGCGAATGGCGGCTGATGCCGCTGGCCGAGGCCGTCGAGGCGGGCGACACCGCCTGCCCGGACTGCGGCGCGACGGATTACGTGGAGGGCATCTATCCCGCCCCCACCGCCACGCCCGAGCCGGAGACCATCAACCCCGCCACGGCGCTGAAGCCCGTGGGCGATATCATCGTCTACTTCTACGACAGCGGCGTGGGCTATCACGTGAAGCCCGACTGCGTGAACATGTCCGGCGCGCCGGCCGGCACCCTGGCCGAGGCCGTGGCCGCCGGGAAGCACGCCTGCGGCAACTGCAATCCCCCGGACGCCTCGCTGATCGGCCTGCCGATGCTGTGGCTGGACGAGAGCAAGGTCTGCCACACCAGCGACGAGTGCGCCGCCTTCAACGGCCAGTACAGCCTGATCGCCCGGGACGACGCCCTGGCCCAGGGCCTGACCGCCTGCCCGGACTGCGGCGCAGCGGACTACCTGGTGCCCGGCACCCTGCTGGCGGGAGAATGACAGCTGGAGATACAAAGCATGACAGGGACGGCATTGCCGCCCCTGTTTTTTGCACCTACACAAATCGTTGGTGTTGTGTTATAATATAGAAAACCCGGCATGAAAGGATTGACCGACCATGGCAAAGAAAAGTGCAAAATCCAAGGGCTTTCGCAAGCAGAATGGCAAGAAGCCCTATCTGAGCAAGCGGGACATCGCCCTGCTGTGCGTGCTGGTGGCGGCGGTGGTCGTCGGCGCGATCTTCCTGTTCCGCTATGACGACGGCGCGCTGAAGGTGCAGGACGGCAAGGTGGTCGCCGAGGGCGACAACTGGCTGATCGTGAACGGCAGCAACACCCGCGGCGGCAGGCGCTATTACAAGCTGGGCGAGGTGGGCGAGCTGGAGGGCTACACCCGCGAGGCCCAGCCCAGCCTGACCGACGCTAACGTGACGGAGCACGTGTTCACCGCCCAGGATGAGGCGGCCGCCGTCGACACCGTCACCATCTCGGCCAGTCACGCCACCGCCCAGGCCCTGAGCGCCTATGCCGCCGATACCATGCGGGCGCTGCAGGGCGCCGAGGTGACCGACGTGCGCCAGGAGGAGGTCGGCGGGAAGACTGTCCGCATCTTTGGCTACGCCGTTGCGCCCGTGGAGGCGGACGCGGCCGAGGACGAAGTCGCTGCCGAACCGGCGGAGGAAACTGACGAGGAAGCCGCCGAGCCGGCGGAGGAAACCGACGAGGAAGCCGCTGAAACGGAGGAAGCCGCCGAACCGGCGGAGGAAGTCGCTGAAACGGAGGAAGCCGCGACAGAGGAAGCCGCCGAGGCATCGCCCGCGTACAGCCGCGCCATCTGCGCCTATTTCGACGTCGACCACGACAGCAGCGTCATGGTGCGCCTGCAGGGCGGCGGGGACTCTGCCGACGCCTGTCCCACCGATGAGCAGCTGACCGCCGCGCTGGCGGAGGCCATCGGGGCCGTGAAGCTGGAGGTGAAAGGGAAGTAACCCGGGCAAAGATAAGAGCGCCGCAGTCGATCAGACTGCGGCGCAGACCGTTGACAATGCCCGCGAACGCAGAAATTCCCTGAAGAATCGCATGCGCGGAGGGAATTTCTGCTTCCTGTGTCAGGACAGCCTGCCAATTCGGTTGCTTACGCTTGTGTAAGCGCCCTCGTTGGCAGGCTGTCCTTCCTTGTCTTGCAGGCTTTTCAACGGCCTGCGGCGGTTTTGTTTATTTGCAGATGCCCTTGATGAACCTGGCGCACTCCTCGGGCCAGTGCCGGGCGTCGGGGAAGTCCGGCGCGAGGCCGATGCCGTGGGGCCCCTTCGGGAAGATGTGCAGCTCGAAGGGCACGCCACAGCGGGACAGCGCTCCGGCCAGGATCAGGCTGTTTTCCACCGGCACCAGGTCGTCGTTGGCAGTGTGCCAGATGTAGGCGGGCGGGGTGTCGGCGGTCACGTTCAGCTCCGCCGAGAAGAAGCGGCGCTGGGCCATGTCGTCGAAATTCCCCAGCAGCGCGTTCACGCTGCCGATGTTGGGAAACTGGTGGAAGCTGACCACGGGGTAGCAGGGCACGAAGAAGTCCGGCCGGCAGGACAGCCGCTCCACGGCGTCCTCGGCGTCGGGGTCGCCGGCGTCGTAGTGGGTGGCGGCGGTGCAGGCCAGGTTCGCCCCGGCGGAGAAGCCGAGGATGCCCACGTAATCATAGCCCATGGCACGCACCACGCGGATGGCCCGCTGGGCGTCAGTGAGGGGCGCCATGTGGTGACAGGGCTTCACGCGGTAATCCAGCACGTAGCCGGCGATGCCCTCCAGGTTCATCCGTTCGGCCACGGGGCCGCCCTCGTGGTCGGCCTTGCAGACATAGCCGCCGCCGGGGCACACCACCACGGCGATCTTCGCCCCCAGCACCTCGTAGGCCGCCAGGCTCGGCTGGGCCTGGTCCGGGGACTGCTCCGAATACGGGGCGACGGCGTTGGGCCAGAGTTTGATGATGGGACGCATAGTGACCTCCGATTATATCCAGAATAGCACACACTTGCAGGGGTATCGGGGGCGGCAGCACCCCGATATTCAATCGTGCCTGGCGACATGTGCGGCAGGCACGGAGGGATTCTCACTTAGGGATATATGGTTTCCCGGCGTGAAAATCCCTTCCCTGCGGATTTGCCGACCGGAGTTTTTGACTGTTTATTCCCGTTCTCTCCAAGCCATGAAACAGGCAAAACTCAAGGCAAACCCGTCAAAGGGGTGGTCGTGGCGGGGGAAGCAGGTTCCCCGCCACAGCTTATCAGCCCTGCAGCCCCCGGGACTGCCGGTCCATGTCCTCCACCACGATGTCGTAGATCTCGCCCAGCGTGGCGCAGTACTCCAGCACCTTCCAGGGCTCGTTGGTGTGATAGTGGATCTTGATCAGCTCGTCGTCGCCCACGGCCAGCAGGCAGTCGCCCACAAACGCCGTCTCGAAGTGCTCGCGGATGGCGTCCTCGTCCAGGCCCTCGCCCTCGATCAGCAGCTGGGTGTCATAGCGGAATTCGGTGTATTCGCCGCTCATTTGTGTTTCCTCCTTATGGTCAACAGTCAGTCATTGATGATTAGCGAACCGGCGCGGAGCGCGGTTGCGCGGGTCGGCGGCGTCCGAAGGGGGACGCCGACAATCATTCAAACTCGATAAAGCCTTCGCCCATGCGGCTCACGGGGGCCAGCGCCTCCACGCGATAGCCCGCCGCGCGCAGCTTCTTCATTCCGGGCTGGAAGGCCTTGGCGATCACGGTGCCCACGCCCACCACCTGGGCGCCGGCCTGCTCGATCAGCGCGATGCCGCCGAAGGCCGCCTCGCCGTTGGCCATGAAGTCGTCGATCAGGATCACCTTGTCGCCGGGATGCACGAAATCCGTCTTCAGCGTCAGCAGGTAGGGCGCGTTCTTGGTAAAGGAGAACACCTCCCGCTGGATGATGCCGTCCTTCAGGATGCTGGACACGGACTTCTTCATGATTACCATGGGCAGATCCATGGCCAGCGCGGTCATGGTCGCGGGGGCGATGCCCGAGGATTCGATGGTGACCACGCGGGTGGCGCCGGTGTCCGCGAAGCGGCGGGCGAACTCCTCGCCGATGGCCTTCATCAGCTTCACGTCCACCTGGTGGTTCAGAAACGAATCCACCAGCAGCACGTGCTCGCTCAACGCGCGCCCCTCTTCAAGGATCTTTTGTTTCAGCAGTTCCATAGACAAAACCCTCCATTTTGAGAGTTTAGAGTTTAGAGTAAAGAGTTCAGATTGAATAGCCCAAGACCACCATTCTCTAAACTCTGACTCTTAACTCTCAACTCTTGCTTGTCGCGTTATCCTCAGACTGGTCCGCTTCCGTATCTTTGAGCACCTCCACGATGGCCCATTCCACGCGGCGGTCGGCGATCTCCTCCACGCTGATGCGCAGGCCGAAGCACTCCACCACGGGGTGCTGGCCGTCGGCGGGGATCTCCGTGAGCCGGCTGAAGATCAGCCCGCCCAGCGTGTCATACTCCTCGTCCTCCGGCAGCTCGATCTGAAGCGCCTCCGCCACGGTTTCCAGCTCCGCCGAGCCGGACACGCGCCAGCGGCCCTCGCCGATGGGGGTGATCTCCGGCTCCTCCTGGGCGTCGAACTCGTCGTAGATGTTGCCCACGATCTCCTCCAGCAGGTCCTCCAGCGTGATCAGTCCGCTGGTGCCGCCGTACTCGTCCACCACGATGGCCATGTGCTGCTTGCGGCTCTGCATCTCCTGGAACAGCACGTCCGTGCGCACGGATTCGGGCACGAAGTGGGCCGGGCGGATCAGCTCCTTCAGCGGCGTTTGGCCGCCCTCCACCCGGCTGATCAGCCAGTCGCGGGTGGTGAGGATGCCCAGCACGTTGTCGATGCTGTCCTCATACACCGGGAAGCGGGACAGGCCGCTCTCGCGGATGGTGGTGAGGATCTCCTCGTCGGTGGATTCGATGTCGATGGCGGTGATGTCCTTGCGGTGGATCATGCAGTCTCCGGCGTCCATGTTGTTGAACTCGAAGATGTTTTCGATCATCTCCTTCTCGTCCGCCTCGATGGCGCCCTTCTCCTCGCCGATGTCCACCATCTGCAGTATGTCCTCCTCGGTCACGGCGTCGCCGGTGTCCGCGGGCTTGATGTTGAAGGGCTTCAGAAGCAGCGCGCCCAGCATGAGCGACAGCCGGGTGACGGGGGAGAGGACGATCAGCGTCCATTCGGCGATGGCGCTAACCCTGTTGAACAGGCCCTCCCGCCAGTGGGCGGCCAGGTGCCCGGGCATGACGCCTGCCAGCATGAAGGCGATGAGCGCATAGGGGACCAGCACGCAGGCCCCGGCCAGCAGCCGGCTCGGGATGCCCAGCCTGCCGCGCAGCGCCGCCCAGGCCGCCACCGCCCCGGACAGCAGCAGGAACGTGTGGGTCATGCGGAACTCGCCGAACTCGGCGCGCTCCGAGCGCGCGATCAGCCGCAGCGCCCGGCGGGCCTTCACGTCGCCCTCCTCGGCCTTGCGGTTGGTCTCGCCCTCGTCCAGAAAGGGAATGGCCGCCTCGGCAATGCGCACGATGGCCGCCAGAATAAGCGCGATCAGCGCGATGATACTCGGACCAAATGGGTCGTCCATGATGGGGAATTCCTCCTTGGTTGGGTCGATGAACGGAATACTTCTTACATTATAACACATTATGCGGCTTTTTCATCGACGCAGTGGAAAATTTGTGTAAGGAAAGACGGAAACAGACCACCGGCCGGGGCCGATGGTCTGTCGGGAGGGTTCATTGGATCACAGGACGCCCGCTCGTTCAGAGTAATGAATGCTGACTACTTTGCCGCCCTTGATGTAGAAATTACAGTTTCCGTCCGGCGCCCAGATTTCGATGGAGTCTTCTCCTTCAGATTCATCGACATAATCGATTCCATAGAAGCCATTATTCCATTTCTTGAAATGGGCGGCGCCGTAAGCGTCGGCGATGGCATAGGCCGTGGCACGGTCCATGCCCACCTTGACGCCGAAGAGGGTGTATCTGGACGCCTTTTCGATGGAGAGGCTTTCAATCAAGGAAGTGGTGCTTTTCAGCTTGCTGTCATTCTTTTTTCTTTCCACGCGGCCCCACGCTGAAATAAACTCATTCTGGCAGAACTGCTCCTTCCGGTAAAAATTCTCAAAGTCCTCGCCCCAGTCTGCTTTGGCGTCTACATAATAGATCTTCGACTGCATCGGCACATTGAACTTCTTGGCAAATCTGGTGATGGGCTTGCCCATCCAGCCGGCCAGCTCGAAGGCGGACGGGCTCAGCACCTTCACGGTGAACGTGGTCTTGGCCTTCTTGTTGTTGTTGGCCGTGACGGTGATCTTCGCTGTGCCCTTCTTCAGCGCGGTGATCTTGCCGCTGGCATTCACCGACGCGATTTTCGGCTTGCTGCTCTTGAAGGTTAGCGTGGATTTCGCCGTGGACGGGGAAAGGGTCGTGCCCAGCTTCAACGACTCGCCCGGCAGCAGGGAGGCGGACTTGCCGTTTGTGATGCTCACCTTCGTGGGCTTGTAGGGGTCCACCACCTTCACCGTGATGGTGGCCTTGACCTTCTTGTTGGCCGCGGCGGTGACGGTGATCTTCGTCGTGCCCTCCTTCAGGGGCTTCACCAGGCCGCTTTCGTCCACGGAGGCCACCTTCGGCTTGCTGCTCTTGAAGGTCAGCGCACTTTTGGCCGTGGCGGGCTGCAGCTTCGCCGTCAGCTTCAGCGTCCTGTCGATGTCCAGCGTGGCCTTTTTGCCCTGGTTGATGGTCAGCTTCGTGGGCTTGGCGGGGTCGAACACCTTTACCGTCACCTTGGCCGTCTTGCCGCCGGCCTTGGCGGTGATGGTGGCCTTGCCCGGCTTGTG